>DOPM01000028.1 GCA_003513495.1 Desulfosporosinus sp.
TTTTCAAAGACCATCATTTTCTTGACCCGTTTGGGCCGGAATCACATCTTAGCATTTTCAACTTGCGTTGTCAATAGCTAACTCACAAAGTTCTGATCATATACTTGAAGTATTAAACCTCTTATTTTCTGATCATTGTATGGCTTTGTGGCACTCGATTATAATACCATTTTCGTCATATGCTGTCAACTAGTTTTTTAATTACTATTATAAGGGCGATTAATGATGAAAATAGTCAATTAAATGCCTATTTTTATGCTCTGAACAAATTCAGCATTGATTAATTCGTTGCCTTTTTTAGTCTCAACTTCAATCCAATTATCATTAACATTAATGATTTTCCCTTTAACGTTCGTACCAAAAGAGCCTGTCGTTATCTGGCAGTTCTTGCCGATATATTTATTTAGAAGCTCGTTTGTCATCTTAACAACACCTTTCCTTTTCTTAATTCTTAATAAAACAGCCTTATGGACTGAACGTTGCTGTGGCAATATGATAAAAAAAAGAATGAATAATGGCAAGTAAATCGCAATCCATGTTCCAGTGTTCAATAAACCTCATCCTTCATTACTTTTCTTGTTAGACGCTTTCGATCCAACTCACAACATATTCTGTGTCTTGCGGTTTGCCTTTGTTCCCCGGATCACAGACACACCAACATCCATTGATTCCTAATTCCTTGGTAGTCAGTTCAAAATGACACATGGCAATTCCCATATCAACTCGTTGTAAATCATATGCTAATAACTTCGCATAACCCTTGGTATGTTGAAGGTAGAAATGGAGTATATTATTAGTTTTCACAACTCTCCATGGCTGCTTGTTGGAGGCCGAAGGTGCAAGTCGAACCATTTCTAGAGGAGTTTCATATTTTCCAGCCTCCTCTATTGATAGAGGACGCCCAAACTCTCCACTAAAAAAAAGCTCTCCCCATTCTTTTCTGTTTTTTGATCCAGCTGTAAATCTCATAGCAGTATCGATCAAACTTCTTTTACTGCTGGGGTAGCCAATCGGTGAGATACAAGGTAATATTTCATGCTCTTTTTGCTCAATCGCTTTACTGAATTCGCTCTTCTTAAAAGTACCCCCAAGCCAACAAGTGCCCAACCCCAAAGACGTAGCAAATAAAATAGCATTTTCTAAAGAATATCCAAAATCCTCTAAGTCTTTGTCGGCCTTTTCAACTACGGCAACAACATAGGTCGATGCACCCCTTATCACTCCATAAGTTCCAAGCTTTGCATTCGATCTTGAACGAGCGAGGTTCCTTTCGATGAGATTATATCTAACAGGCGTTCCAAAAGGACCTTTAGAAATTGCAAAGAATTCAAGCAGCGTTTCTTTTATATCGCTTGTAAGTGGCTGTTCTGAATAAGTACGGACAGAAATTCTCTTTTTTATGATTTCTGTAATTGGAGTTTTAAAAAAACGAAAATTTGTCATATAACCTCCGACTTTCACTTAATACTAACCCTTACATCATACGGAACGGAATCGCATCCAGACCTCTATTATAACAAATTATGGCGTGATTTACTTAGATATACTACCAATTATCCAAAAAACAGACTCCAGCTAGTACCGGAGTCGTTTAAAGGCAATTAAGAAGGCAAAGTACTTTTGGATTGGCATTTAAGATATTGGAGGAATAATGGCTTTTTTCTCAACCTTCTTCTTCATTTTTTCCTTGTTCTTAGGACTTTTATCTCCCATAAAAACACCTCCAATCATATATTAACCCTAGTATTACTGGTAGATCATTTTTCCATACATAGCCGTGATCTGCGTTTTCAATGTCTCTAGTCTTAACTCTGAGGAAACTTTCTGAAGGGTCCTAGTTAGTTAGTCACCGCTTCTGTTTTGCCATTTAGAAATTAAGCCGACAACCGCCAACACTATGAATAGTACTATTGAAACTATCAATAAAATCATTGCCGCATTATCCTCATAGGCAAATAGCATTTCTAGAGAATTGGATCCCAAATAAGAAATTGTGATTCCTGCCACAATCCCTGCTAGTGCAATGACTAGGCCGATTTTTCTCACTACACTTTTATTCTTTATTCCAGGCCCGACATATGAATTATTCCATATTAGACGGATCAAATAATAAGTCATACACCCTAGCATAATTATAAAAACATTCATGGGATATTGTAGCCATCGAAAACCATAGCCATAAAGACCTATATCAATTAAGAGCAAGTAGAAAAGTAGCATATACGCTTGATTCCCAACCATGTTTCGTTTTTGTAGCTGCATTTCATCCAATTGACTTCTATGCATCTTCATCATCCTTCCAAAATAGTTGATCAAGAGTCTTATCTAGAGCCTTACAAATAGCAATGCATAATTTAATTGATGGATTGTAATCCCCCTTCTCAATAGCATTAATAGTCTGACGGGTTACTCCCGTGGCATCCGCCAGATCCTTTTGTGACATGTCTTTAGCAGCTCTTGAGGATTTCATTTTCAAATTTTTGCTCATCCTAACACCTCTAGAATAATAGTAACAGAAAAATTACACTATGTCAAATATACTTTACACAATGTAATTTATTTATTGCTATTCAAATTTATTCGATTTGCAGTCACTTACTTGAAAGACGAGAGGCCACTTTGTAAACCAAGAAGCATTTTTTGTAACCGACAACTGAATATTTGTAAACGTAACGCAGTTTTTGTATCTGAAAAGCCAGTTTTGAAAACGAAAAGCAGCTTTTGTAGCCCAAATGCAGTTTGATTTATTCGTTTTTCTGGCGTATCATGAGAAAAACGGGCATGCCAAAAGGAGATCGACTCCCTCTCGATTTAATTGTAATCGGAGAATCCACCTCTATTTATGGATGTGCATGGAGGGTTGGCGGCGCATTATTATGGTTCTATCTTTTGAGAAGACTAGGTTTTAACAGGATGTCACTGGCGGCAACCGGCGAACATCCGAGTTTGTGTAAAACCTCTTCTCCATGGTAAAAGCTGAACGTTTCGTAGGGGCTACGATTGTTCAGCTTTTTTCTTTTGTAGGAATTGATATGGTTCATCATCCGGGTAACATCTTCCTGTGTCAGGTGATTGAATCCTGACCCTTTGGGAAGAACTCTTCGGATCAGACCGTGATTGACTTCAATGGCCCCTTTCTGGTGAGGGCATCCGGCATCACAGTAGTAAATCTGCGTGCGCAAGTTGCCGTACGTCCCAGGCCCATACTCAATGGCCTTGGGATTGGAAAACTCACTGCCGTTGTCCGTCAGGAGGACTGGGAACAGCTTTCGAAACAGCTTTCGAAACAGTTCCCGCCCCAGCCGTTGGTCAAGGTCGTTGAATACGTCAATCACCGATTGTGAGGTGTTGGAATCCCGAAGGAAAGCAAGCATCAGACTCGCATCTACGAAATGCACCGTCAAAAGGCATTTGCCACCCTTAGTTCCAATGACAGAGTCCATTTGGACAATAGCCGTATCCGGATTCTTCTCTATGAAGCTCTGGAATGCGTCGTAGTTTCGCCCGATCCTGCAGCCCTTGTCCACTTTGAATTCGGGTTTTTTATAGCGTGCACGGAACTTCACTTTCCTGGGCAGGTCGATGTTGCGTACATCCATAAGACAGGCGTCGATGTAGTTTTAGATGGTTTTCTCACTACACATGAGCTCATTCTCATGGCTCACATAAATCTGATGGATAGATTGCCCCTGCTGTACCAAAGGACTGATAATAGCGTTTAGCCGGGCAATCTCCTCTTCGCAGACACAAAGGCCACTGCGGGATTCTGAGATGGTTTTGTGGGATTTGACATGGGCATGCTCCGCATCATAGAGACTTTTCAGTAACGTACATTTCCCAATCTGCTGGCAGCCATTGCAGACATAAGGGACCCGGAACCTTGCCATACAGATTTCCTCGATAAAATCTTGGCAGTTGTCGTTACACTTCTGACAGAGCTTGCAATTGACAGCTGAACGCCTTGTACATTCTTTACCGCAGAGTCCTTTTTTCCTGCAGTTGAAACGGTTCCTGCATGCATTGTAGGAAAACCCCGGATAACCGGTGGCAACCTCTGAAAGATGTTTGCGGACTTCTCTGGAAATCGTGGTTGGGTCCTTATCCAATCTGCGGGCAATTTCTTTAAAAGAATGACTTTCTTTTAGGCATTTCTGTAAGGTCAGCCTTTCTTCGTACGTAAAAAACTTCGACATGGTTATTCTCCTTTTCGCCGCCAACCCATTCAGATTATATAGCATTGAAAAGGTGTGTAAATCTAAATCATGAGCAATGAAAATAACGGAACGCTCGGCGCTTGCCAAGCAAACTCTCTTTCTATCTTGGGTAAAAGAGACTTTGCCGTCTTCAAGCGTATTGGTTTAGTTCACGTGTCAATGGGATGATGGCGAGCATATCCTCAGCCGAAAGGCTTCCGGTATCCCTCGCATCACCCTTGACACTATCCAATCTTTTGTAAACCAGGATGCAACCCCTGGTATCTATGAATTTAATTACATTATGAAGCTTCAGTTGGAGTCAAAAAGGTTGCGTTTCAATTTGCAATTAAGGTTCGATTTGCAGTCTATCCCGAAACAAATATATTTTGGTGATATTAGATCTTGATAATTCTATATGGTTAGTCGTAGTAATTAAATCCTCTTCTAATCGCTATGGGAATCGTATTCTAAATTCGGAACGGTGGAACTTCTTATGTATGGAATGAGTGTCTTTAGTTCCCCTCATTTAAATGATGATGCTCATATGCATATAGAGAAAAAATGTGGTAGTGTAGAGGGAACATCAAAATTATTATGGCGAGAGTGATTGTATTATGAAATCATACATTACCTACCCGATTGTAGAGGAGCATGAAGGACTAACGGTTGAGGTCTACCTAAAACAGATCCTGGAGTATTCAGGACGAAAGATTCAGAAGTTAACCCGACAAAAGGGAATAATCTTGAATAAGAAACCCGTTTTTTTACAAAAGAGAGTTAAAACGGGTGATATTTTGCGTGTTCTAACTCTTGAAGACTCATCCTATGGAGTCGAACCAGAGCAAGGACTAGTCGATGTATTATATGAAGATAAGTATCTTATAGTATTGAACAAGCCCTCAGGTCTGTTGGTACACCCAGCGGGTCAGACATCCCGGGGTACTTTAAGCAATTACCTCGCCCATTATTATCAACAGCAAGGAGTAGTTTGCACTGCCCGTCCAATACACCGCCTGGACAGAGAAACTTCAGGCTGTGTCCTATTTGCTAAAGACAGCCATACTCAAGCCCAGTTAGATAAAGGTTTAAAGGAGGGAACCCTTAAGCGTACTTACCAAGCCGTGGTTCATGGAATTATGCACCCCTCATCTGGAACTATTATTGCACCGATAGGTCCACATCTTACCAAGCCGAATCGGCGCGCCGTTAACCAAAAGGGAGACGAGGCCATAACTCATTACACGACACTTCAGAGCTTTTCGGAAGCTTCCTTGTTGGAACTATCTCTAGACACTGGCAGGACTCATCAGATCCGTGTTCATTTATCCCATTCAGGACATCCAATTATAGGAGACAGAATGTACGGAAAAGGCTCAACTCTTATAGCAGGACAAACCTTGCACGCAGTTTCGTTGGAATTCCCACATCCAGTTGAGCAACGTAAAATTATAGCTGTAGCTCCGTTTCCAAGTAGTTTTTTACGAGTCCTAGAAAGTCTCTCGAACTAATCACGGGTCTTGCTGTAAATCCCTCGGTCTACATGACCAATTGAAAATGCTGCCGATATCTTCCTTCTGCATAAACCAACTAACCGCCCACTTGTATCCAGAACAAGTGGGCGGTTAATTGGTTTTGGGGTCTCATCTTTCCACTCGGCTGAAGGCAATATCTAAAGCCTCTTTAACTGTCTGTGCATAATCCAATTTCGTGCTTTTTCGTTCATCGAGATAAGCCTCGTCATAAGCCATGGTCCTTACCTTATTAGCCCAACCGCCTGAAGGTTCGAGTATTATAACAGGTTTGAGGTTCAGATAAGCGGCGGATAATTCCCCCAGAGTGCCATTTCCTCCCCCCACCATTATCAACGCATCCGATGAATGAACGAGAATTAAGCTCCGGTAATCAAAGCTTAATCCGGTATTAATAGGAATATCGATATATTTGTTCGCCTTATCCATTGTATCTCCCGGCAAAATCCCTACGACTAAGCCATTCGCTTCTTTAGCACCTTTAGAAGCACACTCCATCACACCATTTGTACCACCTGATAAAAGAATTGCACCTCTTAGAGCAATTTCTCTACCTATTTCATAAGCTAATCGTTGCAGTTCAGCGGGGATCTCACCCGACTGTCCAATTACCCCAATGCGTATCATTATTTACTCATCCTCTCAGAAAATGACTTGTCCCACATTGATAAAGCTTTTGTAGAATATGTCACTGACGCCTAGCATTATGCCTATTGTATTCTTGCCCCGAAAGGGATAAGCCCCAGTTTTGCAAATTTAAAATGCTGAAGTCCAAAGGGTATACCTACAATTGTTAGACAAAAAAATGCTCCTATAACCAGGTGAGCTATAGCAAACTCCCATCCAAAAACGACGAGCCAGATGATATTAAAGATTAAACCTCCTGCTCCAAAGTTTCCAAGTTCGATTTCTTTTCCAAAAGGCCACAAGACAAATAGAGCAATCTTAAAACACTGAACACCAAATGGAATGCCAATGATTGTTACACACAATAATAAGCCCGCTAAAAACCATAGAACAGAGGCAATAATCCCGCCTAATAGTAGCCAGATTATATTACCAATAACATTCACACTAAGTCCTCCCCTCTTACATTGGTACAACTGTCTGGAGCATGGGCAATCCATAGTATACAAGTGCAATAATAATTGCTATGGTAATAGCCAATTTAAAGAGCTTTTTGAGAATAAAACCTACAGCTAGGATCCCTAAAACTCCCATAAGTATTTGTTGTAGCCCTAATCCCCCAGTGAAATTCTCCATAACATTTCTCTCTCCTTCTATTATAAATGTTCGTAATTAATCATAACGATCTATTTAGGTATTTATCCTTATTCCATGTGTAATGACAAATTTACACTCAAGGAAATTTGTCGTCGGAGCATCTAACTATATTATCATAACACGCTCTTTGAAAAGAAGAAATAACTATCCTTCCCTATTGCCTCGCCGCGCGATGATATAAGAGTATAAATATCTGTTTGAAGATTGTTCTGCTATGTCGCTTAACATGCTGAAGGGAATCGTGATTTGTTATAGAATATTAATTAAATGAAAATTATGAAGTCTTCTTGCGGAAGGGGCAATGTCATATGGCAAAACTCGACAACCCAATTGAAATCTATAAAATACTCCCTAAAACGAATTGCAAACAATGTGGAGTGGTGACCTGCTTAGCGTTTGCTGCTGATGTGATTAAAGGGCAAAAACGTCTCAACCAATGTCCCCATCTTGACAACAATATCCTTGAGGAACTTGAAGGAAAAATCATCAAACAAGCGACTCCCGAAGATCAACTTAAGCAGGCACTAGAACCCTTAAAAAGAGAAATAGTTAACATTGACTTTGCCGCGTCGGTACAACGATTAGGGGCTAAGCTTTCTAGCGATAAGCTGACAGTTAAGTGTTTAGGCAAGAACTTCACCGTTGATTCTGAGGGAAACATTATATCTGACTGCCACATCAATGTATGGGTGACGGTCCCTTTACTGAATTATATTATCTATAGTGCCGGCAATGATCTATCCGGCAAATGGGTTCCCTTCAGAGAACTTAGTAATGAAACTGTATGGAATTCCTTTTTTGAACAAAGATTTGAAAAACCTTTAAAGCAACTTATTGATACTCATCCTGATTTTATTGAAGATTTGATAGTCATTTTTAGTGGAAAATACACTGAAACTAGTTTTTCCTCAGATATTTCCCTGGTCTTACACCCTCTACCAAAGGTTCCAATACTTATATGTTACAAAAAACCAGAAGAAGACTTGGAGTCTAAGCTTAATGTTTTTTTCGATGCCACTGCTGAAGGCAACCTTAAGATTGATTCGATCTATAGGCTTTGTGTTGGACTTTTGGTGATGTTTCAAAAGATTACTTCAACTCACATTTAGGTATGAAACCCTCTATCACCTAAAGCCATTTACGAGCTGTAATTGATTCATAGGGGTTCCGATATCTAACCTTCCCCAATCCGGTTTTCCAACAATTTGAGAATTTTCACGGGTCGCCATACGATAGACCTCTAGCCTTGGAATTCCAGCTTGTATCATCCAGTCTAACTCATCATAAAAGCCTTCTGCGTGAGGTACTCGATAGGCACCTGCATCTGTACCAACACCCATTCGGACATCTAGACAGTAAGCCTCATAGATTCTAGATAATTGTCCCTCTAGAATACGTTTCAAGGTATCAATTTCGAGGCTGGAGTATCGATCCGAAGGATATTTGAGAATATTTCCGATGGGTGCCACGGTAGGGACCCAAGCAATATTCTTTTTTTTCATCAATTCAAGCTGTCCGGTTGTTATGTAATATCCATGTTCAATGGAATCCACTCCTGCAGCAATCGCTACCGAGATCCCCTCTTCTCCACTAGCATGAGCCATGACAAGTTTCCCTCGTTCATGAGCCGATTCGACCAACCCTTTTAATTCCTCGACTGTCCATTGAGTTGGGCCTACCTTGTGAAAAGCATCAAACCGAATTAGTCCAGTGACGATGACTTTAAGCTGGTCTAGTCCTTGGTCAAAGAAACCACTTTCCTTGTCTCGCCAGTCTAAGAAATCAATAAAACCACGACCGAGAAAACGGCCGTACATACCCGCTCTATTCACAGCTTCCCGTACTGAAATAATCCCCGGTCCAGACCAAACTCCTTCCCTCACCTTGTTTTTCGCCATCCATGAAAAGCCAGGCAAGTCACCACCATCACGAATACCCACAATTCCCATCTCTAGATATCGCTGTAAATATCTTTCGATGTTATCCTCTATTAAAGATGGCTGAGCCCAATTTTCCAAACACTGATAAAAATCAAGGCTGTCCAAAGCTAGATGGACATGAACATCTATCCATCCCGGTAAGAGAAAATAGGAATTCCATTGCAAGGATGATATTTTGGCACAACTCTCCAAAGAATCTAATGTCTCCAAGGTGTTGACCTTGCCATCCTTCCATTTTAGGCTTACGGGATGAGAACATAAATCTAGCTGAGGACTCCAATACCCAGCGATTATTGCTTCTCCCTCTCTAGGAATTTCAACCATTTTCCGTTCTGAACTACACGAAATATACATTATTCGGTTTAACTCCTTTATCAAAAGAGCAAGAAGCACCGCGGAGGGTTTAGCTTCTTGCTCTTTTTCATTGATAAAAACTATTTGACTTATACGTCAATATATGAATCTTTATTTTTTCAATTCTTCAATTAATGCCTTAAAACCTGGTAATGATTTTTCAATGGTTTTGTAAGCAACACAATAGGCAATACGAACATAGCCTGGGCAGCCAAAGGCACTGCCAGGAACAATTAGAATATTCTTCTTATTAGCCATTCGGCAGAACTCTGCTTCATTCTCAATGGGAGATTTAACAAACATGTAAAAAGCACCTTCTGGTTTAATACATTCATAGCCATAGGATAAGAGGGCATTATAGAACAGTTCCCGATTCCTATTATAGATCTCGAGATCCACCTTAGCATCTAAGCACTTGGCAATAACGCGTTGAAATAATGACGGAGCATTTACGAACCCTAGAATTCGATTAGCAATATTAGCCGCCGAAATAATATTCTCAAAATCAGCCGCCTGATCAGAAATCACTAAGTAGCCTATACGTTCTCCAGGTAGGGAAAGTGATTTACTAAACGAGTATCCTATGATTGTGTTTTCATAGTATTTTGAAAGATAGGGCACTTCAATGTTATCATAAGCAAGTTCCCGATACGGTTCGTCAGAAACAATATAAATATCCGTGCCAAATTCCTTTTGCTTCTCCTTAAGTATTCCCGAGAGCTTAATAATGGTTTCTTCAGAATAGATAACACCTGTTGGGTTATTAGGAGAATTGATGATAACCGCTTTAGTCTTAGGAGTAATTTTCTCTTTAAATTCTTCAAGATTAGGCTGGAAATCAATCGTATTTGGGGATATTATGACTAGTTCACCCTCGTAGTTTTTAACATAGCTCCTATATTCTCCGAAAAAAGGTGCGAAAGTAATAACCTGATCCTCAGGGTTAAGTAAAGTCTTGAAAATGACGTTTAAGCCACCTGCGGCTCCAACGGTCATAATAATATTATTATGAGTAAATGTAGTATCAAATTTATCATTAATCGATTTAGCGATGGCTGCTCTTACATCTTCATAGCCCGAGTTATTCATGTACCCATGAACACCTGCAGCTTCTCCATCATTAACTATCTCCAAAATTGCCTTCTTCACATCTTCAGGTGGTTTGACATTGGGGTTTCCAAGGCTAAAATCAAAAACGTTTTCTGCGCCGTGAATTCCTGCCAATCGTTTTCCTTCCTCAAACATGGCACGAATAACAGAACTATTTTGCACCTGCTCTTGCATTTTTTTTGATATCATGGGTCATCATACCTTTCTCATTAGCTTTATACCACAAAAACGGGGGTAAGGGGAGCTTAATCCTAGTCCCATCCGGAACGTAACAATCAAGCCTGAATCAACCTACATAAACTGTATGTGTATGAGGTGCTTCATTTATTAGTATTATAACATATTTTAAGTAATTTCTAAGTATTGCTGTTATAAGATAGCTAACAACCTTTTGGATATCTTCTATAGTAAAAGTAAATATTAAATAATTTAGATCTCTAACCTTAGACTATTATTACGTTTCAAAATGCGATAGTAACAAAAAGTCGAAGTGATGAACGCTGCCAAAATCTTTACAATAAGATCTGTCGATGTGTCTTCAAGCCCGCCCTTTACCATACTCGTTTTGAAAAAGTAATCCCCCATGAATTCTAATATTTCCCATAAAGCACCTGAGGCAATGGTAAAACTAAATGCAACTATCGATCTAAATAACGTAAATCGTTGATTCGTCGTTTCTTGTTCTTTTCTGATAACCCCTCTCATAAGATGCCAGGCAATTATCACCCCATAGCTGCCAAAAATGGCATGCAAAAATAAATCCCACCACCAAAAAATTTGATAAAAATTCATAATTTCTCCAAAGTATTGGGCTAGTACAATAAATATTAATGTTATGATCTGAAAGCTAGAAGGTAACATTATATTCTTTAGGTTAGCAATCCACGTAATAATGAAAGGCAAAATAAGACATACCATAGCGAGCAAAACCAAGAGTACGGTTTTCCATTCTCTTGATAGGATATCTACTAAAGCAGTTACTATTAGAATTAACTCAAACAAGACAGCAAGTCCAATTGCAGACTTATTGTTATGATTATTCATTTCAACCTATACTCCTTCACAGTGACGTTTAGTTCTCTACTCCGAAGGACTCACGCAAAAGCTCCCAGGCTCCTGCTCTGTAGGTCGATGCTAAAACTCCCAAGGAGGCCATTAGACAATCTTTATCTAACATTACTGCTATGCCTTCGTGAGAAAGCAAAGGATGGTTCATCTCCTTAATGCTTTCCTTCATAATATCAAGGGCATTTGGCAGCTGGGTGAGAGCCAACCCGGTTCCAACGATCCACCTGATCCGCCTTAAATTCTGCATCTCGACGCTTAAAACACTATTCCTATCTTTGATAAATCCACTACTATGCCTTTGCAGTGCTATTGATACTGCCGCAGAAACCAGCTCTGCGTTAAGGGCTATCTTTTCTGTCGTCTCAAGTTCAGAGTTTAAAATTTCCTTCCAATCCTGGCCATAATGCTCCTTTATTCTACCTTCACCTATGAGTTTCACTAAGGTCAAAGCAGGTATTCTTAAGCCAAGATCTTCCTCAACTGTTTGTTGAGCTAATCGTTTCGCAGTTATCGAGTATACCGTAGTCGATGCACCACTTACGTCAAGCACTATAACATCCCCAACTTCTTCATAAATCAGTTGAGCTGACTTCATGATTGCTTGCGGAGCAGTAAAAATACGGCCTTCACAATTAAATTCGCTGAAACTAGTTTCCTGAATTACACTTTGTTCCGTTAGCCAACTTATAACATATAAAGGTATTTCCTCCAACGAACCTGCCGGCCCAATATTGTTTTCCAAATTACTAACAGCACATTTAACTCCAATTCCAATATCCCCATTATCTGCTGTCGTCGAGGAAATCCCTTGTCCAAG
This sequence comes from Desulfosporosinus sp., assembly GCA_003513495.1. GTDB lineage: Bacteria > Bacillota > Desulfitobacteriia > Desulfitobacteriales > Desulfitobacteriaceae > Desulfosporosinus. Next base: position 12,299 of record DOPM01000028.1, read on the forward strand.
TTTCTTAGGATTTTCCGTATTTAAATCACCGAAAGCATTCACGACCGTCGACTTATTATCAATCTCGGCTACTAGAACCTTTAGCATTTTAATTCTCCTTACTTAATGACATTTTCTAGGTATTATAGTACCCCGAAAACGAAACTTTTAAGACCTTCCTCTAGGCTCTCCTTCACGAGTTCGTTGATTCTATTTTACCGTATAATTACTTAAGAAGTTTTAAATGGTATATATACCAACAACTTGTACTATATTTTTACGTTGTCAGCATGTATACTTCACTGAGCAAGGGGCTTATTGCAGCATATGTAATTTAACTGGAACAACTTTAGTGAAAGCAACGGTCGAAAAAACTATATGTTTTAAAACTAATACAAGAAAGGGGTATTCATGTGAAAAAAAGCATTATATTAATGACCTTAGTAATAATGACAATTTTGGCCTCTGCTTCTGGAGCCCAAGCGGCTATACTAAAAGTAGGATCAACTGGCTCAGATATCCGCCTGTTGCAATCAGAACTTCAAGCCTTAAGTTATAATGTTGGTCCATTAGATGGAATTTTCGGAACAAAAACCAAGGCTGCCGTTATCGCGTTTCAACGTGATAAAAACCTGTTAGTCGATGGTGTTGTCGGACCACAAACTCAAGCAGCCTTACAGATTGCAACTCGTTCACCTCAGGGAAAAACGGAGCAAATTATTAACACAGCCAAAAGTTTTCTAGGCGTTCCCTACAGATGGGGAGGTACCACTCCAGCGGGATTTGACTGCTCTGGTTTTACACGCTATGTTTTTGCTAGCCAAAATATTAGTTTACCACGTGTTAGTGTGGATCAATACGCTATAGGAACACCAGTGAGCTTCAGTGATCTTATTCCAGGCGACTTGGTTTTCTTTAACATCACCTCGGGAAAACAAGTCAGTCATGTAGGAATCTTTCTAGGAAATAATGAATTTATCAGTGCAACGAGTAGTAAGGGAGTTGCTATTTACCCCTTTACCCCTTACTGGACCAACACGTATGTTGGAGCAAAACGCGTCTATTAAGGTCCTGACTCGAATTCAATATTTTCTTACTAATTTTGAAGGCCACGCAACCGCGTGGCCTTTTCGATTTCTGCCCAATTCATTTGCTACAAAGCTAAGTCAATAAGTCCCAAGCGCTTATTCATAAGATCGTCATCAACCTTTGAGTCCTGTTTGTTCTTATTCTCATTATGACTTACTGTACTTAACCGAAGTGCGAAGGGGAACTTCCTTAAGGAAAAAGGTTAGTACGAACGCCACAACTAATACGATCGTTCCAGTTATGAAGACATTCGATAAGGAAGCAGCTAAGGCCTCCCGTAAGCTTTCGATAAGCTGTGTAAAGACAGGTTGTATTGGGATAGGCAAGCTGTTTTGAATATCAATAAGTTTCGTTTGGTCTAGTAAGATTTGGGGATTTTTAAATTGGACTAGCTTTTCAGCCATCGCTGGATCTAGTGATACCGAATTAATACTACTATTAATAGAGGTTAACCCTTTCATTTTGGTTGTGATACTTGTTGAAAGAATGGTACCCATAACAGCTATACCCATAGTCCCGCCAAGGTTGCGAAATAATTGCACAGAAGCTGTAGCCACTCCTAAATCTTTTGAATCAACTGAATTTTGGACAGAGATCATAAAGACGGGCATGCTAAGCCCGAGACCAAAACCGAATATAGCCATACTGAGCGCGGCCAAAAGGATACTATTCATTATAGACATTAAAAACATTCCTAAAACCATGATAGCCGTTCCAATGAGTGCCATTTTTTTATATTTACCCGTCTTAGTCATCCGACGTCCTGAAAAGGCACTCAAAGTAAACATACTTATAGACATAGGCATAGTGACATAACCCGCATAGGTTGCCGAAACACCCATAACTCCCTGAACATAAAACGGCATATACATAAGTGCACCCATCATTCCAGCAAACATTAGGAAGCCAACCATATTCGAAATAATTACCACTCTATTCTTAAATAAGTATAGTGGAAGAACCGGGGTTTTCACCTTAGTTTCAACGAAGATAAACAGAGCTATAGAAACAACAGCAACTATTAAGAGTACTAAAATTCGAGATGATCCCCACGGATACTTTGTTCCTGCCCAAGAGAATACAAGTAACATCGGAACAATTGTAAGAGTTAGAAATAAGGAACCTAAATAATCGATAGACTCTGACTCTCGACGCTGAGTTCTAGGGAAAAGAATCAGAATCATAAAGAAGGCAATAAATCCAAGAGGAAGGAAAAACCAAAATACCCAGTGCCAGTCCATATGATCCACAATATATCCTCCAAAACCTGGACCTAGGATACTAGATATTCCGAAAACAGCGCTCATGAGTCCAGCCCATCGTCCTCTTTCACGCGGTGAGAATAAATCCCCAATGGCTGTAAAAGCTGTAGCCATGATAATACCAGCCCCTACCCCCTGAACCCCTCGGTAAACAATCAATTGAAAAATATCCTTAGAGGTTCCGGACAAGAAAGCACCAATCATAAAAATTACAATTCCTGATAAGATGAAAGGCTTTCGACCATAGATATCTGAGAGTTTTCCGACCAGGATCGTAGAGATCGTTGAAGCTAATAGGTAGATTGATATAATCCAAGTATAATAATCCATACCACCGAGTTTAGCGATAATACGAGGTAAGGCCACACCAACAATTGTTTGGTTAATCGAAGAAAAAAACATGGCTACAATGATGGCAATCATTATCGTGATTTTACGCTGATAGGATAACTCTTCCATTATAATCGTTCCTCCGTATTTGCCCTCTTTCTATCTAAGATCAGTATTTTTTTAGGTTTAGTATAAAAGATCTGATAATTCTAAAATCAGTTCAAATATTAGTTTATCATTTATATAGTAATTCGTCATATAAGAATTGGTTTAGTCGTGAAATTTTTTAAACTAATATAACTCCAATTATTATAAGAGCCCCCCCCCAAGATGTACTTGTTCACACTCAATAACTATTATTAGATCTTTGGTTTTTTTTCATTATCAACCATAAGTAGGGGTCCTTTAGCAACGCGCGTAATCTCTCCATATTTACGTAAAAAACCAGATCGAAAATTAACCCACCTAATACTATTGCAGATAAGAGATCTAAAATAACATGTTGCTTTATAAACTGGGTTGCTAAAATAATTAAGATGGCGTTGAAATAAACAATTGTTATATTCAAGTAATTTTTGGCAGGATACTTGTTAATCGCTTTAATCATTAAAAAGCTTAATAAGACATGAATACTTGGAAAGGCATTATATGGTTGGTCATTGCTATAAATAAACGCTATTAGCATCGTTAAAACGTCATCCCCAATAAGTTCTGGCCTAGGAACATGTGTCTGAAAAAAGAAATAGCTTCCGTGAGATATCAATAGTCCAAGATTAATAGATAATAACGTCCGGTAATAGATATTCTTATCTTTCAGACAAAAGTAAGTTAAAGTTCCAAATATGAAGAAATACCAAGATATATAAGGTAAAACGAATAGTTTTAAAAAGGGAACTCCTTGGTCTATATCTGTAACTAAGCTATGGATGCCACGATTAGCATTATTAAGCAGACTATATGGGATATTTGAAATTGGAATTGACAACATTAAGAAAAGAGGCATAAGACCTTTAATCATCTTTTTTTGCATCTCTATTATTTTCCTTTCGACTTATAACTTTGTTATACGGAATCAACCGGTTCTCTGCTTATTTCTTAAATTCACCACTAATACAAGCATATTATTAACCGCTTGTTCTGCAGAGTGACCTTGTAAAGCGGATATTGCTTTCTCCCGAATTTTCTCAAGTTCCTCTGGATAGCCTATAAAGCGATCAAGTAATCCTTCCAATTCCATGTCTGAACTTGCAATCCGTCCCGCACCAATGCGTTGCACAAAACTTGCATTTTCTTCTTCCTGACCTGGTATGGGCTTATAGATGACAAGTGGTAGGTGCATCGTGAGTGCCTCAGTAACCGTTAAACCTCCAGACTTGGTTATAATTAAATCCGCTACAGACATTAGTTCCTCCATATTATCGACATACCCTAAGAGGACCAGAGGGTTACAGGCACTAGTAGCTACATCTTGCATCGAATGATACAATTTTTCATCATTCCCACATACAATAATTAGCTGTACTTGTCCTGAATCTGCAAGTTTTGTGCAGATTTTTTTGATGCTTTCAGAGTTTCCATACGCTCCCATTACGAGAAAGGTAGCAAGATCTGGATTAAGTCCTAGCTTGGAGATGATGGATTCTAGATCCTTCTCTTTTTCAAACTTAGGACTAATCGGTATTCCTGTCACGTGGATTCGTTGCTCAAGGATTCCCGCCGTCACTAACATTTCCTTAACCTCCTCACAGGCCACCATATACCGATCCACACCGGGATGTATCCAATGACCGTGAACCGTATAATCCGTAATTATAGTGACCACCGGAACCTGCAATATATGCTCTAATCTCAGTTGAGCTAGAATTGAAGAGACTGTTGGATAAGTGCATACAATTAGATCAGGATCAAATTCCTGAATGTATTTGAGGAAATTGGAGCGTCCTAGTTGATTTAAAAATCGGCAACGATAGCCCCCCTCAATAATCGTTTCTAACAACTCAAAAGTCCTAAACATGTCAAAAAACCGCAAATGTCTGATGACCTTAATCAAAAGGGCATTATGAGATGCCATAACTGCATTATAAGGTTTAGTTCTTAAAATATAGCAAGTCTAATTCTTAAGAATTTCTTAAAACAGATTAAATCATTTTTGTATCTACTGAAGACACTATATGCCTCCACTTATGGTAGCTAAAGCTCTACTGCACTTAATTAATTTCTCTTACCATAATAGGCAAAGGACCTGTACCACTCTCCACAAGCGATCACAGGTCCTTTTTATATATGCGGGAATATGCCATTGATAAAGCAAAAAACCTCTCCCTAAAACTATGTCCCCATTCGGAAAAGCATAATGAGAGCTTTAACAACGTCATGAACATTAAGACTTTCGGGACTAGTTTGGTTATACCACTTTCGTACAGTTTCAATAAGTAAAAGCGGAAGGGCCTTTCCATCGATTAAGTGATAATGTTCCAAATAGCCTTCTTTCAAGTATTCCCACCTTTTATCGTTTCCTGGATTCAGATACTCAGAGACATCAAGAAGTTTAGCTCTACCCTCTTGGAGTAGGATATTCTTTAAATGAATATCCCTTGGGTTTAGTCCTTTGCTTTGCCCATAGTTAATGGCCTCATCGACATCTAGAATGATTTGTTTCGGTATATGAATCCCCTTTAAAAGACAATCATAGAGTGTTATTCCTTCTTCAAAACTCATCACAAGATAATTCAATCCTCTACCATAATACACAGGAAAATACTCCGAAGGACCTAGCTTTCTATAAACCTCAATCTCATTTTCTAACTTCCCTAACTTATCATCACTGAATACTTTGAAAGCATATTTCGGAGCATCCGAAAAACGAAATACAGCTGCGTCCGTCCCAACACCAATACACTCTAGTTTTTTGTAATGCCCCTTTACAATAACAAGCTCATTTTCCCCTTTAGATGAGACTCGTAATTGATTTAGTTCTTTCTCAATAATATCCCATTCCATTTAGATTTCACCCTCTGTTACGTTGCTCCTACTTTCACAAACCGTAGCATTTGAGATTGGTACAGCAAACATCGCAAATCCTGCCATCATAAATGTACCCTAGTCAAAGGCAAAAGTCTAGCCAATAATCATTGACATCAATAATTATTGGCCTATCATTAATTTCCTTACGATTATCTTAATTATTTAACGATTTGTCCATCTCCATAAATCATGTACTTAATCGTCGTTAACTCTTTCAGACCCATTGGTCCACGTGCATGTAACTTCTGAGTGCTTATTCCGATCTCCGCGCCAAAGCCGAATCGTCCTCCATCTGTGAAACGCGTAGAAGCATTTACATAAACTGCTGCAGCATCAATTTCTCTTAAAAATCGTTGAGCTTTTGAATAATTTTCGGTGATAATTGTCTCAGAATGCTTTGTTGAATATTGGTAGATATGATCCAGCGCCCCATCCAGACCGGACACAACTTTTACGCTTAGAATGAGGTCAAGGTGTTCCGAAACCCAGTCCTCCTCAGTGGCAGGAAGTGCATATGGCAACAGCTTACATGTTTTTGGACATCCTTTAAGTTCTACCTGATGTTTCTTAAGCTCTTCCCCAATCAGAGGCAGGAATTCTTCAGAAATCCCTTCATCTACAAGCATAGTTTCTAGGGCATTACAGACTCCTGGATTTTGAGTCTTTGCATTTATTATAATGGGTAGGGCCTTTTTGTAATCTGCGTCTCGATCAACAAAGGCATGACACATCCCTGTACCAGTCTCAATAACTGGAACTGTAGCATTCTGTACAACGGTTTGAATCAGCCCAGCCCCCCCTCTGGGAATAATGACATTCACATAATCATTTAAACGCATCAATTGCTGAACCCATTCCCGACTAGTCTCAGTAATCAGTTGAATACATCCTGAGGGCAGCCCACTCTTCTCAGCGGCTTCAGCTATGACTCTAGACAAGACTCTATTACTCTCTAGGGCTTCGGATCCACCCCTAAGGATTACAACATTACCAGACTTCAAACATAGAGCAGCCGCATCAACGGTCACATTGGGTCTTGCTTCATAAATCATGGCCACAACTCCTAAGGGAACACGAGTTTGTTGGATACGCAATCCATTCGGCCGCGTCCACGCTTCTCCTTCACCAACAGGGTCTCTTAAAGCTACAACGTCTTTAAGGGATTGACTAATTTGAGCAATGCTCGCCGAGGTCAATTTCAAACGATTTACCAGACTCTTTTTAAGACCCTTTTCTTCGGCTGCCTTAACATCTAAACTATTAGCCTCTAGAATCTCTACTTCATTTTTCAAGAGCGCTTCTGCCATTGCGATTAACGCATTATTTTTAGACTCAGTACTAGCAAAAGCAAGCTGACGAGCCGCTTGTTTAGCTCTACGCCCAATCTCAATTAATTCCGGGTGAAACATGTGATTTACCTCCCACCGTTAGACATTTGATAGTTTGTAATCATTGTGTGATCCCCTAGATCATACATCTACCATTAGTGTCATATTATCTCGATGCACCACTTCTTCACCGTCAAAGTCTGAAAAGAGTTGATGTAATTTCTGAGAATGAAGCCCTTTCACAGTCTGTACTTCATCCCGGCTCAATTCTACGACCCCTCTGGCTATCTCTTCACCTTGGGTGTTTATAATCCGTACGATTTCTTTGCGTTCCCAAGTCCCCTCTACAGATATGATTCCCTTCGCAAGCAGACTCTTACCTTCTTCCACAAGGGCCTTGGCTGCACCATCATCGACCTGGATACTGCCTTCGGATAATCCAGCATAGGCAATCCAGCGTTTCCTACCTGCCAGACGATGCTTAACCGGCTGAAAATAGGTTCCTTCAGGACTTTGGCCCTTAGTCAAGACAAAGAGTTCCTGGAGTCGTGTAAAATTCAAAAGCAACATACCAATCCCAAATCGCGTGGCAATCTTGGCGGCTCTCAGTTTTGTTACCATCCCTCCAGTCCCTAATAGGCTTCCTGCCCCGCTCGCCATGCTCTCGACTGCTGATACCTCGGGCACTTCTTTGATTAGCCGAGCAGCATGATCCTTTTTCGGATTAGCTGTATACAAACCATCGACATCTGTTAGAATGACTAATAAATCAGCTCCGACTAATCCTGCCACTAAGGCTGATAGAGTATCATTATCCCCAAAACAAAGCTCATCCACTGCAACAGTATCGTTTTCATTAATGATTGGTACTACCTGCAGGCGCAGTAACTTCTCCAGTGTATTTTGAGCGTTTCTATAATGTGATGCTTGAGCTAAATCTATGCGAGATAATAAAACTTGAGCCCCTACAATTCCATGCCTTTCAAGATTTCGAGTGTACATCTCTATGAGAACCCCTTGTCCAACTGCTGAAACGGCTTGTTTACCCGCCAAATCTCTTGGTCGCGTGTTTAGCTTCAGCTGGCCCATTCCAGCAGCCACCGCACCTGAAGTAACTACGATACACTCCACACCCTTTTTCTTTAAGGCTGAAATGACCGAAACAATCTCTCGGATGGCATGCTCATCTAAGCCACCTTGGGGATGGTTCAGGCTGCTACTCCCTATCTTCAAGACAACCCTCCGAACCTCTGGTAATGTCACTACGAATACTCTCCTTCCAAGTCTTCCGCACGCCGACAACAAGCCTTAACAGCGGTCAGCACAGTAGAAGATAATTTTTCATCCATAAATACATTTATTGCTGCGTAGGTTGTTCCATTTGGAGAGGTCACTTCCTCCCGGAGTCTCCCAGGTGATTTATCGCTTTCGGCAATCATTTTTCCCGAGCCAATTAAGGTTTCTAGTACTAAAATTTCTGCTTCCTCTTCACTAAGCCCTAATTCTACACCTGCTTTGATTAAACTCTCAGCAAATAGATAAAAATACGCTGGTCCACTCCCACTGATTGCTGTTAAAGCATTGATGTTTTTTTCTGGTACCCACATAATCCGGCCTGTGGCCGAAAAAATTTTTTCTCCTGCCTCTGCCTGTTCTGCTGTGACATTATTCCCCCGCACCAATCCAGTCATGGAATGCAATACAGCAGTTGACGTATTCGGCATCGCTCGGATAACAGCAACCCCAGGTAGGTATTTATAAAAGACCTTTAACGGGACACCCGCTGCCACACTAATAATCAGCTTATCTCGCAATGGATAATCCATTAAGTCTTTAAGAACCGCTTGAACATCCTTTGGCTTCACCGCAATAATCAAAACACTGGAATTTTCGACAAGCTCCTTCAATGATGAAGCCATAACATTATATCTATCGACTAACCCTTGAAGACGACCTTGATTCTTAAGGTTAGTCACTCTAATCTTAAGCGTACTATTTGTCTTCTTAAGACCGCTAATCATAGCCTCCGCAATATTTCCCCCACCTATAAAGCCAATAGACTGAGTCATTCTTTACATCCTTTCATACCCTTAAATCTGTATTAACTTTACATTAATAGCATGCCTATCCAACGAGCCAGTAAACCCTACTTGTGTGCTTTATGAACAAACAATGTCGCCCTACTTTAAAAGATGAACTGCAGCAAGTCCCATCGTTCCCCCCCGTTGCCAGCCCCGGTCGCAGAAACAGGGATGTGTCGAGCAAGGATGGCATAGGGCGGTGCGGAACGGGAACGTGTGTGAACGTGCAATGTCCCCTTACTTTCAGATTAAAAAAAGACCCCTTTCATCCTTATCAAGGACGAAAGAAGCCTTCCGCGGTACCACCTTTATTGCCAATGCCAACTTAATGCTGCCAGATTGATCCAACAAACTTCCATTAACGGTGGAAACCGTCCGATTCTTCATCAGCGCATCACGACTGGGTTTCTGATACAGCAGGTGGAAAAACTCTCAGCGATTGCTTTTCTCTCTGAACACCAACATCTATCATACTGGGTCGATCTCATGCTTTCTCCATTATTGATTTACTATACTTTATCTCACTTATCCATAAATTTCAAGTACTATCTTTGGAAACCTTTTGAATTAGTGAATTAATAATCCATACGGGCAATTCATGAATTGCCCCTAAACCCTCTATTTAAGTGCCTCTACTACAGCATTACCCATTTCTCTAGTTCCCAGTATTTTATCCCCTGGTTTAGCTAAATCAGGTGTCCGATATCCCTCTTGCAAGACCTGTTCTACCGCTCGCTCGATCATCTGAGCCTCATCTTCTAATCCAAAGGAATAACGTAGCATTAGGGCTCCTGAGAGAATAGTTGCTAAGGGGTTAGCAACATTCTTACCAGCAATATCCGGTGCCGATCCATGAGCTGGTTCGTAGAGTCCCTTACTTCCATTTAAGCTTGCCGAGGAGATCATTCCGATGGACCCCATTAGCATAGAGGCCAAATCCGTAAGGATATCCCCAAACATATTTTCTGTAACGATTACATCAAACTGTTCGGGCCAACGCACCAGTTGCATTGCTGCATTATCCACATACATATGGGTTAATTCGACCTCTGGATATTTCTTAGCAATATCAAGTGTGATCTCTCTCCAAAAACGTGAGGATTCTAGGACATTTGCTTTATCCACGGAACAAAGTTTACCACGTCGTTTAGCCGCCATCTGGAAACCGAGGTCTACAATGCGCTGGATTTCCTCCTCAGTATAAACTAACGTATCAAAGGCACTTTTAGGATTTGACCCTCTTCCTTTCTCACCGAAGTATAGTCCACCTGTCAGTTCGCGCAGAACGACTAGATCTACATTCTTAACTACTTCGGTACGAAGAGTAGAAGCCTCTACTAACATCGGGAGCATTTTAACGGGGCGGATATTGGCAAACAAACCTAGGGCCTTACGAATCGCCAATAGTCCCCCCAACTCTGGACGTTGTGGAGCTGGAAGTGTGTCCCACTTAGGACCTCCCACAGAACCTAATAAAATTGCATCTGCTGCCTGCGCTGCCGCTAATGTTGCATCAGGTAAAGCCTTGCCGACTTCATCAATTGCAGCTCCACCAATCAGCCCATATTCAAAATTCAGACTGGTTGAATGACCTTGTAACACTGCTTGTAATACCTTTACCGCTTCAGGGGTTATCTCTAACCCAATTCCATCTCCAGGGAGAACTAGAACGTTTGGCATTATTTTTCCTCCTCTAAACCTAGTGGGATAAGTCCACCACCACGAATCAATTCCTGCATTCAGCTCTCGTCATTCGCTCTAATTTGGATCCATCCTCGTGAAAAGGCGCGATTTACGGCTTGAAGATAACCTCGTACACTAGCTTCAATAATATCCGTACTTACCCCGCGTCCAGCAACCAAATTTTCTCCAAATTTTACAGTTACCGTAACTTCCCCTTGTGCATCTTCTCCACCATCAAGAGCTTGCAAGGAATAGTGACTTAGTTTACCCTGGGTCCCCAAGACCTTATCAATGGCTTTAAACGCCGCATCAACCGGTCCATCCCCACATGCAGCATCTGCTAATCGCTGCCCTTGATAAAGTAGACCCACTGTTGACGTGGGAACTAAATGGGTTCCACTTGAGACTTGTAAATAATCTAAGGTTATCTGATCTGCTTTCTCCCTTTGCTCATCTACTAAGGAGAATAAATCAGCTGTCGTTACTTCTCGTTTACGATCAGCCAGTAATTTAAAGCGAGAAAACAGCTCTTCAAATTGACTCTCTTCTAGATCCAGCCCTAGGTCCTTTAGACGTTGCTGAACAGCATGTCGCCCCGAATGTTTACCTAGGACAATAGATTCCACATCCACCCCGATAACGCTTGGTGACATAATTTCATACGTGGATCGTTCTTTAAGCATACCATCTTGGTGTATACCTGATTCATGAGCAAAAGCGTTCTTACCCACGATGGCCTTGTTATGCTGAATCATCATACCTGTTAACCGGCTCACTAATTGACTTGTTCTGGCTATTTCCGAGGTTACAATACTTGTCTCCACATCAAATTGATCCTTACGGGTATGTAAAGCCATAACAAGCTCTTCTAAGGCAGCATTTCCAGCCCGTTCTCCGATCCCATTTACAGTACATTCCAACTGATGCACCCCTACCCCAACAGCGGCAAGGGAATTCGCCACCGCCAGACCTAAATCGTTATGACAGTGGACACTGACTCTGACCTTCTCTATCCCGATTGTGCGCTCCATAATTGCACGTAAAAAGGCAGAATACTCTTCGGGTGTGGCATATCCCACAGTATCAGGAATGTTGAGTACGGTTGCGCCAGCTTGGATCACTCCAGAAAAAACCTTAGCTAGAAAATCCACCTCGCTGCGTGAGGCGTCTTCAGCACTGAACTCAATGTCAGATACTTTAGACTTTGCCAAGCGTACAGCATGAATGGCTTGATCCAAAACATCTTCAGGAGATTTCTGCAATTTATATCGCATATGAATGGGAGAGGTGGCGATAAAGGTATGAATACGCGGGGACTCTCCACCAGAAATCGCTTCCCATGCACGTTCAATATCATTGGTATTCGCCCTAGCCAAGGCGGCCACACTTACGTTTCTAACTTCCTGGGCAATCTTACGAACTCCTTCAAAGTCTCCAAGGGAGGCAATCGGAAATCCTGCTTCGAGAACATTAACTCCAAGCTTACTTAACTGATGAGCGATTTGTAATTTTTCATCTGCATTAAGAGCTACTCCAGGAGATTGCTCACCATCTCTTAGGGTTGTATCAAAGATCTCGATCCGGCGCATTACTCTAACTTCCTTCCGATAACATTACTGAAATAAATTATCATTATTGCAAAGAGGCTTGAGATCTTTCTTTATCTATGGAAGATGACAATAGTCTCCAATGAAGACTATTGTCATCAAAAGCTTATCCACATAAAAACGGAAGATTACTCGTGTTTTTTCAGCCAGCTCATCATTCCTCTTAATTGTTCCCCAACCTTTTCAATAGGGTGATTAGCTTCGATACGAGTCATTGCGTTAAAGGTCGGGCGATTGGCTTGGTTTTCCAGTAACCAGGCTTTTGCAAAACGACCATCTTGGATTTCTTCGAGCACACGTTTCATTTCTTTACGGGTTTCTTGGTTAACAATACGTTTACCAATGGTCATATCTCCATATTGAGCAGTATCAGATACAGAATATCTCATCCAACTCATGCCGCCTTCATACATTAAGTCAACAATGAGTTTTAGCTCATGTAAGCATTCAAAGTAAGCAATTTCCGGCTGATAGCCTGCTTCGACTAAGGTATCAAAACCAGCCTTTACGAGTTCGGAAGCTCCTCCGCAAAGGACTGCCTGTTCTCCAAATAAGTCAGTTTCAGTTTCCTCACCAAAGGTTGTTTCCAATACACCGGCTTTTGTAGATCCAATTCCTTTTGCGTAAGCTAAGGCTAATTCTTTAGCTTTTCCGGTAGCATCTTGATGAACTGCAATCAAGGCTGGTACTCCTGCGCCTTCAGTATAGGTACGACGCACTAAATGACCTGGGCTTTTTGGAGCCACCATAAAGACATCTACATCACTTGGAGGAACGATTTGTCCGAAGTGAATATTGAATCCATGAGAAAAGACTAAGGCCTTTCCTGATGTGAGATGTTTTTTTATTTCTTCATTATAAACCTTACTTTGGGTTTCATCTGGAAGCAGAATCTGAATTACATCCGCGCGCTTAGCTGCTTCTTCTACCGTCATGACTTCAAATCCAGCTGCTTGCGCTCGTTCTGTACGAGCACTACCCGGACGAAGTCCGATTACCACGTTTAGTCCTGAATCTTTTAGGTTTTGGGCCTGAGCATGACCTTGGCTGCCATAACCCATAACTGCGATGACCTTACCTTTTAACAACTCTAAATTAGCATCTACTTCATAATACATTTTCGCCATTTTTCCATAACTCCCTTTCAACTTTAGCCTGTCTAGCAGGTCCTATTTATTATACAACATCTGACAAAATCTTTTCTATGTTTCGGATCGCAAAATTGCAACCTTTCCAGTGCGTACTAACTCAAGTAATCCATAAGGTCGAATTGCACGAACAAAGGCGTCTATTTTAGGGATATCACCCGTTAACTCTACAGTAATATTTGTTCGTCCCATATCTACTACCCGTCCTCGGAAAATATCAACGGTTTGAAGAACCGCTGAACGTGTTTCAGTGCTTACCTGGACACGAATTAACGCTAGCTCTCGATCGACTACACTTTCTCCGGTCAAGTCTGAGACTGAATGTACAACCACTAGTTTGCTCAGTTGATTCCTAACTTGCTGAATGATTTGATCATCCCCATTAACGACAATTGTCATACGAGAAAGTTCAGGATCTTCAGTCTGACAAACTGTAAGACTATCGATGTTGTAACCCCTACGCGTGAATAATCCCGCCACCCGAATCAAAACGCCAGGGTTATTTTCCACTAGAACTGCAAGTGTATGCAACATATTATTACCTCACAATCATTTCAGTAATAACCTTACCCGGTGAGACCATTGGTAAAACATTTTCATGCTCCGAGATTTTAATATCTACCAGCACTGCCCCAGGATGTTTAAAGGCTTCCTCAAAGGCGCTGCGCACATTCTCTAGAGAATTCACATGGATCCCCCGAATACCATAGGCCTCTGCCACTTTAACGAAATCCGGGTTACCTTGAAGTTGAATTTGACTATACCGCTCTCCATAGAACAATTTTTGCATTTGCCGAACCATTCCTAGAACCCCATTATTAAGCAGTACAATTTTTATGGGCAGATTATTCTGGGCAATTGTCCCCAACTCTTGAATCGACATTTGAAACGATCCATCCCCTGTCACCAATACAACCCTATCCTCGGGACGAGCTATTTGCGCACCTATTGCGGCAGGAAGTCCATAGCCCATGGCTCCCAGCCCACAGCTGCTCGCGTAATTGCGTGGATTTACTGTGGGATAATGCTGAGCTACCCACATTTGATGTTGACCTACATCCGTAGTGATGATGGTTTCTCCTCCTGCAATCTCTCCTAGACATTCCATCACCATCTGAGGGTTAAGCCTGTCCTTATCATAATTTAAAGTATGATTTTCCTTCCATTCACGTAACTGATCCCACCAATCTGCCACGTCGGGCAAAACAAATCCTGGCAAGGCCTCGAGAATCTCTTCTAAGACTTGACGAGCATCCCCAACAATTTGAATATCCGTTCTAACAACTTTACTGATCTCGACAGGGTCAATATCAATATGAATAACTTTAGCATTGGTCGCAAATCGATCCCCAGGACCATTCGTTACACGGTCATCAAAACGCACGCCGACTGCGATAAGCAAATCACAATCATTAACTGCATAATTAGCTGTTACCGTTCCATGCAATCCCACCATACCTAATAGGTTAGGATGTCCCAGAGGCAGGCTCCCAATTCCCATCAAAGTCGTAACTACCGGTGCTCCTGTTTTTTCAGCAAATTGTTTTAAGACACTTTCAGCTCCAGCAGTCACCACACCTCCTCCTGCATATAGAACTGGTCTGTGTGCTTCCGAAAGTGCTCTTGCTACTTCTTCAATCTTACCATTGTTATCTCGACCAAAAATCTTGTATCCCTTTAATTTCATTTCATTAGAAAAAGGTACAACATTTTCCTCAGCTAATACATCTTTGGGAAGATCAATGAGGACAGGCCCAGGACGACCAGTCCGGGCTATATAAAAAGCCTCCTTGATAATCCTTGGAAGATCACGTGGATCCTTAACTAAATATGAGTGTTTAGTGATAGGCATTGTAATCCCAATAATATCTACTTCTTGAAAGGAATCGGATCCTATAGAGCTAGTTGGAACCTGCCCAGTTAAAACAACAAGTGGGATAGAGTCTAAAAAAGCATTAGCTATACCCGTCACCAAATTCGTAGCCCCCGGGCCGGAGGTGCCTAAACAAACTCCAACTTTTCCGGTAACACGCGAATAGCCATCTGCAGCAAACACAACCCCTTGTTCATGACGTCCTAAAACATGTCGGATCGGACTATCTAGAAGGGCATCATATAATGGAAGCAACACCCCGCCTGGATAACCAAAGATGACGTCTACCCCTTCCTGCTGTAAAGCATTCAATAGGATAGTCGCACCCTTTAATCCTGTTTTTTCTTCACTCATATTCATTGCCCTCCTTATGCTTTTGCTTTACGCAGAACTGGCGAGAAAGTTGACTAGCCGAATGTATCACTGAATTTTGGGCGACACCTTCAAGTATACCTGCTGAAAGAGGAGGTGTCATTAGAATATCATTACAATGGATAAAAATGTTATCGACTGTTCCCTCTGTTACATATCCATCTTGGGTAAATGTCATCGAATCACCTCTCATAATAGTGAACAAATTAAAACCCCAAGCGCAGTCCCCTAGTAACGTGGAACTTTCCGCTTGGGTTTTTTCTACCCACGGTGTAAACCCATTCTGGATTCTGTACCGCTCGGACCAGACAGGCTCTCCCCTATCTCGGGGTGCGTATCCTCGGAACCCTAGGTACACTTCCTTTGCTTGTGTTATATTACATTTATATTGAGAACGTTGTGTATATGATACAGAATACCTTCCTCAGTGTCAACCCCAATTTTCTACAAATGGGGGAAATTCCTTTAGAATTTCCTTGTCAAAGCAAGATACTACAAGGTATAATGTCCTCTATGCAGGTACATTTGTTTTTTTGAGAGGAGTTGACTATCATGCCAATTAACATAGGCATACTGGGTTTAGGTACCGTTGGGTGTGGGGTTGTGAAGGTACTGCAGCAAAATGCTAAGGACATACAAACTCGTACCCACTGTGAACTACAGATTAAGGCAATCCTTGACCGTGATCTTCACAGAGAACGGGATATTAGCGGAAACTTTCTCCTCACAGATCAATCTGAAGAAGTTCTTCATGATCCTGAAATTGATATCATCGTTGAAGTCATGGGAGGAATTGAACCCGCCCGTACGTTTATCTTAGAGGCATTGCAACATGGAAAAAATGTCGTTACTGCTAATAAGGATTTAATAGCACTTCACGGTCATGAACTTCTAGACGCCGCCAATGCAGCGGGAAAAGATCTCTACTTCGAAGCAAGTGTCGGAGGTGGGATTCCGATTATTGCAGCTCTAAAAGAATCATTGGCCGCCAATCATATTACCGAGGTGCTTGGTATTATTAACGGAACGACAAACTATATTCTCACAGCCATGGCTGAACAAGGACGGGAGTATGCTGAAGTCCTGGCAGAAGCACAACAATTAGGGTATGCTGAAGCAAATCCTTCCTCTGATGTTGATGGCCTTGATGCTGCACGTAAACTTGCTATTCTGGCTTCCATTGCCTTTAATTCAAGAGTTGAACTCAAGGACGTTTTTGTAGAAGGTATTTCGAAAATTACGCGGGAAGATCTGGCCTATGCTACTGAACTTGGCTGCACCATCAAACTCTTAGCTATTGCTAAGCACCATGCTGAAGGAATCGAAGTTCGGGTT
The DNA here is from genome assembly GCA_003513495.1 of Desulfosporosinus sp. Classification (GTDB taxonomy): domain Bacteria; phylum Bacillota; class Desulfitobacteriia; order Desulfitobacteriales; family Desulfitobacteriaceae; genus Desulfosporosinus. The sequence goes on from DOPM01000028.1 coordinate 29,410, forward strand.
CATCCAGCTATATTGCCTCAAACTCATCCTCTTGCTTCTGTAAGCGGTGTTTTCAACGCCATTTATGTCGTAGGAGATGCCGTTGGGGAAACTATGTTTTACGGTCGAGGTGCAGGCTCTCTCCCCACGGGAAGTGCGATTGTATCTGATATTATGCGTATTGTTCGCAATATACAGTCCAACTCAACTTCTGGCATTAACTGTACTTGCTATCTTGACTTGCCCATTAAAGCTGCCTCAGACTTCTATACAGCCTTCTATATTCGTCTGCTTGTTAAAGACGAACCCCGTGTCCTTGCAACTCTTGCCTTACTATTTGCAGAAGCAAATATCAGCTTTGCCTCGATCATTCAAAAGCAACGTGGCGAGAATCAGGCAGAAATTGTCCTCTTAACCCATCCTTGCCGCGAAGGAGCACTTCAAGAAGCCCTCGATTCCGTCAGAGCCTACAGCAAGGTCCTTAGTATTGACAATGTCATCCGATTTGAAAAAGAAAACTAGAAATCATTACATCCCCATCAATTTTAGGGAGGAATATGATGTTTCGCATTAAGATACCCGCAACCTCCGCCAATCTCGGACCTGGATTTGATTGTATGGGCATGGCCCTTCAACTATATAATACAATTACAATTGAAAAAAACCGACCGTTTCGCATCTCATTAGCTGGGTCTTACAGAGACGGGATCCCAGCAGATGAAAGCAATCTCGTCTGGCGCACCATGTGCCATTTCTGGGACCTTATCCATTACCCTACTCCCACACTCGATTTAACCTTTGAAAACTGCATTCCTCCTGCTCGAGGCTTAGGAAGCAGTTCTGCAGCCATTGTCGGTGGGCTTGTAGCAGCGAATCTAATTGCTGGATCACCCTATACTAAGCTAGAATTACTTCAAGTGGCCGATGCCTTAGAAGGGCACCCAGACAATGTAACCCCTGCTCTATATGGGGGAGTAACCTTATCAGTACCTACAGAGAGAGGCGTTCTTCCAAGAATCTTGGTTCAATCCCCCAACCTAAAAGCAGTTGTTACTATTCCAGATACTCATCTAAACACCAAACGTGCGCGAGGTATCTTACCTCCAGAAGTTCATCGTAAAGATGCCGTTTTTAATATCTCCCATGCCTCACTACTTACCGAAGCCTTTATCCGCGAAGAGTATTCCCTCTTAAGAGAAGGAATGCGCGATACACTTCATCAAAATCAACGAGCTTCGCTCATTCCCGGCTTACTCGAAACACTAGAAGCCGCTCTTCAAACTGGAGCCTACGGTGCCGCTCTAAGCGGTTCCGGCCCCACGCTCTTGGCTCTTATCCCCAATAGCTCTGAGTCAGATGTTCCCCAAAGTATGGTAACAACCTTAAAGAACCATGGTATCAATGCTCAATCCATGGTTCTAGAAATTGATGTCAATGGAGCTTCATCGTCAATAACAGGGTAACAACTTGTACATCTTCCGCATAGTCTATTTTAGGACTTGCTCATAGCAGGACCAATATAGAATTAGGGGGATTTCAGTGTCAGATTTAGTTATTTCTGCTGATGAAGAAGCTTCCGTTCAATCCTTCCCATTTAATAGTATTGGTATGTTAATCGGTGCTTTTGCAGCCGGAATTGGCCTTTTTCTCATCGGCTCTCCAACTTCCGGTCCAGTCACTGCGATTGTCGGCTTTATCCTTTTCCTACTTGGAGTTATAATTTTTACCCTTTAAGTATGTATTATCAGTGAATTCATCAGTAATGCCTCACTACGGTATGAAATCTAATTGTAAAGTGCAAAAAGGAGGGCTTGCGCCCTCCTTTTTGTGGTAGTTAAGCCTAAAACACAACATTCAAGAGGCTTAACACCTTTTGAATTGGATTTAAAAGTGTTGCTTGATCTGATCCCGCAAACAAAAGGCCCACTGCCCTATTATTCTCATCCAATACTAATGATCCACTATCCCCACCGGCAGACATATCGGTGGCTAAAATCTGATTGTCAAACCGCAAAGTTCTACCGCTGCCATAGCCGACATTAAGAGCTACCTTCACCGCTCTGATTTTACCAGTGGTTAGACCCGTTGTCCGGCCAGACTTTTTAATATTCATACCCACTCTTCCAACTATAGTCCCTTGAACTCTGCCAATTCCAATAATTTCCGGAACAATTATTCCATTATTTAGAGGCTGGGCCAAAGCACAATCTACATTATTTCTTCTGGGATACTCATTTAAGGCTACATATTTTATCAATCGAGCAATCGCATCGTTTGAGATACGTCCACCATCACTTGCTCCTGGTTGAAGGATCAAATCTCCAATTTTGGCTCTCCTGTCCCTTCCGTTTGAGGAGTTCGCTAAAACATGATTATTAGACAGAATAAGCGGTTGTCCATTCTTTCTATCATACACTACGGCTCCAAAAGTTCCTGCTGTAATTAGATAATGTCCGATACTGACTCCCGGAGCGGATGGTTTCATACGTTCTGTATAGCTTTCAAGTGCAATTGCAGGATTCCCTGCCGAATATGCCTGCATATCCCCAACTTCAATAACATCTGTTATTTTTCCATTTAGTTTATGGGGAACAATCTGATCTTTTTGTAATTGCTCTAAAGGAATTTTTCGTTTCACAAGGACTAAAATCGCTTTTTTCGTTGTTGTAACTCCCCCAGTTTCCTTGAAACCCTGCCCAACCCCAATAACCTGGGGAAGAGTCATTAATTCTTCCTTGCTTTTCCTATTCATCAATAATCCCCCCGTTTGCCATTTTTACAGCATATGGAAAATTGGACAAACAGGTGACAAGCCTTGTGATCGGTTATTATAAGCAAATGAACCTAGTCCGGCATATCCTATAGAAACAAGGTTTCTAAGTATTCTGATCGCTTAGAAAGGAAGAAGAGGTTCATATGATGAAAAGTTATGACTCTATTCGCTTATTTAAGAAAAGCAGGGAAACCGACAATGAAATCCAAGAACTAATACCGAAGGATGATTTGCCAAATTCGGAACAACCATTATCTGAACTCATTATTACACCATTTGAAATTAAAGATAAGAGAACTTCCCCACAAACAAATTCTATGCAATCCCTCCTCTCTCCTGATGGCATCTCAAATGTCATCCAAAAAGCATTAACTAGTCTGGGTATTGACAGCAAAAAAACTAGTGACCTATTTATGAATTTTCTAATAAGAACTATCTTTAAAAAACCCAAGTGATGTTGGTCTAATTAGAACTTAGATAGCGCCAGATGTCAGGACTGACTAGTACGAAAACGTCCGCTGTTGCCGAACTATATTTCAGCGACAGCGGACGTTTGGATTCATTGAAGAGGACGACTAGTCTGACTATGATTTTAAATTATCTAAGTATTTGACAGCCTGTAAAGCCGCAGTCCCGCCCTCTCCTGCAGCTTTTATCAACTGATAAGGTTGACCTGTACAATCTCCTGCAGCAAATAAGCCGGGCAAGTTTGTCTCTAATTTATGGTTGACTTTAATTGAAGACTCTTCCATTTCTAAACCTGCCACAAGCTGCTCAGCAGGTAGAGTATCTCTCAAGATGAATACTCCAGCAACGGATAACTGTTCCTCTCCAAGGTCAAGTTGTTCGACCATTTGAACACCAAGGATTTTCTGCACCCTCCCTTTTTTAACTTCAATTCGTGGATCAAGCTTCGAAATGCCACTATAATAGGGGATATAATAGACTTTAGAACAGATATCAGCCATATAATTTGCTTCTTCTTCCCCTTCTTGATTGTACGAAATGATGGCAACTTGCTTATTTTTATATAAAGGTCCATCACAGGTAGCGCAATATCCTACCCCCTTACCCAGTAATTCAGCTTCACCAGGAAATAATTTACCCGTTGTTACGCCAGTAGCGATAATAACCGTATCCGCTTCAAAGGATTGATCTTTACCAATAAGCGTATATGGCGGTCCAGGATAGATATTTGTCACTTTAAATTGTGTAATTGGTATTTCCTTTTGCTTAACATGATCCAAAAAGCGTTGACGTAATTCTTCTCCACCAATTTCAGGGAAACCAAGCCAATTGTCAACTTGTGGGGCTTTCGAAAGTTTAGGACTACAAAATTCGGAACCCAGTAATACGAAATCACGATTACGTATCTTCGCATTAAGGGCCGCAGACATGCCCGCGGGTCCACAACCGATAATCGCCAGTTCATAGTGATCTTTTAGCATATTAAGATCTTCCGACATCAATTAATCCTCCTTTTATTGTTTATTATCTGCTGTTAGTGTTCCCGAATTAGAGAAAAGTAAATGCAATAAAACAAATCGAGACCTTTGCGGTCTCGATGACGGTAAACCCAATCAATGTGGGGCAGTTATTAGGCCAGCTTTAAACAAACTCACGTAGACTCTTTTTCCACTTACAGGCCTGCTCTCGAATAAAACAACCTCTGCAACCATGAACTTACCAAGCTTCTTAGTATAAACCATAGAAAAATCAATAGTTCCTAGGCTAGGACGAGAAGCTAAGGTAATATGGGGCTTAAATTGTCGCTCGTCCAACTTAAAACCTTTGGTTTGGAGTTCACGATGTAGTTCATTCCTTAGACTATTAAGTTCAGTTAAACATCCTTGGACCGCTGTCCATAAAGTATGAGGCCTTTTAAAAGAGGGAAATGCTCCCACTCCAGAGATGTTTAGATCAAAGGATTTATAGTTGCTTGCTACTTTCGATATTGTCTCGTTGAGTACTGGAATCTTATCTTTGCCCAATTCCCCTAAAAATTCCAAGGTTATATGAAAATTATCCTGTGATTTAAACGATCCATTGACCCCAAGAGCTCTTAGTTCGGACTGAAAATTAACTAGAGCATGTTTAATCTCAACCGGCAAATCTATGCCAATAAATAATCTCATCGACGATACCCCTTATAGAATGATTTAGTTCTTTCGAACAAGCTTCTGACGTAACGATGTCAATAGCTTGTTCTTTTGCTCTTCATTCTCAAAGATTCTAAGCGGTATTATATGTGCCGAATTTGCATTGACATAGATGAAAATATGCTCTTTGTCTTCAACAATATTTTCTATTCCACTGAAATGAGTCCTTGCTTCAGTGTGCTCACTTCTATCAACAATTTCATGTTCTGAGATCGCTAAGTTATGAGTTCCTACCACACTATTGTGTTTCCCTTCAGCAAGCATCTTGGAAATTTTTCTTGATACGATTTTCTTTAAGCGTTTCGGATAATATGCAACCCAATACAAGTAAAGGAGTATGAAAGCCACGAACCAATACCCTAACGGCATACTCGTAAATTGTCTAAGAAAGAAGGGTAAGATTAAAAAGGATAAAGAAAAGATATACCGTTGTAAAAAAAACGAACGCCTAGTCAGCTTAGAATAGGTAATATGGAAAAGATTGAAAGCAATTAAATCCTGTTCATTCAGTTTGTACTCAAAATTCATATAGATACTCACTCCTTTGTTTATTATTTGTGTATGCCCAAAAATGGTATAGCCCAAACAATGCAACTATGATTAATTTTCCAAACCCCACTAAATAGTTAATGGTCTAAATCCTTCCATTAAGAAAAACGCTACGCGTCTTTTTATCTATACTTTCTGAGGCGTAGCCGAAGAATCTTGACTTCTGCACTATTTCACACAAGTTAAGATCCTTCGCTGCGCTCAAGTTGATATGAGTGAAAGAGGACCCTAAAGTTATACTTATGACAGTACAAGAAAACACTGCCCTAAAAGAGCAGTGCCATAATCAATTCTAAGAGTATAATACAGTGAAATGGCCTGTCTAACAAGTCTTTAAGAATTCTTTTATAGACAATCGTAAATTTTCTTTGGACATCAGACATCTTGCTTTAAATGAGATGTCTGATAGAATATAATGACTAAACTTTTAGGGAGGATCTTTTTATGAAACGAGAAGGAAGAAGTCTGGCAGAAAATATAGCAGATGATATTCTCGCTATGATTACCATAGATAAAAAGTTCGCAATAGGAGATAAACTCCCCAATGAAAATGAGCTTTCTGCAGATCTACACGTAAGCCGCACGACGTTAAGAGAAGCTATACGCATTCTAGTCGCTCACAATGTTCTGGAAATCCAACGTGGAAAGGGAACCTATGTTAAGAATAACCAAGAGTTAAACGAAGAGTTTGGTTTAAAAGAACTTTCAACCCTTCAGTTAGGTGTCAAAGATTTATATGAAATGCGTCTAATCTTTGAGCCCCAATCAGCCTATTATGCCGCAAAACGAGCAACCGATAAAGAACTTGAGCGCATTTTGTATTATGGCAGGTTAGAGGAAGAAATGATATTGAACAAGCAAGATCGAACGGAGGTTGAGCAGGCCTTTCACAAATCCATCGCCAAGGCAACTCACAACGAGTTTATGAATCGGTTGATGCCTATTCTTTATCAGGCCATTGATAAAGGAGTCCTTTTGTCTGACTCAAATGAAGAAATGGTGCAGAATACCTTAAATGATCATCGAATGATTATGGAGTTTTTAGCAAAACGAGATGCCGAAGGTGCTAAAACTGCCATGAAACTTCATATCATCCATGCCATGAGAGGTTTTGGAATCATCGAAAGTTGAACGAGCCATTAGTATAATTTTCACATAGACATTAGACATCATACAATTTATAATGTAGGTATACAACTACTATAAAAGAGGTGTTTGTACAATGAATAGTGATGCAGTAACCAAAACTTCACCACACCGCGCCTTATTTCATGCTCTAGGATTGACTAATGAGGAAATTGAACGTCCCTTAATCGGCATTGTAAGCTCGAAAAACGATATTGTCCCGGGGCACATGAATCTAGATAAAATTGTCGATGCTGTAAAGTTAGGTGTCGCCATGGCTGGAGGAACTCCTCTTGTTTTCCCTGCTATTGCTGTATGTGACGGCCTAGCAATGGGACATCAAGGAATGAAGTATTCCCTTGTCACTAGAGAATTGATAGCTGACTCTACTGAGGCTATGACACTTGCCCATGCCTTCGATGCACTGGTTATGGTTCCAAATTGTGATAAAAACGTTCCTGGATTGTTAATGGCTGCAGCAAGGTTAAACATTCCAACCATATTCGTCAGCGGCGGTCCAATGCTTGCTGGTAAAGTGGATGGGCAGAAAATTAGTTTTTCCAATGTTTCAGAAGCAGTCAGCGAATACCAAGCAGGTAAGATCACTAAAGAAAAACTACAGGAATATGAAAATAAAGGCTGCCCAACCTGTGGTTCCTGTTCTGGCATGTATACCGCCAACAGTATGAACTGCCTAACGGAAGTATTGGGAATGGGATTGAAAGGCAACGGAACGATCCCTGCTGTTTATTCGGCTCGTATTCAGCTAGCAAAGCACGCGGGTATGCAAATTATGGAGTTGCTGAAAAAGGATATCCGGCCAAGAGATATTATGACGAAGGATGCCTTTGAAAATGCTTTGACCTTAGATATGGCCTTAGGCTGCAGTACAAACAGTATGCTGCATCTTCCTGCGATTGCTCATGAATGCGGCATTGAATTAGATCTGGATATCGCTAATGCAATTAGTGACAAAACTCCAAATCTCTGCCACCTTGCACCTGCTGGGCATAACTTTGTAGAAGAACTTGATGAAGCTGGCGGCATCTACGCGGTCATGAATGAAGTCAACAAATTAGGTTTAATCAAAACGGATTTAATCACCTGTTCAGGTAGAACTGTAGGCGAAAACATCGCAGGTTGTATAAATAAAAATACTGAGGTCATTAGACCTGTCGAAAACCCTTACAGCAAAACAGGCGGAATCGCCGTATTGAAAGGGAATCTCGCTCCTGACTCCTGTGTTGTCAAACGCTCTGCAGTTGCACCAGAAATGTTAAAACATGAAGGACCTGCAAAAGTATTTGATTGCGAAGAAGACGCTATGCAAGCGATTAATAGCGGCCAAATCACCCCGGGGGATGTTGTAGTCATTCGATATGAAGGTCCAAAAGGCGGGCCTGGCATGAGAGAAATGCTGAATCCTACCTCTGCTATTATGGGACGGGGACTTGGAGAAAGCGTTGCACTCATTACAGATGGGCGGTTCAGCGGTGCTACAAGGGGCGCAGCAATTGGTCATGTTTCTCCTGAAGCAGCAGTAGGAGGTAATATTGCTTTGATAGAAAGCGGAGATATTATCCAAATTGATATTATGGCTAATGAAATTAATATTAAAATTAGTGACTCCGAACTAGAAAAACGAAGAGCGGCTTGGAAACCCAGAAAGCCTCGTATTACAACTGGGTATCTTGCAAGATATGCCGCTGCCGTAACGTCAGGAAATAAAGGCGCTATTTTAGAATAAGTGAACAATAAAATTACAAAAGCAACCAGCAAAACACTTAGGCATTTAGCTGGTTGCTTTTTGTTGTGTCCATCAAGGTTATAGGGGCATGTCCATCTTACTCCACGCCATATTAATGACTATTTCGCCTGTTTCTGGTTGAACTTCCTGACTAACATATGTAAACCCATTCTTGATATAGAATCTTCTGGCAGCATTATTCTTGCTATACACCCCTACGAGCAATTGCTTTTTTACTTTTTTGGCTTGCTCAAGCAAATGAGTACCGATTCCCACACCTTGCTTGCCTGGTGAAACAAATAAACCTCCAATGTAGTTTCCTACTAAAGATATAAAACCAAATAAATTACCATTTTCCTCGGCTATCCACGTTTCTGCCTGTGGTAAATACTTGTTTCTTAACTCATCTTTATGAGATTCCCACATTTCCTTGGCAATAAAGGAATGTGCGATGACACTTGCATTGTACCATATCTCTACCAATTCCTCTGTATCGGTATCCTGGAAATGCCTAATAATCATTAGTACCACTCTCTGGAAAAAGCAACCTGCGCAAACGCTCTAGTTCTTCTTCTAAATCCTCACGTTCTGCTACCATGCTTGGTTGAACGGAATGGAAGGGCCAGCGCGCTTTTACGTCGGCCAACTTTTGCTCCACAATATTAAGTTGAAGTAACAGCTCCTGGGGATCTATGGGTTGCTCATTTCCACTGATCCTTTGTTCTTTCTTATCCATCCAGATTTTCCTCCTCTGGCACAACAAATGTAATAGCTCCATGCATACACTGTTCCATACAGGTTTCACACTCGACACAAATTGTGGGGTCCACGACCGGAAGATGTGAAAGCATAGTTATTGCCTGGACGGGGCATGCATTTACACATCGTTTGCACCCCCGGCACAGCTTTTCTAAGATGAACGCAGCCATATCCAGCTCCAACTCCCCTCATCATCAAGAGAAAAACACGGTTTTTCTCTTAGCAACCAATATCCCCCCATATACCCCGGTATGGTATTGTATTGTATTTTTAATATATTCGCCTCTCGTCCATTTGTCAACCCTTCTGAGTAGTATCTTTTGAGATGTCACAATTATCTCATCCAAATTTTCACGTACTATAAAGTCATAATCAGGACACTCAAATTTATTCCTCTTGTATTATAATGATTCTATTGAAAGCAAAGGAGAGTTTAGGCATGGAGGATATATCCGTATTGCGTAACGAAGATTTGAAAAGACGACTACAAACATTGTCAGAGGAATTAGAAGAGTTAGAAGAGGAACGAGACTATGTACTTAAGCAGACTGGTCTGCATCTTCCTGGTCATACGGTTAAGCGATATGAAGCTGAGACTCAGGCCTTAAAAGAATCCATCGCAGCCTTAACCGCAGAACTAGATCTTCGCAAATAGTTTTCCAATATAAGTGGGTGTAAGGAAACTAATAGTTCCTTACACCCACTTTATAAATCAATGGCTCTGGTCGACGAGAGATAAGTAGGCTCTTTTAACTATTTAGTAGGCTTACTTACGCAAGATTCTTGTCACTGCTCAACTTAATCTGATCCGCTAGGTTACGCGCAATTTGATCAAAGTCAGATGATCGATAATCCTCAATTTTACCTGCATCGGATAGTGTCGCTAGATTAGGATCAAGGGGAAGAGCCCCTAAGAAAGGAATCGAAGTACGTTTCGCTTCTTCTTCTCCCTGTGGTTTCCCAAAGACTTCTATTTTCTTACTACAATCGGGGCATTGGACATAGGCCATGTTTTCAATCAGCCCATAAATTGGCGGTTCATAATTACGTACCATTTTAATTGCTTTTCGTACCACCATATTCGCCAAGGCCTGCGGGCTTGTTACCATCACGACACCATTAATCGGCAAGGATTGGAAGATGGTAATCGCTACATCCCCAGTCCCTGGAGGCATATCAATCAAAAGATAATCCAATTCTCCCCAAATGACATCCTTCCAGAACTGGTTTACGACTTGAGTGATCAATGGTCCACGTAAGATAACAGGGTCATCTTCATTTTCAATCATCAAATTAAGAGACATAATCTTTATTCCGCCGCGACTTGTTGGAGCAATAATACCACCTTGGCTTGCTCCTGCCCTTTCCTTAATTCCAAAGATTTTAGGAATACTTGGTCCAGTTATGTCCGAATCTAGAATACCAACTTTAAATCCTTGGCGCATGAGACTTACGGCTAACATACCTGTTACAGAAGATTTTCCAACTCCACCTTTTCCACTCATAACAGCAATGACCTTTTTAACATTACTGGCTTTCTGCGCCTTGGTTAACTGAGGCGCACTCGAACAGCTCTCTGTGTTACATGAACCTGCTGCAGCACAGCTATTACATGACTCGCTCAACTTTTCTGCCTCCCATTTTCAAATAATATAAGTACCCTTGTACTAACGAGTACAAGATTAATCTTACTCCTCAAATTCTTTGTTTGTCAAGGTTTGTCGGTACTTAAGGGTTGTTTTACTTAATTGGTAAAGAATTAACCTAGTATTCTATTATCCTTACTTAGTGATGATGGTGACCGTGCTCATGACCATGATCATGGGAGCAAACTGAACCTGTACTTACGATCTTACCCAAGGCATAGCGATTTGCTACATCAGCCACGTTCCCCGATGCACCCGATACTACCTCAAGGCCTACAGCATGAAGACCATTAATCATTCCTCCACCGATACCGCCGCAAACAAGAACTTCGATGCCTTTACTTTTAAACATATTAGCTAGTCCTGCATGCTGATGCTGAAGACCCGTTGAACTTAGTAATTCAACAAAACGAGCCTCATTTCCTTCAATCTCAAACACTGAGAATCCTGCGGCGCGTCCGAAATGCGGATCTAAGTCCTCACCATTTGTTGGAATTGCTATTTTTTTTGACATAGTATTAAACCTCCTAAAACTAATTTTTTCAGACCCGACAGCTTCTACCTATAATCCTCATCTAGTCCCCTCGTGATGACCGTGGTTACAGAAACGTTTAGACCCTTTGTTAATCCTCATCTTTTTCATGCTCCCACACATTGGACAAGGGATTTCATATCCGTGTTTCCCCCCTGCGGCACATGGTACAACCTCCCAGACATGTCCACATCCAACACACTCAAACACTCGGTTTTTCATTAAATAGTGACCACCTCGAATGATTATAGGTCGTCCTTCTACTAAAGCAGAAGCAATTTTTGACCTAGCAGCACCTAAAATTCGCTGAAACGTAGCTCTGGAAATCCCCATTGACGCTGCACAATCGACTTGATCCAAACCTACTTTGTCTTTAAGGCGAATGGCCTCCAATTCCTCCAGCTTAATATTTGTTTCTTCTAGATATGTTTGTCCAAGAGGAATAAACGTTTGGCAGACTATTGCATCGTCGATCAGGCCACAACAACGTTGCCTTGGCATTGAGCCTCCTTTTGGGCATATGCTCAAATAAAGTATATCAAATTTATTTAATAATGCAATTAAAACTCTAAAAAAATAGTAAAATTTAAGAATTCACCAATTCGTATTTAGTGTTTCACGGGTTTTTACTCTTATCCATGATTTCACTGTCACCTATTAACTATAATAAAAAAACCGCCACCAAGAAAGGTTGACGGTAGACTAAAAGAGTTATTGATTTAGTTTCATAAGGGTTTCAATAGCGTTATTCAGCACCTCTTGACGATCCTCCCCTGAGTCGATGGCCTCTAGAAGGCAGGAACTTGCATAACGTTGTGCGATTATAACAGATGTTTTATGTACAGCTGAACGAATAGCTACAAGTTGTAATAAAATTTCTTCACAGCTCTTCTCTTCCTCTATCATACGTTCTACCCCTGAAATATGACCACGCACAGTCTTTAATCGCGTTAGAATGTTATGTACTTCTTCGGGATTAACTTCTTTCAAAAGACACATTCCTTTCATATTTAGTTTACTGTTATCCCTAAATTTTTGTTATGCAAATCACAAACCTTGGGCACTGCTTCTTTTCCTCATACACTTATGTACGGTAAAGTTTAATATACTTCTGATAACTATTTAAGACACGCCCTACATAGTCTCGCGTCTCTTTAAATGGAATATCTTGTTTGCGAATATTTCCGGGGTCAATCTGGCCCGATTTAATCCATTCTTTTACATGTCCTTGTCCACCATTATAGGCAGCAATTACTAGGGTTTGATTATTAGAAAATAACTTTTGGAGACTAGCCAGATACCATGTACCATATTGAATATTCTTCTCAGGATTTAGCAAATCCTTGTCACTGTATTCTTTATCTCCAATACTCTCAGCAATTGACTGTGCCGTCTTAGGCATCAATTGCATTAACCCTTTAGCACCCTTATTTGATTCAGATTGAGGAAGGAACTTGCTTTCTTCTCGTATTACTGCAAGCACGAATAAAGGATCAACGCCGTAAAGAGCTGAGTATTTCTCTATAATAATCCTATGTGGGTAGGGATAAATAATCTTCTGCAAGTCTGATTGTTGCCATATACTATACCCTAGTAGGACGGCAAGAATAACAAGCAAAGTAATCTTTTGTCCATTTATCCAACGCTTAAATCTCTTTTTAGCCATCCCATCTCCTCTTCTCAATATAAAGGTCATTATCGTAAGTTTATTAACTTGGCTCTGATAATTATGAATGATTAACATTAAGTCTTTGTAGTAATTTTTCCCACGCATGTTCAAGTTGTTTTACTGTTTGACGTTCATTTCCAGAATTATCGATGACAACATCTGCTCGTTGACGTTTTTCATCTAGCGATCCTTGGGCAGCTATACGGGCTTCAATCTCGTCAAGACTCAGCTTGTCCCTTGTGAGAACGCGAGAAATCTGCACGTCCTTAGGTACCCACACAACCCAAACTTCATCCACAGAGGTTTCAAGCCCTGCTTCGAAAAGCAACGGTACATCCCATACACAAACCATAGCCCCGGACTTCCTTAGAGCGTCTTTCTCCTCGTTCATGCATTCCTTCACGCGAGGGTGCACGATGCGCTCTAAGCGCTTTCGTGCATCATCATCATTGAAAACCCTTACTCCTAATCGTGAACGATTGATTTGCCCATTGTCAGTTTGAATATCCGAGCCGAATTCTTCGATCAGTCTTGTAATCGTTCTCTGATCCGATTGCAACAAACGGTGAACCGTTTTGTCAGCATCAAGCACTGGAACCTCTTGCTTAATAAACCATTGGGCCACTGTAGATTTACCGCTCCCGATTCCACCAGTCAGTCCGATATTAAACATGTGTATCACCTCAGATCAATTTTCCAAGTCCGATCAAAATTAATACTGCTCCAGGCAAATATTCCGCTTTATCTGTCCAATTGACTGGTATTTTGCCAGCCATTTGTTGTCCTAAACGCAACATCATAATCTGGGTCAAAGCTACGATCCCGATAACCGATATCGTCATTCCAGCCATTGCCGCACCGATTCCACTAGCAAAAGCATCGACTGCCAGTGCACTCCCCAGCAAGATACTCTCCCGTAAACTAATCACTCCAGAACCATCAACATCTGCAATATCTGGTGTCTTAAGTACCTGAATAACTAAACCAAAAAAACGTAATTGGAATCGAAATATAGGCTCTAAGGCAGGATTGGGTTGGGCCATAGCCATCGCAGGTACCGCTTCCGGAAAACCCTCCTGTTTACGGTTCCAGATTGCTTTCCCAAGCTGAAAAACCCCTAGGGTCAACAAAATTAACGCTCCCAACAAACGTGCTGGAATTAATTCAAGCCATAACGTTACCCAACCGCCAAAGAGCATGGATATTCCCATTGCCAAAACTGTACACATTGCAATAGCGATAAGTGAATTGACTGGTATCCGAATACGGCGTAGTCCATACGCCAATCCGACCCCAAATCCATCCAGACTTAAAGCCACTGCCATAAGTAGAGCTACCCCCATAATATGTATCCCTCCATCTTGCGACTTCAGGATAATATATGGAATCAAAGGCTATTTGGTGAAATCAATCATTGCCAGCGATCCATTCTTCTAATACACTATCTCTCCTGTGCCTGATCTTTTCACACTCTTCATGAAGCTTCATCGCCAGCTCATAATTAGTATCCGCGCTTGCAAGTTCCTCTTCTAGGGTTTGGAGAACTTCTTCTAACTGTTCTATTTCCAATTCAAGCTGCTTCATTCTCTTTTTTTCGCGTGCAAGATTACGGCTTTCTTGCTGATCTAAACTACTTGGCTTTGAACTACCTTCGATGGGAGTAACTTTCATTTCCTCTTGTTGTTTATATTCCTTAAACCCAGTATAATCTCCCTCAAACAGCAATAGCCCTTCAGATTTGAGTTCCGCAATTTTATTAACAACTTTATCTAGAAAGTAACGATCATGTGAAACCACAAGTACGGTCCCCTCGTACTCCTGAAGAGCTTCTTCCAGTACACCACGGGTTTCCGCATCCAAGTGATTCGTCGGTTCATCAAGCAAGAGCAAATTTCCTTGCTCTAGGAAAAGTTTACATAAAGCTAACCGGCTCTTTTCGCCGCCGCTTAGAACAGATATTAGTTTAAACACATCATCTTTTCTAAAACCATATCGTGCTAGTAAATTTCGTATCTCAGGGTCCTTTAATTTCGAGACATCGCGGATTTCATCCATAACGTTTCCAGTAGTACCTAGATTCTCGTGTTCCTGTGAATAATAAGCAATTTTTACATTTGCACCTAAACGAATCGTTCCCTTAAAAGGAACCTGTTGCAGAATCGCCTTAAGTACAGTAGTTTTGCCAATACCATTTTTGCCTAATAAGGCTACTTTATCTCCGCGCCTCAAATCTAATTCAACGTTCTTGAAAAGTGTTCGAGAACCAAAAGAAATCGAGAGGTTTTCAATTAAGAGGACTCGGTTGCCGCTTCGCCCTCCATTTCCAAGTGAAATTGAAAGTCCGTGGTCTACCTTTGTAACCTGAATCGGTTTTATTTTTTGTAACTGGCTTTCACGTCCTCGGGCTTGCTTAGAATTGACTCCAGCCTTATTTCTGCGGACATATTCCTCAAGTTTAGCGATCTTATTGGCTAACCGCTCAGCTTCCCGACCTAATGTTTTAACTTCAAGAACTTTCAGCAATTCAAATTCCGAATAGTTCCCGGTATACCCTTTAAGTCCGCCATTTTCCAGGCAAAAAACACGTGACACGGTACGATCTAAAAAGTATCGGTCATGAGAAACAATCAGCAGGGCCCCAGGATAATCTCGCAAATATCCTTCAAGCCATTCCATGGCTGCAATATCCAAATGATTCGTAGGTTCATCCAAGATCAAGAGTTCAGGTCCTCGAAGCAAAAGCTTACATAAGGCTAACCGAGTCTTCTGTCCACCGCTCAACTTCGAGACTTGGGAATTAGTCTCCGCTTCAAGACCTAGCCCTGCTAATATTCTTCGGACTAAAGCTTCTAAAGCGTAACCCCCCTGGCGCTCAAATGATTCAGTTAAGACTGCATACTGCTCCATGATTTTCTCACTAGGCGTAGAAGCCATCTTATCCTCTAACTCACGCAGTTGTTCCTGCATTTGCAATAGATCCGCTCGTTCCTGGATTACGCACTCAAAAACGCTCCCCTCGTCCTCCACAACCGGAGTCTGAGGAAGATAACCATAGGAACCTAAAATTTGAACTTCTCCACTTTCTAAGCGCACATCTCCTAAACAAGCTCGAATAAGGGTTGTTTTACCCGCTCCATTTGGACCGACCAAAGCAGCCTTTTCTCCATTTTCCAAAGTAAAACTAATCCGCCGAAACAGCGGCTCACCTGATATATCAACGCCACAATCCCGGCAAAATAAAACACTCATTTCTCTAGATAGCCCCTTTATTTTCAGTGGAAGCAAGGGCGGTTCTCTTGATTCCATGTTATATCCGCTTAGTTGCCTCTAAATTTAATAATATCACACACGCTGTTCTCAAACAAACACATAAAGTTACATCTATTTTCTATTGCACTTTTAAATTTTTGTAGTTAATAAGTAAGAGCATCTCAATTAATACACCGATCCCGATTCCAATAGCGTAAGAAATCAAATCCCTCCACAAAAATCCGTAACCTAAAACTAGTCCGCCAAGCCTGGTTGCCCTTAATGAATCAACCCATGGAGAATGGTACAATTGACTAATTTCAATAGCAAAAGAAAAAAGCAACGCAGCCACCGCAATCCATCTTGTTTCTCGACTCCTGAATAGAAGACCACACAAGAAAAAAACCATGAGTGCCCATAAAGCATCACCTAAATATAGGTTAATCCAATCCGAAAGGTATATTGAAAAACGTCTAGAACATAAACCTAGGGTCACAACAATGATAACTAGGAAAGAATAATTGATCATATGTCTCTTAGGTAACAAAAACAAGTCATTTCCTCTCCTGGAGATTTTTTTTGATATTGGGCCATAACAAGGAAAAACATACCCAGAATGAATCGCCCGACATTAGGATTTTTCAAACTAATTCCCAACATAACAAGAGAAAATAGAATTCCGGTTACTATGGGACCTAACATATCAAGTTAACCCTCCAATAATAGTATTAACTCCACCAGTTAGCATATTTTCTAGATTAGGGAATATTCAAATTCATATGATTCAGGGAGTTTAGGCATAAATTAAGTATTATTGCAATTCATATAAAGCTTTTTCATAGTCCTTAACAAAATAACGTTTGCCCTTATTGATCACTATATGCCCTTCCATCTCCAATAACATCCTCTGATGTTCAATTCCCCCAGGATACTTTGGATTTAATTCTCCATCTTTTTTCAAAGTTCGCCAATATGGAGTGATTTCTCCGCTTTCTGAATTCTGGCTTTCTTGGGACGCATTTGCAGCAAGGTTAATAAAAATTCCGGCTGTAAGATGACAAGTGAAGTCAGCATCATGTTTCTTCGCTAGATATGCTCTAATTTCGTTTGAAGTAATGATTCTACCTTTAGGAATTCTCTTCATTACCTCATCATATTCGATAGGGGCGCTATTAGCATATTACCACAGCCGAAACGCTTCGCCATGCTATTGTCAAAGCCTATGAATTCGGTCTTTGGCAAATCTCCTGAATTATTTAGTTTCTCGGTATACGTTTTTTTGACCATAGAAACTCCTCCTAAAAATTCGGATTTTCAAAGAGTTCATTAATTTAATCTCCATCCATAAGAGAATCTATGAATATATCATACCATATTTTGGAGCGACTCGATCCTGCGAATCCTCAAGATTCTTCGGACATTAAACGAGTGAGGTATAAAAAAACTAAAATATACCAATAATAAAGAAAATAGAATAAGGGAGGCATTATAATGAATTGGTTATCAAAAGCCGCTTTAATACTTGTAATTATCGGAGCTATCAACTGGTTGCTAGTCGGTGTCTTTCAATGGGACCTTGTCACTTCTCTTTTCGGTGGAGATACATTTAGAGCCTCATCTGGGTTAAGCAGGATAATTTATTCACTAGTTGGTATAGCAGGCATTTACTCTTTATCTTTCCTTTTTACAAATAATGACGTTAAGTAAAATTATTAAGATTTGTTCATAATAACTTAGACGGAACTCTTACTTTCGGAAGGGTTCCTTTTCTTATCGTTTAGGCCCAATTAAAGTTGTTCTAAACTATAGGCTTAGCGTACCAACCGTTTTCATTATGGCTAAGTGTCGAAACCCTCAGGTGTACCGACGCCCTTTTTAGCTAATCTTTTGGGCATAAACGAACATGTCTACTGTTGTTGTGCCGTCGCTTTCAGGATATAAATCTCGTTGAATTTGCAGTATCTCTAAATCATTCTTTACCAGTATTTGTCTAATGAAATCTTCCGAGTAGTAGTTGAAGAATATGTAGTCATTAGGACTAAAACTAGTTGTTTCGAAACCCGACTTTGAACCTTCCATACAACTTAAATATAGGAAACCACCCTTACTTAATACTTGACCTATATCGTCAACCAGTTTCTCAGCTTCCTCATTTGATAAATGGGGTAGGCAAAAAGACGCTATGACAGCATCATACACCTTCCCCTTTAAATTCATGTCTCTAATATCTCCAACAAGGAAGTTGACCTTTGGAGAATGTACATTTGCCCGTGCACGATTAATCATCTGTCTAGAAAGGTCGATACCTAAGATCTCAAATCCCTTATTGGCTTCGACCAGGAGCTTTGCAGTATTTCCGGGACCACATCCGACATCTAAAACCTTTGCTCTGGGCAATAGAATATTGCAGAATCCCTCTAATTTAGTCTTGTAACTCTCGAAATTCATGAACTTGTTTTGATATGAATCCGCATGCTTATCGTATGTCTCTATAGTCCTCTTCGTTTTATCCAAATATGTCACACCTTTCCAACATAGTGTATAACTTCTCGAAGGTTTGCCTACTCTTCGAAGAGTTTCCGCAAATAACGACCTCTATTTTCCAAAAAACCTCTGGTAATCTGATAATGCGAAGTATTTTCATAAGTCGTCTGAGAGATCGGTGAAGTATCGAAATCGAGAATCTGTGCACCTGGGTAAGCCAAAATAATTGGAGAATGCGTCGCAATAATAAACTGGGATTGACTGTCTTGTTCTAAATCCCTTATGATCCTCAACAAAGTGAGTTGACGAGCTGGAGAAAGAGCAGCCTCTGGTTCATCTAATAGATAGATCCCTTGTTTTCCAAACCTATTTACGAATAGAGATAAGAAGGATTCTCCATGTGATTGTTTATGTAGCGATTTTCCACCATATGGCTCATATGCAGATGGGCCGAGACTATCAATATGAGATGCAAAGTTGTATAGGCTTTCGGCCCTAAGAAAAAAACCATTCGCGATTTTCGGTGCCCAGGAAAGCCTTATGAAATCACCTAAAGCTGATTCAGCGGAATGGACTTCATAAAAGTTATTCTTACTTCCACCAGCCGTATTGAAATCACATTTAAAGGCAATAGCTTCAAGGAGCGTCGATTTTCCAGACCCGTTCTCACCTACAAAAAAAGTAACACTTTTGTTAAACTCTATCGTTTCCAATCTCTGAAACGCATTTATAGAGAATGGGTAGACCTTGTGACTTGGAATCCTTTCATTTAAAAAAATCAATCTTCGCAAAAACATTCTCATTCTCTCCCATCTTTACTCGCAAGGGCTAAGCCCTTGCTATTACCGCACAAACCAAGGAAGCCTGACTCAAAGTTATGAGAAATGCCTTTTATTCGAAGGCACTATTCTTTAGGCAAATGAGAGCTTACACCTGCTTGATAATGTTTCAAAAACATACTAAAGTATTTCTCGCAGGTTTGTTGCTCTTCAATCTCTCCAACCATTCTTAAAATTTCCATCGCCGCCTCAAGGGTACAAAGTGTTCCTTCGACCCTGCCTCTTCGTAGAACAAACTTAGTTTGATAATCCGGGGTTATTGAGACTATAGGAATATCCTTTAAATACTCGCTCTTTCGAACTATCTTTCTAGCTTCCTTCCATGTACCATCTATTAGAATAAATGCGCTTCCTAGATTCAAATAATCTACAGTTCTATTAGTTGAAGATTCCTCATCTTCGGGAAATAGTAGAAAGATTTTACCTTTATAAGAATTAATATTTTCTAATAGCCCTATTGGTGGGCTGGTACGTTCCCATAAAAAAATTTCGGTTGAGGCTGGGTTTATTAACTCGAGCAATCTTCCTGTACTAGATGGTCGGTAAAATTCCCTTTTACTGGCTAAAATCCAAAACTTTGACTTTGTTGCTATCGGACTCACTTGATTACAAATACAAGTCAATGTGGGTAACCCACACTTATTGCAACTTTCATATAATCTTGTGATCTGCTTTACCTTAAAATCATTTGCCAACCTTGCATACTCCTTGCTATGTGCTTAACGCGTTCTGAGGGTTCCAGAAGTCTGGTTACTAGATTCATGCTAAACAAATTAGTAATATTCATTTGCAGTTAGTACAATGTAAAATAATTAGTCGCTTATTTCGATTCCGTATTTGATTCTGTAAAAAATGCAAATCCAAATTGTAGATAAGATAGTTAAAACCATAAATGGGATTTCAACAAGATAGTAAGTAATCGCTACTTCACCGATAGAAGTAAAGTTATAATGATAAATTGAGTCTAAACAAAACGTATAACCTCTCGATTTATACATTCTGTACATTCTGGTCATACTGTACGTAAGTTATTGCATATGATATTATTGGAGGTGAGGGAGGAATGACTATGTTGACTGAATTACAATTTACTGAGGCAAGGAGTCAATTTTCATCCCTGTATGACTCTGTCTTCAACTCTTTTAACCCTGCAATTGTAAAAAGAAAACACACTGAACAAGTTGCAATGCTTCGAGTTGATCTGCTCAAGATGGTACTAGAAGACTACAAATTAATTCCTGAAATTATTCAAGAAGACGATGGATCAATAACACTTGCTCTTGATGCTCTTGAGATTTATGTTAATAACTCAACATTAGAGTTAGCCGCAAAGGACTTGGTCGAAGACATTAAACTATATGCCCAAGATTATTCAAACCGTTCCCAATTATTTCTTAATGCCCCAAACCGAACACACCATTTCCCATATGTATTGAGAATTATGCTATGTGAAAACGACGAAGAAATCCGTACTTTGATAGGATCGTAAGCTATGGCACCAAAGTTTGGAGATTTGAAACGTTATTGCGAGAAGAATGGTTGGGTTATGGCTCGTAACACGGATCATTGGTACTACGAAAAAGTCCTGAATGATGGAACCCTTCTACGAACAAAAATAAGCCATGCCGTTAGTAAAGAGATTCCTAAGAATCTATGGGATAGAATTCTTCGCAAACAACTTCATAAAAGTGAGAAAGACTTTTGGAAAGGACTTTAACTAGTCTTGAAGAAGGTCTTTTTTTATGACCCGAAAGCCAAATTCGATAGGGACATTTCACTTAACGTTTAAGAATTTGCGCCGCGTTATACATTAAGACCCAGACTCCAGTTGATCATACAAGACTTCGAAAGTAACAGTTTTCTAGTAACTCTGCAGTTCAGCGAGCATTTAAGGGTTCTCGGGCACTTCGTTTAATCAAATGACATATATATATTCATCAAATAACTTACACCAAAACTATATGTAATGGCAACTCACTCAAAATGCTTTTAATTTAATTAGTCGTCGCCTGACTGTTCAAATAACTTAAGTCTTCACTTCATTGAAGCCTCTATTTCATATTTCATAGCCGAAGAATCTTGACTTCTAAACTATTTCACACAAGGTTAAAGATCCTTCGCTGAGCTCAGGATGACATGAGTGAAAGAGGACCCTAAAGTTATACTTTCTGATTCGTCAAAAAAGCTAGGGGTTTCCCCCTAGCTTTAAATCCATTCTTAAACAACTCCTGACCTGGATGGATTGCAAAAAACCGCAAACTGTCTTATCAGTCTACTTCTGACATCTAAAACAATATACCGTCGTACGACCTGCCAGACGAATGCGTTCTAGCGTCTGCCCACAGGCCTTGCAGGGTTCCCCGCCCCGCCCGTACACTTGTAGGGCCTGTTCAAAGGATCCTTTTTCTCCATTGGCATCCCGATAATCCCGAAAAGAAGTGCCCTGAGCATCGATTCCTGCTTGAAGCACATTTTTAATAGCGCCATGGAGTCTTAAGATTTCCTCCTCCGTTAAGGTGTCTACTCTTCGTTCAGGAGATATTCCTGCCTGAAAAAGAGATTCATCAACATAAATGTTACCCAAACCTGCCAGGACGTGCTGATCGAGCAAGGCTGCTTTTATAGAGAGTGTTTTCTTCCCAAAACGTTCTTTCAAAACTTCGGGTGTGAATTCTGACTGCAAGGGCTCAGGACCTAGTTTACACAAGGATGATCCACTAATACACAGCGGAGTGGGTATGGCCTGAATACGTCCAAATTTCCGCACATCTGAAAAATGTACTTCTCCATGTTCCAATCGAAATACTACGTGAGTATGCTTCTCTGGTTCTTGGCTTTCGGTGTAGTAATTCAAGCGCCCGGTCATCCTCATATGCGCTATTAATGTTAAATCTTCATCCAAGCGAATTAAAAGGTATTTACCACGGCGGTCTATGGTTTTGATTTTCCGTCCGGTGACTAAAGCCTCAAACGTCTGGTTTTCCCAACCACAGACTGCAGAGGACCAGATAAGTCTAACTTCTTTAATCTCTAAACCAATAACGTGCTGGGCTAATGTCCTTCGAATCGTTTCGACTTCAGGTAGTTCTGGCATGTTCTTTCCTCATTCCTTAACCATCGGCTTAAACGGTTGCATATCATACCAATTTGGTCCAACCTTGCAGTCCACCGTCATTGGTACAGACAGTGGAAAGGCATTTTCCATTTTATCTTTTAGCATGTTGGCAACCTTCTCCAGATCCTCAGGTGCCACCTGAAGCAAAAGTTCGTCGTGGACTTGGAGAAGCATTGCCGCTCTATAGGGGGCCAATCCTTCCGCTACTTTAATCATAGCTAATTTCATAATATCCGCTGCTGTACCCTGCACCGGTGTGTTCATCGCAATACGTTCTCCAAATTGACGTTTAACACGGTTGGAGTGAAGCAACTCTGGAATGCGCCGCAGTCTATTTAATAAGGTTCGAACTTGTCCCTCTTTTTTGGCCTGCGTCACGACGTCTTCCAGATATCGTTTGACTCCACCATAGCGTTCAAAATATTGCTCAATATAGAACTTCGATTCTTTGCGAGGTATTCCTAGGTCCCTGGAAAGGCCAAACTCTGTTAAACCGTATACCAGTCCAAAATTAACCGCTTTGGCACTTCTTCGCATGTCCGAGGTCACTTCATCAAGTGAAATACCAAAGACTTCTGCTGCGGTTCGAGTGTGGACATCCTGTCCTAAGGCGAATGATTCACATAAAAGGGGGTCTTGAGAATAGTGGGCTAATATTCGAAGCTCAATTTGTGAATAATCAGCAGATAGCAACACCCATTCAGGTTCCGTTGGATGAAAGACTTTTCTTAGTAGGCGTCCCTGCTCAAGCCGAATCGGGATGTTCTGTAAATTAGGTTCCGTACTCGATAAACGACCGGTTGTCGTTACAGTTTGTTGAAAGGTGGTGTGAATCCGGCCTTCCTTTGCTTGAGCAAGAAGACCATTTACATAAGTAGACATCAATTTATTCAACTGCCGATAGTCGAGGATCTTTGCTACTACGGGGTGAGCTGTTCGAAGTTCTTCTAAGGTCTCCGCATCCGTGGAATAACCCGTTTTTGTCTTTTTCGCCGTCGGCAGGCCTAACTTCTCAAAAAGAATGGTTCCCAACTGTTTAGGAGAATTAATATTGAAAGTTTCCTCAGCAAGGGCATAGATCTCCTGCTCTAACTGTCTTAGAGTCAGACTTATTCCTTCACCAAACGTTTTTAATTGCTCAGAATCAACCCCAATTCCATGCTTTTCCACTTCTGCGAGCACTAAGCTTAAGGGTTCTTCGATGTTATGAAGCAGTTCCGAAAGGCCCAGAGCGTTTATTTCTTCTTCGAACTTAGGAGCAACTTGAGCCAAGGCTGCTGCTTCTTCAGCAATGTTCTCGAAAACCGCTTGATTAGGAAAATACTCTTTGACTAGATCTAAGGGAGCAAATTTCGGGCGTGAAGATTGAATTAAATATGATGCTAAGCTTAGATCTAAAGCAAGTCCCTTTAAGGCTGCACCTTCATTAGCTAGCAATAGGGCCACGGTTTTGCTGTCCGCTAAGGTTTTAGGAACCTGATTACTTCCCATCAATTTGAGCCATGCTTCAAATACCTTCGTAGATATCATTGTTCGCGTTAGCGTAAACTTCTGGCCTTGGGTAGCCACTCCCCATTCCAACCAGCGACCCCCTTGTAACCCGGTTCCCTCGTATCTGCAGGCTAAGGTGAGTGGGGTGTTTTTAGCTTGCCATTCTTCAATCTGGGCAAGCCATCCCTCTTCTGTCAATATACGTTCAGGCCAGCTTTCTAATACCTGGTCCGGGCTTCCATTAGGAATCTCTTCCTCATCCTTATGCCGTTCTTGCCACAAACGAGTTACATTTTTGAGATCATATTTTTGCAAGACAGGAAGTACTTTAATCGCAGTGGAACGACGATAAACAAAATCATCGCTAGAAAATTCTAGAGGAACCTCAGTCAACATTGTTGCTAACTTTTTGCTGAGAATCGCCTGATCAGTATATTCCTTTAGATTGCTTTGCACCTTTTTCCCAGAAACTTTATCAACATTCTCTAAAACCCCTTCGACGGTTTCAAATTCCCAAAGTAGTTTCAGTGCCGTCTTTTCGCCGATCCCCGGTACTCCAGGGATATTATCCGAGGTGTCACCCATCAAACCTTTGAGATCAATGATTTGATGAGGACGCAGTTGGTAACGTTCCCATAAGGCCGTTTCATCATAACGTTCGACTTCGCTAATCCCTTTCTTAGTAAGGAAAATATTCGTCCTAGGTGAAATAAGTTGCAAGGCATCTTTATCCCCTGTATAAATCTGAATTTCCATACCTTGGGCTTCTGCTTGTTTCGTTATTGCGGCAATTAGATCATCCGCTTCATAACCAGCCAGCTCGAGCATGGGTACGTCCATTTCTTTAAGAATTTCTTTCAGGTAATCAAATTGTGAGCGCAGTCCCTCAGGGGTTTCTTTGCGCTGCGCTTTATAACCGGCATACTGCTCAATCCGCACGGTTGCCTTTGTTTTATCGAAAGCCACCACCCAATAATCTGGATGTTGCTCTTGTTCTAATCTAAAGAGCATGGTCAGAAAACCATGCAGAACATTTGTTGGTCTCCCATCGGCTGTAGTTAACGGTGGGAGAGCATAAAAGGCGCGATTCGCAAGGCTGTTTCCGTCTAAAATCACCATCCGCGGCATCCTAAAAACCCCCAATCTTTCTCAGTTAACTATATCATACCCACTACTTTCTAACAAATAATAGAGGTACCTGGGGGACTTCGAATCAGGATGGAAACCCTTCTCCTATAAATTCTTGTACTAAATCTCTGTCTGAATGGATTGACTACTGCTTAATACATGGTACGATTAAGCAGTTGGGATATTTTTGTGTAAATAGGAGATGTGTATCCGTGTCCGATAAACAAGTCCGTCTGCTCATGGTGCTGACCAGTATCCTCTGGTCTGGCGCCTTTATAACGGGAAAATTTTCTGTTCAAGAGTTTCCACCCTTTGCCCTGACCTTCTTCCGTTTTCTCTTCGCCCTGCCCTTTATTTTTACAATCTTGTACCTGAAGGAGCCGAAAAACCTTTTCCCCCATGGTAAGCAATGGCCGCCATTACTCTTTCTAGGATTCATCGGAACCTTTTGCTATCACGCCTTATTTTTCACTTCCCTGAACTATACCACGGCGATCAATTCATCACTCATTGGTGCTATTAATCCCATGGTCACCGCACTTCTAGCCGCTGCTTTTTTTAGCGAGCATTTAACTCCTTTAAGAATCGTTGGAATTTTTCTATCCTTCGGTGGTGTTTTTCTCTTTATTACCAATGGAGATATGCTGTTGATCTCTCAATTTCAAATGAATCATGGCGATTTTCTGATGCTTATCGGGGTCTTTTGCTTTTCACTATATTCTCTACTTAGTCGTCGGTATATGAAACACTATCAACTGACACCGTTCATGGTCATTGCCTATACATTCTTAACTTGTGTAGTTATTTCTATTCCTTTCGTCATATGGGAAAACCCATCCTCCTATCTATCGACAACCACAGCAAGAGGATGGCTGTCCATCTTGTATATGAGCGTATTTGCCTCAGTATTGGGTTACCTTTTCCAGGCGATTGCTATTCAACGCATTGGTGCTCCTGGCACTGCGGTTTTTATTAATTTAGTCCCTATCTTTACAATTATCCAGTCTGTGACAATTTTAGGAGAAACCATTACACTTATAAAATTAATCTGTGCTGCCATCGTAATTATTGGCGTTTACTTAGCAACACGACCGGAATCAAGCAATAACCCTATAAAGGTCCAAAGTCAGTTTAGTTAACTGACATCACGATTTAAGTAAGTTTTTGAAAAAGAGGGGTTTATTATGGAGTCCATTCTGGTATCCGGGGGAGCCGGATATATCGGCAGTCATACTGTTAAAACATTGTTAGAGCAAAGTTATAAACCAGTCGTTCTTGATAACTTAGTGACAGGACATCGACAATCGGTCCCGAGAGATGTTCCCTTTTACCAGGGAGACATAGCAGATTCACGTCTAGTTCGAAAGGTCGTAGAACAAGAGCGAATCAGTGCCGTTATCCATTTTGCGGCTCGAAGCTTGGTTGGGGAATCCGCAGAAAAACCAGACCTTTATTTCGAAGAAAATACTGCTAAAACAAATCGCTTTGTAAGTTCGCTCCTTGAGGCCGGGGTGAAACGAATCATTTTTTCCTCTACAGCAGCAACTTATGGGATTCCGGAAGAAGTACCTATTCCGGAAAGTGCACCTACAACTCCAATTAATCCTTACGGGTTCTCTAAGCTCATGATCGAACAATCCTTTTCCTGGTTAGAGAAGGCCTATGGCCTTGAGTGGATTGCTCTGCGCTATTTTAATGCCGCCGGTGCAGCTTTAGATAGTTCTCTAGGAGAAGACCATTTTCCTGAAACTCACTTAATTCCTCTGATCTTGAAGACAGCATTGGGACAACGAGAGACTATAAGTATCTTTGGTACAGATTATTCCACACCGGATGGAACGTGTATCAGAGATTATATTCATGTCCTTGACTTGGCAAAGGCTCATATTTTAGCCTTAGAAGCATTAGGGAAAGGGATAGGTAGCGGAGTTTATAATGTGGGCACGGGTTCAGGGTATAGCGTCAGAGAGGTCATTGAAACCGCTCGCCTAGTCACAGGCCGAGGGATTCCGGTGCTTGAATCCCCTCGCCGACCGGGTGATCCAGATATACTCGTAGCCAAAGTTGAAAAGATTCAACACTCTCTGGGATGGACGCCCCAGTATAGTTCCCTAGAACAGATAATAAAAAGCGCCTGGGCCTGGCACTTAGGTCATCCCAATGGATTTGAATAATAATAAACCCTGAAAGGTAGCCGATTCAATTTACACGGCTACCTTTTCTTCTACTTGATTCGAATATTAAATTCATCCACTATTCGACTTGGAAAATCTTGAATTTGGAAGGTGATTGGGGATAGGAAGGACGTTCTACCTGGAAGAAAAAATTTAAGAGTTTGATCATAGCTTTGGTTAATTAGTCTCATTCAGTAAGTAAATAAGAACTTTCATAATAAACTATTAAGTTCATTTTTGGCACTTGATCGTTGTATAATAGGCGTAAAAACATTAGAGGTGTTAAAAATGTGCATAGAATCTGACGATAAGGCAGAGATGATTAAAACGTGTCAAGCTATCTTAGAATTATGTGATAAGCCTTTTGTCTGGGAAGAAGAAGGTACGTATCAATATGGGAATTATAAAAAGCCTTTTAATCTTGTTCTACCGCATCAAAAAATAGATCACGAGTTACATAGTTTATTGGAAAAAATCACAGGCTCCGGCTATTTATACGATCAGATTAATATGACTTGCACTCTTGATGAAGAATGGGTTGAATCAGGAACCTACGGTTTAGATAGAGATTTTAGCTGTGTCTTTCAAAAATATTCCCTAAAACCTGAATATGTAGAGGAAGTCAAAACCTATTTTAATCAACGTCTTAGCGAATTGAAGAAAAGCAACTAATAAATTTTGACTTCAAGGACTTTCATAAATAAGAAATACAAAAACAGAACGGCAAAGCCCGTTCTGTTTTTATCTAATTGCAATACATATAATTATTAAACCATTTAAATTAAAGTTTTAAAGATTAGTTCCATAAATAAGTAAAATGCTACGTCTTTTACTATACATGTCTTTGTTATGAAAGAGAACTCAAGGGCTAAGTCATCCTGAAGGAGGCAAGACTGAAGGATCTAGATCCTTCGCTGCGCTCAGGATGATATGAGTGAAAGAGGACCCTAAAGTTATAGTTTCTGATACATCAAAAAAGGCCCGAAGGCCTTATATTTACTGTGGTGGGCGAGGGGGGACTTGAACCCCCACATACTCACATATATCGGATTTTGAGACCGACGCGTCTGCCATTCCGCCACTCGCCCATATTTAGTTCCGCCTGATGAATAACGGCGACTTAGATATAATAACACTAATCTAAAGACTTAGTCAAGCCCTTTTGCTAAATTAATCCGATATCTAATTGCCACTTAATGCCCCCGCTTCCGTTAAGCGATGGAATAAGTGGCACTAGGACCCTGGATAACATATTCCGACAGCCACGGATGGCTTAGGGCCGCGGTGCCATGAATGGCAGGATCGGCTAAGATTCAGTTGAGACATCTGAATCAAGCATATTGTTAATATCTGCAGTTTCTTGAAAAACTCCAATAGCCCTCAGCTTCTGGTATCGCTGATCGCGGAGCGCCTCTGGACTTTCTAAACGCAGTCTTACAAGATACTTGGAAATCACCTGGGAGAGTTCCTCCGCGGTTTGATGAAGGTTATTATGTGCCCCGCCTTGTGGCTCACGTACCAACTCATCTGCAACTCCGAGTCTTAATAGATCCTGTGCCGTAAATTTTAGAGCGGCTGCGGCTTCTTTCGCTTTAGTCGTATCCTTCCAGAGAATAGAAGCGCAACTTTCTGGAGCAATTACTGAGTAAAAGGAATTCTCAAGCATTAGAAGTACATTGCCCACCCCAAGAGCAAGGGCACCACCGCTTCCACCTTCTCCGATAACTGTACTGATCACTGGCACGTGATAACCCGACGTTGCAAGCAGACAACGAGCAATAGCTTCACCCTGTCCTCGCTCTTCAGCTCCCAAATCACAAGCCGCTCCAGGTGTATCGATGAATGTCAGAATCGGACGCCCGAACTTTTCTGCTTGATCCATTAGACGTACCGCTTTACGATACCCTTCCGGATGTGGCATTCCAAAATTACGCTTAATGTTTTCTTTCGTATCTTTACCTTTTACTTGGGCTATGACGGTTACAGGCATCCCATGAAAAAGCGCGATTCCACCGGCAATGGAACGGTCATCGGCAAAGAGTCTGTCCCCTTTAAGTTCTATGAAATCCTCAAACAACAGGGGCGCATAATCATAGAAATTTGGCCGCTCTGAATGTCTGGCGATTTGGACTTTCTGCCAGGGTTCAAGGTTGCCATAGATTTCCTTTTTCAAAAGAGCCGCTTTCTTTTCAAGGGTTGACACTTCTTGAGAAAGGTCAATTCCCTTGTCCGCCGAAAACTTCTGAATTTCCGCTATTTTAAGTTCTAATTCTGCGATTGGTTTTTCAAATTCAAACAGTTGTGCCATACCGAGCCCCTTCCTGATGGTACCGCAGTAAACGTGCTAAAACGGGCCGCATTTGATTACGCGCCACGATCAGATCAATTGAACCGTGTTCTTGGTTGAATTCAGCCGTTTGAGCTCCGGCTGGAAGCTCTTGTCTCATCGTCTGCTTGATGACACGTGGTCCCGTAAACCCGATTAAAGCATTAGGTTCAGAAATCATAATATCTCCCAGTGAAGCATAGCTGGCAGTTACACCACCGAAGGTGGGATCAGTAACTACAGAAATATATAATAAATGGTTCTCTGCTAATTTTCCTAAAGCCGCACTCGTTTTTGCCATTTGATAAAGGGAAAGAATGCCTTCTTGCATCCTAGCTCCTCCGGAAGTTGAAAATATAACTACCGGCAACCTCAATTTAATCGCCCGCTCAATAGCTCGGGTAATTTTTTCTCCCACTACTGAGCCCATGCTTCCCATCATAAAGCCTGCTTCATTAATGGCGATTACAAAAGGAACGCCCTCTATTTTAGCACGACCCGTCAGTACCCCTTCTGCCATACCGGACTTTTCCTGGGCCTCAGAAATTTTTTCATCATAGCCAGGAAAATCTAAGGAATCTTGAGTTTTTAAGTCGGCATCCCACTCTTCAAAGGAATCTTCGTCTACTA
The DNA here is from genome assembly GCA_003513495.1 of Desulfosporosinus sp. GTDB lineage: Bacteria > Bacillota > Desulfitobacteriia > Desulfitobacteriales > Desulfitobacteriaceae > Desulfosporosinus. The sequence continues at coordinate 59,784 of DOPM01000028.1, forward strand.
ATAATTTCAGTCGTAGAGTAGCTGAAATTCTAAAATGATGCTCACAAGTTGTACAAACTCTCGAATTCTCCTCGAGATTTTTATTGAAGAGAACTTCCCCACACTTTGGACATTTAACCCAAAGACCATCAGGTAGTTCTTTCTTAGTTACAATCCCAGGTTCTTCTTGAGGTACGACCTCAGATGGTCTACGGTCCAGGTTCTGACCAGATTTAATCGTTACATACTTTGTCTTCCTGAATATATCCTTAAACATAGTTAGCTCCCCATCGCGCCAGTTATAATTTCATGTGCTTCTTCGGCTTCAGATTCCGGTACAAGGATTTCGACTGAAGCATGCTCACCGAGATGCGCCGAACCGATCGGGCGAAGCTGAACAAGCATTCCTTCATCGGTGAGGATTTTCTTATACTTTTCTGCAATTAACTTATTGGGAGCAATATAAATGACCGTCCACATTTGTAAAATCCCCCTTATTAAATCGATTTATGATATCACAGCCCTTCTAATTCTGCAAGAAATGGGCCTAATCCCCCTCATTAGAGTCTGAACGAAGACGAGCATATTTTTCCATTAGCGCCCTTTCTACATGTGGAGGTACGAAATCTGAAACCCCAGCATGCAAACTGGCAGCCCATTTGATGGCACTTGAGCTTATAAAAGAGTATTCGCTCTGGGTCATCAGAAAGGTTGTTTCAATATCCGGAGCGATCTTTTTGTTCATTAAAGCCAGTTGAAACTCATATTCAAAATCTGACAAGGCCCGAAGTCCTCGAATTATGGCGATTGCTCCACATTGGCGTGCAAACTCCACTGTCAACCCTTCAAAAACACGAACATTGACATTTGACATGTCTTTAGTTGCTTCCACAAGAAGTTCCATTCTCTCCCCCAGGGTAAATAATGGGGTCTTATTACTATCCGCAGCAACTGCAATAATCAAACCGTCAAATAACTCTTTTGCTCGTTCTAATATATCAAGATGTCCTTTGGTTACTGGATCAAATGTTCCAGGGTATATCGCTATACGCACTTTATCACCTTTTTCCATTATTAAAAACTCCTGCTTTTGTCATGTGGGGGGTTAACTTGCTGGACAACTCACTAAGGATATTTCATGGGTTTCGCCTTAAAAGCTGAGAATCCTGCAAAGAAATGTCTTTAAGCAAAACTTTTAGTTTGTTGCCAAACGACATTCCGTTGATCCATTACTTCACGCAAAGCATTCGTAAGTTCATCTCGCTCATTAACCCAAAACTTCTGTTTACCTTCAAGGACTTTCTGAGTATCCTCAAAATAAAAATAAACTGGTTGTCTGCCAGGGAAACGTTGTAAAATACTCAACACTGTTTGCATAAGGTCACATTCTTCTGTAGAAAACCTTAAAAACAGTCTCTTTGCTGCTGCTTGCGTGGAGTTGCATTTTGAGATCGGAACAGGCGTATGGTGTGAATTAGAAGGTTTTAAATTCTCTAATCTTGTGATTTTTTCAGCAAAAATCTTTTTCTCATCATCTCGGATGTTATAACGACCAACAACCACCACAACATCGTCATTTACAAATGTGCTAGTTTGAGCATAGACACGAGGAAAGACTAAAATCTCTATTCCTCCCGTTAAGTCTTCCAGAACGAAGCTAGCCATCATTTCTCCCTTTTTCGTCACATTCTGACGAAACCCAGTTACTAGTCCACCAAGCGCAACCTTCTTTTCTTCTTCCCCTTCAAGACAAGTTAAGATATCTGAAGAAGTAAAGTCTTTAAGTTGGGGCAAGACGGAAGAAAGAGGATGTCCACTTAAGTAAAGACCCAGGTATTCCTTTTCCATGTCTAGGATATCACGTTCTTTAAAATCGGGTACTTGGGGAAGCTTAGTCCCTTCATCCATTTCTTCATCTAAATCGAAAAGGGAAAATTGACCTGAGAGTCTATCTTTTTGCCGACGGCCGGTCGAGTCTAATATCTGATCCATGATTGCCAATGCTTGTGCCCTTGTACAAATTGAAGAAAATGCACCCGCACGTACTAAGCTTTCCAGAACCCGTCGATTTAAGACCTTTTGGTCAACACGCAGGCAGAAATCATCGAGAGATTTAAAAGGTCCCTCTTTTCTAGCCTCCAAAATCTTCTCCACAACATTGACTCCCACATTACGAATAGCTCCTAAGCCAAAACGGATGGCTTTTTCCTCGATGGAAAATCCGGCTTGACTGTATTGAACATTTGGAGGAAGTACTTCAATTCCACTCATACGAGCATCTTGAATATAAAAGGATATTTTATCTGACGAACCCATTACGGTGCTTAAAAGAGCTGCCATAAATTCCAAGGGATAGTTTGCTTTCAAATAAGCAGTCTGGTACGAAATCACAGCATATGCTGTAGCATGCCCTTTATTAAAGCCATATTCCGCAAATTTAGCCATCAAGTCAAAGATTTCTTCCGCATCTTCACGAGTCAAGCCAATCCGAAGCGCACCTGGGATAATCCATGTCCCATCCGCATCTTGCAATCCATGGATAAAGTTTTGACGTTCCTCTGCCATGATTTCTTTCTTCTTTTTACCCATTGCCCGGCGGAGCAAATCCGCACGCCCTAGAGAATAGCCCCCTAAGTCCCGGGCAATTTGCATAACTTGTTCCTGATAAACAATAATACCGTAGGTCGATTTAAGAATTGGTTCCAGCTTTGGGTGAAGATAAGTAATATTGCCCCCGCGTTTCCGTCGGATAAATTCTGGGATCTGTTCCATTGGGCCGGGGCGATATAAGGCTACGACTGCGATAATATCCTCGAAGCAGGTTGGCTTGAGGTCCTTTAAAATCGCCCGCATCCCTCCGCTTTCCAGCTGAAAGATTCCTGTGCTGTTTCCTGATGCCAGGAGGGCGTAGGTCTTTGGATCATCTAAGGCTAACGTGTGTAAATTAAGCCTTAGTCCATGTGTCTCTTCAATTCGACTCACAGCCTCTTGTAGAATGGTTAAATTTCTTAAACCTAGAAAGTCCATTTTTAAAAGTCCAATTTCCTCCACCGCTTTCATGGGAAATTGGGTCATTACAAAGTCTTCTGATGTTCTCTGTAGTGGTAAATAATTCATAAGGGGATCCTTGGCAATAACAACCCCTGCAGCATGAGTAGATGCATGTCGGGTCATTCCTTCCAGGGATTTTGCTAAGGTGTAAAGCCTTTTAATTTCGTCATCCTCTTCCACCATACGGGCTAGATCTGAGGATACCTCTAAGGCTTTCTCCAAGGTCATCCCCAAATCCGAAGGGATGGCTTTGGCTACTTTATCGACTCGAAACAAGGGGATTGCCAACACTCGTCCCCCGTCTCTGATTGCCGCTTTAGCTCCCATAGTTCCAAAGGTGATGATTTGGCACACCTTATCAGCACCGTATTTTTCCATAACATAGCGAATGACGCGTTCACGGCCTTCCGGGTCAAAATCTATATCAATATCCGGCATTGAGATACGTTCTGGATTTAAAAAGCGTTCAAAGAGTAAATCAAACCGCAAGGGCTCAACTGACGTAATCCCAAGTAAATAGGCGACCATACTCGCAGCCGCCGATCCTCGTCCCGGTCCGACGACCACACCATTTTCCCTAGCAAAACGGCAGAAATCAGCCACGATCAAGAAATATCCAGCGAAACCTGTTTGGAAAATCACTTGTAATTCATAATCCAAACGCTCACGTTCTCTCTCCGTCATTTGAGGGTAGAAACGGGGAAAGGCCTTGCGGCATTCTGCTTCAAGATAGCCATTTAAAGTATATCCAGGTGGGACCTCAAACACAGGTAGATAGTTCTCCCCAAAATGGAAATCCATCTGACAGCGTTCCGCGATTAGGGCCGTGTTCGTCAAAACTTCCGGGTGTTCCCCAAAGAGCATTGACATTTCCTGTTCCGATTTGAGAAAAAACTCTTGACTGGAAAAACGCATCCTGGCTGTATCCTCTAAGGTTTTACCCGTTTGAATGCAAAGGAGAGCGTCTTGAACAAAGGCATCCTCACGCTTAACATAATGCACATCATTCGTAGCCACCATGGGAATCCCCGTTCGCTCATGTACTTTCCACATTCCTATATTGACTTTACGCTGCTCTTCTAGACCATGATCTTGGATCTCCAGAAAAAAATTTCCTTTACCAAAGATATCTTCATAGTCACGGGCACTTTGCACAGCCATTTCTAATTGGTCCTGGACTAAATGATCCGCCACTTCTCCAGCTAAACAGGCGCTGAGGGCAATAATTCCCTCCGAATGCTTGCGTAGAATTTCTTTATCTACTCGTGGCTTATAGTAGAAGCCTTCTATATGAGCCATAGAAACCAATCGAATTAAGTTACGATAACCTACTTCATTCTCAGCAAGTAAGACTAAATGATAATTGGAGTCATCCTTTCCAGGTATCCTATCTGTCCTCTTATTAGGAGCTACATAAACTTCGCATCCGATAATTGGTTTAATACCGGCTTGATGGCAAGCCTTATAGAAGTCGATAACCCCATACATAACTCCATGATCCGTAATAGCTAAGGCTGGCATTTGTAAGTCTACCGCCCGCTGAACTAAATTTTTAATCCGGGCTGCTCCATCAAGCAAACTGAACTCCGTATGATTATGAAGGTGAACAAAGCTACCTTTAGTTTGATTAAATTCTGCTCTAATAATAGTTCACCTTCCTTCCTATAAAGCCCCCTCGATCCACATGGATGAGAGGGCTTTGTGCTATTAAATCTCTTTAATGTGCTGTTTCATTAACTAACTTCTTATCCCCTATTCTAGCTGTCATCAACCCTTTAGCAACCAGATCATTATTTGCCATCACTTCAACTTCAATATTGCAATGTTTCTTAGCAACTAATAATAACTTAGCAGTTACCTTAATCTCAGTTCCAACGGCAATGGGTTGAAGTTGATATAGCGTAAAATTTTCCGTGATTGCATTCAGTCGATACTTCTTACGCAGTCCAATATAACCTGCCATATTCATAACCGTCACAATAACCCCACAACTTGCAGAACCATAGTCATCGCTCATGGCATTGGTAATTTCCCCTTCGATGGTGAGGTGCTCCGCATCATCGACAAATTTGAACCCGCTTAGTACAAGATTATCGACAGTTTCACCAAACTGAGGCTGCTTCTGTACTTGTTGATAAGCTTCAATTACATCTTGCAGGCTGATAATACCAATCAATTTCCCCTGATCTGCGACTATTGCGATCTCCCAACCTTCCCAGACCATAATACGGGAAATATGGGTTACAGGGTCATCTCGTCCGACAAGATAGGGATTAGAGTTCATAATATCTTTGATAGGTGTCTTAAGATCAGCCCCAGCGACATCCACTGCGGAAACAATTCCAACTAACGTCATTTCCTCATCAACCACCGGAAACCGACTGTGGTCCGTGGTCTGAGAAAGTTTTCTCCAATCATCAACCGTTGCATCCACCGTTAAATAACTCACGTCTTTAACCATAATATCTTCAACTAAAATGAGTTCTTTCTGGATCAATCGATCATAGAGAGCTCTATTAATCATCGAAGTTACTGCAAAGGTATCATAGGGAGACTGGATAATCACTAACTCTTTTCTTTGCGCTAGAGCTACAACCTCTTCATCGGGTTCCAATCCCCCCGTAATTAATAGCGAGGTGTTATGATTTAACGCAAAAATCTGGGCATCCCGACGGTTTCCTACAATACACAACGCTCCATCTTCTAAGTACCGTGCCATAGAATGTAATTCCATGGCAGCTATAACAAACTTATTAGGAGAGCGATCAAGATGTGCAAAACCGCAGATAACGACACCTTCGGCAATCTGTGAAACTTCACGCAATGTCAAGTCCTCAATTTGCCGCTCCTTAACCCCTTCAATTCGTATAGTTCCTACTTTAGGAATCGAACGGACAAATCCTTTAGCTTCTGCTTCTTTTATAGCCCGATAAGCTGTCCCTTCACTGACGTCCAACTCTTTAGCAATAAAGCGGACAGAAACCTTGCTGCCAATGGCGAGATTTTCAATAAAGGTTAAAATTTGTTGATGCTTTGTCAACTAAATACGCTCCCCCACTATTACTATATCGGACTATAATTATATCACATGATTTCCTATTCAACTATTATTTCATGTCTCTAACTATCTTTTCGTCGCCTCTGGGTCATGAGCCCCCCGATTTTTCCTGCATCTTTAGCACTCAAAGAATGCCACCCTTTACTGTGGATCTGTTCGAGTAAACCCAATTCAGCGGCGATTTCCATTTTCAGAGGCTCTAATGGATCAATTCGTTTAACTTTTGGTCTTTTTTGCTTCATTTCTAGATCCTCCCCCTGCTCATGAGATTAAGATCCTCTTCATAATGCGGGCAATTTGGTCCACGTTCACCTAAAATATGTTCCAAACGGCATCGTCCTTCAATTCCATAGAGGCATCGTCGAGCGCATAATTTTGTTGTCATCCTATTCATCTCCTTAAGCTTATTAACTCTCCTCTCGCTTTAAGTTTGACCATTTCCGCATAAAAATATCCCACTTGAAAAATCAAGCGGGATGAATGTTCACGATTATCCTTAAACCTCATACAATTCACCAGGATTAAGCGCCTGTCCCCGGCTTTCTGGAACTCTGCGCTGAAGAAGATGTAAAAACTCTCCAACATCCTGGGCAATTACGGGAAACGTATTATAATGCATCGGGATAACAACTTTAGGGCGTAATAATAAAGACGCATGAACCGCTTCCTCAAAACCCATAACAAAATTATCACCGATAGGCAGCATGGCAACCTCGATGGGATAACGACGCCCGATGAGTTCCATATCCCCAAACAAGCCTGTGTCCCCTGCATGATAAAGCCATTTTCCTTCCATCTGAAGCAAAAATCCGCAGGCTAAGCCCCCATAAATCATGTTCCCTCCGTCAGGACTTTCAATCCCCGAACCATGTAAAGCTTGAGTGAGTTTAACCCAACCAAAAGGGAACAGATGCTTCCCTCCAATATGCATCGCGTGCGTCTTAGCCCCCATACTCTGGCAATAATTAGCCAGCTCAAAAACCCCAATAATCGGAGCACCGGTCTGCTTAGACAACTCTATTGCATCACCCAAATGATCGCTATGTCCATGAGTGACTAAGATTGCGTCAAGATGTGTAAAGTCTTCAGGCTTAGCCTTAGCACTAGGGTTACCGGATAAAAAAGGATCAATAAGAATCTTGCCTGATTCTCCTTCAATTTCGAAGCAGGCATGTCCATGGTAGTGAATACGCATACTTTAAAAACCCTCCTATTTTTTTAACGCTGAACGTAGGATCGAAGCACCTCCCAGAAACTAGGATAAGAAAGGTTCATTTCCCATAGTGCAATTCCTTTGATCCCTTTCTGAGTTGCAAGTTCTAGCTTTTCCCGTAAGCTCCTAGGATCTTCAAAATAGACTGTATGACGAACTCCTCTAGTCTCGTAATTAAAAAACGTACTACGTTGCCATGCATTCCATTGTAATGGAGCGCCATATCGCCGCGCAAGCTCGGTAGCTCGTTGATAGCCTATAACCCTTCCGGTACCCCCCTCCGGCCAGTCATACCCGTACATTGGGATACCCATATAGATTTTTTCTCGCGGAATAATGCCTATGGTATAGTCCAAAACCTGAGTAATCCAAGGGATTGAAGCCACTGATCCTGGTTCACTTTCCGACCAATGCTCTTCGTACGTCATTAAAATAACCTCATCGACGGCCTGGCCAATTGGACTATAATCAAAGGCTCCCTTCCAAGTGTTCTGAGGATCATCCCAAGTTTTAGCAGGAACATCGATGGTAACAATAAAATTTGCCTGTTTAAACATCGCAGACCAGGATTGTATCAGTTGAGTAAAACGAACCCGATCGGTGGGCGCCGCTTTTTCCAAATCAAGATTGATTCCATCAAAACGATAATCAACTAAGATATCTCGTATGTTCCGCCAAACAAGATTCGCAAAGTCTTGGTCACGGACTAAACGTCCGATCAAAGCAGTAGAAAACTGGCCCTGTCGCGTCAGATTACTGACCACCAAAAAGACCTTAATTCCCATAGCATGAGCTTCATCAATAAGCCGACGACTTGGACGCCCAAGGATTGATCCATTACTCTGAATTGACACCTCAAAAATTGCTAATTGCTGAATAATCGACCCATGTTCCTTAAGATAAGGATAACCCTTTGCCTGCTCCGTTAATCCATTATAAAAGGCAAATACATTTAATGGCATACTTATACCCCCTTTCCGACCATCATATGCATGGCGAGAAAAAGAAGTGTAAGTATACAACTTAGAGACGTTTATTAAGGAACTTTCGCTGACGTTTACTTGGAATGTCGTCGACCGAATACATCAAGCTTATCCGTTCTACGCATAAGAATTGTAATCAGTATCGCAAAAACTAAAAAGAGAACAACTAAAGCACTCACCCATAACCCCTTAGCTCCCAGTACCGCAGCCATGCCAAAGCAAGCACTGATTCCGTACATCAAAAGCACAGCTTGCCTTTGAGTAAACCCTGCATCTAATAAACGATGGTGCAGATGACCTCGATCAGCCATTGCAATCGACTGCCCGCGAAGCTTCCTGCGGATAATGGCAAAGGTTAAGTCGGTGACTGGCATTCCGAGCACTACGAGTGGGAAAACCAATCCTAAAATGGTAGCAGTTTTGAGGAGACCCATAATGGATATTCCTCCAATGATATACCCCAAAAACATGCTTCCTGAGTCTCCCATGAAAACTCGAGCCGGAGGAAAATTGAAAAACAGGAACCCGAGAAGCGCCCCTGCTAAGGCCAATGTAAGATGGGCTGCCGGTACTTCATTAATCCGATGGGCAGACCAAAACAGCAAAATAGCAACAATAAAACAAATTCCTGCTGCTAAACCATCTAATCCATCCGAAACATTTACTGTATTCACTAACGCGACCACCCAAAAGAGCATCAAAATAATTCCGATTGCACTTAGACCAAGGTGCTCAAAATTAATAAGTCCGTCAATGAAAGGGAGGGAGATAAACTTCATGGAAAAATCAAAAAAGATAAGTACCGACGCAGCGGCAATTTGCCAATAAAGCTTATACAAAGGTCGGATTTCATGGATATCATCCCATATACCAACGGTAACAATAATGGAACTTCCTATAAATAACCCCCAAATGTTCTCACTCCAAGCTTGTGTCGCCAAAGTAGTTATCCAAAAAGCTGCATACAATCCTAAGCCGCCAAGTCGAGGAATCGGCCGACTATGAATATGCCTTCCACCCGGATAAGCAATCGCCCCCCATTGTTTTGCCAGTCTAATAGAAATAGGCGTAGCGACCACAACAATCACTAAAGCCATAAGAAAGGTCAACCCATACCCATTTATCATGATTGTTCTTCAACCGCCTTTGCATTACCTTACTTGCCCCTTACTATACAAGGTCAGGAAAACCCCATTGACGTAATACTTCGTAAACCACAACAGCAACGGAATTCGATAAATTCAAAGAACGAGCATCCCCACGCATGGGCAGCCGTAAGGCCGTTTCCGGATAACGTGCCAGGATTTCAGGAGCCAGTCCTTTGGTTTCCTTACCAAATAGAAGGTATCCTCCATACTTATACGAAATATCTGTATATGATCGTCCACCTTTGGTGGTTGCTAAGTAACGGGGGCCCACAGGATTTTTTTCCTCGAATTCAGCAAAATTTTCATAAACAACAATGTCTAGAAGATGCCAGTAATCTAAGCCGGCACGTTTAAGGTGCTTGTCATCAATACTAAAACCTAAAGGTTTTACCAAATGCAGTGTAGCTCCGGTCGCAGCACAAAGCCGGGCAACGTTCCCTGTATTCGGTGGAATTTCCGGCTCTACCAGGACAATATTTAGTCGCTTGTTCAAGTATATAGTTCCCCCTTTATTGACACCCTGTACAATTTCCACTACATCCCGATGAGCAGCCTCCGGACCCCGCTCCTCCGGAAATTCCTAGGCTTGCGAATCCAGAGATGTGTTTCGTGAGCCCCGTGTGCCCGCATTTGCTGCACATAAGTTGCTCACCTATTTCTCCCATTTTACACAATTCTGTGGTCACACCGCCGCAGTTCGGACACCCGAATTCGTACATAGGCATTATTAATTCCTCCCAGTTATCTTAAGAACTCTAAAAAGACTATCCAGACTATTATAACCCGAAATTATGACAAACCCAACCTAATATTATCGAAACTTGTCACATACTTTGACGAGTTTAAACCACTTGAATCACTATTAAGATTAAACCCACAAGTATAAGCAAGAGTCCTAAACCACCCAGCCCTTCTCCTAAAACGTCAATGATAAACATTAAAAGTTTTAACCAAGATTTTTCTGCACTATAAACTTCCTTATATCGTTTAAATGCATACCAAACAATTCCTAACCCAACGCAAATAAGGAAGAAACCAACGGCTAGCTTCATAACATCACCTTTATGAGATTTTACTTCTTAATAGCTTACCCCTAATTCGACTAATAGAGTCCCTACCAGACGCACTTTTGTGAACCTAAATATATAAACCATGGTTATGCAAAAGAGAGCCCTTGCAATGAGATATTTTGTATACATATAGGAAAACCATAGATGTTTCCTCGTGTTTTTGGTAAAGTTAATACCAAGTTCAAAGGAGGAATTATCATGGGACAAAATTTAACTCAAAAAATACTCTCATCTCACTTAGTTTCCGGAGACCTAGACAACGGAAACGAAATCGCGCTTCGGATTGATCAAACCTTAACCCAAGACGCCACTGGAACCATGGCTTATTTACAGTTTGAGGCCATGAATCTTTCGAGAGTGCAAACCGAATGCTCGGTTAGTTATATAGATCATAATACCCTTCAAACAGGGTTTGAAAATGCCGATGATCACGCATTTCTGCAAAGTACCGCTGCACGATTTGGTGCCTATTTTTCACGACCTGGAAACGGCATTTGTCACCAAGTTCATCTAGAACGCTTCGCCAAGCCCGGGAAAACTCTGCTTGGATCCGATAGTCATACCCCCACAGCGGGTGGAATGGGAATGCTCGCCATGGGTGCTGGGGGACTTGATGTTGCTGTGGCGATGGGTGGCGGAGCTTTCTATCTCCCTAACCCGAAAGTTCTTCGCGTCTGGCTGACTGGACAACTTTCGGAATGGGTTTCTGCAAAAGATATTATCTTAGAAGTTCTCCGTACTCTCACTGTAAAAGGGGGCGTAGGTAAAATAATAGAGTATGCCGGCCCGGGCGTAAAGACTCTTACAGTTCCAGAGCGTTCGACCATCACCAATATGGGTGCCGAATTAGGAGCCTCTTCTTCCATCTTTCCCAGTGACGAACAAACTCTGCGCTTTTTAGAAGCACAAGGAAGAGCCGATGACTATGTTCCTCTTTTTGCTGATGAGGATGCCACTTATGACGAAGAATTAGAAATCGATCTTTCCTCTCTTGTTCCACTTGTTGCTCAGCCCCATAGCCCAGATAATGTCGTTCCAGTAAGTGATCATTCATCAACTCCTGTTCAGCAGGTTGCCATTGGCAGCTGTACTAACTCATCTTATCAAGATCTGATGCGGGTTAGTCAAATCCTGAAAGGAAAACATGTTCACCCAGGTGTCAGCCTAGTCATTTCTCCTGGATCGCGTCAAGTTCTAGGCATGCTTTCTAGTAATGGAGCCTTGACTGATCTCCTTGATAGTGGAGCTCGGTTACTGGAATCAACTTGTGGTCCGTGCATCGGCATGGGGCAATCCCCAGTCTCTAAGGGAGTCTCTGTCCGAACCTTTAACCGAAACTTCTTAGGCCGCAGCGGAACGCAAGATGCTTCTGTCTTTTTGGCAAGCCCTGAAGTGGCTGCAGCCTGCGCTCTGACCGGCTTTGTAACCGATCCTCGAACCTTAGGATTATCATCGAATGTCGAATTCCCAGAGCGGTTTCGGATCGATGACAGCATGATTCTTCCCCCAGGTGATCCGGATACCCCAATTGTACGCGGACCTAATATCCAACCGCTCCCCCTTGCTCCAGCATTGGATGACTCACTTGAGTTGCCAGTCATCTTGAAGCTTGGAAACAATATAACCACCGACGATATTATGCCAGCAGGATCTAAAATCCTCCCTCTCCGGTCCAACATCCCTGCCATCTCTGAATTCACCTTTCACAAAATAGATCCTCAGTTTGCCGCTAAGGCCAAGGCCCACAAACAATCTGTCATAATAGCCGGCCATAATTATGGTCAAGGTTCAAGTCGGGAACATGCTGCCCTTGCTCCTATGTACCTGGGTCTTCGTGTCGTATTAGCCCAAAGTTTTGCCCGCATTCACCGTGCCAATCTGATCAATTTTGGCATACTTCCTTTGACCTTTGTCAATGAAAATGACCTAAACCGCATTAATCAGGGGATGATTTTGCACCTTACAAACCTACATCAAGCTATTCAAACCCCTGAGTCCTTCGCCATTACCTTAGAGAACGACTCAACCCCGATCTTAGTCAGACACGATCTGACCGAACGACAAGCCAAAATCCTTCTTGCTGGAGGCCTCCTAAATTCAACAAGTGCTTCTATTTAATTAAATTCCCGAACACAATATACCCTTTTTTAACTTTCATGAGAAATAAAAGCATGATAAGATATGCTAAACTATTGAAGAGGTGGATTCAAAATGCTCAATGAAGAGGATCGTAGGCTTCTCAAGCTCATCGCTGAAGATTGTCGGCTTACTCCAGAAGAACTTTCCATTCAAACGGGATTGTCGACTGACTATATTACGAAACGAATTATTGATTGGGAAAATGATAAAGTGATCGTCGGCTATCAGCCGATGATCAATTGGGATCGAACTGGTGATGAAAAGGTATCAGCTCTGATTGAAGTTAAAGTCTTACCCCAACGGGGCTATGGCTTTGATAAAATTGCCAAACGTTTGCAGAAATATCCCGAAGTCAAAGCACTTTTTTTGATGTCCGGCGGATATGACTTATCCCTGCTTATCGAAGGCAAAACTATGCAAGATGTCGCTCTTTTTGTTGCTGAGAAATTAGCCTCTCTTGAACATGTTCAGAGTACAGCGACCCACTTTGTGCTGCGCCGCTATAAACAGGACGGTATCGAACTATTGGGCGAAGAAGAAACCATACAACGACTGGTGGTGTCACCATGAACAACTATCTCACCCCCAATGTTGCTTCTCTTCCCCCCTCAGGAATCCGCAAATTCTTTGACCTTGTAGCAACCATGAAAGATGTCATTTCCCTAGGAGTAGGAGAGCCCGACTTTGTGACCCCTTGGACAGTAAGGGAAAGTGGTATTTTCTCCTTAGAAGAAGGCCAGACCATGTATACCAGTAATGCTGGTCTCCTCGAGTTACGTGAAGAGCTTTCACACCATTTGAACAAGACCTTTAATCTCTCTTATGACCCTCATCATGAAATTCTCATTACCGCTGGAGCGAGCGAAGCCGTAGACCTCGTTATGCGAGCAGTCCTCGGGCCAGGAGATGTTGCCCTAGTCCCCGATCCCTCTTACGTTTCCTATGCCCCCTGCGCCATATTGGCAGGAGCAAGCGTTACCTATGTTCCTACCTATGCAAGAGAAGACTTTCGTTTGCGCGTAGAAGACTTAGCACGAGTGTATACTCCCAATGCCAAACTCTTAGTTCTCTCCTATCCGAATAACCCGACTGGGGCAATCATGAATCGGGAGGATCTGCTTCCCATTGCCGATTTCGCTAATGAGCATGATCTACTCGTTCTTGCTGATGATATTTATTCAGATCTGACCTATGATCAAAAACATGTTTCATTTGCTAGTTTACCGGGTATGCGCGACCGCACCTTATTTGTTAATGGATTTTCAAAATCCTACGCTATGACAGGATGGAGAATTGGTTACGTCGCAGGTCATTCGGGCCTGATTCAGGGAATGACTAAAATTCATCAATACACTATGCTCTGTGCTCCCATCATGGGTCAGTTCGCAGCCATAGAGGCATTGCGATCTGCCAGTGAAGCAAAGAACGATATGGTCACCGCCTATGATCGTCGGCGACGCCTTATGGTTCACGGCTTTCGTCAGATGGGACTCGACTGCTTTGAGCCCTTAGGTGCCTTTTATGTTTTCCCGGATATTTCTAAGACGGGGCTGTCATCAGAAGAGTTCGCAGAACAACTATTAAGGGAAGAGAAAGTCGCTGTCGTTCCCGGAACTGCCTTTGGGCCTTCTGGTGAAGGACATATCCGTTGTTCCTATGCTTATTCTATGGAGCAACTCCAAGAAGCCCTTAAACGAATTGCCCATTTTGTGGAACGACGGTTAACCAATTTATAAATTCAAACGAGGCTCTATCAAAGGTTCCATAAAGAATAGGCACAAGGATTCAAAAAACGAACCCTGTGCCTATTTGTCATTCTCTTCATTAATATAGGGTAAAATCATCAGCGGTACTAATTTATCCTTTTCGCGATCTACAGACCATAGAGCACTGCCACCACCATGAGCATTACGAATAGCTAAAAAAGCATTTCTCTGCAAAACTCCTTTACCACGCCATCCCGCTGCCGTGGCTTTATAGCGTTGTATAAACAACCCTTTAGATAGATTCATCGTTTCAAGCAGATCAACTCCACGTCCAGGCAAATTTGGCAACGTATCTTCCTCCAACCATTTTTGATTGTGTGGGCATACTTCTTGGCAAGTATCACAACCAAAAATTCGCAACCCAAGGCGGACTCTCTCTTCAGGAGTGAGCACCTCTTTACTCTGGGTTAGATAAGAGACACATTGTTTGGCCACAAACGGTTCTTGACCAAGGATCTGGGCCGGACACGCTTGAACACACTTCTGGCAGATCCCACATTCCCTGTTGCTTAAAGGATCATCCTGCGGAAGCTCTTGATTCAATAGAAGCAGCGCAAGAGCCACAAAGGATCCGAACCCCGGAATTATCAAGTGTTGATTCTTTCCTATCCAGCCAATGCCCGCACGAGCCGCAAAGGCACGCTCAACCAATGGTCCCGTATCTACTTGCAACCGGGAGGCCCCCGGCCATTCATTGCTAATCATAGTATCAACTAATTGATTAAGCTTCTTAAGAATAACTCTGTGATAGTCCTCCCCCACTGCCGAGCGTGCTATGACACCTTCTCCTTCTTGGGGAGGGTATGTAGACGGGAAAGGATAAGCCAAGGCAACGACTGTCTTGCAATCTTCCCATACAGCTTGTGGATTAATCCGTCGATTGATTTCCTTGCTCTCAAAGGGGGTCGCCATACCTTGATCGATTCGCGTCTGTAACAAGGGCGCAAGACTCTCGATGGGTTCAGCTGTCGTAAACCCTACAGAGACAAAGCCCAAATCCTTTGCCCAGTCTTTGATATTTGTTTTCCACCGTATTTGTTCACTTACATCCATGGGTTCCTCCCAAACTATAAAAGCTTAAATGATAGACCCCTCACTGCAAGCGAGGGGTCTATCCAGTTGAAAACTCTGATATAGGGTTTTTGTGTTGGTAGTTTATCTTAGTTTAGAAGTTTACTTTGACGCTCTAAAATACGCATACGTCATTGGATCCCCTTCTTGAAGGATCTCACCGCCTGTAACATCACCAAGGAATAAGGTATGGGTCCCGCAATCTAATTGTCCACTGACCACTGCTTCCATGGTTACCAGTACATCGTCAAGTAACAGAACTCCTGATTCTCCACGATGAACTGCTATCCCCTCAAACTTATTGATATTACGACCTGATCGGTATCCAAACCCCCGAGCATAGTCATGTCCTGTTTGGCTTAAGACCGAAACTCCAAACTTACCACTCTTCTGAATTAGCTCGTGGGTATAGTTCTGTTTATTGATCCCAATAGCAATTCTTGCTGGTTCCGACGTAATTTGAAAACAGGTATTCGCACATTGGCCGTTATCCTTACCTTCAGCATGAGCTGTAATAATGTACAGTCCGTAAGAAATTCGGTAAAGAGCTTGACGAATTGAAGCCGCTTTATCAAGCTGATTGGGTACGGGTTTAGCTGGAACTGGAGCTGGGGCCTTAGCCTCCCCCTCTTCAGTAACTAGTTCAAAGAAACTCGCATCGAC
Organism: Desulfosporosinus sp.; assembly: GCA_003513495.1. Lineage (GTDB taxonomy): Bacteria > Bacillota > Desulfitobacteriia > Desulfitobacteriales > Desulfitobacteriaceae > Desulfosporosinus. Next base: position 75,925 of record DOPM01000028.1, read on the forward strand.
ACCGCAAATTGGACAGATATCTGGCGGATTATCCCCAGTATGTATGTATCCACAGACCGTACATCTCCAACGTTTATCCATTAACGAACACCTTCCTTTATAGTAGTAATTATAACTTTATAATCTATTCAAGTCAAGGACTGCTTAGCCTATTCTTAATTATAATATTTCCTCCCTAACAGAGCACTGAAATCTTGGGTCCAATTTTAATATGCCAAGAGCTTTCTGGACCATATTCTCCATCAAGATCTGATTTTACGGGACGATCAGTGTGTATAGTTAGTTCAGTGGTTTGAAATTCTTTAATTTTCCTAGTACCTACTACTTTTTCTCCGCGTAATGCGTTTAAAAGAAGTCGTATTGTCTCTGGCCAGCCAGCAGCGGGCACAATGATTACCTCCAGCTTCCCGTCCGTGAGAGATGCCATTGGCACAAGCTGTCTCAACCCCCCTACCGAGTGGCCGTTTACTGCTAGAAGTAAAACCACCTCCTCCATAAAACGTTGTCCGTCTTTCTCAAACTCTATACGAAAGGGTCGAAAGGAAGGAAGTGTTTCAATTCCTTTGAGAATATAGGCCAATTGTCCAAGTGTATTTTTGACACGGGTATCCACTTTTTGAGAAACATCGGTTAGAAGTCCAGCACTAGCTACATTAACAAAGTATCGATCATTTATCTGACCTGTGTCCATTCTAAACACATGTTCTTTGGCAATAACCTTACACGCTTCGGGAATACTTTTCGGTAAACCCAGCGCGTAGGCTAAATCATTCGCAGTTCCTACAGGTAGAATACCAAGTGCAGGGCGCTGATCCTCGGGTATCTTAAGTAACCCGTTAACCGCCTGATGAATACTGCCATCTCCCCCAGCAATAACGAAACGATCTACATCCCTGCTTTGGGACGCAATCTGTTCCATATCCTGAGTAGAACTAGCACGATGTATACAAACCTCATTTCCGCTTTCCTGAAAAATTCGAATGACAGTATCCAGTTGAGCGGTAAGTTTGCGCCGACCCGCGTAGGGATTATAGACCAAACGTAAGCGTTGACCCTTCATGACCTTTGTAATCGACTCCTTATCCAGATTTAAAGTTGAGCTTTGTCTAACTCAGTTCCTCTTTACTTGATACTAAGTAGTTAAGCATCCCAAAACTGTGTCATCCTGAGCGCAGCGAAGGATCTAGATCCTTCAGTCGTCCCTCCTTCAGGAAGACACATGACATAGTGCTTGAGTTGCTTACATAGAGATCTGAGCAATGCGAATTCTATTAAGATGTTAAATTCTCAGGGTTTAAATCTTCAAGTTCTGGCAAAACAAAGCGCCCATCTTTACGAACTAATTTTTCATCGAAGTAAATCTCTCCGCCCCCATAATCCGGGCGTTGAATACACACCAAATCCCAGTGAATAGCTGATTTATTTCCATTACTACACTCATCATAACAGGAACCTGGGGTAAAGTGGAAACTCCCATCAATCTTTTCATCAAATAAAGTGTCTTTCATAGGAGTACTAATGAACGGATTGACCCCGATGGCAAACTCTCCAACATAACGTGCTCCCTCATCTGTATTAAAAACCGAGTCTATGCGTTCTGTGTCATTAGCTGTTGCCTTAATAATCTTTCCATTTTCGAAGTTTAACACAATATTATCATAGGTAAATCCTTGGTAGAGTGAAGGTGCATTATAACTAATCTGTCCCTGAACCGATTCTTTGAGGGGAGCGCTAAATATCTCTCCATCAGGAATGTTTAGATGCCCATCACACTTTATAGCAGGCATTCCCTTGATTGAGAACTCTAGATCTGTTCCAGGACCAACGATATGTACTCGATCTGTTTTTTCCATTAGCTCTTTCAACGGATCCATGGCCTTCGACATTTTTGAATAATCCAAATTACATACTTTAAAGTAGAAGTCCTCAAATCCTTCAATACTCGAGTTAGCTAACTGAGCCATAGAGGCATTGGGATATCTTAAAACACACCAACGTGTGTGGGGAACTCGTTGCTCGGAGTGAACTGCCTTCTGATAATACGATGCGTAGGTTTTCATGCATTCGCTTGGAACGTCTGCCCATTCATTGACATTTTCTCCTCCTCGAATCCCTATATAAGCCTGCATTTCTTTCATACGAGCAAGATCCCAACGAGTCATCGCTTGAGCTTGTTCCACAGAGATTTCTTTTAATAATTCACGTAGTAGGGTATGATTAATTGTAGACAAAAATGGAACTCCACCTGCTTGGTAGGCAGAACGAACTAATGCCTGGGCGAGGGGAATATCCGGTCCTATGACTTCGATGAGGATCTTTTCACCAGGTTTAAGGGCAATTGAATAGTTGATCAGGGAATCAGCAAGTTTTTCTATACGAGGATCTTTCACTTTGGGGCCTCCTTACAAACTCATTTATTTGTATCCACTTTGGCTCATCCTTCTTCAATGAGGCTCAAAGTTCCACATTACTTAAAGTTATCGCATTATTTCCTAGCTCCACATAATTTCCCTTTTTTAGTTTGATTATGTTAAAGTATGTTCACTCAACTATTTTTTATGAATTTGAAGGATCTTTAACATCTCTAGGAGGACTTATGAACACACCACCTACCTTGTGGGAATACCGTCTTCGACCCGAAGACTCTGGTCAAAAATATCTAGCTATTTTAACTCACAAATTTCATTTTTCCGCAAAGTTATTACAACGATTAAAACAAGGTGAACGGGTTTGGGTTAACGGAAAATTCACCTATTTAACTGCAAGAGGGAAAGAAGGAGACAGGTTATCTGTTCAGCTCTTTTCAAACGAAGAAGCTAACATTCAAGGAGAAGACCTCCCCCTTGATATTCTCTTCGAAGATGAATACCTCTTAGCCGTCAATAAACCAGTGGGACAAGTAGTTCATCCAAACCGCCGTTATCCTGCCAACACCCTTGGGAATGCAGTCATTGGACACTGGGAGCGCCGAGGAGAAAAACGACTCTTTCGTCCAATTCACAGAATAGACCGTAACACCTCTGGTGTAGTAGTTATAGCTAAAAATCAATTCGCTCATCAACAACTGGCTTGGCAACTTGAGCGCGGGCATATCCATAAACGATACCTTGGCTTTGTTGCGGGAGTTGTGCTTGAAAATGAAGGAGTCATCGACGATCCCATTGGGTTTGCTCCAAACAGCTTTATCAAACGTCAGATCCAAGCCGACGGTATGTCTGCTCGAACTCTTTTCCGTGTCCTTCACCGCTATCCAGAGGTTACGTTTCTTGAGTTTACCCTAGAAACTGGACGCACCCATCAAATCCGCGTCCATTGTGAAGGATTCGGTCATCCTTTAATTGGAGATGACCTTTATGGTGGCAGCCGGGTCCTTCTTGATCGTCATGCTTTACATTCTTCAATGTATGCTTTTCTACATCCTTCGACTGGGCTCCCTATCGTGATTCGAGCTCCCTTTCCTGAGGATCTTCGCAGTCTAGTAATACGTTTAAAGAAATAACTCTATTCAATAATATCTTGAACCCTGCCAATTCTTCCATCGACAAGCCTGACCTTTATTCCTCTTGTATGAGTTTGGGATTTTGTCAAAATATCTTTGACCACTCCTCGTGTCAATTTTCCTGTTCTTTGATCTGCCTTTAAAATGATATCAACAGTTGCCCCCGTATGAATATCATTTCGTGCCTGTCCCTTCATAGCTGACTCCTTTACACTGTTGATAAATAGATCGTCGATTAAACATCGGCATTCTGATTCATACTTACCATATTTTATGTAATCTCTTAATTATATACTAAAATCTCTAGATACCCTAGAAAATATTATGCAAAAGGCCTCCACCTTAAAACAAGACCAACGGTGGAGGCTAAGTTTATGGTCGATTTGTTATGGTTGTTTCTTTAAAAGGTCCCTAATCTCTGTAAGAAGTTGAACTTCTACGCTTGGAGTTGGTGGAACAGCAGCTTCTTCCTTTTTCTTTTTCCTATTTAGCGAATTCATTATCCTAACGAGTGCGAAAATTGCAGCAGCAATAATCAAAAAATCAAAGGTTGTCTGAATAAAGTTGCCAATATTCAAGGTGATAGCCTCTTGAACAACTTTTCCTGATCCATCGACAACGGCATCCTTTAGCCCCAATCTTATATCTGTAAATCTGATTCCACCGAGAATAAGCCCAATGGGAGGCATTATGATATCTGCAACAAAAGAGGATACAATCTTCCCAAAAGCACCTCCGATAATGATTCCTACCGCTAGATCCACTACATTACCTCTAGTAGCGAACTCTTTAAATTCCTTCACAAAGCTCATCAAAAAATACTCCTTTAAAACTAATTCACCAAGTTTTTTGTCACTCATCCTTGTAAACGTACACAGATCCTCAAGCTCGCTACATGTTTATATTTACTTAATGTCTTAACTTCAAATCGTTGACTTGTTTTAAGAAATTCGGGAAATATAACTATAGTATTAAACAAAGGAGGATGAAACATGGGCTTTTTAACAAAAATGCTTTGGCAGCTTACTAAAATGAGGAATTGGCTTATGCTGCGGTTTATCATTATTCGCAAACGTTGGAAAGTGTAATCACTTTTAATCCTGTTCAGTTAAAACTAGAGGTTGATGCTTTGTAATAGCTATAGTATGTTCATATTGAGCGGAAAGGCTGCCATCTATGGTTCTCGCCGTCCATTTATTTGGGTCTATTTTAAGATGATATGAGCCGATATTAATCATTGGTTCAATAGTAAATACCATGCCCTCTCGAAGTCTCTCTCCTCTATGAGGACGCCCAAAGTGAGGAACCTGTAAGTCTTCATGCATAGACTGCCCAATCCCATGACCCATAAAATCTCGTACAACAGAGTAATCATGGGATTCAGCGTGACTTTGTATTGCATGAGAAATGTCTCCGATTCTATTACCGATAATCGAGGCTTCTATGCCAAGGTAAAGACACTCTTTCGTAACCTTAAGCAGCTTTTCCGCTTCCTTTGATATTTGACCCACCGGATAAGTCCAGGCGGAATCAGCTAGCCACCCATTGAGATTAACAACCATATCAATACCTACAATATCGCCGTCCTTCAGAGGTTCTTTTGTCGGAAAACCATGACATATCTCATCATTTACTGAAGCACAAGTTGCAAATCGATATCCTCTGTATCCTTTTTGCTCGGGGGTGGCTCCATGGGATCGAATAAAATCCTCAGCGAATTTATCGATTTCCAAGGTTGTTATCCCCGGACGGATTATCAAACGAATTTCTCGATGGCAAGCGGTTAGGATTTTTCCGGCTTCCGCCATAAGTTCAATTTCTCTTTCAGTTTTGATAATAACCAACTGCAGAATTCCCCCTCATTTAATTTAATTTGCTTTTAGAAAAAAGCCAGTTTAAATGTATTATCATCTATCCAAATACTTATTATAATACTTTTTTTGTGAAAGTGCTTAAGTATATTTTTCTTGAATCAACTCATTTAATACGTAACACAAAAACAAAGTCCACAATCCCCTTACTGGGTTGTGGACTTTGTTTAAGTTTAAGCTGTTTTAGTACCTTTAAAGACTCTCATTATTAGCTTTAGCGTTTCACTAAAAATTACAATACTAAACGTGAATCCAATGAGCTTAACCCACAAAGCCGCTTCGAGGGGAACTGTTTTAAACACATTTCCACCAAACTGGGTGACTAAAACTTGAACGAGGAAGGTAATAAACACAACCCCAATCATTGTCTTATTTTTGAGAAGATTAGGGAATATGCTTCGTACTCCAAACTCTCGGCTGTTAAATGCATTCCATAACTGGAACAATACAAACGCGGTGAACACAATTGTCGATTGTTGTGCCGTGGTACCACCAAGCAGTTGTGTTTCCATGAGCATCAGTAAGGCAGTTACCTGGAATAAACCGTTAGAAACCATTTTGAAAAACATATCTTTTGTAACGATAGACGCATTTCTTTTGATAGGCTCTTTTTGTAGTAAATGGTCTCTCGGTGGTTCTAACCCTAAGGTTAAAGCCGGAGGTCCATCCATGATAATATTTACCCATAACAACTGTAAGGTTGTAAAGGGCATTCCAAATCCCAAAAGTTCAGACAATATTACTGTGACAAAAGCGACAACATTTACCGTAAGTTGGAACTGAATGAATCGTTGGAAGTTTTCATAAATGCCTCGGCCCCACTTGATAGCTTTGACAATTGTGGAGAAAGAGTCATCTAGCAAAACGATCTCCGCAGCTTCCTTAGAAACTTCCGTTCCTGCAATTCCCATGGCAACTCCGACATCGGCAGCTTTTAAAGCGGGAGCGTCATTAATCCCATCCCCTGTTACAACCACTGATGCATTAAGCTCTTGTAAAAGCTTAACAACTCTCATTTTAGCTGTGGGATTTGAGCGTGCAATTACCACAATTTTCGGGAGCTTACTCTTCAATTCCTCATCACTCATTGCGTCAATGTCTGTGACTTCTAACACAAGTGAGTCGTTCTTAACAATTCCTAATTGAGAAGCAATAGCTCTCGCGGTGTTAATGTTATCTCCTGTCAAAATCTTAACGGTAATGCCCGCCTGTCGACAATGATTGATGGCTTCTTTAACATCTGAACGCAGTGGATCTTCAATACCTACAAATCCCGTGAATACAAGGTCTTTCTCTACGTTATAAATATCTTCCCACTGAGGTTCCTCGCTAAAATCATTAAAAGCAAATCCTAGAACTCTTCTTGCATTATCTTGAAGCTTTTTAATCTTTGCTTCAATCTCATTGATATGCTCTTGAGTCAATGGAACAATCGCCCCATTATATAGGATCCTGTTACAAATACTTAGTACCTTTTCAGGTGAACCCTTCGTATATAATCGGTATCCCTTATCCATTTGATAAGCTGTGGACATCATTTTTCTAGCAGACGTAAAATTGATCTCGCTAACAGGTTCACTATGCTCCTTACGATAATGGAGATAGTTTATATTATTCTTGTCTGCACAGACAAGCAGCGAACACTCCGTGGGATTTCCTAGAAATTCATATTTTCCATCCTTTTTCGAAATATCCGCTGTAGAGTTTAGACAAAAGTTTTCAAGCATTTCATTGCTGCGTAGTTGATCAACCAAAAGATCTTTACCGTCTGCCCAAACTTCAACTACCGTCATCTTGTTTTCTGTCAAGGTTCCTGTCTTATCTGAGCAAATGACATTCACGGAGCCAATGGTTTCGCAAGCAATAAGTTTTCGAACAAGGGCATTATTCTTAGCCATTTTCTGCATATTGAAGGCCAAGGTTATAGCTACCATAGTTGGTAAACCTTCAGGCACTGCAGCAACAATCAAAGCCACGGACGTAACAAAGGCATCTTTGATTCCCGGAAGAGCAGCTCCGATGTTATCGAATACAAGGATTCCCTGGCTGTACATTTTAAAGACTTCAAAAAGGAAGATTCCTGCAGCCACAACAGATCCGATGATGGATATCTTCTTTCCAAGGTCTGCCAACTTTTGTTGAAGTGGTGTTTGAGAGGTTAATTCTCCCTTTAATTCATCGGCGATTTTTCCCATTTCAGTCTTATCACCAATAGAGGTGACAATGGCAATTGCTCTGCCCTCAATCACCATGGTACCCGAGTATAGCATATTCTTTCGCTCTGCAAGTGGACAATTTTCTATTTCTATTAGTAAAGAATTCTTAGAAGCCGCTTCCGCTTCACCCGTTAGCATAGATTCGTCAATTCCGAGATTTGAGGAATGGATAATCCGAGCGTCGGCAGGAACTTTATCCCCCGTTTCTAAATGAACAATATCCCCAATCGTAAGTTCGCTTTGCGTGAGCAACACGATTTTCCCATCTCGTACTACCTTGACATTCACATCTTCGCTAAGCTTCGATAGTGCCTCAAAGGCTTTATCTGATTTACCTTCTTGAATAATTGAGATTGAGGTTGCAATAAGGACGGCAACAAATATTCCTATACCATCCGCAATATGTCCCATTGCAACGGAAATTAACCCGGAAATCAAAAGAATTAAAATAAGAGGTTCTTTTAAGCTTTCATATATTTTTATAAAAATACTTTCTTTTTCTTTTGGGGTAAATAAATTTTTCCCATAGCGTTGGATTCTTTTCTCAGCTTCAGCTGCAGATAATCCCATCTCTTCATTACTTTCTAGCTCCGAGATGACTTCTCCGACTTCTTTTTGGAAAAAGTCCACAACATAATCCTCCTTATTACTTATTTACTAACCGATTGACCATAGTGCATATAGTATTTCCGAAATTATCACTCCTTACTTTCATTTTGAAAAGGTTTCAAAAGGAATAAAAAAGACTTTTAACATAGCCTTAATGGCCATGTTAAAAGTCTTGTTACCTCTACGGTTTACAAAGACAGGTAAGTCTCCTTACCGGGTATGTTGCCTTTGTAATTTAACTACTCCCTCTTAACAAGATAAGTGTACCTCAAAAAATCCGGCTTGTCAAATCTATGAGATTTTTGATAGCATATTAAAACATTAGGCCCATCTTTCGATACTTTGTGCCAATGCGCCCAATATTCGATGAAACCCCTGAGGGTTTTGGGCGGGCACCCGATATTGTTTATTAATCTCTATCTGTACGGCAGGAATTCCGAGTTCACGTGCCACATAATTACTGACCGTGTTAGGCCCGGAAGCGGCAAAATAATCTTGAGAGATTCTGGTTAAGCCAAAGTCGTGAAAACTTTGTTGCAGTGTTTCAAGTATTCTTATCTTGCCTAGAAGGTTTTTCCCCCCATTTGTACCAAAGTCTACATCAAATTCCCTCTCCCTAGCAGCACCATGGATGTCGAGAATAAGTTTTACTTTCTTTATTGCGCAAAAATCAGCGATTTTATCTTTATAAATACAAGGGTAATCGATATTAGGGTCCCCTCCATAAAGCTTTGTCGCGGCGATCCCGTGGCAACCAGTTAGCTTATTTAACAAATAAACGGTAGCACCGGTGAATTGATCTGACATCTTAATCTTCTTTTGCCGATAATGCCTTACAGCATGTGGGGCAGAAAGTAAAACAGGCAACTCTCCAACAGAATACCAGAATGGCTCCTCTTGCTTAGGATTGACACGTTTATCCGTTTTATAAAAATGAATTCGTTCAATATTTACTGCTTCTTCATTAAGGCGACTACGGCTAAAGTCGTCTAAAATACCTGCTTGTTTACTCACTATCGTCCCCCCAGTCTAATAATAACCAAAACATTAAGTTGAACAATTTCACTTTTTATTCTTTTTATACCCTGTAATGCTCAACTGGGCAATAAGATCCCTATGTTCGTTTAAAACCTCCACGTTATAATTAACAATTTTACGGGAAACTGATTTTTCTTTTGCTTCCGCTAGTAATACTTTTCCATTAGACGCTTGATAATAAGATATATTGGCATTAATTGCCACGGTAATTTGTCCACTAGCATTAGCGGCGGCGGCAAAAGCAAAATCAGCTAAAGTAAAGATGACGCCACCTTGAATTATATCCACTCCATTTAGATGTTTTTCGCTAATATCTATTTTCGCAACTGCGTATCCTGGCTCAACTTCAAGCAATTCTATGCCAGTAAATGCAGCAAATCTATCATTTTTCATAAGTTTTATAAGATCATTATTCATGGTTTATCATTTACCTACTTTCTTTTTTATCGTTAGCTAGAGCCTCCATTTTACTAACTTACAAATTTAAATTTGACAAATTGTTTTATTTAAAACTATATCTTAAGTATAGAATTTTTGAGCAGTAGTAGCAACATACTGTGCAAGGAGATCTTTATAATAATAGGACTATTGGCCCATTCACCTTAGGTCCTTCTGTCCATACTTTTTACATCAATTCAATGATACTATGAAATAAGATTTAATGAACTACGGAGGCGGATTCTTTGCTTTGGCACAAAATTAACACAAAGAAACAAAATATGATTATAATCTGTGGAACAATAATTTTAGCAATGATCATTGTTGGAGTCACGAACGTAATAGTTTATATTCTTTAATTTACAAACATTTATTGCATATACATAAAACCCCCATAGAAGGCAGTTCACTTAACGCCATCTTAGGGGGTTTTTTAAATATTATCATAATTCATTGTTGTAATCATAGAGTAAACCTTAGTGTTTTAGAGTTAGAATATGTGCAAAACTTAATAAGTCTCCTCAAAAACTTCAAAATAGGACTGTGGATGAATACATGCAGGACATTCATTCGGTGCACTAGATCCTTCATGAACATAACCACAATTTCCACACTTCCAAAGCTTAGTTACTTCCTTTTTAAAAACCGTACCATTTTTAATATTTTCAACAAGCTTGTTAAATCTAGTTTCATGCCTTTTCTCAGCAGATGCAATCATTTTAAAAGCATTGGCAATTTCCTGAAACCCTTCTTCTTCTGCCACTTTTGCAAAAGAGGGATATAATTCAGACCATTCTTCATTTTCTCCACCTGCAGAGGCGATCAAATTATCCAGGGTCGTTGCCTGGGCCACTGGAAAGGACGCACTGATTTCGATCACAGCTGGAAGCTCACCTTGAAAACCCGCTAATAAAAACTTGTAGAACCTCTTAGCATGCTCTTTCTCATTATCCGCAGTTTCAATAAAAATATTTTTAATTTGCTTGTAGCCTTCCTTATCCGCTACAGATGCATAATAAGTATAACGGTTGCGTGCTTGGGATTCTCCGGCAAACGCCTTCATTAAATTTTCTGCAGTTTTAGTTCCTCTTAAATTCATCTTAAAAACTCCTATCTCTTACTTAATAGTACTTTGCATTAATTATAAATACATTATATTTATAATTAACTAATACGTCAATAATTTTTGCATTACTCTTCCCAGTTTTATAGCTCACTCATATTCTTTAAACCCTCTACATCTAACAGTTCGATGGCCGTCAAATGAAAACTAATAAGTCCCTCATCTCTCATTTTACCCATTTCTCTAGACATGGATGGCCGAGAAACATTAAGGAAATCCGCTAGTTCATTTCGATTAAGTGGTAAGTTTATGTTTTTATCTCCTGTCCTATTGTATTCCTCCAGTAAATAAGTGCAGATTTTTCCTCGCATACTCTTAATCGTCAGGTATTCAACCTTCTTGTTTAAGAGCATAGCTCTCTCAGAAATTATTCGCAAAAAGTTCTGGATTAGAATTCTATGCCAGGAGCACATCTTTTCACAATCTCCAACAATCTTCCCCCTCGGTAAGAAGAGGACGTCACATACTTCCTGTGCCTGAACAGTAGCTGGCCATGTCGTTAGGGTTGAAAAAGCCACGATCTCACCAAAAATATCACCTTTTTTTAAAAGAGTCATGAAAATTCTGTTCCCAGCGGCATTTTCTTTACTGACCGTCGCTGTTCCTTTAAGAATTATCCCAACGCTTTCATAGTGATCCCCACTTGTTACAATAAAATCACTTTTTTTATAGCTGTACACTCTAGGCTTCAAACAATTTAACATAGCTTCTATAGAGTCTCTGTCTATTCCTTGAAATAGACTTACTTCAGAAACTATTTCCATGTATTTTTTCATTATCTTAGTACCGCCTACATTCTGTATCCTGGGATACCGCCTTAGTTCGTTTATTGTAATATAATGAACCTGTAAACACAACATCTGAAGGGAGAAATTACGATGTTAAGAAAAATCATAAAAATAGAGGAAGAAAAATGCAATGGATGCGGCCTATGTGTTACTGCTTGCCATGAAGGTGCTTTGCAACTAATTGATGGTAAAGCACATCTGATTTCCGAAAGTTATTGTGACGGCCTAGGAGACTGCCTACCTGAGTGTCCAACGGGAGCGATCGTTCTTGAGGAGAGAGAGACTGTTGAATATGATGAAGAAGCTGTTAAGAAAAATATCGAGAACCGTAAGCCACAGCCAGGACCCGCTCTTCCCTGCGGTTGCCCAGGTACCCAAGCAAAACGAATGGTCGCGAACCAGCCCCAAGCCAAGTCCAGTAGTTCCGATGAAAGCATACAATCACAGCTTGGACAGTGGCCTTGCCAGATAAAACTAGTACCTGTAACAGCTCCTTATCTTGATAACGCACATTTGCTCATAGCCGCTGACTGTACTGCCTTTGCTTACCCAAATATACACAAAACCTTCATGCGAAATAAGATAACCTTAATTGGCTGTCCCAAACTTGATGACACGGATTATTCAGAGAAGCTGACCTCAATTCTAAAACAGCATGAAATTAAAAGCCTCACTATTTTGAGAATGGAGGTCCCCTGCTGCGGAGGTCTTGTTCAAGCTGTTAAAAAAGCCCTAATAAATAGCGAGAAAATGATCCCTTGGAATATCGTAACAATCTCAACAGACGGGAGAATAATTGAGGATTAATGGATCGGTAGACAAACAAGGAAACCCACGGCAGATATAATGCTGTGGGTTTTTTTTGTTCTTCTTCAATCTATCTTTTTTCGTATTTCTCTGCTAACAGTTGGGTTCCATTACCAATGTTGTCCATATCATTTTCCCGAATGATAGTAACAAAAGCCTCGACAGGTATATTTAGTGTTTCACTCGCTTTAGTTGCTAGCTCCTTGACCAACGTTGCTTTCTGTTCTTTAGACATTTTCCCTGCATCAATCGTAATTACGGGCATAATAATCTACTCCCTTCCTCTAACCACGGCGCTTTTCCCAATACTCAAATAGAACTTATTCCTAAAACTATTACATAGCTTTTTTATTTAATTTTACAGCTGTACCGTAAACTAATATCTCTGCCGCTCCCTGCATAACATTTGAAGTTGTAAAACGAATATTAATAATGGCATCCGCTCCCAGCTTTTCAGCTTCCGCTACCATTTTACTGGTAGATATTTGCCGGGATTCATTGATCATATCACTATATTCTTTTAGCTCTCCCCCGACAATCTGACGAAAAACTGACACAATGTCTTTCCCTACGTGCTTCGCTCTGATCGTACTTCCTTTGACCAAATCCAAGGACTTAGTTACTTCGTATCCGGGAACATAGTCAATACTTGTTAAGATCACTTTTTTCAGCCTCCTTGTCTCTAATCCTTTCCCGGATTAATAAGACTAATAATAAAACACCGCTTATCAGCCCTAAACCAATAGCCACACCTATAAGAATTGGAATCAATGAAGGAGAAATTAAAGCCAGGCCCATTATTCCAAAAAAGTATAGGGCGATACAAAAAACTAGTACCCAACTAAGGAACTTAATCATCATTACCCTCCAGATTATCTCCAAATCTTTATACATATTACAAGGAAATTTAATCCAGCCTAGGACTAAATGCAACTAGTTTTCTCCAAATGTTACTCACATATCCGGCTTCCACCCTTGTTGTTTGTGAACCCCATCGCAAAAGGGACGGTTTTTCGAAAATCCACAACGACACAAGGCCATTCTACTGCCTTCCTTCAAAGTCTCCCCTTCCAAACCGATTACTTCAGTAGGGCCTTCAATTAATAACGGTCCGTTAGCCTTCACTCGAATTTTTACTGTTGCCGGGTTGAATTTTTCATAATTAATACTACCGACCCCTTGAGCCAATTTTACATCTACGTCAGAACCCTCAGGAAGTGAGTATCTTAAGGCACCTGTTGGACATTTATCAATGGTACTAATAATCTCCTCCGGCTTTGCAGCATTTACATTAACCCAAGGACGTTGTTTCAAATTAAATACTTCAGGTAAAAGCCTTAGGCATGTCCCGGGATGAGCACATAGTTCTGGGAACCAGTGCACAATAACATGGTCATTTTTATATTCTTTCATGATTTTTAATTCCTTCCTATTTGTTTTGGATGATTTATGATATTTTACCATAAATCTACGTTATATTCGACAGAATGTTTCAACAATCAGTGCATCCAAACAACCAGCCAAATTTGCAATCCAAAATGCTGTAGCTACACCTGTAGCGCTACAAGTGTAGCTACAGGTGTAACTTATAAGCCCCATTAATTTCTTTATTATCTAGTTAGACGTATATTCTTGTAATTTTGATGCTCTTTTTCCCCGGCATAGTTTTTGCATTATTTAAACTATATAGAATATTTAGCATATTCATCCAACTCAATTGAAGGGAGTGACTTTTAATTACCTCGAGCTTAGCGATTCATTGCTATGAAAGCAGCTTAAGCACTATGTCATCCTGAAGGAGGAACGACTGAAGGATCTAGATCCTTCGCTAATACTCAGGATGACAGAATAGTCTTTCGTTTATCGTAATGCGGGTAACGTATTGAAATTCTTAGGTTAATACTCAAATGATTATTAAACCCTATGGGTTTTAGTAAAACAAAAACAGGAGGCGTTTTGATTATGAAAGCATTTGTTTATCATGGTCCTAAAAATATGAGTTTAGACCAAGTACCTGACCCAGTTATTCTAAAACCTACCGATGCAATAGTCAGAGTAACCACTTCAACCATTTGTGGAACAGACAAACACATTAGAAATGGTGGAATGCCTCAGGTAGAAGCCGGAAGAGTCATTGGTCATGAATTCTGTGGCGAAGTAGTTGAAACCGGTGCAGGTGTTCATAAGTTCAAAAAAGGAGATAAAGTAGCCGTATCCTGTGTTACGCAATGTATGGAGTGTTTCTATTGTAAACGTGGAATATACTCGAGATGTGAGGATGGCAGCTGGATCTTCGGCTATATGATCGATGGTTGTCAAGCTGATTATGTAAGAGTTCCTTATGCTGATTCTGGAATGTACCTGATTCCTGACAGTTTAACAGACGAAGATGTTTTGTTTGTTGGGGATATTCTTTCTACAGGCTATTTTGGAGCAGAAAACGGAAACATTCAGCCAGGGGATACTGTAGCTGTATTTGGATCAGGCCCAGTCGGCATGTGCGCAATGGCAACCGCCCGTCTTTGGGGACCCTCAAAAATTGTTGCTGTAGACATAGATCAATCCAGACTTGACTTTGCAATCAAACAGGGCTGGGCTGATTACGGTCTAAATCCTCAGAAGGTTGATGTTACTCAGGCCCTTAAAGACTTCACTAACGGAAGAGGCGCGGATGTAACCATTGAAGCAAACGGTTTTGAGCCAACCTTTAAAGGTGCAATTGAAGGAGTAAGACCAGGTGGAACTGTATCCATAATGGGAGTATTTGAAAAACCTCAGATCTTAGAAATGCAAAACCTCTGGATTCAAAACATTACTATTAAAATGGGGCTAGTCAAAGCAAATCATATCCCTGAACTAATTGATCTTATTAAAGAGGGCAAGCTTAACATGAAACCCCTTATTACCCACACTATCCCGTTATCTCAAGTTGCCGAAGGATACGACATCTTTGAAGAGCGTCGTGACAACGCTATCAAAGTTGTACTAAAAGCGGATGCATAATAGTCATTTGCTAATCTCTTAGTATAATTTTTCCCAGATAACGTCCAAGAGACAAACAAACAGTAGACAAGANNTCTTGTCTACTGTTTGTTTGTCTTTTATAAGAAATATGATGTCTTTTGCAAGAATTTGAATAATAGAAAAGCTTGCCATAAATTAATTAATCGCATAATATTAATATAATAGTCATAATATTCTGTCACTGGGCGATCTACTTATAGAGGTGGTTTTTTATGAGTTCAAATTTGGCTATCTTTAGCTCTGAAGGACTTTTCAAACACCGAAGATTATTGGAAGAGACTCGGTACAGATTTCTGAATAATTCTCATGATCAAATTAATATTCGATCAATAGTGTATGATTCCTGGGTACGTTGTCTCCAATCAGGCATTGATCCTAGACGAAAACAAACCGAAGAGCCCCTGAAAACGGCTGATATAAGAAATATTATAGAAAGTTCAAAACTTCATGAGGCCTCTACTGATACACTGAATGACTTAGTAACCCAAGCTCAAGAAACCAACTATATTATAACTCTATGTGACTCTCAGGGTAGAATTATCTTTTTGAGTGGCAACCGCCAGGTAAAACGACAAGCCGAAAGAATTAATTTTGTTCTGGGTTCTCGGTGGAGCGAAGCAGCTATCGGAACTAATGCAATTGGTACAAGCATAGAAACAGGCTATCCTGTCCAAATTTTTGCTGCAGAGCATTTCTGTGAAGGAATTCATGACTGGGTCTGTTCATCATCTCCAGTACGTGACCCTGTTACCAAGGAAGTTCTAGGCGTTATTGATGTGACGGGGTTTTGGAAAGAAGCTCAAACACACACCTTAGGTATGGCTGTAATGGCCTCTCGAGTTATTGAACAAAGACTTTATATGCAAGCAATATCAACTAGACTACAACTGATTGAGCGATACTTTTCTGTTGTCCATCGTTATCCAAAAGAAGCGGTCATAGTACTCGACTCAGCGTTTGAACCTATCACGACAAATGAGCTGGCCCATAAATTTGTCAATCAAGTTACTGGAAAAGATATGGAAAACTTATGGGGTGACCATGAATTCAAGGCCTTTATAAAGCACCATCTTAACAATGTTCAACAGAACAAAGACTACGAAGTATTCATTGAGCAGTTCGGAATTTCTGCTTCAATTCAAGAAATTTATGATGTTGGCAAACGATTAGGTTTCGTGTTAATACTCAAATTATCTGATCAAAAAACACCAGCTAAATACCTTGCGAATACTCCTTGGAGTAAAATCGTTGGAAAATCAAGTAATATCCTTTCCGCGATCACCCAATGTAACATGGTCGCCCATACAAACGTTCCAGTATTACTGTTCGGTGAGAGCGGGTCAGGTAAAGAACTTTTTGCCAGAGCAATTCATCAAATCAGTGACCGTCGAAAGGGCCCCTTCGTTGCTATAAACTGTGGGGCTGTCCCCAAGGAATTATTGGCTAGTGAGCTCTTCGGATACGACCCTGGCACCTTCACTGGGGCAGCTAAAGCTGGCAGAAAAGGCAAGTTTGAGGAGGCACATCAAGGAACCTTATTTCTCGACGAGATTGGCGAAATGCCTTTGGGGTTTCAAGTACATCTACTGCGGGTCCTTCAAGAACGCGAAGTTGTGAGACTTGGTGGCACAATGCCCATTCCCGTAGACGTAAAGATTATTGCAGCTACTCACCATAATCTTGAAGAACTCGTGAATAATGGGTCATTTCGTGCTGACTGTTTCTATAGGCTTCATGTTGTCAGTATTACCATACCGCCGCTAAGGGAACGTCGAGAGGATATTCCTCTATTAATTGATCACTATTTGGAACAGTTCGCTCTAAAGTATGATAAACCGCTTCCTAAATTTGATCAACAAATCAAAAACTATCTTGTGAATACTTATCGATGGCCCGGTAACGTTAGGGAATTACAAAATTGCCTAGAGCACGCAGTGCTATTTTGCTTGAATGGAACAATCATCCAAGAAGATCTTCCACAAAGTATACAAAGAAATGTTCAGAATAACTGTTCTTGGATTACGGATAAAGTTTTTGACGCTAGTCAGAGAAAATCTTCAACTCACGAAAAGGAAGCACTTATCAGGCTTATACAAGAGTCTGGCGGAAATCTATCAGAAGCAGCCCGTCAATTAGGTGTTGCACGAACAACTCTATACCGGCAATTAGATAAATACGGCGTCACTAAAACGTGGTAGCTGACCCTTCTGCCAGACAAATTATAATAAATCTTATTCCGAACCAATTACCATTTGTGTCAGAACCTGATACTTAGAATATCCTGTAATATAATGGTAAAGGGGGATGGACAGATGATATTTTGTGCTGGTATCGCTATAGTATCTATTGCTATTCTTATGCTTATTGCTATGGGTATCGTATTTTAACTTCCGATATCTAAGACGACCAGGCTAAAGTGCCTGGTCGTTCTTGATTAAAACCCAATAATCCTTTATCATCTTAGAAAAAAAATTACCATTTAGTTACACAGTTTCCAAACGTTGCATATTATGTGGTATCTCTTAAATAAAGGAGGCAATTAATATGGCATTTGGTAACGTTGAAGGGGCAGCTTGCGGTTGTGGTGGTAAAGGACTAGGCGCAGGGATCGCAGCAGTTGTTGTTATAATTCTTCTTCTAATCGCAATGGGTATTGTATTCTAATTAGAAAGGTGGAATTTCTTATGTATGGAATGGGTTATGGCGGAATAAGTGGAGCATGTTGTCCTCAGCCTGTTGCCCCAGTAGCTGCTTATGGCGGTATTGGTGTAGGGGTCGGCGTTGGAATCATTTCTATTGCTATCTTGATTCTTATCGCTTTGGGCGTAATTTTTTAGAAGTCTTGTGAACTGGCTACCATCCGCTAGGGTGGTAGCTTTTATCATATCATTGTCAAATTGATTAACTATTAAAAAGGTCTTTTAAGCGATCAGTCCCAAGAGATAGAAGATTAAAACCAAATTTCATTAACTGAACGTCATCGTATTTTATCTTGTCTACAATCTCTTCATCTAAATCCATTTCTTTGAACAAGTAAAGGTTACTCATTAAGAAATCTCTGAATTTGTCTAGGTCATAACATGCCATAAAGAAAAGGTTAATAAGCATTTCATCCGTTACAACATTGCCCGTAAGTTTTGAGTTTGAAGGTATCTCACTAAACCCCTGTTCCATATCTTCATAAATTATCAGACCTTGGTCCCGAACCCATTCCTTTACGGTTTGTGCCTTTGTCTCCATTAGTCCGTGACAGCGGGAACTTTCAAAGATAAATGAATATTTTCCCTCACCCAGCATGTCCACCGGAGCCAACCTACAGGACCAGGGTCGCTCACTATATACTTGACATCCCTTTGGTGTGATGAAGGGACATTTCCGGTCATTTTCTTCAGACATTTTGATTTGCACGATGGAAAAGCCTGTATTAGGCACACGTACTTTTAGGGTATATCTTTCCAAAAATTCTCCCGAAGAAATGCCCAGGGAGTTCTTCATCCTCAAAACATCGTATGGAGTTAGAAAAATATTTATATCCCGGCAGCATTTTTTAAAGCAATCCAGCCCATCATGACAATGAAATTTGAACTCACTGTCTTCATTCAGGACTAAAGATCGGTGATTCATAAACTTGCCCCCTTTCAAATCCTTTATTATTATAAGTTATCTCCAGGGAATAAGATAGATATATCAAAGAAACGAATACCCGTTTCACTTGGGTATTCGTTTCACTTAACATTCAGTCTGATTAATTTTCGATTCATGGTCATTGTCCGCGACGAATATAGGCTCCAATCCGACGTCGGCTAGGATCGTTTCTATTATAGATTTTTCTTGGGCAGTCATGTGTCTCTCCCCCTTAGATGTTTTACTATTCTGAATATTATATCAACCGTCCTGCATAATTGCAACCTTAGAACGTTTATAGATAAGGCAAAACTTTTCTCGCAATTTGTCGACATAAAGCCTTTCAACTTAACTTAAACTTAATAGTCTGTGAGATTATAGATTTCCCGTCAATATAATATGCATTATCTAAATTATTTAGTTAAAAATAAAAAAGGCGCCATTTTGGCACCTTTTCTGCTCTGTTACTGATTAGTCTAAGGCTTTTAAAATATCTTGGAAAACCTGGTCAATTGGTTGGTCTCCGTTAATACGCTTTAATAGTCCCTTTTCTTCATAGAATGCGATCAAAGGTTCTGTTTGAGTATTATAAACACTTAAACGATTCTTAGCGGTTTCAACGGTATCATCTGAACGCTGATAAAGCTCTCCTCCACATTGACCACAAACTCCCTCTTGTGCTGGTGGGTTGAAGATCATATGGTAAGAAGATCCGCACTTCCGACAGACACGTCTTCCTGTTAATCTAGGAATTAACACCTCTTCGTCAACTTCAATGTTGATAACACCGTCGAGCTTCATGCCTAGGCGGTCTAGAATACCTGCTAAAGCACTACCTTGAGCCAGTGTCCGTGGAAATCCGTCAAGAAGGAATCCATCTGTACAATCTTGCAGCGCTAATCGTTCCTCGACAATCCCAATGGTTACTTCATCAGGAACTAAGCCACCGGCATCCATGTAGGATTTAGCCTTTAGCCCTAAGGCCGTTCCCTCTTTAATTGCAGCTCTGAACATGTCACCTGTTGAAATATGTGGGAAATTAAAACGCTCTACGAGTGGGCTTGCTTGTGTCCCCTTACCTGCACCCGGGCCACCCATTAATATAATCTTCATTGATCTTCCTCCTTCAATTCATCCTTGTTAATGACTCGACGTAAGTTGGGTTCATCTGTTTCATCGTATCGAGCAAGACAACGATTCCCTTTTGTATTACAACATCTTCGACGGAAAAACTGGTAATTCCTCCTTGGAATACATAAGAAAATATTATTGCTTATCAAAAAGCTGAAACATATTTGTTTACAGCTTTTTGGAATAAAAAGAATCTCACTTTTTCTTTTGTACAAACGTTTAATAGTCGTCACAACTTAGTTTGGAGAACCCCAATTCATTTGCTGCGGTAAAGTATTCTAACCGATCCACTAGTCTTATTTCATCTTTAGCAGATAAGTAGATCCCCCCCTGCTCCGGACTAATCCGCAGATAATCCCCTCCAACAACCCTATCCACAGGAGGCAACGTTATAGGAGGATCCCAGCTTCCTAAGCTAACAATAGCATCAACTTCAGGCTCACTATAAAACAAGGGATCGTCAACCCCTTCTGTCCCGCCATGCTCAAAGGTCATCAATGCCGTTTTGATTCCTTTCTCTTCACAAACCTTAAGGCTTAACATAGTCTCAATAAATGCATTGCCATCTCCTTCCCAAGTTGCCACTACACCATTTGCGTTTAATAACTGAGCTGAAGTTGCAACGAGATTGGCACAGCGTTTTTTTCCTTCCATTTCCTCAAAACGCCCCCGGAATAACACTACGCCAACAAAATTTAGGGATTTCCCGTGTCTTTGATACAATTCCCTGATTAAAGGGTTATTCGTATGGAACCATGTAGGTGTTTTTACATTGGGGTGACTCCAATTCCCATCAACCACAGCACCATCCAGGATTTCGTTGGGATGAACAATTATAGGCAGTAAATTATCAAAGCGCATATTATAGAAGAAACTACTTAAGTTCAGTCCCACCGAGTGTACTTGGTAAAGATAGGCAACGTTTGGAAGGCCATTCTTTGCTCCTCCCAAAGTATATGATGTGATGCTGTCCGGTACCTGACCTTGCAGTACTTTTCCCAAATATCGGGCTGCCCGAATGCCGACAATTCTTACGGAATGTTCGTACTGGTCCTCATCCATTCCTGGCTGTAATTTGAGAATACATACCACGTTAATCGTTGAACTAAACGGGGTAATGGGTCCACCCGATCCCACCATATCCAGAACACTATCTCGAACAATATTTAATCCACCGAGTCTGGTAAGAGGAAATTCACAGGAAGTGAGCACAGCAACCCCCTCCATCCGATAAGTTGTTCCATCACCCAGTCGTTCAATCGGGGAGTCCACTCCCGCGTAAGGAATTGCATTGCCTTCCTTGAACCGAGGTTCTACCGCATCGATGACGTGAACAATCCGCGCATTCTCTCCAGGAGCTACAATTTCAATATCTGCTTCGGTAAAGGTCGTATCTTCCAAAATACTGGCAAGCAACTCTTCCCGATTAATTTCTAATACCCCATTGTTTAAGCATGTTTTACCAGTAAATGCAACTTGTTTGACCTTAAACGTTCCCATTTCTAGTTTCATAATCCCCCCCCTTTCAATCCACTATTATAATTTGAGGTTTTTCCAGTTTCCTTTCCAATAATTCGAGTGCTGATAATAATACTTTACGGCTAATTTCTCGGTCACGCTTAACTGGTAATTCCGGATCACCACACGGGTGAGGAATCTTTGTACCTCCAACCACTCGATTGGCTCCTACATTGGAGGCCAGGGTATACATGGCTGTAATAATACTTGTTGGTATCCCCTGCCTCTCTAATTCTTTGGCAATCGTTGCGCCGCAACGAGTACAGGTACCTCAGGTAGAGGTCAGAATTACTCCATCCACCTTTTCCTGGTGTAATTGCGCGGCCATTTCCTGCCCGTCTCTTTGGGAGATATTGGCTGCCGCCCCTACTCCGGACGTAGAATAAAACTTATTTTGTAAACTTCCAATCAAGCCTTCAGCTTCAAATTCCCTCATGATGCCAACCGGCACTACGTAATTGGGGTTGGCATTGACAAAGTTTGGATTATAACCACCGTGAATCGTCTCATATTCCGAACTGTCCAACCTTTGTTTTCCGGAAATCTCATATGTTTTCCAAACCTCGGCTCCAAAAGAACGTATCCGATCAGGGTTGCCCCGGGGTACTAGTCCACCAGTTGTCACGAGGGCAATAGTCGCTTCTTTTAACTTTGCGACTGGCAGTGCCGGTGCAACTTTGTCAATGATTTGAATTGACAGCTCGGTAGAAAAGGGTTGGCCTTTTAGCTTTGCTTCCAGCATATCTACCAACCGCTTAGCGGCCTCTTCTTCGCGATAAATTAGTTTCCTAATGCCCTGGGAGATATAACCTTCCTTCCGGGCAGGACCAAGGGGTTCACCTGTTGAAATTCTCTGCACAAAGCCTGCAATTTTGATTAGTGCTTCCCTCATGCCTGATACTTTCCCAGATGTAGGTAGAATGTATGTCCTTTGTCGGTAGATCTCTACCATTGGATTTCCTTCATACATACCAGTGATCCCAGGTATACCAAGTTCTCTGGCAGCAGCCTCACAAATAGCTCCACAGGCCTGACCGTACCGCCCTGAGTTAAATGCTGGTCCTGCAATAACCATATCCACCTTATACTCCTTGGCCTTATCAACTATTTCCTGTATGACAATATCGTTATGGCTGTTAAAGTAGTTATCTCCACACACAGCAACAATTGGCACACTATAGTTTTCACCTAGAAGGGAACACAGACCAACAGCCGGTCCGATAGGTTTTTCCACAAAAAAGAGAGAACTATCTGCCTTATCTTCACCACCTAGTCCGGCGAAGAATTGATTTATGTAAAAGAGTATTCTCATAACTAAACCCTCCTCATTAGGCCCCAACTTTATTAAAGTAGGTTTTCCTATATTCCTGGAAATAGAGTTCATTATTTGCTGGTTTTACCAAACTGCATATGACCGATACCGTTAAGACGACTAATAGGGTCCCGGGAAGTTCACCCAGACCGGTTATTTTAACCAAATAGGTACGCCACAATATATAAATAATTGGCCCTAATGTGGTACAAAAATAAGCTGCCTCACGATTGGCCTTATCCCAAAACAATGCCAAGATCATTGGTACTCCAATTACAATAACAAATGCACCAAAACCAAAGGCATTAAGAATTGTAATTAGGGGCATCTGCATTCCGCTTAGGATTAATGCCAATAGGCCAATAACGACAGTAGCTATCTTTGAATAACGCAGTTCTTCACTTTCCGTAAAGTTTTGTCCTTTTATCCGACCAATAATGTCGTGCACTATACTGGACCCAGCTGCCATTAATAAGGCATCCAACGTCGTAAAAACCGCCGCCAATAGGCAAAAAACCAACAGCATACCCACGATCTCCGGAGCAACATGAGTTATGAATGCGGCAAAAGCTTTGTCCGGGGTTTCTATGCCGATGCCTAAAGCACGGGGGACCAAACCAATTAGGACAGCAGCGAAGGTCCAATAAAGGGAAATGATGACCCCAATTGGGAAAGCTAATCGTGCGGTCCTGGCGTCTTTCATCCCATAAAAAGCAGGAATAATATGAGGGCTGCTAAACAAGCCAAATAGATATACAAACGCTAAGTTGTACCAGAGAGAGCGGGGCATTTCTCCAAAAAAGCTGGTCATACTGGGATTCTGCTGAACTAATAAATGGTCTATCCCAGAAATGCCTCCCACGGCTTTTAGACCAACGATTATGGCTACTGTAACACAAATGATCATAATCATCCCCTGTACAGTGTCCAAATAGGCAATGGCAGAGCGACCGCCAAGAGAAGAGAAGATTACTAACACAGTGCTAAATAGGACTAATGACCAAACGTACGGTAACCCCAAGTAACTTTCTATTGTTAATGCCGCTGACCTCATTTGTACAACAAGCATGGGCACAGTAAAAATCACAATCCAAAATGCGACTATAGGGTAAAAGTGGTTTGATCCGTATCTTTTAACAAATAGTTCCGGCGTCGTGATGGCTTTTATTTTATGAGATACCTCTCTAATTTTGGGAGCAACTATGAACCAAGTGATAAAGACACCAAAAGCGGCTCCAATCTGCCATGTTCCTCCGCCCCAACCATACTGATATGCCATACCTGCACCACCAACAAACAAACCAGCACTAGTCGCTGCAGTTGCAGCCGTAAAAGCTGACGCAACTGGACCTAAGGCACGGCCGCCAAATACATAGCCTTCCACACTTTTTATACCACTTCGCGTGTAGTATAAAGCCCAGCAAGGTAATAATACCAAAAAGACAAATAAGGCTGCTATTTTGCTCGGTTCCATTGAAGATTCCCCTTCCATTTACTAATTTGATCCCTTTAATTTTTTAGTCAAACTTTTCAAAAAAACTTTCTCCAAATATAGCTATTACTATAGCTAAACTGCTAAAAAGTACTAATAATGAGATGAAAATCAAACTCGCACTCACGTTTCCTACTCCTTTCATAAGTTAATGCAATAACTTAATTTATACTCTTCCCCCCCCTAACCTAAATAAAAAAAACCCACATCCCAAGAGGGTGCAGATTTTTCCATCATCTCACCTAAGCCGACTCATTCACGAAGCCGACATAGAAATTCTACAGGCAGGTCTCCTGACTAGGGTCACAGCGTTTACTTCCTTCCCCCATAATGGATGGAGTGGTATAAGTAAAAGCTCACCTTCACAGTGGCGGGTCCGTCCGGGAATTACACCCGGTTCCCTATTCTCCCAAATGGGCACCTGTAAAAAAGGTTTATTAAAATTTTCTTAACGTATCAAGAAGTATAACTTTAGGGTCCTCTTTCACTCGTCTCATCCTCAGCGCAGCGAAGATCTTAACTTGAAATAGTGTAGAAGTCAAGATTCTTCGGCTATGCCTCAGAATTCCATGCGTTACCTGCATCACGATAAACAAGACTATTCTGTCACAAACAAAAGATTATTCTGTCATCCTGAGCGATAGCGAAGGATCTAGATCCTTTGCTATCGCTCAGGATGACACAGTGCTTAAGTTGCTTTCATAGCAAAGACATGTATAGTAAAAAGACGTGTAGCTTTTTTCCTAATATAAGGTTACCTCAGACAAGCAGTAATGTAAATATTAAGTAAAAATACAATAATATTGAAATTAACTATTTGGGGTTCCTCTGAATTATCAGAGAAAGAGCGTCATAGAGTCGGGTGAGTTTACCTAAAAAGAGGCTCCCTTTACCTATAATCATTACTTGATTCACTTTGTTTCCAAGTATAAGGTCACGGGCGGGTCCGATATAGGGTACACCTGAAGGAATATGTCCCTGGTTTGGCGCAAAACCGGGTACCCCAAAGCGGTGAATTTGCTCCTCGATTTCGGAACGATCTATTTCTCCCCTTAGAATACCTAGAGAAGCGATCATACTATAGTTCCTTTTGGCTATATCACCACACCCCGTTGGTTCGATAATTTCCGGATTCACAAGTTCTGCCGCATAACGATCCATATCTACAATTCTATATCCACCCTTTGTTAAAGGTTCAGCGATAAGAGAATGATAAACCTGTTGAGGCGAGTCACCGCAGCCAACGTTCATTCTACCAATCAGATCAGTACGTATGATAGGATTTATCCCATCATCTTTACTGATATGAAATGCAAATGCTCCCAGTATGTCTTCCAAGACGGGCATATTGTGTTCAAGGTGAATCTCCGCATTGAGCCCCAGTTTTGCGCTGCACCCTCCAGCTACTACAATTACATTTGTAAAGATACCCGACTGAACTAATGCTGCAGCTTGCATCAAGGCATGCACTGGAGCAGCACAAAATGCACGCGTATCGGCTCCACTAGCATTGGAACAGGAACAGGCTTCGGCGATAGACTTGGCAAAACTTCCGCCTCCCTTCTGTCGATTGTCTCCACAGGCTTCTTCGGAAGCTTCGATAATATAGTCTACATCCTGTGGCTTAAGCCCGGTCTTCGAAAGGAGAAGTTGAAGAGCTGCTACAGCGGAAGCCTTTGCCGTCAGGTTTTCCAATACCCTGGATGCAGTTAGATTAGAATCCGACACGGTGGCCTTCCGGACACACCCGATAATTTGTCCTCCAAAGATCAGCGGCAGGGCTTCACGTGTTTCAATCATTTCATGAACCTCTTCATTAGAGAACGAATCATTCTGAGCCGTTTTTATTCCTTTAAGCATACATAAAGCAGGATGATAACGTAGTTTTTGTAAGATGGACTGCTTAAATCCTGCTTCCAGGCACACGAGTCCGTAAACATCAACCGCATCTAGCACGCCTAGAAACTCGTCCTCGGGAAAAATTTCACCTAACTTCCCTTGGCGCTTTCCTTCGGACAAAGCATTATTATACCAGGGTCGGGGAATATTTAATAAATCCTCAGGTAAAAGATTTCCGATAAACGCTTGATTCGGTGGATAACGGACTACACTATCAAAGCTTCGTAATTGATCCTTGATCGAATGACTTAGCTGTGAACCCTTTAAGGTTGCTTGCTGAAGAAGAAGTCCCGGTGTCTGAATTAACGTATAGCTCGTCCCTTTGATGACTGGATACTTCATTCGCTCACTTCCGATGGAAAAAATCGTTTACGTACGATTGAGACCTCTTCAATAATTCTTGAAATATCAAGGATCATTTCCATCATTTCCATATGTCGTAAATAGACTTGATGATCAATGAGTTCTTTGAGTTCGACGATATGATAAGCTTTAAGCCCTAACTGGGCTGTTGGAATCGGATCAATAAACATAAGGTTACCGCCTGCCACCGATTCAGCTGCGATGACTGCCATTTCAGGATCCGCACTGCCGAGTACAGCAATAAGTTCCTCACAGCCGTATTTCTGAGCAAGTTCTTGTATTTGAACCTGATTTTCTTGATCCATTGCTCCAGCCGATGTTCAAACGTAACAATGTGTCATCGCATAAATAACTTCCCCGCCAGCGCTAATGACACATTCCTCTAAAGATTGAGCCGGAATCCCATCCCTGTCGCCAATAACGACAACTTTTTTTCCTTTTAACATAAAACATTACTCCTTTAAACTTAGGGCGTTGGTAAAATTAAAATAGTCCTATGATCAAATTAGATTTGATCATAGGACTTTACCTTCATCCCCGACACAATAATAAGGCAGGTCTCCTGGCTAACGGGTCATTGCTAAATCACAAGGCCTTCCCAGCTTATGCCAGTGGCACTTAATAGCTCGCCGATTACAGTGGTGGGTCCGCTCCGTTTATAGCCTAAATAAGACTATTTTCGGATTCCCTATTCTCCCCTTATGGGCACCTTACTAAAATTATATTTGGATAAAGTTTATAATAATATGAATTGTTTTTCAATAGGTTTTTGGAAATTATATTCCCGCAGGCAGCTGTCCTCCCGAAACTGTGTAATATCACGATTTTCCAGCTGTGAAACGCCCACCATTTTCATAAGCGTTCTTGCTATTAAAATTACTTGTCGCACAAGCTATACACATTGCAGGCTCTAAGTCATCAAACACTTGCTTGCCACACCAAGAACAAAACCGTCGTTTTCCTTGGTGCAAAAGAACTTTACCTGCTAGTAATCGATAAGATAAGGACTTTATCTCCATACTTAAAGCTTTAGAGCGGCATATACTGATACACCTTTGACAGCGAGCGCATTTTATTGGTTCATAAATCAATGTCAACTGTTCCTTAGTTTCTTTTTTCGTTAAAGCTCCTTGCGGACATATCCCTTCACATTCACCGCAATTTGTACAACTTTCGCTTACAGTTAATGCCGGTATTGGGAGTACCTCAGTCCCGGATTTTTGGGACTTCCAGGTTTCTCCCAAGAACTGCCGTGTCTTCGGAATAAGATACCTTTCGTTGGAAGTGATACCCGGTAACATTGCTTCCAATTTCTCACGACCGATGTCTCGCCATCCCTTTTTCTCGATCTGGTCTTGTACTGACATCGTATCCCTCATGGCCGATTCACAGTTCCCATCATCAGATGCAACTCTAATCCTTATTGGTGGATGATCTTTCCATGTATTATGAACTTCTTTAAAAATCTGCACACTCGTTTCACAAGCTTTTTTATCCGCACAATTTGCGCACACTCCGGTGTATATTATTAATTCCTTCTCCCGAGCATACAACATGAGACTCAGCCATAAATCCCTGTCGAAGATCCCTAGACAAGGAATTTCATGGCCCGCTGGGATTGCTTGTGGGCAATTTAAAACAACATTCTCTGAACGTTTAATATACTCGTACAGCTTATCGGAGTTGCGATAAAAAAATCCGCCGCTAGGACAAACAGCTATGCATATCCCACATTCTGTACAGCGTTTAGCATCAAGTTCACGGTATACGGAAATGGCATGATGAGGACAGGAGTCGATACATAACCGACAAAGATTTACAAATGCTTTTTTGGTATTGAGACAACAATCGTGATTATATACAATTTGACAATTATAAATCATTAAGACACCTCTTTTGTGCAAACCCTTATATTTTCCAAACTCAAGGTCTGTTCAGGAGCGTCGACGTCGAAGTGAAACTACATCAAGTCTACTGTGATAAAAAACAAAAGCACAGGCTGATTACTTGGCCTGCGCTATAAGTTGTATTTAAAAGAAATCTCTCTATTCCTTTAAAAGGCTTATTTCGCGGTGGTAGCGTAAGGCAATTTTTCAGTGACTGTATAGTCGTCAACTTTTGATCCTTTATGTTCAAGAATATTGAAGTTTTCTGCTATGAACAGGTATGCTAAACAAGCTATTGATACTAAACCTAAGCTGACTATAACCTCTGTCCAAGCAGGGAAATAATGTCCACCGTATTGGTTGATATGTTTTCCCATTCCAGTAAACAGTACATCAAACCTGTTGAGAATGACTCCGGATACATTAAGTACTGCAAACCAGATCAGGCCTTTACGGGTACTGGACAAGGAACTGAATGCGATAATTATTGGTATTATTACACCAAGAACTAGTTCGCTTAGGAACAAGATACTGGGTAAATCAAAGGCAAAAACATTAGCAAAGGTTCCTCTTACTACCATATCCGTGATCTTTAAGATCAAATACAAGATCATTGCTCCACCGGATATTCTAGCCAACCCTCTTAAGACAGAGATATCTATTTTATGATTTAATGCCTTCCCAGCTAGAGTACTTTCTATAATAATCATGCCTGCCCCGACAAAAAATGAGGATAACAGGAAGAACAGCGGCAGAAATGCCGACCACCAAAGGGGGTTCACTTTGCCTACAAATAGGTAGAACAACTGGCCCAATGATGATTGGTGCAGAGTTGGTAGGGTGATACCGATGATCAGCATTACAGGCATTGCTTTCTTAAGGTATTTGTGTGCCCCTTTAAATACTTTCTCTGTTGCTACTTCGCAGAATTCCAATACCTGAATCAATGTATAACATGAAATGCACCAGAAAACTTCAAACAATACGCTGGCATGTCCCCATGATACATAGGGTCTCCAGAAATTGTGCCATTGTCCTACCTCAATCAATAACCCGAGTACGACAACAATATAACCTAATAATGAAGTTAGCATTGCACTTCTTGCGATTGGATAAAACTTATCCCTGCGTAGTACGTATACGATAAGGGCTACTCCATATCCGCCTCCTGCCAGGGCTACCCCTAACAGTACGTCAAATGAAATCCATAGTCCCCATGGCCACTGGTCGTTTAGATTGGTTGTAGCTCCCAGGCCTAATACAAAACGCACCAAAATTACTGCTATGGCCACGGCAGCTATGCCCGTAAACACCCACCTCATGGGGGTCATTCTAAACTTCCATTTCACACTGCTCAATTTCTCCCCTGTTCGGTTTACAAAGGTAGTAACAAGTTCCATAAATTTCCCTCCATTCTGTTTTTTGATTTATTAATCTAGAGGTTCCTTGCCTTTATTGTTAAATATATACAATCCGGCTAAGATGGCCGCCCAGCCGACTCCTACAAATGGTGTAGCTTTCATATACCCTTCTGTGTAAGAAGGCAACGGCATGGTTGTTACATCCGTTCTGAATCTCATCTGTTCAAATGGTGTATCCGAGATATAAAGCCAGGATGTACCCCCTGCTTCTCTCTCTCCAAATACTCTATCTACATAACCGTTTTCTTTGATTCTCTTTTTTGCCTCTGCCAACAATTGCTCTCTGTCCCCAAAGATAATTGCTCCTGTCGGGCACACTGAGGTACACGCCGGTTCCATGTCATTGGCAACTCTTGTCGCGCACATCTGGCATTTCCTTACTCCAGGAATTGCTTTCTTCCATTCGTATCTCAGTATGTCAAATGGACATGCCATCATGCAGTAACGGCAACCTACGCACAGACTCTGGTCATAAATGACCGGTCCCTCAGGAAGCTTCTGAAACGCCTTGGAGAAACATGATGATGCACATGCAGGATCCTCACAGTGAAAACATTGGGTTTTGACATATCTCCATACTGATGAGCCGTCCTTCTGTAAGTCATAACGATTTATTGATGTCCATTCTTCAGGCCATAAGCCGTTGTTTGGTTCCTTTGCTCTGTCTGTAGCAGTCTTGCTCTTTTCCTGGGGATCCCATTCAAGTTCATTCCATAATTTGCAGGCTACCGAACAGCTATCACAACCTACACATTTCGGTATATCTACGAGTACGCCATTTGTCATATTTTTCCACCTCCCCAATCTTAATATAAGTTTCTTTCGGACTTTTTAGCAACAAGCGCTTCAGCTCTGGAAATATAATGTGTGTGCAGAAGTTCTTCTGCTTTTTCGCTCATAGGAGCAGTTAGGAAGTCTGCATAGACTTGTTTAATCTGGGGATTATCATGACTGTTACGCAGTTTTGCATTAGTATCAATTTTGTACAAAGATGCGGCACGCCTGTTACGAACTTCGTCTGAAGGAGGGGACGATGCTCGAGGTTGTCCGCCACCATATTGGCAGCCTCCGGGACAAGCCATGACTTCAATGAAAACCCAGGGAGCATTACCAGCTCTAATCTGATCCATAACCTTTCTGGCATTGGCCAGACCGGAAATGACAGCAACTTTTACACTACCAAAACCTGGAATATTAACTGCTGCCTCTTTAACACCCTCCATTCCTCTTACAGGGGTTAACTCCCAAAGTGATGCAGGTGGCTGTTGTCCAGTTATAAGATAATAGGCAGAGCGAGCTGCAGCTTCCATAACACCACCGGTGGTACCGAAAATTGCACCTGCCCCTGTCCCTGTACCCATCAGCTGGTCATACTCGTCGTCTGGAAGAGAAGTAAAATCGATACCAGCTCTCTTAATCATTCTGGCAAGTTCTTTTGTTGTAAGAACTACATCCACATCAGGGGTAACATTACTATCATTTAACTCTTTTCTGGCTGAAGTCATTTCAGGACGTTGACATTCAAATTTCTTTGCAGTACAAGGCATAATGGCTACCGAAAAGATCTTTTTAGGGTCTACATTCTGCTTTTCAGCATAATAGGTTTTCATTAAAGTTCCTTCCATCTGCTGAGGAGACTTCGCTGTTGATAAATTAGGAATTAGGTCAGGATAAAAATATTCGACAAACTTAACCCAACCCGGGCAACATGATGTGAACTGTGGAGTAGGGTGGTGCAATTCCCCTTTAACACGTTTAACAAGTTCTGTGCCTTCTTCCATAATTGTCAGATCAGCAGTGAAATTAGTATCAAAAATTACGTCAAACCCTAATTTTCTCAAGGCAGCAACTTGTTTGCCCTGTACATTAGTTCCGATAGGCATGCCAAATTCTTCGCCAAGACCAATACGAGTTGCTGGTGCAGTCTGCACTACAACGGTGATATTTGGATCTGCGATGGCTTTTAGTACTTTATTAATGTCATCCCGTTCTGAAATTGCTCCAGAAGGACACCATTGGATACACTGCCCACAGTTTACACAAACAATTTCACTTTTAATCGGCAGTTCGTAATTTCCAAACACCGATTGAATCTTCTCACATACTTCAATACATTGACCACAAAGAATACATTTTTGGTCATCTCTGATAATTGAGGGGTTTGCTGGATCAATTGGAACGCG
This sequence comes from Desulfosporosinus sp., assembly GCA_003513495.1. Lineage (GTDB taxonomy): Bacteria > Bacillota > Desulfitobacteriia > Desulfitobacteriales > Desulfitobacteriaceae > Desulfosporosinus. Next base: position 108,167 of record DOPM01000028.1, read on the forward strand.
ACCACGAACATTTGTTGGCCAACTGCCTGGTTCATTGTATTGGGTTGGCATCCAACCGTTTCCTCCAACAGCTTTCTCGGCTGTAATTGGTTGGCCACAACCAGCCAAATTTAGCGAGACACCAGCTAAACTTGCTCCTCCAAAAAACTTAAGGAAAGAACGTCTTGATAAATTTTTCACTTTCCCTGTTTTGCTTTCCATGTGTTTTACCACCTTTTTAGTAAACTACTTACAAAATTACAAATATTGAAACTAAATATTTTATTACATCTTCTACCATTTTGGATTTTTAAATTAGGAACAACGTTATTTTCACTTTGTTTTTGTGAACTTTTACACTTAAAACTATAACTAAACTATAATTTAAAACTTGTGCTTAACCGTATAGAGTTATATGTTTTCCTACTTGGAAAACATACTAATTGAATAATATTTGATATGGTGAAACAGAAAAACTATATAATAGATCCAATTTTGGGGTACTTAAGATTTGAAGCTCCTTTCTTATAAAATTGTTGAGGCGAACTAGCACTCTTATTAAGTTTAATGCCTTAATATCATCTGTCACGTTTATGTACATAAAAAAAGTGTTTTGTAGATAAATAAACTTAAGAAGATTTTGAAACAGTTTAAGTAATTTTCTAGTTTTATATTTTCCGACAGTATAAAAAAAAGGCTTTAAAAGCCTTTCATAAAGGGATATTCCGACATACCATAACATTGTTTTCGGAATACGAAGTGCCGTTTCTATAAAGCTACGGCATATAGGTCTTTAGAATTTTTTACTGATTCTTATCTTTATTGACTATTTCCTTCACCTGCTGTTTCGCGGCTGGAGATAATGCATCTACCAGGTAATTACGACGGATTCCATTTACTTCCTGGTATTCTCTCATGATTCTTTCATTAGCCCCGTCGATCTCAACCTTCAGTTCTCTAGCAGATAATAAGGCACATCCTGCCCCCCTAATAATTAGCTGCTGTAAACCGTCTGATGTTGCAACTGTGATATTATATTTCTTCTGATGATCATGGGCAAATTTTTCAATATACTGGTCTGCCGTTTGTGCCTCCTTAGTATATACCATATGAATATTATGATAGTCTATTACTTCCTCAAAATGCCCTTGAACACGGTAGGCATCAAACACAACGATAATCTGGCATTTTCGAATCCCCTGATAATTGCTTAGAGTATCAAGTAATTTCATTCTGGCACCATCCATATTGTCATCTGCATGCTCTTTGAGTTCAGGCCAGGCGTGGATAATATTATAACCGTCCACAAGGAGATACTCTGCTTTACTTTCCTTCTCTCTGACATAGGTAACCGGTTCATAATAACTTTCCCGGGCTGTTTTGCGTTTTTTCCAGACGGACTTCTTCCCTTGGTTAGCATAGAAGGTGTTATTGATGATTTGGTCAATCTCTTCTAAACTAATCCACCGCTCTTCTGTGTATGAGGCATGATTTGGGGCTATATCTCCCGACAAATCATCGTTTTCCTGAAGATAGCTTTCAACATGCATATAGTCTTTTACGGCATACCAATCCACTAAAAAGCCAGCCCCATGGGCACAAAATACAGAACCTGTCGGATTTTCCAAGTCTTTTTCCGAATCATAGCCGATACTTTCTATGACCTCTGACCCATTATGGCATGGCTCATATCCTTTTAGGCTGCAAAACAGCCTGCCATGTCCTTTGGTATAGGCAACTACCTCTTTTTGATAATTCTTCATGGTAACAACAGGGGCACTTCCCACAAGAACTGCTATCTCGTCATTTGTCTGGGTTATTTGACATGTGCCATGCATTTTCTCAATGTCAGTCATAGCTCTTCCTACCATTTTCACAGGTAGTTCTAACTGGAAGGCATAATACGGCTCCAACAATAGGGATTCTGCCTCTTTTAAACCCTGGCGCACTGCCCGGTAGGTAGCCTCTCTGAAGTCACCCCCATCGGTATGCTTATTGTGTGCCCGACCTGAGACCAATGTAATTTTCATATCTGTAATCCCTGACCCGGTTAGAACCCCCTTATGTGCTTTTTCGGTTAGATGAGATAGAATAAGCCTTTGCCAGCTTTTACCTAACACATCCTCACTGCATTCTACCCCAAACTGCAGACCACTTCCCGGCTCACCCGGCTCCATTAACAGGTGGACCTCCGCATAATGCCGTAGTGGCTCAAAGTGCCCTACCCCTTCAACGACTTTAGCAATCGTCTCCTTATAGACAATCCTTCCTGCATCGAAGGCCACATTAACACCAAAACGGCTTTGTATAAGGCTCTGCAGAATCTCAATTTGCACCTCTCCCATAATCTGTGCCTGAATTTCTTGCAGCTGCTCATCCCAGACAATATTAAGTTTCGGCTCTTCTTCTTCAATCTGACGCAGCTTAGGAAGCATCACTCTTGGGTCACAGCCTTCCGGCAGAATAATCTGATAGGACAGCACGGGTTCCAATACTGGTGTACCTGAAGCTTCCTCTATCCCTAAGCCTTCTCCCGGTCTGGTTTGGCTGAGCCCTGTTACTGCACATACAGAGCCTGCCTCTACCTCGTTAACTTGCTCGTATTTATGTCCAGAATAAATACGGATTTGATTAATCTTCTCTTTCCAGACACTATTCGTTATGACATCTTTTACTTTAAGCCTTCCGCCAGTAAGCTTCATATAGGTAAGGCGGTTACCCTGCTCATCTCTTGCTATTTTATATATTTTAGCCCCAAATTCATCGGGGTAGGAAGGTATCCTAGCATATTTCACAACGTCCTGCATAAATTGCTCAACGCCCTCTAATTTTAAAGCAGAACCAAAAAAGCACGGGAAAACTTTACGCTCAGTGATAGCTTTTTTGATCTGTGAAATTTCAATATGTCCCGTTTCTAGTAAAGTTTCCATCATTATTTCTTCACACATGGCTAGTTGTTCGTAGAACTCGTCCGTCTGAATTTGACTAAATTCAATACACCCATCATCCAGCTGCCTTTTCAATTCCTTCATTAACTTGTCTTTATTAGTCCCATTCTGATCCATTTTATTTACGAATAGAAAAACCGGTATCTGATACATGTGCAGGAGGCGCCACAATGTTTTGGTATGCCCCTGCACCCCGTCCGCACCACTTACTACTAAAATAGCATAATCCAGCACCTGAAGTGTTCTCTCCATTTCAGCTGAAAAATCCACGTGTCCCGGAGTATCCAGTAAGGTAATCTGAATCTTGCCTATTTCAAACATAGCCTGCTTGGAAAAAATGGTGATTCCTCTTGCTCTTTCTAGCTCGAAAGTATCTAAATACGCATCCTTATTGTCCACCCTTCCCAATCGACTAATTTTACCGCTCAGATACAGCAAACTCTCAGATAATGTTGTCTTGCCCGCATCTACATGGGCTAATATTCCAATGACTAAGCTTTTCATAATCTATTTCAAATCCTTCTGGTTGTTTTTAATAATTACATCCCTTTAGGCCTGAATGTCAATCTTCTATTATTATGATACTAGCAGCTATGGTATTTGACAATTAATCTTATAATCATACTTATTCTCGATGGGTATTAGTGGGGTATGTCGCAGAAAGCTAAGTTGTTTCTGTTTTCACGCTCTATCAACATCACGGTCTTATTGTTTATTCTGGCATTAAGATAGTACTGATGCACGGTATTAGGAATTTCACTAAATAGTTAGACCCCCTAAATTAAAGGGGGTCAGCAGAATATTTGTCCAATAAAACAGCATAAACAAGGGCTAAGTTTCGGTCCTCGCGTTTTTCAAAGCCCAATTTCCTGCTATTCCTCATGGGTTTACATTTATAACACGATCATTTAAGCTGCTGATTATTCCGGAAAAAACCGTTCCAGGGGTCATTGCCACCGATCCTCCGTAGCGCCTCCTCCATATTGACGCCGTTTGGATCTACTGTGTCCAGTTCATCCCACCCGATGGGCATGGACACTCCGGCCCCTTTTCTCGCTCTCAGGGAATAAGGGGCAATGCTGGTGGCGCCTCTGCCATTGCGAATCCAGTCAATGAAGATCTTGTTAGTACGCTTAGCCTTTCTCACATTGCTTGTATAGCGGTCAGGCCACTTCTGCTCCATCACTTGGGCGACGCTCCTGGCAAAATTGTGAAACCCATCCCATGGGACAGCAGGCTTTAATGGGACGACCACATGGTACCCTTTGCCACCGCTGGTCTTGAGGTAGGAGTTCAGGGAAAGTTCGGAAAGAATAGTTTTCATATCCCGCACACCCTGGCGCACCCTGCTCAAATCCATTCCCTCATCCGGATCCAGATCAAATACCATCAAATCCGGCTTTTCCAGCTCCTCCACACGGCTTCCCCAGATATGAAATTCCAGGGTGCCCATTTGCGCTTCGGCAATCAGCCCGACTGGGTTCTCAATGTAGAAGTAGTCTTCCATTTCTCCGTCACTGGTGGAAATAGGGATGGTGACGATTCCTTTACTGCCCGGACCGGGATGCTTCTTATAGAAGCAGGTCTGGGAGATGCCCTTAGGACAGCGGACAATGCTTAGAACCCTGTGACTTACATAGGGCAGCATGCGCTCTGCTACCTTTTCGTAATACCGGACCACATCCCCTTTGGTGATTTCAGGCTCGGTAAAGATTACCTTGTCCGGGTTGCTAATCTTGATTCCTGCGATGATGAGGCTGTTAGCCTTGGCTTTCATGGGTCTCTCCGCTTCTTTGGCGGATGATGGGGACAATGTTCCGTCATCCGCTTTTTCCTTTTTAATATCCCTGGGATTCTTATCCCCCCGCAGGCCTTTAAAGCTTGCCTGTCTTAAGAGATGATCCTTAGTCCATTCAGCAAATTTGATTTCCGCCACCAGTTCAGGTTCAAGCCAGGTGATCTCTTCCTCCGACCTAGGCTTGGGAGCGCGTTGGAAAGGGGGATCCCTTCTCTTAAGACCCGCAAATTTTCCCTCCAGCTCCTTCACATCAGCTTCCCTCAGGCCGGTGCCGGCACGTCCGGCATAGACTAATTCCCCGCCGGCATAGACCCCCAGGAGCAGGGAACTTATCCCGCTGGTTTTTCGATCGGAAAGAGTATAGCCTCCGATCACAAATTCCTGCCTTTGATCACATTTAAGTTTGATCCAGTCGCCGTTTCTTGTTCCGCTGTAGACGGAACGTGCTTTTTTGCCGACGATCCCTTCCATGCCTGCCTCACAGGCTGCGCGGAAACTTTCCTGTCCCTTCCCTGGGATATGCTGGCTGTAATAGAGATTCTTAGGGGCACCCTCCAGCAAATCTGCCAGTGTCGCCTTCCTGTCGATCAGGGGCTGTTCCCGGAGATCCGCCCCATCCAGGGCCAGGAGATCAAAGAGGATATAGGTAAGGCTTTGGGCCTGGGGGTTTTTCATATAATTCTGAAGAGCCTGAAAATCCGTCTTGCCCGCTGGGTCCGTGATGACCATTTCGCCGTCCAGAATCATCGCCCTGCCCCCAGCCCAATCGGTAAGGGAATAGGCGATATCCGGAAACCGCTTTGTAAAATCATTTCCGTTCCTGGTGATCAGCCGGACGCTGTTGCCTTCAATATAAGCCAGTATCCTGTAGCCATCGTATTTCAACTCATAGAGCCAATCCTCACCCACAGGCACAGTATTGACTAATTTGGCTAGCTGCACGCCGGTACTGCCGAAGGGATTCCGGGTGATCTTTTCGTCTTCCCCTTCTTCAATTTCCCTCATTGTGCGACCGGTTCTGATGCTGGTGGTAAATTCAGAAATCCCCTCGCCGGTTTTGATATACTCATCTTTTTCTTTAAGCAACAACCAGTTATCCTTCGTCTCCCCCGCTTTCCTTTTCAAGCGCACCAGAGCCCACTTCCCCTTAAGTCGACCTCCTTGCAGAACAAACTTCAGCATTCCTGAACGGAGTCCCTCATCCACATCCCCATAGGGTTCCCAGAACCCTTCATCCCAGAGCATAACTACACCGCCACCGTATTCCCCTTTGGGAATCGTCCCCTCAAAATTCCTGTATTCCAGGGGATGCTTCTCCACCTGTATGGCAAGCCTCTTGTCCCGGGTATCGTAAGAAGGGCCCTTGGGAACTGCCCAGCTCAATAGAGCCCCGTCCCATTCGAGGCGAAAATCGTAGTGATCTCTGCGAGCTATATGGTGCTGTACGACAAACCTCAGACCCGCTTCGGCCATTTCTGTCATGCCTTCCGGTTCTGAAGTCCTGGTAAAATTCCTTTTCTGATTGTATTCCTTGAGTTTTGTGGTCATAAAATTACTCCGGTTCTTTCTCTTACATAAATGCATTACCCGGGGAAAAACACTCTTTGGGACTATTGTTTCCAAATGAATTATAAGTATCCGGAATTCAATTTTCAAAACCACGGTTTTTATAATAAGACTATCCTTGGCGGCAGAGCGAAGAAGTTCACCGCTTCTGTCATCCCCTCTCCTCACAAGCCCTTTTCGGTTAGTATCTTCTCAAACCTTTTTACTGACAATATTTCATTTGTTAGAAATTCACCCTTGTAAAACAGACTATACGTGGTAAACGGAGCAGACACATTTTGTGCTTGTTCCGTTGTTTCAAAACGGATACTTTTGAATTCTATCCCTTTTTGTTTTGCAACGTTTTCAATAAGTGGAACATATTTAGCTGTAAAAGGACATTGATTTGTATAGTACAAAACAAAGCCTTCGATGATTTCTGGTGTTCTTACATGGTCTTTAAATCTTGGCTTTAGAGCCTTTTCTTCAAAGGGCAAATATAAAAGCTCGTAAGTAGGCTCTGCTGTGTCAGCTAATACAAACCCTTTGTATCTTAAAAACTTAGGATCAGAAAGAAAGGGCAATTTCTTTTTTGATGACAGTATAACCAGTCCTTTTTTAACTTTTTCCTTACTGTCCTTGATGCATTCATTTAAAAGCAAATTGGCATACCCTTGCCCCTTAAACTGTCCAGACACCCAAAGACAATTAATATACATATACCCGTCAGCTTCAATGGGTGACCAAGCTTTTTCAGCAGGGATATATTCTATAAAACATTTACCACGTACGTCACACTTTTTGAAAACCAGTCCATCATCAAACCGTTTAGAAAGCCACTGCTTTTTCGGTGCAACTTGGCAGTCTTTGTTATTTGAAATGGCACAACAAATATGCTCTTTCTCAAGATTATCCTTTGTTAAGGTTATAATCTCCATATAATCACACTCCTTTCACACACACTAAGTGGGATTTTCGCTTTAAATAACCACTATCTATTTGATAAGGCTATTATACTCTATCTAATACGCCAGCCTATGTCATATTAAAGATAATGTTTCAATGTGTACAGCAGTTCTGCTTTCACATCATTTCCGTGCTTCATCTAACATCAGCTTCTTTGTCTCTAACAGCATACATACCAGCCATTTACCAAAACTATCTCTTTAAGGAACGATGAAGAAGGAATTAGCAAGCATTGGGTAGAAATTATACCTACACGTAAAAATAGGAACACGAGGTTGATTACAATGAACGAAGCACTTTTTGACCCCGTTGCTGCACATTATGATTCCTGGTATGATACTGAGCTTGGATCAGTATCTGATCAAGTTGAACGTCACCTGGCCCAGTCCATGTTTAAGGCACCAGGTCTAAAGGTTCTTGAGATAGGATGTGGTACCGGACAATATACCAGCTGGCTTGTGCAAGAGGGATATCAGGTCACAGCTGTCGATATTTCCAGTGAAATGATGGGCCTAGCCAAAAAGAAACTATCGATTGTAGAAAACAACTTAAGAGCTATGCCTGTTCACTGGTGGCATGCTGATATTACGAAAATTCTTGATCAACTTGAATTTTATGATGGCATTTTTTCCATGACCGCTTTTGAATTTGTACCTGAGCCGGAAAACGTCTTGAAAAAACTTTTTAATCATTTAAAGCCAGGGGGCTGTTTAATGATCGGCCTCATCGCCGGCATGAGTTCCTGGAGTGAATACTATGCGGAGGCAGCTCGTAACAACCCCACTTCTGTCTTCGCCCGTGCTGCTCTTTATACTAAAGAGGAAATATATTCTTGGAAAATTGGTGTATCTGTCGAAATTGGAGAATGTCTTTTCTTCCCACCGAATGTTCAAACAACATCTGAAGCCCTTTCTATCGAGGAGAAAAGAGAAGGAAATCCAGGGTTTTTAGTAGCAAAGTGGGTAAAGGGCTGATAAATTAACGAGTCAAAAAATAAGGAAGTCCAGCATTACTGGACTTCCTTATTATATAATTATTAAGTATTGTTAAGTACTTATTAGATAGAGACATTAATTTATAGACCCTTTTTTCACACAGTGGTATAATCATACTATTTAGATCACCTTAAAACGAATATTAATAATACTAAGTAATAACAAAGATTAAAAAGAAGGAACTTAACATTATGGAAAAGTCAAAGCTTATTGCAATGATCAAGAATAATCCCAATGCTCTAGCCTATGTAAGTAATCCTACTGATGAGATAAAACGTTTGGCGGTTCAACAAAACGGACTTTCCCTAAAACATATTGAAAATCCTACTCAAGAGATGCAGGAATTAGCTCTTAACAATAATGGCCGAGCGATTCAATTTATAAATAACCCTACGGAAGAAATGACGATCAAAGCGATCAATGACGGCTGGGTTAACTTAGAGTACATTAAAAATCCCACCGATGAGTTAATCAAATTAGCCATTAATCAGGCAGGCTGGGCTATAAAATATGTTAAGAATCCCAGTGAGGAATTGCAACTATTAGCTGTACGAAAAAATTACGATTCTATCAGGTTTATCAAAGAACCTTGTGACCGTGCCCAGGAAGAGGCTGTAAGAATAAGTTATGATGCCTTAAGATATATTAATTCTCCTACTCTTAAAACGGAGCTTATAGCGATCAAGAATAATGAGCGGGCAATTACCTTTATCAATGATTTGAATAAAGATAAAGTCTTAAAGTTTTTACAAGTCAATATTTTGGTAATTAACTATATCGGGAAAGAAATATCTCAAGCAGAATTAGAAGAAGTGTTAAAGGAATCCTTAGCCAACGAAAATGTTGAAGAAAAGTATGTGAGGGATTTTTTAAATTGCAATTATATTACTAAAAACAGCGATCTTATGCCCATGGACAAAATCATGTTTATTTATAAATATGGTAGTAAAAAAGCGAAAAGAATAGCTGTAGATGAAAAGTTAAAGATGCATTAGGAGTGAGACATCATGAATTATACCGATACCTTCAAAAGTGTTGGCTTAGTACTATCCACTGGTGAAGTTCCTTTAGTTGTTGGAGAAAGCGGCATCGGTAAAACAGCCTTAGCCAAAGAAATTGCTCAAGAAAATCATTGGAGTTTAATTGTTATTAATGGAAATCTCCTTAAAGAAGGTGAAATCGGCGGTTTGCCCACCATAGAATCTTATGGGACGGTTAATGGTAAAAAAAATCTGGTTGAAAAGAAATCAACAGTCTATGCTGTTCATCATAAACTAAGGGAAATCGATGAAGAAATATCTCAGGGAAAAACCGTTCTTTTATTTATCGACGAGATCAACCGTTGTGAACATACCGTCCAACAGGAACTTATGAATTTAATCTTAAATCGAGAAATTAATGGCTATAGGTTGCCTGAAGACGTAAAAATCTTAGCCGCTATGAATCCTTCCAGTAAATATGGTTCGGATTTTGATTACCAAGTTGTCGATATGGATGCAGCCCAAGAAAATAGATTTGTCTGGTTATATATGGAGCCCGATTATAATCAGTGGATTGATTGGGCCATAGAAGTCGGAATCGAGGAAAAGGTTATCGCCTTTATCTCCACTTTTCCCGAGTATCTGCATAAGGTCAACGAAGATGACCTAAGAGCTACTCCCAGAAGCTATGAGCGAATCTCCAGCAGTTATAAAATCTATAAGAAGAACAAGGATTCCATACCCCGGTCCGTGTTTTTAAATGTTGTCAAAGGAAATGTGGGGCTCTTAATTGCTGAAGAATTCGTGAGCTTTTTGGAATCCGATTACCCTTCCCTCATATCTTATGAAGAGGTTTTTTTAGAGAATTTTCTACCTGAATTAATTAGAGAAAGGGTAAATAAGGAAAGCCATACCAGACTTTATCTCGCTGCCAAGAATATTCTCAAAAGCTTAGACTCACACATCTTAGAAGATCGGGATGACTCAAGTTTTTATATCGACAGACTGATTGAGTTTTTAAAACTATATCCCGTGGATTTAATGATAGGAATCATGAAAGATATTAAGAACAGTTATCCTGAAGTTTACAAACTTGCCATAGACAACGAAGCTTTTATCGAATCATATTTTGAATCTTATCGTTTAATTAGGTGATTTAACTATGGAAACTTTCTTTGATAACCAAGTTAATGCTCTCTACGAAAAAGCCGATAGTATTACTAGTAATTTTTTCAAAGCAAAACGTAAAGATGGTAATGCTAAAGTTTATATCCCCCCAAGATTTAAAGAAGAGTTTTTTAGCCTTGTAGATAAAGTTAATCTGAGTCTTATGGAAGACAACGATAATTTCTATGGCTATTTTTTGTTGCAAATGTCCAGAGACATACGCTTTGACATTAGTAGCCCGACTGCTGTGAATTTTAAAGGGGCCAAATATGTTATATATTTTAATCCCATTATCTTTTTAACTCTTAATATTAAGCAAATGGAAAGTACCATTAAACATGAAATTCTTCATATCTTGTCCCTGCATTTAATCAGAGCCAAAGAATTTAGGGATAGCCACAGCACATTAGCTATTAATCTAGCCATGAACATCGTCGTCAATACCTATTTAGATCATCTCCCCCCCTATTCTGTTACCTTAGAATGGGTCAATTCAAATTATTCCTTAAAACTCCTGCCATTTAAACCCTTTGAATATTATGTAGAAGAGATTCAAGCAACCCTCGATTTACTGGAAGCAGATGAAGATATAGACGATGAAAGTGATACAGATGACTCCCATGAAAATACCGATAACTCTGGTCACAGCAAAGATAAATCCAAGGATGCTAGCCATAATGCCACTGATCCTGATCAGGACGAAATAATAGAAACAGAGTATAATCCTGAAAAAGCTCATGACGTTTGGGCAGATTCTAGTAATATCGATGAAAAAACCCTTCAAAGATTTACGGAGAAGCTGATTGATAATGCTCAAAAAGGCAGCATTCCCAAATATATAGAAAGCCTGATATCATCCCTTAAAAACAACAAAGGTCAATTGCCTTGGAATTTATATCTTAAGCGGCTGATGGGAACGGTTGAAAGTAATAAAAAGAAGACGATAACCAGAAGAAATCGAAGACAGCCCAATCGATTAGATTTAAGAGGTCAACTTAGGAGTCATAAAGCTAAAATCGTAATTGCCCTTGATATCAGCGGTAGCATTAGTGATGATGAATTTAATCAAGCCATTAAGGAAGTTCTGTATATCGTTAAGAATTATAATCATGAACTTACGATTATAGAATGTGATAGTGAAATTAGACGCGTGTATAGCGTCAAATCAGTGAAGGATATCAAAGAAAGGCCTAGTAACAGAGGGGGCACCAGCTTTACCCCGGTTTTTGAATATGCCAATCATAATAAAATTAATTTATTAGTCTATTTTACGGATGGCAAAGGCGAAGAAAAGCTTCTGACAATCCCTCGTGGGTACAAAACGTTATGGATTATTTCTGGGAAAGGAGATAAGCTTTCCTTAAAAGAAGCTTATGGAGCGGTTAAGAAACTTAAGACTATCGAAATAAAAGATGATTCATTAACTATGAGTGATGTTAAAAGAGATGGATTTTCAATGCAAGACCAGGAAAGATTGAATATTTAAGGTTTTAACCACAAGTAAAGGAACCTTTTGTGTAAAGGTTCCTTTACTTGTGGTTAATCACCTCGGGTTTGGCGGTCGGGGCATGAGAAGCGCCTCAAAACTTTATGGGCTAAGCCGAAGGCAATGGTCCTCAGGGGACAACGGAAAGAGTGTCATCCCACGTAGGAATGAATATTTATAGTTTGCCTAAAGTTAACCTAAACTTAACATTTTATTAACCGTTAGTTAACGCAGATGAAATAGAATAATTATGCAATAATTCCATTGGAAGTGGGCCATTTTAGATAAACAAACAGGAAGGATAGGTTTGAAGATGGATTTAACCACGGTATTGTTTAGTTTTTTTGGGGGGCTGGGACTTTTCCTTTTTGGTATTAAGTCAATGTCGGAAGGATTACAAGCGGTTGCCGGAGATCGGTTAAGAGTTTTCCTCGAAAAGGGGACTAAAACACCGCTTCGTGGTGTTCTAACAGGCACAATTGTCACAGCATTAATCCAAAGCAGTAGTGGTACTACTGTCCTAGCGGTTGGACTGGTTAATGCAGGATTGTTAACACTTAGACAATCCATCGGAATTATAATGGGAGCTAATATCGGAACGACGCTTACGGCTTACCTCATTGGTTTTAAACTTGAACACTATGCATTACCTATTATTTCACTTGGGGTTTTCTTCCTATTCTTCTTTAAAACAAAGCGAATAAATTATGTTGGACAAGTACTTCTAGGATTTGGTCTTCTCTTTTATGGAATGGATATCATGGGCGATGGTTTAAAACCCCTTCGAAGTTCCCCCTTCTTTATTGGCTTGATGACCGATGTAGAGAATAATCCTCTTCTTGGCGTGCTTATCGGAACAGTCTTCACAGTTATTGTTCAGAGTAGCAGCGCAACAATTGGTGTCTTACAAGAGCTTGCGAATCAAGGTGTTATTTCTTACTCTCAAGCAGTACCTATTTTATTCGGAGATAACATTGGAACCACCATCACGGCAATCCTTGCTGGAATTGGAGCTTCGGCTATAGCAAAAAGAGCTGCTGCTACTCATTTATTCTTTAATATAATTGGTACAGCCATCTTTTTACCTCTCTTTCTAGTGGGTATTTTTCCTAAACTTGTCGTTTTGTTAACCAACTATATATATATCCTGATTCCTGGATTTGAGGGAACTTGGAATACTCTCGGAGTTAAACTTCAGATTGCTCAAACTCACGGTGTCTTCAATCTTTTAAATACTTGCGTTCAATTGCCTTTTATTGGACTCCTTGCTAATATCGTAACTAAACTAGTTCCTGGGGACCAGGAAGTCATAATCGAAGCAAAGCCTAAATATTTAGAGCCCCGTCTATTAGGGAATCCTTCTGTGGCTCTAGCCAACGCTAGCCGCGAGACATTGCGGATGGGTAGAATGGCGGGTAGTGCATTTGAAAATGCTAAAGACTACTTTTTTTATCGTAACCAACAGAATAAACTGTTAGCTATTCAATTCGAAGATGCAATCGATCAACTTGAAAACCAAATTACAGACTATGTCTTAAAGGTTTCATCCGGTAAAAGTCTCACTTCTGAGCAAACGGATCAGAATTATCGGATACTTCAAGTGATAGGGGACATAGAGAGAGTTGGAGACCATGCCACTAATCTCGTAGAACTTGCCGATTTTGCTATGGAATCAAAAGTTAAATTTTCAGAGCAAGCCAATGATGATCTCATGAATATGTTCGCCAAAGTTCAAGAGATCTTTACGATGTCCTTAGAAGTATTAAAAACTGATGATATTGCTTTGTCGGAAAAAGTACTAAAATACGATGATATTATTGACGATTTAGAAATAACTTTGCGAAAAAGACATATTGAACGTCTCAGTCAAGGGACTTGTAATGGAAGTTTCGGCGCTACCTACCTCAATATCATTAGTAATTTGGAACGTATAGGCGATCATTCCGTAAATATTGCAAAATACACTCTTTTACATAGGCAAAATTAAATAGAAGGGTTGATTTCAGAGAACTACTCTGGAATCAACCCTTTTCTAATGGAGACGAAATCATGTGTTATTCACTCAACGTTACGTATTTATGAAGACATTCTAATACGGTAACTTTATACCATATACTTTGTCCTCTTCACCCATGCTAGTAAAAGGCACAGCATAATTCTTTCCGTCAAAATCTCTGTAGAGAATCTTATCAAAGGAAGCATCTGTCGGGAAGCTGCTCTTTACTACCACTACAGCATCTTCAATGGTATCGGCAACCTTATATAGTTTGTAAGAGGAATTCATATCTGCCTGTGTTTGCAGCCGGACATCGTGGATGGTACCCATTACGGAAAAGTAATACTCCGTATCCGTATTCGGGTAAGCCGGATTGGCAAATTCTATGCCATATTTAAAAGGATATCCACCTTTAGGGGGGTAATTCGGGATGATAACAGAATAATAACGATTATACTCAACACTGTAACCATGAATACTTTCAACTAATGATGATTTTTTCACCCCATTAAAGGGAATCTCAGTGATGGTAAGTTCTACACTTGTCTTTGTTGGAGCCTGATTTGAAGAAGGTGTATTCTGTTGAGGTTGATTCTGCCGGGAATTGTTGCCCCCATTCAGTTTAGCCTCAATCTGGGATTGCCAATTACCTGCGTTCTCCAACACAACGAGCTGATCTCTGGAAGGGGTAACTACTTGATAAACCATGGTAGGATTACCTGCACTGTCTAAGGAATTTAGTTCAAGGACCACGTGATTGGCATAAGGGCCGCTGTTTAAGATGGTAACCAAAGCACCTTCCTCAAAATAAGAATCCCCAAACGTCTTAAGATCTACAACACGGGTACGATAGTTATTGGCACCATACCCACTACTGCGGGTAAAAGTGTTGTCAGTGGAATAATACACTTTTGTGCCATCGATGGACAAGGTAGGGTAGTGAAGTGTGGCTATTGAATTCGTCCAATCTTCACCGCGGTCTACGGACTGGGCTAGCAACTTCTTCGACCATTTGTGTATTTCATAGACAAATAATTGACTGGGATTCCTTTAACAACCTCTTTGGATTTATCTTCTTCGATAAGGAGCTTAAATCCATTCCCGCCGGCGTAAGTTGCTACCTCGATCCGTCCATCATCTGCTGGCTTGGAAGCAGTATCATTTCCGGAAGTATCACTTTTATCTGTCTTTGTTTCAGTTTTAGATGAATCCGTTTGATTATCTCCTTTAGTTTCTGCATCCTTTTGGGCTTCTGCTTCCAGCTCTGCTTTATTTTCCATGCTTGACTCTTCCTCCGTTTTTTGGCTGGAGGCTTCTTTAGAACAGCCAGCTAAAGATGCTACCATTAGAATAATTAAAATAATGGAAAATACTTTTTTCATGTAGATTACCTCTCTTAAACTATTTTTTATTTAAATTAAGACTTTGACCTTTAAGTCTATATACAATTTAGACTCACCATCTGCACCTTTGGTTAATTGATAAAAAAGATTTTGGCACCGTCTTTCTCCGCTCTTGATATGGAAAAACTACTCTCTTGAGAGTGGAGTTCTCCATTCGCTGGGTAATAGTAAGGGTAGACTTAATTCCTCCTATTTCTTTGAAAATCACTCCAATTTGATGTATTTTCAAATTACAAGACTTAAGCTACTTGATTCGAACTCGTTTAAGCATGGCTACCTCCTTCCCGGATTAGACTAGACAACAATAACCAAAACAACAAATCAAAATAAAGAAAAGAGAGCAGGTTTACCTGCTCCTCGGAAAGATTATTGATGTTTTACGGGCATTAGTCCCAATTTTGGTTAGTCAGACGTTTGTAAGAATCATAGCGGACCTTGGCATATTTTTCTGCACCCTCAAAGAGTTCTTCTGCACTTTCAGGAAAAGTATTCAGCAAGGAAGAGTAACGGACTTCGCCCATGATGAACTCACGGAATGGCGTTGTCGGCTTTTCAGAATCTAGTGTAAATGGATTCTTGCCTTCCTCGATCAGATCTGGATTGAAGTGATAGAGATGCCAGTAACCGGAATCGACCGCTTTCTTGGCTTCTTGTAAACTCATGGTCATTCCTGCCTTTAGGCCATGGCTGATACAGGGCGAGTAAGCAATAATCAAGGAAGGTCCCTTATAAGCTTCGGCTTCCTTAATCACCTTAATCGTTTGAGCCATATTAGCACCTAGAGCAATTTGCGCGACATAAACATATCCATAACTCATAGCCATCATGCCTAAGTCTTTCTTCCGAATCTTTTTACCTGCTGCAGCGAATTTGGCCACCGCTGCTCTAGGAGTGGACTTGGAAGACTGTCCTCCAGTATTGGAATAAACCTCGGTATCCATGACAAAGACATTCACATCGTCACCTGAAGCTAATACGTGGTCTAATCCCCCAAATCCGATATCATAAGCCCAACCGTCTCCACCAAGGATCCACTGAGACTTTTTAATCAGATTATCTTTTAAAGCAATGATCTCTTTGAGGACTTTGTTATCCCCTACGTATCCTTTAAGTTCAGCAAGGATCTTTGCTGACGCTGCTTTAGAAGCCTCTGCATCATCCCAACCCGTAAGCCACTCTTGGAAAGCTTCCTTCAGCTCAGTACTAATCTCCATCTCTAAGGCTTGATTCAGCAAATCAACGAGTTTTTCACGGAGTTGACGAACGCCCAAGTACATACCATAGCCGAACTCTGCGGTGTCTTCAAATAAGGAATTTGCCCAACTCGGTCCTTTACCTTCTTGGTTAGTGGTATAGGGAACCGCTGGAGCACTTCCTCCCCAGATAGAGCTACAGCCGGTCGCATTGGCAATCATCATACGGTCGCCAAAAAGTTGAGTGATCAGTTTGATATAAGGTGTTTCACCGCACCCTGGACATGCCCCGTTGAACTCAAGTAACGGCTGAGCAAACTGGCTGCCCTTAACAGTAGTCACATCAAAAAGTTTGCTCTTGTTTGTGAGGGTCATCGCAAACTTCCAGTTCTCGGCTTGTTGTTCTATTTGTTCCGCTGCTGGTTTCATGATCAGAGCTTTATCTTTGGCTGGACAAATTTCAGCACAGTTCCCGCACCCAGTGCAATCTAATGCACTCACTTGCATACGGAAATGCAGACCTTCAGCCCCTTTTCCAGCCGCTCTCTTGGTAGTGAATGTCTCCGGAATGTTTTTCTCCTTTTTGTTTAGTTCCTCATCTACCAGCTTTTCCCGTAGTTTGTTGATCTTGAAGTGAGCGCTAACATAATAACTTTCTAATTTCTCAGCCTCGTTCATTAAGAACGGGCGAATGGCTGCGTGCGGGCAAATATAAGAACATTGATTGCATTGGATACATTTATCGATCTGCCACTCTGGTACTGTGACAGCGATGCCACGTTTTTCAAAACAGGCAGTTCCTACTGGGAAAGTTCCATCTTCACGTCCTAGGAACGCGCTCACGGGGAGGCGGTCTCCTTCTAAGGCATTCATCGGGCGAAGAATATTCTTCACAAAGTCTGGTTCTTCAACTGCCGCAGCAGCCTGAGCTTGTGTGTTATCTGCATTTTCCCAATCAGCCGGAATTTCTACCTTAATAAGGGAAGAAACGCCGTGTTCAATTGCTGCTATATTCATATCCACAATGTTTTGTCCCTTATTTCCATAGGTTTTTATGACGGATTCTTTTAGATAATCAACGGCCTCTTCGACAGGAATCACGTTTGCAAGTTTGAAGAAAGCAGCTTGCATGATCATGTTAATTCGTGAACCGAGACCAATTTGACGAGCAATTGATACGGCATCAATAATGTAGAAGTTAACCTTATTTTTTGCAATCGATTGTTTCATAGAAGCCGGAAGTTTTTCTTCCAGTTCATCCACCGTCCACTGACAGTTCAACACAAAGTTGCCACTCTTCTTGACACCTTTTAGGAGGTCATATTGGTAAACATACGATTGATTATGGCAAGCGATATAATTCGCGCTCAAAGTTAAGTAAGGAGACTTGATTGGTTTTTTACCAAAACGAAGATGGGAAACAGTAATGCCTCCGGATTTCTTACTGTCGTATTGGAAATAAGCTTGCGCATAGAGCTTGGTATGATCCCCAATAATTTTAATCGCTTGCTTATTTGCACCGACTGTGCCATCAGCACCGAGCCCCCATAATTTGCAGGAAATAGTCCCTTCAGGAGCAGTTTCGATGATTTCATCTTCGGCTAGCGATTTATAAGTTACATCATCCACTATACCGATAGTAAAGCTATTTATCGGTTCATCCAATTGAAGGTTTTTGTACACTGACAGAACTTGAGAAGGGGTCGTATCTTTAGAACCCAAGCCATAACGACCGCCGACGATCACCGGTCTGATATCGCTTGTGTGAAAAATAGCATTAATGTCCAGATAAAGAGGTTCACCTATGGCACCGGGTTCTTTTGTGCGGTCAAGAACCGCAATTTTCTTAACAGTTTTAGGCAACACTTTAAAGAAGTAATCACTGGAGAACGGACGATACAGGTAAACTTTAACTACTCCAACTTTTTCTCCTTTTGCCACGAGATAGTCAATTGTTTCCTCAATCGTGTCACAGATCGAGCCCATTGCAACGATGACATACTCTGCATCTTCTGCACCATAATATTGGAAAGGGTGATATTCCCGACCAGTAAGTTCCTTGTATTCTTGCATAGATTGTTCAACTAAATCAGGAACAGCAGCATAAAAGCGATTAGAAGCTTCACGGCCTTGGAAGTAGATATCCGGGTTTTGAGCAGTTCCGCGCAGAACTGGATGTTCTGGATTCAACGAACGGTCACGAAAGGCTTGCACCGCTTCCATATCTAAGAGCTTTGCAACTTCTTCATACTCTGGTACTTCTATCTTTTGAATTTCATGAGAAGTACGGAATCCGTCAAAGAAATGAAGAAACGGTATACGGGATTTAACCGTTACTAAGTGAGCAATAAAGCCCATGTCCAAAGCTTCTTGTACGTTGTGTGAAGAAAGCTGGGCAAAACCCGTTGACCGTACGGACATAACATCCTGATGATCACCAAAGATTGAGAGTGCATGCGTTGCCAAAGCACGGGCGCTAACATGGAATACGCACGGCAGAAGTTCACCGGCAATTTTATACATGTTTGGGATCATTAAAAGTAAACCTTGCGAAGCAGTATAAGTTGTAGTTAACACTCCTGCCTGAAGTGAACCGTGTACTGCTCCAGCAGCTCCTGCCTCAGATTGCATCTCCACTACCTTAACAGTTTGTCCGAAAATGTTTTTCCTTCCATGAGCAGCCCATTCATCAGCTAATTCAGCCATAGTTGATGAGGGGGTGATTGGAAAAATTGTGGCAACTTCTGTAAATGCGTACGACGCGTGGGCGGCGGCTTCATTTCCATCCATAGTTTTCGTTTTAGACATTATTTATATCCCTCCTAATATGTAATGTTAAATCTAACTTTAAGACTTTTTGAAGGGTGTACCCTCGTTAAGTCCACTTTCACTCCCAGATATTTCTCATACCACAATTATCAGGAGCAATTAATGCAATGCGTAAGATACCTTAAATTCACTATATCTCAAGTTCCCTACGCCAGTTCTTATATATATGCAGAATTTTCAGAATAAGAAGTTCGGCAGAATTATATCCTTTAATTTCCGTACTTAAATCTTGGTATGATATACTTGTTTAATCGGTTATCTTAATTAAATCGCATGCTATCACTCCTATTAAATATTTATTCCTCATAGAGACTAAATCAAGATATTCTGTCTTAAACACATTTGTCATTAAACCCCCCCTTTCATAAAAATTACACTAGTTTAAGCCTTGTAATTTTCTCATAAGCTTCCATATACTTTTGTGCATTTGCTTTATAACATTGGTTCAAATATCTCGGAACTCTCCTTAAGACCTTCTAGAGTTTAATTCCACAAATACGCTTGTCTTCTTACACTTTTTCAAAGCTGAACCTGTAAGGTAACCTCTTACTATGCATTCCGTTTTGATAATTTCTACTACTTTACCAACACTGATCTGTCCTTCAAAACTTCTTCCTTTCACATTAAACTTATTAAAAAAGGCCAATATTTATAAACTTGAATATTCAAGTTTATAAATATTGGCCTACACTGCAACAAGTATTCCATACCCTTTGCTTGGTCAACCAAACTATTATTTTGGATTATATTCTTTCCTCAATATCACAACTAACTGTTAGAACAATTACTTTTTCCCCAGTCCTTGTGCTTACGTCGGAGTGCATACTCACAATTTCAATATTAACTATATCATTTATTAGTTCTTCCAAGTGATTTCTAGCATTTTCAAACAGAGCTGTTCTCATGCCTTTAATCAATTTTATACCTTGGTCATTATTAGCAAGATTTTGTTCAGCCTGACATAAATACCCATCAATGATTATCAATATGTGGTTTTGGATTATCCTTGTTTTGATGCCCTTAGGACCACGCCCCATATACACCTTCTCAAACTTACTTACTGCATCACTTATTTGTGCCTCAATTTGACCTTTTGTGTATTTTGGAGTATTCATTTCTATCCTCTCCATGTCGTACTATAATAAATTATTTTTATAACAAAGTAAAGCTATAAAAGTACGATGACGACTTTCTAAAATAACAAAGCTAGATACTTCCAGTATCTGTATATTTTCTCAATTCAAAATACTCACTTTAATTTAGTAAGTATACAATAGAAATTCTTTACTCGTCAATAGCATTTATTTTTTAAATTCGGGACTAATCAATGTTCCTCCTCAATGCTAACTCAAAGAATACGCTGCTCAGTCTTCTACTTTCCCACCTTGATAAACAACACAATCGCCACAAGATTAAGGAATTCCTCCTACCAGACCGGCCATGGACGGGCCAAGGATCGGATTATATCCGCTTCCTGCCAGATAGATAGGGAGTGCTGCACCGGCATTCACCGTGGAATGGATCATGGCTAAGATACCAAGCCAGGGATAACCTATATACTCGGCTCCATAATTATGCCCATTGCAATAATAGGAGCATGCCATCCCCCCAGACAATCCCGGTAATCACCAGGGCCGCTCTGTCGGAAAAAACTCCCGCAATTTGGGCAGAAGATACCCTCTCCAGCCAAGTTCTTCCCCCAAATTCGGAATAATATTGACCACCGGACGAGGGGATTTCCGACCCGAGCACAACTTTAAGGAGCTGCCACAAAATGACGTCTGTATTGACATCATTTTGAGACAGCTCCTTTTGACGCTTATTGCTCATCTTAGCTGCAATTACGGAACTACTAAAGATAGGGTGACTAATATACTATAAGGCATTTTCTCGAATCATATCGTACAATTCATCTGCACTTTCAGCTTGGACTAATTCATCATCGACTAAGGCGAATGGACCAACAGCACAATCACCGCAGTATCCCAAACATGATTCAACCTCTACACTAACACCATCTTTTTTTAAATTATCTGCCACATATTCAGTCCCAAACTGGAAGTTATTTTCACAAAACTTTACTTGCTTCATTTTACTCACTCCTAGCGGTTTTTGATTCTTTTATTATTTGAATTATTTCGCTGAAAGATACGTTCCCATAGTCTAGGTTCTTAAGTAGAATTTCATTTTCAATGGCACCTTTTAAGGCAGGCGAAGATTTTATGTCTCCAATAACCATTGCACCAATTATCCTATCATTATTAAACAAGATCTTTCTATAATTATTTTCCTGCAGTCTGTCCACGACAATATTTGTAGCTTTATCTTCTTTAACTTCCCCCATTGAAAACAGTGATAGTTTAAATGCATTTAACGTTGTTACAGGCACAATATGATCGAAAATTGCGTTTTTACCTGAAATATTGTAACCCGCTACCTTGCCTTGCCCTATGGCTATATTCCATAACCCATAAGGTTTCCTTTTATATTCCGCAACATCTCCTGCTGCATATATATCTTGAAGGTTAGTCTCCATTCTCTCATCGACTAAAATACCATAATTAGTATCGATCTTTGTATTTCCTATAATATCAATATTAGGTTTCGTACCGATAGAATATATAACTGCATCACAATCAATGACTTCACCGCCGACTGTTTTGAAACCTTCCACCTTGTCCCGACCCGAGATTTCAGCTATCTCAGTGTTAAAGAGAATTTCAATTCCACTGGATTCAATTGCTTTTGCTAAAATATCTGATGCTTCCTCATCAAGTTCTTTACGCATAAGCCTTTGGGATCGATTAGAAAGAATAACCTTTTTACCCATTTCTGATAATATCCAAGCAGTCTCTAAACCTTGTATTCCTCCACCAATAATTAATATTTTCTCCGCACCTTTTATATAGTCCATAATATTCCAGGCATCAAGCAGTGTTTTTAAGGTATATACCCCTGATGTTTTAATTCCGGGTACAGAAGGTTCAATATTATGCGAACCATTAGCAATTAGTAACTTATCATAACCAATTACTTTACCATCAGATAATTGTACGCTTTTTTCCCTTGTGTCTATTGAGACAGCTCCAGTCCCTAAATATAAATTAATTTCATTATCTCTATACCATTCCTTGTTCTGAAGTAATATCTTATCTGCTTCCAGCGAGCTTAACAGGCCTTTTGAGAGCCTAATCCGGTTATAAGGATAAAACTTTTCTTCCCCAATTAGATGTATTTCACTTTGTTTATCAACTTCTCTGATTGATTTAATAGCTGAAAGAGCCGCTATTCCATTTCCAATAATCGCTATCTGTTGTGGCATCTTTTCTCATTCCCTTCAGCAAAATGGTATCCTTTTATCTTCTCCTTTCCTTCCTAAATTTACTCTACCTAAAGTAAACGTGAAGGTTGATCGACAACATAAGCGCTCGACAGGACGTCAGACATATTGGAGCGTCTTCTAAAATGAAATTGCACACACAAAATAGCACTTTTATTTCTTTTTGCAAGCTTAAAAGAAATAAGAGTGCCGATTAATATAAACTTATTCCTAGAACGAATTATTTTCTTTCCATTTGGCATATTCTTT
Source organism: Desulfosporosinus sp. (assembly GCA_003513495.1). Lineage (GTDB taxonomy): Bacteria > Bacillota > Desulfitobacteriia > Desulfitobacteriales > Desulfitobacteriaceae > Desulfosporosinus. The sequence goes on from DOPM01000028.1 coordinate 131,041, forward strand.
TGGCATACAATTCTCACACGGGCGATATCCTGCCGAAATTGCTGTATCTTCGTCTGCGAAAAACACACGATATTTAAAATATTGCCCGTTACGAAGAAAACGAAGTGCTGATGGACAATCTAAGCGACCATATATTTTAAGCTCACGATGACCTCCTAAAGTTCCCTTAGTGTCGCTTATATAGGTGTTACCACTTGAATCAAGAAGGTTAAAAACCTTTATAAAGTTTTTTTCCATGCTAAATCCCCCTTTGTCTTTTCCCTTAATCACTTAAATGCAGTTCATCTGAAGCTTTTCAACGATCCTTTTGAATTTGCTTCTCTTCGGCAAAGATGAGAATGCCGGATTATGAACCACTGCATCCGCCATGCTTAAAATCGCTGACAACCTTCTGTACAATTGACGAATATTTTCTTTTTTCATTTGTAGCTTATTGTCCATTAATTCATCATACTAATGTTAAAATACATATTTTTAATCAATACTATTCTATCCATGATGCAATTTGCAACCACGTTTCTTAGGTCAAAAAGCTTTCATCCACTTGCTCTTCTAAATTTATAAAACGTTGATAAAGGAAACTGAATGAATGGATGTCTTTGTCGTGACTCGACCTTTGGATGCAGCATTACAACAATGAAATTACGCAGCCCAATTTCCCTTCCTCAAACTGTAAGGCCCCTTCAGGTTTGATATATGTACAAATCGAAAAGACCACTGTCTATAAAAACAATGGTCTAGATGATATGCATATTTGGTTGGAGCGACATGATTTGAACATGCGACCTCTACCACCCCAAGGTGACTTAAACGTTTTATACCCCTTACACATAGTCTATTAAGGAGTTCACAGTTAGTACCACTTAACAAGAAGTACCCATAGGAAAATAGTAAACGGGTTTGACCATTCCGTCAAGTGGTTTACAGTTTTGGTAAATAGTTAATTAGTCTGCAACCCTTATATAGCAAGTGGTTTCGATGCCTAAAAGTTTACAAATAGAGTAGATAATTATAATTCTCGACAATTACTTCAAGTAAAGCATTTTGACCTTTTCTCGTTAAATCGGACAGCCTAGAGTTAGGGTTTCCTTTCGAAATCGTAGAATTACCTGATAGTATTAAGGACTTACAATTAATGAACCCAGACTTAACTCATCTGATACTCTCCCCACGGAGCAAGGCCTTGAGGTCAGCAAGCCCTACTTTCCACCCATCTGCTAGTTGTAGGGCTGCCCGCTTGACCATTACATATCCCTGAACTACTTTCCACGTAAAACTCACGGCCGGTTCATCAAACGTGTAATCACACATCCACGGCTTGGGTTTGGTCAGGCGCCCCTCCTTCTCGAACAGGCGTTCCAGAGGAGTCCCCACCCCGGCTTCGATTTTATTGTAGTTAAAAACTTCGGGGCTACCAACCGAGCGTAGAAACTCCCCGTTTTGCATAAGTTCATTGAAAGATAACGTCGGGTCGAACGGGATAAACCCGATTTTAGCCGGCAGGCCCCACTCTTTTAGCTTGAGCAAAACCTCGTGATTTTGCTCGACTGTCGTTCCCTTGCCGTAGCGGTCGAGAATACGTTGAACGCCTGACTCGATCCCCAAGCGAACCTCCACGCACCCGACATCACGCAAAGCCTTGAAAAGATCTTCCTCCACGTTGTCTACCCGGCACTCTATCGAAAATTTGAAACGCAGACCACGCCGCCGCAATTCCTCGATAAAATCCCAGGCCCTCCGAACCCCCACCTCACCGCGACCGAAGAAGTTATCATCCAGAAAATCAAGATGGCTCACGTTGAAGCACCGCTGTAGTTCCTCGATCTCGTCGACAACGTTGCCGGCGCTGCGCGGGCGCCACTTTGACCCTGGCGATTTAGAATTCATTGCAGCTGGACAGCAAAAGATACAGTGCCCATCACACCCCCTGGAGGAGATAACCATTGGCAGTCGGCCCCACCTGAGGATATGTGGGAGCGTATCCCGAGCCGGAAAAGGCAGCGCATCGAGATCCTCTATGAGAGGGCGAGGCCCGTTGGCCCGAACCGTGTCGCCTTCCCGATAATGCAGGCCGAGTATCTTAATTAAAGAATCTCCGGAGGGTCTCGGGGTGCCGTACGAGTTAAGGGCCTCTAGTAGCTCTGGCAGCGTTTTCTCGCCCTCCCCCACCATGAGGCTATCCAGGCCTGGAACTAACTCAAGAATCTCAGACTCCATCATCGTGGCGACTGGCCCGCCCGCTGTAATATGCCCCGTGTAGCCCCCACGACGCAGGCGCTCCACCAGGTCGATCACATATGGCATGTTGACTTGGAGCAGACGAAAGCCGACCAGATCTGGTTTTTGGTCCTGAACACATTTGAGCGTTGCGGGCACACCGAGCCGGAAAAGTGACGCATCAAGAATGGTGACCTGGTATCCTAACTGCCTGAGAACGGCAGCCAAGTAACCGAGTCCGAGATTTTCGCTGTGAGGTTCCCAAAGCCGGAGATCCGCAGGTGGGTTGATGAGCATGATTTTTTGGAATGCAACGTGCATAGGTAATCCTCCTTGTTTTATATTGGACCCATATTTGTTTATCTAGCTAGTCGTACCTTCGTCGAACTGATTAGGGTACTCCCTCCCCCAATATTATGAAGACTAATATAGTGTACTAATTACACATTTATCCTCTATTTCCTGCAATTAGAACAAAAGATTGCCAATTTCTTCATTTTCCAGTACATACGTTAGATATAATTCCATTCCACATAGAAGATTTCCATGGTTTTTAAGTCTATATAAAATTTCGACTCGCTATCTGCACCTTCTTTGGGTAATTGGGAGGATTGGGCGTAAAAAAAGCACCGCTTAAACGATGCTTCATTTACCCTAGAAAGCAGAAAAGCCCAGTACTACATAACCAACCGCGATTCCAAAAGAAAAGATTTGTTCAAGCTTAATCCCAGCAATTCTGAATCTATGGAATTGTTATTGTGTTTTTTCCAGTGTCTCCTTGATTACTTGAAATATGTGATCACTAACAACCGCTGTTCCGCCAAAAACAGTGTAATTGGAACCCTTATAATTACTAAGGAAGCTTCTAAGGGTCTCATCCTTACCTGGCTGTACTAGAAGAATTGGAGCTCCTTTGGCCGCAGCATAAGCGGAACCGGCTAAAGCATCGGGATAATTTCCGCCGTAGGCGAAACACAGCTCATTTACATTCGTACCATAGAGTTTTTCCAATATAATCCTCGATGTATCATACCTGTCTTGACCTCCATAACGTATTACATTTGAGCTGAAGGTTTTGAGCTTGTTTTCTATGTCAGAGCTGATAATCCCAGTTCCACCAACAATAATAATTTTTTGTGGTTTTAGTTTCTGCAGGTAATCTACGACCGTCGGAGGCAATGTATCAATTGGTGTTATTAAAATAGGCGCAGAGTTTGAAGCAGCATAACTCGAAATAGAGAGAGCATCTGGGTAGATTGCATTACTTGCAATAATCACCGTACCACCGACTGGAGGATTTAGGGTTTTTGCCACCTCCACAGCTGTGTTATCCTTATTCGAACCATATAAACGTTTAACACTAACGTTAGATATCCCTAGGGTGGACACAGCTGAGACAAATGAATTATCAACTTCACTCGGGTTAGCTATGAGGTAAACATTCCCTCCCTCGTTTATTGAGTTTTTAATGTACTCCAAGGCCTGTTGGGAATCCCTGGCGCTTCGACCGGCCAATACAATTGGAGCATTTAATTTCTTGCTTAAGACTGAACCTAAGAGAGCATTATACCAATTGTTGCCCGGTGCCACGATTACATTATCTACTCGATTGCCTCGAGCCGCCTCTGCAATTATTCGTGCGGTCTCATAAAGATCGTAACCTGCTAAACGATGTTTACTTACTTCGGGAGTACTTAAAGCATTTATATATACTTTGCCGTTTTTAAGTTCTGCATAAGTTCTTACCTCTGCTTGACCAACCACATCTCTGACAGCTTGTGAAATTTTTCCATCCCATCCGGTAGTCGATAGCATTGTATCAACACCAGGAATAGCTTTTAATGCTTCGCTAACAATAACCCCGACATCTCCATTTGCAAACAAATCATTTACTGTTACAACATCTCCTGCGATTAGTCCCTTTGCTTTTGCAATATATTCAAATTGTGCAAACATACCCTGGTAGATTGCCTTTCCCATCACATCCCGAGCATCATTACTTATAGGATCACCAAGAGGTGATAGATCATTAATGCGCTTTTGCAAACCACGTACTATATCATCAGTTACTTCATGCATAAGAACCTTAGCATCTTCTGGCAACTTGAAATTACTATTATAAACAACCTTAAGATCTTTTACATTCGGAACTTGTGCCACAAAGGCAACAGCTTTACCATTCAGAGCTCTTTTTGCTGCAACAAATTCCTGACCGCCTGATTTCACTGTAACTGTGAAATTGTCGCGTGTTCCGTACTTAACACCAGTAACTATAACTGTGTTGCTTTCATTTGATGTTATTTTACTATTAACTTTATAAACAAAATCCGTACTTTTTAGCTGGAAGTGAGACTACAGTAATGTGACCAACATGAATATTAAAATCTTTTTCATTATACTAATTCCTCCGAAACTTATTAAAATCTAACTTTAGTTTCATTTTAATTGTAAGAATAGTGAATTTCTAAATAATTGCTAAGTCTTTCATATAACTCCATGGAACAACGTTGCATATGTTGGACCAGCCTATTTGGTTCACCTAACCACCTTACATCCTCAAGTAAGGTCATTAACTACAAGATGATTAGCAAAGATAGACATGTTTCACCCCCAACTCAATGCTTAATAATAAGTTGTCTTCGACACTATTGGGGTAATTCCTCCTATTTTCTTTCAAGATTACTCTAATTTGATGAATTTTCAAATTACATGCTTAATGCTACTTAATTCGAACTCGTCAAATTGTGGTCAGCTTTAGTTTTATTACATTCACCGGAAATTATGGCGCAAAACGGTTGTGGACAACAAGATAATGGGACGATTGGCGGTCCTCGTCAAGTAGTTTCACCTAATTAACTCAACTACTAATTTAGGCCATACACTCTGGAAGATGAAATATCATATGGTACTATATACCAAATTCCACCTAAACGAGTAGTGTTGGAGGATGTTAGTGTATCGGTTATCCGGAATGCTACACTAGCGAGAGAATACTTCATTGGCACATCAATAAATCACGAAATATATGAAGGGGTGGAGTAAAATGTATAATAGATATAGCTCCTATCTACGACCCTATTTTGATAACACGCCAATTTTTAACCCATATAATTATCCCTTCCCTCGCAGGGCTGACGCCCCAATGTATCCAGGGAAAATGCTTCCTTTAAGGGACTACGGACCAAACCCTTTTGTAATGAATATCAAAGAGTCTTCACTACAAAATAATAATTTTCGCACCGCATTGTGGACCGGTAGTTATTTACAGCTTACTTTAATGAGCATTAATGTAGGGGATAGCATAGGATTGGAAATGCATCCCGATGTCGATCAGTTTATTCGCATTGAACAAGGACAAGGCCTTGTTATAATGGGAGATAGCAGAGATAGACTTAATTACCAGCAAAGAGTGGGTGATAATTATGTTATTTTTATACCCGCAGGTAAATGGCACAATCTGATAAATACTGGCTGTGTACCTCTTAAATTGTACTCTATCTATGCACCTCCTCAACACCCACACGGCACTGTTCATAAAACAAAAGCGGTTGCTGAAGAACATCACGTATAACTAATAGCGTAAAATTCTTACCAAATATAAAATACCACTGCAGGAGAATTCTTCTGCAGTGGTATTTTATATTTGATGTTACAATCCTAATATAATCTTCCAGTTCCTCTTTTACAACTTTCTTTGATTTATGGGGCATGTGCCAGTATAAAAGAGGCTGTGTTCTTGGTCTACGGCTTTAAGTCTCTTTTTCATTGCGATTTTCCATGCCTCACTAATAAACCAGCTCTCCTGGTTTATAGTCGGCAGGCAATTTCTCTGGATCCACTACCTCATATTCATTGAAAAAAAGGAGCTGAAAGAACTATTTTCAGCTCCCTTTTTATGATTAGCATATGAGATTTCGCCTTCACCTTCGGCAGTGTCGATTAACATTGACCGCTCTACATTTGATAATCAAATGCCCGTTATACTTTTGGAGGTGTTCCTTCAGCGTTTGATACAACCGCATCGATCTGGACTAAAGCATCTTTAGGTAAAGCTGATACGCCAACAGTTCTTCGTGCAGGAACACCGCTTGGGAAGAATGTTGTGTAAACTTCGTCTACAGCATCAAAATCTGCGATATTTTTAAGGAAGATATTTACTTTAACCACATCGTCCATAACGTGGTCAACACTTTCCACAATTGCTTTGATATTTTTCAAACACTGTCCAGCCTGCTCTTTTATGCCACCAGCTACCATTTCACCAGTTTTTGTGTCTAAAGGTAATTGAGCTGAAATATGATTGTAATGAGAAAAAGCTACAGTTTGTGTAGATAGAGAACTTTTTGGTGCATTTTCCGTATTGTTTGCTTCTATGATGAGTCCATGCCTGTCTTCAATAGCTTGTGGGGGGGTACCATCTCCGTGTGACACCACTGCTTCAATTTGTACCAAAGCATCCATAGGTAAAGCTGAAGCTGCAACTGTTGTCCGTGCAGGGACATAGGCTGCGGCCCTGGCGATAGCCGAGTCTGGGAAAAATGTTGTGTAAACTTCGTTTACGGCTTCAATATCCGAGAGGTTTTTGAGGAAGATATTAATTTTAACAATATCGTCAAAAGGAACGTCGATACTTTCTAAAATTGCCTTAATATTCTTTAAGCACTGTCCAGCCTGCTCTTTTACGCCACCGGCTACAACTCTGCCAGACTTTGGATCGATAGGTAATTGAGCTGTAATATTATTGTAATGAGAAAAAGCTACAACTTGCGTAGATAGAGGACATGTTGGCGCATTTGCCGTGTTATTTGTAAGCTTTATGAGGTCGCCTGCTTGTGGTGCGTTTGGAATTGTACCTTCAGCGTTTGAAACAAGTGCTTCAATTTGCACCAAAGCATCCATAGGCAAAGCTGCAACTGCGACATTCGTCCGTGTAGGAACATAGCCTGGGAAGAATGTTTTATAAACTTCGTCTACAGCATCAATATCTTTGATATTCTTAACGAATACAGTGATTCTAACAACATCGCTCATAACATGGTCGATGCTTTCTACAATTGCTTTGATATTTTTAAAACACTGTTCAGCCTGCTCTTTTACACCACCAGTTACCACCTTTCCTGATTTTGGATCGATAGGTAATTGAGCTGAAAGATTATTGTAATGAGAGAAAGCTACAGTTTGTGAATATGGACCGATACCTTTTGGAGCATTTTCCGTATTTCTTGCTAATACTGCGTTATAGTTGCTCATGATAGTATTCCCCTTTATGCTAAATTTTCCAATAAATATATTTGTGTATATTTATTACCATCGCCTTGCCAATATCATATACTACAGACTTATCCATCAAAACATACGCCTTACATTACTGATCCTAACTGTATTAGTGTACTTATTTATCAATAAATATGTATAAATGAACTGGTATTATTTTGCTTTCCTAAAAATGTGCTGATATTTATGTTGCTTTTAAGGTGACCCCTTGGTACAGCGAGACAAAGCAAGTTTCAATACGATTTTAGGGCATACATTTTACGCTTAAAGGTGCTATTAGGTTAACTGTACTCCCTTTCATAACGAATATAGGGGATACCATAGTTACAAGTTCCCAACCTTCGTTGCCGAGTTTATTCAACTGTGCATCAGATTCTCCATCAAATTCAAACTTTGATTTAAAACAACCCCTTTCCATCAAAAGCAACAGTTTTGTATTCCCATCTATCCATTTTTAATTCCTCCAATTCGAAATATCTTCATCTGAAAATGTTGACCTTGTTGAATTATCGCCTGTATCTGTAAGAACACCAATTTTTTTGATATCCCTTTTCCCTTAACATAATGGACGGTACACCAAATACATTTGCTATACCGTCCGTGGGAAATAATTGATTCGTTAAAATTTTTATGGTCGTTGTTTTCCCTGATCCACTCGGTCCCAGAAACCAAAAATTTCTCCCTTTCTGACATTAAAGTTTACATCCTCTAAGGCAGTCTGATTGACAAACATTTTCTGCAAAGATTTTACTTCAATTATATTTTCCATCTTCATTCCTCCTGATAACCGCATGCTTTAATTTGTGCAGTCTCAGAATAAAATAAGGTTAGGAAATGTTTGATAATACAAAATAATTTACTTATAAAATTAATTTAAAATGAGAAACCTATTCTATACCAAAAAGAAAAGACGTGAGAGAATTTCACTCACGTCAAAGCATGTTTTACTCATAATCCCTCAACCCCTTTATTTGTCAAGGTTTCTGACGTTGCAAAGTCTGCATTTAAAATTATTTATATATTATAATTAGAATATGAACACGGCCCCACCGGAAATCCAAGATCAAACTCTTTTTTATAAACGCTAAAATAAAAGTG
>DOPM01000043.1 GCA_003513495.1 Desulfosporosinus sp.
TTTCTGTGTTTCGTAATTAAGATGCCGGGGTTCCACGATCCACACTGCAGGAGTATGCGTTACGGGACGCAGTGTGGCGAAAAGCTCGTTCGCTTTTCGTGTTCGATCCACACCGACGAAGTGCAATGAGAAATCCATTCCAGACAAAGATATTGTCCTATATCTCTTTGAGCACGATTTCATTCATCTCAATTCTTGGACGGGCGCTAGGATTCTGATCAGGATACCCTACGGGAATTAAGGCTACCACATTATAGTTTTCGCCTAAACCTAGGATTTCTTTAACTTTCTTTTGATCGAACATCATCACCCAACACGTGCCAAGCCCAAGATCAACAGCACGTAATGTAATATGATCTATAGCAATAGCTGCGTTTAAGCGAAGATAAGCATCGGCCGCAGACTGATCCATTGTTCTGCGCTTAGCATAGCTTTCAGAATCAATCTTATCAAGAGGAGTATCAGTAAAGGCGCCTGCATTCTTAAGCTCATGCATTCGAGTGCCTAGACTTTCGAAGGATTCGGAATCAACACAACAGGCGATGACAACCGGAGCTTGGCTCACAAACGGTAATGGGGTAGCTTGGCTTAGCTTCGCACGTACGGAATCACTTTTTATTATGACAAAGCGAGTAGGTTGGAGATTACTCCCTGAGGGAGCAAGTCGACCGGCTTCAATAAGTTGCCTAACTAATGACTCATCTATAGGTTTAGTTTTAAACTTCCGAATACTTCGTCTGGTTTTCATAACATCAAGTAGTTCCATAAAACATCTTCTTTCTTCAAGTAATGATTCAACTTAAGGACAAAGCAGATATCAAGTCCTGGTAATATGGATTGAGGTTTAACTACAAATTATCTTTTGCAATTCTTCGAAAAAAATTAGTCTTCTTATTGACTATTTATAAAGATTCCCCTCCATATTAAAGAAAACTGGGAACAGAACACCGTTTTTTAGACGAAAGATAAAGGTACAGGTTGGATCTACCTATCGGTTATAGCTTTCAGAGCGACACATACGCGCATTGATATAGATACTTACAGCCCGGAAGGGACTACGTTCTTCGTAGGGTTCCATAAGAAGATGAATTAAACACTCCGCTTTTTGTCTATCAACATTCTTACATAAATACCATGGATTTTACTATTTATTGACTATGGGGTTCGGGGGACAAGACCCTCTCTGAACGAGATAGGTTTTTAGGATATTTTACTTCGACAAAGCTATTTTGTATAAAGTGAAAATTTCTGGTATATTAATGTTAGTTTTGCCTATAGAGAACTATGGAAGTCAGGAGTACCTAAAGAGATAAATATCTGTTATATTTTATCAAGTTTTCAATATCGCAAATTGAGGTGATGGATTTATGCCGAGACCTAGGAAATGTAGAAAAGTGTGTTGTTTGCCAGAAAGCAACCGATTTGGTCCACTCAACACAACCATTAGTCAAGATAATTTTGTTATTATGACTGTAGATGAGTATGAGACAATTCGACTCATTGACTTAGAGGAATATACGCAGGAAGAGTGTGCAGACCAAATGAATATTGCACGCACAACTGTTCAGCGTATCTATACAGATGCAAGAAAAAAACTTGCTGAGTCTCTGGTCAATGGGAAAGTGCTAAGAATAGAAGGTGGAGATTACAGGCTGTGTGAGGGCCATGAAAAATCATGTGGTTGTGGCGGTTGCCGCGGACTTAGATGCGGGAGAGATTTTATGGAAGATGATAACATGTAAATAATCGTCAATCTTAAGGGAGTAATATGAAATATACGGGGATAGACCTCTTGGGCAAAACGCTCAGGAGGTCTTATTTAGGTTCGAAAAATAATACCCCCCACCTTTCTATGTCTTTGTGAATACGTTGTTCTTCCACAAGTGCATGAAAGGTCGAGTTAATTGAAAGATAGCTAATATCATATATTCCTAGAAAGGACGTCGACAAATGAGAGTAATTACATTTCAAGGAGTAATGGGCAGGAACCCCTTTAGCATATATTCTTGATCAGACAAAATTGAAGGAAAGTACTGTGGATGTTTTCACAGGATCCAATTCAGGTCTTCGACCGGTTATGTATACACAAAAGCTATTGAAGAATACTCGATTAATATTCAATGAATTATTGAGTCACTTTAGGAAAAGCTATCTAAGGATTTAATTTGAGGAGGCTTTTTTTAATGAGCAAGGAAATGAAAGAAATGAAATCTGTTATTATCGAGGATGCAAAGGCTGATATGGAGGTCGCAAGTGAATTAGGTCATCTAAAAGATAAGTTTTACCAAATGGAACAAGTTCTTATGAGTTTAAAAAGCCAAACTCTGCAACCTTCTCAGAATCAGCCACAACAACAAGCTCAGGGGCAGCAACAATTGAATCAGCTAGTACAACAAATGAAGCAATTCAAGACCCAGTCACAGCAACAACAACAGCAAGCCTTTACTCAATTACAACAGAGCATCCAACAAGGAATGCAAGCCTTGAATCAAGCAGATCAATACATTCAATCCACCCAGGTGCTTAATCAAATGAACACTTTTATCGATCAGGCACAACAGCAGCTTCAAAGTATGAGTCAAGGTCAACAAGGCCAACAAGGCATGCAAGGTCAACAGGGTCAAGGCCAGCAGAATCAACAAAATATGGGCTGGACAAATCAACAACATCAGTTCCAATAATACTCAATGTCGACTAGCGAGCGAAGCTTACGGCATGGGCTGAAAGTGAACGGTATGCTTGAACGGTGTAAACTGTGACTGCTATAGCTCGGCAGATTAAAGTACTTTTGGATACAAGAATTAAATACTTTTCGCTGACCCCTTGTCAGCGAAAAGTATTTTTGTTATCATATATCTTGAAAATCAAACATTTTTAATATAAAACAGTATGAATTACTAAATATACAAAGGAGGAGTTTTAATGACTATCAATGAAGAATTAACGCATGAACTTTTAGCATTTTTTAATGGGTTTTCATCCTGGGAAAATTCCATCGTGAGATCTAGTGAGCTCACGGTTTCTGAGGCACATGCTATTGAAGTACTTGGTGAACACGAAAAAATAAATATGAAAGGTTTATCCCAGAAGCTTGGAGTTACAACAGGTACTACTACCGTAACGGTAGATCGCTTAGAAAAGAAGAATTTTGCTCGCCGGGAATCGACGAAAGAAGATAGACGTGTTAATCTGATCAGTCTTACAGATCTAGGGAGAAAGGCTTTTCAGGAACATCATGACTTTCATATGCACTTGACAGAGCAGATGATGTCAGTACTTACCGACGATGAAATAAAGCAGTTTTTGCATACCTTAAAGAAAATAAATGCTGAAACGTTTTAAATACTGTTTATGAATCTTATGCGACTCCTCATTTGAACGGGTTTGATTAATAGAGTCAAGGATGGGTTACATAAGATTATCCAGAAATTTGTGAAAAAATGTACAAGAGGAGACTTGGTGTAAAAATGACTACTTGGCACATAATTTGGGATAGGCACAAAGGGTTAATTGTTACGATCTTCAGTTTAGGATTTATTATCATGGCTTGGTATTCAGGTAAATATGGTCGCTCTGAACTCGAAGTTCCCTTTTACCTTTTGGCGTATGCCATAGGTGGATATCAGAAAGCCTGGGAAGGTTTGCAGACTCTAATTAAGGAAAAAGATTTGGATGTCGATTTACTGATGGTTGTCGCAGCCATTGGTGCAGCGAGTATTGGGTTTTGGAGGGATGGAGCAATATTGATCTTAATTTTCTCCTTAAGTGGTGCTTTAGAAGGATATACTCTAGAACGAACGAATGGCGAAATTAAGTCCATCATGAAGCTACGCCCAGAAGAGGCTATTGTGTTACAAGGGAATGTAGAAAAACGAGTTAGAGTCGAAGAATTAAATCAAGGTGACTTTTTGTTAGTAAGGCCAGGAGAAAGGATCGCGGCGGACGGGATTGTGCGCGAAGGATATTCCTCTGTAAATCAAGCATCGATTACGGGTGAATCGATTCCCGTAGATAAATCTACAGGGGACGAAGTTTTTGCTGGAACTATGAATGGACAAGGAGCTTTAGTCATCGAAATGACTAAGCCCGCAGAAGCAACTCTGCTTGCTAAAATAATTCATCTTGTTCAGGAAGCCCAAAGCGAAAGACCTCCCAGTCAATTATTTATGGAGCGGTTTGAAGGTATTTATGCGAAAATCGTGATCATTGGTGCAATTCTGATCGCAGTTCTATCACCTTTTGTTTTAGGATGGTCATGGGATGAAACAATTTATAAAGCGATGATCTTTCTCGTTGTAGCCTCCCCCTGTGCCTTAGTTTCCTCCATCATGCCAGCTGTTTTATCAGGGATATCGAATGGAGCACGCAAGGGCATCTTATTTAAAGGGGGCGCTTATCTGGAGGCAATCGGTAATGTAAGCGTAGTGGCATTTGATAAAACCGGAACTCTCACCGAGGGAATACCGAGGATTACTCGGATAATACCTTATGGAAACTACACGGAAAACGAGGTCTTAAGTATTGCAGCCTCCTTGGAGACATGGTCAGAACACCCGATTGCTAAAGCTATAATCCGGGAAGCAAAAGAGAAGGATCTTCACCTGAGTTCAGCCTCAAAGCTGGAAGCTGTTCCAGGGCTTGGGGTTCAGGGGATAGTAGAGGGGCAGGAATATCGAATAGGAAAACTAGATTTAGTAGGGGGGCAGAAATTACCGAATGAAGAATTGAAGGTTGTCCGAAAACTGGAGAGGCAAGGGAATACGGTTATTTTTGTTCAGGGGGAGAAAGAACGGATCGGTGTCTTAGCCGTACAAGATACTTTGCGGTCGCAAGCGAATGAATCTATTAAAAGACTTAAGAAAATGGGGATTAAGGTAGTAATGTTGACAGGTGACAGCTCTTCAACTGCCCAAATCATTGGTGAGGAGGCAGGGGTTGATCAGGTATATTCAGACTTACTGCCGGAACATAAAGTGGATATTATCAAAAATTTACAGAAATCTGGAAAGGTTGCTATGGTCGGCGACGGTGTTAACGATGCACCGGCCTTAGCGGCGGCTTCCGTAGGTATTGCTATGGGTGCTGCCGGAACTGATGTAGCGTTGGAGACGGCTAATGTGGTCCTTATGGCAGATGATATTTCGAAGGTTTCTTATGCCATTGCCTTAGGGCGGCGTACGACTAAGGTGGTCAAACAAAATGTGAGCTTCGCTATTGCGGTGATGTTTCTGCTGATCTTGTCTAATTTTTTCGGAAATATTAATTTGCCCTTAGGAGTGATAGGGCACGAAGGAAGTACAATCCTTGTTATCATGAGTGGGCTGCGGTTACTTCGATAATATTAAGCATGTTGTTTACATTCATTAAACTTAGATACCCAAGTATCAATCCGGCTAGGTTGAGACATGGGTATCTGATTTTGAGGAAATCTTATGTCAAGTAATCTATATAATAAGTCCCATATACCAGTGTGTTAATCAAAAAATTGCATAAAGAGTTTAGTGTTCATTTTTGAGCTGATCCCCGGGGAAAGAATTAAACGTGTCAAGCTAGGGAAAGATTCGTTCATCTTTAGCTAATCGAGTCCACTATCCAGATCTCCCTACATTAGTCACGTTGGCTCTTTTCGAATTGTATAGATTAATAACTTGGTTTTTAATAATGTTGCACAATGCAGCACTATCTTCTATATGCATTTGTTTAGATATGGTACTATCAAAGAGAATTTGACAAGCTGAAGGTATATCCTCTTCTCCTTCCCAGAACTTGAGAAGGATGGGGATTCTGGGAGCAAAGAACCCTTTGGCAGTAAGATCGGCCTTGGTTTGGATCAATTCGAACCCCCCTTCAATTAAACAGTGACGCAATATAGCTTTGTCACAACTGGAAAAAAAGTCTCCTAGAACTTCAAGTGTATACTTTTTAATGTGTGGATAGAAGACATTTCCGCTGGGTAAATCACGATAGGATACCCATTGACCCGAGAGAGGAAGATTTTGGGCATAGGATAAATAATTAAGAAGGAGTAATCTCTTATCGAGTGAAAGTGAATTCTCCAAACCCTGAGTCACTATTTGCCCTTCTGGATATGATATTTCAATTATCTGACCAAAGCATTTGACTGAAAACCAAGAATTTGCAAAGTTGCAAAGTGATTTTTCCATGATAGTTTGAGGGGTTAACTTACTAAGGCTCTCTCTGCTTTTCATGAATGCGGGTGCATACGCGCCTTCATTATGGTTTTTTGTCATACATGATCCACCTCCAAATATTCCCTGTCCTAAGCTATTCTTTTTCCATCCCAATAATCCTCTTCATAGGAAGTATTTTTTGGTGTTTCAAGTTCATATGCTAGCAATTGGTTTTTTACTTGCAATCAAGTACAGTATATTAAATAAAAATGATTAAGCAGGATGTGACGTAATCCGGAAAAAGTTGTATAATACCCCCTGTAGATAATAGCATTTAACCTAATGTCGGAACTCAGGAGGTAGCAATAGATATGACAAGCCCCTTAGTTATTGTAGTGGGTACTGTTATTTTTCTAGTTTACTGTGGACTCAATTACTATATCGGCCTGCGTGGATGGCAGGCCTTATTTAGTTATGTGCCTTTTTTAAGCTCTAAAGTATATTGGCTTGTCTTTTTTCTTCTTTCCTTCTCTTATTTAATCAGCCGGTTTAGCGAGAAATTTCTTCCGACGGTGTTATACGAAGGACTAACAATAGCAGGTGCTTATTGGATCGCTTTTATGTTCTACTTTTTACTACTCATCAGTGTACTAGATCTTCTAGGATTATTTGACCGCTGGCTAAGGATTGTACCACTGGATATAAAACAGAGTTTAAACCCCTCCTTGGGATTGAGCGTTTTTATCTTAGTCATTGGTATCGTAAGCTACGGAGCCTGGAATGCCAGTTATCCTAGGATTAATCATTATGATATATCAATTGCAAAACAAGCAGGAGCCTTAAAGCAATTGCAGGTTGTTATGGTTTCAGACATCCATTTAGGAACAATCGTTCATCATGATCACCTTCTAAAACTAGTCAATAAGGTAAATGGTTTAAAACCTGACCTGATTCTATTTGTGGGGGATGTGTTCGATGAAGATATAGAGTCTAAGAATAAACTGCAAATATCAGAAACTTTTCGTGAACTTACATCAACATACGGTTCTTTTGCTGTACTGGGTAACCATGAATACATAGGCGGTAATGCAGATGAAGCCATAAAATATTTGGGTGAAGCAGAGGTTAAGGTCTTAAGGGATAGTTCCCAGGAGATTGCCGGAAGTTTCTATCTGATTGGGCGAGATGATTTATCAGGGTCACGTTTCAATGGTGTCAAAAGACAAGACTTAAAGGACATAATGCAAGGAGTAAATCGTTCTCTTCCGTTGATATTAATGGATCATCAACCTTCACATTTGGAGGAACCAGTTAAACAAGGGGTGGATTTGCAAGTTTCCGGACATACACATAATGGACAAATGTTTCCCATTCAGTTCATTACGCAGCGAATTTTTGAACAGGACTGGGGATTACTGCACAAAGGTGATTTTCAACTCATTGTATCGTCGGGATATGGGACATGGGGTCCGCCAATTCGAATAGGTAATACTCCAGAAATTGTTGATATTACAATTACGTTTAATCAATAAAAAGATAAAGAAGCTCTGAAAGAAACATAGTCTTTAGAGCTTCTTTTTAAAGTTCTTATTTTACCCAGTTTAACGTTGACTGAAGGGGAGATAAGTGATACTATATTCACAAGTTAATGATACTGATTATCAATTGCAGAGCTTGTTAATAGGGGTGATAAAAATGCGGACACAATAGAAGTAAAAGTTTGCGGGCATGAACAGCTCAGGGAGGATTATTAGTAAAATATTGTGAAGTAAGGTGCACCTGAAGTAAGGAAGGGGCATTTTTTTAGAGATATACTTGATAATTGCTTTCAATTACATAATCGGGGTTGAGTAGCTCGAGTTTACACTGTTTGGTATATAAAGTAACAATTCGGACATCCGCGGATCTGGGGGAGTAGGAAAGAAATATTTAGGAGGGGTTAGACCATGAGTATAGTATTGGTAGGTGGTCATGACAGAATGCATAGCGAATATATGGGAATCTGCTCTAAGCGTGGGCACAGTGTAAAAGTCTATACCCAGATGCCTACTAAGTTTGATAAAGTGATCGGATCGCCTGATGGAATTGTTTTATTTACTTCGACAGTCTCTCATAAAATGATTCACACGGCAGTTAAAGAAGCGAAAAGAAAGAAAATACCAGTATTCAGAAGTCATAGCAGCAGTGGTGCTTCCTTAGACAGACTGCTTAACGAACTTGAAGATACGATCGTTCAGAATTACGGGACATAAGCTGCTAATCGACGATTCAAGTGGAGGAAACGTCAATGTTTCAATTCATACAAAGACTTTTAAAACCGCAACACTTCCACGATATCATTGAGTGTTTAGCAGCTGCTCTGGAAGCGAAAGATTTATATACAAGCGGTCATTCTACTAGGGTGGGGGATATGTCCTATGATTTGGGGCGCACCATGGGGCTTAAAGGTTCAGAACTAGAAAATATTCATATAGCAGCACATCTTCATGATATTGGTAAGATGGGTATTTCAGAAAGCATTTTAAACAAAAGAGGTACACTTCTACCTCATGAATGGGCTCAAATACAAAACCATTCAGAGATTGGCTATAAAATTCTAGCCAAATCAAAAGGGCTTAAACAAATCGCTGAAATTGTGCTTCACCATCATGAGCGATGGGACGGGAAAGGTTACCCTAATGGCTTACGAAAGAATGAAATACCATTGGGTTCAAGAATTATTGGGGTGGCTGATGCTATAGACGCAATTACTTCGATACGACCCTATCGAAAAGCTTTATCTTGGGAGGAATGCTGGGATGAGGTAATTCTAAACAAAGGAATACAATTCGACCCAGTGGTTGTAGAAGCGTCAGAAAAGCTGTGGAAAAAATGGAGAGACAGATGGCTGGAGTCTCAAAAGAATCATGACAAGGAAATTGAAGGTTATGTGAGTAAGTTCTTACATATAGAAGAGAAACTTTACCGAAAGCCTAATGAGTTATGAATAGAATAAATACATATGTAAATGAGTTTACTATAGGGAATCATGAAGGAAGGGGAGCGTTTAATACGCTCCCCTTCCTTCATGATATATAATTTTGCAAACTTCCTACTTAAGTGCTTCCCCGACACTCCGACCGAGTTCCAGACAACTTGCTGCTGCATCGCTATCCGGATTCCAGGTTACCCTTAGGCCTTCATTTAGAAGTTCAAATCCGCCTTTGCTTAATTCAGAGGAAATGAGTTTAGTGTTTTCACCACTCCAGCCATAACTACCAAAGGCAACCGCTTTTTTGTTTTTAAATCCTAAACCTTTAATCATTTCTAGAATCCCAGCAACGGAGAAGAGGATGCCTTTATTGATAGTCGGTGAACCTACAATAATCGCCTTTGACTTAAAGACTTCAGAAATGATATCGTTTTTATCTGTGTGAGTAGAGTTGCAATTAAACAACTTTACGGTTACAGTTTTGTTACTTTGTTTGATTCCGGCGGCTATTGTCTCGGCCATATGTCGGGTACTGTTCCACATTGTGTCATAGATGATAGTAATTTGATTTTCTTGGTAATCCTTTGCCCATCCCATATACTTGTCAACTATTTGCAAAGGATTATCCCGCCAGATAACACCATGACTTGGACAAATCATATCCACAGGTAGGTTGAAGCTTAAGATTTCATTAATTTTATTTTCTACCATTTTACTGAACGGAGTTAAGATATTGGCATAATATTTAAGAGCTTCTTGATATAGCTCGGCTTGGTCGACTAAGTCATTAAACATATGCTCTGATGCCAAATGCTGGCCAAATCCGTCATTGCTGAAAAGAATATTATCCCCGGTCATATAAGTAAACATGGTGTCAGGCCAATGAAGCATTCTAGCCTCAACAAAAATAAATTCTTTTGAGCCAAGACTTAGTTTGTCCCCCGTTTTGACGGGTATAAAGTTCCAATCCTGATGATACTGGCCTTTTAAGGACTTAATGGCATTAGCGGTACAGTAGATAGGGGTGTTGGGAATTTCTCTCATTAATTCGGGTAAAGCTCCACTATGATCGGGTTCACCGTGATTCGCAATGATGTAATCGATCGAATTTAGGTCGATTTCTTGTTTCAGTTTAGAGACAAATTCCTTGGCAAAAGGAGTCCAAACAGTATCAATGAGGGCTGTTTTTTCATCACGGACAAGGAACGAATTGTAGCTGGAACCTCGATGTGTAGAGTACTCGTCACCGTGGAACTTTTGCAATTCCCAGTCGATTTTACCTACCCATTTTACACTCTTGTTAATTTCAAAACTCATGATGCAACCTCCTGAATTTAATTTAATAGTAAAACTCCAACTTTCTAGTGGGAGTGGCACCCCGTTCTGCTTTTAGACATTCGATGTTCGCCTTTTTAAGAAATTTCAATTGGAATAAATTTAGAGTTAACCCTCGAAGTTAGCTAATTTATAACGATTACGACCCTCCTGTTTTGCTTGATAAAGAGCAGAATCTGCAGCTTCAACTAACGTTTTCGGTTGATATGTGTGATCAGCATGTCCGATAGCTACTCCTAGACTTATCGTGACTTTTGGTGTGATGGAGGAAAGGCGATGGGGAATTTCTAAACTTTCTAGATTTACTCGTAAAGTTTCAGCAACCGTTAAAGCTCCTTCGATATCCGTGTTAGGGAGAACGACCACAAATTCTTCTCCACCATACCGAGCAACAAAATCTGAAGGGCGTTTGAGGGAGTTCTTTAAGGAAGACGCTACTTGCCTAAGGCATTCATCCCCTTGTAAGTGACCATAAGTATCATTATACGCCTTAAAGAAGTCGATGTCACATAGTATGATTGCTATAGGTTCACTATTACGTGCGGAATGTAACCATAGCTGCTCGAGAAATTGATCAAAATGACGGCGATTTGCTATACCGGTTAATCCATCGATTGAAGAAAGAAGACTGAGTTCTTGATTCGCCTTTTCTAATTGAGACCTTTCATTGAGTAAAGTGTCTGCTAATGGCCTAAAAATATACAAACCAAGAAAAGCAAGGGTTAAAAGAATTGCTGCGCCGCTTGTAATCTCAACCATCCCAAGGCGTTGAACTTTAGCCTCACTTTCTTTCTGAAACATTGATACTATCTGATCTAGTGATTCCAAGAGGTTTTCGCTGTTTTGAAGCAGGTAAGTAAAGTGAGGATTATCTGGAGTAAGCAAATGCTCTGGTTCATTAGCTAAAGCAAGGGCCTCTGATGTATATCGGTTAAACCGTGTGTCCAAATTTATAGGTGGGCTAAAAAACACTTTTTGCATTTGAGGGGTTAAACTTTGCGATGATATTATATTAGGAGTATCCTCGATCAAGGCTTTGTGATTTCTTTGTAATTGATTTATTATGCTTAATAGTTGCTTTCTAGATTGATCTCGCTCAGCAGAATCAGTGATGTAAACAAGTTCTACACTTAGAAGGGCCGCTTTCTGAGACAACCATCGTTGACTTCCACTTAAATTAACAAGTAAAGCACTATCCTTTTGAGTCAAGATTACAAGGTGCATTGTTATGAAAGTAGCAAGGGTCAATAAGGCAATCAAACCTAAGGCTGAAATATAAGTGCGCGTAAGCTTAGATAGGGAACGAATCTTCTTCATAGCATACCCCCTAGAGGCAACGTTCATAGACAGCATAGATATAAGTTGTTCGCTACTGACATCCTGTTCTACCTTCTACGTTTCTCTAAAATAATCCTGCATAATGAATAAATTTATTTAAAAATATTATAACTTAAAAGGAAATACAATCAAGTAGTCGATTCTTATCCTAAGAAAAGTTGCTAACCTATTATTTGACCACTTTAGGATAACCTGCTACGCTAATATCGTATATTGATATCGGAGAAAGATATCGGTAATATGTAGAGGTGATACAGTGGAAAAACAAATCTACCGAAAGCTATTCTTGGGGTTTATTCAGATTCACATTCTTCATCATGCAAAAAAAGATCCCATATTCGGTTCCTGGATGTTAAAGGAGCTTCGTGAGCATGGATATAATTTGAGCGCAGGGACTTTATATCCGCTCCTGCATACCATGGATTCAGCTGGTTTGTTAGAAAAAGAAGATAGGAACGTTGATGGAAAAATTCGAAAGTACTATAAAACGACGGAAAAAGGAAGCGATGTATTGCAGGAAGCGAAAAATAAAGCCTATGAGCTTTTCAAAGAACTTAATGAACAATGAATTATACAAGGGAGTGATAATCAAATGTACACACTACGTGGTGTGAAATATAAAAGTATATTAAATATAGACCAACTAGAAATTCCTAAAGAGAGGATCACCTGTATAATTGGAGAAAGCGGAAGTGGGAAGACAACACTTTTAAAGTTATTAAACCATTTAATCAGCCCGGATGAAGGGCAAATCTTGTTTCAGAATAGACCTCTATCCCAATGGGATCCGATTGTGCTCAGACGAAAAGTCATGATGCTTTCACAGTCTCCAGTAATTTTTGAAGGATCTGTAAGGGATAATTTATTAATCGGATTTAAGTTTTGCGAAAAGCCTCAAGTAGGTGATGCTAAAATCCAGGAAGCCATAAAAATCGTTCAATTAAATAAGGATATGTCACTTAATGCCAGTTTTCTATCTGGTGGGGAAAAACAACGTTTGGCTATGGCAAGAGTTTTACTGCTGGAACCAAACGTTTTTCTTTTGGATGAACCTTCCTCAGCATTAGATGAAGAGACGGCCCAATCAGTAATGGAGCAAATGGTCAAAGAAGTCAAACGTTTGAAGAAAACAATGATTATGGTAACCCACTCTAAAGCCTTAGTTCAAGGTTTTGCTGAGCATATCATAGAAATAAAAAAGGCAATGCAGTGAAAACAAAGGAGGCCATTTTATGCAGGCGAACATAGATTTATCGATTTGGCAAATGACTGCAGCTTATATTTTTATTCTTGTGCTCATAGTCATAGTTAGATTCAAAGGGATTCCGAGAGAAAAAGAAATTCTAATTTCTTCCCTGAGAATGACCATTCAACTAGTGCTTGTTGGTTATATACTTGCTTTTGTATTTGAACATAGCCATCCCGTTTATACTCTGGGGATTATCACCATTATGCTTATCTTTGCTATCAATAACATCTTTAATCGAACTATATTGCAGTTGTCATCTGAAATAAAGAAGGTCATAGCTCTTTCTATGACCTTGGGAATCCTTGCAAGTATAGCTTATTTTGTGCTTATAGTATTGCAGGTGTACCCTTGGTACGAACCCAGATATATCATCCCGATTGCAGGTATGATCATCGGCAACTCCATGACAGGTATCTCGTTGGGTGTTAAAACACTTGTCGAAGGAATGACGACCAATAAACAACTAGTTGAAGCTGCCCTGATTCTTGGAGCGTCGCCTAAAATGGCCTCTGAGCAGGTTGTGAAAAGCGCGTTTGATGCCGCTATGATGCCGACCATTAACTCTATGGTCGGGATGGGTATCGTCTTTTTACCGGGTATGATGACGGGTCAAATACTCGGCGGTGCTTCACCCGTTATAGCGATAGAATATCAAATCGCTGTGATGCTAGGTATTGTTGGCAGTGTTTCATTAACCGTATTACTTTTTGTACAGTTGGGCTACAAAACGTTTTTTAATTCTCGCAGTCAAATTAAGCTATAACTGTATACGAATATATAATAGCCATCTTAAAATACGTTAAGAGGGGTATGTAATTCTATGAATTACATACCCCTGTCGTGTTATGGAGTATTTGGAAAACACTTATCGAGATTAAAGATTACTTAGCTAGTTCAGGAAAATGTTTCTTAATCAATTCGATAAATGCAGGATTTCTTATCTCGGTTGGTTTTGTTGCAGGGTCGTCTTGAAGATCTTCATATTTCATTGCTCCGAAACTGTGATCTTTTGTGAAATGGCCTCGATCATCAGTTGGATTCTTCCACATTAATTTATCTAAATTAAAGGTTTTTCCAGCGTGGCATTTCAAACAATTATCAGTTGGTTTGTCCGTCGGTAGGAGAGAGCCATTGGCATTAGCCTTATGGGATGTATGACAAGTGAGACACTGATTCATTTCTGAGCTTTGAGCATGTTTACTAGCAAAGTAATTTCGTGTACCATAGTGATTGTTTGCAATAAAGGTTCCTTGATCATTTTTAGATGGATTACTTTCATGACAGGTATTACACGAATTTCTCGCAACTTCAGAGCTCATTGTTCCCTTCTTATCGGTGGCACTGACGTGATTTCCAGCGGGTCCATGGCAAGATTCGCAGGATATACCATAATTAGGAGATCCAGTTTCAACTCCAGGCGAATGACATTTTGCACAGTTGGCGTAACTTTCAGCAGTCCAATCGTTTTTGCCATCTTTGTCAATATCAGCTTTCTTTGGAGGTTCAACCGCCCATTTGTCGTTTGTTTTCTTAAGTGCTCCAACACGATAAAATTGATTTTTAAATCCAGCTTCTTTAGGAATTTCCGCAATAATATAGTTGTTCACCATAACCCCATAGACTTTCGCTTTAGATAAATCTAGAGTCGTCGATGTAGGTTTTTCCTTGTTGGCGGCATCAAAAATAGTAATTGGTTCTAGAGGTTTATCAAGCGGAAAGGCGGAAAGCGGTTTGAACGTATCATAGTGTTTTGTATGAGTTACATTCTCATAGGACTCAGTGTGGCAGGCTTTACATGATTCGTCACCAACATAGCTAACCTTTGGAGTTTCCGTTAGCTGCGGTCCAGATGGCTGAGTAGAAGGGGTTTCATCTGCTTGGTTGCAACCCATGGTTAATACTGTTAAGAATGTAAGAGAAATAATTGAGGCTAAAAAGGGTTTTTTCCAGTTCATTGAGTCGTTCCTCCTTTAATCTTGTATCCATATTTGTTATTTTCTTGACCAGATAGGTCAGGATGACAGGTGTTATTAGACTTTAAAGATTATGAGCTTAGTTTGCTTAGAAACTAATCGGATAATGCTTGGATATTAATATATTTCGCATGAAATTTATGGAAAAGAATCTCAAAATTCTCTATCCATATTCGAATGCCATAAAAATACCCAAGTTGAGTTACTTCTATATCATAAAGAAGCGTAAAGATTCGTTTTTTTTCAATAAATATGGCAGAAGTTAAAGGTTTTTGAATTTTATCCTCGAATTAAGTTCAAATAAACTATTGGGGTATAGACATATGTAGTCGAAAGAGGTGAACTTCGTCGTGCGTTCGCTCAAACACCAGATTCTTATATTGTTGTTGAGTTCGCTCGTTTTGTTGGCAGTTAGCTTTCTCGTATTGGTTGGGGTATACATGAAAGATCGTGCCGTAGCCACCGCGATTATCAAAGTAAAAGCAGATTTGGCAACCTGTGAAGAGATTCTAAATAAGACATATCCCGGCTCGTGGTCAGAACAAGGCGGAAACCTTTATAAAGGACCCGTAAAAATAAGCCTTAATAATGATATTGTGGATCATTTATCTAGTCTTACAGGGGACACTGTCACCGTATTTCTAGGAGACACGCGAGTCGCTACTACTGTACGTGGTTCAAACGGTGAACGAGTTATTGGGACGAAGGTTTCTTCTAATGTGGCCCAGACGGTATTGAAAAATGGTCAGACCTATGTGGGAGAGGCTGATGTTGTAGGTGAATGGCACCAAGCGGGTTACATTCCATTACGTACAGATAATGGAAACATTATTGGGATTTTTTACGTAGGAATTTCTCATTCCTATGAGCAAGATATTTTTACTAGATCTTTACTTAAGATGGCTGGAATAGGACTGGCCTTAACCATCCTGGTGGCGTTTCTTACCTGGTTTTTCCTTCAGAGAGTTATCGTTAATCCTTTGCACAATATCATGTTAGGAACTCGGGACGTAGCAACCGGTCATCTCACTGAGAAGATAAACGTTTCCGGAGCTAAGGAAATAGGGGAGCTTGAGGATGCCTTTAACCAAATGGTTGAACAAATCCAATCTCTAACTGGAGAGATAAACAGAGTCACTAGCAATAGTTCTGAAAATAGCCCACCTGAAACTAACCACCATGAAAATAACCATTCGATTTCTACTGGGTATATACCTCTACCCAACCTATCGGCTGTTGGATCGTTCGGAGAAATGGTTTTGCCTAAAGGTTTGCATCAAGCTACTCTAGGCCAAATAGTTCAGTTTTTAAATGCGAATCGTCGTCCTCTTTCTGCTGAGGAAGTTGCAGAAGGAGTTAAGCTGACAAGGGTTACAGTACGCCGTTACCTAGAATTCCTCGAACAAAATGGAACATTAAAATCTGAACAGAAGTATGGAACAGTGGGACGGCCCGTCAAGATCTTTATCCCGTTGTAAAAAGGTTCCCGATGGGGGCGTCCCATTTTAAAAAACATATATTTTTTCAGAGACTCCTCTTTAATTAGGTGGAGTCTTTTTTAGTTCAAGGGTTGGGTACCGTTAGTTGTTATTATTATCAAGTGCAATTGTATTGTTATGGACAAATAGTTATCAGACTAGTATGCATATTTGGACTTAACTACTTACTTCGCCATTTTCTTAATTAATAAAATTTTCTTTATTCACAAAACGCTTATTTAATGTCCAAAAACACGACAGATCGAGTGAAGGAAGCTAAACTAGAAATAAAAACCGACGTTCCCCATTAGATATCGATAAGCCGTAGAGATTAAATTTGGAGAAAGCGCAAAATCAATTAAGAAAGAGGTGTAAATGAAGGTAACATTCGCTGGTAGTAAAAAGGAGGATTTTCATGTGTGATACAGCTTCGCCAAATCAGTTTGTCAAAAAGCTAGATGATTATATCGACAGTTTGACCAATAAAAAGGAAAATCTTATTGGGGTCCTTCATTACGCTCAAGAAATATATGGATACTTACCTAATAATGTTCAATGGCATATCGCTCAGAAACTGGATATACCTTCCGCAATGGTCTATGGTGTTGTCAGCTTTTATTCTTTTTTTACAATGATACCCAGGGGAGAACACGTGGTTAATGTGTGCACCGGTACCGCTTGTTTTGTTCGAGGGGCTGAAAAATTAAAAGAAGAACTTGAAAATCAGCTTAAGATTAAAGCTGGGGAAACTACTCCAGATAATCTGTTTACCTTAGAAACTTTGCGTTGTGTTGGAGCCTGTGGGCTCGCTCCAGTCATGATCGTCGATGGTGAAGTGCATGGACGCATGCACGAACCCCAAGCCATTAACGAGGTCTTGGCAAAGTATCGCCCAGAAAGTTAAGCAGCGAATACATGAGGTGTGTCAAGGGGACGATCCTTTTGACACGAAGAAGTGTGTCAAAAGGACCGTCCCCTTGACACGCCCTCGAAGGAAGGGAAAAGCCATATGAAACTCATAAATATAGATGCATTGAAGGCATTACAAGCCCAAAGTCTAAAACTCTTAGAATCACGGCGTGTTGCCGAAGCAATTACAACAAAAAATGCTCAAGGGCATGTAAGGCACGTTATGGTCTGCGGAGGACCTGGTTGTCACTCTTCAGGCAGTCCTCGAATCGCTGAAGTTCTAGAGGAAGAGCTAAATAGGCGTGGATTATCCGATACGATTAAAGTTTTCGAACCCGGCTGTTTTGGTTTTTGTGAAAAGGGTCCAATGATCGAGATTTTTCCCGATAAAGTAACTTATTGTGAAGTGTCGGCAGACGATGTAACAACCATAGTTGAAGAACACTTTATAAAAGGTAATGTAATAGAGCACCTCCTTTTTATGGATCCGAACACTAAAGAGCGTTTCGCCACCAACATTCCTTTTTATGATGGGCAACTTCGCATAGCCTTAAGGAATGTCGGTTCTATTGCTCCAGAAAACATTCTTGAATATATTGCCGCGGATGGCTATCAAGCTTTATCCAAAGTCCTTTTCAGCATGAAGCCTTTTGAAGTTATTGATGTTCTAAAACAAAGCGGACTGCGGGGACGTGGTGGCGCCGGTTTTCCAACTGGTGTTAAATGGGAGTTGACTCGCAAGAGCGAAGCAGATCAACGCTATATCATTTGTAATGCCGATGAAGGGGATCCAGGCGCCTTTATGGACCGCTCTGTCTTGGAGGGTGACCCCCATAGTGTTTTAGAGGCAATGCTCATTGCAGGCGCAACGATTGGGGCTTCTGAAGGATTTATTTATGTCCGAGCAGAATACCCTGCAGCGATTCACCGATTAAAAATTGCCATTGCCCAGGCCCGAGATTTTGGTTTACTTGGGAAAGAAATCTTAGGCAGTGATTTTTCCTTTGACATAGAGCTTAAACTTGGAGCTGGAGCCTTTGTCTGTGGTGAAGAAACGGCATTGATCCATTCTATCGAAGGAGCCCGAGGAGAACCTTCTGTTAAACCTCCATTCCCCGCCCAAAAGGGGTTGTGGGGTAAACCAACCTGCGTTAACAATGTCGAAACCTTGGCTAATATTCCACCAATTATTTTAAATGGAGCGGAATGGTTTTCAGCAATAGGCACAGAAAAAAGCAAAGGAACAAAAGTATTTGCTTTGGCAGGAAAAGTCAATAATGTCGGGCTTGTGGAAGTTCCCATGGGGACCACTCTGCGTCAGATAATTTTTGATATTGGTGGAGGGATTAAGCAACGTAAAACGTTTAAAGCCGCTCAAACCGGAGGCCCCTCTGGAGGGTGTATTCCTACCAAGTATTTGGATTCTCCCATCGATTATGAATCTTTAGCTTCTATAGGATCTATGATGGGTTCTGGAGGACTCATTGTCCTGGATGAAGATGATTGTATGGTCAATATCGCCAAGTTTTTCCAGGAGTTCACAATGGATGAATCCTGTGGTCGTTGCACTGCTTGCCGCGTTGGGACGAAACGTCTTTATGAAATCCTGACCAAGATCACGGAAGGGAAAGCGACTTTAGAGGATTTAGATAATTTAGAGAAACTGTGTCATATCATTAAAGACACTGCCCTTTGCGGATTAGGACAAAGTGCACCAAACCCCATCCTTTCGACCTTAAAGTATTTCCGGGAAGAATATATCGCCCATGTTGTCGACAAAAACTGTCCGGCGGGCGTTTGTAGTCACTTGTTGAAATATGAAATTACAGACAAATGTGTGGGTTGTACCCTATGCGTTAAAAAATGTCCTATGCATTGTATCACTGGGACAACCAAGAAGCGCCATGTCATCGATCAAGAACGTTGCCTAAAATGTGGGGCCTGCATGGACCAATGCCGCGTTATCGGGGCCATTATTCGCCATTAAGGTATCCCTGAAGGAGGACTCCATATGGATATACAGCTAACCATTAATGACATATCTCTAACAGTGCCGGAAGGAATGTCCATCTTAGATGCTGCACGAACCATAAACATCGATATTCCGACCTTATGCTACTTGAAACTTAATGAAATGCATTACAACAACAACATTGCTTCCTGTCGGGTCTGTGTGGTCGAAATCGAAGGTCGACGTAATTTGGCATCCTCTTGTTCAACCCCAGTAGCAAGCGGTATGGTTGTCAAAACCGATTCGCTGCGCGCTATCCAGGCCAGACGGGCTATGGTTGAGCTTCTCCTTTCTGACCACCCTAAATCTTGTTTAACCTGTGCAAAAAACCAGGATTGTGACCTTCAATCCTTAGCCTCGGAATTAGGCGTGCGCCATATCTCCTATGAAGGAGAAGAGTCTGAGTTTGAAATTGATCGCTCGAGTTCTTCCATTGTTCGAGATCCTAATAAATGTATTCGTTGCCGCCGTTGTGAAACCATGTGTAACGAGGTACAGACGGTGGGTGTTTACTCTGCCGTGGGACGCGGTTTTGAGACGGTTGTTAAAACAGCCTTTGATCTACCTCTTAGCCAAACCGCTTGCACCTTCTGCGGACAGTGTATAGCAGTTTGCCCTACTGGTGCATTAACGGAATTGGATCAGGTAGACAAAGTTTGGAAAGCTCTCAACGACCCTAATCAATTTGTCGTTGTACAAACTGCTCCAGCCGTACGGGTTGCGCTAGGGGAGGAATTCGATTTAGAGCCGGGGACGATTGTGACAGGTAAAATGGTCGCGGCTCTTCGACGGCTTGGTTTTGACCGTGTCTTTGATACGGATTTTGCAGCTGATCTGACGATTATGGAGGAAGCAACCGAGCTTGTCCATCGTATAAAACATGGCGGTCGACTACCTCTGCTCACCAGTTGTTGCCCTGCCTGGGTTAAATTCTTCGAACATCAATTTCCAGATCTCTTGGACATTCCTTCAACTTGTAAATCTCCTCATGAAATGTTAGGGGTTTTGATTAAAAGTTATTATGCTAGAACCCTGGGAATCGATCCTAAGACCATTACGGTTGTATCCGTGATGCCCTGTGTTGCCA
Source organism: Desulfosporosinus sp. (assembly GCA_003513495.1). Taxonomy (GTDB): domain Bacteria; phylum Bacillota; class Desulfitobacteriia; order Desulfitobacteriales; family Desulfitobacteriaceae; genus Desulfosporosinus. The sequence goes on from DOPM01000043.1 coordinate 20,483, forward strand.
AAAAATACGAAGCCGCTCGTCCTGAACTAGCTCAAGGTTCAGAAACTGCGGATGTGGACATCGTCATCACGACTCGTGAACTTGCTCGTATGGTTCGGGAAGCCAGCATTCACTTTGATCATCTCAAAGACCAAGAATTTGACCACCCCTTGGGGGAATCCACTGGTGCCTCCGTAATCTTTGGAGCAACCGGTGGAGTGCTCGAGGCTGCCTTACGGACAGCCTATGAGGTAATCACAGGTGAAACTTTGGAGAAAGTGGAGTTTGAGGTTCTGCGAGGAATGGATGGACTTAAGGAAGCAGTGATCCCTATTGCGGGAAGGGATTACCGAGCAGCAGTTATCCACGGCCTAGGTAACGCTCGTAAGGTCCTAGAGAAAATACAAGCAGGGGAAAGTAATTATGACGTAATTGAAATCATGGCTTGCCCTGGAGGATGTATTGGGGGAGGCGGACAACCCTATCATCATGGGAACTTAGATATTCTAACTGACCGAGCCGGAGCCTTATACCGTGAAGACCGAAATAAACCTTTGCGGAAGTCGCATGAAAATCCGGCCATTATAGGCCTTTATAAAGACTTCTTAGGCGAGCCCTATGGAGAAAGGGCTCATAAGCTGCTGCATACCAGCTACGTGGGACGTAAGAAGATCTAGTCATAGGATTATTCCCTGCCTTAGGTTGGTTATACAATATTTGGGTCGAATCGATCAGATTAAAAATTGTAAAAATGAACAAAAAAGGACTGGAATTTTTGTAATTACATACGAAAAACCGGTCCTTTTTGCTTTTACCCATGATTTAGTTGGGCAATTCATAGTTTAGTAGTTCTTGGTGGCTTATAGAAAACAGAGGGGCGCGTCAATCGAAGGCTCGGAACGGGGGCGGTAAGTCTTAATAACTGGTTTTCCGCAATGTCTTTTAGTTCTTTTAGCTTAAGCGCTCCAGTAAGGCAAGCTTGAATACAAAAAGGAGGCATACCTTGATCTAAACGTTCATGGCAGAGCTGGCATTTCCCCGCTTTGTTAGTCTGGAGATTGTATTGGGGAGCTCCAAAGGGACATGAGGCGACGCAGGACTTACAGCCCGTACACTTTTCGGAAAGATGTAGGACAATACCATCGCGGCGTTTGGCATAGGCCCCAGAAGGGCAGACCCTTAGACACTCGGGATCGCCGCAATGATTGCAGGCAGTGGATAAATAAAATATCTGAATCTGATCCTTGGAGATTTTCTCTACCCTACGAATCCGACGCCATAGAAGAGGGGCCAACTGATTTCCGTTTTGACAGGCTTTGGCACAGGCGCCGCAGCCCAGGCACCGATTAACGTCAAGCACGAAACCCAATTGTTTGACCATACACCCACTCTCCTTTTGTCAGATGGCTTAGCGCCTCTCGAAAAGTTCAATTAAAAACCTCTGATGGAGCTGAATTCCACCTGAAGCAAGTTGCCGATATCTAAAGTTTCCGCAAATTTACAAAGGTTTCATTTAATGCAAATCCTCGAGCCCCAAGAGTGAGTTGCCCCATATCAGTTAAAGGCCCTTCGACTTGCTCCTGAAAAACAATGACAACATCATTCGAGATACCTAATATTGGTTGAATAACTACTTCTAATAGACCTGATTCATTCCAAATTTGGGCTCGGTCTCCGACTGCTAAATCATAACGCTGGGCAAGTTCAGGCGCAAGATGTAAGACGTAATCGGGATTGGCCGTCCCAGTGGCATAAACTTGAGAGTTAATAGTAGAGTGGTGATGTGGAGTTAAAAGGCGCAATGGAGCATCAATCGAAGAGTTAAGAGGGGGGATAAAGATTGGAAGGGGTGAAAGATGGGCATCAGAAGCTCGGGATGAGAAAAATTCATAGCGTCTGGAAGGAGTTGCAAAGGTCCGATTTTCCCAAGCTGTTCTGGGATATTTTGCGCGTACCGGACCATTTAGAAGGTCTTCTGCTTTTTTTATACCCAGAATATCTAACATTGGGGGGCCGAGTTCACGTAAAAGGGTTTCCTTTTCATCGCCTGATATCGGAAATGCGCAGCTTCCGGGTTTAAGTTTATTTAATTTTGATGAAACATCCCAGGCAATCTGTAAATCAGAGCGAGATTCACCGACCGGAGGAATAGCGGGTTCGTTGACTCCTACCCAATAATGCCAATAACTGGAATTTAAATCCCAATGTTCATAATGGGTCGTGATCGGCAGAAAAAGATCGGCCGCTTCGGAGGATTTGGAATGGAAGAGATCACTCACGACGATCAAGTCCAGTTGGCTGATCAGTTTTTTCCATTGCTGCAGATTACCATCTTGGGATAGAGGGTTTCTCCCAGAAATCCAGAGCATTTTAACGGGTGGATCCGTACAATTGAAAGCCTCCTCCGCGAACTGATTGATATTAAGAAGTCGATCCGTCTGTTTTTGATTCAAAGTTAGGTTGTCTACAGAGGCTTGATCAGCGTTGGAAGAACTGTTGATTGGATGGAACGGATCCTGTATTGCCCCGGAAAAACGCCAGGTCTCGAATTGAGCGTATTGAACGCCGCCTCCTTCTTCACCAAGGTGTCCAGCAAGTGCTCCTAAGGCATCAATAGCGCGCAGGGTCTGTCCCCCATTAGTATAACGCTGAAGGCCAAAACCAGCCCAGATACAAGCCGGATGAGTTTGACCGTATTCTATGGCTAGGTTGCGAATGGTTGATATAGGAACTCCTGTGATTTCCGAACAATGATCAAGAGATATTTCGGTTTCAATATAGTGGATGAATTCTTCGTGCCCAAAGGTATAAGACCCCAGGTTAGGGTCTATAAGACCTTCTTCTAGAAGAACCTTGGCGAACCCTAAAGCAAGAAGTCCATCGGTTCCTGGGCAAACCTTTACATATCGATGGGCTCGGGCGGCTGTAGCGCTAAAGTGGGTATCGAAACAAACCACCTTGGCCCCGTGATCAATGGCATCGAAAATGATCGGCATCTGGTGAACAGCAGTCCAGGCAGGGTTTACTCCCCAGAGCCAGATCAGCTTAGCTTTAGACATATCCAACGGATCAGAACAAAAGAATGTTCCAAAGTCCAGGGTTTGAGCTTCTACCCCTGCTGACCAACAGGGGGATCCAATCGCTCTCGTGGTTGCCCCGATACCCGTGAAGAGGCCTTCCATGGCATTGTGTAAGATGCCAAAATTTCCAGAGTACTTATTCAGAGCAAGAGGCAACGTTGTTCCATACGTCTCTTCGAGGTTCAGGATTTTTTCAGCGATCAGGGTTAATGCCTCATCCCATGAAATTCGCTCCCAAAAACCACTGTAACGAACCTGTTGGCGCATGGGGTAACGGATGCGCTGAGGACTGTAAACCTTTTTCACATCATCTAGAGCTTTAGGACAGAGTTTGCCCAAGGTGTATTCGTGAGCGGGGTTACCTTCAACAGAGATAAGCACTCCATTGTGGGTAGTGCTAATAATGCTGCACGTATCGTAGCAGTTGCGAGGGCAAATATTTTGATGAAATTCCATTAGTTTACCCCCCTGATCCACTCAATGTCTTTAGAAGATTATTCGTTAAGTTTACCTAAAAACCTTTAAGTATGCGTGAAAATCAAGTTTAGTCATTATTAACAATGAGCCCTGAAAGTTTGCGCTGAGGCTGCAAACTTTCAGGGCTTTTGTGGGAGGAATCACCATTTAGAACAAAGCTGTAATTTGGATGCCTGTTGCACTAAGGTAAAAAAGTGCTCGACCTAAGATTTCTCCTAAACCTACTAAGAGAGTAACGGTCAGGATAAGATTTTTTTTGCCGAGGTCAGGGCTTTTTAAGATGATAACCAGCAGAAGGAGTGGGGCCAACCAACTCACTAGAGCACGGACCCAAAATAGAGGGCTGCTCAAATGATAGTTTAAGGAGGCGGCTCCTTCCATGCTTGCACTGAGCATAGAACCATAAATAACAGAGAGGATGAGGCTGAAGATTGTGCACCCGAGTGACACTTGAAGAAGAAGCTTCTTTTGAGCGGTTTGAAGTAAGTTCCCTCCTAGTACTAAAGTGCAAAGAGCTCCTAGCAAGCCAGTGGTGAGTAAAAAGAAAAGAACGGGTCCGCCGTTATTCCAAGCAGGAACTCGGGGTAGAACATAAATCATGGCGCTGCTGGCAATACCTAACAGGCCTAGTAGAGAAGTGATCCCTAATCCGAGGGAGAGGTTGCTAGTTGGTTGTCCCCCAGCTGCAGTTTCAGCAGTCGTAATGATTGAGGCGCCTGACCCAAGGGTGTGGCTGCTTGTTTGTTGTCTCGACAGCCGAAAAAGATAGATCCAGGCCAAGAACGTGAGGAGGAAGAAGAGAATTTCGCGGCTTAACCAAGAGGAACCCAGGTGGGCTAAAGCGCGGTAAGCTGCTTCCGGATGTCCCAGATGAAAAAGTGAAGCCAAAAGAGCGATCAGTAAGAGACCCCCAGAAACATGGACCCCCCGTTTGAATAATTGGATATTCAGATTGCGGTTACGGGCGAGCCACCAGAGCATTAGAATTATCCCAATCGCGATTTGTCCTAGAACGGTGAACAGAATTAAGGGCCATTCCCAGTCTCCCATATCTTAATCCCTCCTAATTTGTTTGCCCTGTTTCGGTCCGATAAAACGAATCGACGGCGATGTGATTTTCGGGCTTGGCAGCCCAGGTAAGGTTTTGAGTATACCGGTTTTTTGATCGAGACTATCATTGATTTCTACCAGTTCCAGGGCTCCCGGAATGCAGGCGGTGACGCAAGCTGGTTTTTCACCTTGGTCAATTCGCTGGTAACATAAATTACATTTCTCGACTTTCTTTTTGGCAGGGTTAATTTGGGGACGATCATACGGGCAGGCCATGGTACATAAGCGACAGCCGATGCAACGATTGGGATCATGGATCACAATTCCATCCTCGCGTTTGGTGTAGGCCTTTACCGGGCAGACGCGCAGGCATTCTGGGTGAGCGCAGTGGTTGCAGGCCATCGAAAAGAACATTCGGGTAGGAAGGGAGAAGTCGTCTTCATGGAGTTGGAAAACTTTACGCCACTGGGGGGTTGCTTCAATTTGATATTCGTTTTTGCAGGCTATTTCACACCCCCGACAGCCCACACATTTCTCTGAGTTGTGTAAAAAGCCAAGCTGTTTACTCAAAGGGATTCCTCCTTATGCTTTTTCTATCATTACGAAATTATCGTGAAAGGCTAACCCGTCGTTGCCAGTCGCTTGTTTTCCCATATCACTGGGGATGGCTTTCAAGGTGTAATTAACATTGAAATTAGAGTTTTTATACCAGGCCTCATAGGCGACGATGACATTTGTTGAGGTTGTCCGGGTTAGGTGGGCTTTGACCGTAATTGAACCCAGGTCATTGTAGATTTTAACCATAGTGCCCTCAGTAATACCGTATTTGGCAGCTAGATTCGGATGAATCTCCACCTTAGGCTCAGGGTTAGTAGTCATCATCCAGTCCAGGTTTTGGAACTGGGAGTGTAAAGCATACTGCGGATGGGGTGTCATAAAGCGGATCGGATATTTCTCGGGGGTTTTCATTTCATCAACCCAGATTGGGAGCGCCGGCAGTCCATTCTTCTCGGCAAGTTCACTATGGATTTCAATTTTCTTCGAAGGTGTGCGGAAATTCCCATCGGACCAGGAAGCGGGAGGCATTTTTGCCTTACGAGGCCCATCAATGAGTTCTTTATAATCGTTAATGCCGAGCATTTGATGTATTCCGGGGTTGAATTCTTTGGCTAACCATTCTTCCGGTGTTCCCGAAGTTGGGAAGGTACAAGATCCAGGTTCTAGGGCATTCATTTTTTCAGAAAGTTCTATAGCGATTTCAACATCACTTTTACATTCATACAGAGGGTCAATAGCGCGTTGGTTGATGCCGACCCAATAGTGCCAATAGCTGGCCATGACATCCCAGTCCTCAAAATGGGTGGTTGCTGGCAAGACAATATCAGACATCTCGACGGTTTTATTGAAAAAGGAATCTACAGTAACCACAAATTCCATAGAGGAGAACATTTTTTCAATGGCATTAGTGTCAGGATCTTGAGCTCCGGGATTCCGGCACGCCAGCCAGAGCATTTTTACTGGAGGGTCGCTTTGGGCGGAGACATCGTGGGCAAAGTTATTCATGTTGATGGCACGATCCCCTTCTTTGCCATCGGGACCAATGAATCCTTTAGACCCTTTGGGAGGGGCATTGACCATCGCATTATAGTTAAAGCCCCAGGTTTCTAGGTGACCGTAGTTGACTCCTCCACCAGATTTTCCTACATTGCCGGTCATGACTCCAAGGGCATCGATGATCCGTACGTTCTGACCGCCGTTCGTGTGACGCTGCATACCGTAACCGACCCACATACTGGCTGGTTTAGCGGTTGCGTATTCGCGGGCAATTTCCATGATGATGTCTTTAGGCACGCCGGTTTTTTCAGAAGCCCAGTCTAGAGTAATAGACTTTTTGACATACTCGACCCATTCATCAAAGCCGAGACTGTTGGCCCGGGCATACTCCCAATCGACCCAATTGTTGTCGATAATATAGCGAGCCATGCCCAAAGCGAGAGCACCATCTGTACTGGGGTTAATTTGTATATAGAGATCGGCCTTTGAAGCAGTGGAGGTTAAGATAGGATCGATCACCACGAGTTTAGCGCCGCGTTCCCGAGCTTCGTTGATGAAGGGTAAGCTGTGAATCGCTGTCCAGGCGGCATTTTGTCCCCAGAGAATAATATACTTGGCATTAACCATGTCTTCGGGGTCGTTGCTATAAAGGGTGCCAAAATCATAGGTTTGAGCATCAATCCCGGCGGGCCAGCAGGGTGTTCCTACGGCGCGGGTTGTGTAGCCGATGCTTGACATAGTCCCCTCTATTCCATAGTGAACAATACCAAAATTTCCGGAGTACTTATCTAAGCAGATCGGGAGTGTAGAACCGTAGCGCTTCTTCAAATCTAGGATTTTCTTGGCAATCGTATCCATAGCTTCATCCCAACTGATACGGGTCCAGTTGCCGGAACCACGAGGGGATTGCTTCATGGGGTATTTGATGCGATCCGGGCTATAGACACGGCGCGGATAAGAGTACCCTTTTAGGCAAAGCTTTCCGTTGGTATAGCCGTGTTTAGGGTCTCCTTCAACCTTTTTGAGGACTCCGTCTTCTACATAGGTAATCATCCCGCAGGTATCATAACAGTTACGAGGACAGACATTTCGGAAGGTTTTTATAGCCTCAGAGGGTTGATCCGCTGCAGAGGCAGAGGGGGAATTTGTTAATAAATTAAAGTTGAAAAGAGTCATACTAGAGGCAGCAACGGCTGCTGCTCCTCCGAGAAATTTGCGGCGCGTAAGTTTCATAAGGGGCCTCCTTCGTGTTTAATGGTGCGTTAAGAGTTGAGAGCGCAACTAGAATCTCGCTTAAGGCAGAAAAGAGAGGATGTTTGGCTGACTGGGAAACTGTGTGAGCAAATGTTTTTAACCAGAGGCCAAGGTGTTGTTGCCAAAACTCCTGGTATAAGGTTTTATAGAGTTGTATTTTAGCGCTGTTCTTGGCAGCTTGTGTCTCAATAATCCGACTCAAGAGGTATGCAACGAATTCGAGTTCGGTTGAGATAAAATCATCTGGTTCATGCCTTTGCCCTATGGTCTGTAAATTTTCTCGCTGGTAGAATTTGCGGACAGCTAAGGTTTGTTCTCCCATCACTAAATGGTCGGAGGATAAATACACAGACTCATAAGGGGGGGCAACAGGAGCATTGGGACCGACGAAGAGGCGGTTAAACTCGTAGCACATAACGAGATATTCTCCGTCATTCGTTTCAGAGTATTGAGCTAAGATTTGGTTGGCTTGAAGCAGTCTAGAGGTATTATAGTGTTCGGCTATGGCCGAACAGGATTTAACCAGTGGACTCAAGGTTTGAGATAAGTTTTCCCCTCCTTGGGCGAAGAGATGGCTAAGCGCGAGTAGTAGTTCGCCATGAGTTTTCAGAACTTGGGGAGGGCAGTCCTCGAAAAAGGTCATTAATATAGTCCTCCTTTCTTTTAGCCAAGATTCTTGTACCAATGTTCACTTTACATGCCTATAATTCGGCTTTCTCAGTTTTGTTCCTTTAGAGTAAAAAATGAAATGAAAGGGCATTCGTTGTAAAAAGAAACAAAAGCCCCTCTCCACAAGGTGTGAAGGGGGATGTAGCCTTCCATCTTCTTTTCTTAAGTGGCTAACAAAGACAAATTCCCCTCTCCACCGGGAGAAGGGAATTTGTTTGGGATATTCGAACCACGAAAATGGGATAGTAACTAGTCTGGCCATAATGATTTTATTCGACCGATCTTAAGAGCGAGAAAAAGATTAACCTGATTCTCCAGAGAGGATAGATCACGGTCTAGGATTTCAGAAGCTTTTTTAAGGCGATAGCGGAGGGTGTTGGGATGAAGATAAAGCTTCTCACCCGCTGCATTCAAGTCTGTGTTGCACGAGAAATAGGCTAATAATGTTTCTTCAAGAGCAAGATTACTTTCTTTGTCGAATTTAAGTAGAGGACCCAGAATTTCTGAACGATAGTCTTCTAATTCCTGGCGATCCAAACGGTGTAATAATCGCATAATGCCAAGGTCATAAAAAGGAATTAAGCGATCTGGTTTATCAAAGAGTTTTCCCAATTCGAGCGCTGTCCTTGCTTCTTGAAAACTCCGGTGTAGATAGCGCGCAGAATTATAAAGATTGCCAAGACCATATTGAAACGGTTGTTTGCCAGGGATGGAGTTGATAATTTTCAGGATCGGCTCAAGCAGCCCGAGCGCTTTACTGTGCCATTCTGATTGTGGAAGCATGTCCTGGAGGGGAAAGAGTAAAACAACCTGACCATTGCGTTCAAGACAAATTGTCTTAGGTTGGCGTTTATGCAAAAGTGTGGTCATTTCAGTCAATAATTCTTCGAAACGTTCGCGGTCGGCGGAATCGGGATCATAGCCAGTTATTTCGCCAACCACGACAAAGTGAGGTTTAGAGAAGTCCCATCCCCATAACTTGCCCCGCGAAATGATCACTTCTAGAGAATCAAAATTATTGTAAAGCAAATCAAAGAGAAAATCTCGATGGTGTTGGCGTTCGCTGTCCTGTATGCTTTGGGTCTTAACAAGTTCGAGTAAAATTAAAGTGGTTGTCTTATGAAGAAAGAATTGTTTGATACTTCCTATATTCTGGATGTCTTCCGCAAGTCCTAAGAAGCCTAGGACTCCTTTTGGCCCAGATAGAGGGCACCAGGTTAGTGGAACTGGATGAAGCTTTTTATCAGCCCATTGTCCTGTATAGAGTGGGGCGAAGGGTTTAGGGAGGTTGGGTGATATGCGGGGAGGCTTGAAAGAGATGGGGACTAAGGGGACGGTTTTTCCTCCAGCCCATCCGAGGACTTCGAGTTGCTTATTGATTAGGAAGATATCACACCCGAAAATTTCTTGTAAGCTGGCTAGAAATGAAAACCCCTTCCCACGAGTCAAATGTTCAGCGATCATTTGTGTATAGCGTTCACTGGTCATAAGGACGCGTCCCAGTTCACGTTCCAACCAATCCGATGCTTTATCACAAATGATCGGCCAGGGAGAAGGGTTCTCTTGGGAAAAAAATAAGGTAATTTTTTGGTTAGAAACCTCGACAGTTAAAGAAATGGATCCGTTTGCCGTAGGTTCCAGAATTATAGTTTCACCGACAAGAGGTAATGAGAAGGTATTAATCCCTGAGAAGAGGATCGTTTGAATGGACAACTGGGAGATACTTTGGGTTAAAGTGTTATTGGAGCCGATGGCCTGTAACGATAAAGCTTCTTGGAGGCGTCCCACCGTGATTGATTGGGGTAAATCGAGGTTGTCCATTATTTCCACCTCACTTGATCAATAGTTAAGATTGGAGCACTTGTTATATTTAAGTATAACAAGTTTTTAGGAAATAGAGACATTTGAAGGAGTGATGAAGAACCTTTCTGCTTCGTGATAACAAAATCCAGCTAAAATAAGAGAACTTACATCGTGGATATAAACGAGTCTCGCAACTCTTTCTTCAAAGCAAGAAAGTCAGGGTCATCCGGGCAACGAGGATAAGGAAAGGGGACGGAGATAATTTCCCGAATTCTTCCCGGTGAGGATTCCATGACGATGATTCTTTGACCAAGGATTAAGGCCTCGTCGATGTCATGTGTGACATGAATGCAAGTTTTATGCGTGGATTTCCATAAGTTTAGAAAATCAGTCTGTAATTTAGTTCGGGTTTGTGCATCGAGAGCGGCGAAAGGCTCATCTAGTAATAAAATTAAGGGATCAGCTGCCAAAGCCCGTGCAATTGCTGCTCTTTGAGCCATGCCCCCAGATAGTTGATTTGGCCAAGCTTTGGCAAAATTGCTTAACCCGACTATCTCAAGGAGTTCTTCGACAATCCTTTGCAGTCTTTTTTTTTCATACCGACCCTTTATCCCAAACCCAACATTCTCTTCAAGGGTCAACCATGGAAAAAGGCGGGGTTCTTGAAAAATCATACCTCGTTCTGGACCAGTAGTAGTTATTACCTTGCCATGAAGCAGGATTTGGCCTGATGCCTGTTTTTCTAAACCAGCGATTATCCTAAGTAGGGTCGTCTTTCCGCATCCACTGGGGCCAAGTAAGCAAATTAACTCCCCCGAAGCCATCTCAAAGTGAATATTCTCAAGAGCAAGAACCTGCCCTTTACCTATAGTAAAGAATTTCGAGATATTTTTGATTTCTAGGAAATTTGCCATTTTTGTACCTCTTCAGTGTCTACCTTTTCTTGCCAAGGTAAGAATCTCTTTTCTAAACGAGTAACGATGAAATCTAAGGAGAGACCGATTAGGCCGATCACGAATACCCCTACGAGCATTAAATCGGGCTGAGCCATTTCACGGCCTTCCTGGATCAAATAGCCAATGCCCCTAGAAGCCCCCAGTAATTCGGCTGCAACTAAGGAACGCCAACAAAAGCTAAGACCGAGCCTCATACCGACAAACACAGAAGGAGCAGCTGATGGAAGATAGACTCGTCTCATTAGACCCCAGTGAGAAAGACCATAGGTGTAAGCAACTTCCTTCAGCTTGGGATCGGTACTGGCGATGCCTAGGAACGTATTAAGAAAAATGGGAAAAAAGGCAGAATAAACAATGATAGCAATCTTAGAGGCCTCGTCAATGCCCAACCAGAGGATGAACATAGGAATCCATGCAATGGCAGGTATTTGTTGAAAAAAGCTTAAACTGGGAGATAGAAAGCCGCGGACGCCCGGCAATAGGCCAAGGAGGAAGCCTAAAGGAAGAGCCAGAGCCAGGGCCAGGCCGAAACCGAAAAACACACGGTACAGGCTGGCTCCAATGTGTCTTACGAGTTGTCCGTTAACGGCAGCTGTTAAAAGGCGATCCCAAATCTGTGAGGGCGGGGGTAGGAGGTAGGTATTTATATAGCCCAAACGACTAAGAACCTCCCAGAGAACTAAGAGCAATATGGGAAGAGCTAACCCCTTCAACATTTTAATACAAAGTTGTTTTTCGGTGGGCAGTATAAACGCTCCCGTCAAAGTTGTCGGCATTTCTCGCTGGTGATTTGCGGAAGCCTTCATATTAACCTCCATTTGCCGCTATCACAGGCGACACAATATATAGCAATGAAAAATGGTACATCCGGAAGATTCTTCACTTCGTTCAGAATTCCCACGCGTTGCAGCGCCACAATAAACGAAAAATTATACCTGTCATCCTGAGCGTCAGCGAAGGGTCTAGATCCTTCAGTCGTACCTCTTTCAGGATGACATAGTGCTTGGGTTGCCTACGTCGTAGGTAAGTAACTTGGATCGACTAAATCGTTTATGACCTTATTAATGTCTACGTCGGAACGGATCATGCCCTCTTTTTGCAAAAAGGAAGCAGATTTCAGCAAGTCACTCTTAACCTCATCGAGATTCATCTCAAAGTTAAAGATAGGATAAAGAGCCTTGACTGCTTTGATGTCCATTTGATTTTTCTGAGCGGTCATGGTTAAGGCTTCCTCTATGTTGGCTTCGCTCCAGTCAATGGAAGCCTTGTGGACGTTTAGGTAACGTTTTACTAGCTCGGGTTGAGTTTGGGCAAATTCACTGCGCACGGCAATCACGGCTAAACCGGGAATTAATCCTTCCGCCGAATTCAGTTTTTTAATCTTACCAGTAGCAACGGCCTTGGAAAGCAGTGGTTCAGGGAGAATTGTGGCATCAACATGTCCTGCAGCAAGAGCAGCTGTCGCGGCCGTTGAATCCATATTAATTAGTTCAAGGTCCTGAGTCGTTAGTTGAACGTCTGCCAAAGCCCGGATTAACATCTCATGGAGCATGGTTCCCTTTTGCAAAGCAATTTTCTTTCCTTTGAGGTCGGCCACTGTGTTTACTGATCCGTCCGTTTTAACAACCAGATTGATTCCTTTAGGAAAGCGGGAGTAGGAGGCTACGATTTTAAGGTCATTACCATTGGCTTTGGCTAAAATAGCCGAAACATAGTTAAGGCTATTGGCAAAATCAAGTGATTTGGCAGCTAACGCTTCAAGTTGGTTGCTTGGAACAGAAATATCATGCCATTTGAATTCTATACCATCTTTCTGAAACTCACTTTCGAACAGCTTTTTTTCCTGAGCTACAATCGAAGGGACGTTAATAGGTCTAGAGACGTAAGAGGCGTTGATTGTTTTAGGTTTTTCGGGTAAGGATTGATTGGAGGTTTTTAAGGGTGTACACCCCGCAAGGAGGATGGTAAATAATGCAAGAACGAAGAACATCTTTGAGCGAAACATAATAATCACAATCCTTTACTTTCTGCTTGAGCTTAAACGATACACTCACTTGTTCTATAGTTTAACATAACCAAGCCGTAGGAACTACTCTATAAAATGGAAAACTAGACAGCTATCCGCATGTAAACAAGTGGATACACGTATTGATTTGTTTACATAGTCTAGAGTCGAGAATCCAATGCAGATCAGGTATTCTAATGTGTCAAAATGTGTATGAGAGTATACATCTATAAATCTTAGTGTTTTCGGGATTTGATAAGGTTAAAGTGGATTAATCCTTGACTGGACTTAAAGCAGAAGATTCTAAATATACAGATAAGATACTTGGCATGGCAATTGCATAATAATTCTGTATATTTAGAATAGAGTGTCAAGACATGTAGTATTTTCATCGATCAACAAGGGGCATTGATTTCAACACAAAGACTGATAAGTGGACCTCCCCTACCTTAAGTTGACCTTTGACTTGACGGGGAAGAGCGAAGAAAGAGGTGAATACATTGAGTGTGATGCAGTCCACAGCGAGCATAGCCAAGCGTGGTTTGGTGATGGTAATTACGGGTAACGGCAAGGGCAAGACAACATCATCCTTTGGCCAGGCCTTACGGGCTATTGGACAGGGCTACAAGGTATGCATTATTCAGTTTATGAAGGGACGTAAATATGGAGAGGTGATTGCCGCGGAAAAGTACCTCCCGGACTTGCATGTCTATCAATTTGGACTGGATAGTTTTGTCATGCGGAACAATCCTGCGCCTGTAGACGTGGAGATGGCCCAGCAAGGTTTCGAAAAAGCTAAAGAGATCATTGCCAGTAGGGAATATAACATGGTCATCCTGGATGAGATTAATGTGGCCGTGGACTTTAAGCTTATTCCGGAGGAAGAAGTGCTAGAGATGGTTAAAAATAAGCCAGCAGAATTGGATTTATTGTTAAGCGGCCGCTATGCTTCCGATAAGTTGAGAGAGATAGCAGATTTGGTAAGTGAAGTTACTGAGATAAAACATCACTATAGTGCGGGGATTAAAGATAGGGCAGGAATTGAGTACTAGTATTAAACAATGAACCATGAGGAGGGAATAACTTTGATTACTGATGATTTAGTAAACAAGTCGAGCGCCTTAAGACAAAAATGGGAAGATGAAGTTAAAAAAATAGTGGCCAAACACCCTGACCAAAAAGAAAGCTGGACCACCGTTTCTGATTTGGGAATCAAGAGAATATATGGCCCCGAGGACATTAAAGATATGGATTTTGAGCGGGATATAGCTTATCCGGGACAATATCCCTATTTGAGAGGCTGTCAGCCCTCCGGTTACCGTGGAAAATACTGGACCTTCAGAATGTTTTCCGGTATGGGTACAGCTGTTGAAACCAATAAGCGCTGGAAATACCTGTTAGCCACCGGCCAGACCGGCCTGAGTACTGCCTTTGATTTCCCGACCCTGATGGGTTATGATACTGATTCCCCCAAAGCCAGGGGTGAGTGTGGAAAAGTAGGGGTGGCTATTGATAGCATCGATGATTTCAGAGACCTGATCAGCGGGATTCCTCTGGATAAGATAACCACCTCTATGACCATTAACCCGCCTGCAACTATATTATGGGCCATGTATATTGCCTGTGCCCAGGAACAGGGAATTCCTCTGAACAAAATCGGCGGTACCATTCAGAATGATATGTTAAAAGAATTTATTGCTCAGAAAACCTTTATGTGCCCGCCCGAGCCGTCAGTAAAATTAATTAGCGATACCATAGAGTTTGGTACCAAATATGTGCCCAAGTGGAATACCGTCAGTATCAGCGGTTATCACATCAGAGAAGCCGGGTCAACTGCTGTACAGGAACTGGCCTTCACTTTAAGAGACGGAATGGAATATGTAGAAGACGTGGTCAGACGTAAAGGTTTACAGGTTGATGAATTTGCGCCCAGGTTATCCTTCTTCTTTAACTCGCATATCGATTTCTTTGAAGAAATTGCTAAATTAAGAGCTGCTCGCCGGATCTGGGCTAAAGCAATGCGTGAGCGTTATGGTGCCAAGGACCCGCGTTCCTTATGGATGAGATTCCATACCCAGACTGCCGGTTGTTCGCTTACCGCCCAGCAGCCCTACAATAACGTGGTGCGGACTGCTATTCAAGCTCTGGCTGGTGTTCTCGGCGGCACCCAGTCACTGCACACCAACTCGCTGGACGAAGTTCTGTGTCTGCCTTCAGACCATGCAGTGCAAATTGCCCTGCGGACTCAGCAGATTATCGCTGAAGAAACCGGTGTGGCCAGCACTATTGACCCGCTGGCCGGTTCATATTTCGTGGAAGCGCTGACCAATGAAATGGAAGAAAAAGCTTGGGAATATATTCATAAGATCGACGATATGGGCGGTATGGTTGCTGCTATCGAGAAGGGCTTCCCGCAGCTGGAAATTTCCGATGCTTCTTATAAATTCCAAAAGCAAATTGATGCTCAGGAAAAAGTCATGATCGGTGTGAACAAGTATGTTCAGGAAGATGAACAGGTTGACATTCCGATAGTAGAAATAGATGACTCCGTTGAAGCAGAACAGCTCAATCGTCTGGCTGAAGTTAAGAGAAAGCGCGACAACCGTAAAGTGGCCGAAACACTTAAAGACATCGAGGCGGCTTGTAAGAAAGGCGAAAATGTTATGCCTTATTGTATTGAGGCGGTTAAGAACTATGCCACTGTTCAGGAAATCTGCGATGTTTACAGGGGAGTTTATGGTGAGTATCGCGACCCTGGCATTTACTAAGATTGAGTTTGAAAATTAGAAATTGTTTCTCGCAAAATTGGAGGAGGTAAGTGTGATGGCAGAGAGAAGAATTCGTATACTATTGTCTAAACCCGGCCTGGATGGCCATGATCGCGGGGCTAAGGTCTTAGCTAGGTGCTTCAGGGATGCCGGCTTTGAGGTAATTTATACCGGATGTCACCAGACGCCGGAGCAAATAGCTGCTGCTGCTATTCAGGAAGATGTTGATGTTGTAGGCTTAAGCTGTTTATCAGGTGCACACAAGTACCTGTTCCCTCAAGTAGTTAAACTTTTGAAGGCGGAAGGTGCCGACGATATCACCGTTATCGGTGGAGGGATTATTCCGGAGCAGGATATGCAGCCTCTTTATGACGCAGGTCTAAAAGCATTATTTACACCGGGAGCCAAACTTGATTCACTGGTGGAGTGGATTAATACAAATGTAACTCCAAGGGCGTGAGTGCGATGAAAGAATTAGGACAAAAAGTATTGGCGGGAGATGTGCGTTCAGCCTCCCGCCTCATCAGAAACCTGGAAGATCAAATACCCGGTACCCACGTTGCTATGCAGGAGATTTTTACGAAAACCGGTAATGCCCATGTCATAGGGATTACCGGTGCCCCGGGAGCCGGTAAAAGTACCTTGACAGATGAACTGGTTTTTTCCTGGCGTCAGAGAAACAAGACTGTCGGTGTTCTGGCAGTAGACCCCACCAGCCCCTTTACCGGGGGGGCACTTTTGGGAGATAGAATCCGTATGCTGCGGCATGCTGAGGATAAAGGGGTATTTCTGCGCAGCCTGGCTACTAGGGGTTCTATGGGCGGTATATCCAAGGCTGTGGGAGAAGGCATCCATGTCATGGATGCTATGGGCAAAGACACCATAATCGTGGAAACTGTAGGGGTGGGTCAGCAAGAGGTAGAAATCATTAATCACGCTCATACCGTAATAGTTGTCCTGGTGCCCGGTATGGGGGATGAAATACAGGCTCTTAAAGCCGGTTTAATGGAGATAGCAGACATCTTTATCATTAATAAGGCAGACCGTGACGGTGCCGCGAGCTTGTATAAAGAAGTCACGAACATGGTTCACATGTCTGTTACTAAAGGTGGTTGGGAGATACCTGTATTACTGGTGGAAAGCGTACAGGAACCTAAAAAATTCGCCGAAAGTGTGTCGGCTGTATGCGATAAGATAGAAGATCATTATCGCTACCTGGTGGACAAAAACCTTTTGTCTGAGCGTTTGCGCCGTAAGACTGCTGCTGAATTTAATGAAGCTCTGTGGGCGGCAATCCTGCAGCCGGTATTAAATGACCTGGATGCAGGCGGAGAAATGGAAAAAATGGTTGATCAGTTATTGAAAAAAGAAACAGATCCATATACTCTGGCAGCGGAAGTAGCCGTCAGGTATAAAAACAAGGTCTAAAATTATGACATTAGCTTCTGATATAGTTAGGGCTTATGCTTGCTTAGAGCACCTGTCCTTTCTGAGTTAACTTTGCTGTGGTATGCCTTTGTTATATCAGAAGGGCGGGTGCTTCTACATTATTTTTTTGCATTGAGAAATGTTTATTGCATTTAATTTTGCATAAACCTTTACTTTATCGGCACAGTGGAGTGACTTATCTTTAAAGTTTATTTAACACTGGCTTTGAAGGATGTTAGAGCATGAATAAGAGACCCATAAAGGTTCTACTGGCCAAGGCCGGGATGGATAATCAGAATAAGGAAATCCGTATTCTAGCTCGCGGTTTAAGAGAACAGGGCGGCATGGAAGTTATTTATTCCGGTTTGTATTGTTCACTTGAGGAAATAGCTGCAACAGCACTGCGGGAGGCTGTTGATCTGGTGGGGTTATTTGTGCATAATGGTTCCCACTTGGATTTATACCCGCGCTTGCATGAGCTGCTGGCTGCCCAAAATGCTGGGTATATCCCCCCGGTTTTCGGAGGGGGCTTGATACCCGAGCGGCATCGGCAGGAACTTAAAGCTCAAGGGTCGGCAACTGAGATATTCGGGCCAGGCACCTCCACCGGCAGCATAATTGCCTGGATTAATCAGGTGCTGGCTGCCGGTGAGGGAGGAGAACTATTATGAGAATATTAAAAGAAAATGTTATCATTCCTCTTGGCCGCATGTATTTTATACCTAAAGAAGACGGCCTGAAAGCGGAAGACTTAATCATTGAAACGGTCGGTAAATACAAGGTATTTGATAAGCCCGATTGTATTGCCGTGCATAATGACGACTGCTGCAAGAGTATTAAGGTTACTATAAAAATTAAAGATTAGTCTGCCTGCTTTTTTTGCTAAGAAGATTTCTTGAAGGCAGAGAACAATTTACGCGACTGACTTCCAACCACTGGCATTATGACAGGATGGTTCGGCTTTGTAATTATCACCGAAAAATTTGATCCTCCTGACCTCTGGCATCCCTATATGTCGGTTACCGTTACCTGTTAGGTTCTAAGGTGACCGGATAAAGGTGAAGTATGCCAGAGCACAATCCAATCCGGGGTAGAGCTTTTGACTCTTAAGTTATGAGGCAGCAAATGTCAAACTGGAAAGAGAATAAATTCAAATAATATCGAAGTGTTCTAATATCAAAACAACATTTGAATGACCAATGGGACATTAATTAATAATTCTGAGGTAACATAAGTGTTGAATTCTTAACTAACATATAATCAGTTAGGAAGTGGAATTAAATAAAGATTCAGAGAATTATGACCCCTGATCCCTTAACCATAAGTCCCAATCATAAGGTTTGCGAGGTAGTAAATAGCTGAAGCTTTATTTACGCCGGGTGCAACTTCCAGTGAGATTGTGAGTTGGATTAAGGATAGAGTAACCGCTAGTTAAAGAGAACGTTATAATAAAAACAAGAGGCGCATGTTCAGTATTGAACGTGCACCTCTTGTTTTTATTATATTGCCTTTATACGACATAAAATGTCTATAAGTATTGCTTTAGAATAATGTAAACTGCACCGCCTCTGGAGTTAAATGAGCCTTTTGGAATTCATTTCCAATAACAATACTACATTCAACTGCACTAATTTCGCATTTTGAAAAACTCCCTAGTTCAAGAAGTTCGAAGGTTGCTAGTGTTTTGTTCCAAATAACTTTGTAAATGACAGATGAGATTTTGACTAAATCACCTTCATAAACGTCTGTTCCGTTGTTATCACAAAAACCAGTCCATTGAAGCAATATGTATTTCCCAATGGGTTCCCAAGATCGACCTGGCACGCTCACTGCAAATGGGGACGTACTGTTCGTATCAAAACTTATGGCCTGAGGCTTTAACATTTTCTCCTGAATCCTGTCCCAAACTCTTAACTTTATTTCTCTCAATTTGCGGTACCTCCTTTGAAACTAGAAACGCTTATTAGATAAATACGTTCAAAGGGAGAAAATATAAGAGGGTTAGGAGATATCTTTTTTCATTCGCTGAAGATTGAGGCGTTATCCTTCACAAACATTTCGACCGTTCGTGGCATTCTGCCGGTTAGCTTTTTATAGTCCTCAGTAATCCTCTTGGCTGTGCCAAGCCGAGTCATAAGATAGAGCATAATTGTAACGTTGACATACTCCCTGTCTAGCCTTCGGATATCCAACATGTGTTTCCGATAAGCATAGATCGAAGGTTTTTGGTAAACGATCTTCCGACCCAACACGTTAGTTAGAATTTTAGCTATCTGAAAGTAGTCCAGTGATTCAGGACCGGTTAGAGTATGAGCAGTATTTCTGTACTTATCCGGATTAGCCAGGAGAACGGCTGCAGCATACCCGATATCCTTCGAATCAATGAAACTACACTTACTATTCCCGGCTGGGATGAATATCTCGCCTTTATCACGTATCTCAGGAAGGTGGGCGCCGGTTAGGTTCTGCATGAAGAAACCTGGACGGATATGGGCGTAGGGGATACCTGCCTTCTCAAGATATTTCTCAATTTTATGGTGAGGTGGGATAGGATTCTTCTCGACCCCCATTAGGGATAAAAAAGATACAAGGCGAATATTAGCATTTTTCATGGCTGTTATGAATGGCTTTAAATCTTCAGGTTTGCCAAGATGGGGTGGTCTCATCAGGAACACTCTGTCAACATTCTGGAGTGCTGTAGAAAAAGTTGATTGGTTTTCAAAATCAAACAGAACACATTCGGCACGGCTGTCTACTTGAGCAATCTTGGCAGCAGACATCGAAATAAGGCCTGCCTTAACGGGTTCTCCCATATCTAGAAGTGAGCTACAGACGTATCTGCCGACATTTCCAGTTACGCCTGTTACCAGTATTTTTTTCATCATATTGTCTCCTTTGTGTGTGTACCCTCTGCGCTGGGTGTTTACTAATTAATAACTTAGTCTTAACCTTCCCAGTGTTGGAGAAGCGAATGCAAATAATAGTCTTGACAAAGATCTTAAAATTGATAGACTTAGATTTGTAAGTGAGTAATCACTCATAAAGAGTCTGCTTCATGATCAAATATTTGGAGGACAATTATGAAACTAAATCAAGAAACTCAACAACAGAAATCCAGTAGAAAGAAAACAGCAGATGAACGGCGCCAAGATATCCTTGAAGCCGCAATAAACATATTTACAAAGAAAGGCTATAATGGCTCCACAACGGCTGAAATTGCCCGAGCAGCAGGTGTTGCTGAAGGAACTATTTTCCGTCATTTTGCTACTAAGAAGGAATTGCTGATTGCAGTTTTGACGCCGAAAATACTTAATGGAATTATCTCTCTCGATAAGGAACACAAAGATCCTGTAGAGTTTTTTCGGTGTTTTCTAAGGGATCGCTTAGAATTAATCAAAGAAAATGAAGGTCTTGTTCGCTTTATGTTTGCCGAAGCACAGTACCATAATGAAGTTAGGGAAGCCCTGTTTAATGGAATTCTGGGACAAGGAATTAGTATTGTCAAGCCTTGGTTTGATAAGGGTGTTAAAGAAGGGGTTTTTAAACCCGTTCCATTTCCATCCATGATGCGAAGTTTTATGGGGACGGTATTATTTTACGGGATCTTCAATCACGTTTTTCCTGGGTTTTCCCCAGAAAAAACTATCGAAGAGGCAGCAGATCAAATATTAGATCTTTTTTTACATGGGCTCCTGGTTGAGTAATGGGTAAGAACATAAAGCAGTCGTAGATACACTATAAACAATGTGCAAGGGCAGGAGGAGAAAGCATGAGAAAAAAAGCTGTAGTTATGGTCATTGTTCTAATTTTTATTGCCCTGTCGGTCATAGGGGATCGATACCTAAATCGATCTAACGATTCAAACGTCTTTTCTGGTACTATTGAAGGGACTGAACTACCAGTACAATCAGAGCTTGGTGGGAGAGTGGTCGATTTGCTAGTAAGTGAAGGTCAGGTCGTTAAAGCAGGGGACATCATCGCTAAACTGGATGACAGTCAGGCTAAAATTTCCTTGGCTATTGCGAAGAGTCAACACACTCAAGCACAAGCAAAACTGAATGACCTTTTAGGTGGAGCAAGGGCTGAAGAAATTCGTCGGCTTGAGCACTTAGTGAGTCAGGCGAAGGCCAATTTATCCGCACTGGAACCAAGTCTAAAATTAGAGGAAGATAATCTAGCTGCCAATCTAAAACTCTATGAGAGTGGTGCAATTAGTAAACAGGTGGTGGATACTCAGCGAACCAAACTTGATACTTTAAAAGCCCAGTATCAGAGCGCCCAAGCGAGTGTTGACGCCACTCAGGCAAGTTTGGATCAAGCCCAGGCCGGCTATACTCAACCGACGATTCAAGCACAAAAAGCAGCCGTTGATATTGCAGCGCAGTCTATTAAGACGGCAGAACTTGGTCTAAGCAAGCTTACTCTTAAGAGTCCTGCCAGCGGTCAGGTACTCTATCAAAATGTAGAGTTAGGTCAAGTTGTCAATCCTGGCTCAACCTTGGCAACGATTCTGGACCCTAATGATTTGTGGATTAAAGTATATGTCCCTGGAGCTAAGCTGAGTCAGATAAAAATGGGTGGGACAGTTTCCATTGCAGCGGATGCCTACCCGGATAAGACATTCAAGGGCCAGATTCAGTATATCAGTACTCAAGCGGAGTTTACACCGAAGAATGTGCAAACTAAAGAAGAGCGTACGACGACGGTTTATGCTGTGAAAATTGGCATAACAAACACTGAAGATCAATTGAAAGCAGGTATGCCAGCAGATATAACCCTGGAATAAAGGAGTGAAGCAGAATGAATTTAGCGATTGATTGCCAGGGTTTGGTAAAGCGCTTTGGCACGTATACAGCGGTTCAAGGGGTTAGCTTCCAACTCCCTGCCGGGGCAATTATGGGTTTTGTCGGGCCGAACGGTGCTGGAAAAACAACGCTCATCCGTATGCTCTGCGGAGTTTTGCTACCGACAGAAGGAAAAGCGACTGTGTTGGGTTATGATGTTTTAACTCAACCAGAGGAAATTAAACAGCGTATTGGCTATATGTCTCAAAAGTTTAGTCTTTATGAAGATCTAACTGTGAAGGAGAACCTGGACTTCTATGCAGGGGTATATAGTTTACATGGAAAGACAGCCCAAGAACAGAAGGCAAGGGTCATTAAACGAATTGGCCTGCTTGAACGAACCACTCAGTTAGTTTCTTCCCTTTCGGGTGGTTGGAAGCAAAGAGTGGCGTTAGCTTGTGCTTTACTGCATAGTCCCCAACTGCTCATTCTTGATGAACCAACTGCAGGAGTGGATCCGGTTTCACGACGTATTTTTTTGGATTTGATCCATCAGTTAGCCAAAGAAGGAATGACAATTCTAGTCAGCACTCATTACATGGATGAAGCGGCAACCTGTGATTATTTGGGTTTCGTTTTCTATGGGCGATTAATAGCCTTTGGCTCGCCGGAGGATATGAAAAGAAAAGAAGCTAAAGAAACTTTAGATGATCTCTTCATCTATTATGTCGAACATGAAGCTTCGGATGATCCTCGCAATCTCGTTCTTAGGAAAGGAGGGTGACCCTAAATGGGAAGATTTTCCTGGGTTCGTTTTTTAGCCGTCTTGAAAAAGGAATTCCTCCACATTCGGCGAGACCGTGCCAGTTTAATCATGGCCATGGTCATGCCGATCGGTATGCTTCTTCTATTTGGTTATGCGGTCAATACGGATGTCGATCATCTGCCTACAGTTATTTGGGATCAATCTCAAACAACCGATAGCCGAGACTTTATCGCGTCTATACGGAACACTCAATATTTAGATCCCGATGAATATGTCCAAGGATATCATCAGATCGAAAGCTATCTGGACAGCGGTAAAGCTCGGGTAGCCGTCATCATTCCGCCTAATTTTGGCAAAGAGTTACAGAGAGATAATGGTCAAGGCAACGTTCAGGTTTTAGTCGATGGGTCTGATCCTACTATAGCTCGAGCGGCCATGTCCGCGGTTCAGATGCTTGGTCTTAATAAATCCTTAGAGATACAAGGGGTTCGTCTTGCCGCTAGGGGAGCGGCATTGGGTACGAACATGCCACTTAATATAGAGACTAGAGTTTGGTACAACCCGGACATGAAGTCAATGGTCTTTAACATTCCAGCTTTAATCGGTCTGATCTTACAAAATGTTATAGCAATGTTAACTTCGTTTTCTATTGTGCGTGAAAAAGAACGTGGTACCATGGAACAAGTGGTCGTGACTCCTATTCGCTCTCTTGAATTGCTTATGGGCAAGCTTCTTCCTTTTGTGTTTATCGGTTTTGTTTCTTTGACCTTAATTTTAGCGACGGCGATTTTTTGGTTTGGAGTTATGCCGGCAGGAAGTATTCCTCTTTTAGTAATCTTATCCACCATTTTTCTGTTTACGATTCTAGCCATTGGACTCTTGATTTCCAGTGTTGCCAAGACTCAGCTTCAAGCGATGCAAATGACCTTTATCCTGATTTTGCCCTCAATCCTCTTATCGGGCTTCATCTTCCCTCGGGAAACCATGCCTACGTTTCTAAAAATTATAGGTGGATTATTTCCATTGACATATTTTCTGGAGATCGTAAGGGGAATCTTCCTTAAAGGGGTAGGGATGGAGTATCTTTGGCAGGATACGCTCATCCTTTGTGCCTTCGCTATTGTCCTAGTAGGGATAGCAGCTAAGAAGTTTAAGAAAAACCTGGATTAGCGGAGGATGTGAAGTTGCTCCGGTCACCCACGGCGCCGTCACTATCGCACTTGATTCCGAAGCGAGCGTTGGCAAACCTCTGGGCGTTCTGGCCGCATGCTATGCCATCCTTGGCGCATGCGGCACTAGGAACATCGTGTTCCGTCGCATGTGTGTTGCTCCTTGCCATCCTTGGCACCGCAACATCAGTCCATCCATGGACAAGTCCCGTGCCACGCTGGCACTTCGGAATCTAAGCGCGATTAACGCGACTCTGCCTAAAGGGTTCGCTCTGCAACATCACACCCTCTGGTCTGGAGTGACGGGAGTTTAAGAACGGAAGGGTTTGATGCTGCTCAGGTAAAAAGCCTGTCGTTAGGTTTTAACTAGCGACAGGCTTTTTATGTTAGCTGTTCATTTTGGTTCGAATTCGTTCGATAGCTTTTTCCGTATTCTCTCGGGTCCCAAAGGCCGTTAAGCGGAAGTACCCTTCGCCATTAGCACCAAAGCCTGCACCTGGGGTACCCACAACATTAGCTTCTTTCATGAGCTTGTCGAAAAACTCCCAAGAACTCATATTATTGGGGGTTTTCATCCAGATATAAGGGGCATTAATTCCACCAAATACTTCATAGCCCGCTTTCGTCAGTCCTTCTCGAATGATTCGGGCATTTTCCATATAGTAGTCAATGGTTTCTTTAACTTGCTTTTTTCCTTCTTCAGTGTATATCGCTGCTGCTGCAGCTTGCACTGGATAAGAGACCCCATTAAACTTTGTGGTTTGTCTTCTCAGCCATAGTTTATTTAGACTATGAGGCTCACCTTTTGAATCATAGACCATAACTTCTTTTGGTACAACAGTATAGGCACACCGTGTTCCGGTAAAGCCCGCTGTTTTGGAAAAGCTTCGGAACTCTACAGCGACTTCGCGGGCACCTTCAACCTCATAGATCGAGCGAGGGACGTTTTCTTCACGTATGTAAGCTTCGTAAGCAGAATCGTACAGGATAATGGATTTATTTTTCTTTGCGTAGTCCACCCATTGCTTTAGCTCTGATTTAGTTAAGGTCATTCCGGTTGGATTGTTTGGGAAACAGAGGTAAATCATATCTACATGAGTTGTTGGAAACGCGGGTTTCATTCCGTTTTCTTCGGTACAGGGAAGATAAACAATACGTTCATACTGCCCTTTATCTGCATTGAAGTTCCCAGTACGCCCTGCCATCACGTTACTGTCTACATAAACCGGATAGACAGGGTCAGTGACTGCCATGATATTGCCGGTACCAAAAATCTCTTGAAAGTTTGCGGTATCACTTTTTGCTCCATCGCTGACGTAGACTTCATCTAAGGTAAGATCGACTCCCCGGGTCTTGTAATCGTTTTCGATAATTTTTTGAATTAGAAAGTCATAACCTTGCTCGGGACCATACCCTCTAAAGGTTTCGGCGTTCCCCATTTCATCAACAGCTTTTTTCATAGCTTCAATAACCGCGGGAGGAAGTGGACGAGTTACATCTCCAATCCCTAAGCGAATGATATCCGCATTAGGGTTCTCGTTTTTAAACTGATTCACCCTGCGGGCAATCTCCGAAAACAGATAACTTCCAGGTAACCTAAGATAATTCTCGTTCATTAGTGCCATAAATTCATAAGTCTCCCTTCTTAACCATTAGCTTTAATCGAAGTATTCTCTAATAAAACGATTTCTATAATTATAGCACATTTTTTTCCCTAGTCATTTCATCTCAAGAAAAGGGCTTCTGGAAATTGTTAATTTACCTTTATTATACTGCGATTAACGTGGTAAAATAAGAAAGTATGGATGTGTCATGGTGTGTCAAAGGACCGTCCCCATGACACACAAGAACGGAGTGTATGATATGCTGCCATCGAAACGATTAGAAGGATTAGGAGCGTCCGTTTTTACGGAAATGGATAATCTGAAAAGGGAATTGGAGAGGGCTGGAAAGAGTTTAATTAATCTTAGTATAGGAAGTCCAGATCGTGCCCCAGCTCATGAAATCCGCAATGTTCTTAGTAAAGCAGTTCTGGATGATGATCAATATGGTTATACATTAACCCGCGGGACAGACGATTTTCGTAAAGTTTGTGCGGAATGGTATCAAGAACGTTTTGGTGTTACTTTAAACCCAGAAACTGAAGTTTTGCCACTGATGGGTTCTCAGGATGGTCTGGCACATGTTTTTTTAGCCTATATCGACTCTGGGGATCTAGCCTTGATTCCTGATCCGGGCTATCCAATTTATACGGCGGGTTTGTTGCTGGCTGGTGGAGAGAAAGTAGCAATTCCTTTGCTGGAAGAGAATGGTTTCCTACCTGATCTAAAGCAAATTGACCCGAATATCGCTCGCAAGGCAAAGCTTATGTTCTTGAATTATCCCAATAACCCCACGGCTGCCGTGGCTAACCTCGAGTTTTTTGACGAGGTTGTAGAATTTGCTAAAGAGTATGATCTGCTCATTTGTCATGATGCTGCCTATTCCGAATTAGCGTTTGAGGGCTTCAAACCTGTGAGTTTTTTGCAAGCAGGGGGGGCAAAAGAGGTTGGTATTGAATTCCATTCTGTTTCTAAGACGTATAATTTAGCAGGAGCGAGATTAGGATTTGTTGTCGGCAATGCCGATGTCATTGGAACTCTCTCTCAACTCAAATCAAATATTGACTATGGTGTCTTCGCTCCCGTTTTGACTGCTGGCGCTTATGCCCTTCGTAATGCGCAAGGATCTATCGAAGAGAATAAGAGTGCCTATCAGAGACGTCGGGATCTCTTGATAGAGGGTTGTGCCTCTGCCGGTTGGAAAATGCCGATCCCGCAAGGTTCCATGTTTATCTGGGCACCTGTACCGACTGGACAAAGCTCGGTATCCTTTGCAATGGATTTAGCCCGCGAAGTTGGAGTAATTGTAGTGCCAGGGATAGCCTTCGGAGAACATGGCGAAGGATTCGTAAGGATTGCTATGGTTCAAGATGAAGGTGTACTGCAGGAAGCAGTACAGCGAATTCAACAGTTTTTAAAACATTGTAGATAGGTAATCCCTTACGGTTATTTCTCAGTTTCTTAAGGCAGTTTGGGCACTGGGCACGATTTTAATTAAATGATGATTATGAAATTATTTTGGCGAAATGACAACTTGTTATATCGCCTTTTTATTTAGTTATAGGGGGGATAGAAATAAGGAATGTGAAACCGGCCTTCCTATAGAAGGTAAACAATGCTTTTGGGTTGAATAACTCAATTAGTTGTAAACTTAAAATACGCAAACCTAATGAAAGTTAGGGACGCAAAGCCACGGGTCTAAGGGTCGTACTTTGTACAATCACGATAGCCGGGTTGCAGAAGCGCACACTAAAATGTCTATCTGCTGAAAGTTCGGTAGTTTAGGCATTTTTTTGTTCTGGTTATGAATTGGGGGGATATTAAGGCGGTATCACTGTCATCTTTGAATGAAAGGCCGATGTCGAATAATAATATTTGATCATTACATGAATGGGGATGAAGGTATGTTTAAGAAACTATTTAATATTTCTAGCCTCAGTAGTAAGACAATGGTGACGATTTTACCCTTAGTACTATTAACTTTAGTGGCTATGTCAGTAATCAGCTATAAATATTCAGAAAATCTACTTAAGAATGAGATTCAAAATAAAATGACTGCTCAATTAAAAGGTACGATCAAAGATATCGAGAAGCAATTAACGGCCCATGATACGCTGCTTCAAGGTCTAGCGCGTACTGTAGAGTCTATTGGTAACGGTGTAAGTACTGAAGAGTATGCAAGTTTGCTCCAGAAAATGATAACAGCTAATAGCGTTACCTTTGGAGCAGGGGTGTGGTATGAACCTTATGCTTATAACAGTGATACTCAGTACTTTGGACCTTATGTATATAAAGATAAAGACGGTAAAGTAGTGTTTACCAATGAATATGCTGACCCTAAATATGATTATCCCGCTCAGAAATGGTATACCATAAGTAAAGGTATTACTGAGAAATCCATTTGGACTGATCCCTATTATGATGAAGGTACTAAGGCTACCATATTAACGGACAATGTCCCGTTTTATGATAATAGTGGAAATTTCAAGGGTACAATAACCGGTGGGATTGATTTCACTACGTTACAAACGTTAATTAGTAATATTCAATTAGATATCGAAGCAGATATTTACCTCTTGAATAAAGAAGGTAAGTATCTGGCGAATCCAAATCCAAAAAAGATCATGAATATCAAAATTACGGAAGAAGAGAACCTCAGCTTGAAAGAAGCTGCAGAAAAGATGATGGCTGAGAAAAGCGGCACGGTTCCTTACAATAACAATGGGGCCAGGCAAGTTTACTATGCAGAAGTTCCGCAGTTTGGTTGGATTTTAGCAATTGATGTTTCGGAAAATGACTTGATGGCTCCGTTAAAGGATCTATTGAATCGAATGCTAATTCTAATTGTACTGGCAATGGCGGTAACCTGCACAGTGCTCATCTTATATAGTCGCTATATAGTTAAAAATATCAAAATGGTCAATCGGTTTGCATCAGCTATTGTTCAAGGGGATCTTAGCCAAACCATGGTCGTTCGTTCGAAAGATGAGTTCGGACAGATGACTGAAAATCTTAATAGGATGATGAACAACTATAAAGGAATTATTAATGGTATTGTAAATAGTTCCGAACAATTAGCAGCCTCTGCAGAAGAATTAACTGCTAGTGCCGATGAAGGGAGTAGGACAACGGAGCAAATTGTTTACTCCATTCAAGAAGTTTCTGACGGGGTTAAGGAAAAGCTAACGGGTGTCGACGCCACGGCGCAGTCTGCCCAATTAGTCTCTGTGCATATGCATACTATCACCCAGGATATCAATTTAGTAACGGCAGGGTCCCACGCTACATCAGTGAAGGCTGCTAATGGGAATAGTGTTGTTAAAAAAGCTGTAGACGAGATGCAAGCGATTAGTACTAAGGTCATAGAGGCAGCAGATGTGGTGAATAGTTTAGGGGAAAAATCAGCGGAAATTGGTGAGATAGTAGGAATAATAACCAGTATTGCGGCTCAAACAAATCTCCTCGCTCTAAATGCTGCTATTGAGGCCGCACGGGCAGGCGACCAGGGAAGGGGGTTTGCAGTTGTCGCTGATGAAGTCCGTAAACTTGCTGAACAGTCGAGTGATGCCGCCGGCAAAATAAGTGGTTTGGTGGGCGAGATTCAAAAAGAAACCTCAAAGGCAGTTAAGACTATGAATGATGGAACTGCCGCGGTTCAAGACGGGATTACTATGGTTAATTCGGCGGGTGAAGCGTTTCAAGATATCTTGCAGGGAGTTAACGACTTTTCAAAACAGGCACAAGCTGTTGCTGACGTGATAGAGAAGGTTGGGACAAGTACTGAGACAATTGTTGCTTCAATCATGGAAGTAGCCAGCATTCCTAAGGAAATTGCCGGTAGTCTTGAAAATGTAGTTGCAGGGACAGAAGAACAGAGTGCTTCTATGGAAGAAATTCGTAGATCGGCTACCTCACTTGCCCAAATGGCAACAGACTTCCAGGGCAGTGTGACCATGTTTAAACTTTAATTTGGGAAATGTTACCTAATCATTAAGCTGTGCAGGGTCTTAAACCTTACACAGCTTTCTTAAATGTTAAGAAGAACCTATAAATTCCCTTATACTTACAATGCGGAATTTCCTTCATTTGGTGAAGAATGATATAATTATTTAAAAGGCTTAACATATTCATTAGTTTTAGGGAGGTAATTGATCGTTGGATTTCAATGAAGTTATTGCCAAGGAACTTGGATTGAACATAAACCAAGTTAAAGAGGCAGTTAATTTACTGGATGGGGGAAATACGATCCCGTTTATTGCACGCTATCGTAAAGAAGTAACTGGGGAACTGGATGAGAATGTTTTGCGTGATATTGTGGATCGTTTAGATTATTTGCGACGCCTGGAACAGAGGAAAGCAGAGGTTCTGCGCCTGATTGACGAGCAAGGAAAGCTTACAGAAGATCTGTCGGCTCAAATTACCGCGGCAACTGTTCTCCAAGACGTCGAAGATCTCTACCGACCTTACAAACAGAAACGGCGCACACGAGCAACGATAGCGAAAGAGAAAGGTCTGGAACCTTTGGCGGATTGGTTATTAGTTCAATATACTAGAGGTGATCCTCAAGCGGAGGCAGAAAAGTACTTAAATGCAGAGTTGGAGGTTAATTCCGTGGAGGAAGCTTTAGCAGGCGCCATGGATATTATTGCAGAAACCATCGCAGATGATGCTGCCCTCCGTAAACGGATCAGAGAGCAAACCTTAAGAAGCGCAGATGTCGTAGCGGTTGCTGCAGCTAAGAAGGCAACAGAACGGTCTCCGTTTGAAATGTACTATGATTATCGAGAGCCGGTTCGAAAGATCCCGCCGCACCGGATTTTGGCTCTGAATCGTGGGGAAAAGGAAGAGTTCCTCTCCGTAAAGATTGATGTTCCACTGGAAAATTTGCAGAGAATTATTGAATTGCGCTATGTCAAAACAGGTCCATGTTCTCTTCTAGTGCAAAAAGCGGCCCTTGATGCATATAAGCGCTTGATCGAACCTTCGATTGAACGTGAAGTGCGAGGGGAACTTTCTGCTCAAGCAGAAGAGCAAGCTATCAAAGTCTTTGCGGCAAATTTACGCCAGCTTTTATTACAGCCTCCTGTGCGTGGGAAAATGGTTCTTGGACTTGACCCGGGGTTTCGGACGGGATGTAAGTGGGCCATTGTAGACGAGACCGGCAAGCTTCATCAAGTGGGGGTAATCTATCCACATACGGGAAAGAGTAAACGTGAAGAGGCTAAAGCAATTTTGCGGAAGGCGATAAAAGAGTTTAACGCTAATATCATTGCGATTGGAAATGGGACGGCTTCTAGGGAGACAGAAGAGGTTGTAGCAGAAATGATTCAAGAAGATGGAATCTCGGTGGAATTCACTCTGGTGAGTGAAGCAGGGGCCTCTGTATATTCAGCTTCGAAGTTAGCGGGAGAGGAATTCCCTGATTTTGATCTTTCCTTACGAAGTGCTGTTTCCATTGCTAGAAGGCTTCAAGATCCTTTGGCAGAATTGGTCAAAATTGAACCAAAAGCTGTTGGTGTAGGTCAATATCAGCATGATGTCCAGCCAAAACGGTTGGAGGAATCCCTGCACGGGGTTGTGGAATCTTGTGTTAATGTGGTAGGGGTTGATCTGAATACTGCCTCATCCTCACTTCTCCAATACGTGGCAGGGTTGAAGCCGGCAGTTGCTAAGAATATCGTTGCTTGGCGGGATGAACATGGAAAGTTCACCCGTCGGGATCAGCTTAAAAAAATACCCAGGCTTGGTGCACAAACCTATATACAGTGTGCTGGATTTATTCGTTTACCAGATGGGGATAGCCCCTTGGAGAATACGCCTGTTCACCCGGAATCATATAAGCTTGCCGAAGATATCTTAAAGAGTATTGGGCATACTTCCGGACATTTAAGAGATCGCCTTACTGAAGTGCGTAATAAATTGTCTCTTCTAGATCCTAAGGAGCTGGCGGACAAGTTTGGTGCAGGAGTTCCGACGGTTCGAGATATTTTAGATGCCCTGCAAAGACCTGGTAGAGATCCCCGTGAAGATTTGCCTAGGCCGTTACTTCGAAGGGATGTCACTCATATGGAGGATCTCAGCGAAGGGATGATCTTAGAAGGAACGGTGCGTAATGTCGTAGATTTCGGAGCCTTTGTAGATATTGGTGTTAAACATGATGGCCTAGTGCATATTTCCCAGTTGTGTGATAAGTTTATTAAACACCCCATGGAAGTGGTTGCTGTAGGTGATATTGTAAGAGTTCGTGTGATCGGTCTTGATAAGACGAGAGAACGAGTAAGCCTATCTATGCTGGATCTCCAGACGAGTGCTTAGACGGAATAAACCAATATTTTCCAAAAACTATTCGTAGAGACATTAAGGATCTTGATGTCTCTTTTTTGTTTCTATCAGTAAACACCTTCCATGTTAATGGTAAGTTCGAGAGCGTAGCACATAAAGCAGTAGTCAGTAGTGTATATTATTCCAATTTTAGGAATGAATTTGGATTAGCCTTACAAGTTGTTTTAAATAATGAAATGTTTCAGGCGAGGTAGGAATATATATAGGTCGCTTTTTACAAACGATGGAAAATATGGGCTATTTGTTTGTCGATTTTGGTTTTAATTAAGAATAATGAAACAATATAAATGTAAGTTTTATAAAGACCATGTTTTTTATATTAAGTTTAGAACTAAATCCTATTTATAAGAATGTTTTACTTAATTCATTGTGTTTTTCATTGTGAAAATAAACTCTATTATTGAAAAAGTTTAGACTTTAGTATAAAATATGACTACACAAACTTATAAGACTTTTTTGACAATTGTGGTATGATAGGTTAACCATTCTACTGTTCTAATGAGTGGTTCCTATTATGATGAAGGGAGGTTGAATCAAGATTTAATTGTGTAAAAAAGGATTTATACTTTATTTTTAAGAAAATTATGAGGAGGTTTCGAGATGAATACTGGATTATTAGCTATTCTTTCCCTACTCCCCATCGCTGTTGTAGGAATCTTTCTAGTGGGGTTAAAATGGCCTGCAAGTAAAGCTATGCCGCTCTCATTTATTACAGCAGTCATACTCGCACTTTTTGTTTGGAAAATTCCCGGTGCCCAGGTAGCAGCTGCATCTGTTAATGGTGTTATTGTAGCGGGTACACTCATGTACATTATTTTCGGCGCTATCCTTCTATTAAATACATTACAAGAAAGCGGAGCGATTCAGGCCATTAGGAGAGGCTTTACAGGAATCACCGCTGACCGAAGAATTCAAGTTATTATTGTCGCTTGGCTCTTTGGTTCCTTTATTGAAGGTGCCTCAGGATTTGGTACTCCTGCTGCCGTTGCGGTTCCGTTGATGGTTGGGCTGGGTTTCCCAGCTATGGCTGCCGTCGTCGCTGGAATGATGATTCAAAGTACTCCCGTTTCCTTCGGAGCTGTAGGAACTCCAATGCTGGTTGGAGTCAGTACAGGACTTAAAACTCCTGAACTAGAAGCTTATGCCGCATCCTTAGGGTATACTGATTGGACAGCATTCGTCGGATTTGCGGTTGCAACCAAAGTTGCCTTCCTGCATTTTGCGGCAGGTGCCCTTATTCCCCTCTTCGTTGTTGCTTTTATGACACGCTATTTTGGTAAAAACAAATCCTTTAGCGAAGGTCTCAAAATTTGGAAATTTGCACTTTTTTCCGCGTTTTCCATGACTATTCCCTACCTACTAGTGGCCAACTTACTCGGACCTGAATTCCCTTCCATAATTGGTGGTCTAACAGGTCTGGCAATTGTTGTAACTGCTGCTAAGAATGGCTTCCTCATGCCAAAAGGAGAAGCTTGGGATTTTGAAGCAAAAGACAAATGGGATCCCTCTTGGACTGGTTCGATTGAGATTAAGGATATTTCTGCTAAGACTGCCATGAGCGGCCTAACTGCTTGGATGCCGTATGTCCTCGTTGGTTTATTCCTTGTCCTTTCTAGACTCTCATTTTTACCCTTTGCGGGTTGGCTCAAGGCTTGGACGGTTAAGTGGCCAGCAATTTTTGGAACAGGAATCACGGCCTCCTTCCAACCTCTCTATTTACCCGGTACCATCTTTATCTTAGTCTCCCTTATTACGTTCTTCCTGCATAAGATGAATGGAACTGCTTATGCCAGAGCATGGAAAGGCTCAGCAAAAACCATGCTTGGAGCAGGTTCCGCGCTTATTTTCACCGTCCCCATGGTTCAAGTGTTCATGAATTCGAAAGGTGGCGCGGCTGGCCTAGCTAGTATGCCGATTGTCCTCGCTGAAGCCGTTGCAGGATTAGCTGGGTCTGCATGGCCCATCTTCGCTCCTTTGATCGGTGGACTTGGAGCTTTCGTAGCTGGAAGTAACACTGTTTCTAACATGATGTTCTCCTTGTTCCAGTTCGGTGTAGGTGAACGTATCGGAGTTGATCCAACCTGGATTGTAGCCCTTCAAGCCGTTGGGGGTGCAGCAGGAAATGTCATCTGTGTACACAATGTTGTCGCTGCTTCGGCCGTCGTAGGTCTGCTTGGAAAAGAAGGTTATGTTATTCGTAAGACTGCGGTCGTATTCGCATATTACGCTTTACTTCCAGGAGCTGTGGGTTATGCCATTCTCTATAGCGCTCAAAACGGATTGATCAATGCCGGAACGATTATTGCTGCATCGATTTGGGCTGCTGTAGTCTATATTATCGCAACTAATAATAGTAGACTTAAGAATCTCCCTGGTGCAAAATAAATCTATAAAAAAATAATACAATAGTCCGAGGACCCCTCAATTACTGATAATTGAGGGGTCTTTTTGTTACTCCATGGCCTGCGCCTGTAAGTTTTTACGACAAGCTAACTCGTGCCGTGCAAAGACAATGTCTGTAAGAAGGGTTATTACGTGCGAAGACAGTGTCTGCAAGAAGGGTTACTACGTGCGAAGACAGTGTCTGCAAGAAGGGTTACTACGTGCGAAGACAGTGTCTTCGTGTGTGTGTGTGTGTGTGTGCCGGACAAGTTTTTTACATGCTTAGAAATTATGAAAAGAATTAATCAAATGATATACTTTGGCTAGGAAACAGGTTGAAAAGCCTTGGCACCTTTAATTCCTTGCTGTGATAATGTTAAGAGTCTGTTATAATAATCAGATGAGTACATTGGTCTGATTATAAGATTATTAGAGATGCTTACTCTTGATTATTAACAGGGATCAAGGGTATGGCAGAAGTGAGGTAAAAAGGTGAATAAAGAAATCAAGAAGCTCTTTATAAAGAACGGTCAAATTAAAACAATGGCCGGACGTGAATTTTTAGGAAATATCCTCATTGAGGGAACAAAAATAGTAGCTCTCATAGAAACTACGGATGTAGAAGTACCAGCAGATGCTGAGATGATCGATGCTCAAGGATGCCTAGTACTACCGGGATTTATTGATGCCCATTGTCACGTAGGAATTGGAGAAGAGATCTATCGGTGGGAAGGTGAAGACTTTAACGAAATGACAGATCCTGTTACGCCGGACATGCGGGCGATTGATGGAATTAACCCGGAAGACGAGGGGTTTCGTGACGCGCGTTTAGGTGGAGTGACAGCTGTGTTCACGGTTCCAGGGAGCGCAAATGTGATTGGGGGAACCGGCGTTGTAATGAAGACGGCAGGAAAGATTGTAGATAAAATGATTGTTCGTGACCCGGCCGGTTTGAAAATTGCTTTCGGGGAAAATCCTAAGATGGTTTACGGCGAACAAAAGAAAATGCCTATGACTCGGATGGGAACTGCAGCACTTCTTCGTCAAACCTTAGTTGATGCTCAGACGTATAAGGATAAATTAGAGCAGGGGAAAACAGATCCTGATAAACTCCCAGAGCGAGATTTAGGGTTAGAAGTCCTAGTAAGAGTTATCAATCGTGAAATTCCTTTGAGAGCTCATGCTCATCGTGCGGACGATATTATGACTGCAATTCGTATTGCCCGAGAATTTAATGTGGATTTAGTGATCGAACACTGTACGGAAGGACATAAGATTGCGGAAGAGCTTGGAGAACTGGGTTACCCAGCTGTAGTCGGGCCGTTATTGACCAATCGTGCAAAGGTTGAGCTTAAGGATAAGTCCTTTAAAACTCCCGGCGTTTTAGCCCAAGCCGGCGTAAAAGTGGCGATTATGACTGACCATTCTGTTACACCAATAGAGCAACTCCCTCTCTGTGCGGCTTTAGCTTGCAAAGCAGGGATGGACAGAGAAGATGCTCTACGGGCCATTACCATCAATTCGGCAGAAATTTTAGGTGTGTCCCATCGCATAGGGTCTCTTGAAGTTGGAAAAGATGCAGATATTGTTATTTGGTCGGAAC
Source organism: Desulfosporosinus sp. (assembly GCA_003513495.1). Taxonomy (GTDB): domain Bacteria; phylum Bacillota; class Desulfitobacteriia; order Desulfitobacteriales; family Desulfitobacteriaceae; genus Desulfosporosinus. The sequence continues at coordinate 56,153 of DOPM01000043.1, forward strand.
ATCCGTTTACAATCACTGCCATACCCCTCTATGTTATTATTAATGGAAAAGTTGTAAAGCCAGAATAGAAGAGTGTCTTTAGATACAATAATTAGTATTGTTGTATCGGGAGGAATAGTAAATGAACTATAGAGTTACAAGTTTAACGGTTCAACAAACCCGAGAACTGGGAAAACAGCTAAGCGAGCATTTAATCGGTGGAGATGTCGTTGCACTGATAGGGGATTTAGGTGCCGGAAAAACAGCCTTTGCTCAAGGGATAGGTGAGGGGCTAGGGGTCGTTGGCTCTATGACCAGCCCAACCTTCACTTTAATACATGAGTATAAGGGCTTTATTCAAAATACTAAGCTCCGATTAATTCACATGGATCTTTATCGATTACGACACCCGGAAGAAGCGGAGATTATTGGGATTGAAGATGCCTTTGTAGATGATGCGGTTTGTTTAATTGAATGGCCAGAAATTGCAGAGGATTATTTGCCAGACGATCGGTTAACTGTTGAGATTAAAGGAAGTGGGGACATGCCTCGTGAGATTATCTTTAAGGCTAAGGATCCAAATTGGGAGCAACGTCTAAAGTTTCTATCCTAAGCGTGTCAAAAAGGACCGTCCCCGTGACACGCTTAAAACGTAAAAATTATAAGACTCGGAGGATCCAATGAAGTACTTAACCATAGATACAACAACTAAAGTTACAGCCGTAGCACTAGCTGAGGACGAGAAGCTGGTTGGCGAGGGTTTTCTACATACCACTAAGACACATTCAGAGCGTATCATTCCGATGCTTGATCAGCTGCTTAATGCTGCGGCTTGGAAACTTCAGGACCTGGATATGATTGGTGTGGTACGTGGACCAGGCTCGTTTACTGGAATCAGAATTGGAATTGCCACAGCCCAGGGATTGGCCCAGGTTTTGAAGATCCCCATCATTTCCGTAGTGTCCTTAGATGCCTTAGCTTGGGCAGGTAAGGGAAGAACAGAGGATATTGTTCCTATTTTAGATGCGCGGAAGAATGAGTGGTATACGGGGCGTTATCGTTGGATTCAAGGAGTAGAGAAGCCAGAGTGTTTAACCTCGCCGCAAGCCATGCCTACAGGTCAATGGTTGGAATTTTTATGGGGATTAGATCGTCCTATATGTTTCGTTGGAGATGCAGTTGGTAAGGCTAAAGGGCATATAGAACAGGTATTTGGTGATCGAGCAGTGATTCTACCAGAGTATGCTTGCTTACCTCGAGGGGCTTATGCCGTAGAAGCGGTTTGGCAGAGATGGTTACAAACGGGAAAAGGGGAATTGGTTGAACCCTATTACATTCGCTTTTCTGAGGCAGAGGTCAATTGGGCGAAGAAAGAGAAAGCGCGAAGGAGCGAGGGACATGAATGACGGGATTGTACGTCCCATGTGTATGGACGATCTCGAGGCAATCTTGAAGATCGAGATTGCCTCTTTTTCTACCCCTTGGTCTTTGCAAGCTTTTCAAGCGGAGCTTAAAGATAATGAATATGCGCGTTATGTTTGCTTAGAGGTAGAAGGTAAGGTCATAGGTTACATGGGGTTATGGTTTATCTTGGATGAAGGTCATATTACGAATGTGGCTATTGCTCCCAACTATCGGGGACAACATTGGGGGGAGTTTCTTATGCGTTCGGTGATGTCGAAAATGAAGGATGAGGGTATGGAACGGATGACCCTCGAAGTTCGAGCATCCAATAGGCCTGCTCAGTCTTTATACAATCGATTAGGTTTTTTTACAGCTGGTATTCGCAAAGGATATTATGCGGATACTGGAGAGGACGCCCTGATCATGTGGGCGGAATTGGGAACGGAAGTGAATAAATCATGACAGAGAATCCAAAGAGCGAGGTTGTTATTTTAGGAATTGAAACAAGCTGTGATGAGACATCAGCCGCTGTATTGTTGAATGGGACGGATTTACGAAGTCATGTTATTTCATCACAAATTACGACGCATCAGAAATATGGAGGGGTTGTGCCGGAGATTGCCTCTCGTGAACACAGCCTCCATTTTCAACCAGTAGTACAACAAGCCCTAGATGAAGCAGGGCTGACCTTCGGGGATTTATCAGCGATTGCAGTGACCTATGGTCCAGGATTAGTCGGATCCTTATTGGTCGGAGTTTCAGGGGCAAAAGCAATGGCCTATGCGGCTGGAGTTCCTCTGATTGGTATTAATCACCTGGAAGCTCATATTTATGCCAACTTTTTAGAGCATCAAGATTTAAGTTTTCCTCTTCTCGCCTTACTAGTTTCAGGGGGACACTCTCATCTTATTTTGTTTGAAGCCCACGGACAGTACAAGGTCTTGGGGCGCACACGAGATGATGCGGCCGGAGAAGCATTAGATAAAGTAGCAAGAACGTTAGGATTAGCTTATCCAGGAGGCCCTCAAATTCAAAGAGTAGCGCAGGAGGGGGATGCCCAGGCCTATACCTTTCCTCGCGCTATGTTAGAGCCAGATAGTTTGGATTTCAGTTTTAGTGGTATGAAATCAGCGGTTTTAAACACCTTGAACTCTGCCCGCATGCGCGGTGAAACCTTAAGTGTTCCAGATATAGCTGCATCCTTCCAGCAAGCCGTAGTAGATGTTTTAGTTAGGAAAGCACTGATGGCTCTTGAACGGACCAACGTCAAAACCTTGCTCTTAGCGGGTGGGGTTGCTGCTAATAAGCTATTACGTGAAACACTAGACCAATCGTTGTCAGTCCGAGGTGTTCGCTTAGTTTATCCATCCCCTATATACTGTACTGACAATGGAGCCATGATTGCGACGGCTGGGTATTATCATTATCTAGAAGGGGACTTTGCTCCTTGGACCTTAAATGCGGTTCCAGGTTTGAATCTGACGTAAGTGAAGTTCAAAATCTAAACAAACGAAGCGAGAATTATGTTTTTCTTGCTTCTTTGTTATTCAAGGGTTTTTTTAGAAAGATAAAGAATCATATGTTCTGGGGATAAGATGGACCTGTGGACAATGTGGATAAGTCTGTAGATAACTCAAAATAGCGGTTTTGAAGGTCTGTACAAAATTTTTGGGTTTGGGATAGATTTTATCCACAAGACCTGTGGATAATGTGGATAACTTATGAACAAGGCTAAAGTCTTAGATTCTATAAGTGGATAACTTTGTGGGTTGAAATACTGATTGTTTTGTGTAAATAATAGAAAAGAGAGATGATATGTTTGCATATTGATAAAATTCACAAAATATTTCATTTATAACAGAAGGATTTTGCCTATATTAATCGAATATTTTTAAATGCACGATATTTTACCGAAAGGGAAGCACCACATGAATGAGGAAAAAATGAACTTAAAGGCCGAAGTGCGCAAAGAGTGTTTGACTCAACGAGCCTTATTGGGAGAGGAAGAGAGAAGGACCAAAAGTTTAATTATTCAGCAAAAACTTAGGGATTTACCAGACTTCCAAAAGGCCCGTACAGTGATGTTATTTCTTAACTTTAGAGATGAAGTGGAAACGACTGACTTGGCAGAGGCGACAATAGCGTGTAATAAAAAGCTCATATTACCTCGTTGTGCACCTAAGGGCATACTTCTTCCACTTGAGGTCCGCGATCTGGCAGTCGATCTTGAGCCGGGAGCTTGGGGAATTCGTGAGCCCAAACTTACAAAAGAAGAGGTAAATCCTTTAGAGATTGATTTAGTCGTTGTGCCTGGAGCGGGTTTTGATCTGCGAGGGAATCGTTTGGGGTATGGGGGAGGCTTTTATGATCGCTTTTTTATGCGGCTGAAACCTTCAACGCCCAGAGTTGCGCTTGCTTTCGAATGTCAAATTATTGAACAAGTTCCCGTGGACAAGCATGATGCTAAAATGACTAAATTAATTACGGAGAAAACAGTCTACGATTTTTAGAAACAACAACAGTAATTCAATAGGGGGGATTTTTTTGAGCACCGCGTGTGAGGAGTTAGTGGATCCTAAGCAAATTAAGTTGGATGAGATTATTAACAAGCATAGGTATGACAATGGGCCGCTTATCCCGATTCTGCAAGGAGCACAAGAGGTATATGGGTATTTGCCAGCCCATGTGATTAAACACATTAGTAAAGCAATTCGTATTCCGGTGGCAAGAATTTATGGTGTAGTAACATTTTATGCTCAGTTTCGTCTAACCCCAGTAGGGCGAAATTTGATCAATATTTGCTTAGGAACAGCTTGCCATGTTCGTGGAGGCGCCAAAGTCGTTGAAACCATTGAGAAAGAATTAAAGATTAAAGATGGGGCTACGACTGAAGATGGGCGTTTTACATTAGAAGTTGTGGCATGTATTGGAGCTTGTGGTCTGGCACCGGTGATTTCTATTAATAATGAGGTTCATGGACGATTGTCACCGGACAAAATTGCCGGGATATTGGCCAAATACGAGTAGGAGGATAAAGGGATGGCTGAGAACCAACGGATTCTAGTTTGTGCAGGGACGGGATGTGCCTCTTCGGGAGCGCTTCCTATCATTGATATTCTGAATGATGAAATCAAGCGGCAAGGACTTGAGGAAACTGTAACCGTGGTTGGTACAGGATGTCAAGGATTTTGCGAAAAAGGACCAACACTCGTCATTGAGCCGCAGCAGATCTTATATACCCGGGTTACTGGGGAAGATGTTGCGGAAATTGTAAGTCAAGAGCTTGTCAAAGGGGAACGAGTTGAACGACTTCTTCTTGTCGATCAAGCAACTCAAAAACCAGTTAGTTCAATGGCTGACATAAGGTTTTTCTCTAAACAACATCGAATTGTTCTTCACAATTGCGGGGTTATTGACCCTAAGAAGATTGAAGATTACACCGCACGTGATGGATATAAAGGCATTGAAAAGGCCCTTAAGGGTATGTCCCCGGAAGAGGTCATGGAAGAGGTCAAGAAGTCCGGTCTTCGTGGTCGTGGAGGTGCTGGCTTCCCTACAGGAGTTAAGTGGGGTTTCTGTCGGTCTACCCCAAGTGATAAAAAGTATATTATTTGCAACGCTGACGAAGGAGATCCTGGAGCATTCATGGATCGAAGTGTACTTGAGGGAGATCCCCATTCTGTTATTGAGGGAATGCTCATTGGAGCTTATGCCATCGGAGCAGACGAAGGATACGTTTACTGTCGTGCAGAGTATCCATTAGCTATTAAGAACTTAGGTATAGCAATCAAGCAAGCGAAAGAAGCAGGTTATCTAGGAGATAACATTTTGGGCTCAGGCTTTAATTTTCATCTGAAAATTTTTGAAGGGGCTGGAGCCTTTGTCTGCGGAGAGGAAACCGCATTAATGGCTTCAATAGAAGGGAAACGCGGAATGCCTAGAGTTCGCCCACCTTTTCCTGCGGTTAGCGGACTTTGGGGCAAACCAACCAATATCAATAACGTTGAAACTTGGTCAAATATTCCGCATATTTTACGCAACGGAGCAGACTGGTATTCCCAATTCGGGACGGAAAAGAGCAAAGGGACTAAAATCTTTGCCTTGACCGGTAAAGTTAATAATACAGGCTTAGTAGAAGTCCCGATGGGTACAACTCTCAGAGAGATTATCTTTGACATTGGAGATGGCATTCAAGGCGGTAAGAAGTTTAAAGCAGTGCAAATTGGAGGACCCTCTGGTGGATGCTTGCCTGAAGATATGCTCGATCTAGCCGTTGATTATGATACCTTGACACAAGCTGGAGCAATGGTTGGCTCAGGTGGACTAGTTATCATGGATGAGACCACTTGTATGGTGGATATTGCCCGTTATTTCTTAAACTTTTCGAAGAAGGAATCTTGTGGTAAATGTACCCCTTGTCGTGAGGGAACCACGAGGATGTATGAGATTCTAGATAGAATCACAAAAGGTGAAGGTAAAGAGGAAGATCTCGATACCTTAGAAAATCTCGCAATAACCATCAAGGAAACCTCACTCTGTGGATTGGGTCAGTTTGCACCTAGCCCCATTCTTGCAACTCTTAAATACTTTAGGCATGAGTATCTAGCACATATTCATGACCATAAGTGTCCTGCCCATAATTGCACGGCCCTACTAAGCTATTCAATTGATACAGAGAAATGTAAAATGTGTAGTCTCTGTGCTAAGAATTGCCCGACGAATTGCATTTCAGGAGATAAGAAAACTAATACTCCGTATGTCATTGATGTTGAGAATTGCATCAAATGTGGAACCTGTATGGACAAATGTAAGTTTGGTGCAGTTAGTCGAGCCTAGTGAGTGAGGATCGAAACTACCCATTCGGATGGATAAACTGAGAGGAGTGAACATTTTGGAGTGGCTTACCTTAACAATTGATGGACGTGAAGTCAGCGTTCCCAAGGGAACGACCGTACTTGATGCCTGTCGGATGAATAATATTCCAATTCCTACCTTGTGTCATGCCCCAGAGCTTACCTCTGCTGGAGCCTGCCGTTTGTGTGTTGTTCAAATCGAAGGAATGCGTAATCTTCCACCTTCGTGCGTTACTCAAGTCGCTCAGGGTATGAAAGTAGAAACACAAAATCCTAAAGTTCGTAATGCACGTAAAACAATCTTAGAGCTTTTGGTTGCAAATCATCCTTTAGATTGCATGACCTGTCAGAAAATGGGAGATTGTTCCTTAGCAGAGTATGCTTATGACTATGGAGTAACTGGGACCGTTTATCAAGGGGAGAAACGTTGTCTCCCGATTGATGACGGAAATCCTTTCATATTACGTGATCCCAATAAATGTATTCTTTGTGGCAAATGTATCAAAGCATGTACTGAAATCCAAGGAAAAAGCATTCTAGACTTTTCATTTCGAGGATTTGATACCCAGGTGGGCCCCGCCTTCAATTTACCTTATAATGAATCGGATTGTGATTTCTGTGGATCCTGTGTCTCAGTCTGCCCAGTTGGTGCGCTGACTGAAAAGCAAATGGCCGGTAAAGGACGTCCTTGGGAAGTATCCAAAGTCCAAACCACTTGTCCTTTCTGCGGAGTAGGTTGCAACTTTGACCTAAATGTCAAAGACGGAAAAGTCATTGGGGTAACTTCTAATCCTGAGGTACCTGTTAATGGTAAAGCTTTATGTGTTAAAGGTCGTTTTGGGATGGACATGATCTATAGCGACAATCGCATAACCACACCTTTAATTAGGAAAAATGGAGAACTAGTTCCGGCAGAGTGGGATGAGGCTCTGGATTTGGTTGCCACTAAGTTGGGTGAGATTAAAAAGACCTATGGTCCCAACTCTATTGCAGCTTTAAGTTCAGCTCACTGCACTAATGAAGAAAACTATCTTATGCAAAAATTCATGCGCGCGGTAATCGGCACAAACAATGTCGATCACTGCGCCAGGACTTGACACGCTCCCACTGTGGCCGGTCTGGCCACCTCATTTGGATCCGGAGCGATGACTAACTCAATTAATGAAATTCCTAACGTTAAGGCTATGTTTGTAATTGGTTCTAATCCGACAGAAGCGCATCCGGTAATCGGAACAAAAATGAAACAAGCCCTCGCAAAAGGTGCTAAACTTATTGTTGCTGACCCTCGGTGCATTGATCTTGCCGAGCATGCAGATGTTTGGCTAAGACTTAGACCTGGAACGGATATTGCTTTGATCAACGGAATCATGAACATTATTCTTGCTAACGAGTGGGAAAATAAAGAATTTATTGCTGAACGAACAGAAGGCTTTGAAAAAGTTCGTGAAGCAGTACAGCAATATACTCCAGAAGTAGTAAGTAAAATAACGGGAGTTCCTGTAGAACAGCTCCAAGAGGCTGCCAAAATCTATGCTACCGCTGAACGAGCTTCAATCTTCTATACCTTAGGGATAACTGAACATACCTGCGGTACAGATAATGTCATGAGTTTGGCAAACCTCGCTATGCTGACAGGAAATATTGGTAAGGAGAGTTCAGGGGTTAACCCAATGCGCGGGCAGAATAACGTACAGGGTGCCTGCGATATGGGAGCACTTCCTAATGTTTATCCCGGTTACCAACAGGTTGCTAGCCCAGAAGTACGGGCCAAGTTCGAAGCAGCTTGGGGAGTTCCCCTAGATCCTAATCCCGGCTTTATGATTCCAGATATGTTTGGGGCTGCAGTTAGTAAGGATCTGCGTGCTCTGTATGTCATGGGAGAAGATCCGGTCATTACTGATGCTGATGCGAACCATGTACGCAAAGGTCTTGAGGCATTAGACTTCCTTGTTGTTCAAGAAATTTTCTTGTCTGAAACAGCAAAGCTTGCAGATGTCGTCTTACCTGGTGCTAGTTTTGCAGAGAAGACAGGCACCTTCACAAATACTGAGCGAAGAGTGCAAATGGTAAATCAGGCCATTAAGCCTATTGGAAATGCTAAGACAGATGGGGAGATCATTTGTGAGCTGGCTACTCGTATGGGTTACCCCTTCAACTATGAATCTTCTGCAGAAGTCATGCAGGAAATTTCAAAGCTCGCGCCACAATTTGGGGGTATAACCCATGAGCGATTAGGAACACAAGGGTTGCAATGGCCTGTACCGCATGCAGAGCACCCAGGCACCAAGTTCCTGCATGAAGGGAAGTTTAACCGGGGCAAAGGACTCTTTATGGCTATTGAAAATCAGCTGCCTGCTGAAATGCCTGATGAGGAATATCCTTTCTTGCTCAATACCGGGCGTAAACTCTCTCACTATAATGTTTTCACACAACACTCACCTTCATTAGGCGACCATTCTCCTGAAGAACTTGCTGAGGTTAATCCTTCAGACGCTAAGAAGCTGGGAATTGAAGATGGAGAAGTAGTCCAAGTGGCATCACGCCGTGGTGAGCTGAAAACTAAAGTTAAGGTTACCGAGAGAGTCCCAGAAGGCATGGTCTTCATGACACTTCACTATTTTGATTCACCAACGAATGTCTTGACCAATGGTGCCTATGACAAAGTTACCAAAACCTATGAGTATAAAGTGTGCGGCGTGAAAATCTCAAAAATTAACTAACCTGCGAAGGGGCCCTTAGGGGTCCCTTTAACCTATGACAAGTATGACAAGGGGACGATCCTTTTTGNNCAAAAAGGATCGTCCCCTTGTCACGCGTCCTTTCACGCCCCTCCGGCTCTCGTCATTTTTAGAGGGTGACCACTCGCAAAGCATCGTGACATAAATGATTGAATATGGTACATTGAAGTGTAAGAGGGCTAGCCTCAGATGAGTTGAGGAGTGAAGGTTTGTGAATCAAGAAGTGATTATGTATACTGTACCTCTTTGACCCTATTGCTTTCGCGCAAAGCGATTCCTTTCGGGTAAAGGAATTTTGTTTACCGAGAAAAGTATTCTTTCACCTACTAACTTTAAAGAGTTGAGAAAAACCACCGATGCTATTGGAGTTCCAGTAACAATTGTGGGGAATCGGATTCTGACCCGCTTCTCGTTCACTGAATACGAGGAGGTCTTCAAAAATTACTAAGTTACTGCAAAACTTTAGAAACGGCCTTCCGAAATTGAAGGCGACTGGTATTTTGTTAGCGGGTGGAAAGAGCTCGCGAATGAAAAAAGATAAAGCTTTTTTAGAGATCGATGGTCAAACTCTGGCTGAACGGAGTTTAAAGGTTCTGGATACCGTGTTTTCAGAGGTGATCATTAGCAGTAACAACCCTGAACGGTTTGCATGCTTTGAACTGCCGATTATTCAGGACGAGATTCCAGATCAAGGTCCCCTGGAAGGGCTATATCAGGGGTTAAAAGCTGCGACCTATGATGAAGTTTTCTTCGTTGCCTGTGATATGCCTTTTCTAAAAATAGATCTTATTAATTATTTGTCAAAGTGGATTCCGGAATACGATGTCGTCGTCCCAAAGCTTCGATCTGGACTCCATCCGTTACATGCTTTTTATCATCGACGTTGCCTTCCCACAATAAAAAAGAACCTTGAGACAGGTCGCCTCAAGGTTATCGATTTCTATCCAAACTGTTCAGTGAAGTATGTGGAGGAGTCAGAACTAGAGATCTTTTCAGATTTGATGAACGCCTTCTGTAATGTTAATACACCGAGAGACTGGGCTGATATCCATAAAGGATAAACAGACTTCAACGTCAACGCAGTACATTCTTAGCTTAGCAAAGGATCCGTTCAGGACAGGTATAAATATTTAAGCGTTGTTCCCTTGCAAACCCTATAACAGTAATATTCAAAGCCGTCGCTTGAGATAAGGCCATATCCGTTGGTGCTCCGCGGGCAATGAGGATGGGGACCTTCATTTTGGCAACCTTAAGCAGGATTTCCGAGGAAACTCGACCGCTGAAAAAAATCACATGGTTTTCGAGATTTAACTTAGTGCGAAAGGCTTCACCGCTGAGCTTATCAAAGACATTGTGCCTGCCAATATCATAGCTTGTTAGGAGTACATTGCCTTCATGGCCAACTCCACCACTGTGTATTCCACCGGTTTCTTGAAAAAGTGGTAGATAGGATTGCAAAAACTTAGCATAATCATAGGCTTCTTGGATAGGAATGTTATAGGTTGATGTAAGCGGTTTAACCATTAGTGCATCATTGGCAAAACAAAAGGATGCTCTGCTTTTACCACAACAAGCGGATACAAAGCGCTTGCTCATAAGTTCTTTTTGCAAGACGCAGGGCTTGCCTTCGACCCAAACCATGTGGTCTGAAGGATCGTGGCGAATCTCGTAAACGTCTTCCGGTATTCGGATGAATCCTTCGCTGAATAAAAACCCAAGTGTAAGTTCCTCAGTTTGAGAAGGAGAACACAAGAGCGTGGCAATTTCTTCCCGGTTGTAGTGAATGGTTAATGGCACTTCTCGGACTACAGTGTCTTTCACCCATTCTAGTAATGCCCCATTAGCTTTTAGAATTGAATGAGTAACGGTTTCGTTTGGCATTATTACCTCCTTGGACCTTACCTTTATTATAGTGTACAATATTTTTGAAAAAAGCTAAATCATTTTTTTAATAAAAAGTAAAAAATGTAATATATTAATTAAAAGGGATTTCGATAACTTATCGCGAATTACCTAATGTAGAGTTAACAGATTTTAAAACTAAATGTACTGCTCCGAAGCTGGATTACCTAAAGCAGAGGCTATGGTGACCAGACAAGTGCTTAAGCACTCGGGTATTATAGGAAACTGTAATATCTCCTGCTGGAAAGGAGTCTGTCGACAGGTGGAATATAGTTCCCCGGTTGTTTACAGACCGCGGGTTTTTTTGTGTTCAAAAATTAAATCTAAGAAAGGGGAGACGTAATGCAAGATCAATTTCTTAGGCGAATTGACTATCTTAGAATTTCGGTGACAGATCGCTGCAATCTACGTTGCAGATATTGTATGCCTGATGAAGGGATACAATGGATGCCCCATGATTTTATTCTTTCCTTTGAAGAAATACTAAGGTTAATGAGGATAAGTACAGAATTGGGATTTCGGCGGTTTCGTATTACTGGAGGAGAACCCTTAGTGCGCACCGATATTTTGGACTTTCTGCGAGAGGGTGCTCAAATTCCGGGAGTAGAGGATCTCATGCTCACTACCAACGGTTTGTTACTTCCGGAAATGGCCTTTGATCTAAAGGCCGCTGGAGTTCAGCGTGTTAATATAAGCTTAGATACTATGGATCGAACACGTTTTTCTGAGAATACCCGCGGAGGGGATGTCTCGAAAGTGATTCAGGGAATTTTTCGGTCACTAGAGGCTGGACTAAATCCAGTTAAAATTAATGTAGTTGTTGTTCGTGGGTTTAATACGGACGAGTTGCCCAGCTTTCTAAAGCTCGCTAAGCAATATCCGCTCCATGTTCGATTCATTGAGCTTATGCCGATTGGGGTCAGTTCAGAGCACCGGTCGGATTTTGTTTCAATTAAAGAAATGAAAGAGTTATTAGAACTCGATGAAGACGTACCTACCCAGGATATTCTCGGCGGAGGTCCAGCAGAATACTATCGCCCTAGCGGCTATAAAGGAAGTATCGGTTTTATCAGCGCGCTAAGTCGCCATTTTTGTAATACTTGCAATCGGGTGCGTTTAACGGCTGATGGTAAACTGCGACCATGTCTGCACAGTAAACACGAAGTTGATTTACGTGAGGTTCTACGTTCAGGCAGTACTGATCACGATATTCTGAAAGTATTTGCCCAGGCAGTTTGGCATAAACCTGCTGAGCATCATATGAACAATGAGGCTTGGCAAGATACACGTATAATGTCTCAGATCGGAGGGTAAAGCAAATGGATTTAACGCATTTTGACGAAGAAGGACGCGCACGAATGGTCGATGTTAGCGATAAGGAAGAAACGGCACGGGTTGCTATTGCCCAGGGTAAAGTTTTGATGAAACCAGAGACGTTGGAAAGGATTCGTTCCGGGCAGATTGCCAAAGGAGATGTTTTGTCAGTAGCCCAGGTTGCTGGAATTATGGCGGCAAAGCAGACATCACAGTTGATCCCTATGTGTCATCCTTTAGCAATTACAGGTGCTAAGCTGAGTTTTAAATTGGTGGAACCGGGGGAGATAGATATTGAGGCTAATGTTAAGGTCCACGGCAAAACTGGCGTGGAAATGGAAGCATTGACGGCAGTTAGTGTCGCAGCCTTGACCATTTACGATATGTGTAAAGCAATTGATAAGACCATGACGATTGGGGATATTTATCTGGTTGAAAAGCTGGGCGGAAAAAGCGGGCATTTTGTCCGATGACTAACTACCACTAGGCATTATAAGAAGGAAAGTAAGTGGCAGTAAGTCCCTGGATAAGTTCGACTAGACATTTCTGAAGCGGGGCTTCAATTAAAAAATAGAATGGCATGAAAGAGGTATATTAATATGGGGAAAATAGTAGCTGTTTGCACAAGTGAACGAAAAGGAATGCGTAAAAAGAATGTTGGTGAAGGGGTTCTCAAGGTGGGCTTTGGTCTGGAAGGAGATGCCCATGGCGGAGACTGGCATCGCATGGTTAGTTTGCTAGCGATGGAGAGTATTAAGACGATGCAAGACAAAGGATTGAAGGTAGTGCCAGGGGATTTTGCGGAGAACTTGACGACAGAAGGATTAGAATTATTTACTCTCCCGATTGGAACAAAGCTGAAAATTGGGGCTACTAGTATCGGGGAAGTGACTCAAATTGGTAAAGAATGCCATACAAAATGTGCGATTTACCATCAGGCGGGAGATTGTGTCATGCCGAAAGAGGGAATTTTTATTCGTTTACTGGAAGGCGGAGTCGTTCGAGTTGGAGATGATATAGAGGTGATTGATTGATGCTTCGCGTAGGAGTTATTACGGCAAGTGATAAGGGTTCACGCGGTGAAAGGGAGGATCTATCCGGTCCAACCCTTGCCAAGCTGGTTGAAGAAATTGACGGTCAGGTTGTGGAGTATGTGGTACTCCCTGACGACCAAGAATCCCTAGAGAAAACTATGCGACTTTGGGCTGATGAACTGAACCTAGATCTAATCTTGACGACGGGTGGGACTGGCTTTTCATTGCGAGATGTGACACCCGAGGCAACCCTAGCTGTAGCAGATCGTATGGTTCCGGGTATTGCTGAAGTGATGAGGATGGAAAGCCTTAAAGTAACTCCCAAGGCCATGTTAAGCAGAGCGGTGGCAGTCCTAAGAAAGCGAACCCTAATCATAAATATGCCAGGTAGTGTTAAAGCAGTTCGGGAATGCTTTGCAGCAATTGCTCCGGCAATCCCCCATGGAATTCAGATTCTTAAAGGGGAAGCAAGTGAATGTGGTTCAACACTTCAGCATCCGTAATCACCGGAATGATGAAAGAGAGATTGGCAATTGCCGATCTCTCTTTCTAACAATAAGCGTGTAGAGTTAAATTTTTGCTACCACAGGGTCAAGGGAATTAGAGTTATTACAATTCGGTGGCGGTTGCTGATTCTCCTTTCTCCTTAGCCTGAAATAATTATCTTAAAATTACTGTTCTAAAAGGGGTTTAAGTTCATGGCTTGTCACGTCTGTCCATAATCTTACGTAGAATATGGTATATTAGTGGCTTGTGAGGTGAACAGTATTGAAAGCCATAGCGTTTGTGGACTACGAGAATATTTGGACCAGTTTATTAGAGCGTGGGTACGAATTAAAGCCCGAGCAGTTGGTAAGGTTTTTGCATCTCTATACAGAACGATCTAATGTAGAATTATTAGCTATCTATCTTTACGCTAACTTTGACCGTGAAGAGTTCTGGAGAACTCAAACTACCTTCGAGAAAACGAACGTCTTTACCCGACATGTATTTGGAAAAAATAATTATGCTAGTACAGAACTTCGCCGAAATGCTGCAGATCTAGAATTGATGCTCGAAGCTCAGGAAATCTTGCTAACCAGAGCCTCAACCTTCGATGTGTTTTTATTGCTTACAGGGGATGGAGATTTTCTTTCGTTACTAAGAAAAGTAAGAGCCTGGGGAAAAGACGTCAAGGTGATTGGGGTATCTGGAAGCATTAATCATTCACTACACCCTTATAGTGAAGAGGAAGATAATCTTTTACAATGGATTCTCCACGAAAAAAAAGAAGTAGAGTATCATCCTGAAGGGGACTTAGAACAAGCAATTCAGATTTTAGGGACACTCCAAATTCGTTTACCCTATGTTGCATCAACAAAGGCTAGGGCAACATTGACCGAATTTCTGGGATGTTCTACTTTACAAGCTAAGGAATTTATTAGGTTTGCTCTGAAAGAAGATATCCTAACTGAGAAGGAGCATGCCGACCCGAATTTAAAAATTGGTAAGACTAAAATATACCTTCTTAATTTAAAAAATCTTCAAGTTCAAAAGGCTTTAGGGAGTCTTTATGAGGAAGTTTCACAACGACAAATAAAATTGATTTCAGAATGAAACCATGCATAGAAGGCAGTTAATCTGGCAATTATAGTGTTTAGACGATATGGAGATGCGCTTGGGGAGAGGGGGTTCAGTATATTTAATATCTAATGGACGAAATATTGAGAAAACGATTGATTTTTACAGTAAATACGGCTTAAACCCCTGTATTTAAGCTATTTGGGGGGTTGCTTTCCCGCAACCCCTTGCATATTATTATAGATATATTGTTAGCACTCAATAGAGTCGAGTGCTAACAATATCAAATAAAAAGAAAAACATAGGAGGGACTTTTCTTCATGAACATTAAACCTCTCGCAGATCGGGTAATTATTAAAGCACTCCCGATGGAAGAAAAAACAAAGAGCGGTATTATTATGCCGGATACCGCTAAAGAAAAACCACAAGAAGGCGAAGTTGTCGCTGCAGGTCCTGGAAAAGTGGAAAAAGGTGAACGCATCGCGCTAGAGGTAAAAGTAGGGGACCGTGTAATTTATTCCAAATATGCAGGAACCGAAGTTAAATATGATGGTGAAGAGTACTTAATTCTGAAAGAAACCGATATTTTAGCCATCATTGGCTAGTGCAATAAGACTTAGACGAATTTTTAAGGAGTGAATATACGTTGGCAAAGCAAATTATTTTTAATCAAGATGCACGTCATGCTTTAGAACGCGGTGTTAATGCTCTCGCTGAAGCTGTTCGCGTAACTTTAGGACCCAAAGGACGTAATGTCGTACTAGACAAGAAATTTGGATCCCCTCTAATCACCAACGATGGTGTAACAATTGCTCGTGATATTGAATTGGAAGATCCTTTTGAAAATATGGGAGCACAACTTGTTAAAGAGGTTGCCACAAAAACTAACGATGTAGCTGGTGACGGTACAACGACTGCTACTGTTTTAGCACAAGCTATTATTCGTGAAGGACTAAAGAATGTTGCTGCGGGCGCTAACCCAATGGGCATTAAACGTGGAATTGAGCAAGCAGTGGAAGTCGTTGTTGCAGATATCAAAGCTAATGCTAAGCTCGTTGAAACAAGTGAAGCTATTGCTCAAGTTGCTTCTATCTCTGCTAGCGACAAAAACATTGGTGATTTGATTGCTCAGGCCATGGAAAAAGTTGGAAAAGATGGCGTTATCACGGTTGAAGAAGCTAAAGGTATGACGACTGAACTTCAAGTGGTTGAAGGAATGCAATTTGACCGCGGTTATATCTCCGCTTATATGATCACAGATACCGAGAAAATGGAAGCCGTACTAAATGACCCTTACATCTTAATTACTGATAAGAAGATTAGTGCAATCCAAGATGTTCTACCTGTACTAGAGAAAGTTGTACAAGCTGGTCGTCAATTACTGATTATTGCTGAAGATATTGACGGGGAAGCTATGGCTACTCTTGTTCTCAACAAATTACGCGGAACCTTTGTCTGCGTTGCAGTTAAAGCTCCTGGCTTTGGAGATCGTCGTAAAGCAATGCTCGAAGATATTGCTGTACTAACAGGTGGAACAGTTATTACTGAAGATTTGGGACTCAAGTTAGAAAACACGACTATTGAAATGCTGGGACGTTCGCGTCAAGTTCGTGTAACCAAAGAAGAAACCACACTTGTAGAAGGATCTGGAAACACCGAAGACATTAAGAAGCGTGTTGAAGCAATTAAACGTCAAATCGAAGAAACCACCTCTGACTTTGATCGTGAAAAACTCCAAGAGCGTTTAGCAAAATTAGCAGGTGGAGTTGCAGTTATCCAAGTTGGTGCTGCTACCGAAACTGAAATGAAGGAGAAGAAACTCCGCATTGAAGATGCTTTAGCTGCTACTCGTGCTGCGGTTGAAGAAGGTATCGTATCTGGTGGAGGTACAACTCTCATTGACGCTATTCAAGCCTTAGATGCACTGAATTTAGTTGGGGATGAGGCTACTGGTGTAAGTATTGTTCGTAGAGCCCTCGAAGAGCCACTTCGTCAAATCGCTAATAATGCCGGACATGAAGGTTCCGTCGTTGTTGGTAAAGTTCGTGAATCCGGCGCCAGAGGAATTGGCTTCAATGCAGTAACCGAAGTCTATGAAGACATGATTGCTGCTGGTATTGTTGACCCAGCTAAAGTTACTCGTTCAGCTCTGCAAAACGCAGGCTCAATTGCTGCTATGCTCTTGACCACGGAATGCTTAGTCTCTGACCTACCAGCAAAAGATGGTGGAGCAGGCGCTATGCCAGGCGGAATGGGTGGCATGGGTGGAATGGGCGGCATGATGTAAGAGCCTGAAGGCCTTGTGTACCAAGGGTTACAGACTCTGAAGGTTGGCAGTGCTGACGCCATATCGTTGCTATAGCTCATAAAAAATTCTTGCGGAGTCCTCTCATGAGTTCACTGAACTTGTGAGGGGACTCTTTTTTTATGCACTAGGTAACGTGCATATTACGAAAGTTTTTTATGAAAGACGAACTTCTACCGGAGTCCCTATGGTTATCTCATCTTCGGAGACAATAGAATCATAGGCTAGAATCGTTACTCCTTTTATACTTGCAAGTTTTAATGCCTTTGCAAATTCCGGATCCCTGATCTCAAAGGGTTTAAAAAACTTTACGCCCTTCATCTGGATGAGAAAGAAAATGAACCCGGCATAACCCTCTTCCACAGCTTTGATCATTTCATAAATATGCTTGGAGCCCCTCTGAGTAGGAGCATCGGGGAACATGGCTATGCTTTCAGTTTCAAGAGTTACACCTTTTACTTCTATAAAGCCTCTCCGTTCATTGGTTTCGAAGCACAAATCAAATCTAGAATTACCGTAAACAATTTCTTTAGATAGCTTTGTAATACCATCAATTTCCTTGATTCTCCCCTCCTTTATACCCTGATATACAACCGTATTGGGAACTTGCGAATCGATATTGATCAGAACATCTTCTTTGTATGCGGCAATAATTGAGTACTTTGTCTTCCGCTTCGTATTTTTTGCTTCTTCTAAAATCACGACAGTTCCTTCCTGTAGGATTTCTTTGCACCGCCCTGTATTTTTGACATGAACAATTTCTTCATTATTGTCTATTATCACATGAGCGATAAACCTATTAGGCCGTCTTAAAAATTTTGCAACTTTAACAGATGGGTACTTCAACGATTCACTCCCTTAATCTATAAGTCAGCCTTAAGCTTGCGAGCCACTTAGAAAATTCAATGGCAGTTATTCTTTCAGCTGTAATGCCATCGGACTTGCCAGAGGCTAAGAAAATAATTGGTTCTATCATAACTCTTGGGCGTAGGAGTGGGAATGTTATTTGGCCCTTAAGTTCTTCCGGAATCATCCCGGTATCCGTTACTCCGCCGGGAAGAAGCATATTGACTGTAATTCCATATGGACGAAGATCCTCTGCCATTATGTATGACAGTGACTCAGCTCCAGCTCGAGAAGGTCCATAGGGGATAAAGCCCTTACACCTCATGGTTTCATCATTCGTCGTAATGTTGATGATTTTTCCATATCCCTGCTCGATCATAAGTGGGGTAAATCCTCGGGCCACTAGAAAATATCCAGTGAGGTTTGTGTCAATTAAATTTCGAAATCCGTCAGGGGTCACCTGGAAAAATGGTTGTGGTTCTATCATGAATCGCTTATTTATCGTTTGCATACCAATTCCGGCGTTATTGACTAAAACATCAAGCTTCCCCCATGTTCTTTGTACCCATTTAACTGA
Organism: Desulfosporosinus sp.; assembly: GCA_003513495.1. GTDB lineage: Bacteria > Bacillota > Desulfitobacteriia > Desulfitobacteriales > Desulfitobacteriaceae > Desulfosporosinus. Next base: position 74,665 of record DOPM01000043.1, read on the forward strand.
ATCCGCAATCGATGTTTCCGAGCGAACATCCATAGGTAAACCGTAGGCATCTAAACCAGATAATTTTAGTCGTTTAACCTGATTATCCAATTTTACTCCTGGTTTTGAAGCTAAAGCAACCGTAGCCCCTACACGTAGAAGACCTTCCGCCATTGCAAGCCCAATGCCACTTGAGGAACCGGTTACAACTATATGTGTTCCCGATAAGTCAATTTTTGAATTTGATGTATTTGTTTCAGTCAATCTTACCTTCCTCCTCAAATTGAACTAATGTTAATCAAAGAAAAACGGGCACTATCAATCAGTTCTTGTGATCCATAAAAATGAAGGTACCGTCTACACCGTAAAGGATGTACATGAATCTATGGTTCCAGTAAATAGAGTGTTTTAATCTTGTTCTAGCTGAACCTTATGTCTATCTATTAAACGTATTTACATATTGTCTTCGATTGTAACACAACAATGCCATTAACTCCTGAGTTAATGTCCTTTCAATGATAAAAGTCGCTGAATTAGCCGTAAATCAAGGAGCAAGGAAGAAAGGATGATTGTTTTTTAAAAATCTTAGTAATCCTCCCGTATGGGCGGAATAGGGCAAGCTGATTTTACATACTAGTAGGGTAAGAACTCCGCCAGGGGGGCATGAGATGAAGAAAAGAGGACTATGGTTACTCATCGGAATCAGTATCGTGTTGATGGGGGTATTTCTAGGACGCTTTTTTTGGCAGCCAGAACCCACTGATTTAGTCACACACGGCTTAGAACGACTAAATGCAGCGACCTCTTTTCGCTACAGTTTAACCCAACATCAATGGGTCGAGGGAAAAGATCGCGTACTCACTCAGATTCTAGGAGAAAAGGACGGTGGGAACACACGAATCTTGGGTCAGTTGGTAGGGAGCGAAGTGGAAATGATCAAAATCGGAGATTCTACCTACAGCAAAGATCCGTTTAGCAAGAAGTGGATTCGTTTTGCTAATGCTCCAGCAGCCCAGGAAGTCTTTCTGGCGGAGCTCAACCCCTTATCTTCACTTCAGATGAAAGAACTTGGAGAGGTGATGCTTAGCGGTCAAGAGAAGGTAAATGGAGAAAAAACATGGGTGTGTCAATTAAAACCTAGTGTACAGAATCAAATGATGGAGGTATTTTGGACGGATTTCCAGTATACCCTTTATATTCGTAAGTCAGATAAAATGCTCGTTAAAGCGGCTATCGAAGCGAAGAATAAAGCTAAGTCCGATCCCATGACCATGACACTCGAGTTTAAAGATATCGGTAAGAAGATAAGTATTCAGGCACCGGACATCTAAAGACGTTTAACCCGTAGGGGCAATTTGCGAATTGCCCCTACCATGGTAGTATGAGGAGTAAGTGTACCTAATAATGGGTATGCTTACTCTTTTTTTTTGAATAATAACGTTTGAACTATAAAAGCATTTGCACAATGGACAAGCCTCTGGTATAGTTTTGGCATGAGTTTTTCAGAAACGAGTTAGTATAGTATAGTGGAGGTGTCCTTAATGGAAGAATATATTGCAAAAGTTTTAATATCACGAGAGGAATTGGCAAAACGCGTCTCAGAATTAGGGGCAGAGATTACTAGAGATTATGCTGGAAAGAATCTTTTGGTCCTAGGCATTTTAAAAGGAGCAGTACCCTTCATGTCAGATCTTATTCGAGAAATTAAATTACCGCTAGCTTATGACTTCATGGCGTTATCCAGCTACGGTGCGTCAACTCAATCCTCTGGTGTGGTCAGGATACTTAAGGATTTAGAGCGTAGTGTCGAAGATGTCCATATCTTGATTACTGAGGATATTGTGGATACAGGATTAACTTTACAGTACTTAAAAGCAAACTTAAAAGCACGCAATCCTCTTAGTATAAAGGTGGTCACACTCCTCGATAAAGCTGCACGACGACAGGCAGAAGTCTTTCCGGATTACAACGGATTTTCGATTCCAGACGAATTTGTCGTTGGGTACGGATTAGACTTTAATGAAGAATACAGAAACTTACCTTACATTGGCGTTTTGAAACCCGAAGCGTATAAATTTATCTAATTTTTAATGAATGGTGATGAAATAAGTGACACAGGAATTAGTTTTGGTTCTGGATTTTGGGGGACAGTACAATCAGCTTATTGCTCGACGTGTTCGTGAGGCCCATGTATATTCTGAAATGATTTCCTATAAAACATCCGTTGAGGAAATTAAGGCTCGTCAGCCTAAGGGAATAATCCTCTCAGGTGGGCCGGCAAGTGTTAATCAAGCGAACGCTCCTAAAGTGGACCCTGAAATATATAATTTAGGGATCCCAATCTTGGGGATTTGTTATGGAATGCAATTGATGACCGTTCAGTTAGGTGGAAGCGTAGAACATCCGGAATTTAGTGAGTATGGAAAAGCCATGCTCACAATTAATAAGGCAACCGATCTCTGGAAAGGCATGGAGGGAGACCGTCCGTGCTGGATGAGCCATGGGGATTCTGTTCAGACGTTGCCTGAGGGCTTTGTAATTGCTGCCCACACCAGTCATACTCCGGTTGCAGCGATGATGGATGAAAAACGTCACTTCTATGGTGTCCAATTCCATCCGGAAGTTAAGCATACACCCGATGGACAAGCGATGTTAGAGAAGTTTCTGTATGACATTTGTAAATGTGTTGGAGACTGGACCATGGAGTCCTTTATTGAGCTGCAGGTAGCTGAGATACGGGCGAAAGTTGGAAATGGGCGTGTCCTTTGTGCTTTGAGTGGCGGCGTGGATTCTTCGGTTGCTGCGGCCTTAGTACACAAAGCAGTCGGAGACCAACTCACCTGTGTTTTTGTTGACCATGGTTTTATGCGGAAAAATGAAGCTGAACAGGTTAAGAAGATTTTTACAGAACAATTCCAACTGAATTTGGTATTTGTGGATGCTCGAGAGCGTTTTATGAAAAAGCTTGAAGGAGTTTCAGATCCGGAAACTAAGCGTAAAGCTATTGGCAATGAATTCATTCGTGTTTTTGAAGTCGAGGCATCTAAGTTAGGCCAAGTAGATTTCTTAGTCCAAGGAACCCTTTATCCGGATATTGTGGAAAGCGGGACGGAAACTGCAGAAACAATTAAGAGTCACCATAATGTCGGTGGCTTACCGGAGGACATGCAGTTTGAGCTTGTCGAGCCGTTGCGTATGCTCTTTAAAGACGAAGTACGTGAACTCGGAACTGAACTGGGAATGAGTGAGGAAATTGTCTGGCGTCAACCATTCCCTGGACCAGGACTGGCTATCCGGATTCTCGGCGAGATAACCCGTGAGAAGTTAGATATTTTGAGGGAAGCTGATGCTATTATTCTAGAAGAAATCCGACGTTCAGGAATGTATCGTGAATTATGGCAAAGCTTTGCGGTGCTCCCTTCCATCAAAAGCGTTGGGGTTATGGGAGATGGACGTACCTACGAATATCCCATAATTCTGAGGGCAGTCACCAGCGAAGATGCCATGACAGCGGATTGGGCTAGGCTCCCCTATGAGCTTCTGCACAACATATCCTCAAGGGTTGTCAATGAAGTCAAGGGCGTCAATCGGGTGGTTTATGATATTACCTCGAAACCCCCTGGGACGATTGAGTGGGAGTAGGAAAAAATAGAGAATAAGATATTGAATTAAAAGAATCAGGTCNNGACCTGATTCTTTTAATTCAATAAGATTCTTTATTCATAGTATTTAAATCATGCAGGATTTTAAGAAATCGAAGGAGAATCCTGAAAATGTAATGGAGGTACTTTGAATGGCAATAGTTATTGTGGACGATACGACATTTAGCTTAGAAGTTATAAAGGCCTTCCTTTTGTCTGCAGGTTATGTAGATATTATTACTGTCCAATCTGCAAGGGAACTTTATCAGCTTCTGGATGGCCAATCAGATCGAGGAAAGGTCGACCTTGATCTAATTTTGATGGATATCCTTATGCCAGAGATTAATGGCATTGAGGCATGCCGAAATGTTAAGATGCGTGAGGAATTCGTGGATGTACCAGTCATAATGGTGACTGCGACAACGGATAAAGATGATCTGCAATTAGCTTTTTCCGCAGGGGCTATGGATTATATTAAGAAACCTCTTGATAAGGTAGAGTTATTGGCAAGGGTTCATTCTGCACTACGATTAAAACATGAAACGGCTCGACGAAAAGCTCGGGAATCAGAACTACTTGAAGTAACCCGTCAATTAAAAGCGGCTAACGAGAGGCTTCAGAATCTTTCGTTTCTTGATGGGCTTACTGGGATAGCTAATCGAAGGCAATTTGATCAGGGGTTTCTTCAAGAGTGCAGGAGGGCAAAACGGGAAGGAAGCCCAATTTCATTGATTATGCTTGATATTGACTTTTTTAAAGCGTTTAACGATACATATGGTCATCTTAAAGGAGATGACTGTCTAATAACTGTAGCATCTACTCTAAAAAAGGCGTTGAGGCGTCCGGGAGATTTCATAGCCCGTTATGGAGGGGAAGAGTTTGCCGTGGTCCTTCCAAACACGGATGATATAGGGGCAGGCATTATCGCTGAAGAATTACGGGCAAGTATCGAAAGGCTAAGAATTCCGCACAGTAATTCTCAGTGTGCGGATTATGTAACAGTGAGCTTAGGAATCATAACTAGATTCCCTGATCAAACTGCTAGACCAGAGGACATGATCCTTGCTGCTGACCGCGCTCTTTATCGTTCAAAACATGAAGGACGCAATCGAGTTAACCTCGAAAGGCTAGGATCCTAAAGGTAGGCTATAAACCCCTTGGTAGCGTAGTTTTGACGTAAACAAACAAAAATCAATACCAAAAATTGGATAATGATTAATATCAGAAAAAACAGTCATTTTACGACAAATGATTACCTTTTAATGGAAAATTTATTCTTGCTATTTCATCAATAAAGCAATAAAATCTTCTTGAGAATGACATTTCAGGAGGAATCCGTGTGGAAAAGAAACTTTTGAAAAGAATCGAAGTACTTCGTAAGAAACTAAATAAATTTGCTATGACACGTAACCTTGTCGATAGCGAAGTTGTCGAAGTTAGTCAGCAATTAGACGGTCTACTGAATCAATACCAGAAGATCAGCTCCTATAAACAGCTAAGCTTTTGGTAATCAGGAAGAATATAGTTAATGAGACACCTCTCAAGAAAGATTCTTGTAGGTGTCTCTGTTTTTATGATTAAGGAGCCCCTGAATTTATGATGGGCTCCAGAAAATCACATCATATTTTTTAGTGAAATAATGACAATAAAGAAATCTGCCAATAATAGTAGAATACTTAGGTTTTTAACTGGAAGTATGTGCGTGCGTTTATTGTTGGAAGGTATTATAATAAACAGGTGTAGAGGAGGGGACAATGAATTATATAGTATTCGATTTGGAATTCAACATGTTTTTTAAATTCAATGAATGGGATTACGCTAATCCTGCTCTTAAAAGTGAAATCATCCAGATTGGTGCAGTTAAACTAAACGAAAGCTTAGAAACTATTGACCAGTTCAATTCAATCATTAGGCCTGTCATTTATAAACGGATCAATCCCTATGTAAAGAAGAAAACGACTATCGATACAAGGACAGTCAACCAAGGAACGCCTTTTGTTCAGACAATTGAGAGCTTTAACTCATGGGTAGGAAGAGATTCTGTCCTATGTTCTTGGGGGCACGACGATATTTTGGGTTTAAGAGATAATAGTTTGTTTTTTGGTTTCAAATCTTTATCGTTAGATAGGTTTATTAATATTCAGCAAATATACATGCATTTTGAGGGACTAAATAAACAGCCGAGTTTAGAAAGTGCTGTGGAAGCGCTGGAAATTGAAAAAACGTTTCCTTTTCACGATGCTTTAAGTGATGCTATTTATACAGCGGAAATCTTTAAGAAAGTCTATAATTTCTCCGAAAAAGTGATCATCAATTGGGAAAAAGTTCAAAGAGAAAATGAGGAGAAGATTTTAGAATTAAAAAACCTGTTAGATAAGGTAATTATTTCATGTCCACAGTGCGGCAAAGATCTGCATAAAACTAAAGAAATATCTAAAGCAAAAAAATATTTTGCCCATGGATACTGTGATCATTGTAACCTTCCGATAAGACATATTTCTCGAATTATTAATAATGATGGAGAGTATAGTATTCTTTCGAAGAATTCAATATTTGTTAAAGATAAAGTTATTGAAGAACAATCCGCATCCTCGAGTCCTCCAGCAAAGGCTTAGGTTCTATGTCTCGAGACAAACAAAATACGATTAGACGTTTAAGCCTTAATGGTGTAAGTCAAATAACAATGGCCCTGCAAGTAAGATTGCAGGGTCATTTGTTGATCAAACGCTGCCTTATCGAACATTTTTGATAAAATATTAATTAATGTTCGATTTTCTATTGACCTGGATACCACCTTCTTGTAGAATAGGCTTATCAATGAGAATGAAAGCTGAGCTCAGAATTAATCGGGATTCGGATAATTAAATAAGGAGTTCATATAATAGTGGAGATATGGTCCACGAGTTTCTACCAGGCCGCCGTAAATGGTCTGACTATGAGCGAAAGTGTACCTAGGGCAAATGAAATTGTTAGTAGCCAAGTTTTCTTTGTCCAAGTGGTACAGGTTTGATTACAAAATCAAATTACACCGAAGGGATAAAAGCCCAGGCGGGTAGGTTTCACTCTGTTTTGATGGATGTGAATTCTGCCCGGCCTGGTTTTTTTATATCATTGATCTTTCAAGCATTCTTTTAAAAAGTCAAAAAGTGAGGGGATTAGTTTTGAGTCAAGTTGGAGTTATTATGGGAAGCGATTCAGATTTAAAGGTTATGGAGGACGCAATGAAGATTCTCCGTCAATTTGATCTTGATTACGAAGTGAAGATTTCATCTGCTCATAGAGCCTTGGAACGAACTGTAGACTGGGTGAAGGAATTTGAGGCCCAAGGGGGTAAGATCATTATTGCGGCAGCAGGGTTAGCAGCCCATTTACCTGGGGTTGTGGCAGGTGCTACAATCTTACCAGTAATTGGTGTGCCGATGCGCAGCGGGGCTTTAGAAGGGGTTGACGCTCTTTATTCCATCGTGCAGATGCCGCCTGGAATTCCAGTAGCTACAGTAGGCATTGGTGCGGCCCGCAACGCGGCGTTACTGGCGGTTCAGATTTTAGCAACTGAGGATCAAGTTTTAAGTATTCAAGTTAAAAACTATCGAGCCCAAATGTTGAACGATCTAGAAGCTAAGGATGAAGCATTGCAAGCGCGAGTGAGGGAAGGAAAATAGGATTAAAGTGGCTGCGATTCTAATTTATTTAATAAGGAGACCCAAGCATGATCGAACGTTATACACTTCCTGAAATGGGAGAAATTTGGACTGATGAGCATCGCCTCGCATTATGGTTAAAAATAGAAATTGCTGCTTGCGAAGGATGGGCCAAACTCGGCAAGATTCCGAATGAGGCGGTAGAGGTTATTCGGAAGAAGGCGACCTTCTCATGGAAAAGGGTACAAGAGATCGAGGAAATCACCCAACATGATGTGTTAGCGTTTTTAACCAATGTTGCAGAGAATGTGGGAGATGAGGGAAAACACATTCATTTAGGTCTTACTTCTTCGGATATTCTTGATACAGCCCTTTCTTTACAATTAGTAGAGGCATCGGATATTTTGTTGGCTAAAATGGAAGGACTAGCGGCAGTCTTACGTCGCAGAGCGATTGAGCATAAGGATACTCTAATGATGGGGCGAACCCATGGGATTCATGCTGAACCGATTACCTTAGGCCTGAAGTTTGCCTTATGGTACGATGAAATGAGACGTCAAAAGAAGCGCTTAGTGTTTGCTCGGGAGGAGATACGGGTTGGAAAAATTTCTGGGGCAGTGGGAACCTTTGCCAATGTAGATCCTCAAGTCGAAGAGCATGTTTGTAAAGTGCTTAATTTAAAGCCAGCTTTGATATCTACACAAATACTTCAACGTGACCGGCATGCCTTCTTCATGACCACGCTGGCCGGGATTGCCAGTTCCCTTGATAAAATTGCAACTGAGTTACGCAATTTACAACGAACAGATGTTCATGAAGTTGAAGAGGCTTTTGGGAAAGGACAGAAGGGGTCTTCAGCTATGCCTCACAAGAAAAACCCCATTACGCCGGAACGTATTTGCGGCATGGCCCGAGTTATTCGAGGCAACGCTCAAGTAGCACTGGAAAATGTGGCTTTATGGCACGAGCGGGATATCTCACATTCTTCGGCAGAACGGATGATCTTACCAGATAGTACTATTGCTTTAGATTATATGCTGCATAAGATGACTCAGCTCATCGATCGACTGGAGGTGTTCCCTGAGCAAATGAGGGTAAACATCGACAAGGGATTTGGCCTGATATTTTCTCAACGTGTCATGTTGGCCCTTGTTGATAAGGGCATCAGTCGGGAAATGGCATATGCTTTAGTTCAACGCAACGCTATGGAAGCCTGGAACACAAAAGAACAATTTCAGGATTTAATTACTCAGGATACGAGTATACGGGAATATTTAGATGAAAAAGAAATTGGCGAATTGTTTGATTATGCCTACCATACGAAGCATGTAGCGGATATTTTCAAGCGTTTAGAGCTAGTTTAGAGGATATGTTACCTTCGAGAGTATATGAGCATCGGGAATAGTAAGCTCCGAGGATGTAAAGGCAGAGGCAATTCATGAATTGCCCCTACGAGTACGGAGAAGGAATGTTTTAAGAGATAGTAATGAATTTGAAACTTATTATCGAAAGGGGTAGGATATTTATGGAAAAGTTAGAATTAAGGTATGAGGGCAAAGCTAAGAGGGTTTATGACACTGATCAAGATGAGTATTTCTGGGTAGCCTACAAAGATGATGCCACAGCCTTTAATGGTGAGAAGAAGGGACAAATTGTAGATAAAGGACTCGTTAACAACCAGTTATCAGCACTCTTCTTTGAGGAGCTAGAAAAAGGGGGTATTCCAACCCACTTCGTTCGACTGTTAAGCGATCGGGATATGGTAGTAAGACGTCTAGACATGATTCCCCTAGAAGTCGTTGTTCGTAATATTGTGGCTGGGAGTCTTTCCAAGCGCTTAGGAGTCGAGGAAGGCTTCGTGCTCTCCAAACCAGTTGTGGAATTGTATTATAAAGACGATGAACTAGGAGACCCGTTGGTTAATGAATCTCATGTTGATGCGATGGGCTGGGCAAGTGTGGATATTGCTCGAGAAATACAGGTTATGGGCTTAAAAGTGAATGCGTTACTTCAAGACATCTTAGTAAAGGCAGGGATTGAGCTGATTGACTTTAAACTAGAGTTTGGTCTTTGTGATGGAAAGGTTTATCTTGGCGATGAAATCTCTCCAGACACCTGTCGTTACTGGGATATTGAAACACGAGAGAAGCTGGATAAGGATCGATTCCGACGGGATCTAGGAAAGGTTGAAGAAGCGTATCAAGAGGTTTATCGTAGAGTTAAAGCGGTCCTTTCATAGGTTGAGAAATAAGCTCGGAACTAAGGTAGAAAGAGGGACCGCAAATGTTCGAATACGGAGATGACAAACCAAAAGAGGAATGTGGAGTCTTTGGGATTTATGCTCCCGATCAGGAGGTCGCCCGTCTAACTTACTACGGACTTTATGCTTTACAGCACCGTGGGCAGGAAAGCGCTGGGATTGCGGTCTCAGATGGTCGAAGCATTGACTTGCATAAAGGAATGGGATTAGTGTCAGAAGTGTTTTCCGATAGTATTGTGGAGGGCTTGAAGGGAAAAATGGCGATTGGGCATGTTCGTTACTCTACAACAGGATCAAGCCTACTAGCAAATGCCCAACCTTTAGTGGTACACTATCAAAAAGGCATGATGGCCTTGGCTCATAACGGAAACTTGACCAATGCTTCTGACCTTCGAGAAGAGTTGGGGAAGAAAGGGGCGGTCTTTCAAACGACGGTTGATACGGAAGCAATTATTAACCTTATTTCTCGGTATCGCCGGGATTCATTTGAAGACGCACTGGTCAAGACTATGATGGACCTCCGTGGTGCATATGCCCTGGTAATCTTAGCAGAAGATAAGCTCTTCGGAATTCGGGATCCACATGGTGTTCGCCCCTTATGTATTGGGAGGCTGGGTGGTTGTTATTGTCTAGCCTCCGAAAGTTGTGCCTTGGATACTATCGGAGCAGAGTTTGTAAGAGATGTAGAACCTGGTGAAATTGTTGTGATCGATGAAGAGGGACTACATTCACGTCGAGGGCTCAACCAAATGAAGCGAGCAGCTTGCGCTTTCGAATACATCTATTTTGCGCGGCCAGATAGTACAATGGATCAGTTGAATATCGCTGAAAGTCGTCGGCAGATGGGTATCGAACTGGCACGAGAATGTCCGATTGATGCTGATCTTGTGATTGCAGTTCCAGACTCTGGAACTGCTTCGGCCTTAGGGTATGCTACTGCACTAGGAATACCCTTTGGAGAAGGACTTATCAAGAATCGTTATGTTGGAAGAACCTTTATTCAACCAACCCAGGCTATGAGAGAAGTCGCCGTTAGGCTTAAGCTCAATGCGAATACAAGTGTTCTGAAAGACAAACGTGTTGTGATGATCGATGATTCCATCGTCCGAGGAACAACTAGTTCCAAACTTGTTGAAATGGTCAAGAAGGCCGGCGCCAAGGAGGTCCATTTCTTAATCAGTTCTCCTCCCGTGGCCTATCCCTGTTTCTATGGAATTGACACCGCAGAACGGGAAAAGCTTATCGCCAATCGGTTGGATGTTGAAGGAATTCGGAAGTATGTTGGGGCAGATTCCTTACACTATATTTCAGAAGAGGGATTGCTTCGGGCGCTGGGTACGGAGGATGTTTGCTTGGCTTGCTTTAACGGGGCCTATCCTATTTCAGTTTCGAGTTTAAACCGAGGTAAGAACAATTTTGAAATCTAAGGAGGAACCAACGTTGGGATACTCATACCGAGACGCGGGTGTTGACATTCAGGCAGGGAATGAAGTGGTAGAACGCATCAAGCCAGCGGTTGCTCGGACTCTTCGACCAGAGGTACTCGGTGGACTCGGGGGGTTTGGCGGACTATTTAAATTGGATTTGACCAGGTATCCAAACCCAGTTCTTGTTTCTGGAACTGATGGTGTCGGTACTAAGCTGCGCCTAGCCTTTCAAATGAATCGTCATGATAGCATTGGACAAGATGCTGTGGCTATGTGTGTTAATGATATATTAGTTCAAGGGGCAGAACCTTTGTATTTTCTCGATTACTTAGCAGTTGGCAAGGTAGAACCAAAACGGCTGGCAGAGGTCGTAGGTGGAGTTGCCAGAGGGTGTGAAATGGCGGGGTGTGCTCTAATCGGGGGAGAAACAGCAGAAATGCCTGGATTTTATGGCGAAGATGAGTATGATATTGCAGGTTTTTCCGTAGGAGTGGTGAATCAAGACCAGTTAATCGACGGCTCAAAGATACGGGTTGGAGATCTACTTATTGGGTTGCCATCCTCGGGGCTTCATAGCAATGGCTATTCCCTAGCTCGTAAGATCTTTGCTACATATTCCTTAGATGAGCTATTCCCGGAGTTAGGTGAACCCCTCGGGGAGGCACTGCTTCGCCCAACCCGTATTTATGTTAGGTCAATATTGTCACTTCTTCCCGGTGGGCAAATTCTTGGCATGGCTCATATTACCGGGGGAGGGTTAACGGATAACGTTCCACGGATATTACCCGAGGGATTGGGCGTGCGAATTGATCCGTCTGCCTGGGAACGCCCTCCAATCTTTGAATTGCTTCAACGATTAGGAGATGTTGATTGGTCAGAAATGTATCGAACCTTCAATATGGGGATTGGTTTCGTGCTTATTGTACGCGAGGAGGATAAGGATTGTGTGTGCAGTAAACTTGATGAGCTGGGCGAAAAAAGCTTTATTATCGGAAGTGTGGTAAGGGGAGAAGGGGTGGCTTATGAGGACAGCAATTTTGGCATCAGGTCGAGGGAGTAATCTCCAAGCGTTAATTGATGCTCATCAAAGTGGGGCTCTTCCTATTGAGATTGTAGCTGTCGGGTCAGACCAATTAAGGGCTGGGGCACTTAAGCGAGCAGAGGAATCAGGAATTCCAACTCGTGTTTTTCAAACCAACCATTACCGCAATCGTCGAGGGCAGGAGGAAGATATCTTGAGTTGGCTGAAAGAAAACCAAGTGGAGTTATTACTTCTTGCTGGATATATGAAGGTTTTAGGTCCCCAGTTTATGCGTCAAGTGCATATCCCTATCCTTAATATCCATCCCTCTTTACTCCCTGCTTTTCCCGGTCTTCATGCTCAGCGCCAGGCGCTTGAGTACGGGGTCAAAGTCAGTGGATGCACTGTTCATTTTGTCGATGAAGGATTAGATAGCGGCCCGATTATTTTGCAGGAAGCAGTACCGGTATTACCAGAGGATACGGAAGAAAGTATATCCCATAGAATCTTAGCGGTAGAACATCGCCTCTATACGGAGGCTGTACGCTTGTTGGCTTTGGGGAAGGTAGAGCGGACTGGGCGTCAAGTAAAGATTTTGCAATAGGAGTGATTGGGATGAAGCGAAGAGCTATAATAAGTGTTTCGGATAAGACAGGAATTGTTGCTTTTGCACGTGAGCTTGTGGATTTAGGCTTTGAATTGATTTCGACGGGTGGTACATACAAAGCGTTGGATGAAGCCAATGTCCCAGTGAAATATGTGAGCGAGGTCACGGGTTTCCCAGAAGTTTTAGATGGGCGGGTTAAGACGCTTCATCCATTAATTCATGGTGGAATTTTGGCGCGGGATAGTGTCGAACATATGGAGCAAATGGAGAGAAATGGGATTCGCTATATTGACTTAGTTGTGGTTAATCTTTATCCTTTTCGGGAGACAATTGCCAAGCCTGGTGTAAGCTTTGAAGAAGCTATAGAGAATATTGACGTTGGGGGACCAACGATGGTTCGCGCCGCAGCTAAGAATCACGGGCGGGTTGTGGTATTGGTCAACCCAGAATCATATGAAGAAGTTATTAGCGTACTTCGCGAAATGGGAAATGTACCCGCGGGTATGCGAAAGCGGCTAGCAGCAGAAGCCTTCGCGCATACTGCTGAATATGATCGTTTAATTGCTGGGTATTTAGAACGGCAGCTTGAGCCTACCAGCAGTTTTCCTGAGACACTGCGTATAACTGCTCAAAAAGTTCAAGAGTTACGCTATGGAGAGAATCCCCAGCAAAAGGCCGCCTTTTATATCAATTCAGAAGCCGGGGTGGGAACCCTGGCTAATGGTAAGCAACTCCAAGGGAAAGAACTTTCTTACAATAATTGGATTGACATGAATGCCGCCTGGAAGCTTGTGCGTGAGTTTGAATCCTGTGCAGCGGCCATTATTAAGCACACCAATCCTTGTGGAGTCGCAAAGGGCCAGACCCCCCTCGAAGCATATGAATTAGCCTTTGCCTCAGATCCAGTTTCTGCTTTTGGTGGAATTATTGCCTTTAACCGTGTGGTAGATCTGTCATGTGCAGAAGTGCTTAAAGATCGATTCTATGAAGTTATTGTTGCTCCGGAATTCAGTCCAGAAGCTCGAGAGATTCTAAGTGTTAAAGCAAATCTTCGGCTATTTGTGGTAGGAAGAGGGGAATTAGGTAAATCTAAACCTGGCTGGGTTTCCCGAAGTATTGAAGGCGGATATCTCATTCAAGAAGTGGATCAAGGGACAACGCTAGTTAGCGAATGGGATGTCGTGACCGAACAAAAACCTTCGGAAGAGGATCTAGAGGCCCTTGATTTTGCCTGGCGGATTGTGAAGCATGTTAAATCAAATGCCATTGTAGTTACCAACCATAGACGTACACTGGGTGTTGGAGCCGGGCAAATGAATCGAGTAGGGTCCGTTAAGATAGCACTAGAGCAAGCGGGTGATAACGCTAAAGGTGCATATTTAGCTTCGGATGCTTTCTTTCCCTTCCCTGACTCGATTGAAGAGGCTGCCAAGGCCGGGATCCGAGGGATTGTTCAACCAGGAGGATCTCTTAAAGATGCCGCGGTTATCGAAGCGGCCAATCGCTTAAACATCATCATGGTTTTCACGCATCGCCGACATTTCCAGCATTAAGGAATTTGTTCAGCTATTGAGACTTGATGAAAGTCCGTTTACGGATCGCGTTGATCTCATGTGAAATTGCGAAACGAGGTGAAACAATGAGTAAACACCGAGTATTAGTAGTAGGAAACGGCGGGCGGGAGCATGCTTTGGCCTGGAAACTGGCTCAAAGCCCAGAACTAGAACGATTATTTGTGGCACCGGGAAATGCTGGGACCGCGATGTGGAATGTCCCTATTTCTGCCGAGGATATCGCTGGATTAGTGGAGTTTGCATGCAGGGAGAAGATTGATTTAACCGTAGTTGGGCCGGAAGACCCTTTGAGCTTAGGGATTGTTGATGCCTTTCTGGAGGCGGGTCTGAGGATCTTCGGGCCGACTCAGGCAGCAGCTCAATTAGAGGGGAGTAAATCCTTCGCTAAGTTGATTATGGAACGTGCTAAGATCCCAACAGCAAAGTGGCAAGTCTTTGAAGACTCTGAGCAGGCCAAAAAATTCATTCACACCATTGGAGCTCCTTGTGTTTTGAAGGCAGACGGTCTAGCGGCGGGCAAAGGTGTTATTGTAGCGATGGATAAGGAAACTGCCCTCCAAGCTGTAGATGAAATTATGGAAGGCAGCAACTTTGGTTTAGCTGGTAAAAAGTTGCTTGTTGAAGAATTCTTAGAAGGACAAGAAGTTAGCTTGTTGTGCTTTTCAGATGGGGCAACAGCCTTGCCGATGGTTCCTGTTCAAGACCATAAGCGGGCCTTAGAGGGAGACATGGGGCTCAACACTGGAGGCCTGGGTACTTATAGCCCTCCACCAATTTGGACGCCCGAACTTGAGAATACTGTTATGCGCGAACTGGTCAATCCTACTTTGCAGGTTATGCAAGAACGGGGGACCCCCTTTATAGGAGTGCTTTTTCTAGGTTTGATGTTAACGAAGCAAGGCCCCAAATTATTGGAATACAATGTTCGGTTTGGGGACCCCGAAACCCAAGTCGTGATGAAACGATTGGAATCAGATCTGTTGCCAATTCTTTGGGCGTGCACGGAAGAAAGCCTATCTGAGATCCAGTTGAACTGGAAAGAAGAGGTCGCAGTTTGTGTTGTCATGGCTGCTCAGGGTTATCCCTCAGCTTACACAAAGGGGGTTCCGATTCGGTTACCTGTGGAGAGAGATCTGGATGCGGTCATCTTTCATGCCGGAACTGGAATTAGTGAGGGACAACTTGTAAGTACTGGGGGTCGGGTGTTGGGGATAACCGCTGGAGGACGAACACTTCAAGAGGCTCGGGAAAAGGCTTATGTTCTTGTGGATCAAATTGACTTTCCCAAGGCGCATTTTCGTCGAGATATTGGGTTGAAAGGCCTACCTGAATAGGAACTACCATTATAAGGTTTAACATATTCTTCACACAAAGTTCATGGGAATGTAACACTCTTGTTCTATAATAAAACCAACAAAGGATTCCCCGTACTTTTGGCGGTTGACATAAATATTCTTCTCATTTTTCTCCCCTTCTTTCTTTTACCCCTCATTTGAATATGAGGGTTTTTTTTTATCTATCATTGGGAGATACTACAATGTTCCTAATATAAAGGCAGGCTATGTAATAGTGTTTCGCCTTGAAGTGGAAGTCTTACGATTGGGCAAAAAACGGGGGGTAATGAAACTAAAGTTTCGTTACCCCCCGTCTGAAATGAAGGTTGTAAGGTATTTAAGTTGGAGCTAATGGTTAATCCGGGGTAAAGTTATACTAGGAGAACTATTCAAACATTTTGGGCAGATATAGACTGGATTCTTTGCCGCTGGGATTATGTTCATTTGTAGAGTTTGAGCAGTATATTGAATCCACTTGCTTAAGTGATCCATGCTCTGACAATTAGGACAACATAATAACACTTATCCTTCCCTCCCTCCAAAGTAGTCTATGAATGAGGGGAGGGAAGTGTTACAACCTGTACATTTCTGAAATCTCAATGCTCAACTATAAGTTCAGTAACTTTTGAACGTAGCGGATTCTGCCACCATATAATAGAGAGCAGGATTCTTTAAATAGAGGGTGGGATGAAAGTGTTCAATTACCACAAGCGTTTGTTTTATCCGATCCATGTTGAACGTCAAGATCCAGAGTTTGCGAACGTGTTAATAGAACATTATGCAGGGATCGATAGTGAATTATCATCAGCGATACAATACTTTAATCAGCGGTCGAACATCTCAAACCGACATGTTCGAGAACTACTGGGTATAATCGCTGCTGAAGAATTAGGGCATATGGAATTGATTTCAGTAGCCATTAAAAAGCTGGGAGGACCACCGCTAACCTTGGCTAATGCACAAGGGGTTCCCTGGGGAGTCGAGCATATCGACCAGAGTCTTGATGTTCTTAACATGCTACAGGTGGATATACAGACGGAAACAAGAGTGGGCCGACTATATGAGCAACATTTAGAAATGACAAATGATTTAAACATGAAAAAAATGATTAAGTTTCTAATTAGCCGGGGAGAAGTACATAAGCATTTGTTAAAAAAAGCTCAAAAGTTAATTCGAGAAAACGGGTTACCAGAGGAGTTTAATGAGTTAATTTATTATTACAAAATGAGTTTACAAGTCTTGAAGTAATCGGCAGGCAATACCCTTGAAAGTATTCAGACAAGTAATTCTAATATTTAAAAGTCGGCCTAAAAGGCCGACTTCAGTATCTGATGACCCAATCCGAAACCACTAATCGTTCGTAAAAACCCAGCCCTTGAGTATCAATGGTTAATTCCGGCTTTCGAATCAAGTTGCGATCATAATATACCGTAATTCCGTTTACATTAAACTGATAATAATCATCAAGTTTACGAGGACTTCCTTTGCGTACGGTTGGTGGAGTAGAGATCGGAATACAGCATTGAGTGACTACCAGGCGTTTTATGTAAAGCTTCTTTTTTTTGGCTTTCTGGAGGAATTTCAGTGCCTTTTGTGTAATGTTTATAGTCATACTCATACTCGTTGTAAGGTTAGGATCCGACAGTGGATTCACCTCCTTAACGTCCATATCCTATTCTATCATGTCTGTTTTTGGTTGCAAGGGATTGGAGGATATTAATCGCCACAGGACCATGGGTGCATACCCTTCAAAGCTCGTCAAATGAGACCCATGGACTAATTTGATAAAGGGGCGAGGTTTTGTTTGTCTTCCTCGTAGTTTTTAAGAGAAACATGAAGTTCCTTTTTATTATTGACGGAGGCAAAGAAAACCTCCCGGATAGCTTTGATATTAAGGTTTAATAACTGTTGCTGGAGCCAGTCATCCGAAAGCTCTAATTTTTGCAATACATTTCCATAGATTTCTCCATCGACGATTACTGGGTAAGATAATGAAGAACTCTTCTTTGTTAGGTTCATATCCTCTAAGGTTACAGAGAGTTTAAGGTCTTGTTTCAAGACTGATAACTTTCCATTTGCTTCAATAATACCTAATCGTACGTCTTTAACATCAAAAATGTCCTTTTCCCGAAGCATGTGAAGAACGTTGTCGATGGAATAACGAATCCGTTTGAGATTATTTATGATGAACTGTCCATCTTGAATGACAATTGTGGGGTCAAAGGTAATTAAGTGACCAAACTTACGATGCTTAATAATTAGGGTAGTTGTAGCCTTTTGGAACAAACCAATAATAATGATTGCCACACCAGTATGTATGTGAGAAATCTTTGGATCTGCAAGATCTGCTCCTGTTATTGCTCCTAAGGTAATGATAACTAGAAAGTCGAAAACGGGAAGTTCGCCTATGGCACGTTTCCCCATATAGATAGTGACAACTAATAATAAAGGAATAATCGTGAAGATTCTTCCAGTTACAATCAAAAGGTCTTTGATTACTTCCATTTTTTAACCCCTCGCTTTTTAGTAGGATTCTGGCACCCACTTCCTTGGAGTGGGTGTTCCATATGTTTAGTTCAAAAAAACAAGTCCCTCTGCTATAGTTAATATTCCCGAAAGGTCAATTTTCATTTCCAAATACAGAAACGTCTAGGTAGTCTGTTAAACTGATTATAAAAGGTTTTGAAAAGAAAGGATGATTAATATGTTAAAAGATTGTAAAGCGGGAGAACGCTTTGAAGGGCTCTTATTGATTAATGAATGGAAAGAAGTCCCTTTTAGGCAAAAACCCGGTGCCTATCTCTCCTTGTCTTGCCAAGATCGGTCAGGAATGATGCAAGGAAAAATGTGGAGCTACAACCCGCAAGTTCTTGTGTGGCTAAAAGATGAGGATATTTTTCGCATTAAGGGTGTTGCATCTGAGTACCGTGGCTCTCTTGATCTAACGGTTGAAACAATCGAAATGGTTCGGAAAGAAGAGGTAGATTTATCAGATTTGTTGCCAAGTTCCCCAGTTGCAGCAGATGAGTTAGAAAGACGTTTATATTTTCTTATGAAGAAGATAGTCCGACCAGAGCTTAAAGCCCTGCTTGAGCAGATTTTCCGCCATCCAGAATGGGGATCTGCTTATCGGAAGGCCCCAGCAGCCATAAAAATTCATCAAGCCTATCTTCGTGGACTTTGGGAGCACAGCGTTAGAGTGGCGGAGCTTGCGGATGGAATTTCAAGCAATTACTCACAGATAAATCGCGATTTGGTCGTGACGGGTGCTCTTTTGCATGATATCGGTAAGATTCGCGAGTATTCCTATGAGCGCGGGATTAAGTTTACAACGGAAGGCCGTTTACTGGGGCACATTATCTTAGGGATCGAACTCTTAACCGAGGAGATCGCCAAGATTCCAAGTTTTCCACGCGAACTCCGTTCAAAGTTAGTGCATATTCTTACGAGTCACCATGGTAAATATGAATGGCAATCTCCTAAGAGGCCAAAGTTAATGGAAGCTTTAGTGATTCACTACGCAGATGCTATGGATGCCGAACTTTATCAATTTGAGCAAGCAAAAGAGGACCACCCAGACGACGAATGGTCCCCCTATATTCCAAGTATGGAACGGTTTATATATTTAAAGTGAACGAATTTTTAACCAATCAGACTCCCATGCCGCTTGGGGGAAATCACTAATGAATAAAAAATTTTAGTTTCAGGCAGAAGGCATAGTTTTGCGCTAAAATCATTGCCAGAAGGCTTATGCTTCTTTGGTCTTCCTTAGCTTACTATCCCAAAAGCGATTGGCGATTAGTCGAACGCAAAAGGGATGGTTCCCCCAGATGTCAGGGTTATCGAGAGATAGCATAAGGGCATAAGCTTGACGGCAGGTGGATAGCAGGGGGTAATTCTTAACAATATACGCTAAAACAGATAGTATGGCTTCTCGTCGTTCAGGGTGAAATAGGTTTTGGATATAACGGCGGCTGTGCGGAGTTAGTCGGAAACGAGTTAAATCAGAGGTGAGGGGCTGAATTTCTTTCTCAGAAAAAGACACTACCTCTAGTTCAGGAAGGTCTGCCAAACTGTCGGATGTTTGCAAGAATCGAACAAGGTGTTCTTGAATTTCAAGTGCTGGAAAAGATATCATTCCGGGCGTTGAGGCTAAAATACGTATGCGTAAGAGGTTAGCCTCAATCATTTTCTCATTTTTAATATTAAAACAGTGCTTGTAAATGTGTTGAATGAGGGTGGGCAGTACTTCGTTTCCCGCTAAGGCTTGTTGTTCCCAAGAGGGCAATAGGCAAAGAATGTCCTCTGCTAGGGGTGGATCGGGTTGCTCAAAGAGTTGGTATTCAATAATCGTACTCAAAGATTCCTGAGTTGGGGTTGTTAATAAGATCCGTCGTAGTCCGGGGTGGACGGCTATTGACATGTTTTTCTTCTCAGACTTATACATCGAAGGTCCTCCTCCGCAGCTAAGTTTTGTTAATTCGGTTTGTGTTGTAGTTTATGTTATTTATTAGGTTCTATCCTTAAATTAAACGTTGTCCCAAAAAATAAAACTGAAAAGTCTGAAAATAATTTCAAAATAACGTTATGGTATGAGGTGCTGCGGTTGGCCTTAACTCCTAAAGGATACAACTATGCTATAATGATAAAGGGGTTAGCTTGTCAAGCGTAGGAGTTGATAGTTTGAAACAAGGAATCGGCAGATTGAGATTTGCAAGTGACGATATACAGATGCCAAAGGTTACCAGAAAGATGCTTGCAAGAATAATGAGCTATTTTAGTCCATATTGGACAAAAATGGTTTTGGTAATTGGGATCATCATAGTTATTTCTATACTAGGGCTTGTCCCTCCGGTACTTATCAAAACTATTATCGACACTGCTTTACCACAAAAAGATCTAGTAATGTTAAGTTTATTAATCTTGATTTCAGTTGCAATTACTGTGATCTTAGGGCTTTTGCAAGTAGCACAGTCCTATCTTAGTATTTGGATCTCTAAGCATATAGTCTTAAATATGAAAAACCAAATGTATAAACATTTACAGAATATGTCCTTGAATTTTTACACAGCTGCTAAACCCGGAGAGATCATTACAAGAATTACGAGTGATATTGATGGAATTCAGGAAATATTCAACACAACTGTCGTGAATGCTCTAACCAGCTTTGTAGTGTTAATTTCGACGGCAATTGTCTTAATATCAATGAACTGGAAGCTTGCTATGGTTGGCATGATTATACTTCCAACCTTTATCATCCCTACAAGAAAAGTAGGGAAGCTAAAATGGAAAATTGCAACTAAGAGTCAAGAGAAAATCAGTGATCTTAACCAGATCATTCAAGAAACCTTTAGTATTAGCGGCTCGCTACTCACAAAAATTTTTTCCAAGGAAAATGATGAGTTAGCCAAATTTGAACAAATTAACAACGAAGTTATAGGCTTACAAATAAAAGAATCCCTTGTTGGCCGATGGTTTAGGATGACTATTACTACCTTTATTGCTATTGGACCTATGCTCATTTACTTTTATGGAGGATATTTATTTATCAAAGGTGAGATTTCAATTGGGAGCATCATTGCTTTTGTAGCATTGTTGGGGAGGCTTTATCTACCCGTCTCGCAACTATCTAATATCCACATAGATATCACCCGATCTTTAGCCTTATTTCAAAGAATTTTTGATTATTTAGATCAAAAACAGGAGATTGAAAATAAGCCCAACGCCACTGTGTTGGGAGTCATTAAAGGTAAGGTTGATTTTGAGAAGGTACATTTCTCCTATAATAGTAAAGTTAAAGTTCTAGAGGATATAAGTTTTTCAGTAAATCCAGGAACTATGGTTGCCTTGGTGGGCTCAAGTGGTGTAGGGAAAACTACGATAACTAACCTGATCCCAAGACTATATGAGGTGAATAAAGGGAGTATTAAGATAGATGATAGAGATATCAGGGATGTAACTTTGGATTCGCTTAGGAGTCAAATTGGGATTGTAATGCAAGAGCCATACCTTTTTAATGATACTATTGAAGAAAATTTAAGATACGGCAAAAAGGATGCCACTCTGAAAGAGATGATGGAGGCTTGTAAGGCTGCCTATATTCATGATTTTATTATGACTTTGCCTGATAACTATAAAACAATCGTCGGTAATAGAGGTATTAAGTTATCAGGTGGAGAAAAGCAACGGGTATCTGTTGCTCGAGTTATCTTGAAGGACCCAAGAATAGTTATTCTTGATGAAGCGACATCCTCTTTAGATTCCGTATCAGAAAGGTATATTCAAAAGGCAATGGTACCGTTGTTAAAGAATCGAACAAGTTTTGTAATTGCTCATAGATTATCGACTGTTCTAGCGGCGGACCAGATTTTTGTTATTGAAAATGGAACTATCGCGGAATCTGGGAATCATAAGGAACTGCTAAAACAATATGGTCTGTATCGTCAAATCTATAATATTCAGTTTGGAGGGGAAACTTCTTCGGAGGAAGCTCTGTCCATCCAAAGTTGAGTTCTTGTCAAAATTTGTTTGTAAGCGAAGGTGGAAAAAGAGAAATGAAGAATCAGAGATTTAAAATGGAATTTGAAGTGCATTATCATGAAATAAATCGCTATGAGAAGGCTACCCCTCTGACGATACTTCACTATTTAGAGGATGCTGCAATTTCCCATTCTGAAGCAGTCGGACAGGGAATTGAACAATTAAAGGCTCAAAAGCACGCCTGGGTTTTGAATCAGTGGCAGCTTCAAATGGACAGCTACCCAGCATTAGGAGAAAAGGTTATAATCGTAACTTGGTCTGCTGGGTTTGAGCGCTTTTACGGAAAGAGGGATTTCTTAATCACTGACAAGAATCAAAGAATCATCGGTAGAGCTGCCTCTTTGTGGATTTTTTATAATACGGAAAGTAAGCGTCCTTCAAGGATTCCCGCGGAATTTCTTGATGCCTATGGATTCGACTCCAGGAGAGCTCTCGAACAGCCTATTGGTGAAGTTGAGATAGGTACAAGTGAGCAAGAAGGAGCAGAGGAACAGATATTTAACGTTAGACGAAGTGATATTGATACCAATGGACATGTCAATAATGCCAACTATCTTCAGTGGATGTTAGAAGTCGTACCAGAGGACATCTATCAGAAATATCATCTTGCTGCTCTGGAAATCACTTATAAAAAAGCAATAACCTACGGGTCAAGCATCCGCTCAAAGTGCATTAGTAGTGGTCTAGGAGTAAAGACAATAGCATGTAGACATGTTATACTCTGGGAAGATGCTGAAGGTCAGGAGCTAGCTTCAGCCAAAACAATTTGGGAACTAAAAGGGGTTAGCGATTGCTAACCCTATTGTTCATGTGGAGGAGTAGTCATTTTTTAGTTAACCCATGGTCGAAGAAGTCTACTAGCAAGTTTAAGGGGATTAAGCCTCTCATGATTCAAAACCTTTTGAACAATGTTATGATGGACAAGAGATACTATACTGTCTAAATGAGAATTATTGAGTCGTTCAAGTGTTCTTCGCAGCACTAAGGAGTTTCTATAGCTTTCTCTGAAGGGTTGAGTAAGGTCGGAATAGTGACCTAGTCCACAAAGATCCTGGGCTGCATAAATACCCGTCATAATGGATTCAAACTGACCAAATCCGAAGCCGGGCATTACAGCCCCAAAGCAATTACCGACAAAGAACGTATTACCGATTCGAGGGTGTTCGCACAATCCAATAATATAGCGAGTAATTTCAAAGCTATCAGTAATATGCAAAGGTTGATTGAAGTCCCTACAGACTAATGTGTAGAAATTTTCCCATAGTTTTTCCAAGTCGAACTCCCGATTTGCGGGATAGTCAGGATAAGCGAGTGTAATGCACGCTTCCTTTTCGGAATAGGGAAGAAGGAAGGCGTATCCCTGAGGGGCAATGTCATAGTTTAACCAAATGCCAACCTTATGTCGGTCAAAATCTCCTTCGACTGTTGCACCTTTTAGCGTTACTGTGAGATCGGTCTGGAAATCTTGGATTTTAGAGGTGTAGGCTGCGTCGCCAGTCGCAAGTACAATATGTGTATAATCCTGTAGTAATTGTTCATAAGAATGTTCGGAGTTAAACCTAATGGGAGTCTTAACCTGATTGAAAAGTTGATTTTCGAAGGATTCGGAATCTCTCCCTCTAAGGTTAATAAACCCCAGCTGCCCGCTTAATACTGATTGTTCCTTTTCGGAAAAGAATAGGATATGACGCATGGGGCTAAGTGCTTGTAGGTAAATCCCATGGTTTTCTGAAAGATACGCAATGGGATCGTTGACCGGTCTTGTCAAAGCGGCTATTAAAGCTTCTCCATTAACAAAACGGTCTCCAACCTGACTTCTTTTTTCAAAAATGGTAAAAGGTACTCCGTGCTTTTCTAGAGTTATTGCACAGGCTAAACCGGATAAACCGGCGCCCATAATAGCTATTTTCATGGTGTTTCCTACTTTCTTGCGAGCGAGGTTAGGAATAGTGGGTCATCTCTAAAGTAGTATTCCCTTCAACAAATGGGTTATGAATGTTTAATCTTTATAAATTCTAGTTAGAGTTCAAATAAGTTATAGAAAGAGGCTAAAACATGCGAAGAAGTGATAAGGAAATTACAGATCAAAATTTACTGGATGAGATCATGATGAAAGCACAGGTTTGTCGATTAGCCGTATCCTATAAAGATATGCCTTATATAATTCCTATGAATTTTGGTTATAAAGAAGGAGTGTTGTATTTTCATTCTGCTCACGAGGGACTAAAACTTTTGATTCTTCGAGAAAACACTCAGGCTTGCTTTGAGGTAGATATTGATACCCAACTAGTACCTCATGAGCAGGGATGTAATTGGACAATGCGGTATCAGAGTGTGGTTGGTTTCGGCGAGGTTGAATTTATCGAGGACCTAGTGGGCAAGCGAGAGGGAATGAAAATCATCATGCAACACTATGCAAATGATATAATGCTGCCTTCAGACGCCTCATTAGCAGCGGTCACTCTCTTCAAGTTAAAGGTTAATACCATGACTGGTAAACAATCAGGCCTTTAAGCAAACTTAATAACCTGAGTTATTTATTCCTATTTCACTGAAGCTGTTAGAGCTTGTTACAAAGTTCTAAAATTTGCAATGTTATCCTGAAGGAGGAACGACTGAAGGATCCAGATCCCTCGCTTGCGCTCAGGATGACGATTGCTCTTTTGCTTTTGTAACATACACTGCTAGGCATAATCCATATAATATTCGCATAAGAAGGAATAAGTAAGATATTTGTCGAAGATAATCGTGATTCAAGGTTGTTTTAGTGTAAAATATGTAAGTCAGTTCCATGGACATGGCCGCAATCTAATTTGAAAAGTGGTGTAAAATGTCAACAAATAAAATCATGGAATTAAATCAACGAGTTGCTTTTCTGGAAGGGGCTTTAGCGGATGCTAGAGAAGATAATGAAATCTGGAAACGGATTTTCCTTGAGAATAGTTGGGGTATGGTCGTTGCCGATGCCATGAGCGGTGAATTGCTTAAAGTTAATCCCCGCTACGCTGAAATGCACGGATATAGTCCTGCTGAGTTAATAGGAAAGTCAATGTATGACGTCCTTTGTGCTCCGGGGCATCAGAAAGACCTTCTGGAAATGGGGCCTAAGATTTATAATGACCGCTATGAATATAATTCCATCCATGTCAGGAAAGATGGAACTTGTTTTCCTGTCCGTATTAATAACCATGAAATAACGGTTAATCAACGAAGATTGCGAATTGTATCTATCTGGGATATTACTGAAAGTGAGCTTAAAGAAAAGGAATTAAGTCAGTATCGTGAAAGTTTGGAGCAATTAGTCAATTTCCGAACAGATGAGTTAGAAAAAACTAATGAACAACTTCGAAGTGAAATCCGGCAAAAAGAAGCTGCCGAAAATGAATTAGCTAAAGCAAATCAAGAGATGATAAATACCCTGGAAAGTATCGGAGACAGCTTTGAAGCTGTAAATCGTCAATGGATCATAACGTATATCAATAAGGCTATGATTAAAGCCCGGGAGGCTAATGGGCTAGATGGAAATATTGTAGGATCTGATTTTTGGGAAACTCATGAACCGGGGAGCCCAGCGATTAACGACGCCTGTCTTAAAGTTATGAATGACGGGATTCCAATGCGGTTCGAAACCTATTCACAGTCCTTAGCGCAATGGGTTGAAGCCAGCATTTATCCAACAGAAAACGGAATTTCGATTTTTCTCCGCAACATTGAGGAAAGAAGAAAAATTGAAAAGTCAGTAGAGGAAGAACATCATCGTCTCTATTCCTTATTTAATAGCTTTCCTGGTCTAATATACCTTCAAGAAGAGAATCATAAAATACGATTTGCAAACAATAGTTTTCGGGCAAAGTTTGGTCCCTGTATAGATCAACCCTGCTTTGAAGTCATAGCAAAGTTACCATTTCCTTGTCCTGATTGTATGTCTGCCATGGTTCTGAGAAGCCATTCTGCTGTATGGAAAGAGATGGTTTTTGAGGATCGCATTTATGAGGTATATTCTCAGCCCTTTAAAGATGCTGATGGATCTAGGTTGGTATTCAAGGTGCTTATTGATATTACCGACAGAAGGAGAGCCGACCGCGAATTGGCTCGTTTAGAAAGACTAAATATGTTAGGAGAAATGGCAGCGAGTATTGCTCACGAGGTAAGGAATCCGCTGACAACCGTTCGCGGTTTTCTACAACTGCTACAATCTAAAGGGGAAACCTTAGATTATCATGAGTTTTATCAATTGATGACAGATGAACTAGACAGGGCAAATTTGATACTGTCAGATTTTTTGAGTTTAGCCAGAGAGAAATCAATGGACTTTAATCAAATTAATATTAGTCAAATAGTTAAGGCTCTGTCTCCTCTTTTGACGGCGGATGCAATTAATCAAGAAAAGAAGATTGTCCTTGAACTTGAAGAAGTCCCTGACATTTTAGGAAGTGGAAACGAGCTTCGACAGTTGATTCTGAACTTAGCAAGGAATGGGCTTGAAGCGATGCAATCAGGTTCAACCTTAACTATTCGAACAACTATATGTGAAAATAATATTATACTCATAGTCTGTGATCAAGGTGGAGGGGTTGATCCTGATATTCTAGATCAATTAGGTACACCGTTTCTAACAACCAAAGAGCGAGGGACCGGATTAGGGATCGCAATATGCCAAAGGATTGCTATACGCCATAAAGCTTTGATAAATTTTGAATCAGATCATAAAGGGACAACGGTAACCGTAAAGTTTCCTTTCTAGGGAAGGATTATCTTACTCGGCCTAAACGGACTAATCATCTATATAGCTGAATAGTACTCTAGGTAATAACTGCCTTATTCAATAATAATTTCTACGATCTTATAAGATTAATTAATATACAAAAGCCACCCCGTGGGGTGGCTTTACTGATGGTTCATATGGTTTTAGAAGGCTGGGACAATCGAACCCTGATATTTGTCTTCTATGAACTTCTTAACATCTGGGGAAGTTAAAGCTTTGGAAAGCTTTTGTAAAGCAGGATCGTTTTTGCGACTGTCTTTGACAACCAAAATATTAGCATAAGGAGAGTCTTTATCTTCCATGATAATGGCATCGCTCATAGGGTTAAGTCCGCCTTCAATGGCGAAATTTGTATTGATTACTGCTGCATTGACCTTGGGATCTTCCAGTACTCTAGGAAGCTGAGGAGCATCCAGTGGAGTTACTTTAAGCTGCTTGGGATTGTCCTGGATATCATTTACTGTTCCTTTAATCCCAACTCCATCTTTAAGTTTAAGGATTCCAGCTTTAGCTAGAAGGGCCAAGGCGCGTCCGGCGTTTGAGGGATCATTGGGAATAGCAATGGTATCTCCATTTTTAAGGTCATCTAGTTTAGTGATTTTCTTGGAGTAGATCCCCATTGGTTCGATGTGAACATTTGCAATGGAAACATTCTTGAGGGAATGGTCTTGGTTGAATGAATCTAGGTACGGCGTATGTTGGAAGAAATTAGCATCAATATCATCAGTATCTAAGTCTAAGTTCGGTCGGACATAATCAGTGTAGTTCACAATTTGGAGGTCAATGCCTTCTTTGAGTAGAGCTGGTTTAATGTGTTCGAGGATTTCTGCATGAGGTATTGGGGTTGCACCAACTTTGAGTACAGTGTTAGTTGAGGGTGTGTCAGATCCGGTTTTTGGTGCTTCGGTAGTACTGCCACAGCCGGAGAGCACGAGGGAAAGAGAGACCAATACAGCGAGTAATAGGGTAAAATAGCGATGGTTTTTGATTCTTGACATGATTTTCTTCCTCCTATTTGTTTTACTTTTGGTGTGCTGCTAATAAAGTGTGGAAAGAGTGAGGTTCATAGCCAAAGATTAATGTGTAAGCTTGCGTGCCAGCGCGGTTCCAAGGGACTGTATTATTTGAACAATCACGACTAGAATGACGACGGTGATGACCATAATATCGGTCCGGAAACGGTTATAACCATATTGAATGGCCAAGTCGCCTAACCCACCTCCGCCAACGGTACCGGCCATAGCAGTGTAGCCGATGACGCTGATTGTCGTGATGGCAACGCCTAGAATAAGAGAGGCCTTTGCCTCTGGAAGAAGGACTTTTTGGATAATCTGTTGGGGGGATGCCCCCATGGATAAAGCTGCTTCGATAACACCGTAGGGTACTTCTTTGAGGGAGCTTTCAACCATTCGAGCGACGAAAGGGGCAGCTGAGATGACGAGTGGGACAATAGCAGCGGTTGTACCAATGGATGTACCAATAATTGAGCGAGTGAATGGGATTAAGGCTACCAAAAGGATAATAAACGGAGCGGAACGCAAGATGTTGATGACGGTTCCTAAAGTTCTTTCAACCCAAGGGTTAGGCATGATATGCCCAGGTGAGGTGACGACCAAAATGATACCTAACGGGAGTCCTATGAGGTAGGCGAGCAGCGTTGAAACGACTACCATGTAGAGAGTTTCGCCGGTTGCAGGCAGAATAAGCTGGAAAAGTGAGGCGATATCAAAGCTCACGGTGAATCACCTCCACATTTAATTTGCGAGCTGCCAAATAGCGATGAGCCTCTTTGAGTTGGTCGGAGTTTCCTAGGAGTTCTATAGTAAGTGTACCAAACAAGGTGGATCTTAAGTGGTCAATACTTCCATAGAGAATATTAGCTCGGACATCGCAATTACGCAGTAAGTCCGTGATGATTGGATCCGAGGCTCGAGAACCGAGGAATTGAATGCGAACAATTTCTGAGTCTTTGTGGGTTGCAAGCTCTTTTAGAAGGTCGGCAGGGAGTTCGTTTGGAAAAACCGTTGAGATAAACTGTTTTGCGATATCTGACTGAGGTTTAATAAATACAGACTCGACGGGACCGTTTTCAACGATGCGGGCTTCGTGAATAACCGCAACATCCGTGCAGATCTCTTTGACGACTTTCATTTCATGGGTAATCATTACAATTGTTAAGCCAAGTTTTTGATTAATATCACGCAGGAGGTTTAGAATAGAAAGGGTGGTCTGGGGATCTAAGGCAGATGTGGCTTCATCGCATAAGAGGACTTGCGGTTTAGTGGCAAGGGCTCGAGCAATGCCGACCCGCTGTTTTTGCCCCCCGCTCAACTGAGCTGGGTAAACATCCGTTTTGTCTTCGAGACCCACTAGATGGAGTAATTCTTTGACACGTATCGAGATTTCCTTCTTAGAAACTCCAGCTATTTCTAAAGGAAAGGCAATATTCTCTGCTACGGTTCTTGATTGAAGGAGGTAGAAATGCTGGAATATCATTCCGATATTCTGCCGGGCTTGCCGGAGTTCCTTGCTAGAAAGTAGGGGCAGGTCTTGACCGGCAACGATGACGTGTCCGCTCGTTGGTTTCTCAAGTAGATTTAAGCAGCGAACCAGTGTGCTTTTTCCAGCACCGCTTAATCCGATAATCCCGTAAATGGACCCTGGCGATATGTTCAAGGATACATTATCAAGGGCGATGACGTCGCCTTGGCGAGAGGAGTATTTCTTTACTAATTTTTTAATTTGAATCAAAGGTTATTGCTCCTTTGTTTTAAATTCGGGAACACTTTGTCGGCAATTATACACAACAAAACTCCGCGAAGAAAACCCGCGGAGTGCCATTCGGTTTTCCTCTTATCTCCCAGATTTCTCTGCAGGAGTTAGCACCGTGCAAAATGCCGGTTGCCGGGTTTCATCGGGCCAGTCCCTCCACCTACTCTGAATAAGAGTCTACTATTAGGTTTTATTGTATCAAAATGCTACTAAAAGCTGTCTATATTTTAGCATATGGGATATAGGGTTTGCAAGCGTTAAAATATTGACTCAACGCATAAAAAAGCTTGACAATAACACAACGCTTTAATAGATTAAAGTAAGACAGTGATCTTGTTTGGTGTAGGAGGGAATGCTATGTCAAGTGATGAACGATTAAGGAACCCTTTAACGGATGCCCTAGCTGAAGCAGTTTTATTGCTTAAGAGCAAAGAAGAGTGTTATCGGTTCTTTGAAGATATTGCGACGGTTGCTGAAATCAAGGCTTTGGCGCAGCGCCTTGAGGTTGCTAAGATGCTGCAGAGAAATGAGACCTATACAGCAATTACGGAAAGGACAGGAGTAAGTACTGCAACCATCAGTCGGGTAAAACGTTGTTTAAATTTCGGGGCAGATGGCTACCAACTGATTTTGCGGCGTTTGAAAGAACAAAATGAAAAGCACGAAAGCTATGAAGGAGAATTATGATGCTAAGAACTAATCTAGGGTTACGTATACCAAAAGGAATGCGGGATCTACTTCCTGAGGAAATTGCAGTGCAAGAGGGTCTGGAGAAGAAAATTCTGGCGCTCTTTCGACAATGGTCTTATGAAAAAGTATTAACTCCAACCTTGGAGTATTCTGCTTGTGTTCAGCCGGATATTGAACAAGATGATTTGTTATACAAGTTCTTTGATAGGGAAGGACGAATATTAACCCTCCGCCCGGAACTGACCATTCCCATTGCCCGCCTAGTTAGCACACGTATGAGGGGGGGAGAATTTCCGCTGCGCTTGTGTTATGGGGCAGATGTATATCGTAACACTACAGTTAGGCATAGAGAGTTCCGTCAAGTGGGTGTGGAACTTGTTGGTTCTGACCAAGAACTCGCTGATGCGGAAGTGATTGCTCTTGCGGTGGAAGCTATTGCGGGTTTAGGCCTAGAGAATTACCAGTTTAACCTTGGTCATATGGGAATCTTTTCGGGGCTCATGCTTGAAGCTGGGGTAAATGAGGGGATACAGGCCAAGCTGGAAGAAGTATTAGCTCGTAAGGATATGGTGGGTGTGGAAAGCTGTGTTAGACAAAGTGGGCTGCCAGAACGGGTTCAGGAACTATTACTGCGGTTGCCTCATTTTCACGGAGGAGAGGAAATTCTCGATGAAGTTCTAGGCTGGAGTGAGCAACCTGCAATTCGAGAAGCAGTTGAAAGGTTAAGAAAAATTTATCAGTATTTAGAGGATTTCGGAGTTCGAGAGAAGGTTTCCTTAGATTTAGGAATACTTCGCGGCTTTTCATATTATACTGGAGCGGTTTTTGAAGGGTATGTTCCAGGAATGGGTTTTCCCATTGTTGAGGGCGGACGGTATGACGCTTTATATGCTGACTTTGGAATTCCACAACCTGCAACTGGGTTTGCAATACACTTAGGGAATTTGTTAGAACAATTTTCATTTCCGGCAGTACAGGGAGCCGATGTACTGGTATATGGATCAGATGCGAAGCAGGTGATTCGTCAAAGCCAAGCTTTAAGGGCCCAGGGAAAACGCATAGAGATGGCCCTCGGAACTTTAGGAAATGATGAGGCACAGAAAATAGCGATGAATAAGAATATTGCGCAGGTCTTATGCATCGATTAAGGGCTATTCATGAATTTCTTACAGACAGAGGACAGTTTGGTTAAGACAGGTTTAATACACATTTATATTAGAATATTATATAATTACCTAGTAGGACTACATCTAGATTAAGGGGTGTAATAATTGCGTAAACTTGCGGTACTCACGGGCGGGGGAGACTGCCCGGGGCTTAATGCGGTGATTCGGGCAATTGCTAAGAGTGCACACGGATATGGGATTGAAGTGCTCGGCATTAGGGACGGTTTCCGTGGAGCGGTAGAAGGAGATTTTGTGCCTCTGTCTCTGCAGAATGTCTCGGGTATTTTACCACGTGGAGGTACGATTCTAGGAACTACGAATCGAGATAACCCTTTTGCCTATCAAACGAAAGTGAAAGGGATTATTCAACCTGTCGACCGTTCAGAGGACGTGATTCGTAATTTACAAGGTCATGGAGTGGACGCATTACTAGCGATTGGCGGAGACGGAAGTTTGAAGATTGCTCTTGAGTTTGCCAATAAAGGCCTTAAAGTCATCGGTATACCCAAGACCATTGACAATGATCTAATGGCCACAGATCAGACCTTTGGCTTTCAAACCGCGGTGGATACAGCTCAAGAAGCCTTAGACCGTTTACATACCACCGCTGAATCACATCACCGGGTTATGGTTCTTGAAGTTATGGGGCGATATGCTGGGTGGATTGCTTTGTACGCTGGGGTTGCAGGAGGAGCAGATGTTATTCTGATTCCTGAAATCCCCTACAATCTAAATCGAGTTGCATTATGCATTCAACGTCGGGCAAAACAAGGCAAGAAATTTAGCATTATTGTCGTAGCAGAAGGTGCAAAGCCTCTGGGTGGTGAAATGGTCGTGGAACGTATGATGGAAGGACGAGTCGACCCAGTTAAACTAGGAGGAATTGGTGCCAAAATAAGTAAAGATCTCGAAGAACACTATGGTATGGAAACCCGCGTGACAGTGCTCGGGCATCTTCAACGTGGTGGTTCCCCGAATGCCTATGATCGAGTGCTTTCTACGCGCTATGGGTCAGCGGCGGTGGATGCTGCGTTGGAAGGGGAATTTGGGGTCATGGTCGCACTACAGGGTAGAGAGATTGTCCGAGTTCCTCTTCGTGAAGCCGTTGACCAAATTAAACTTGTACCCCTAAATGATCCATTGTTATTATCGGCGCGTACTCTTGGGATGGAGATGGGGGATTAAAAAGGATAGGAGGGAGAGCAATGGAAGATAAGTTATCTCTTGCTGAGTTTGAGAGGTTCCTGGATGAGACTTGCGACTCTTTACGAGGAGATCGGGATGGTGAAGAATTTAAAGAGTATGTTATTGCCATTGTTTTTCTAAAACGTTTGAACGACCGATTTAATTTAGAGCGTGAGTTCAGGTATAATAAACTTAAAGCCCAGGGCTTATCTCAACCTGAAATTGAAAAAGAGTTAGAAAAAAGGGAATCCTATCGTTTGTTTGTACCAAGGATAGCGCGTTGGGATGTAGTAATACATGTAAAACAAGGCCTAGCTGATTACCTATCAAAGGCTTTTGCAGAGATTGACGATAAAAATCCAAGCTGCCTAGGTCTTTTAAATACTATTGACTTTAATAAGACCACTGAAACCGGTCAAAAGTACGTTACAGATGATGATCTAATTGAGTTAATGAAACGATTTGAGAAATTAGAGCTTTCTGATGATCACTTGGCATTTTAAAGCTAGGTAGTCCTTTGTATTTTAATTACACTTCAAAATCTAAAAACGGAGAGATTGTCACGTTGACAAATCTCTCCGTTTTTTATATACGACCTCTATATGCTGAACGGATCCACCACTTAACCCGAATGCGAAGGTTTTGAGTGACCCCACTTTATCATCAGAGGATTTATTATCAGCGTTTTAATTTTAGTTTAGGGGTTGCCAGAGTAAAAGGAGGTTGATATAATAAATTAATATATTAGTGCTTTAACTAGGTAAAGCACTAAACGATATATATATTTTAGATAAATCGTTTGGGATATTGGAGAGGGGATGCCAAGGTTGGATAAAGACTTTTTGACGATTGCGTTACCTAAGGGAAAATTACTGATTGACTCGATTCAATTGCTGAGTCAAGTGGGAATAGAATGCAGCCATGTCGACGAAGATTCCAGGAAGCTATTTTATGATCTTCCAGACAGTAAAACTAAGATTATTATTTGTAGACCTACGGATATTCCAACGTATGTAGAATATGGAGCCGCGGATCTTGGCTTTGTAGGGAAGGATACCTTACTGGAAGAAAACAAGGATGTAGCTGAATTACTGGACCTTAAATTCGGCTATTGTCGTTTTGTGGTGGCTATGTTGGAGGCGAGTGTTCCACCTAAACTTCCGAGTGGAGAGTACGATTTAAGCGGGCTGAACCATCAAAGGGTAGCTACGAAGTTTCCCCGGGTTACAGAGAGCTTTTTTAGTGGGATAGGAATGCAGGTTACTCCCATCAAACTCCACGGAAACATGGAGCTAGCGCCATGTGTCGATTTGGCAGAAATGATTGTCGATATTGTTTCCACGGGAAAAACCCTCAGAGAAAACCATTTGGTCGAGGTGGCTCCGATTCTTGAAGCTACGACTCGCTTGATTGCTAATCGTGTGGCTTACCGCCTGA
This sequence comes from Desulfosporosinus sp., assembly GCA_003513495.1. Lineage (GTDB taxonomy): Bacteria > Bacillota > Desulfitobacteriia > Desulfitobacteriales > Desulfitobacteriaceae > Desulfosporosinus. The sequence goes on from DOPM01000043.1 coordinate 108,704, forward strand.
AATATGAGCGAATTAGAGATTTAGTTGAACGGTTACGTGGGCATTTACAAGAGGAGATCTCGGCGAAATAGTGGGCCTCGGAAACGTTGTATATTAATGGATAGGCAAAGGATTGGGAGGATATATAGTTATGAAGGTTGAGAATCTAAACGACGTTGATTTGAAACGTCTTACACGTAAATCCTATGGAGACGATGAGCTACTGGAGCAACGTGTTGCTGAAATCATAAAGCGTGTTCGGGAGGATGGAGAAGAAGCAATCTATCAGATGACGGAAGAATTTGATCGTGTAGATTTGCGTCAGAAAGGCTTAAAAGTCACGGAGGAAGAAATACAAGGGGCCTATAAAGTGGTTACTAAGGATTTTTTACGAGCTTTACGGACAGCTAAAGGGAATATTTTACGCTATCATGAAAAGCAAAAACGAAGTTCCTGGTTGGAACCAGATCCAGACGGGAGTATTCTTGGACAATTACTTCTCCCGCTCAAGCGCGTGGGTATTTATGTTCCAGGAGGAACAGCGTCTTATCCTTCGTCGGTTTTAATGAATGCTTTACCGGCAGTTGTAGCTGGGGTTAAAGAAATTGTCATGGTCAGTCCCCCAAGAGCAGATGGTACACTTCTTCCCGAGGTATTAGTTGCGGCTGCTGAAGCAGGGGTGACTGAAGTGTATAAAGTAGGCGGGGCTCAGGGAGTTGCCGCCTTAGCCTATGGGACGGAAACTATCTACCCGGTGGATAAGATAACTGGGCCGGGAAATATCTATGTAACCTTAGCTAAAAAGCAAGTCTTTGGAACAGTCGATATTGATATGCTGGCAGGTCCTAGCGAAATCTTAATTTTAGCGGATGAGAGCGGATCTGCGGAAGAGTTAGCGGCAGATTTACTGTCCCAGGCTGAACATGATCGTTTAGCCTCAGCAATTTTAGTCTCTCCATCTCGAGAACTCCTTGAACAGACCATCGCTGCTGTGGAGAGGCAGCTCCAAGATTTACCTCGTGTCGAAATCGCTCACGCGTCCTGGGAAACCTATGGGGCCGCCATTCTTGTCTCAGATCTCCAAGCTGGGATGGATTTGGCCAACAAAATTGCACCGGAACATTTTGAACTGGTTGTGAAAGATCCGTATTCTTGGTTAGGGCAAGTCCGAAATGTCGGTGCTGTCTTTTTAGGACGGTATTCTCCAGAACCAGTGGGAGATTACTTTGCGGGGCCGAATCATGTTTTACCAACGGGAGGATCGGCGCGTTTTTATTCTCCCCTTAATGTGGATATGTTCATGAAGAAGGTTAGTGTCATTGGATATTCGGAAGTAGCCCTTAAACGAGATGCTCGGCAAATCGCTTTACTTGCCCGCAGCGAGGGACTAGAAGCCCATGCTCGGGCGGTGGAAGTAAGGTTTAGGAATAAAAAAGATTGAGTTAGAGGTAGAGAAAGCCATTAGGAGGGCAACTTAAGCTGTTGCCCAGAAATGGCATAAAGGAGATGTAATCAATGGAAAGTAATCCAGAACGGTTCGTTCGGCCTGGAGTTCGACAGTTGGTTCCTTATGAAACGAAACATATGCCAGAATGCATTAAACTCGATGCCAATGAAAACCCCTTTCCTTGGCCCGTTGGAATGCAGGAAACCCTGTTTAAGGGGAAACCAGCGTTTAACCGTTATCCGGATGGAATGGGTCAGGAGCTTAGGACACGCATTGCTAAGTATACTAAAACCTCTCCGGAAGGAATCCTTATAGGTAATGGATCGGATGAGTTGATCCAACTGATATTACTCACGTTTGGTGGTCTGGGGAAATCTCTTATTATCCACCCGCCGACCTTCGGAATGTATCAAATTTATGCACGTTTAACCGAAACTACCGTCGTGGAAGTTCCTTTGTTAAACGGTCTTGACTTAGATACAGAACAGATGTTAAAGGCAGCACAAGCACCTGAGGCACATGTAGTTGTCATTTGTAATCCCAACAATCCCACTGGATCCCAGTTCCCAAGGGATGAAATTCTCCGACTTGTACGAGAAAGCGGTAAAATCGTTGTCGTGGATGAAGCTTACGCAGAATTTTCAGAGGAAACCCTCATTCCTGAAATTGGTAATTACCCAAACCTTGTGATAATGCGAACGTTTTCTAAGGCTTTCGGAATGGCCGGCCTCCGTTTAGGGTATCTGATTGGACAACCCGAAACCATTTCCTTAATTAACAGAGTACGACCGCCGTTCAATGTCAACTCGTTCAGTCAGAAAGTTGGAATTCTGGCTTTGGATTATCTGGAAGAGTATCAAAATCAAATCGATCAGATTAAGGTAGAGACGCAAAAATTACAATATGCCTTGAAACTACTACCGAAGGTGACGGTCTATCCAACGCGTGCTAATTTTATCCTTTTTAAGCCGGAAGATCCTGACCTATGGGCGTCGGAATTGCTTAAACGTGGCTTCCTTGTACGGAACATGGGAGAACTTCCTATTCTCGGCAAATGCTTACGTATCAGCTCAGGGATGCCCCAGGAAAATGAAGAGTTCATTCGAGCAGTTAAGGAGATTAGCACTCGGCAAAGCTAACTATGAAGAGGAATCAGAAAAATTCGAGATGGTATTATGATAATCTGAAACAAAAAAACATTTAGCCTGTGAGATTATTGAGAGGAGAGAACCCATGCGAGAGGCTTGTATTGAACGTAAAACTAAAGAAACAGAAATCCGTGTGCGCTTGAATCTGGATGGAACGGGAGAGGCTCAAGTTAAGACTGGGATTGGTTTCTTTGATCATATGCTGACAGCATTTGCCCGATTTGCTTATCTGGATCTTAGCCTTGAGGCCAGCGGAGATTTAGAGGTGGATGCCCACCACACCATTGAGGATTGTGGAATCGTGATGGGGCAAGCGCTTCGGGAGGCTTTCGGCGATAAAGCGGGGATTGAGCGACTTGGGGAAGCCCAACTTCCTATGGACGAAGCACTGGTTCAAGTGGCCTTAGATCTCTCTAATCGCCCTTATCTTGTCTGGGATGTGGATTGTCCGGACGGTATGGTCGGAGAGTTTCCAGTCGAGATGGCAGAAGAGTTTTTCAGAGCGTTAGTTATGCAGAGTGGGCTCACTCTACATATTAGAAAGCTTTCAGGGAAAAACCGCCATCACATTCTAGAAGCAGCCTTTAAAGGGGTGGGAAGAGCGCTAGGTCTAGCTTTGCGCCAGAATACTCGATATAGCGGGATCCTTTCAACCAAAGGAGTTTTATAGATGATTGGAATTGTAGATTATGGACGGGGAAACTTAAGAAGTGTAGAGAAAGCATTGGAAAAGGTCGGATTTGAAGCAACTATTATGTCGTCTCCAGCGGAGTTAAGCCAAGTGAGGGGACTCATACTCCCGGGAGTTGGAGCGTTTGCCGATGCAATGCAGGCCTTAGAACAAGGGGGGTGGATTGAACCCCTTACCCAATTTGCTCGCTCGGGTCGCCCTTTTCTGGGGATATGTCTGGGGATGCAGATTCTTTTCGAAATAGGAGAAGAACACGGCGAACACTCTGGGCTAGGACTTTTAACAGGGCGGGTGGTAAAATTTCCTCATGGTAAAAAGGTTCCGCATATGGGATGGAATAGTTTGGAATTGGAACAGTCCTCGATTTTAATGGAAGGGATACCAAATCAATCCTACTTTTACTTTGTTCATTCCTATTATGCAGAGCCTGATGAGAAGAAAGATATAGTAGCAACGAGTGACTATGGGATTGTCTTTCCTGCGGTTGTAGGCAAAGACAATGTCTGGGGGGCACAATTTCACCCAGAAAAGTCAAGTCCTTGGGGACTTCAGTTATTAACGAATTTTGGAAAGTGGGTGAATGAGGATGTTGCTCTTTCCAGCAATTGATCTAAAAGAGGGGAAAGCGGTACGCCTTTTGCAGGGGCGGATGGAAGATTCCACGGTTTATGCAGAAGACCCAGTTATAGTTGCTAAGGAATTTGAAAAACAGGGTGCTGAGTATCTACATATGGTTGATCTGAATGGTGCTTTTTCCGGAAAACCTATGAATGATGAGACCATACGGAGAATCGTCGGCAGTGTATCTATGAAAATTCAAGTTGGTGGCGGAATCCGCACGATGGAGCGGATTACTGAACTTTTAGAGTTGGGAGTTGAACGGGTAATTCTGGGAACGATCGCCGTAAAAAACCCTGAATTAGTAGCCGAAGCTGCGCGCCGATACGGGAAACGCGTGATTGTCGGAATTGATGCCAAGGATGGTCTGGTAGCAGTTCAAGGCTGGGCGGAAACGACAGAAATGCGAGCGGTTGAATTAGGAAAGGCTATGAAAGCCGTGGGAATTCAGACCGTGGTATTTACGGATATCTCACGTGATGGGATGCTCCAAGGCCCTAATATTGAGAGCACAGTACAGATGGCTCAAGAAACTGGCCTATCAGTCATTGCCTCAGGAGGGATTTCTACCTTAGATGATCTGCGCAATCTGCAGGGTGAGGCGCAAAAAGGAGTTTCTATCGAAGGAGCCATTACGGGAAAAGCGCTCTATAGTGGAGCCTTTACCCTTCAGGATGCATTGGAGGCTGCTCGAGGGAAAACGAGCGGCATTGGGGATGGATATTTAGGACAAGACCAAGAGGTAAAAGAGAGTTAAGGAGGGAATGGTATGTTAAGTAAGCGGATCATTCCCTGTTTAGATGTCCATGATGGGCGTGTGGTTAAGGGAACAAACTTTGTACAGTTACGTGATGCGGGGGATCCAGTGGAACTCGCTGCTCTCTATGACCAAGAAGGCGCTGATGAGCTGATTTTCTTAGATATAACCGCATCCTCGGATAACCGGGAAACCATGGTGGATGTAGTACGTCGCACTGCCGAACAAGTTTTTATTCCCTTCACCATCGGTGGTGGACTGCGGACGATTGAGGATATTCGCCGCATGCTTAGGGCAGGGGCGGACAAAATTGCTTTAAATACGTCAGCGGTTCAGACTCCAAGGCTCATTCAAGAAGGGGCTCATGCTTTCGGTAGCCAGTGTATCGTTGTGGCCATTGATGCCCGAAGCAAGGCGCCGGGTCAATGGGAAGTGTATATCCATGGAGGAAGAACGCCTACGGGCAAGGATGTTTTGGAATGGGCCGCTGAGGCTGAGGCTCTTGGTGCAGGAGAGATTCTCTTAACCTCCATGGACCGTGACGGGACCAAGATTGGGTATGAATTGGAACTAACTCGGGCAGTGAGTCGAGCTGTGACTCTACCTGTCATAGCGAGCGGTGGGGTAGGAACGTTAGAGCATTTAGCGGAAGGGTTAACGCTTGGGGAGGCGGACGCTGTCTTAGCGGCTTCGATCTTTCATTATAAGGAGTACAGTATTGAGGAAGCTAAGCGGTATTTAGCGGAACTAGGAATTTTAGTACGAGGTTCGTAGTTCGATTCGTAATACGAATTTGCACGTCAAAAGCAAGTCGGGGACGGTTCGTGACTTGCATTAACGAATCACGAACCAAGACTTGAATAAGTGATAGGTGATGGTACGTATAGAAAGGTAGAGATACTATGAATGTAAATGAAATACAAGCCTTAGACTTATCGAAGATCCGCTGGGATGCCCACGGGCTTGTTCCTGCAATTGTCCAGGATGTCGAGACTAAGGAAGTTCTGATGCTTGCATATATGAATGAGGAGTCCTTGAGGCGGACTCTGCTTGAAGGAAAGGCTTGTTATTATAGCCGAAGTCGACAATCTCTTTGGCTGAAGGGAGAAACATCCGGACATTTTCAGGAGATCGTTGATATTAAGTTCGATTGTGATCAGGACGCCTTACTGTTGAGCGTAAAGCAGACCGGCATGGCTTGCCATGAAAACTACTTTTCGTGTTTTCACTATGATCTGACTAGCGAAGGGTTTAAAGGGACCGGGGAACCAGCAGTAAGGCCTGAGCCCACACTGGGTAGAACCCTAGAGCTATTGACTGACGTAATCCACTCTAGGAATTTGGAACGACCTGAAGGAGCTTATACAACCTATCTCTTTGAGAAGGGGATTGACAAGATTCTCAAAAAAGTAGGAGAAGAAAGTGCGGAAGTAATTATCGCTGCTAAAAATTCAGATTCGGAAGAGATAAGGTGTGAAGTTTCGGATTTGTTCTATCATGTCCTAGTGATGTTGGAAGAACGCGGTGTAGAGGTTGGAGAGGTCAGTCGAGAGCTTCTTAAGAGGCGGAAATAAGGGGAATTGCCTATTTGATAAGAAAAGATGATTTCTGTATTTAAACAAAAATCATCTTTTCTTATTTATGTGAGATCAACTATCCAGTTACGATCAGAAGAGTTTACTTCGCTAAGTCTTGGTATCCTTGATAAATAAGATCAAAAAGATCTTTAAGTTCCTCTTCCTCGACACAGGAGAAGGCTACTCGAATATCGCTCTCTCCTAGTGAGATGACTCCTACACCATATTGTTCAAGGAGATGTACTCGCAAGGCTTCTGCATCCACGCCTTTGAGCTTCAGACACATGAAGTAGCCTGAATTAAAGGGATAGTAGTCCCATGCATCGTTATAATCTCCGTGATCAAGAATCTGTTTGACCTTACAAGCACGTTTCTTTAAGATTTCGAATTTTTGTAGTCTTTGAGTTTGAAATTCAGTGGATTTAAGGGCTGTTAAAACAAATGTTTGAGCTGGATGAGAGGCACTGGAAATCGTTCCTCGAAGAATGCCTAACGTCTTTTTCTCTAAGGCATCCAATACTGCTGGGAATTCTGATCCATAGGTAATAAACCCTACCCGAAAGCCCCAGAGATACTCCTCTTTCGTGGCCCCATCGACCTTAATGGCTAATATTCTTGGATGAATACTGGAGATGCGGCCAAACAGGGATTCCTGAATAGAGTCCTCATAGAATAACCCAAAATAGGCGTCATCGCTAATCACGACCAGATTCATTCCTTGATCGGCGACTTCCTTAAGAGCTTCGACTATCTCTGTTGCCTCTAGTTCTGTAGGGGTATACCCTGTCGGGTTGTTCGGAAAATTAAGTAATAAAACAGCTTTTCCGTGGTCTTTCTTTGAAAGTAAGGCCTCTTTCATGCCAGTGGTATTTAAGGTCCCCTCCTCAGTATAGAAAGGAAAGGTTACAGTCTTTGCCCCTCTACGGACCCCAAAGATAAAGTTATAATTGCCCCATAATTTATCAGGTAGAACCAAGGGGTCGTTAGCATCAATAAATAAGTCCGAGATAATACTCAAGCCATGGGTCAAGGCATTTGTTACGATGGGATTACTGAAGGATTTATCCTTTAAGGATGGATTTTCTATTAACATTTTTTCTCGCCAAAGTTGTCTTAGCTCAGGTTTTCCTGCAGGGGGAGCATAAGGATAAAGGTCCTTAGGTTCGTAATTGAATAATGTGTCTTGGATTAATGGCAGAAACATGGGTTGATCTTTCTCAGTTGCAATTCCTATCGTAGCGTTAAAACGATAAGCCTGTTGTTTAGCTTCAGCAGTTTGGGTTAAGATCCCCTTGGGATAATACAAGTTTTTTCCGAGTGTTGATAATAATTCATAAACATAGGGATTTTCTTGTTGTATTTGATGATTTAAGGTTTGGGCAATCTCGTTCATTAATATTTCTCCCTTGCTTAATCTTTGGTGTCATCCCCGAGCCGAATTTCATAATAGCTAGCTACTAAATTGTACACTAAAACGACGATTTCCTCTACTATTTTGAGAAGGAGAAGGAATTTTTTGAATTATAGAGAAGTCTAAGGTATTGATAGATTAAATACTAGTAACACAGGGATATTTTTATCCAATCGTTAAGCCTCCACTATTAGTGGGAGTGGTGCCCCCGCTTAGGTGGGAGCAGAAAAAACACGAGTTCACTGAGTGGAGCTTTTTTTGTAATGATTGAGTTGACCAATTTGAGGAAGAAGATAAATGGAGTGGAATTATGGATAAATCTAGCCTCGAAGATCTAATTAAAAAGTTGCAAGTGGCACCCGGGATCAATGGCAAAGATGAATACTTTAATTCCGCAGTGTTAGCATTACTTATGCTAGTCGATGAAGAGTTTCATTTTGTCTTTCAGAAAAGGGCTGCTTCTATAAGACAAGCGGGAGAAATTTGCTTTCCAGGTGGGAAGTTTGATCCATGCAAAGACGCTGATTTTAAAGAGACAGCAATCAGAGAGACTGCAGAGGAATTAGGTGTTCCCTTAGATAAGATTCAGGTCGTTGGTACACTTGATACCGTCGTAGCGACAGGCACTACGGTTGATGCATTTTTAGGTGTTATAGACATTAATAGTCTAGATGATTTACATATTAATCCCGATGAGGTTGAGAGAATTTTTTCGATTCCAGTTTCCTACTTTGAGACAACGGAACCAGAGGTATACAAGGTAAATATTGTTGCCTATCCCTCATACGTTAATCAAGCTGGGGAAGAGGTTATTCTTCTTCCGGTGAAAGAACTAGGGTTACCGGAGCGGTACACAAGGCCCTGGGGAAATACTCTCAATAATGTTTATGTTTATAGAGTTGCGGGAGTGACAATATGGGGAATTACGGCAAGATTAATTAAGGATGTTATGACAAAGATGCGAATACGTACCAAGAACTAGCTCCAAGAAACCAGTGGAGCATTTCGATTAGGAATACGGTGATATTTAAATTGTGGGTAGCCAAGCATTATGGCACCGTAACATTTGTGTCCCTCTGGCAAGCCTAAAGCTTTGGTCAAAGGTGCATAGGAATTAGCTGCCGAAGTCAAGTAGCCTGCCCAGCAGGTTCCAAGCCCTTTGGAATAGGCGTAAAGTTCCAGGTAGGTCAGGGCAATTACGCAGTCGGAAGGTACAGAGGGCAGATTGGAGGGAGCATGGGTCAAAATTATATGAGGAGCTCCGTGGAAAATCCGGTCTACCCCATCTTCCCAGCTAGAAACCAAACGTTCCATACGTTTAGCCGCAACTTCATCCGGGATTTTTTTAGCCATGATCCTGGCCCAGTCAATTACCAGGGATGCCAAAGAATGAGTTTTTGAGGAATCTTCAAATACTTTCCAATGGACTTGTTGCTTATTACTTCCAGTGGGTGCAAAACGGCCTAGATCGATAAGTTCGGCAAGAAGTTCATGGTTCACTGCTTGTTTTTGGTAGTTGCGGATTGAGCGTCTAGAAGTTAGGAACTGTTTAATAGTTTCGGAATTAGGCAGCAAGTCTTTTTGTACTAGGGGGTATTCATCTATTAACATGTTGTTAAAAGTTAAAGCACCGTGAGGGCATACTGCTACACAGTGGCCGCAGTTTAAGCAATATTCTTCAGCATTTTTCACTGGGGTAGGGAATCTGTCCTCCGTAAAATCAATAATCTTGGTTGGACATTCTCTAGCACATATTCCGTCGCGCTTACATTTTTCCTGATCGATTTTAAACAAACTCATTTTTTTCCCGTCCCTTCAGCAATATTTGAACTTAACCAAAAACAAGATTCTCAAGTCTACTATGTTTCCTAACTACTAAGTGTCTATTTTTTTCTCTGTCTTAGATTGTTCGACATTGGTATAATGATTTTCCTTTGCAACAGGAATAATTTATGCGCGTTTATCCTATGATAATAGTCATCATAACAAAAAAGTTAGCAAAAAGTTACTCTTGAAATCCATTTAAGGGAGTGCTATGATTATATAAACCGTTGAAGGGGAAGTAAAACCGCATAACCAACCTCACAGAGAGCCGAGTAGGGTGCAAGCTTGGCAGGTAACGGAGCGAGTAAATGGGCCCCAGAGGGTGGCGCGAAAAAGCTAAGGCTTTAGTAGCTGCCAACGCAAAGCCAGCGTTATTGGGCTAAGGGTGTGTTGGCACTCTGCATGAGAGGATGCATAATGATCTATGCATCAACTAAGGTGGTACCGCAGATTTACGTCTGTCCTTAATTTTAGGATAGGCGTTTTTATTTTGGGTCCACACTTCGTTCCATACAGTACCGCGATTAAGGTGGAACGTGCAGAGAAGGAAACCCTCAATTTTTTTAATTAGAATAGGGAGGTATCTTCTATGAAAAAGCGATTAGCGGTAATGATCTCGACTATTATGACCTTGGCTCTAATGTTCTCCTTAACGGCATGTGCACCTAAAAAAACTGAAACCCCAGCGGACAGTTCAGACGGGAAAAAGACAATCGGGATCGTGCAAATTGTTGAACATCCTTCACTAAACACGATTAGAGAGTCTCTCATTGAAGAGTTACAGGCCCAAGGCTTTAAACATGGGGAAAAGATCACCATTGATTATCAAAATGCTCAAGGTGACCAGACGAACTTAAAAACAATTGCTCAAAAATTCGTAAGTAATAAATATGACCTCATTGTTGCCATAGCAACTCCTTCCGCTCAAGCAGTGGTCAGTGAAACTAAGGATATTCCCATTCTTTTCTCGGCATGTACTGATCCCCTAGGATCTGGCTTAGTTACGGATATGCAGAAGCCGGGTGCCAATGTCACTGGGACGTCAGATGCGGTTTCGGCAGAAAAAATTATGGAACTGGGTATGCGCATTACTCCCAATATCAAAACAATAGGAGCTTTATATAACTCCAGTGAAACAAATTCTGTTTCCGTAATCAAGGAATTAAAAGAGTATGCTCAGAAGAATAATATGACAGTGGTAGATGCTACCGTGACTAATTCTTCGGAAGTACAGCAGGCAGTTACTTCACTGGTTGATAAAGTAGATGCAGTTTTCTCACCTATTGATAACACGGTTGCTTCTGCTATGCCTGTCGTGACTCAAATAGCCAATAAAGCAAAAAAACCTATATATGTAGGTGCAGATTCCATGGTTAAAGATGGAGGACTTGCAACTTACGGTATTAATTATCAAGTCTTAGGTAAAGAGACTGGAGTAATGGCTGTAGAAATCTTGAACGGTAAAAAGGCTGGAGATATTCCAGTAAAAACTATGAAGGATATGGATATCTATTTAAATAAGACGACAGCCAAGGCAATCGGGATTAATTTACCGGATGATGTATTGAAAGAAGCTGCTCAGGTTTTTGAGAATTAAGAATTAACAAGGGGTTTAAAGTAATGAGTGTCATGGTTTTAATGGGTTCCTTTGAACTTGGAATAATCTACGCAATTATGGCTCTAGGAGTTTTTATATCTTTTAGAACGCTTAATATGCCTGACCTAAGTGTAGACGGAAGTTTTGTCCTCGGTGCAGCAGTGTCCGCCGTTATGACTCTAAGCGGGCATCCGTTTCTCGCCTTAGGGGTCGCATTTATAGCAGGATGTGGAGCAGGGTCGATTACAGCCTTGCTTCATACCAAACTAAAGATTCAACCTCTTTTAGCTGGAATTCTAACCATGTTAGCTTTATACTCTTTGAACCTCAAGGTTATGGACGGTAGGGCTAATATCCCGCTGATTAATAAGGTGACTGTCTTCAGTGCTTTACAAGAGACGGCTATAGGAGATTATAGTAAGTTAGTGTTCTCCTTAGCAGTGTTGACCTTGTTGCTCCTAATATTGTTCCTCTTTTTGAAGACGAGGCTAGGATTTGTTTTAAGAGCGACAGGGGACAATGACCACATGGTCAGAGCACTAGGGGTTAATACAGATTCTGTTATTCTGGTGGGATTAGCTATTTCCAATGGACTAGTTGCCGTGGCTGGTGCGCTGATCGCCCAGTCTCAATCTTATGTCGATGTTGGTATGGGAATTGGTATGGTCGTTATCGGACTCGCCTCAGTCATTATCGGTGAAGTCGTTTTTGGAATTAGTTCTCTCCTAAGAAGGCTCATCGCCGTGGTTTTAGGGTCAGTGCTATATCGCTTGATCATTGCTATCGCGCTTGAAATTGGGATGCCAGCCACCGACCTTAAACTTGTATCTGCGGTAATTGTAGCTTTAGCTATGGCGATGCCGATTATTAAGAAGCGCCTTTCTGTTGTGAAGCGGAAATCATCACTTCGTGGAAGGAGCAAAAAAACGGATGCTTAGAATAGAATCCTTGAGTAAAACCTTTGGAAAAGGGAGCACTAATGAAAAAGTTGCTCTCAATGAGATTAACCTAGTTCTTCAGGAAGGGGAATTTCTGACGATCATTGGTGGTAATGGCGCCGGAAAATCCACGCTCCTCAATTGTATCTCAGGAGTATATGAGATTGATGAAGGTAGAATCATCCTTGACTCGAAGGATGTTACTTTTGCTCCGGAGTATAAACGCTCAAGACATATTGGCAGGGTCTTTCAAGATCCCCTAAGGGGAACGGCCCACGATATGACCATTGAAGAGAACTTGGCTATCGCCTTTGCTAAGGGGAAATCCGTAGGATTACAACCCGGTGTGACAAAAAAGGATATGACTCTTTTTAAGGAACGGCTTGCGCTGTTAGAGCTTGGTCTTGAAAATCGAATCAAGCAGAAGGTGGGGCTTCTTTCCGGTGGACAGCGTCAAGCCCTCACGCTTCTCATGGCTACCCTCATAAAACCGAAGCTTTTGCTTTTGGATGAGCACACTGCAGCCCTTGATCCTACCATTGCAAGAAAGGTATTGAGCCTAACTCGCAAACTTGTTGCTGAGGAAAAACTCTGTACTTTGATGATCACACATAATATGAAGGCTTCGTTGGAATACGGAACTAGGACGATTATGATGCATGAAGGTAAGATTATGATGGATCTTCAGGGCCAAGAAAGAAAGGATATGACTGTCGATCGATTGATCGAGCAGTTCGAGAAACGCAGTGGAGCTGAGCTGGACAACGATCGAATGTTATTAGGGTGACACTAATAATGAGAAGTGTGTAATTTAGAAAATCGCAGAAACGCCCCCAGCAGAATTCGCTGGCGGCGTTTTTGCGATTTCTCAACCGAGGATTGGTATGTGAAAATTTCACTCTATGGCATATAATAGATAGAGAGCAACTTCTGATTTTTAAGAAGCTAAAATTGAACTGAGAGTGTAATGGGGGAAAGGTTGGAGCATTCTTGAAGAAACGTCTAATGAAAATTTTGGTTTCTATGATTCTGATAATAATACTTACTTGTACTACTATTTTAATTGTTAACAACCATGTTGAATCAGTTGGTAAGACCTACATATTAAGCCCGAGCGACATTCCTAAAGCGGATGCTATACTCGTCTTAGGTGCCTATGTTTTTCCGAGTGGAACTGTGTCTACTATGCTTAACGACCGTTTGACCGTTGGGTATGAACTATACGAGCAAGGAAAAGCGCCCAAACTACTAGTTAGTGGGGATCACGGACGGAAGGATTATGATGAAGTCAATTCTATGAAAAACTTCTTAAAGAATAAAGGAGTACCTAGTGAGAATGTGTTCATGGATCATGCTGGTTTTAGCACCTATGAGAGCATGTACAGAGCACGAGATATTTTCCAAACACAAACGTTAATTATCGTTACTCAGGAATATCATCTTAAACGAGCAGTTTTTGTGGCTAGAGAGCTAGGGATAGATGCCTATGGAGTAGCTTCTGACAAACGTGATTATGGACAAGCTATGACTTATTATAACCTTAGAGAGATTGCAGCTAGAAACAAAGACTTTTTCTGGGCGAAGATCATTAAACCTGAACCAACGTTTCTGGGAGAATCAATCCCGGTTTTTGGTAACGGCAAGGTGACGGATGATAAATAGTTAAATAAACAGAAATTAGGGTTAGGGGAATAGAGGAATATAATAAATTTCGGCGAATTCCAATTTATCAGACTATGAATAACCATTCATAGTTATAGCTGGCAGTGCAAATGCATTTAAGAAAGGTGGAAAACTGATGAATTGGAAAACAGTCAAACTTGATATTATGGATACGGGAGTAGCAGTTCTTACTCTGAATCGACCTGAAACCATGAATTCCGTTAACGATGAATTCTGTGCAGATGTCCAGGCAGCTTGCAAAGAAGCCTCGGAAAATGAGGCTGTCAAAGTCTTAGTCATTACTGGTGCCGGTAAGGGATGGTCGAGCGGTGGAGATATTTCGATGCTAGCGAAAATTAAGGATCCTATCAGCGCCAAAGAAACCTATGATTCATCCGGCGAACTTGTAACGGCAATCTATGAAATGAAGAAACCTGTGATAGCTGCACTTAATGGAGTGGTAGCAGGTGCTTCAGTGGCTGCCTGTATGGCTTGTGACCTGATTATTGCCTCTGAAAGGGCACGCATGGGGTTTACCTTTATGCAATTAGCATTTTGTCCGGATAGTGGAGCCTCGCATTTTCTAATTCAGAAGGTAGGCTATCATAAAGCTCTGGAATTACTCTGGTTTGGTAAAATCCTTAACGCAGAGGAAGCTGAAAAACTAGGATTCTTTAATAAAGTAGTGCCTCATGAAGAGTGCTTGCCCGAAGCCATAAGATGGGCTGAAAAATTAGCTCTGCAGCCATTAATGACAGTAGGCCTCGATAAGAAACTATTGCGTGAGGCAGTACGGAACGATTATTACCAACAGACAGAGCTAGAGGCCATGTATCAGGTTCTGACTTGGTCTTCAGAGGATTTCAAAGAAGGGTGTTCAGCATTTGCCGAAAAACGTAAACCGATTTTTAAGAATCGATGATAGGGCTTAGTTAAAGTTAAAAATGGCTAATTGACTTAGGACTCTAAGATAAGTGGACTTTATCTTAAGGGTCCTATTTATTGTGGAAGCAGAACTGAAAGTAAGAAGAACCGTCCTGCGCTTCCTTTACTTTATGTATTCATAGAGGTATATTAGATTTTAGCGAAAATGTTGAGGCGTTAAAGGAGGTCTACCCATGATGAAAGTTACAGATCTAACTCATAGTATTTATTCAGAAATGCCTGTTTACCCTGGGACAGAACAGCCTATTTTTCAGAAAGCGAACACGTTAGAGAAGGATGGTTTTCAAGAGGCAAAAATAACAATGTACTCACATACTGGTACTCATATAGATGCGCCAGCTCATATGCTCAAAAATGGGCTATACTTAGATGATTTTGAAATCGATCAATTTATTGGGAAGGCTATGATTATCGATTTTTCAAAGGTTAAGACCCCCTACATGGAGCTTGATCAGTTAAGACCTTATGAGGAAAAAATAAAAAGCGTCGACTTCATCATCCTCAAAACAGGATGGAGCAAGTATTGGGGGAAGCCTCAATACTATGAAAATTTCCCTTCTTTAACTGAAGAGGCAGCTCATTGGTTATCGGGATTTAAACTAAAGGGAATTGGAATTGATGCAATATCCGTTGATGATATGAAAACGGCTACATTTGCGGTTCATAAACTATTCTTGAAAAAGGACATTCTGATTATCGAAAACTTAACTAACTTAGAATCCATTGACAATGAAGATTTCATTATAAGTATTATGCCGCTAAAAACTAAACATGCTGATGGTTCACCCGTACGAGCATTTTCAATAACATAATATAACTAGAATGATTAAACGAGGGCAAAGAGCTTTATATTACCAACCATATATAGAGATAACATAACACCTTCCTGGAGATTTTAAGTTCATGATCATTAACGAGCTTAAATCAAAGGGGAGGTGGTCTTTTATGTTGAATCGATTCTTGGCTATCCTCATAAGCTGGATATTAATTCTTGGATTTACAGTTCAAGTTAAAGCTGCCGATATAACCCCCAACAGTATTAAGGAAAAATACAAGGCTGATTTTGTCGAAATCCAGCAGTTTATTCCTTCGGTGAAGTTAGACATAAAGTATGCAACCACAGATAATTTTACTCACACCCAACTATATGATCATCCCCAGGCTCTTCTTCGCCAAGGAACTGCAGATAAACTCAAAAAGGTTGCTGAAGAAGTCGAGAAAAAGGGGTATCGATTAAAGATTTGGGATGCCTATAGAAGTCCCGATGTTCAGTTTGAGATGTGGAATCACCTTTCCGATCCACGGTATGTTGCAAATCCTTATAAAGGCTATTCCAACCACTCCCGGGGATCTGCTGTTGATTTAACCCTCGTGGACATGCAAGGAAACGAACTTGCTATGCCAACCGGTTTTGATAATTTCAGCTCTGTAGCAGCCCGAGCTAATCAAAATGGCAATGCAAAGTACTTAAGCGATGTCATGGTCAAGCATGGATTTAAACCGTTGGACACCGAGTGGTGGCATTTTGATGACAAAGATATCTATCAACCTGCCCATTCTGTTCAGGTTTCATCGCCGACAGTTTCGCCTCAAAAGGAAACGAGTATTACGATTAGCGCTATTGGGGATGTAACACTTGGCCAGGATGAACGCTTTTTATACGAAGGGAGCTTTGATCATTATTATAAGTTGAAAGGACCGAGTTATTTTTTCTCAGGGGTAAAGAAGATTTTAAGTGAAGATGATTTAACGATTGCTAATTTGGAGGGAACACTAACCAATGCAAAGGAAAAACCCGATAAAAGCCACCAGGAAAATCGAGCATTTTTCTTTAAGGGAAATCCTCATTATACGGCCATCTTAAAGGATGGAAGTATAGAGGCAGTAAACATAGCCAATAACCATAGTTGGGATTTTCTAAATAAAGGCTTTCAAGATACTCAATCTACCTTGGATCATGCTGGAATAACTTATTTTGGAGATAAACAAGTCGCAGTCTATGAAAAAAATTGGGTAAAGATAGGATTAATAGGGGTTAACACTTTAGGTCCGCTGGAAGAAGGGGTTAATACTTGCGACCTTATGTCTAATCTAAAAGCGAACATTCAGACTTTGAGAGAAAGAACTTCATTGATTATAGTGAGTTTCCATTGGGGTGAGGAAAACAAATACTTTCCAACTCAAGAGCAGCGTGACCTTGGTCGATTCGCAGTTGACCAAGGGGCTGACTTAGTACTTGGTCATCACCCACACGTTATTCAACCGTTCGAAACGTATAGGGGTAAATGTATAATCTATAGTCTGGGAAACTTTGTGTTTGGAGGTAATCCTAATCCATTGTATAGATACACGGAGATTTTCCGTCAACAATTTACCTTTGTGAATGGTAAACTTGTTGAGATTAGTTCGCCGCTTATTATACCATGCCGATTGTCGTCTAGTTATAAGCCGGAGCCATCAGAGCAAAAAGAATGACTAACCATAAGTGGGAGTGCAAAAGGCTCCTCATTCAATTGCGAATGAGGAGCCTTTGACTATGTGCTTATAGTTTAACCTTGGCCAGGGAGTTTTTTCAGTCTTGAATTATTTGTTGCAATAATATATATTGCAGCTGCCCAAATCAAGCTGGCAATAATCGTTCCAGCATTGAAGAATCCTTTTTGAGCGGTGTAAAGGATAGAATAACCAACCGCACCTGGGAGAAGAGCGTAATATGTGAATACGACCATTGTCTTACGGATAATATAGCCTTCTTTTCCAAGGAGACCTACAACGGCTGAAGCAGCAACTACATTGTGTACGCAGATAACATTACCTGCGGCACCTCCAATGGCTTGAAGAGCTACAATCCATGTAGGATCAACCCCAATTCGTTCTCCCACACCGAACTGGAACAAGGAGAACATCATGTTGGAAACTGTGTTACTTCCAGCTACGAAAGCTCCAAGGCCACCGATCAAAGGAGCAAAGATTGGCCATGCAGATCCTGCTAACCCAGCAACAGCGTCAGCAAGGACGATAGGCATACTATCGAGACCAGCTCCGCCGCCTTTTGAATTCATGAACACTTGAACCATAGGGACTGTGAAGATTAGAGCAGAACCAGCTCCAAGCATTGTCTTTGCTGAGCCTTTCCATGCTCTGGCATAGGCTTTTCCATTCATTTTATGCATGAAGAAGGTAATAAGGGATACCACGATAAATACCGTACCAGGTAAATAAAGAGGTTGGAAGGAGGCTGTGATGTTTGTTCCCAAAATTTTTGGCCAAACAACATTCCAACTCTTGACCCAACCTAAGAAGGGCAAGAAACTGAGTCGAGTAAGCACAAGGAACAAGCCGACGAGAACATAAGGCATCCAAGCCATCATACCACTCATCTTAGTTTTAGCGGAGATGTCCTTAATTTCAATGGAGCCAGTCCAGGAGGGATCCCATTTTTCTTTGGCTTCGAAATCCCAAGCTTCTCCTTTGGGCATGAGGAAGCCTTTTTTAGCAGCTGTTACAACAATTGCAAGACCTGTTAATCCACCGATCATGGAAGGGAATTCTGGTCCGAGAAGTTTAGCTACGGCAAGGTAAGGAATTGTCATAGAAAACGCAGCGAAAAGTGCAAATTTCCAAATCTTGAGACCTTCACTAAAGGATTTATTTTTCCCAAAGTAGCGGGTCATGAAAGCTACGACGAATAGGGGAATAAAGGCACCTGCAATGAAATGAAGCGTAGCAACTTTGGTTGCGATGGCAAATCCGACGAATGAACTCCAGTCGGCATAGCCTAAAGATTGGGCATAAGCTTGTAATTCAGGAGTTTTGAGACCTGTACCAACTCCAACGAGCATTGGTGTTCCAACAGCTCCGAAAGATACAGGAGTACTTTGAATCATCATTCCAGCAACGACGGCAGCCATAGCTGGGAATCCGAGTCCGACCATCAAAGGAACAGCAACTGCAGCAGGAGTACCGAATCCTGAGGCACCTTCAACAAAGGAACCAAACAACCAAGCAACGATAATAACTTGAATTCTTCGGTCGGCGGTGATTCCAGTGAAGCCTCTCCGAATGGCTTGAATCGCTCCACTTTCTTGCAATGTATTTAATAGAAGAATAGCACCAAAAATAATGTATAAGAGTGTACCAGCAGTAATAATACCATTAATAGTTGCTGCGCCTACTTGGGCACCCGGAATTTTCCAAACAAAAAGTGCTAGTACAACTGCTGTGAAAAATGAGAGCGGCATGGCTTTACTTGCAGGCCATCTTAACCCTACAAGAAAGATTGCAACAACAGCGATGGGCAGTAGGGAAAGTATTGCTAATAATCCTGTGCTCATGTAAAGACCTCCTTGATTTTTTTGTAGAAAAGATATGATAGTCTAATTCGAAGCCAGTTCGACAAGTCACCCCCTTTTTATTTCGAGGCTCCTCTTTTCAATAATAGCCGTAATGCAGCTGCAGATGGTCGACCTATCAGACCGCACAGGTCAAAAAAATATCTAAAAGAGGTATATTCATATAATAAACTAAATCCAAAATATTTTCAATAAATAGAGTTTATTTTCACTAATGTTTATTTTTAAGGTTGAAATTATCAAATAATTACTTCAAATGCAATTCAGATAAGTTAGAAAATATAATATTTGCAGAAATGTTTACTAGGTAAAAGAATATTGAAATCTATAGATAGGTTAATAGTTGGGTATAATAAATGTTTATAATAATATGGTATTATTAATAATTACCATATTATTTATATAAAATACCATTTCCTGTCTACCTACATTTGTTCTAAAAAGTCAGAAAACGTTTCTTTCTCCGTCTCTAAGTGTAGAGTTGGTAACTTCATTTCAAGGGACATTAGAGGCTTGGTATAGTTCAGTATTGAAGACTGCAATAGTGGGGAGTCCGGTCAGCAAAGTCAAACTAACTAATGATTTGGATATTAGTGTTTTACTTGAGTACAATGTAGATATAAAACTTGAAAGGGAGGTAAAGGGATGGAACGATTAATACTGCTTTTACTTGGAATTGCGGTAATCTTCGCGGGTATAACCTATCTTCTCGGGCGAGTGTTATCGCGTGTAAAGAGTATTAAATATTCACCAGCCGTACTGTGCTTAATTGTGGGTCTGTATTATCTTTACTTGGCTAAGATTGTGCGAAGCGGTGAAGGATTTGAAGACTTAGCGAATGTTCTATTATCAGTGATGTCTCTCACGGGCTTTGTATCAGGGCTAATTACAGCTTTAATCTTAGATTTCGTATTGCCTCAGTTTAAACCTTAGTAATGACATAAAAAAAGTTTGAAGTTCTACTTTACATTGACGTTACGTAAAGGTGTATATTAGTTTTAGGAGGTGATCACGTGGAATACACAGTGCAAAAATTTGCTCAGATGGCGGGTGTCAGTACTCGTACTCTAAGATATTATGATGAGATCGGAATTCTTAAGCCAGCAAGAATTAACTCTTCAGGGTATCGAATTTACGGTCAAGCAGAGGTCGATCGATTACAGCAGATACTTTTTTACAGAGAGTTGGGTGTGGGCTTGGAACGTATCAAAAGTATTGTGGCTGCGCCGTCCTTCGACGGAACAAAGGCACTGAAAGAACATCGTGAGAAGCTTCTTGAAAAAAGAGAGCAATTGGATGCATTGATTTCCAATGTTGACAAAACCATCGCCTTAACCGAAGGGAGAATTACAATGTCTGATAAAGAAAAGTTTGAAGGTTTCAAGCAAAAGCTTGTAGATGACAATGAAGCAAAGTATGGCAAAGAAATCCGCGAAAAATATAGTGATCAAACAGTGAACAAATCCAATCAAAGACTTATGGGCTTGTCGCAAGAGCAATACGACAAAATGACAAAGCTTGCCACAGAAGTTAATGAAACCCTTTATGCAGCCTTTAAAACAGGAGATCCCTCAGGGGAACTTGCTCAAAAAACTGCAGATCTGCATCGTCAATGGCTATGCTATTCTTGGACTAGTTATTCAAAAGAAGCTCATGCTGGGCTTGCTCAGATGTATGTCGACGATCCGAGATTTACAGCTTACTATGATGAAAAACAACCAGGAGCCTCCGAATTTTTAAGAGATGCAATCTTCATCTATACAGGAACGTAAAACAAGGGGACAGGTGCACTGTTTCGCCGAAAACGCGAAATGGTGCACCTGTCCCCTTATTTCGAGTTAAGATAAGATTAAATAAGACAAGATGGCCGTTCCCACAAGGATACTCTCAGGGATGATAAGCATTTGCAGAACCTTATTTAGATCAGCTTTAAAATATTCAATAGTAAGGGATAGGCAGAGGTGCATAGGACTGAGCATTGTTCCAGCTGATCCGGCCATAAAAACCAATATTGCCAGCGGTAGACTAACCTGTCCCCCAGAAGCGGCCATAACAATTGGAAAGGCAATGCCGATGTAAGAACCAGTTTGTCCTGTCAAGAAAGCGAGCAAAAAGGCAATCAAGGCGAAAATTAGAAACTCGGGCACTGGGAGCGATCCTAGCAAGGCAGGTAATTCATCAAAAGAACCGACGGTTTCCATCACCTGTTTAAAGAGCATAATCCCCCAGATCATAATTAGAGTTTTTATAACGATAGCTTTGCGAGCAATTCTATAGAATTCTATTAGATTGGTTTTATGCCTCAGGATGAGTACAGCAATAATTATTGTAATGGCTAAGGTTATAGGTACTTTAGCAAAAACAAGGCCCACGAGTGCTAATACAGGGAGGGTACTAAAGAAAACGTCTGTTAGAAGTTTCTTTTTAGTATTGTTCGCCGAGCTTTGAAACATTGTTTCACTATTTAAATGAGGAGCAACTGCTAATTCTTCATCAACCTTGATACGGAACAGAAAAGGTAGTCCTAGAAGAATTACTAAAATACCATAAGGCATAAGTCCCAGAAGTACTTGAGTTAGCGGTATACCAGTAATGGTTGAGACTAGAAGTACTCCCGTATACAGAGGCAAAAAGAATTCCCATATGTGACGGTAATAGAAATTGATAAAAGTTTTTTGCACTGCAGAGACACTTTTACCCACCGCTTGTTCAACTAAGGGTGCAGAGAAAAGGGCCCCTCCGGCACTAGGCATGAGTCCTATAAAGGCGGGTATGATTGCCATTACAATTCTACGATCTTTTATTAGCCGAGTTAAAGAATTAAGCATACGTTCTAAATACCCTTTTTGCCTTAAGATTTGCTCGAGAATCATAATCAAGACTAAAATAGCCTCGATTTCTATGGTAGAAGGATCTTTCGTCGCATCCCAGGCCATTCCAAGTAACCCAGTAATATCAGTACCGAATAAAAAGGCTAAAACAATTGAAGCCCCAATCACCACATAAACTAAAGGAATCTTTCGCCATAGCAGGACCATCATAACAATGAATACAATCAGCAATTTTGCAGTCTCCATGAATTACTCCCTCTTTTTCTATAATATAATTGCATTTGAAATATTCGTCACTTTTGCTAAAATACCTTTATCGGTTGTTACTGCTTTTGAGCCATTCACATAGGATTAAATTATCAGTCGTATTAGGTTTGAAAGTTGAAACCATCCAAAGGGGTTTTGAGAGTCCTTGGATGGTTCGCTGTTTTTATTGCTTCCGCAAGGTTACATTGTTGGTAAAACAAGGTATAATAAGAAGATCAAGTACTTTTTAGTTCAGTGATAATAATCCTAATAGTAATCTGCTAAACCGTTAGTTATTTTAATTTGGAGGTTTAAAATGATCGTTGAAGTTTATCCTAGAATTTACAAAAACGAAATACCTCTCCCTAATAATCCGCTTAAAGCTATCAATAGTTACATCATAGTATCTGAGAAAAGGAATTTGATTATCGATACAGGTTTTAATACGATAGAATGCCTGACTGAGTTAATGAAGGGTCTAAAAGAATTAAACGTTGACATAAGCAAGACGGATCTTTTTATAACGCATATGCATGTTGATCACTCAGGTCTTGCACATATACTTAAAGAACAAGGAGTGCAAGTCGTATATTTTAGTCAGATCGATGGAGAAATCTCAAATCGATCATCTCAACGAGATGAGTTTATTGAATCAATCAATAAGTTGTTAGGCTTTAGTACTGATAATGAAATAGAATTTGGCAAAGAGTTTGGAGTTAGGCGGACTGAGCCTCTTGATTTCAGCCCATTGTATGAAGGGGATAGTATTGAAATTGGAGATTACTGTTTCGATGTCGTAGATATTCCTGGACATACGCCTGGGCATATAGGCTTGTATGAGAAAAAACATAAGCTGTTTTTTTGTGGAGACCATATATTAGATGAGATTACTCCAAATATAACCTTTTGGGGATTTGAGCAGGATATTTTAGCAACTTATATCAAAAGCCTAAACAAGGTCTATAACTTTGAAATAGATTACTTGTTGACGGCACATAGGAAAATTGTTAGGAATCATCGAAATAGAATTAACGAGCTTCTCCATCATCATGAGGAACGCCTCCAAGAGATTTTAAGCATCTTAAAAGGTGGCAGAAAGACTCCTGTTGAAATGGCTGCATCCATGCACTGGGATATAGGTCATAAGAAATGGTCGGATTTTCCACCTTCCCAAATGTGGTTTGCTTCAGGAGAAGCACTATCCCATCTAGAACATTTAGTTCACATCGGCGTTGTTGAGAGGACAAGAGAGTCCGGGGTGCTTTATTACGAAATTAAGGGGAAATAGCCCAATAGCATTGGCGCATGTAAGATAACCGTAAGGAAACAATTTTGTCCCATTTCTTGTTAAGCCAACAAGAGGTGGTTTTTCTTGCGCTTAATTGTTTATTGTTATTAATAAAGGTCTTCCCGACGTTGCCTTAAGATTGGCAAAGCCTCTCTAACCTCTGCAATTTGAGTAAGATCAAGATCAACTAAAAGAATTCCCGGTTTTTCGTCCAGTTGAGCAAGTACTTGACCCCATGGATTGGTGACTAAGGAATGACCATATGCTACATAAGAAGCATGAGGATTACGGGCGGGGGAAGTGCCCAGCATGAAGATTTGGTTGTCTAAGGAACGGCTCCGAAATAACAACTCCCAATGGGCGGGACCCGTGGTCATATTGAAAGCGGCTGGGACTATGACCAGACTGGCTCCTTCCGTAGCCAATTTCCTGGTTAATTCCGGGAAGCGTATGTCATAGCATATTTCTATACCGAATTTTCCCCAGGTTGTTTCAAACAGCGTAGCAGAATTTCCAGGAGACAATACCTTTGATTCAGTAAACTCAATCCCATTTTTGACACATATGTCAAAAAGGTGGATTTTGCGATGTGTAGCAATAATATCCCCTTTGGGGTTGAATACAACACTGGTATTGTAGATCCGTTCACCATCCAGTTCTGGAATTGAGCCGCCTATGAGAAACAGGCCATTGGTACGTGCTAAGTTTGCAAGGTGGTTTGTAGTTTCTCCTGAGGGAATTATCTCAGCATAGCCTCGAAAGGAATGTATATCATAAGGGCAATTGAACATTTCTGGTAAGACCGCTAGTTGTGCACCACCTGCAGCGGCCTCTTGTAACATTGACGCGGCTTGGTTGAGATTTTGTTGCTTATTTGCCGTAACAGGTAGTTGACATAACGCTATCCTTAGATTGTTCATAGAGAGCCCTCCTAATTCTATTACTAAGTTAATAATTCACGTGTTCAGCATCTTCTATATTATAGTATGAATCTCTCGTCCTCAAGCACAAGAGTGCTGAACCCAATCGATATATAGATCTATAAGATCCAGAAATCTCTTATCAAAGTGAGTATAATCAGTAGGAATGAAATCTAGATTTACTGCCATAATAACAATTAGGTTAAATGAACAGGAGGAATAAGAAATGAAAAATGTGACTATGTTTACCAACAATACCTGACCATACTGTACCGTAGCGAAGAAGTTTCTTTCGCAAAACAATATTCCGTTTGAAGAGAAGAATATCAGCACAGATCAGGATGCTTTGCTAGAATTACAACGAAGAAACATCAATAGTGTACCCGCTTTTTTGGTAGGGGATGAAACAGTAGTTGGTTTTAACAAGGATAAGATTCTCGCTCTTCTGCATTAAACTTAACACACTGATGTGAACCGCTGAGCCCTTAGGCTCAGCGGTTTGATGCTGTCTTATTCATTTTTATCTTTTTCTGCAATTCCACTTCTTCTGTTTCCGTTTGCAAATTGTAATTTAATTTGTCCGCCGCCTTTTGCTTTTAGTTCGTTTTCAGAATTACTGCGTTACTGATAATGATACGATTAACACAAAAACAAGCTGGAAGCAATTATGCTACCAGCCATGTCTTTGAACTTATCCCATTTTCCCTAAAGCCGTTTCAATACGCTCTAAAGCTTTTTGTATATTCGCTACAGAATTTGCATAGGAGAAGCGGAGGTAACCTTCCCCGTAGGAGCCAAAGGCGGTTCCTCCTAAACAAGCGACGCCTGCCTCGTTTAAGAGATAATCAGCGATCTCTTTACTGTCTTTGTCGAAGGACTTTACATTTGGAAATACATAGAAGGAACCCTCTGGTAAGAGGCAACTTACTCCGGGTATAGAGTTTAAGCCGTTAACCATAATGTCGCGACGTCGTTTAAACTCAGCAACCATATTATCGACTTCGTCCTGAGGTCCTGTGAGCGCTTCCTTACCGGCCATTTGAGTAAATGCCGAAGTGCAGGAATTAGAGTTGACCATAAGTTGAGCAATACGGGCAGAAATTTCTTGATGCATCACCCCGTAGCCTAAACGCCAGCCAGTCATTGCATAGGTCTTAGAAAACCCGTCTAAGATAATGGTCCAATCCTTCATTCCTGGTAATGAGGCAATGGAAAGCGGATGCGTTTCTCCATATACAATGCGGTCATATATTTCATCAGAGAGAACTAGGATCTCTTTTCCCCGAACCAAGTCAGCGATGGATTTGATGTCTTCATTTGTCAGAACCCCACCAGTAGGGTTACCGGGGGAATTAATTATAAGCATTTTTGTTTTAGGTGTAATCAGTTGGGCAAGCTCATTTACGTCTAAACGGAACTGGTTTTCTTCTCGCAAAGGGATTGGGACAGGCTTTCCGCCTACAAACCGAATGACTGATTCATATATAGGGAAGCCGGGATTTGGATAAATGACTTCATCTCCTGGATTCACAGTCGCCATAATAGAGAAAAACATAATGGGTTTTCCGCCGGGGACAATTACTATTTCCTCAGCAGAAGTATCAACATTTTTATGATTACGAATATAGGTGGCGATTGTCTCCCTTACTTCTGGAATACCGGGTGCGGGAGTATAGTGAGTATATCCGCTGGTTAGAGCATGGCACGCAGCGTCAATAATATTCTTAGGGGTATCGA
Organism: Desulfosporosinus sp.; assembly: GCA_003513495.1. Taxonomy (GTDB): domain Bacteria; phylum Bacillota; class Desulfitobacteriia; order Desulfitobacteriales; family Desulfitobacteriaceae; genus Desulfosporosinus. Next base: position 134,672 of record DOPM01000043.1, read on the forward strand.
AGTCCGGTTCGCCAATCTCTAGATGAACAATATTTTTTCCTTGAGCTTCTAACTTTTTGGCTTTTGCTAAAACTTCAAAAGCTGTTTCGGTACCGAGCAAGGACATTCTATCTGCAAGTACTTTTTTCATTAACTATCATCCTTTTTGAGAGTTATTAGGATTTTTTTTTGTAAACCTCCGGGTTTAGACAAGTAGGGGGAAGTTCTCCATTCATTGCCGCTATTATATTAGACACAGCGATCATGCCCATTTTAGTGCGGGTGTCAATTGTGGCACTGGCAATGTGAGGGCAAACGATAGCATTGTCCAGTTCCAATAGACCTTCAGAAAATTCAGGTTCGAATTCATAGACATCTAGGCCTGCACCCCAAATTTCTCCCGATTGTAAAGCCTTCACTAGGGCGGCTTCATCAACTACGGGCCCGCGAGAGGTGTTAATTAGAATTGCCGTATTCTTCATAAGCTTAAACTCTTTCTCACTCAATAAATGATGGGTTTCAGGGAGAAGAGGAGTATGGATTGAAACAAAATCGGATTCTTTTAGAAGAGTCTCCAAACTGACAAATTGGCCACCCGTTTCTTTTTCGAATTCAGGGTTAGCCGCTATATCAGTATAAAGTACCGTCATATCAAAGGCCTTTGCCCTTTTTGCAAAGGACAAGCCAATTCTACCAGCACCTATGACGCCAACGGTTTTATTCATTACATCTTGCCCAAGAAAAAGCATCGGGCCCCAACCCTTATAGTTTCCCATTCTTGAGTATTTATCCGATTCAACGACTCGTCGTGCAACAGAAAACAATAAAGCCCAAGCCATTTCGGCCGTTGTATCCGTAAGTACACCAGGAGTGTTGGAGACCATAATTCTACGCTCTGTTGCTGATGGAATATCAATGTTGTTGTAGCCGACTGCATAGTTAGCAAAGATTTTGACCCCTTTAGCAGTATCCATGACCTCTGAATCAATTGGATCTGTAAGTAAGCTCAATACAGCATCTCTGCCTTTAACTTTTTCCAATAGCTCAGATCGTTCAAGAACCCGACCTGTACGATTAACTTCAATGTCGCAAAACTCTTCTAGTCTGTCAAGAGCTGGTTTTGGTATTTCATTCGTAACATAAACATTCCACCTAGTCATGTTTAACCTCCCAAATTGTAATCTAGCAAGTCATATGAGTATTATACCAAAAGCATATTGTATTATTACTCAAAAAGATAGTCCAGGCGCCAAGACCTAGACCTTTTTGCAGAATCTTATTTTCAATTTAAAACTTTTTTGAAGCAGGATCTTCTAGACTGCTTTCTATAGGTGTCCATCTTATTCTTATGCACGTTCTGAAGATACATAAAAGAGTATTTAGTCTCAGGTAGAAGGGATTTATCAAATTAATATAGAATGTACACCGTAAGAGGAAAAACTATTAAACGGCTTTTAAGAAGCATGTGCACAACAAATTAAGAGTAAGAGTTTGGATAAATAGTTGTCCATTGGCAGGCATGTTCATAAGCTGTAGTCTGTTTACCCGCAAAATCTTTTTTCTGAGTATCTGCGTCTAATGGTTCAGTACATTCTTGATACAGATCTAACCCAATAACTTCAAAGTCATTTGTCATCTTCTTAATCTCCTTTTTTAATGTAATTAAGGTTCGATTTTATGGTTGGACTTTTGTAGGTTGTTTTAAAATGTGTTATTTACTTAAAAATTATTCGCAATTTAGTTGTAAAGAATTATGAATCATTTGTTGAAATGGCGATTAGATGAACTTTCTGAAAGGGGCTAATCTATGCCACTCTCTCAAAAGTCTTACTCTCAAGAGAAACTATGCTTGCTTTACGTTCTAATGAACGGAATATTAATTCTATTTTCAGAATTGACAATCTATTTTTTTAGCAAAGATTACGTATTAGCTTTTAAATATATAGGAGTTAGAAGCGGGCTCTTGGTCCTGTTTACAACGTTATTCTTTTACCAATTCAAGAGTTATACATGTAAAACTCTTGAATCCAAGAACTTGCAAGCAATCAAAACAGTAAGCAAGCAGAATCGGAAAGTGAATGAAGAATTGTTAGAATCCACTTTTAACGGTATTACTCAGCGTATCCTTTCCGAACAACCCCTGAATGATATCTTCCAATACTTATGTGATGAATTAGTTCATTCTGGGGGGTATCCAGTGGCTTCAGTCGGGTTGAAAATGCCGGAAGGTTCGATTAGGATTGTTGCTCATGCCGGAGTTGGAAATGAATATGTTAGAGAAGGGATTAAAATAAGATGGGACGATAGCCCAGAGGGACAGGGTGCCATGGGTAAAGCTATCCGCAGTGGTTCGTCGCAAGTTGACAACCTAGATGAAAATCCCCACTTTGAACCATGGAGTGATATTTTTAAGAAATATAACCTGAAATCGATAGTAACCCTACCCCTGTTAGCGCACGGTCAATGCTTAGGGGTAATAGCCCTCTATACACATGTCCAAGATCATTTCGATTCAGAGTGCGTTGAACGTCTGCAATCCTTGGCAGAACAGATTACTGTAGCCCTTCTAGCCCATGATGATCGAAGTAAACTTCGGATTCAAAGTACAGCTCTTTTAGCCGCCGCAGATGCCATCGTGCTAACAGATCAAACGAGTAAGATCCTCTGGGCTAATCCTGCCTTTGGTAAATTAACAGGTTATTCCTTAGGAGACGTATATGGTAAGAAAATGAGCTTCCTTCAATCAGGCTATCAAGATAATAGATTTTACAAAAAAATGTGGGATACGGTTCTCGCTGGGGAAACTTGGCGTGGTGAACTAATTAATCGCCATGCAAAAGGAACCCTCTACCGAGAAAAGATGACTTTAACTCCGGTACAAGCAGACGGTTTAGCAATCTCTCATTTCATTGCTATTAAACAAGATGTCAGCGACCAACGAGCTCTTATGAACCAGCTTTCCTACCAGGCACATCATGATGCATTAACAGGCTTGCCGAATCGGATATTATTTAAAGATCGTGCACGTCAAGCCATTGCTCAAGCACACCGTCATAAGACCCACGTTGCATTGCTTTTTCTCGATCTGGATCGATTCAAACTCATTAATGATACACTTGGACATACAGTGGGGGATCAACTTTTGCAGGCTACCGGAGAAAGACTTAGTGCTTGCTTAAGGGAAGGGGATACTGTGTCTCGGCAGGGGGGAGATGAATTCCTAATTCTTCTACCCGAAATGCGTACAGAAGACCAAGTCGCACAGGTGGCCCAAAAGCTCGTAAGTATCTTCACTACACCCTTTCAACTGCATGAGCAGCAAATCTATATCACTGCAAGCCTTGGTATTGCTATCTTTCCTACTGACGGAGAAGATATCGACACCTTGATTAAACATGCTGATACCGCTATGTATCACGCTAAAGAAGAGGGGCGTAATCGCTATCAGTTTTATACCCTTGCTTTTAATCGTACTCTTTCCGAGCGATTGGGCTTGCAGAATGATATGCGACGAGCTTTGGCCTACGAAGAATTTGTACTTTACTTCCAGCCACAGTATCGAATCAGTGATGGTCAGATGTGTGGTATGGAAGCTCTGGTGCGCTGGCAGCATCCTGAGAGAGGTTTTCTTCTACCGAGAGATTTCATTTCGACGGCTGAAGAAAGCGGGCTTATTTTACCCCTGGGAGAATGGGTCTTGCGCAAAGCTTGTCAACAAAACAAACGTTGGCAGGATATGGGCTATCCACCTGTTCATGTTGCTGTCAACCTATCTGCACGTCAATTTCACCAGACGAATCTGGTCAAACAGATCGCCCAGATACTTAAAGAGACTGGCTTAGACCCAAAGTGGCTTGAACTAGAAATCACGGAGAGTATAAGTATGGAAAATTCGTCATTAACCCTTACTATACTTCGGGAACTCAAAGCGATGGGGATTCATCTCTCAATGGACGATTTTGGTACGGGTTTTTCGTCACTAAGCTATTTAAGCCAGTTTTCCTTGGATACTTTAAAAATTGATCGCTCCTTTGTGAGCTCGCTTAATATTCGATCGGATGAGAAAGCACGCGGGAATGAGATCGTGACGACGATAATTCAACTTGCGCATAATTTAGGTCTTCGGGTCATTGCCGAAGGGGTAGAAACCAAAGCTCAGCTAGATTTTCTCCGCTCTCAAGGGTGTGCTGAAGTGCAAGGATACCTGTTAGCTAAACCAGTATCAGCTGAAGACCTGGTCTATTACTTAATAGAGATTAGCCAAAATTTAAAGAAGTTCCAAATACCAACGTGACGTGTGGTTAAGTTAAGTCTAATAGGGTTGAACGTTTAACGCTCCGCTTTGTTCGAAGTTATTAAGTCAAGTGGAAGCTAGTTCTCCTAATATTACCTCAACCTGCTGTGTTCGTTCGTCGCGAATATAGGTTATTGTTACTTTATCACCGACATTATTTTTATAGAGTTCTCGAATAAGGTCCGAAGGATCTTCTACTTTAACATCGTTAACCATGGTGATGACATCCCCGTTTTTGATTCCAGCCTTAGAAGCTGGTCCATTCGGTAATACGCTTGCAATGTAAGCTCCTTGAGGTTTGTTGTTAATTGTCGCGTAGGAGTTGTATTGATCATCTGTACTCACTAGAAGGGCTGGATGTTTGGCCACACCAGATTTAATTAGTTGATTGATGGTTGGTAGAGCATCGGAAATTGGGATAGCGAAGCCCATTCCCTCAAAGCCAGTTGCCGCATATTTTACCGAATTAATGCCTATAACCTGTCCCTGATAATTCACAAGGGGTCCGCCACTATTTCCGGGGTTGATGGCGGCGTCCGTTTGTATTAGATTGTGAGCTTCTACACCTTGGAGGTTAAGGGCACGATTGGTTGCAGAGATGACTCCTGTGGTCACTGAACGTGCAAATTCATCTCCGACAGGATTTCCGATAGCGATTACCGATTCCCCAACTTCAACGACTGAAGAATCTCCAAGCTCAACTGCCGTTAGATTAGTAGTATCCGAAATCTGTAATACTGCAAGATCAGTGCGTGGATCAGCACCAATGAGTTTCGCATCAAGAGTACGTCCATCACTCAAGCTGACAGTGATCTTTTGTGCGCCCTCGATCACATGATTATTAGTCACGATATATCCCTTTTCAGCATTAACGATAAAACCAGAACCGTTGCCAGCTTGTTGAAGACCTGAGTTTCCTGAAAAGCCCCGGCTGGTTTGGAAATTTGAAACACCCACTACAGCTGGGCCGACATCTTTGGCAATTTGTGCTACTGGAAAATTGGTTTCAGGGGCAGTAACATTCGAAACTTGTGTAAACCCTGAAGCTGTTGTTTGCGTTGGGGAGGATATATTAATAGGATATATATAGGGGACCGCAGCAACAGTTGTAAGACCACCGATGACAGCGCTCATCAGACAGAGGCTGGCTAAGGCGATGACATTTTTCTTGGGTTTTGAACTGGGGATAGGCCGAATTTCTTCTTCCATTACAAAGCCTCCTCGAGAAAATTAGCATCCTTAGTGAATCTATGTATTAAGGATAACGAATAAGTGTTAAGGAAAATGGTACAAATTATGAAAGTTTATTGGAGCTCAAGTGGGGATTTTGTGAAATAGTAGGACTGTATCAAGGGTGTTGAACTATTGAAAGTCTTTCTCAGGTTGTTTTCATCAAAAACCGTAACAGAATAGGAAGTGTACTATGAAATCTGTGGTAAAACGATCGGTATGCCCTTATGATTGCCCAGACATGTGTGGGCTTTTAGTAGAAGTTGTTGATAATCAAGCAGTAAAGGTGACAGGGGATCCAGAACATCCCTTTACCAGAGGAACTTTATGTCCTAAGATGCATCATTATGAGAGAACTGTTCATTCCCCTCAGAGGCTAACTCAGCCTTTACTGCGTATAGGGGAAAAAGGAGAGGGCAAGTATAAGCAGATTACTTGGGATGAGGGAATTCAACGCATTGTCAACGCTTGGAAAGAGATTATTTCAGAATACGGGGCCGAAGCAATCTTACCTTATTCATATGCGGGTACCATGGGTCTTGTCCAACGCAATTCTGGAGAAGGGTTTTTCTATCGATTAGGAGCCTCAAGATTAGCTCGTACAATATGCGCCTCATCTAAGGGCTATGGCTGGACTTCGGTTATGGGGGAAACTTTAGCACCCCACCCCAATGAAGTCGAAAAAAGCGACTTTATTATTTTATGGGGAACGAATGCTCTGGCAACAAATATTCACCTGCTGCATAAGGTTCGAGCAGCAAAAAAACGTGGTGCCACGGTTTGGTTGGTTGATACCTATGAGAATCCTACAGCTCAAATAGTCGACAAAGTGGTGCTTGTAAGGCCTGGGAGAGATGGTGCTTTGGCCTTAGGTATAATGCACATCCTAGTGCGTGAAGGGTGGATAGATCAACCCTTTGTTGCTAGATATGTCCAAGGGTTTGAACAACTCCGAACAGAAGTTTTGCCTGATTATACGCCGGATAAAGTAAGTCGAATGACTGGGATTGAAGTAAGCCTGCTCGAAGAGATGGCACTACAATATGCTAGAGCTAGTGCACCCTTTATTGCTTTGGGTTCCGGGCTTTGTCGTTATGGAAATGGCGCCATGACCGTCAGGGCAATTACATGTCTTCCTGCACTCATAGGAGCTTGGAGCAAACCGGGAGGCGGACTGCTGGCTAGTATTTCCACGGGTTCCGCCTTTAATATGAGTCGAGTAATACGCGAAGACTTCTTACAAAAGCCAACTCGTGTTGTGAACATGAATCAGCTAGGGGATGCCCTGGCGGAATTATCGAATCCTCCGATCATGAGCATGTACGTATACCACTCCAATCCCGCTGTTGTAGCTCCCGACCAGACTAAGATCATTACGGGACTAAAGCGAGCGAACCTTTTTACGGTTGTCCATGAACGATTTATGACGGATACAGCTCGTTATGCTGACATTATTTTGCCAGCTACAAGTTCCTTAGAACATTCGGACTTATACAGATCTTATGGACATTATGGCATCCAGAAAGCGGCAGCGGTTATTCCCCCAGTCGGTGAAGCTAAATCCAATTGGGAAGTTTTTCAGTCGCTCGCCCATGGAATGGGTTTTAAAGAGCCATTTTTTAATCTAACCCCTGACGACTTAATCAATCAACTGATTGATCCACCCAAGCCATGGCTGGAGGGAGTCGATCAGTTGAAGCTGCGAGCAGGCCAATATGTAGAACTCTCCCTATCAGAGAACTACAAAGCAACCTTTCTTACTTCAAGCGGTAAGATCGAAATATACAATCCCTTGGAAGATGAGCCTTTGCCAATCTACTTAGAGCCCTACGAGGATGATGCCCCTTTTTATCTAATGAGCGCCCCTAGCGTCTATTCCTTAAATTCTTCCTTTAACGAGCGACCTGATTTACTGCGTAAGAGGAAGGCTCCCTATCTCTTAATGAACCTTGAAGACGCTGGTAAAAAGAATTTGCAAGACGGTCAGAAGGTGATCGCTTTCAATGAACGGGGGGAGGTCCGGTTTATTCTTAAGATAACGAAAACCGTTCCCCAAGGTGTAGTTGTAACTGAAGGCTTATTTTCCAGTGAAACTCAACACGGAGGTAGTACTGTAAATGCTCTAACCGCCCAACGCTTAACAGATAAAGCTGAGGGTAGTACTCTATATGATGTTAAAGTCGGTGTACGTTTATGGGAGAATTAACACTGTTTAACTAAAAGCCCGATCGATTGATGTGCTCTCACATCGATCGATCGGGCTTTTAATGATCCTTGTTTTAATCCCTCCGACGGAATACTATGTGCTCCATAATCAATACAGCGATTACCCCTACTACAAAGCCATTCCCTAAGACAGGTCTTAGAATTGGGGGAAAGGTATTCAAAACTGCTGGAGGTAGATAAGATATGATGACCCCAAGAATCATAGGCAGACCGATGATTAGGCCAGAGTTAAACTTATAGTTTTGACTCAATGCTACCTGGAGACCACCCGCGATCTGTGAGCACATCAGATAAACCATGGAGCTACCGATTACTACGGAAGGGATGCTGCCTAAAACAGCGATGGTTTTAGGTAAAAAGGATAACATTAATAGTCCAATGCTTGTTGGAATCAAGGTGTATCTAGAAGCTGCTCCGCTGGCGATAATTACCCCCGAACTGAAGGAAAAATTCACCGACCCGATGACTCCTAGGAAACCTGAAAGGACATTAATCAATCCAGTCACAATAACCCCTCTTGTAATCCGTTTTTCCATGTTATCCGGTTTAATTAGTTCATCGACTGATTGAATTGATCCTAGATCATTGACAGAGAGAGCAAGAAAACAAATCAAAAAGGAGAGGAAGACACCCGAATCGAAGACGAAGGAAGGGCGTAGCCCGTTCCAAAAGGTAGCAACTGTCGGAAGGTCGTAAGTAGAAGGAAGTGATTGTGGGAATATAAGGAAATGAGCTAAAGTTCCTCCGAGTATAGCCCAAAAGATGAGGGTTGATTTCCATAAACCTCTCAAATAGTTCGCTGCAATAAACATGCTGAATATCATAACTAAGGAGAAGCACAGGTGGGCAAAGGAACTTGCCTGAGTCGTTGGAGTAGTAATTAGATTAAGAATCATGGGTGTAAGTGTCAAAGCAACCAGAATTAGAATCACCGCTATAACAGTTGATGTGAAGAGTTTCTTAAGTTGGGCAAACAGTCCAGTAACGCTTATAGCTGTTAATAGTAGTCCGCCTAAGAAAATCGAGGTATATACCGCTTCAAGGTTGCTTTTTCCTCCGGCCGCCATGCCTACTAAGAAGACCGTTGCCGGACCGATGATGATAGGAAGGCGGTGTCCCCAGACAACCTGTGAGAATAGGGCTATGGCGACTACAAAAAAAAGCTTTTGAATGTAAACGACCTGTTGGCTTAACCCGCTAGGATGAAGACTGGTTACTGCAGTTCCCATAATAAGAATAATGGGGGCTATGATTGCCAGCCATTGTATACTAAATAACAGGAGATGCCCCAAAGGGGGAATTTCATTAAGTGCGTATTTAAACTTCATGTGTTTCACCTACTTATTTTGGTAAATGTAGTTACTTTTGAAGACTAATACTTATTATAGCTTAAAAAGGGACTATGTACATCCCTAAGGTATCTTTAGTTGGGGAAGGAAAGGGGGGTTGATTATCTTTAGTGCCCAGTGGATTTTGTGTCTTTTTTCTTTTTATAGGCGCGTTACAAACTTATAGAACATAAATTAAGGAAAGAGATTTGCGCGTGCTTAGAGGAGGATAAATATGCAAATACATGTAATAAGATCCGGCGAAACTCTTACTAAAATAGCCCAGGCTTATGGTCTCTCTGTTCAAGAGATTGCAGAAGCTAACGAAGTCCCGGATCGAAATAGGTTAGTTGTAGGTCAAACCTTGGTAATACCAACCTATGGGGAATACCACTGGGTTCAGCCTGGAGAAAGTCTATGGTTAATCAGTCGACGCTATAATGTCACGGTAGAAGAACTAGTCCGAATTAACAATATCCAAAATCCTAATAACATTCCAATTGGTTTACGCTTATACTTGCCCCAGAAACCAAAGCGGGTGGTAGAAACAAATGCTTACATTGATCCGAGGATGACTAGAGGCCGATCAGCGGCTGCTGTTGATAAAGTAGGAGAGCATCTTACCTACCTGGCTATTTTTAGCTATGCAGTCAATCGGAACGGAGAGCTTACTCCGGTTGAGGACCAGCCATCGTTAAATGCTGCCTTTAATGATAGAGTACTACCTTTATTAGTTTTAACTAACTTTGAAGAAGGTCAATTCAGCACGGAAATTGCCACGGCAATCTTGACGAATGAAGCTTTGCAGGATCGCGTGCTAAATCAGGTGCTTCAGATAATGGAGGAAAAAGGATATAGAGGTCTTGACTTTGACTTCGAGTATTTGGGAGCAGAAAATAGAGAACGATATGTCCGCTTTTTACAAAAAGCTCGGCAGTTATTAAAGCCTCGTGGGTATTACCTTTCCGCTGCCCTAGCACCTAAGTATCGAGCAGGACAACGGGGAGTTCTATACGAGGGTCATGATTATCAAGCGATTGGTCAAGTTGTCGATTTCATCTTCTTTATGACCTACGAATGGGGATGGTCTGGAGGCAGACCAATGGCAGTGTCGCCACTACCACAAATGAGACAGGTAATGGAGTATGCGGTATCTGTCGTACCCAGAGAAAAGATTATGTTGGGGATGCCCTTGTACGGCTATGACTGGACACTTCCCTATGTAGAAGGGGGAAAGTTTGCGAAGTCTTTCAGCCCTCAAAGGGCTTTGGAGCTCGCGATTCGCTACGGTGTAAGCATTAATTATGACCAAACTTCTCAAGCTCCATGGTTTAGATATACAGACGAACAGGGAAATCAGCATGAAGTTTGGTTTGAGGATGCCCGAAGCATGCAGGCTAAATTTGATTTAGTCAAGGAACTTGGGATTCGAGGCTTCTACTACTGGGTATTAGGAAATGACTTTCCTCAAAATTGGCTATTAATTGAAGATAATTTTGTGGTGCGTAAACTTATATAGAGGGACGAGAATGTTTGTGGCGAATACAAGGAAACTATAGAGCAAGTAGCCTACCACTCAACTAGGTAACTACTTGCTCCTATACTTAAAACTCGAGTAAGCGACCATACTCAACTTAAACACTAGGAGGATGTCTTAAAGACACCCTCCAATTAAACATAATACGAAACTCATTGTTTAGGAGCAGTACCTTGACCAGCAGCATCAACAGCAGTACCTGCTCCTGGAGTTTTCCCTGCATCAGGTCCAGTCGCACCCCCAACAGCTGACCCTACTCCCAGATTTGCTTTGAGTTGTGCTTGTCGGGCCAAATCAAGCCCCTCACTGAGTATTCTTAAGGCCTCTTTAGGACTGTGCCATCCCATACTATTCTCGGCTGAAATGTAATCCCATCGCCACTGGGCTTGACGGTGCAAGTTTCTTGACTCATTCATCATATCAGCTTTAGCAGCAGGGTTCTTAGCAGCGGTTGTAATGGCATTTATCGCATCTGAAAGAGCCGTTTCTAAGGAAACTTTTGCCTTAAACACTGTATCCTGTGTCCCGATGACTTGGTTTTTTAGGTACTCTTCGCTTTGCTTATGACAGGTTTGACAGGATTGAGAGATATGATTAAGTGGACTTTGGAGATGATGAGAGGACATTTTGGTTTGACCCTGTTTTACATAGGGCATATGGCAGTCTGCACAGGCAACGCCATTTGCTGCATGAACCCCTGTTGAGAAGAGTTCGTAATCTGGATGTTGAGCTTTTAGCATAGGAGACTGGCTTTCTTTATGATCCCAATCTTTGAAGTTAATCTCGTTATATAACTTTTCTGCATCATCCATTTTTAAGCCGTAGTTCCAAGGAAAGGTGACTTTCTTGTTTTCTGGTTTGAAATAATACTCAACATGGCATTGGGCACAAACCATGGTTCGCATTTCTTGACGACTAAAATTGGCAGGATCCATTCCTCTGGTTTTCAACGCGTCAAGAAGAGGAACACTTGTGATCGTAAGGGCCATAGTTTTGGGGTCATGACAGTTAGCGCAGGAGACCGGATGCTTTATCTGGTCCTTTAGGTCTAAAAATGGAGTTGACCAGAAGGCATCCCCCATTGTATCAACCAATGGTTTTACGTTAGGACTCTTGCAATTCCAGCAGGAGCTGATAGTTTTTGCCCCTACACGCTGAGTACCCGTAACATCTTCTAAAGCCCAAACATGCCCTCGCTCTTCGTTATAATCTTCCGAAAAAGGGTATCCGGCAAATAGTTTAATTTGAGCAGGGGATTCTTTCAAGTGGGATTCTGGAACGGAACCACCGTATTTGGAATCTCCTTTGGTTTGTTCCTTTTGCTTTAGGTAACTAGCATATTGATCAGGGTATACTTTTCCCCAGACAGCAGGATCTAGTTCTCCTTCAGGTATAGCAGCCGTTGTGGAAGGGGTTGGGGTTTGCTGATTACATCCGAGTGCAAGAACCGCTATCATTATTAACATAAGACCAAGTAATAGGGAACTTTGCCATAATTTTTTCATTAATTAATTGCCTCCATTCTTAACGTATTACCGTATAGATAGGTTGACTACTGAAAGGTTGAGTGGGCGTATCATGTGGCTCTCCGCGATGACAATCAAAACACTGTTTTCCATCACTAGTGTTAATTTGGGCAACGACGGTGGAATGACAGCGAAGACAGTTTCGCTGAAGTATTTTTCGACTCCATTCTTTAGTATGTAGTGTATCAGGTGGATCAAAGGTGTTTTTGTAATAATCTCTGGCACCTGAATATCCTTTGTAGGCGATTTGCTCCAAGATATTATCATGAGGAATGTGACAATCCTTACAACCGACTCCGTTTGTTTCACGATGTACACTGTGAAAAGAGGTTTCATACGGTGGCTTCATAATGTGACAGGTTGTTCCGCAATAATGGGTAGTCGATGTTCGCTCATATTGACCTACAAGAAAAATTCCGAAGACTATTAAGAGGGGCAAGCTGATTAACAGCCACTTTTTTGTCCTTGACGATAAGTTTTTCATAAGAACCTCCTCCCACTTTAATCAGTTCTAGTATGAACGTAATATCTTATAATATGTAAGGGCTATCTGAAATATTGCCATGTAACAATGGAACTTGAAAAAGGACCCTAGGCCAAGCAAGAGCTTGAAGCCTAAGGTCCTATAAGCAGTGGGATATTAAATTGGGTCGGAATTGTTTTAAAGTACTCTATTTTAGGAAACCATTAAGTATTGTATCCTCGGCCTCCTGCTCAGAGAATCCCATGGACATTAATTTGATCAATTGTTCGGATTCTATTCTGCCAATGGCAGCCTCATGCACCAGTTGTGCTTCGCTATGATGGGCTGAAATTCTTGGGGTCGAAAGAACTTGGGCGTTATGCATGATAATTGCATCGCATTGTATATGACCTCGACCTTTATTTCGACCAACTAAATCAAAATAAAATACTTGCTTTGAATCGTCCTGAGCAACAGAACGGGATATTATCTGGGCGGAAGAATCTGCTCCAAATAATTCTACAATTATATTTGATTCTGCTTGTTGATCTTTGTAGGTAAGAAGTCTTTCCGTCACAACAAGCTTCGCATTATCCATTAGGCGAATTTCTGTATCCCTTTTTGTTTGGTCAATTCCCTTTATTTGAACTAGTTCGAGCTCGACCACAGCACCTTCTTCGACCTCAATGATTGTTTTAGGATTTAAGACCCTTTGTCCTTCGCCGTTACCCTGTCCATAATGCTTTTCTACATATTTAAGTTTGGCGCCTTTTCTAACGAAAAAGGTGTGTATTCCGTCATGCTGGGATTTGTGGTGTCCTGCATTATGTATTCCACATCCCGCAACGATCAGTACGTCAGAGTATTCACCAACTTCAAAGGTATTATAAACAACATCGTTAATGTTTTCTTCTGTTACGATAACTGGGATATGGACACTTTCTCCTTTGGTATAGGGTTTTATAATAACATCGATCCCTGACTTATCTGCTTTGGTGACAATATCTATATTTGGGGTTGTGTTACGCTGTATTCCCGAACCATTTTTACGGATGTTAAAAGCCCCTTGGGGAATCTCATGAAGGTCAGCCACTTTCTCTAGCATCAGTTTATCCAACGCATTCAGCATTTTGACCAACCCCCTTCACGCATTTAGTACTGCATGCACAATCACCGTTATTCATGATTCCGGCAAGAATAATATCTCGTTCAGATTGAGCACTGATCGCTCCATTAGACATAATAATAATTTCGTCTGCTAACTCCATGATTCGTTCTTGATGGGAGATAATGATAATGGTAGTATTGTATTTCACGTGGATATCCCTAAAGGTTTCTGCAAGCTTTTGAAAGCTCCATAAATCGATCCCGGCTTCGGGTTCATCAAAGACCGCAACCTTTAGATTACGGGCAAGTACTGTAGCAATTTCGATTCGTTTCATTTCTCCGCCTGAGAGACTGGCATCCACGTCTCTATTTAGATAATCCTGAGCACATAATCCGACATCATATAGTAAATCGCAAATATTTACTTTTTCCGGATTATGTGAGGCAGCCATTTTTAGAAGTTCTTTTACTTTTATACCCTTAAAGCGTGGCGGGCTCTGGAAAGCATACCCAATACCCAGACGTGCTCTCTCTGTAATAGTCAGGCTGGTAATAGCTTGTCCGTCCAGTAGAATTTCGCCTGAGGTAGGATTATAAACCCCCATAATAATTTTGGCCAGAGAAGATTTTCCTCCGCCATTGGGCCCTGTAACCACATATATTTTTTTGTCATGGAATTTTAGATTAATATTCTTCAAGATCTCAAAACTTGTATCTCCTTCTATTTCCAGAGATACTTTTTGTAGCTCAAGCATTCTGACTCCTCCTCTATGTAGAATTATGTTCACAATAACATAATTCTACATTTTATTATAGCCGAATTGTTAAAAGTATTGTAAAAAAAAGAATCAGCATATTATTGCCTAACCTTGCAATGAATTGATGAAAAGACTAAGTATGTAGCGCAACGGTCGTAGGAGACCGTTGCAGATTCCAACTAAGCGAATTCTACTGTTCCACCAGCTGATTGAACTGCACTGATAATTGAGTCGAGATTCATAGCGGTACTGGATCCGCCACCAAGGAAAGGCAAACGAATAATCAAGCAAATACCACTAGGTGAAGCAACTTCGATAAGGTTTAATAGATTGACGACAGCACCCGGTGGAATAAAAATCCGTAGCAGTGTTCCTGGCAGTGGACCGCATTGAGGTGGTTTTGGTTTTGGTTTAGAGCATGCATGGGGTGAACTAGATCCGCTGAAAAGCATAATATCACTCCTCTTTTCCATGTGACTGTTTACACAGTCCATAAGATCTCCAAGATCAGAGGGGAAAGTTATAGAGTGATAATATTGGCTTTCTGCTCTATTGTATGATTGATTGTCCAAAATGGTTACAACGGAAAGAAAAGCATGATTTAAAGTTTATAGAGAGGCGCAGGGCCCAACTGAACATTTGCCACAAACGTCGCAAAGACCTAAATCGGGAAAGCGTTTATCTACGTCTAATAACTCTGTATAGCATCGTTGTTTGTCCAAACCCTTGAGTGTCAAAGCTCCTGTAGGGCAGTTTTTAACACAAAATTGGCATTTTGAATCTTTAAGGTATAAACAATTCTCTGTGCTTCCACGAGGAGATGCTGGTATTTTAGCGGAAATAACAGTACTGCCAAAACGGCCTGCGCATCCAGCTTTGGTAATTAGGAGGTGATTAATCCCGAAAGTACCCAGCCCTGCAACGTAGGCCATGCTTTTGTTAGACCAACTCGCAGTGAGATCTTGTTCATTAAAATTGTGGGTGGCCGGCTGTGTCACTACATTTATTCCGAGAGGAATTAGTTCATTCATAAGCTCAGAGCTGATCCTTTTGATGAGGGCGTTCGTTTCTATGTAGGCAACAGCCCACTCTCGAGCTACTTCAGGGCTTTTTCGATTAGCATTCACAATTGTTTCTGCAAAAGGTAGGAAGAACGCTATAACCGTTTCAGCGCTTGGAAGGAGTTCAGTTGGGTGTAAATGATGGGGACCAACAATTTCTTTCATTTGCTCAAATAATGGGTCGTGGGCAGAGGCAAATCCTATCAATGGTTTGCGATATTGGGTAATTGTAGTGACATTCTCGACTTGGCGGTTAATTAAGTCTATAATCTTCTCTGCTAACATCTGCAATAGCGCCATCTCCTCTAGACAGTCTTCTCAATACTAGTGTAATAGAGCATAATACATATGAAACAGGGTTCTGTCCCCCCTGTTTCGCTAAACGACGTTTATAATCCATTCTTTAAAAGAGTCGACACTATCAAAGGCTTTGGCTGGATTCATTGCCAACACTTTTTGAGCTTGTGCAGTTTCAGCCCAAAGTGCGCTAATTGGTAAAACACCCACTTCTCTAGCAGATTGAACATCATAAGCAATGTCACCCACATAAGCAACTTCATCAGGCGAAAACTCCCATTGATCTAGAATTTGCCGGATATGTTCGGGTTTACTGGCTCGGTCTTCTGAACCAGTTGTTATAACTTCAAAATATTTCTTTAATCCCGAATGGTTTAGAGATATTTCCATGCTTCCAGCACCTTTTCCGGATACAAGAGCTAATTTGATTTTCCTATCTTGCAACAAGGTAAGGGCCTCGACGATACCAGGAAATGGCTCAGCATAGGGCACATGAAGACGGTCATATTCGTTAAGATAAAACTGCAAACTTTCCCTCCAAGAATCAGGATACAGTTTTTTAAAGATGCCTTCTTCCGAAGGTCCAAATAAGGCGGATAATTCTTCATTAGAGTATTCTCGGCCAGAGAATTCTAATAAGGTACGACTTAAACTGGTACGTACCACAGGCAAAGAATTAATTAACGTCCCGTCCAGGTCAAATATAAATCCTTTAAGTTTCATTGTTTACCCCTTAAGTACTAGAGTTAAGTGATTTTTTCTGATTAATTTTATAACAAAATTAGGATAAACGCTATACCTACTTACCTACTCTCTTTTTTGTTTGCTTATTAATCATATTTAGTAGAGTTATAGTTCGGCGATTGGCCCAGCGTAATTCCGTCGCTACGACTGAAACTTCCATTAGTGCTCGTAAATAGAAGACGCCGCTAACTTTACGGTTCCACTCATCAATAGCCTGGTCAAATAATTCCCAATAAACAATATCTTCCTGATGAAAGCCTGGACTTTTCTTGTCTGAGATTCCTAGATGTAGAGAACTAATTAGTCCAGCAAGCTTCTCGTAGCCAACGGACAAGATTTCAATAATTCCCTGAAATTCCGCCGTTATTGCTTCTAGTTCAGCGGGAGAATAGGACTCTCTTCTTCTAGTGACTCGCTGAGCTGTCATTTGATTAATGCTTTCTCCACGTTCGATAAAACCACGACAAATTTCCAATAGTCGTTCTATAAAGGGAGGGTTGTCTTCAAAAGCCATTTCTTCCCGGGCATGATCATATAGGTTAGTAACTTCCTCCAACAAGTCATTCTGTTCTTGTGGATCAGGTTTTTCATAGTAGGTAAGGTCACCTGCATGAATGAAGGTACGTAAACTATCCAAAAAATAATTCGAGGTGAGAAGAACAAGAGAAGGAAGAGTACTAAGAAACTTCGATTTATATTTAGGCGGTGCTAGGATTCGGTTAATTAATAGGGCGACCCCAAGACCGACAAAAATGCTGAGAGATCGGGATAAGGCATTGATGAGAAAAGTTTCTCGGGGAGAATCGAGGATAAAAATAATTGATACTATCCCCATGACAATCCCGTTCGACCAGCCTATCCAATTACACAACAGAATAAGAAAAACTGCCATAGCTCCAATGAATAAGGGATTCGTTCCAAAGAGTAACCCTATTATTAAGGAGAAAGCTACAGCGAGTAAGTGAACCCCGATTTGTTCCCAAGCATTCGTTAAGGATTTACTAACGGAAGGTTGCATATTTACAACAGCCGTAATGGCTGCAAAAGATGCGGGTTCGATATTAAATACTTTACAGATGAAAAGTGACGCTGCTACAGCTAGTCCTGTTTTAATGGTACGTGCTCCAATAAGCATTTTGGGCCCCCCTTTTTAACTCACCAATTTAATAGTTTATCATAGGTGTAGTTTAGAAGCTAATGACTTATAATTAGTTGAAAAAAGAAAGCTTTCCGAGCTGTATCAAAGAATCTTTTTGGAAAAGAAGGAGAAAATGTTGCTAGGTTAAGCTTTATAAGTGTTAGTATAAATAAAGGGATTCAAGGATATTTTGCCGAATAGCAGAATGTTAGTTAATAAAATAAATTATGGAAAAACCAATTTCTAGATTTATTAATCCATTGGGTTTATTTGACAATCGGGAAGGAGAACATAAAAGTCTATGCGTATTGTCATTGTTGGAGCGGGTAAAGTAGGATTCAGTCTAGCCCAGCGATTATCTGAAGAGGGACATGAAATTACAGTGATTGAGCATGATGAAGAGCGGCGTCTCATCGTTCAGAATGGCTTGGATGTGATGACAATCAGTGGAAATGGAGCTAGTCCGCAAATTCTGGGGGATTTTGGTTTATTAAAAGCGGATCTGATGGTGGCTGTAACAGACAGTGATGAAGTGAATATGATTGCTTGCATGGCAGCTAAACAAGCAGGGATAAATCGAACCATTGCTCGTGTAAGAAATCAGGAATATGCCGGAAGAAATCAGCTAGAATTCAATAAGGCCTTAGGTATAGATCTAACCATCAACCCGGAAATGGTAACCGCCGTTGAAATAAGCCGGATTCTTCTCACTCCAGCCGCTTTGGATGTCGAAGATTTCGGAGATGGCAGAGTACGCCTCTTGGAAGTTCGCGTTAGAGCGGAGTCCCCATATGTGAATATACCTCTTAAGAAATTGACGTTACCAGAGCGGATACTCGTTGTCGGAATCCTACGTCAGAACCGAATGATTATTCCTCATGGTACGGATTGTTTATTGCCCCAAGACAGTGTTTTCTTTGTCGGGGCACAGACGGCGATTGAAGAATTCAGCGAGCAATTCTCTGAGCGGAAAACCAAGATTCAGCGTGTTATGATCATTGGTGCCGGTCGAATAGGAAGACATCTAGCAAGAATTTTAGACGATGTTGGAATTTCAATTAAAGTAATTGAAAAAAGTCGTGAACGTTGCAGTGAATTGGCAAAGGTTATCGATAAGGGACTTGTGCTGTGTGGTGATGGTACGGATATTGATCTTCTAATCGAAGAGGGAGTTGGGGAAACGGATGCCGTCGTTTGCCTAACCAGTGATGATAAGCTGAATTTATTGCTTGCTCTTTTAGCTAAAGATTTGGGAACGCAGAAGACGGTCGTTCGGGTAGGCCGTTCAGAATATATGGCCCTCATGGGGAAAGTAGGGGTTGATGTGATCCTTTCTCCCAGACTTTTAACTGCGGGGGTAATATTACGACAAGTGCGCCAGGGGGAAGTGGTTTCTGTATCACTATTGGAAGGCGCCAAAGCTGAGGCTATGGAAATCGTGGTTTCTGCGAAATCCTCGATCATTGGTCGTAAACTTAAAGATGCAAAGATACCAGATAATATTTTGATCGGAGCCCTTGTAAGAGGGGACGACCTTATTATTCCTGATGGAAACACTATACTTCATACTGGAGATCGCGTTGTTATCTTCACGCTTCCAAACTTAGTTAAGAAAATCAGCAAAATATTTTAAGGCAGGGTAAGGTAATGAACTATTCATTTGTAGGTAATATTCTTGGCCGTTTAATGATTGCCTATGCTGGATTTATGGGAATCCCTTTTCTAGTAGCTTTGGTCTGGCAGGAGGGGAGCATGCTCTCGTTTCTACTCTCCATAATTATAACTTTAGTTGTAGGGCTCATTCTATTGGCCTATGGACAGAAAGACGGGCGCATGGGTGTGCGGGAAGGATTTGTTATCGTCGCTGGTGCTTGGCTACTTACAAGTTTTACTGGAGCCTTACCCTATGCAATTAGTGGAGCTGTACCTACCTATCTTGATGGGTTGTTTGAGTCAGTTTCAGGTTTAACCACTACGGGTGCGAGTGTCATTGATAATGTTGAGATACTGCCTAAGAGTGTTCTTCTTTGGCGAAGCCTAACCCATTGGCTCGGAGGAATGGGGATTATCGTTTTATTTATCGTCCTTCTTCCCAATATGACGGGTGCAGTTCATCTATTCAATGCAGAGGTTACCGGGCCGACGTCCGAAAGGGTACTCCCTAGAATCCGAGATAATGCTCTAAAACTTTGGCAAATCTACATGGGTTTTACAGTTTTGCAGTTTGTTCTTTTGTTATTAGTAGGTATGCATTGGTTTGATGCTATTAATCATTCTTTTGCAACGATGGCTACAGGGGGATTTTCGACGAATAATACTAGTATAATGTACTATGATAATTTGGCGATTGAACTCATTATAGTGGTTTTCATGATCATTGCAGGTGTTAACTTTGGATTATATTTTCAAGCTTGGCGCTCCGGGATTAGCAAGATATTTAGAGATATTGAGTTTCAATTTTATCTGGGGATTATCATAGTCTCGACTCTTCTAATTTCCCTAAGCCTGTGGTGGACTATGGGTATTGAAGGGGGAAATTCACTAAGACAAGCACTCTTTCAGGTTGTCTCAATTATTACCACTACGGGTTTTATGTCAGCTGACTTTGATCAGTGGCCCTCCGTAACCAAGATTATCCTTTTATGTCTCATGTTTATAGGTGGATGTGCAGGTTCTACTGCCGGTGGAATGAAAGTGTCTAGAATTATACTTCTTTTTAAACTTGGTTGGGTAGAGTTAAAAAGAACAATTCACCCTAAAGCAGTAATTAATGTACGTTTTGCTAAAAGGTCCGTTGATCCTGTTATTCTTAATACAGTATCCGTTTTTTTCTTTCTCTTTTTCTCTATTTTTGCATTTGCCACTCTGCTCCTCGCTGCAACGGGGTTGGAGCCCTTTGATGCCATGAGTGCGGTGGTTGCAACTTTGGGAAATATCGGTCCAGGTTTTGGGGTAGTCGGTCCCTCAACAACGTATTCTTCAATTAACCCCTTCGGTGAAAGCGTCCTTATTCTCTGCATGCTCCTTGGTCGACTGGAGATCTTTACTTTGCTGGTAATCATTCAGCCGGAATTTTGGCGCAGCCGTAAAGGGTGGTAGGTTTTATGGGAAGTCTTCTCACATCGGATAAAGGAAGTATAGAAAGGGATAGGAAAGATGATCGAGATTAGAAATGCTAAAGAAATTGATTTTGAACAAATCTGGACGATCTTACATGAAGTCTTTTCTAAGGGAGATACATATTCTTTCTCGCCTAATATTTCTAAAGAAGATGCACTGCATATTTGGGGAGAAGTACCATTAGCAACCTATGTGGCAACACAAAATAAAGAAATTCTAGGGACTTATTATTTAAAGCCTAACCAACCTGGTTTAGGGTCACACGTTTGCAATGCGGGTTATGCGGTCAGTACTGAGTCTAGAGGTAAAGGGATCGGTAAGCTGATGTGTATGCATTCTCTTAAAGAAGCTCGTGTTTATGGGTTTAAGGCAATGCAGTACAACTGTGTAGTAAGTTCTAATCATCCAGCCATTGAATTATGGAAGAAATGCGGTTTTAACATAGTTGGGACTCTTCACAAGGCGTTTAAACATAGGGAAAACGGATTTGTCGATGCTTTTGTTATGTATCAATGGTTTGATGATATTCAAGAGCCATAGCAAAATTTAATGACATTTAATGGATAATCAATTTTCACTTCAGTACGTTTGATGATACGGGCTGTAAACTTTAGTTTACGGCCCGTTTATCATGCTAATGCTGTTCGAAAAATACACCTGATTTTATTCGTCTAAAAGCATGGACCATGCAATGGGTAACAATAAAAAAGAAAAAAAAACCATTGTGAAAATTGTCGTATTATGTTAGATTATCGTAGAAAGAGTAATTAATGAATCTAATTGCTATTCCCTGTTTTCCATTATCGTGACTGAAGATGCGTATTAAAACGCGAAAGGAGTTGTAAAGAGATGTCACAAAATAAGCGGATAAATTTATCTCGTCGTACTGTGATAAAAGGTGGAGTACTGCTCGGAACGGCTGTTGCAATTGGACTCAATCCTATGAAGTTGGTCCAAGCAGAAGAAACTGTGACGAGCGTTGCAACCAACGCGAAAAAACAAATCGGTTTTAGCTACGATGAAGGCAAATGTATTAAATGTAAGGCCTGTGTATTGGCTTGCCAAGAAACTTACAAATGGGAGAAGGATACTCCTTGGAGAACTCTTCTTCGTAGTAAAAAAGGTGACGTCTTATCTATGAGTTGTAATCACTGTGCCGATCCGGCTTGTGCCAAAGTATGTCCAGTAAAAGCTTATACCAAAAGGGAAAGCGACGGAATTGTCATTCAAGATTCTAGCAAATGCGTTGGTTGTGGTTATTGCTTGTATGCCTGTCCCTATCATGCTCCTCATATTCAGAAAAAAACCGGTGCTGTTTCAAAATGCCATTTCTGTTATGAACTACAGGATTCTGGATCAGGTCCTCGTTGTATAGGAGCTTGCCCTACTCAAGCCTTAACTATGGGAGATATGAAGGAATTATCGAAAATCGGAAACCTAGATTTTAAAGGACTTCCGAATCCTAATATTACGAACCCATCTATGATTGCAATTCCAAAATAATAAAAAAACGGGAGGAGGAATTCAAAATGGGACATTGGGGTTGGCTCATTGCCATATACCTATTTTTGGGTGGACTAGGCGCAGGCGCATATCTGACTTCTTTTGCAGCGGAAAAAGGACTCCTAGGAAAAACAACCAATTTGAATCGAGCGGGTTATTATGTTTCTGGACCCCTTGTTGCTTTTGGAGCCTTTCTATTAATTTTTGATTTAGGGCAAGGTTTAAAGAAACCTTGGCTGATTATCAACATGTTTCTCAATTTTAGTTCGGTTATGACCTGGGGGATTTATATTCTTAGTGCCTTTATCTTTGTAGCCTTTATTAAGGGGTATTTTGTTTGGAAGAAGAAACAAGCTCCAGGTGTATTATCTTATGTCGGCGCATTATTGGCGTTATCAACAGCTGCTTATACAGGAATGCTGTTGGCAGTCGTTGAAGGAGTCCCCTTTTGGAACTCATATATAATGCCAGTAGTTTTTGTGGTATCTGCTCTTTCCACGGGTTTATCATTGACCTCGTTACTAGCACATTTTTTCGAAAAACACCAGGCACACGAGGCACGAGTTACTCAAGTTCACTTAGGATTAGTTGGAACTGAAATTTTAGCACTTGTTGCTTTCTTTGCACTCATTTATTCAGGAAGCCAAGGAGCCGTCGCTAAGGTATCTGCTAACCTTTTACTGACAGAATCTCTTGCTATACCTTTCTGGCTGCTCCTCATAGTAATAGGTTTAGTTGGACCCTTGGTGTATTACCTTCAACTGTCACGTGGTTATAAAAAATCAACTTTGTTGTCGGAAGAACCAGGTATGCATGGGGAAGCAAAACAGGCAACTAGAAGTAGCGCGAAAAGTGGTAAGCTATCATTGCTTTTTGATGGAGCAGTAATGGTTGGTGGACTAACTTTAAGATGCTTGATTGTTTTCGCAGCACTTCCTGTTTGGAATGGTCAAATAGGTTAATATTAGGTGTCTTCAAATAAATACGCTAAGGTTTAAGAGGGGAAGTATAGCTTCCCCTTTTTTTGTACGTAAGAAGAAGGTAATAAATGCCTTCGAGTCAATTAGTTATTTGAGGGATTGTTTCCAGGCTGGTTTCTAGGTAAACTAATAAGGGAAATGTAATCTAAACAAAGCACTACCTACGACCAGAAGTATGAGGAGGCTACGAAATGTCTAGAAAAGCTTATACTGCAGATGGTGCAGTAGCTATTGGCCCATATTCCCATGCAGTCGAATCCGGTGATCTTATTTACCTTTCCGGTCAAACTCCTATAGATCCGGCATCCGGGAAACTCGTTCCAGGCGATATTAAAACTCAAACTGAACAATGCTTTAAAAACTTATTCAATGTTTTATCGGCATCAGGTTTAACACCCGATAATGTAATTAAGGTAAATGTTTTTCTCACGGATATGCATAACTTTGACGCTATGAATTCGGTCTACAAAAAGCAATTCTCTGCCCCTTATCCTGCTCGCACAACCATTGGTGTCGCCTCACTGCCGCTAGGGGCCCAAGTTGAAATTGAAATGATCGCTAGAAGAGATGACTAATTTTCACTTCGCCATCATATCTCGAGTCTGAAATAAAGAAGGCATCTAGAGAAGGGATTATTAGACATGCTTGAACGTCACGTCATAAAATATTTAGCGCCGGGATGGTTCGCGGTAGTCATGGGTACAGGAGGGCTTGCCAATATCTTGTATCAATGGCAAAAAGGTTTTCAAGGAGGATATATTCTAAGTTTAGTCATTGCGCTAATTGCAGTTGGTTTATACTTCTTGGTACTCGTACCTTGGGTTATTCGATGGTTTTGGTTTTTCGATTATGTGCAAAGGGATCTTCATCATCCAGTAGCAAGCAACTTTTTCGTCACTATGCCTGTAGCAACCATTATTGTAGGTACGAATGTTTATACAATTTGGAGTACATATCTAGGTGAAACTATGACCTTTATTATTTCCATAACTGCCTGGATCATAGGGGTAATTGGAGTGACCTTTTTTTCTTTTTATACAACGTTTAGGATTATTCGAGTTGAAGAGTCACCCAGGCCAGAAACCACAAATTTTTCTTGGATCATGGCGCCGATCGCCAATATGGCTACCTTGTTATTAGGAAACTCCGTATTAGTTCTAAGTTTAAGTCATAAGCCCATGTGGAGCATGTCAATATTAGTTGTCAACATCATTATGCTAGGGATCGGGTTCTTCCTTTTCATATTTATTAGTGCTGTGATTTTTGTTCGGCTAATTCAGCACGCTCTTCCTCCGGCAGACTTAACTCCTTCTTTTGGAATCCTATTAAGTGCTGTTGGTCTGGCCGTAATCGCTATTGTTGATATTACAACAAGCGCTCAATATCTTGGGATATTGACCTCCATTGAGCTAGCCTATTTAGGAGCGGCTATTATATGGGGGTTTGGAATTTGGGTGATTGGGATCACTGGACTCATTTCTATCCATTATGTGCGTAGAGGCGGAATCCCTTTTGGATTGGGATGGTGGGCATATATCTTCCCTTTGGCAGCCTATACTATAGCAAGTCAGAAGATAGCTTCAATTTTTCTTTCGCCTCTTACCTATGGGTTTTCGGCATTTTTAACGTTTTTTCTGGTTTTTCTTTGGAGCTTTGTTTTTTTAAAAACCATGGCAAGTGCTTTCAACGGCAAACTATTTTTGGGAATCCCGATTAACCCAAGTGAAAATCAAAGAGCTTAAGTTGGCGTAAAATCATAAATGCGGTATTATTGTAAGTAGAAGCTTAACTTTATTTTAGTGGAGGACGTGAAAACAAATGGCAATTACGGCACAGCGTATCTATTCTGAACAGTGGAATCCTACAGAGGAAGATATTAAGAGCCTTTTTCCCATGGCCGACTTAATAGCAGAACTTGGTAGGGACCCAGGCATAAAAGTACTACGAGATGACGAAATTCGACTTCAATACCCCGGCCAATATAACATCTCTGTTCAAGCTAGAGCATACAACCTGAGGCTGACTCAACTCTTACAGGAGTATTTCACCAACTACTGTAATAGTCCAGAGTTAGCGGGTTTGCTAGGGGTCCAAATACCACAAATTATGTGGGTGGATACACTAGGATTTGAAGACCCTTTAATTAGCCTTCACATTTCGAAGCTGAACAAACAAGAAATTTTTATTAATGATATTGTTTTGGTTAAAAACAATGATTTTGACTTATTAAGTGATGGACTTATCGAAAAGGTACTTGATAATTTGAGGGCTTTTGCCCGAAATCAAGGGGTTAAATATATTTCCGGATACGCTGCAAATCGCAGTACTCTAAACCTATTGAAAAGTAAGGGGTTTTTAGAAGATACCAGAGAAAGTATGGGTAATGATTATCTATGGAGATTGGCAGTTATCAGAGGTGAGCAATTGCCCTTCTATGAAGAGCTGTAGACTATGACAAATATAATAACGGTTTTTTCGGATTTCTTATGACCTTTTTGCATGATAGGGAAAGTCCCCCTTGACCAGTTGGCCAGGGATAAAAATTTAACCATAGAATGGAAGTCCTTTGAGCTTAGACCTGAGGGAATTGAACTTCCCGAAAAATCACCGGAATATCTGGCCAGAGCCAAGGCTGGAATTGAAGCCTTAGGGAAAAAGTATGGGCTCCAAATGATCTTTAATGAAAGAAGTAAGCACTCAAGATTAGCCCTTGAAGGCGCAAAATTTGCAGAAGATCAAGGGCTTGGTAATGTATATCATGATGCGGTTTTTACAGCACAATTTCAAAATCAGCAAAATATTAATGACCTAAATGTTCTATGTGAGCTGGCAGAACGGATCGGATTGAATCAGGAAGAATTTAAGCAGGCGCTTATTACCAGAAAATATGAACAAGCTGTTTCTCGGGACGTAGCTGAAGCTCAGAGATTAGGGATTCAAAGTGTTCCGTGTTTTATTGTTGATGGTCGTGCAGTTCATGGAGCCCAGAGCTATGAAGCTCTTGAGAAGTTCCTAAAGGGAACTGCTAGCGGATTTCCTTTAGATATCAAAGTGTAGTCATTGTCCAAAAACTTGGTAGATATAAAAACTTTTAGAGAGGGTAAGTTAATTTTTCAAGTTTTATTAACTAAGGTATTGCAGATGGTTTTAACAGATGAGCAGAAGAAGGTACTAAAGGGACAAGGTTATATCGTCTATAAAGATGGGGTGCATTTTTCCTGTAGGGTTCAGATTAATGCGGGAAGAATGAATGCCCAGGAAACTCGTAAAATAACAGAGGTATCTGAGATATATGGCAGGGGATATTTTACCCTAACCCAACGCTTAAACGTAGAAATTCCTTGGCTTAAGTATCAGGATCTGGAGAATGTGGCACGGGAGCTTAAGGAAGCGGGCTTATCCATTGGAAGTACTGGAATGAGAGCTAGGCCGGTCCATACTTGTAAAGGAGATGTTTGTCAAGTAAGCTTTTTTAATACAGCGGAAGTGGCTGAACAAATAAACGAACAATTTTATAAAGGGAAATACGATGTTGTACTGCCCAACAAATTTAGAATAGCACTTAGTGGGTGTCGAAATAGTTGCTCGAAACCACAACTTGGATGTATTGGAATACAAGGGCGAAAACCAGGCCAAGTAGCTATTACCATCGGGGGAATGTTTGGCAAAGAACACTTCGTCGGAAGGGAATTACCAGAGCTGTATTCTATCGGTGAGGCACTTATTATAGTGGAAAAGGCTTTGGACTATTATCGTGAAAATGGTCAAAAAGGAGAGCGATTTGCCAGAATGGTGGAGAGAGTTGGTTTTGAAACCGTTGCAAATTTCTTAACAATCTAACCCTATAGGTTAGGTTGTTGGAATCTACAAATACTATATTAGAAACTGGGGTTGAGATTCTTGGAAAAAGGAGGATTTCTACCCTAGTTTTGTATCTTGCATAAGTTACGACTTGAGTTATTTTGTAGGCATCTTTACAAGGGAGTAAGATTTTGAACATTGAGCAAAGAAAGAAACCTAAAAAAAGCATAAGTTCTTCTGGAGAGTTCCCACAAACCCGTGTCTTAATAGTGACAGCAGTCTCCGCAGAAAAGGATGCAATAATGCAGGCGTTACACAATGATCCCAGGTTTGAGGTTTTGGTAGGGGGGGTCGGCTCAGTTGTTGCGGCAGTGAATACGACAAGGGCTCTTGCTGAAGCTGAATATAGTTTGGTTATTAGCGCGGGTATCGGGGGAGGCTTTCCAAGTAAAGCAGAGGTAGGCTCACTTGTAGTGGGGACAGAGATCATCGCCGCAGATTTAGGAGCAGAGACTCCAGATGGATTCAATGATTTAGAAACGTTGGGTTTTGGTTTTACACGTATTCAGTCTGACTCAACTCTTGTAGAACGTATTACTAAGGCCTTATTAGAGGCTCAACTCCCGGTTCATGCTGGTCCGGTACTCACAGTTTCAACGGTTACGGGCACAATTGAGACTGCTAGGGAACTAACTGCAAGGATAAAGGGAGCTTCGGCTGAAGCTATGGAGGGGTTTGGCGTTGGATGCGCAGCCATCAATCGAGGACTACCCGTTTTAGAAATTCGTGCAATCTCAAATTTAGTAGGTCCCCGTGACCGATCTGCATGGCGTATCAAGGATGCTCTAGGGATATTAGAAGCTGCTTGCGAAGTATTGGTGGAGGTATTATGATGGAAATTGCGTTTTCACCTTGTCCTAATGACACATTTGTTTTTCATGCTTGGGTACACGGGCTGATACCCGGTGCACCTAAGCTTGATGTAACCTACGCAGACATAGATATCACGAATAGTATGGCAGCAGGGTCAAATGGTCCTGATATAGTCAAGATTTCCTACGGAGGGTTACCATGGGTATTGTCCGAATACGCGTTACTGCCCTGTGGAGGTGCATTGGGTAAAGGCTGCGGACCATTATTACTGACATCAAATAGAAAAAATATGAACGATAGCACAAGGTTACATAGCTTTCGTGTAGCGGTCCCCAGTGAGCGGTCAACTGCTTATTTGCTTTTTCGGTTATGGGCAGCTAGACATGTACCAGGGGGAGTGGGCGAGATTGTTGTTCTCCCCTTTCATGAGATTATGCCCGCTGTACGTGATGGTTTGGTCGATGCTGGACTTGTAATTCATGAGGCTCGTTTTACCTATCCTTCCTATGGGCTGACTCTCATGGTAGACTTAGGAAGTTGGTGGGAACAAGATACTAATCTGCCGATTCCGTTGGGAGCTATCATTGCTCGTAGGTCGCTGGATTTATCCGCAATCACCAGCTGGATTCAGGCCTCCGTCAGATATGCGTGGGCACATCCGGAGGCTTCGAAAGCATACATTCTTCAGCATAGCCAAGAGCTATCAACTGAAGTAGCCCAAGCTCATATTGAACTTTACGTTAACGAATTCACAGAGAATATTAGTACCCTCGGGTATAAGGCGGTGGAATCCTTGCTAAGTAGAGCTTCGCAAGAAGGGCTGGTACCAAGCGTTGATTTGGATCAACTATATTTTTAATATATCAATCAAAGACAGTAACTTGCTTCTGCCCCAAGCAAAGTTAATATTTTGCTTGGTTTTTTTTATAAAAAGGGCTAGATTACAATGGAATATTATACCAATAGATGCTTCTGGTGCATATAGTAAAGCTAAGGAGGTGAGTTTCTAATGCATGGTAATTGTTGTAAACCAATCTGTTGTCCCCCACAGTATTGCGTAAGAGATTTCTACGCTCAGCGGTTGATCCCCGTTATTCATCCAGTTGTGAATATTAATCGTCAAAATATCATTGATGTCCCTCAGCATATTTATCAACAGACTTCAAGAAATGTTGTTGTTGAGCAAGGATTTCAAGCTCCAGTTGCACAAGGTAGAGGTTTCCTAGGAGGTCCAGGTTTTCTAGGAGGTAACCAAGGATTCGCTGCTAATCGCCTCTTCTTTTAATCGAGTTGTAAAACTACGAGCCACGCCATTCTAAGCGTGGCTCGTTATACATTTCAAGATTAATAACAACACCCTGAGATTAATTCAGATTGTGTTCATCTGAGTGATCTAGTAATAACATTCCTAAGGGATTATAATAGCTTTGGAATTTGTTTAACTCACTTTACAATTGGAGAGGAATTATTCTTTTTATGAAGATTATGCTTTAGGAATCAAACTACTATGAGTAGAGCTTTAGTAAACAATACTATAGAGAGGAAGTATGAAAAAGTGACTAAAATCGAAAGAATACTGGCTGCCACACGCTTTGAGCGAGTTGATCGCATCCCTAAAGGGGAGTTTCATCTCGAAGATGATTTAATTGCGGAATTGCTAAATTTAAAAGATACAGTGACGTTTAAAGATAGAGTTGAGGCCTGTGAACTTTGTGGGCTAGATGCTTTAGCTTTTTCTCCGCCCTTCTCTCAGCCAGACAAAGCCAAGGTTTGGGAGGGTATTAAACTATGGCGAAAAGAAACAGATTTTTTCATTTTCGCTATAATTGACGGTCCTTTTCAAGGAACTGCTAAGCTATTCACGTCGTTTACAGATTATTTGCTGGCAATTGCTAAACATGACCCTTTGCTTCCGGAGCTCGTCGCCAAATCTGTAGCAGCTAATGTTAAACTCGGACTAAATGCTTTGGCGTCTGGGGCGAACGGAATAATCGTTGCGGATGACATTGCTTATCAAGGTGGTACGTTTATATCACCCGCAGCTCTACGTAAGGACTTTTTCCCTAGCCTGGCAGAGCAGGTTGAGGTTCTAAGCGGCCAGAATGCTCCGGTTTTCTTCCACGCCGATGGGAATTTATTGCCTATAATTGATGATATTATTAATTTAGGTGTAAATGGCTTACATTCTCTAGATTTTGCTTCACTGGCTGATATCGCAAAGGTCAGACTCGCAACAAAAAATAAACTCTGTTTGATGGGCGGATATGATCTGGCCTGGTTTGAAGAAGACAATCGGACTGATAAGGCGTTGCAATTACTAACCGCGACTTCCCTAGAGTCTATGGAGAGCGGGTATATTTTTGGTAGTAGCGCAGGTATCTTGGGTAGTATTCAAGGGGCAAATAAAGTACTAGATGTATATCAATATGTTAATAACCTTTCGGTGGGTAACTATGGTTACAGGTAAAAAGCTCTGGACAATTTAGCAATAGTTCGTTAGAATAAAAATTGTAGAAAACCTGTGAGTGTTCTCACTGGTCTGTAGTGGGGTAGAGCGGTAGCTTAAAAATGAAATTGGTTTAAACATAATAGAATAGAAGGATGGTAGAATATGGGCGTTTTTGGTTATACAAATAGCTATCCTTTTGGAGGGTAGCTATTTTTATTTTATTAATATTTCCATAGAAGTGAGGTTGGTTAATTGTGATCTGGAATGCCGAAGAAGAATGTATGAGCCGTAGTCGAATGGAAGAACTACAACTGGAACGTCTTAAGTGGACCGTCAACAGGGTGTATAACAGAGTACCTCACTATAGAGGGAAATTTGAGAAATTAGGGATAACCCCTGAGCAGATTAGGTCCTTAGATGATCTGAAGCGCCTGCCATTTACGACAAAGGACGATTTAAGGAGCAATTACCCTTTTGGTCTTTTTGCTGTCCCGCAGAGGGAGGTAGTAAGGGTTCATGCCTCATCGGGAACAACAGGTCGACCTGTCGTCGTAGGCTATACGGCTAAGGACCTTGATACCTGGACGAATTTAACGGCACGGATGGTTAGTTTAGCAGGGGTCACCTCGGAAGATGTTGCTCAAATAGCGTTTAATTATGGCCTTTTTACAGGTGGTTTTGGCCTGCATTATGGGCTGGAACGGGCAGGCGCCCTAGTCGTCCCCGTATCAGGAGGTAATACGGAACGTCAGCTTATGTTAATGCAGGATTTTGGTACGACAGTTCTAATATCAACCCCGAGCTATTCCCTCTATATAGCGGAAGTTGCCGAGAAGATGGGAATTGATATTTCTTCTTTAAATCTAAAAATCGGTCTGTTTGGTGGTGAACCCTGGACAGAGGAAATGCGTAATGAAATTGAATCCAGACTTCACATTCTTGCCACAGACAACTATGGCTTAAGTGAAGTAATGGGACCAGGTGTCGCTGGGGAATGCAGTTGCAAATGCGGCCATCACATAGCTGAGGACCATTTTATCGTTGAAACGATTGACCCCGATACCGGCGAAGTTCTTGAGCCGGGGCAGGAAGGGGAGTTAGTCTTTACTTCCTTGACTAAGGAAGCTTTTCCAGTGATACGTTTTCGAACCAAAGATATTTCTCGTATCAACCAGGAGCCTTGCAAGTGTGGACGAACCACAGCTCGAATGCGGAAGATTATTGGTCGTACAGATGATATGTTGATTATTCGTGGTGTCAATGTTTTTCCTTCCCAGATCGAAAGTGTGCTAATGACCATCGAAGGTATTGGCCCTCATTATGTGATAAATGTTCATAGGCGCAACTTTCTCGATGAACTGGAAGTGTTGGTCGAGCTTACCCGTGAAGATCTTCTCGAACCATACTCAAAGCTGGAGGACTTCTCGAGTTACATCCGCCAAAAGCTCCATAGTGTTCTTTCAATTAACGTTCGCTTAAAAATTGTTCAACCGGGAACCCTAGAAAGAAGCGCTGGGAAAGCTAAACGGGTTTTCGATTATCGAGACCAGCCCAAAGTATAGTCTCCCGGGTCGTCTTATATGGGGCCTTCTAAGTACTTACATGATACTTGACTCCCCCTTCAAGAAGTGAGAGTCTTATCGATCGGATAAATAAGGAGTTTTAATTGTGGTATCTATTAGTTCGCTTATATTAACTTTAATGCCGATAGCAGTGATCATAGCCATGCTCGTCATCTGGAAAAAACCTGCAGATATAAGTGGCGTTGTTGGTTGGATGGTCGTATCCCTTATCGCGTTCTTATTCTTCCAAACCAGTCTGGAAGTGATTTTTAGGTCTACAGTAACAGGGCTAGTCAGGTCCTTTACAGTTTCTTTAGTGGTTGCCGCATCATTGTTGCAGATGGCTTATATGGAGAAGACCGGAGCGCTGAAAAGAATTATCGTCTTTATAAAAACTATTGCCGCCGAAAACAAAGCTGTTCAGATAATGATAATTAACATTGGTTTCGGTACACTTATGGTTTCAGTAGGAGCCACCCCGGTCTCACTGCTGCCTCCCATTATGTTGGCACTGGGTTATTCAACCTATGTCTCGATTGCTTTACCGTGTATAGGGTATGATGCTCTTTGCACCTATGCTTTATTAGGGGCTCCCATTGTCGTTTTTGTGGATGTAGCCAATTCATTTTTAGGGAAGGGTCACGAAATTACTTTATCTCAGGCGGGCAGCGTATTTTTCATGTTCCTACCGATCATTTCCACTTTGATTGGTTTCTGTATGCTTTGGATTATCGGACGGTGGCAGGGTATAAAAGAGGGTTGGCTGCCTGTTCTTATCACCGGAGCAGCAATAACAGGGGTCTCATATTTTACGAACAAAGTTGACAGACTAGTCGTTCTAACAGGGATCATGTGTGGTGCTGCTGTTATTATTGTTATGGCACTCTATCTTTTATCAACAGGAAAAAAGATCATCGATAAACGTCGACTTAGTCGTGAAGAACTAGATTATGAGAATACATTTCCTTTATGGAAGGCATTAACTCCATGGGGTCTCCTTATTATTCTAATCTTAGCGCTCAACCTTCCGACGGATATGTTTAATCTTCTATATAGAAAACTAACTCTCCCCATCGCGGGCTTATCGGCTGATGGTAAACCTATTATGACAAGAGCGTTGTGGAACGCCTATACATGGATTTTTGTTAGTACCTTTCTTTCTATGCTCTTTATCAAACCAACAAAGTCGCAATTGAAAGAGACCTTTAGTTTATGGTGGAAGAGGGCTCCCAGACCAGTCTTTGCCGCGGCTATTTTCTTCGTTATCGGAGAGATCATGAATATGTCTGGCTATGATATGGCTTCAAATAAGTATGCTGTTGAGAGCATGGTTCAAGTTTTGGCCAATTTCTCATCTCAAGTTTTAAATAATGCCTATGGTTCAGTCGTTGCTTTCATTGGTTTATTGGGAGGATTTATTACAGGGAGCGAAGCTTCTACTATAGCTATGTTCGCCACCTATACTTTAAAGACCTCAAAGATACTCGATATGGGATTATTAGAAATGCTGATCATAACTGCAGGCTTAGCCTTTGGAGGAGGTTTAGCGAGTGTTGTTTCCCCAGCAAAGCTGCAGAATGCTGCGGCAGCAATTGATAAGCTGGGTGAAGAAACTAAGGTAATCAGAATCGCCTTTGTATTTGCCTTATTATTGACGGCAGTGACGTCAGCCTTGGTAATGATATTATTAGGTGTTTATGTCTAGCTAATGGGAAATGTTGTAGATCCCCTTCCCTTAAACTCGGGAATGGGGATCTCTTTATTTCTACTTCTTTAAATGTTACAATTATCCCAAATTGTGAAAAATAATCAGTTTCCTGAACTCACTGCTTATAAGTGAGGCGGATAGATCTATGTCAAGAGTGGATTAGACTCTAGAGGAGGCAATTTAGGTCGAAAATGTCAATAAGAGCTTGTAAGGATTTAAGTGGCAAAGATTATGAGGAGGTACTTAACCTAGAGACAATTTGTATTGATCATGATAATCTTAGCGGGAGCTTCTTTTTAGATCCATCCCTGAACTTTGACAGTCGTATTAAGAGTTTTTTTCTGTTATATGAAAAAAGTAAGTTAATAAGTATGCTATCCATGTTTATCCCTACAAACCATGAGGCGGAAATTACGGCTTATACACTCCCAAAGTTTCGAGGCAAAGGATATTTCAAGTCTTTATTAGGCAGGGCAGTCGAAGAATTAAGACAATTTCATGTCACAGACCTATTATTCGTATGTGAGAGCACATCGATTCCGGGTAAAAGGGTAATACGTGATCTAAAGGCAGATTATGACCATACAGAGTATTTTATGAGATTGAATAAATCCAGATATACCCCCTTAGATACATATCGGCTAATGCTTTTAGAGGCTGGGCAAAAGGATCTAGAAAGGGCCATCACCGTGAATATGAGGGTTTTTGAGGATAGCTATGAAGAATCTAAGAGCCTTATTCAAAATTGCTTCCAATCGGATATTCGAAAACAGTATCTTGCAGTTTTAAAGGATCTGATTATCGGTGTAGGTTCGGCAAATTTTGCCGGAGAAGACGTGTCAATATATGGTGTCGGAATATTACCTGAATTTCGTTTTAAGGGGTATGGTAAAGAACTACTCCATCTAATAGTCGATAGTGTATGGCAAAGTGGAAACTCTGAAATAACCATAGAGGTCCATAGCGAGAATGACAATGCGTTAACACTTTATAAGAAGACTGGGTTTTATGTACAAGTTGCTTATGAATATTATCGTATTAAGGCAAATGAGGTCTTATAGTGTAGGCAGGAGAATTGCGTATGAAAGGAGACACATTATGTGTTTGCTCTTTTTTGCCTATGATTGCCATCCCCATTATCGCTTGATCCTGGCAGCCAATAGAGATGAGTATTTTAGAAGACCAACTGAACGTGCACATTTTTGGAATTCACACCCTGAGGTTTTGGCGGGAAAAGATCTGGAAATGCTAGGAACCTGGATGGGGATTACCCTTGAAGGTCGTTTTGCAGCACTCACTAATTTTCGTGATCCTGCCGCACAGATTATGAACCCTCTATCCCGGGGGATGTTAGTCCGAGATTTCCTTTGTTCTCATGAATCCCCCATTAAATATATTCAAGATGTTTCGCTTAACAGTGCACTCTATAATCCTTTTAATCTCTTAGTGGGGGATACTTTTAGTTTAATGTACTATTCTTCTAAACCATCATCGCTGGTTAAAGAACTCAGTTCTGGAATCTATGGTCTTAGTAATCATCATTTAGATACACCTTGGACTAAAGTTCAAAAAAGCAAACAAGCCTTAGCAGAATATATAGAGAATGCGTCACTAATTGAACCTCATGTTCTTTTTGAGATTTTGGCCGATAGTGAACCTGCCCAGGATCATGAATTGCCTGAGACTGGGATAAGTTTCGAGCTGGAGAAGTTGTTATCCTCGATCTTTATCCAAAAAGCCGACTATGGGACGAGATCGTCTACTGTGCTTTTAATAGATCGCGAAAACCATGTGACATTTAAGGAACGCAGTTTCTATTTAGGTCAGAAACATGTAGAAGTGGACTATGAATTTAAGATTAAAAAATAATAACTTAAAGAAGGTACTTGTTAATGTTAAACCAAAAAGAGACGCCGATTATCCTTGCTGAACAGGTGCAAACATCCCTTTCTAATTTAGCACCTCTTACTCGGAAAGTTTTTCTATCCCTTAACCCACCCAGCTCTTTGGATAACCGAGCAGATGTAGATCAAGTTCGCCATATGCTGGAGCGTAGCTTTGGCTCTGTAAGTGTACCTCGGGAGATTATGCCAAAGGTACCTGGTACATGTCGTAGTGCTGACTGGCAGGTTACCGCAACACTAGCGGATATTGGTTGTGGCTGGAAGTTGATTGATCTAGAGCCCGGCGATACTTCTAGAGAACAATTTGGACTAGCCATTGACATTGGTACAACAACCGTCGTTGTCTATCTTGTTGATTTATGTAGTGGTGAGGTTCTTAGACATGCTGCCGACTATAATGATCAAATCATGATGGGGGAAGATATTTTAAACCGTATCCGTTACGCTGCTGAACCAAATGGTTTGGCCCAACTGCAAAAAGCGGTTTTAAATACTCTAAATCGGTTAATTAAGGTCCTTTGTCCTCTTCCTATGGAGACAAGTAAGATTACAGCAGCAGCTATTGGGGCTAATACAACGATGATTCACCTCTTGTTGGGATTAGACCCTGCTTCGATTTGTCGTGCTCCATATACTCCGATGATTAACAATCCGGGCTTAATTCCTGCGAGGGAAATCGGTATTGATATCCATTCTCTAGCCCCTGTCTATTGCCTGCCTAGTATTGGAAGTTATCTTGGGGGAGACGTCATCGGAGGAATATTAGTCAGCGGTATGCACAAACAGCCTGCTATTTCCCTTTTTGTAGACATCGGAACTAATGGAGAAATTGTTTTAGGTAACGAAGATTGGCTTGTCGCTTGTGCAGGTGCCGCCGGACCTGCTCTGGAAGGTGGAGTTACCACCTTTGGTATGCGAGCAGAACCCGGAGCTGTCGACCATGTTTCCATAGATCCCAAGACTGGTTGGGTAGAATACTCAACGATTGATAATCTCCCTGCTAAAGGTATCTGTGGTTCAGGCTTGGTGGACACACTAGCTGGACTTTTTCTTGGAGGGTTTATCAATCGATCGGCCCGCTTTCAGAACGGACAGAATGAGTTTGTTATAGTACCTGCCCATGAAGCAGCAGAGGGGGAAGATATCGTTATTTCACAAGTGGATATTAATAACTTCATGGCAACGAAAGGAGCGGTCAACGCGGCTACGGATCTATTAATGGAAAACGTCGGCTGCCCTTGGCAAGAAATTAGTCATTTTTATGCTGCGGGAGCGTTTGGTCAGTATTTACCAATTGAATCGGCCGTTACCATAGGCCTCTATCCAGATCTTCCACGTTCAGCGATCCTTCGTCTAGGTAATAGCTCAGGCGAAGCTGCCCGCCAAGTACTTCTTTCTCGGACTAAGCGTTTGGAGGCAGAAGCTATTGCAGAAAAAGTTACTTATTTCGAATTAAATGCTAATGCTGCTTTTATGGACAAATTTGTAGGCAGTAAATTTCTTCCTCACACCGACCTTGAACGGTACCCCAGCGTGAATCAACGGCTGCAAAATCATTTTTAAGTGAACCCATTCGGCTGATGTTGAATATGGAACACCTACTCGAAGTGGATGTCTCACGACTAATTAAAAATTCTGTTCTAAATCATTTCAGTGACGAGAGCAGACCAGTTTTTCCCTTTATAAGCGTTGTAGCCTCTAGTATGAGCATAGCCATATATTTTAAGACCCATTAGGTCTTTTTCAAAGAGATATCCATAGGTTTCGCCCTTTATTGCAAGTTGTGCAGCGTTCAGAGTTTTTAAATTATCGACCAGGATACCCTTGCGGCTTCGGCAAGCAATGACGTATCCTTGGTTATTGATTATGAATAGATCTCCATTTTTACTGATTCTAGCCGAATCAATGATATCATAAATAAAGTTCCAATTGAATCTAGTAGAAAAATAACCCAATATCTGGCCTTCATCGCTGCGAATTGGGCAGGTATAAGCCACCGTATGAGCATTAAAAACTCTGGAAAAATAGAGGTCACTAACTGATATTGTATTTACTGCCTTGGCTTCTTTAAACCAACTTTTCTCAGCCATAGACTGACCTATTAGTTGGTGATGAACACCAGCCGCAACAATTGTCCCTTCAGTATCCAGAACATAGAGGTCGAGATAAACTTCATAAATATCCACTAGTTTTTTTAAGAGTTTATTAGCCTCTAAAGATCGATCGGAGGCATTGGAGGTAAAACAGTTCTTTACCTTATCAAAGCCAGCCCATGCTTGGGCATCACAATTACGTTCAAAAAGATTTCGATCAATTTTATCCATAGTATCATAAGCAACATCTGCTGTTCTGACAGCCATAACTTCATTTGCTTTGGATTGAATGTTTTCAATAATCTTGGTACTTTCTTTGGTTGAAGTTAGGCTGCGTGTGGCTAACTTTTTTATT
Source organism: Desulfosporosinus sp. (assembly GCA_003513495.1). Taxonomy (GTDB): domain Bacteria; phylum Bacillota; class Desulfitobacteriia; order Desulfitobacteriales; family Desulfitobacteriaceae; genus Desulfosporosinus. Next base: position 172,708 of record DOPM01000043.1, read on the forward strand.
TCGTCGGCAACGACGCTAAATCCCCGGCCTGCTTCCCCCGCTCTTGCTGCTTCAATCGCTGAATTCAGGGATAGTAGATTTGTGTGCTGGGCAATTTGTCGAATAGACTCAATGACTTGCCCCATTTCTTGGTTGGCTTCTTTAAGTTCACTAAGTAGTACGGAAGTATCGATCGCTAGATTCTCATTTGCCATTTGTACGCCTCCTGCAATAAAAGATGCCTACCTGAAAAACAGGTAGGCATCTTTGCCAATCTTTTATAATTATACGATAGACGTAGGAATTTGCAAGATATTTCTTACCATGAACAGGGTGCCTATAATAGAGTTTAATTATGGTATTCAGGACTTGGGACGGTAAAGGATAGTTTGCTAAACGTAAGTACATCCCCAAACTCAAGAAAGTCGTAATTGCTTGATTGGGCTTTTTCCATGAGTTGAGATATTGGAGTTGTTGTAAGGATTAAATCTTTAGGTTGAAGTAGTTGATCGATAAGGCCGAAGTGCTGGGAATTAAAGCGGATCTCAATATGAACTCCATTTACCCAGGTGAACTGAAGAACATAGGCATCTTTGTGTTCAGTTGCAAACCAATGATAGGTATATTCCGACAAGCCGGATTGGTTAACGGCCTTGACCTCTTCACTAAATTCTTTGACGTAAAGAATAAGTACGTCACGACCATTTTCAAGTTTACCAAAAGCAGATTGTTCAGGAGTATAAGCCCGAGTAAACATTCTGACCCTCCATGCTTTCTTTGTTAATCGATATATCTGATATTATAGCTTATTTAGTTTTCTTATGAAAGTATTAGTTGTTAAGTAGTGTTGTTAAGTAGTGTTGTTAAGTAGAGGCTCCTTGAAGGAAACCTTGAAGGAAAAAGGATCTCCAAGCTGGAATTATATACTATCTAGAATTAGACGCCGAAAGGAAGAAGATTATGAGTAATCCTTGTGGAACAACTAAGGCCAATGTCTTTGATAGTACAGAGGTAAACGGAATTCCTGTCTATTTTGGCGCAGGAACTAATCCGGTTAATTCTCCTGCTCAATTCTTTGTTGCTTGGGGCAGAGGAGTGCTGTCAGGTGGTTTAATCCATACATTTAACAGTGAGTCTCCTGAACAAGGGTCCCAGTGGTTTATTGAAGAAGACGAGGCCGAGGCTTGCTATGTCAAGATACAGCAGTTATTGGCAGACAAAAGAGGATGAGCTAAATAGCGCCATTTTGGCCTGCTACGGTTTGAATAATATGTCAAAGCGAACGTTTTTGTCATATTCGTAGTAAACGTTCGAAAAATGTTGACCTGTAAGGGAATATCTTGTAAAATGAAAAAAGACAAACGAATTAAAATGTTCATATAGTCGCAGTAATAAGGTCTGCAAGTTTCTACCGGACTACCGTAAAATTGTCCGACTATGAGCGAAAGTGTACCTAGGGCTTTGGTCCGAGTGGTACAGGTCCAAAGATTTTATAAGGAAGTGTACTTTCTTTTTTGGATTACACCGAAGGGATAAAAACCCAGGCGGACAGGTTTCACTCAACGTTATTTTGAGTTGAAATCTGTCCGCCTGGGCTTCTTTGTACCAGATAGTACAACTCCATCTTAGTTATCACTAACTTAGATCAAATAAAAACTTGACAGAAATACTTGAAGGGAGGATATTGCGTTTTTATTTGGAGACGATGTTTTTGCTAGTAGCCCTAACTGTTTGCGGTCTTATAATTCAAAGCTAATTATCATCGGAAGTATTAATAATGGTTAAAGATTAAGGAGGAATACATAATGCCCAATAAAGAAATGTTATTGGTTCCAGGTCCTACTCCAGTGGTGGATGAAATATATGAGGCTTTATCCAGTGAAACAATGGGGCACACTGATCCTCGATTTGGAAAGATTTTTAAGAACAGCTTAGAGCTAAGTAAGAAAATGTTCAACACGGATGGGGAAGTTTTTGTTATTGCAGGTTCAGGTACTTTGGCGATGGAAATGGCTATTATAAATACTGTTGCTCCAGGAGAAAAGTTGTTGGTCGTAAGCCATGGCTATTTTGGGGACCGCTTTATTCCTCTGGCCAAAGTTTTTGGTATCCAAGTTGAGACTCTTCAAGCGGAATGGGGTCAGCAGATTAGCAAAGAATTAGTGGAAGAAAAATTGGCTGAGGGTGGTTTCAAGGCAGTAACCGTGACACATGTAGATACATCGACGGGTGTCATGGCCAATGTTGAAGAATTGGTTCCGGTTGTTAAAAAAACAGGAGCACTCTTTATTCTTGATGGAGTTTGTGCTTCGGCTGCCCTGGAAGAGGATATGCAAAAAGCATATGGTCATCCGGATTATAAAATAGATGTCGTGTTAACAGGTTCCCAAAAAGCGATTGGAGTTCCGCCGGGACTTGGAATTGTGGCTTTTGGACCGAAAGCACTGGCAGCTCGTGAAGCGATGCCTTCTGTTATGGGATACTATACAGATATTAAGAATTGGCTTCCGGTCATGAATGACCCAGTTAAATATTTTGCTACTCCCCCGGTTAACATGATTGTTGCCTTTAATAAAGGGATGGAACTGGTAATGGCCGAAGGATTGGAGAAACGTTATCGTCGACATTTAGCTCTGGGACGAGCTGTGAGAGCTGGTCTGAAAGCCTATGGTATGAAGCCTCTAGCTTCAGAAGATGTCGCTGCTCCGACATTAAGTTGCATCATCTATCCAGAGGGCCTAAATGATGTAGAGTTCCGATCAAAGTTGGCTTCGAAAGGCGTGATCGTCGCCGGGGCTTTAGCAGCATTAGCTGGGAAGGCTTTCCGAATCGGGCATATGGGAAATGCTACTGAAGAAATGTTTGTTAAAGCCCTCCAAATCGTTGGCGAGACTCTTCAGGAGATGGGATATACCGCTAATATTGATGCAGCAGTCAATGAGTTTAAAGGGATTTATCATTCTGCTTAAAGGGCTTAAATGTTCAGTCCTAGTACATGTTAAATAATGAAAACGAATACTAGTGAAGCAATAAGGCTGCAAGAATTAACTTGCAGTCTTGTTTTACAGTTGAACGAGTTCGCAGGGATTGATTAAGGGTGAATCCTTGAGGGGACAACGCAATGATCGAACGATATATGCAAATATATGCATAACGTTCGGAAAATGTATTGACCTCTGAGGAGATTTCTTGTAGAATAAGCTCATGATCGACAAATGAATAGTGTTCATATAGTCGCAGAGATATGGTCTGCAAGTTTCTACCGGACTGCCGTAAATTGTCCGACTATGAGCGAAAGATATACCGCAGGGCCAGTTCCCAGGCGGCAGATTTCTCTCACCAATTTTGAGTTGAAACCTGTTCGCTTGGGTTATTTTTTTGTACTAATGACTTAGAGCCAAATGAGGAGGGGTAAGCATGTTTACCATAACGGATTTAGTTCAACCAGAAAACTTAGCAGAAGCTTATCAGATCTTGACGGATAAACGAAATAATACCATTCTTGGAGGCTGCGCCTTTCTGAAGATGGGTAAAAAACAGATCAATAAAGGAATAGATCTTACGAAACTTAATTTAAATTATATTCGAGAACAAGATGGTTTTATTGTGATCGGCGCTATGACAAGCTTGAGAGAACTTGAAACTCATCCTCTCTTAAAAGAAAATTATAATGGGATACTTCCTAAATCCGTTCGTGACATTATTGGCGTACAATTTAGAAACGGCGTTACAGTGGGTGCTTCAATTTATTCTAAATACGGTTTTTCTGATTTGATCACGGCTATGTTATGCCTGGACACGGAAGTTGAGTTATTTAAGGGTGGAAGAATGTCTTTGGCTGACTTTCTAGCCAGACCGTTAGAAAAAGACCTTCTTGTTCGATTATGGATCCAAAAAACTGTGCGTCAAGCAACTTACTTGAGTTTTAGAAGTTCTGCCAGCGATTATGCAGTGTTAAATGTGGCGGTCTCTAAGCTTGATAATCATTGGACAATTGTAGTGGGCGCTAGGCCGAGTAAAGCCGACATTGCATTTGGTGCTTCCGAAATGCTTGAGCAGGAAGAACTGACGTTAGAAAGGATAGAAGAAGCAGCTCAGAGAGCATCGGAAGAATTATCCTTTGGAACGAATACTCGGGGAACAGCAGTGTATCGTAAAGCCCTTTGTAAAACGCTTGTTAAACGTGGAATAATGGAGGTGGCAGCATGCAAATCAAATTAACGATTAATGATAAAGCAGTTAAATGGGATGTGGCAAATGATGAGCTTTTAGCGGATACCTTGAGATCCCATGGACTCTTGAGCGTTAAAAAGGCTTGTGATACAAGCTGCTGTGGACTTTGTACTATATGGATTGACGGCAAATCAATGCTTTCATGTTCGATTCTTTCTGTACGCGTCCATGGTAAGAAAATCACAACCATAGAGGGACTTCCTCAGGAAGCAGAAGAATTTGCCCGTATACTCAGCGCGGAAGGGGCGGAACAATGCGGTTTTTGCAGCCCGGGTTTTATTATGAGTGTCTTAGCTATGAAAAATGAGTTAGTTAACCCTACGGAGGAAGAGATTATTCACTATTTAACAGGCAACTTATGCCGGTGCACGGGTTATATGGGACAGCTTAGGGCGATCAAGACCTATCTGGGGGTGGCATAGGATGAAAAGCGTTGGTCAAAGCATACGAAAAATTGATGGAATGGCAATCGCTATGGGTAAACCAGTCTATACTGAGGATTTGGCCATGGCTAATGCCTTAGTGGTAAAGATTTTAAGAAGCCCACACGCTTATGCTAAAATTACGTCCATTGACATTTCAAAGGCAGAGAGTTTAGAAGGGGTGGAATGTATCCTTACCTATAAGGATGTTCCCAACCAGCGATTTACCTTAGCTGGTCAATCTTATCCTGAACCTTCACCTTATGATCGTCTCATACTCGATCAAGTTGTTCGCTATGTAGGGGATGAAGTGGCAATTATTGCAGCGGTGGATGAAAAAACGGCGCTCTTGGCGATGAAAAAGATCAAGGTTGAGTATGAAGTGATGGAGCCTGTATTAGATTTCGAGCAGGCCATAGGGCATTCCTCGGTGGTGCATACTGAAGAGGATTTAAGCTGTAACTTTGATATTGGACTACAAAAGGACCAGAATATTACGTCTTCCTGTCATGAAGAAGTTGGTGATGTGGAAGAAGAATTCAAACAATGTGCCGTGGTGGTCGAGGATGTCTATTATCCACAAGCTCAAGCGCATACTATGATGGAAACCTATCGGTCTTTCACCTATCTGGATCACGTGGGCAGGCTGATCGTACTCAGTTCCACACAAGTTCCTTTTCATATTCGAAGACAATTAGCACGAGCCTTGCAAATCTCCTCTACAAAAATAAGGGTAATCAAGCCTAGAATCGGTGGCGGATTTGGGGGAAAGCAAACTGGGGCAGGAGATATCTTTGCCGCCATTGTAACCTTGAAAACAGGTAAACCAGCCATGATCATTTATGATCGAAAAGAAACCTTTAGCTGTACGACAAGTAGACATGCTATGAGAATATCAGTGAAACTAGGTGCTGACCAAGATGGTTTTATTAGAGCGCTGGATATGCAGGTCTTATCTGATACTGGTGCCTACGGAGAGCATGCTCCAACGGTTTTAGGTTGTGTAGGTCATTACACTCTCCCCCTTTATAATAAAACGAGAGCAGTACGGTTTGATGGAAAAGCTGTATACACTAACAAAATGCCTGCCGGGGCTTTTAGAGGATACGGAGCAACCCAAGGTACCTTCGCTTTGGAATCTACGGTCAATAAGTTAGCAGAACACTTAAAGATGGATCCAACAGAACTTCGTTTAAAAAATATTAGTAAAGTTGGAGAAACCTTTCTTACAGGTCATGGAGTTAGGCTCGGCAGCTCGTCTTTAGATCGGTGTATCGCTAAGGGTAAAGAGCTCATTGGCTGGGAAGAGAAATTCCCAAGTCGAGACGTCGGTAACAACAAAGTTAGAGCGGTTGGTATGGCGATCACGATGCAGGGCTCGGGGATTGCCACTATCGGGACTGCTTCTGCTGAAATTCGCTTAAATGATGATGGAAACGTTACTCTTCTTACTGGGGCAACGGATATGGGAACGGGTTGCGATACTATTCTCAGCCAGATGGCTGCAGAGATTTTAGAGATCCCTATGGAAAAGATTATTGTTAATGCGGGAGATACAGATACTTCTCCCTACGACCCAGGTTCTTATGCTTCAAGTACGACCTATGTAGCAGGGGCGGCGGTCGTAAAGGCAGCAGAGGAGTTAAAAGGAAAAATACTCGAACAAGGCGCAGCATTTTTAGAGGTTACCTTGCAAGACGTTGAATTCAATGGCTCTGGGGTCCGTACCTTAAGCGGGGATCAAGAGATAAGCTTGGCTAAACTAGCGGAACTTACCATCCTAGGTAGGGGAAATCTACAGCTTGTGGGGTATGTTACCCAGGGGTGTGAAGTATCCCCCCCGCCTTATGTTGCCGGTTTTGCTGAGGTGGAAGTTGATCGAGAGACCGGAAAAGTAGACTTAATTGACTATGTTGCAGTTATCGACTGCGGTACAGTAATTAACCCAAATCTCGCTCGTATTCAAGCCGAAGGCGGAATTGCTCAAGGAATTGGCATGGCCCTTTATGAACAGGTAAGGTATGATGAGATCGGAAAAATGGCTACAAACAGCTTTATGCAATATAAAATTCCTACTCGTAAGGATGTTGGGAAAGTGCGTATAGAGTTTGAAGAGAGCTTTGAACCCACAGGTCCCTTTGGGGCAAAATCCATAGGAGAAGTCGTGGCTAATACACCACCGCCAGCCATTTCTCATGCGATTTACAATGCCGTTGGAGTCAGAGAGCATCATTTGCCGATTACACCGGAAAAGGTTTTCTTAGGTATGAAGAAATTGATCTAGGTCTTGATTAAGAATTAGTAGCTCCCTTACTTTAGGTAGGGGAGTTTTTTATTTCATTGTGATTTGACGATTAAGGAGCGTTCTTGGGATATGGATGCTATAATAAATTCATACTGATAGATAAGAGATTCGAGAGGTCGTGGTGTAATGGATCCAAACCATAAATTTAGCAAAGAACAGCTTGTTTCTAAGACCGTAACCCTTCCTCGTTTAAACCGTTTGAGCCCTTCTCTAGAAAGCACTGCCTTGAAAATCATGGAGGAATCTGGAGAGTTAGCGCAAGCAATAGGTAAACTGAGGGGATTAAGTGGAGAACGTCAGCGTATGGAAGAAGCTGAAGCGATGCAGATGGTTGCTCGAGAATTGGTCGATGTAGCACAGACTGCGGTCACGATGATGTTTGTCCTGGAAGAGCAATATGGCATTAATTTGGAAGATATTTTGGCAGAGCATTTAACGAAATTACGTAACAAAGGGTATTGTGATTGACTTACTAGGTTGATTCATAAACAAAGTTTGATGTGATCAAAATCACGATATGTCAGATAGGGATTTGATATACTTTAGATAATAAATAATCGAACTATTCTGACAGGAAGGAGGTTGTCATGTATGCTGACAGGTCAAGCATTAACAACCGCCATGGGTATTTTACCTCACACTAGTTTAACAGAGGCACAAAGATTGGCACTTAGTTTAGACATCCCCTTTTGGCCGCAGTTACCCCGCTTCCGTTTTAAAGAAGACATGTATGCTCAATTTGCCGAGCATTTCCCTGGAATCATCGTTGATGAAGGAAAACAAAGCCTCCATTTCTCCCATGAACGCTTTGCACAAGAACTTGATGAATACCTGGAAGCTAGCAGTAATACGGATCATTTTGCTTTATCGGAGGAGTCCTCAGCAGCTTTTAATGGCTTTTTGACGCATGATTTGTCGTCTTATAAAATGATTCATGGACAGACAGTTGGCCCAATCAGTTTTGGACTTAAAATTTGCGATGAAGAACGTAAACCCATGATTTATAACGATTTTGTCCGTGAGATTCTTTACGATTTTCTTACACATAAGATCACTTGGCAATATAATCAGTTAAAACAAGTCCATCCTAACCCCTTTGTATGGTTGGATGAACCAGGCCTAGAAATGATTTTCAACTCCCTTAGTGCTTATACTTCAGAAGTTGCACAGGTGGAGTACAGAGCTTTCTTATCTAAACTGCCGGGCCCAAAGGGAGTTCATTTATGTGGAAACCCTGACTGGGACTTTCTGTTAAAGGCAGACATTGATATTCTTTCGGTTGATGCTTTTAGCTGGGGTCACATTTTGGTACGCTATGTTGATGAGTTAAAAGAGTTTTTGCAACGTGGGAGAATAATATCCTGGGGGATTATCCCCACTTTGACAAGCGAATTAAGTTTAGAGACCAGTCAATCTCTGATAGATCGGTTACTTGATTTATGGAGATTTCTTAATCAGCATGGATTAGATGATCAGCTAATTTATGATCGTTCCTGGTTAGCCCCATCTCGATGCTGTCTAATCAATGGGGATGGAACTGCTAGTATCAAACACTCCTTTGAACTTTTACGTGAAATATCCCAAAATCTAAGACAAAGACTTGGGTAAGGAAAGAATTCGCCGAGATAGGCTGGCCCATTTATCCAGCCTTTTTTCTGTTTATGGTGAATAAAATTTCTCTAATATGGGAAGAGGAATTTATCGGATTTTACCGAATGATGTAGGTAGATGGAAATGTTATTAAACGGAGGGTTCAAGATGAAAAGGATTGCCCTGGTGACAGATAGTACGGCGGATCTTACGGAAGAAGTAAAAAAGGATTGTGATGTCCATGTCATCCCTCTAAAAGTGAGATTTGGAGAGCAGGAGTATACTGATGGTGAACTTTCAAGTGAGGATTTCTATCGACGGTTAATGGAAGAAAATGTACTTCCTAAAACATCACAACCTACTCCGGAAGAGTTCGAGCGTTTATACAGTGAGTTACTAGAGGAATATCAAGAGGTCATCTCTGTGCATATATCCTCAGCACTGAGCGGTACATTTAACGCCGCCCATCTTGCTAAAGAGAAGTTTAAAGAGAAGATTCATCTTGTAGATTCAAAAACCATCAGTCTTGGTGCAGGTTTAATGCTGATGGAGGCTGCGAGAAATATTAAAGCGGGTCATGAAACTGAGTGGATTCTTGAGAGCCTTAAGAAGGCTCGACTAAATATAGAAACACTTTTTACGTTAAATACGTTGGAATACCTGCAAAAAGGTGGGCGTATCGGAAAGGTTCAAGGTTTCATGGGAGCTCTTTTAAATATTAAGCCTATTATCAGAGTAGGGGATGATGGAGTATATCATACCTATGGAAAAGCACACAGTCAGAAGAAAGCTTTAGATAATGTTGTTCAGGCTTATAAAGATTTAGCAAAAGGCAGGAAACCAATCCATTTAGTAGTAGTTCATGGTGCAGCAAAAAAGGCTGGAGTATATCTAAAGGAAGCTTTAGAATATGCTTTTCAAATACCGACGACTGTCTTTACTCAGGTGGGACCGGTCATAGGAGTGCACACTGGTCCGGGTACAGTGGGGGCTGCTATACAGTTCGAGTAAAAAGCTAGAACCCATGGGATAATTACACCCAAGGGTTCTTTTCATATGACTATTTAAGAATCTTTAATAATACTATTATTGGAGAACTATTAAAATAAGGGTTACATCAGGAATTGAGTAGGGCAGAATTTGCATATTTATAAAAGGATCAATTGTGTCAGCAAGAAGGGTGAGTGGATATGGGCTATTGGACGTTAGGGATAGCTATAGGAATTATTGTGTTATTTGGTTATTGGTCAAATAGACGGCGTCTAAAATCAGAGAAAAGACAGAAACCCAAGGTATCTAAAGTCTATCCTTTATCAAAAGCGAAGAGCCAGACTAAACTGCGAAGAGTCAAATAGGGTTAAGCATGTTGATAGGCACCAACTAATGGCTTAACTTCAGTCTCCCATAGTGTTTGAGAGGTTGCAGCATTTAAGTTGGGCTTTTTCATCATGGCTTTCAAGAACTCTTCTTGTTGAGTAGAATTATTATAGTTAGAGATTTGGGTTAAAGCAAATTGTGCAAAGTCTCGAACTAGGAAGTTAAAGATCTCATCAAGCAAAGCTGAAGAAATGGTATGAAGTTTGGAATTTTCCAAGACCAGCTGGGCATAAACGATTAATGTAAACATTTCACCTAAAGCAAGCATATAGTCAATGTTTTTTGATTGCTCCTGACTAGGGCTAGCCTGTTCTAAGAAGGAACGGAAGAGCTCGATTTGCTCTTGGAAGATAATAACATTAGAGACTTGGATTCCTTCGTAAGCCAAGCGGTAGTCAGGGAAACGGACAGAAGCAAGCTTTCCGGCTTTTTGACGGAAAAGGTAGGAATCGTCAGCGATGTCATCTCGTTTAGGAATAGTGGGGTATTCCATAGGATTAAAGAAATAATTAGACATAAACTTAATTACTAGGGCAATGTTTACATGGGTCGTGCCTTCCAAGCGGGGTATCATACCAATATCACGGATGGCGGTTTCGAAATATGTGTCTTGCTCAAACCCTTTAGCTGCAATTGCATCAAGCAGCATTTCGATAATTTTCATTCCCTGGGTGGTAACTTTCATTTTTTGAATAGGATTATAAAGTAGATAGCGTCTGTCATCATCAGAAGCGGAACGGAAATAATCTAAACTTCTTAAAGCATATAATTTCATCGTAATTAGACGAGCATAGGATTCGGTAAAGATTTTCTGAATATGTGGAAATGCTGTGACCTTCTTGCCGTATAATTCACGGTTAGAGGCGTGATTCAAAGCTTCATAATAAGCATGTGTACAAATACCTATGGATGCAAAGCCTAATTGAAATTTTCCAATGTTAATGGTGGAAAGAGCTGAATCCCAAGCTAGAGGACCGCTTGAAAGGATCTCATCCTGAGTTATCGGATAATCTATAAGTTCGTAGTCCCCAACATAGGCGGGACGGACTCCTGATGTTGAGATTTTCTTAATCAATTTGTAATTACGGTGTTGGCTATCAACGACAAAGAACACATAATCTTTGGTGTCTTCATATTTAGCAAAAGTTGATACAAGTGCTGCTTCATTGGCATTTCCGATATAATATTTGCCTCCGTTCGCTAGGTAGTGTCCGTCATTAGTTGAAGATAACGCCATTTCATTGCTGTAAAGGTCAGCGCCATGTGCTTTTTCGGACAACCCGAAGGCAAAGATTGCACCGTCTCTTAATTTTTGAGCGGTTAAGTGTTTGGCCTTTTCATTATCTCCCATCCAAATTGGTCCAAGTCCGAGAATGGAAACCTGGTAGGCGTACTGGTAAGATAACGAATAAAATGCACTAATTTCGTTGAATTCACAGACTCGACCTAAATCAAAACGCGAGTCAGGTGCACCATAACCGGCGGGAGTAAGCAGGGTTGAAAAGACTTGTTCGTTTTTAATAAACTTCAGGAAATCAGTGTACCATCTACTTGCCTGATCATCTTCTTTGATGCTTTTGAGCCCTTTATCTTCGAAGAAATGAATTGTTTTCTCCATTATTTCTTTAGAAGGTGAATCCTTTTGCGGACTTTCATAGTTTTGAGGATTAATTAACAGGGACAATAAACCTCACACCTTTCATTTTTACTCGCAAATGAATAATCATTCACTCATTCGTCTCAATTATCTCACAAATCTTAAGAATGTAAAGCAATTGTTTTAAGAATAGTTTAAATTGATTTTTCCGATACTAAGCAAAAATGAAAGCCCTCGTCCAATTGTAGTGAACGAAGGGCCTTTCGGTTATCTATATGATCTGAGAAACTTGTTGTACGATTTGAGTACTCTCTGTAAAACTTTGTATCCCAGCAGTCATTTCTTCAGTTGCAGCTGCCTGTGCATGTGCGACATCGGTTAATTCTTCGACTTGCCTCATAAGATCATTAACTCTTTCGTTAATAGTAGATAAAAGTTTCTTGGTATCATTAACCGATTTCGCACTATTTTCTGCCATTTTTCTTATTTCATCAGCAACGACAGCAAACCCTCTTCCATATTGACCCGCCCTAGCAGCCTCAATAGCAGCGTTTAATCCTAAAAGTCTTGAATTAGAGGCAACATTATTCACAAAGTCAAGAATATTATTAGTTTGTTCAATGAGTTTAATTATTTCTTGGGTTTGACCTTGAACTTCCGATACGCTACCAGAAAGAAGCATTGCTGAGGATGCAAGACTCTCGGTGGAAGCCGAGAGCTGTTCTGCAGAAGCTGAGATATTCTCTGCTGATTCCTGTAAAGCCGTTTGATTTTTCAAGCTTAAAGCAAGAGTTAAAGTACCTATGGTCGTATTATTCGAGTTCTTAATGGGTAGGGTTGAGGATTTAAACGCTACCCCATACACTTCCTTAGGGATTATTCCTCTTTGTAGAGTACCTGTTTGCAACGTAGTCGGAATATTGCCAGCCTTAGGGAAGGGTTTCCCAATTATATCAGCTTGTGCAGACACTGCTTCGGTGCCCATGCAATAATAGAGGAACTTTTCTTTATCAGTAACCGCAATGGTATTATCTATTGGGATTAGTTCATGAAATAAAGACGCCATTTCTCCGATGATTATTAAAAGCTGATTATCACTAAGGGTTGAATCTTCATGATGTAGCATATTAAAACCTCTTTCTTATAGTCTTTATACATGAGTATGATTATTTCTGTTTATCAAATAATAGCATAAAGAAAAAAACTGCGCAATTGTAATAAATTCTGACTAGTTTGAAGAATGTGAGGGAAATTATGAATAATATCAGATATGAACTTGCTACCTTTGCTGGAGGCTGTTTTTGGTGTATGGTGAAACCCTTTGAGGAACTACCTGGAATCATTAGTGTGCTTTCAGGATACACTGGAGGTCACTTGGAGAATCCAAGCTATGAGGATGTGTGTTCTAAAAAGACAGGACATTTCGAGGCTGTTCAAGTCAGGTTTGACCCGGATTCATTATCATATAACTCCTTACTGGAGACTTTCTGGAGACAAATCGACCCAACTAATCCTAATGGACAGTTTGTTGATTTAGGACAAGCCTATAAAACTGCTATTTTTTATCACAATCAGGAGCAAAAGAATTGGGCGGAAAGGTCAAAAGAAGCCCTCGAAAAAAGCAAACGATTTAGGGGTCCTATCGTTACTGAAATTCTACCGGCAACCACGTTTTATCCTGCAGAGGACTATCATCAGGACTATTATAGAAAGTTCCCATTAAGATATGGGGCTTATCGCCAGGGTTCGGGGCGAGATACTTTTCTGAAGGAGCATTGGAGTAAAGATGATCAAGAGAAAGAGGCATTAAAATCTAAACTTACAGTGATGCAATATGAAGTTACTCAGAACAGGGGTACCGAACCCCCTTTTCAGAATGAATACTGGGATAACGACCGAGAGGGTATTTATGTTGATGTGATATCCGGGGAGGCTCTCTTCAATTCTCTGGATAAATTTGATTCGGGGTGTGGATGGCCAAGCTTTTCGAAACCTATCCAGCCAGAAAGGGTTATAGAAAAGCCTGATTTCAGTCATTCGATGAGACGGACAGAGGTTGTAAGCACTAGATCTGAAGCACACCTTGGTCATGTCTTTGCTGACGGTCCGAAGCCCACAGGGCTGCGCTATTGTATTAATTCAGCTTCCTTGCGGTTTATTCCGAAAGAAAATTTAACTGAAGAGGGATACGGAGAGTACCAGAGGTTTTTTGATAACAATCTGAAAGAATAAATTCGTATTATATCAAAACCTCCTCGGTTATGACCGAGGAGGTTTATGCGCAAAAAGTTTTACCAATTGTTACGTGGAGTAGGATGGAAACAATCCCGACAATATACAGGCTTCTCTCCAGACGGACGAAACGGTACTGTCGTTTCCTTCCCGCACGTAGCGCAAGTAGCAGGGAACATTTCCCGTTCCTGACGGTTATATCCCCCAGAAGACCTAGTCTGAGCCTTTTTGGCTGCACGACATTGAGGACATCTTCCTGGCTCGTTCGTAAACCCTTTCTCAGCAAAAAACTCCTGTTCTGATGCGGAAAAAACAAATTCCTGACCACAATCCCGACAAGTCAAAACCTTGTCATTAAACATAAAAACACCTCTTTTAGCTAGAACTTCCTGATGTTATACACCGATATTATAGAGTATAACCAAGTTTCATTTTTTTATCATTGTTTCGTTCACTCGGAGAGGTCGATACGTTTAATAATCACTCAAGTTGACCGAGGTAATTTCGGGGGAGTATAATTATTTACTTAAGTAACTCAAAATTCTAAGATGAATATAAGCCAGTCAATTAGGTCAAATAATTAAAGAACCTAGTTAGACAGAATAGGAGTAAACTTGTGCGCAAACAATTTGTGGTGATTGGTTTAGGTCGATTCGGAACTAGTGTTGCAAGAACCATTAGTGAGCTAGGACATGATGTTTTGGCTATTGATAAAGATGAAACTATGGTTCAGGCTATAATGAACGATGTAACTCAGGCTGTACAGGCCGATGCTCGCGATGAGGAAGTCCTTCGAACGTTAGGAGTTAGAAATCTAGATATAGCGGTAGTAGCCATGGGGGATGATCTTGAAGCAAATATTCTGATCACTCTTATGCTAAAAGAAATGGGGATTCCGTATGTCATTGCTAAGGCCCAATCCACTCAACACGGAAAGGTGTTAGAAAAAATAGGGGCAGATAAAGTCATCTATCCAGAAAAGGATATGGGAATTCGTGTAGCTCACAATCTAGTGACTTCTAACGTCATGGATTTTATTGAATTATCTCCCCAGTATAGTATTTTTGAGATTCTTGCTTCCTCACATTTTATAAACAAATCACTGGGAGAATTAGATTTCAGAGCGGTTTATGGAATCAGCGTAATAGCTATCAAAAAGACGGAAGACGAAATTATCATTGCTCCAGGAGCAAATGCTGTAATTAACCATGGAGACATTCTAGTTATAGTAGGAAATAAAAAGTTACTTGCAAAATTACCGGATTGATTCCAGTAATCTGTTCAAATAAAGAAGGACGCAACACCAAATAAAAGGGTGGTTATTCCAGCGGCAATTAACGATAGCTTTAACTTTGATCGGGCATACTCCATCACGGGCAGATCAAGGATTGCACAAAGTGTTATGGAATTATCACTCAGGGGAGAGGCAAAAGCTCCGAAGGTGCCACTAGCAAACACAGCCCCGATGACAAGGATGATATTAGATCCGGTCTGATGAGCAAGGGTTACAGCAAGGGGCATCAACAATCCCCAAGTTCCCCATGACGACCCTATAAAATAAGAGAGCAAGCTGCCTAAGATAAATACAACGGGGGCTATAAAGGCTGATGGAATCCAGCCTACTAGATTTGATGTAATATAACTTGAGAAACCTAAGTCTTCTGAGACTGCTGATAAGGCCCAAACTAACGTAAGCATAAGGATAACCGAGATCAATTCATTGCCCCCATCAATGAAATGGTTGACTAATTTCGCGATACTATAGCGTTGGATAAAGAAAAAAATTAAGGAAAGAATCAATGTAATGAACAAGGCCTCGAGCATAACTCCAAGGGCGTCAGCTTTAACAAAGGCATCAAAGAAGCTACTTGCTCGGGCATGTCCATCCCACCAACTTAAAAAAAGAGTCATAATTAAGACGATACTAAGGGGCATTAAAAGGTTTAGAGGCTTACTGGGGATTTCCTTTTCGAAGGCTTGTATGCATTTTTGTAGTTCTTCCTCTTCTCGCTGTTCTTCAGAACTTCCAATTAAATCGGCATTGGCAGATTGGCTCATTTCCTTAAAAAAGCTAAAGTAAATGCCTATTCCTATTATAACTAGTGAAAAAAAGTTAAAGGGTATACTCTTGATATAAACACTGTAGGGGGATTCATTAATACCTATTTGCTGCATCGCTGTCCCAATCAAAGAGACCATATAACCGACAAAGGCCGTGGCAACAGGCACGAGCGCAACAACAGGATTTGAAGTGACTTCAATCATAAAACCGATTTTCTGAGTAGATAGGGGTAATCTCCTTTTTAGAAGTTTCATGATAGGTGCAATTGTTACAATTCGAAAATTTGGATTATTAAATGTACCAATTGTCGAGAGCCATATAAGTAACATTGCTGACCGTTTGGTTTTAACTTTGCGTCCTACTAGGTCGACAAAACCTTTTATTCCTCCCGTAATCCTAGTTAAACTGATAAGGCCAGCAAAAACGTAAAGAAAGATAATAATCCTAATATTATTCGGCTGTACAAGATTGTTTATAAGATAGGAGATAAGGGTCTTAATTCCACCAAATAGATCCGGCTGTACAAGGTAACTTCCTAATATTAAACCGGCGAACAGTCCTGGTTGAACTTGTTTGGATAGGATAGCTATTGGAATAACGACTAGAAATGGTAAAAGTGAAATCCATGAGGCTTCCATACATGCTCCTGCTTTCTGAGTTTTCTTCTATTTATATATTATCCCCTGAATGGCAATGCTATTATTAGAAGGATTTAGCTAATTATTACCGAATTAAATAGGGATATTGTATTTTCACATTTAAATTTCTATGTAGATAAGGAGATTTTGTTTTGGAAAGACCACAAAGTAATCCTAGTCGAATGGTAGTTATTGAAGATAAGAAGAGCGGTGAGCGTTTTTTAGTTGACCTGTTAAGAGGTCAAACCTATGACAAAGAACAGTATACGAAGATTACTTATGAAGTACCTCTAAAGAAAGAATTCTGGGATCTACCACGCTTAACCAAGTCAAAATGAAATACATCAGAAAACCTAAATTAACCCGTCATACAATTAAGGCACTAGCTCCATTGCTAGTGTCTTAATTGTATACAGCGGTCTAATTACTTTAATCACTACCTGGAAAGATGAGATACGAAAAAGTATCCCTAATCTAGTTGAAGACGCTTGAAAGTAAGCATATTACCATGGATTAAGAAGTATCTAGCATAATATTGAGAATGTTTAAAATATTTGGGGATTTAGCTTTACTTACCCGCCTATGGCCCTTATAATGTTTACAAAAGATACAAAAAATGAGGGATAAACATGAGTGCCGGAGTCCATGCTGTCACAACAAGTATTATTCCACAATGGAATCGTGAACTCTTATTTGAAATCTTGGATAATATCCATGATGTAGTACTAGTTATTGATTCGGACACTACAATTGTCTATGCTAATGAGGCTTATGCAAAAATTTTAGGGGTTCCCGTGGCCAAAGTTCTAGGCCGAAGACTAGACGTAATCGAACCTGACTCACCAACTATCAGAATGCTGCATACGGGAAAGCCAAGTAGAGGGAACGGTTATGTTGAATCTCTAGACATTAATGTAGTAGGCAGCTCTTTTCCTTTATATAATGGAAATAACATCATTGGGGCAGTCTCAATCTTTAAAAATATTTCAGAAGTGGTAGAACTTAATCGGGAATTACAGCAAACTAAGGGTGTTGCAGACTATTTGAAAGAGCAGTTAGAACAATGGGAGCATCTTCCTATGTCCTTCAAAGAATACGTAGGACAGAACAGTCGGTTAAAGGAAACCCTTGTGTTAGCTGCCAAAGTAGCACAAACTGAAAGCACAGTCCTGATTCTTGGTGAAAGTGGAGTTGGTAAGGAAGTTCTGGCTAGGGCAGTTCATAATTGCAGCCGACGTAAAGATAAGCCTATGATTAAGGTCAATTGTGCTGCCATACCGGAGGATTTAATAGAAAGTGAACTTTTTGGATATGAAGAGGGAGCTTTTACAGGAGCTAAAAAGGGAGGCAAACTTGGTAAGTTTGAATTAGCTCATAGCGGTACAATATTTCTAGATGAAATAGGCGACATGAGTATTACTATGCAGGCTAAATTATTACGTGTATTGCAAGAAAAAGAATTCGAACGTGTCGGCGGTACAAAGACGATCAAAGTTGATATACGTGTGATCGCAGCCACCAACCGAGATTTAGAAAGCATGATCGATAAGGGGAGCTTCCGTCGTGACTTGTACTATCGTTTGAATATCGTTCCTCTCCATTTAACTCCTCTTCGTGAGCGGAAAGATGACATATTAGAGTTAGCCAAAACATTTCTTAACCAATTCTCGCGGGAAGTGGGTCATGAACTTAATCTATCTCCACAAGTCGTAAGGTTCCTTCAGAAGTATGAGTGGCCCGGTAATATTAGAGAGTTGCAAAACGTATTAGAACATGCAAGCATTGTATGTAGTGGTACCACGATTGAAGTTCGTCATTTGCCGGCGCATGTTATTGCTGTCAATAATGAGAATTCAAGCATTGAGGATAAACCCTACGATGTAAAAGAAATTATAGGTAGGATGGAAAAGGAATTAATTCTATCAGCATTAGCTACTTATAATAATAATCGTACCCAGGCTATGAAAGCGCTAGGTATTTCCAGGAGAGCTTTTTATGATAAGTTACGTAAATATGGTATCGAAGATTGATGAGGCAGGGGAGAGGATGGGCTTTTATGAAAGTCACATCCTCTTTTGGCTTCTGCTAGTCGCTATAGATTAAGTGAGATTTGAGATGATATATTAAGTAAACGATATCCTTGATATAATGTATCTATACTATACATTCTTAGGATTTGAACAAAGAACCCCTAGTAATAGAAAACCATGTTAGAATTTTTTTTTAAGGGAGCAAAAGCAGCCTAGATATGAAAAAAGGGTGTGTCTTTTTTTAAAGGCCCACCCCTTTTAGTTCAAAGAAACGTAACTTTCACTACTAAGGGTATGGTAAGTTGTGGAAATGAGATATCCCTGGGTTGATTAAGAGGTAATGGCACAATAATTGCAACTATTAAAATAGTATAATCATTCTGAATATTTTGATAGAGGGAGAGGGTGTGTATAGGTTAATCAATTTTAATTACACTGTAGATCTGGATAGGTATCGCTTAGAAGTAATATAAAAAGTAAACAACAATGATTAATTAGTGTATGCAAGTGATACATTCGAACGGTTTAAGTTTGCGAAAAAAGCTAAGGCAGAGGACCGATTATAGGGAATTCTAAAAGGAATAGGGAATAGGCACAAAATTTGCATAGATTATAAAGTGAATATTCAAAATTTACAAAATATTAAATTTAAACAAGTAATCTAAAGGGGGGAATCTGACAATAAACCGTTCTAAGAAAAATGAGCTTGGAAAACAGTGTCCTTGAGAAAATGAAAGAGGTGCAAACACGAAATGAAACGAAGAAAAAGTATATGGCTGATTCTTACACTAATCATACTCCTAGTGGTCTCAGGTTGTTCCAAACCTTCTGACAATACTCCTTCCTCAACGTCTGAACCTAGCGCGGAAATCAAGACGATAAACATCGGGTACACAGGACCTTTAAGTGGCGGTGCCGCTTTATTTGGTAAGGAAGTAACTGAAGGTTTGGATATGGCTGTTGATGAAATAAATGAAAAAGGCCTTATGGTTAATGGGCAAAAGTATAAAATTAATCTCGTAAAACTGGATGACCAATACATGCCTGATAAGGCCGCAACTAATGCGCGCAGGCTGAAATCAGAATTTAATGCTCCTGTGGTTTTCGTTCCACACAGCGGCGGTGCTTTCGCTCTCCAACAATTTAATGAGACGGATGGATTTCTGATTATGGCTTATACGAGTGAGCCTAAGATTGCTAAAGCAGGTAATAAATTGACTGTACAAATGACCTCTCCATACAATCTTTATCAAGAAATTTACTCTAAGTTGGTAATGGATAAGTTTGGAAAAAAATTAGCCCTTATTCCTACGACTAGTCAATATGGTAAGGACTGGACCTCTGCAATGGTGCCTGCTTGGGAAAAGTTAGGCGGAACGATTGTAGCAAATACCCCAGTGGATTATAACAAAGAAGCCGACTTTAATACCTATGTCAGTAAGGCACTTGCAGCAAAGCCAGATGTGTTGTTTGTAGGAGGTCCTTCACAGCCAACCGCTTTGGTGATTAAGCAAGCTCGACAGCTTGGTTTCAAGGGTGGGTTCGTTGTTATGGACCAAGCTAAAGTAGAACAAATGGCCGCTATAATACCGATGACAGATTTAGAAGGGGCTATAGGTGTTACTCCGGTTTTCCAATACCCTAGCGATGGAGCCCTTCCTTTTGTAGAACGCTTTAAAGCTAAATACAATGGTAAAATACCAGCTTGGGAAGCGAGCAAAAACTATGACCACATGATGCTATTAGCCAGAGGAATTGAAAAAGCTGGAAATGTTACAGATGCTGTCAAGATCTTTGAAGGAATGAAGGCTGTGACGCCAATAACGGACGCATCTGTCACAACCCCCATACCTGGAATTGCTGCCGGGGGAGGATCAATGACGCCTGGAGTAGGGATTATGATCGAAAATGGCAAGTATGGTAAGCCATTTATTATTCCGAATCCTGCAGATACTACGGGATATAACCTGGAAATGATGAAGAAGTCAGAAGCCAAAAGTTAGAGACTAGAAGCCAAAAGGCCTGAAAGTCCCTAGACAACTTGATGTAAAGACCTCATATTAATATTCTATTATGTCTTAGCCACGGTAAGCTTAGGGGGCCGTCATGGCGCTGAAGCTCATGATGGTCCTTCCTAGTTCTATGATTTGGAAAACAACAGTACAGGATGGATTAATCTGTCCTGGAGAGGATTGGGAAGGGGTGGCTCTATGGATTTATTGATACAACAGGTTGTCAACGGATTCACTTTAGGAAGCATTTATTGCCTGGTAGCCTTAGGACTCACTCTAATCTATGGCATCATGGAGGTGCCGAATTTTGCCCATGGACATTTATACATGGTTGGCGGGTATGTTACCTTTTTCATGATGACGTTATATGGTATTAACTATTGGGTGTCAGGTCTGATTGCCGGAATTGTTTTAGCTGTACTTGGTATTCTATTAGAAAGAATAGTCTTCAATCCCATGCGTAACAGTCCTAGTACAAATAAATTCATAGCGGCAGTAGGGGCTATGATGTTTATTGAGGCTGTCGCTCGGGTGCTTTGGGGGTCCGATTTCCGGAGTATTCCAGCAATCTATGATAATGTGGTCATGATTGGCGGGGTTCGACTGACCGAACAACGACTAATCATCATTGCAGGAGCGGTCATTTTAATGGTAGCCCTGTATCTGTTTCTAAAACATACACTAATTGGATCCACCATTGAAGCTATGGCGCAAAACAGGGACGGTGCCAGTCTCGTTGGTATTGATGTCAATCGAGTGGCGATGTTAACCTTTGCCGTAGCCTCCCTTTTGGCTTCAGCAGCAGCCTCATTATCGGGGCCGATTTTTTTAGTGTATCCTTCTATGGGTGCCCTGATTATCATGAAGGTCTTTGTGATTATCGTCATTGGCGGAATGGGAAGTATTCCAGGAGCCGTGCTCGGAAGTTTCATCTTAGGTATGACGGAGAGCCTAGGTGCGACCTATATTTCCAGCAACTATAAAGATGTTATTGCCTTCGCTATTCTAGTCTTAATCCTCTCGATCAAACCTTCAGGCCTTTTTGCAAAGGGAGGGCATTAACGATGGACTTAATTAAAAAAATGTATAAAACTAAATATATTGCCTATTTAGCTGTTTTTGCGCTGGCAATCGCCTTTCCTTATATAAGCCCTAATCGATATTACCTAACCGTCGTGACCCTAGGCTTTATCTATGCCATTGCGGTCTATGGATTGAACCTAATCGTGGGTTATTTAGGACAGCTTTCTCTAGCCCAAGCCGGTTTTTTTGGATTGGGAGCCTATACCTCCGGTCTGCTCAGTCTAAAGCTGGGACTGTCGTTCTGGTTATCCCTGCCGATTGCTGCTGTAGCAACCACCACCGTGGCCTTACTGGTAGGATTGATCTCCTTTCGAACTCGGGGACATTACTTTGTCATCCTGACGTTGTGCATTGGTGTCATTATTCACTTAGTCATCGAAAAATGGGATAGTTTAACCGGAGGAGTTCGAGGTTTAATCGGAGTCCCTATACCGTCCAGCATCGGGCCCATTGAATTTAAATCCCTGGAATCACAGTATTATCTAGTTCTCGCCTTTTTGATACTAACCATCTTTGTCATGAGCCGTATCGTTTCCTCCCTTGTCGGTCGAACCTTCAAATCGATTCGCAACAGTGAAGAATTAGCAGCTACACTGGGGATTAATGTCATGAAAAGCAAGTTACTGGCCTTTGGTATTGCAGCCTTCTTTACCGGTATTGCAGGAGCCTTGTTTTCGAGCTATATCCGGTTTTTAGGTCCGGAGATTGCTGCAACCCATCTAACCTTTGAATTCTTGCTGTTTCTATTAATAGGAGGGCAAGCAACCATAGCCGGGCCCCTAGTGGGAACCCTCTTAGCCTCAGGAATCACTGAAAGCCTCCAATTTATGCAGGAATATCGGATGGTTGTCTTCGGGGCACTGCTCATCGTAATCGTTAAGTTTTTCCCAGGAGGGCTGGTAGGAGCAACTAAGTCGTTAAAAGCTAAGCTAGAGAAACGGGTTAACCAAAGAAAGAAGTCAGGAACAAACCTGCCGTCGAAAGGAGAAAGCCATGCTGCTAAAAACCGAGGCTTTAACTAAAAACTTCGGCGGGCTGACCGCCTTAAACAAGGTGAACTTTGAGATCGAAGAGGGGGAAATTGTAGCCATTATCGGACCTAATGGTGCCGGAAAGTCGACATTTTTTAATCTCATCAGCGGTTTCTATCCGTCCTGTTCCGGAAGAATTAGTTTTATGGGTAAGGATATGACAGGCACTCCGACCCATGAGTTTGCCTGTAGCGGCATAGGTAGAACCTTTCAGACCACGAACCTTTTTACAGATAGTACAGTACTGGACAATCTGATCATTGGTTATCGATCTAAAACCAAAATGGGAATGCTCGATGCCATCTTTAATACCAAGCGTGCGCGGAGGGACGAAGGAGCGAGCCGAGAAAAAGCGGGGGAGATCTTAGAATTTATAGGACTAACCGAGGTGAAGAATCAACCGGTAGGAAACATTTCCCAAGAGGCCGCCAAACGTTTAGCCATCGGATTGGCCCTGGTGACTGAACCACGCTTACTGTTGCTGGATGAGCCGGCTGCGGGTATTAATCATGGAGAAACCAGCGAGTTAGTGAAGTTAATTGAGAAAATTCAACATTCTGGGATTACAGTGTGTTTAATCGAGCATAAGATGCAGATGGTTATGAATTTGGCGCACAGAATAATGGTTTTAAATTATGGTACGAAAATTGCTGAAGGAACCCCAAGAGAAATTAATAAAAATGACCGAGTGATAGAAGCTTACTTAGGGGGGACCAAGCATGCTTAAATTATCTGGGATAAATGTGTCCTATGGAAGTTATCTTGCATTACAAGATGTTAACATAGAAGTCAATAAGGGAGAGTTTGTAGTCTTATTAGGGGCCAATGGTGCTGGCAAATCAACGCTTTTTCGGACGATTAGCGGATTACTAAAGCCAACGAGTGGAAGTATTGAGTTTAAGGGTCATAAAATTGAACAATTGCCAGCCTTTAAGATGGTAAACTTAGGGATATCCCAGTGCCTGGAAGGGCGGGCTCTATTTTCGCATATGCCGGTGAAGCAGAATCTACTCCTAGGGGGTTATGTCCGGCGTAACGATAAAGAAGGTATAAAAAAGAGTTTGACCATGGTCTATGAATTATTCCCTGTCCTAAAAGAGAAAGAAAACGATTTAGCAGGTTCTTTGAGCGGAGGACAACAACAGATGGCAGCGATAGGAAGGGCGCTCATGTCTGATCCTGAATTGTTGTTGTTAGACGAACCCTCAATTGGTCTAGCTCCTATAGTAGTTCAGCAAGTATTTGATGCGGTAAAGATTGTGAATAAGGCCGGAAAGACAGTTCTCTTAGCAGAGCAAAATGCCCATTTGGCTTTGAAGGTGTCTCATCGTGGTTATGTATTAGAAAACGGTCGAGTTGTCATGCATGATCGAAGTGATGTACTGTCAGGTAATGAAGAAGTCAAAAAGGCTTATATTGGATAAACAAATCGCTGGAGAGAATTAGTTGGCATTAGTTTTGCATTAAACTGTAAGAACCAATTAATTGAAGGATTTGGTATATGAGCATGGAATTTGACATACACACCCACTCCAGCCAAGGTTCTGCTTGTAGCCGTATGTCTGTGGAGGACTTGGTACAGGCTGCGTGTAAGAAAGGTTTAAGTGGAATTTGTATCACAGATCATGATTACTGCTGGGATCCAGGTAATTTAGCTAAATTGCATAATGAGAGCGGGGTTCAAGTATATAGTGGGGTAGAATTAAGTACCCCTGTCGGCGAAATTTTAGTTTATGGTGTTCATCAGCCCTTACTTTACCTTAGAGAGGACCTTTCCAAATTAACCTTAAGGGTCGAAGAACTAGGAGGAGTAATGGTTGCCGCTCATCCTTTTCGCATGGATTTTGGAGTTTCAACGTTGTCTAGGGAAGAACGAGGTTTAGAGCCGATAGATATTGAGGAACTATGTAGGAGATCTGTGTTTAGCTTTGTAAATACATTGGAAATATTCAATGGACGCAGCAGTTGGAGAGAAATTCTAGCGGCGCAAAAGGCAGCAGCAATTTTAGGCAAAAAGGGAACTGGGGGTAGTGATGCCCATAGTACACTCAGTGTTGGCTCCTGTGTTACTGTATTTGATTATCCGGTCTTAAACGAGGCCCAATTAGTAAGTCAGTTGCGTAAAGGAAGCTTTTATGCCAAGAAGAAGGAGGAGACTCAAAATGTGTTGGGTATGTGAAAAATATGGTAACGGAGAAAAATGGTATCTTAACCCAGAAAACTATGCACGGCGTCTTTATAAGGTGCGTAAAGAAGGACATGAGGCTTCAGGTGCAGATGTAGATCCGCAGGCTGCAGGTATGGGAGCAGGGGTTGTTGCGGAGTTAGTTAAAGCACGAATCAGCGGAGACCTAAAATGGGAAGAAGATATTAAACGTGAGGCCTTAGAACATGCCTATCAAACTCATTTCGGACAGGTTGTCACCCTTGATGAGTACTTGCAGATTTTAGATATAGCCTATCCATTAGTAAAAATGACGTGTGGTTGTCGTAGAGTTCAGCGGGGTATGCCTGATGACGAAAATTTCACTTGCATGGGTATCGGTCCCGGTATGTATAAATGGGAACGTTGGCCAGAAACCTACCGGGGGGGGGTCGAGTTCCTAACTCCAGAAGAAGCGAAGGAATGGGCCATGATGAACCACAAAGAGGGTCGGGTTCAGACGGTTGATGTTTTCGGAACACCCTATATAGGGGGACTATGCATGTGTGAGTATCCAGGGTGTGTTGCAGTTCGCAATAGACTTGACTATGATTTTAAATTCTTGTTAAAGGGGCATACCGTAGCTAAAGTAGATCGAGAAAAGTGTACTGGATGCAAAAGCTGTCTAGGACGATGCCAATTTAAATCTCTTAACCTTGAGGTTTATACCAACAAGGCCTATGTCGATATGGATCAATGCTTTGGATGTGGCTTATGTGTTACGGCTTGCCCGAGCGGAGCAATAGAGTTATTAAACCGAGAAAGTCTGCCCGGATTGGCCGAAAACTGGTAATAAGGGGGAAACGTGATGATTGCTCAAATCAAGATAGACTATGATTTATGCAAAGATCCATTAAGCTGTCGCCAATGTTTAAGTGTTTGTCCCTCCGTGGTTTTCGTATGTGGTCCTACGAAGAAATGGAAAGGTCGGGAGACAGATCCCAAAGAATATAGAATTGTTGGTCGCTATTTTGACAAATGTTCTGGTTGTAGAGATTGTATCAAGGTTTGTCCTACAGGGGCGATTAATTTGGAATTCATTGCTCAAGATCAATTAGCACAGATTTATAAAGAGGAGCGGGCAGCGCAATTAAAAGAACGAACTATCTAAATATCTAAAGAATTTCTGGCCCTAATATAAAAATAAAGGGGAGTTTCATATGGCTGTGGATTTTAAGGTTATGCAAAAAGTCAAAGGCAACCCCAGTACTGAAGTAGCTGGGGACCGACGACTGAAAATAAACCCAGGTCAAGATTATAAATATGATATGCCAAAGGAACTAATCTTTAAAGTTATGGAGGAATTCCAATTAGAAAGTCTATTTAATTCTAAGGGAGAGACCAGCGAGGAGTATCTAATAAACCAGGGGAAAGCCTTTATGAACCTCTTGATTAATGAAGCTGACTCCGATACTTTTCGGGACAGAACGGCGGAGATGATCGAACGTGTTGCTAAGCAGACTGGAATAAGCTTTCCCCATGTCTTTGAACGTTATGTTGAACTTGGAATACTGACTTTGCGCCCAAGAGATGCATGGACAGTCACAGAGGCGACGACCAAGGCACTAAAAGTTCGAAATTTCAACTGTAGTATCGGCAAAATGTTCGCCGAAAAAAGAATCAATAACTGTCATGTCTTTTGTTTAGCAGCCAATCAAGTTGTCGCTGAAAAGACTAGTCTGAGCTTGGATATGTCCTGTAGTAAGGATTTAAATGACGGTGGATTATGCGAGTTGGTATTTCGTGTGCAACAAGGGGGTTAACTTGTGCATATTGGACATAACCCAGATGATATAGATCATGAGAGTTTAGCAATGAGACATTTAGGTGAGGGTATTGTCAAAGAGCAAGCTGGACATTTACATGAAGCTTTGAACGAATATATGTTAGCTAGTGTTCTTGATCCAGAATTGGAAATGGCTTCGATCAAAGTCATAAAACTCAACCAAAAGCTAGGCTTATCTCCCTGGAAAAGAGGGTGAACAATGAAAAATCTGCATAGTCATCAGGTCTTTGATCAATTACCAGTTCGAGAATGGGTTCCAAGTAACATGCAAATACGCCAGTATGCGGAAGCCTCGGGAGACTTTAATCCTATTCATTTGGATGATATCTATGCACGTCAAGCTGGCCTGGGAGGGGTAATTGCTCATGGTATGCTTACCATGGCTCAAATGGCTGCTATGTTAACCGAATGGATGGGTAATGAGGGTAGGATAGGGAAGCTAAATGTACGTTTTGTGGGAATGGTTCGGCCTGGAGACAGGATTAGATTAACAGGTTTTATAAGGGCTAGATCTGAACAAACCTTAATATGCGATTTAGAAGCGTTAAATGAGAAGGATGAGAGAGTTTTGTCAGGGATAGCCCACATTAACCTAAGTTCCCTAGACTAGTTTATCGGTACCTATTCGAGACCTATGTACCCTTTGGCCTATTTTATTAATGTATTGGAGAGATTAGGGTTTAGTAACCCTAATTTCTTCTTAGGCTTTAAATAAGAAGCTATGACATTATGTATTTAGTACTATAGAGAGGATATTAGGCCTTGGAAACAAAACATACAATTGGCTTTTCATATAAAGAAATGTTTTTTAAGGTCAATTTGCGTCTCAGGGGAGCATTGTTCATACTTTATCTTGGATATATCCTAGCAATGTTTCACCGGGTTTCTATTGCCATTATGGCAGATCGTTTAATTGAGGATCTTAATTTAAACCTTTCACAAATGACTATTATGGCAGCGGTATACTTTTACCCTTACGCTCTAATGCAGTTCCCTGTCGGAATTTTAGTCGATCGTATTGGACCTAAACGTTTAGTATCTGCAATGCTCTTGTTAACCTCCTTTGCCTCGATTATCTTCGCATTTGCAACGACATTTCAATTAAGCATTATTTCGAGGCTCCTTATAGGGCTTTCAGTATCCTGTATTTTTGTTCCTACGGAAAAATTTATTGCAAGTTATTTTCCCGCCGAAATATTTTCAACATTGACAAGTCTTCTGGTTTTTTCCGGGATAATAGGGATTCTTTGCGCCTCAGTACCCTTAGCCTTCCTAGTTGAACTTCTAGATTGGCGTACAGTTTACTTTATGATGGGCGTCATCGCATTAGTTCTGAGTTTTGCTACTTGGTTTTTGCTCGATGATAGACAAATGTTAAAACAATCTGAACATAAACCAAAACAAATTAGTTCAAAATTGGCGATGAAATGGGTACTCTCCGAATGGGGTATGTGGCCTATCGCTATACGAAATTTCTTTGGTTACGGTGCTACAATGGCTTTTCAAAGTTTGTGGGCAGGGCCGTATTTGATGACTATTCTTGGCATGAATAGGATATCCGCTGGTTATTTAATAATGTTGTTATCTTTGGGCCAATTACTAAGCTTGCCTTTCAGTGGAATCCTTTCGGACAAGATTTTTCATTCCCGCAAATTGCCTATGCTTATTGGTAGTCTAGGGTCTGTTTTTTTATGGATACCGTTTACTTTCTACACAAGTGCCTTATTGACTTGGCATATTGCTCTTATATTTCTATTAAGCGGGTTATTAGCAGGTATTAGCTCCGGCCCAATATTCACGCTGATGAAAGAGTTGTATCCCACACCCTTGACAGGAACGGCAATAGGAATTGGTAACTTTTTTAATATGGCGGGGGCTGCAATCATTCCCTTGCTTTGTAGTGTTGCCATGGCTCAAAGTGTCCAGAGCTCAAGTGCCCTAACAGCAAGTTCGTTTGCTATTGGTTTTAGGTATTTGTTGTTAGCATATGGAATTGCTGCATTAGCAACAATTTTTTCAAAAGATACATCTCTTGAAAAGAATGCATCCATAAGTAGCGAGGGCTATAAGATCTAAAGAAGAACATTACAATGATCCCTGTATCGAATCACAAAGAGAATTTAAAGTACAATGAAGTCTTGAATGGAGGTTAAAGTTATGAATTTGTCAAAAAAGATTTCTTTGGGGTACTTAACAATTCTCTTGCTGATGGCATTGCTCGTTGGTACAGTCTTTTATTTGGTTAGAGGTCTTACCAGTGTAGTAGATGACTTTGGTAGTTATCAGCTGCCCATGCAGGCAGCGGCTCAGGATTTAGGGTTACAATACACACGCCAAATTGCAGCGATTCAAGGTTATTTAGCAACGGGCTCTGACCAATACTTGCAGCAGTATAAAGAGGCAACCACCCAAAGTGCTGAATATCTTATGTACATTGAGGAAAGGGTGAAGGGGGAGTCAAAGCTTCAATTTGAGGAAGTCAAAACGACTGCTCAAGCTTTCTCATACCACCCGGATTACATTATTAACATGTACAAGAATCAAGGGTTGTCAGCTGCCGTTATGTATATGACAAATGTGGCTGCCCCGGATAATGTTGTACTTATGGATGCTTTAGACAACTATATTGCTGCTGAAAATTTACAAATGAAAGAGGGCGTTGGTTTAGCTTCGGTTCTAACCAAACGAATCAACACGATTAGCCTTACCATATTCGGGATTGCCCTAGTGATTGGAATAATCCTGATTAATGCTATTATGCGTTCTGCAAATAAATCAATCTCAAATGGGATGATGGTAGCTGAAGCGCTATCCGAAGGAAATTTAGCCATTGAGGTTAAGGGTGGTAAGGATGAGCTGGGTCTCTTAGTCGCAGAATTAGGAAAAGCGGCGGGAAGTCTGAGGGAAATGATAGCCTTAGCCTTAAGGGTTAATAGCAATCTCCAGCAGGCAACAGCTTCCTCTAGAGAGGCTATCCGGAGGGTTACAACTAATTCGGAAGAGATTGCAGCTTCCACAGAACAAGTTTCGAGCGGATTTCAAGAAATAGCAGCTGAAACACAACAAATTACGGCTTCCAGCGATGAGCTTCGCCAATTCATTGCCCAAATGGAAGGACATGCTTATCAAGGAAGTCAAAAGGCTAAAGAGATCGAGCTACGTGCTCAACAATTGAAGGAGGAAGCCAAATCTGCATTAGTAGAAGCAACAGGAATTTACGAAGAAAGAGAAAAGGGGCTTAAAAAAGCAATCGAAGAATCTTTGGTCGTGCAACAGATTAGTGAACTTACCCAGAGCATTTCTATGATAGCGGATCAAACTAATTTATTGTCCCTAAATGCAGCTATAGAGGCTGCACGAGCAGGGGATAATGGAAGAGGGTTTGCCGTAGTAGCTGAGGAAGTACGAAAATTGGCAGAGCAGTCCTCCAAGACGGCGCAAGATATAAATAATTTAGTAGGTCTCGTGGTCAAGGCTCATGAGAACCTGGCTTCAGGTGCCTACGAAGTCCTTCATTTTATCGACGTAGTTGTAAGGCCTGACTATGATAAGCTGGTAGAAACAGGTACTCAGTATCAAAACGACGCCAAGAACTTTTATATCCTTACAGAGGAGTTTTCTTCCACGGCTGCTCAGTTAACCCTAATCGTAAATTCAGTAGTAGCGGCGATTGACAATGTAAACCAGACCATCAGTCAAGGGGCTGCTGGTTCACAACAGGTTGCAGCTTCAGCAACTAATGTGTCTATGGATCTAGAACAAGTTAATCAACTCATGAGTCATCTTAATGAACATGCTGAGCACTTGGCTGAAGGAGTTGCCAGATTTAAAATATAAAGTATACAAATGAAACAATTCACTCTATTTTAGGGTCTGAGTCATAAGTAATTTGTGACAAGGCCCTTTTTTTACTGTGTATCATCTATAAAGTATACATTGATACACATGGATGTATATAAACTATACATTTATTTTTGTTGAGATCACGAAAGGCTAGTATTTAGAAATGGCACAATTCTTGCAATAATATTTTAAAAGTTAAAAATAGTTGAACTATTTGCAAAAGATCAAAAAAATAGGTTTTGAGAGGGGGAGGAGTCGGCTGAGTCGCACTTAGATATTAGTCTTATGAAGCAGCAATAGTAACTAAATCTCTTTAATAACTGGAAGGGTGGAAGTAAAAAAATGAAACGGAAAAGTATATGGTTAGTACTAAGCTTAATTGTACTACTGGTAGTATCGGGTTGTGGAAATAAATCTACTCCCACAAGTTCAGATCCTGGGGCGAGTGGAGACGTCAAAACAGTTAATATAGGGTATACCGGACCGTTAAGTGGCGGCGGGGCATTATTTGGTAAGGATGTAACTGAGGGTTTAGATCTCGCGGTGGATGAAATAAATGCCAAAGGCCTCATGGTCAATGGTGAAAAGTATAGAATCAATCTCATTAAACTAGATGACCAATATATGCCTGATAAAGCTGCAACCAATGCGCGCAGGTTAAGGACAGAGTTTGAAACCCCTGTAATCTTTGTACCACATAGTGGCGGCGCCTTCGCTCTTCAACAATTTAATGAGACTGATGAATTCCTGATCATGGCGTATACCAGTGAAGGCAAGGTAGCCAAAACAGGAAATAAGTTAACTGTTCAGATGACGACTCCATATAGTCTCTACCCAGAAGTGTATTCGAAGAAGGTTATGGACAAGTTTGGCAAGAAGCTAGCTCTTATTCCTACTTCAAGCCAATACGGGAAAGACTGGAGCGAGGCGATGATTCCTGCGTGGGAAAAGCTGGGTGGTACCATCGTAGCTAATAGCCCGGTTGATTATAATAAAGAAGTAGATTTCAATACTTACGTTAGCAAAGCTTTAGCGGCAAATCCAGATGTGTTATTCGTTGGAGGACCTTCTCAACCAACTGCTATGGTCATCAAACAAGCAAGGCAACTCGGTTTCAAAGGCGGGTTTATTCTCATGGATCAGGCAAAAGTAGAACAAATGGAAGGTGTTATTCCTTTGACTGATTTGGAGGGAGCTGTCTGTTTGACGCCGGTTTATCTATATGATAGTCCAGGAGCAAAGCCCTTTGTAGAGCGCTTCAAGGCTAAATACAATGGTAAAGTTCCAGCTTGGGAATCAAGTAAGAACTACGACAATATGATGCTGTTAGCCAAAGGGATCGAAAAAGCAGGGAATGTTACCGACGCTGCCAAGATTTTAGAAGGCATGCGAGCTGTTACTCCATTTAATGATCCTACTATCACAGCTCACATTCCAGGGATAGCTGAAGGCGGCGGTTCAATGACCCCAGGTACTGGGATCATGATAGAAAATGGACAATATGGAAAACAGTTTAGTATTCCAAATCCTGCAGATACGACTAAAAAATAAAGCCTAGAGGTCAGAGATCAGAAGTTAGAGGTCAGAGATTAAATATCGAAAGAACTCAAGCTCGGAGGGCCGTCATGGCGTTGAAGTCCCATGCGGTCCTTCCTAATTCATATTTAGGATCAAAAACAGTCCGGGATTAACTGACTTGTCTATTCCTGGATAGGATGGAAGGGGTGGTTCTATGGATTTATTAATACAGCAGATTTTCAACGGATTCACCTTGGGGAGCATTTATTGCTTAGTCGCGTTAGGACTCACTCTAATTTATGGCATTATGCAGGTGCCTAACTTCGCCCATGGACATTTATACATGGTTGGTGGGTATGTGACCTTTTTTATGATGACGTTATATGGAATTAACTACTGGCTGTCGGCTATTATTGCAGGGGTTGTCTTGGCTGTCCTAGGTATTTTACTAGAACGAATTGTCTTTAATCCTATGCGTAATAGCCCTAGCACGAATAAATTTATTGCAGCAGTTGGAGCTATGATGTTTCTTGAAGCCGCAGCCCGGGTGCTCTGGGGTTCGGATTTTCGGAGTATCCCTGCAATCTATGACAATGTAGTTATGATTGGCGGGGTGCGATTGACTGAACAACGACTGATTATCATAGCTGGAGCTGTCATTTTAATGGTAGCCCTGTATGTGTTTCTAAAACATACATTGATTGGATCCACCATTGAAGCCATGGCACAAAATAGGGACGGTGCCAGTCTCGTTGGAATTGATGTTAATCGAGTAGCGATGCTGACTTTTGCCGTCGCCTCCATTCTGGCGTCAGCTGCTGCCTCCTTATCCGGACCGATTTTTCTAGTGTATCCTGCCATGGGTTCACTGATCATCATGAAAGTCTTCGTGATTATCGTCATTGGAGGAATGGGGAGTATTCCAGGAGCCGTGCTCGGGAGTTTCATCTTAGGTATGACGGAGAGCCTCGGTGCGACCTATATTTCCAGTGACTATAAAGATGTAATTGCCTTTGCAATTTTAGTCTTAATCCTTTCGCTCAGACCCTCAGGCCTTTTTGCAAAGGGGGGGCATTAAGTAATGAAGTCAACGAATCAATCGTCGAAAGTCAAGTATATTGCTTATTTAGGGATCTTTGCGCTGGCCATTGCCTTTCCCTATATAAGCCCTAATCGATATTACTTAACCGTCGTGACCCTAGGCTTTATCTATGCTATTGCGGTCTATGGATTAAACCTGATCGTCGGTTATTTAGGACAGCTTTCTCTAGCCCAAGCAGGTTTTTTTGGAATGGGAGCATATACCTCCGGGTTACTCAGTCTAAAGCTGGGACTGTCGTTTTGGTTATCCCTGCCGATCGCCGCTGCAGCAACCACACTCTTGGCTTTACTGGTAGGATTAATCTCCTTTCGAACCCGGGGACATTACTTTGTCATCCTAACGTTGTGCATTGGTGTCATCATTCACTTAGTCATTGAAAAATGGGACAGCTTAACCGGAGGAGTCCGAGGCTTAATTGGAATTCCTATACCGACGAGTATCGGACCCATTGCCTTTAAATCCCTGGAATCTCAGTATTACCTGGTTCTTGCCTTCTTGATTCTGACCATCTTTGTCATGAGTCGGATCGCGTCCTCCCTTGTCGGTCGAACCTTCAAATCGATCCGTAACAGTGAAGAATTAGCTGCTACCCTGGGGATTAATGTCATGAAAAGCAAGTTACTGGCCTTTGGTATTGCAGCCTTCTTTACTGGTATTGCAGGGGCCTTGTTTTCGAGCTATATCCGGTTTTTAGGTCCGGAGATTGCTTCGACCCATCTAACCTTTGAATTTTTGCTGTTTCTATTAATAGGAGGGCAAGCGACCATAGCCGGGCCCCTAGTGGGAACTCTCTTAGCCTCAGCAATCACAGAAAGCCTCCAGTTTATGCAAGAATATCGGATGGTTGTCTTCGGGGCACTGCTCATCTTAATCGTTAAGTTTTTCCCAGGAGGGCTCGTAGGAGCAACTAAAACGTTAAAAGCCAAGCTAGAGAAACGAGTTAACCAAGGAAAGAAGTCCGGAACAAACCTGCCGTCGAAAGGAGAAAGCCATGCTGCTAAAAACCGAGGCTTTAACTAAAAACTTCGGCGGTCTGACCGCCTTAAACAAGGTGACCTTTGAGATTGAAGAGGGGGAAATTGTAGCCATTATCGGGCCTAATGGTGCCGGAAAGTCGACATTTTTTAATCTCATCAGTGGGTTCTACCCGTCCTGTTCCGGAAGGATAAGTTTTATGGGTAAGGATATGAC
>DOPM01000053.1:0-554 GCA_003513495.1 Desulfosporosinus sp.
ATTAGCGCGAAGGGGAAGGTGGTTACCCCTGGGTTTGTTGATCCACACACCCACGTTCTTTATGCAGGTTCACGTGAAAATGAATTGTCGCTGAAACTTAAGGGTGTCCCCTATCTGGAGATACTTAAACAGGGGGGCGGGATCCTTTCCACGGTGCGGAGTACAAAGCAGGCGACGGATGAAGAGATTAAGGCGCAAACAAAACGACGACTTCAGACGATGCTGAGCATGGGTACGACGACGGTTGAGGCGAAGAGTGGCTATGGATTAATGGTGGAGGATGAAATTCGAGCCTTGCGTCTGATTCGTGAATTGGATCGAGAACAGGTGCTTGATCTGGTACCGACCTTTATGGGAGCGCATGCGGTTCCACCTGGTTATAGTGAAGAAGAGTTTACAAACTATGTTATAGAGGATATGTTGCCGAAAATTGCGGCTGAGGGACTTGCGGAGTTTTGCGATGTTTTTTGTGAGCCTGGGGTTTTCAGTCTTGAATCAAGCGAACGGATTTTGCTTAAAGCGAAAGAGCTCAACCTTAAGTTAAAGATGCATGC
>DOPM01000053.1:573-2299 GCA_003513495.1 Desulfosporosinus sp.
GGCAGGGGTACCGGTAGCGTTAGCGACCGACTCGAATCCCGGATCTTCCCCAACCGAATCCATGCCACTGATCTTAACGCTGGCATGTCTCTACCTGCGCCTTACCCCGGAGGAAGCCCTGATGGCGGCAACCATTAATTCAGCACATGCTATTGATAGGGCTGATCAGGTGGGGAGTTTGGAAGTAGGGAAACTGGGGGATGTACTTATTCTTGATATTCCCAATCTGAATTATTTGCCGTATCACTTTGGAAGTAATCCAGTAGAGATGGTCATCAAACGGGGGACCGTAGTAAAACACTATTAAGACACGAATAAGACACAAGTAAGCTTGAGCGCACCGGGGAGGTGCGTTTTTTTTGTTTAATTGCCAATGTCCTATTGACGGAATAATATGAAGATTCACTGAGTTGGCATGGTTTTTGCTTAGTATTAAGTATAAGCGATATGGTTTAACAAGTGATAGCTGGAGTAGAGGGCCTGCTCATCAGCTTAGAGGTTAGAAAGGAGAGGAAGGTTTAGATTCAGGAGGATGAATATAGTCATTATCATAGGATGAATATATTCATCCTATGATAATGACTATATTCGAAAAAAATCCTAAATGTTCTGACTACTAATGAAAATATTCATTAGTCAGGCAAAATGTTGCAAAGGTTCGACTTAAAGAGCAGATTAAGATAGCTTATTCTAGAGGGATTAGATACTAAAAACACTGGGCACACCGGATAGGTGTGCCGTTTTGGTTAGGAAAATGTTATGTCGACGGAATAATTAGAAATTTGACTAAATTGGCATGATATTTGCTTATATAATAAGGTTGACAAGGGGGGTTAATAAGGGCCGGTCACGAGGTAATTGTTGAAGATAGTGCAGGGATTGGTAGAGTGGGATTAGATTAATAATGAAGGCTATACCCCTTTGGAAGAAATACTTGAGAATGCCTAAGAACTTTTGATCAATAGAAAGAAGGTGACTAAAATGACGGTTTATTCGCCAAGCCAAATTGAACAAATGAAACAAGATGACATGAACTATTTCTTACATCCAACAAGTTCGATCACTGATATTGAATCTTGGGGTGGTCCTAAGATTATCGAAGAAGGGGACGGAATCCGGATTAAGAGCGTTGAGGGAAAGACCTACATCGATTGTGGAGCAGGTCTATGGCTAAACAATGTTGGTTTTGGTAGGACCGAACTTGCTGAAGCAGCAAAAAAACAAATGGAAAAGCTATTCTATTTCCAGACGTTTAATGGTTATTCTCATCCATTAGTCATTGAAGTAGCCAAAAAAGTTGCAGGAATGATCCCGATGGACAATCCTAAGATTTTTTTCACCAACGGTGGTTCAGAGTCCAATGATACAGCCTATAAATTGGCTCGGATCTATTGGTATTTACAAGGTCAACCGAACAAGAACCACATTATTGCCAGAACAAAAGCTTATCATGGGGTATCTTACGGAGCAGTAAGTGCCACTAGTTTGCCGGGTTTCTGGGATGGATTCCGCCCCTTAGTTCCAGCGTTTGACCACATTGGTCATCCTCACTGTTACTTCTGTCCCTGGAACAAGGAACAGGGTAGTTGTGATTTCGAATGCGCAGGTGCTCTGGAAGAAAAGATCTTAGAACTTGGTCAGGACAACGTAGCCGCCTTTACTGCTGAACCAGTCATTGGTACAGGAGGGGCTATCGTTCCTCCAGACGGCTATTATCAAAGGATCA
>DOPM01000053.1:2376-6338 GCA_003513495.1 Desulfosporosinus sp.
TATAGCGGTCATCCGGTGGCTTGTGCCGTAGCCTTAAAGAACATTGAGATTGTCGAACGTGAAAACCTGGTAGAAAACGCTCGAGAAAAAGGCGAGATACTGCGATCCCGCATCAGGGATTTAGGATTACCTTGTATTGGAGAAGTTAGGGGTTTAGGTCTGATGAATGCTGTCCAGCTCATCCAAGATGTGGAATGCAGAACTAAGTTTAATCCTGCACTTGGCTTTGCTAAACGTGTAGCTGCAATTACTTGGGAAAACGGTTTGGCCTTAAGGCCCTTAATTGATGATGCTCTGCAATTATCCCCTTCATTAATCATCACTGAAGAAGACATTAACGAATTAGTTGACAAAATGAGCCGATCTATTTTACAAGCCCATCAAGAGTTTTTAGAAAATAAGCTTTAAAAAACCTCTTTAGTAACCTATGGAAAAATCTATACTTTGTCAGAATTCCAGGTCGAAAACAGCACCATGATCAGTAAGTGAAATTATGCATTTAATTATTTACAGAGCTAAAGAAAAGGAGACTAGCGAACATGAGTAATTTCTTCACCCGGATGGGTGATGGTTCAGCACTTTGGTCTAGCGAAGAAGAAATTCGTGGAGATCTAGATGCAGGCATGAAGGATGCCGCTAAGCGAGGCAAGATACCGGAACTCACAGTAGAAGAGATGGAACGCCTCTACGCCATTATTACAGCACCTAATAAGATCGTCAGTGTCGAGAGAGGAAATGAGGTTGTCCACAGCTTTGATGCTGGAACCCTGAAATTCGGCATTCGTGGTGGAGTACCTGTCGATAGACTGGGTACCATTTTAGCCCATGAGCGGGCCATGTGCTCCGATACGATGGAGTTATCCCATCTTGACTACAGTTACAAATCTGTTAAAGCCATTGCCTATGAAGAAAGCCAAACTATGGAGCAGATCCAGTTAAACACAATCATCCCAGTAATGTATGGTGCCATGCCAAATGTGGGGATGTATACCAAACCGGATGGACCGATTGACAACTGGGCAGAACTGTTGCCTTTAGGAAAAATTAAGGAAGCTCAAGATGCCCAGGTAGAAGCCGTGGAACATGCGGTAAAGGATATGGTCTATGTAGCAAGTATTTTGTATGAAGGTGGGGCAGACGGAATAAATTTTGACTCCGTCGGGGCTTCTGGCGATGCAGATTTTCTGGCTACATTAAAGGCGGTAGAAATTCTCCGGAACAAGTACCCTGACATGGATATTGAAGTCGGTATGGCAGGCGAGTTTGTATTGGGTATGCACGGAGAATTAACTTACAATGGTACACGCTTAGCGGGTTTATATCCCCATAAACAGGTCAAAGTGGCAGAAGAAGCAGGAGCAACGATCTTTGGGCCGGTGATTAATACCAATAGCAGCAAGTCATTTTCTTGGAATCTGGCCCGGGCTGTAACTTATGTTAAAGCTTGTGCAGAAGCAGCGACTATTCCGATTCACCCTAATGCGGGCATGGGCGTAGGCGGGATTCCCTTAACCAATACTTGTCCAATGGATGTGATGTCTAGGGCCTCGAAAGCCTTGATTGAAATTGGTAAGGCTGACGGATTATAGATNNCTATCTAAAGGTAAAAAAATTAATGAAGCCAAAGAATATGTGGCCCAAAAGCTGGGAGTTTCGACGTTTGATTTATCAGACGAGGCTCTGATGAAAGAACTGAGGGAGGAATTGAATATCGGACATGTTTTGGCTCGTCCCGGGGCTGCTATAGGTATGGAAGCCAAGATGCGAATTGCTAAACTGTTGGATATTAAAATTAATTCTGTGACAAGGTTTATGAAAAGGTCCGGATTAGAGTAGAAGTTTGAGACTATTATGAGGATTTAGATATGAGGAGGTTTGAGCATTGAGCCGTGAAACTCTGATTGCCGAGGCAATTGAAACCATACTTACTTGTAATCAAGACGCAGCTGTGGATGTAGCGAAGCGCTCGATCGATGAAGGGGTGGACCCTGTTGACATGTTGAGCGAAGGGTTCAGTGTTGGGATTAGGGAAATGGGAGAAAAATTCGGTCGAGGAGAAGTCTTTCTTCCACAATTAATATTGTCTGCTAATACGATGAAAGCAGCGACAGAACTATTAAATGAAGCAATTAACGACAAAGGATCCGTGGTTAAAAAAGGGATTATGGTGATAGCTACTGTCGAGGGTGATGTTCACGATATAGGCAAAGGTATCGTCATTTCTCTATTAAACACTCAGGGTATTGAAGTGATCGATATGGGACGAGATGTGTCCGTAGAGAAGATTATTGAAAAAGCCCTTGAAGTTAATGCTGATCTGATCGGCACCAGTGCCCTTTTAACAACGACGATGATGTCTCAAAAGAAACTTGAAGATGAGCTTAAGGCAAGAAATATCCGTTCAAAATTCAAGACGATGATCGGTGGTGCCCCTTGTACCCAACGGTGGGCTGATAAAATCGGGGCCGATGCCTATGCCGAAGATGCTGCTCAGGCTGTTACTAAAGCCTTGGAACTCCTCGGAAGAAACTAATCTTATTTAAGTAAAAAGCAAGCTCATGACAAGTTTAAATTATTTATTGGGGGTGAAAATCCTGGGACGAGATTTGCAGGCAGGTATTAATAGAGTTGAGGGAATGGGAGTGCTTCTCTTTTCGGACGATGAGCTTTATGCTATACACTGCGCAACGTTAGACGTTTTGCAACATAACGGGCTAAAGGTTGAAAGTGAAGAAGCCCGAGAGATCTATAGTAGCGGTGGGGCCTTGGTAGACTCTAAAACTCATATGGTTAAAATTCCGCCCTATATGGTAGAAGAAGCGATTCGTTCGGCTCCAAGTTCAATCCTTTTAGCGGGAAGGAATCCTAAAAATGACTATGTAGCTGAGGGGAAAAGAGTGGGCTTCTTAAACTTTGGTGAAGGAATAAGAATTATAGACCCCGTTACACGGGAATATAGACCCACTAACAAACAAGATGTAGGCAACGCGGCTCGGGTCTGTGATGCTCTGGATCAGATTGTAGTGCACAACCGGGCTGTTGGTGCTGATGAAACACCGGCAGTGGTACAATCGTTACACAATGCCGAAGCGATTTTTGCTAACACGTCTAAACACTGTTTTATAGGAGCGGGCAGCGCTAGAAACTTTCGTAAAATAGTCGAGATGGCCGCTGCGATTGTCGGTGGCTGGGATAAATTACGGGAAAGACCCATCTACAGTACCATTGTGTGTCCGACCAGTCCACTTCAGCTTACCTCAGATTGCACTGAGATTATGATCGAAGCGGCCAGGGCCGGAGTGGCCGTTAATATTCTATCCATGGCTATGGCTGGTGCTACCTCTACAGTTACTTTGGCTGGGACACTAATTACCCATAATGCTGAAGTTCTAGGTGGCATCGTGTTACATCAGCTGGCCGCCAAAGGGGCTCCGGTCATCTATGGCAGTTCTACTGCGATCATGGATATTAAGTATACCACTGCACCTGTAGGGTCTCCTGAACTAGGATTAATCAGTGCTGGAGTCGCAAAGTTAGCTCAATACTATCTGCTTCCGAGTTTTGTAGCCGGCGGCTAGGCAGATAGTAAAGTTCCAGATGCTCAGGCGGCTCATGAAAAAACCATTACAGGAATGCTGGCTGCTCAAGCCGGAGCAAATCTCATTTATGGGCTGGGTATGTTGGAATTGGGGATAACCTTTGATTATGCCCAATTGGTAATGGACAATGAGATGGCCAAAATGATCAATAAGGCTGTTGGCGGGATTAAAGTTTCTGACGAGTCCATGGCTGTGGATGTCATCAAGTCGGTAGGTGCCGCTGGTGAATTCATTACCCATGAACACACTTATCAACACTTTAGAACTGAGCAATCCCAAAGCAAGTTAATAGATCGGACGATGCGTGATACTTGGTTGGAAAAGGGTGCGAAGGATTTTACGGAAAGAGCGTATGATGAAGCT
>DOPM01000053.1:6397-15829 GCA_003513495.1 Desulfosporosinus sp.
TAGAAATCAGCATGGAATTATTAAATGGAAGGGGTTAGTCAGGGAATTTTCTGCTTATAAGTGGTTTCCTGACTTTTCCTATTAAGAAAACCCATTATTTTAGAGGGGGGAGATTAGTGGAAAACTTATAAATAATAGTAGGAAAGCAATTAGTAGCGCTGTCGAAACTAGAGGGGATAATGACATTAGAAGCATCCTTCGGAACAAGTAAAATAGGCGCAGATAATATTGGTGTAAACTGTGGGACCATGCTCTATAATGAAGTTAAACAATTTAGAATTAACCATTCAATTGCGGAGGGAAAGATCAAAATGGAAAACCAAGTTACTCTAAAACTGAACTATCCACTCAATGAATATGTTGCTCAGAACGAACTTAAACTTCAATTCAGCGAGGGTACTACTTTAGGGGACTTATTCTTAAAAGAAGGGATTCCTTCTGATTCTGTGGGTTTTGCAGTATTGAATGACACTATGCTTCACTTGAATTATAGGTTGCAAAATGGTGACTTCATTAGGGTCTTCCCCCTTGTTAACGGGGGATAAGGCGGAGTACATAAAAACGTATTAAGAGAAAAGGATGATCTAGAGAGATGAAATGGTATTATGGCAAATTATTAAGAGTGAACCTAGCGGAGAAGAGTTACACCGTTGATGAAATACCAGAAGAACTATTTACAAACTATTTGGGTGGTAGAGGGTTAGGATCTTATCTTCTCTTAGAACATGTCCAGGCTGATATAGATCCTTTGTCAGAAGAAAACAAAGTGATCTTTACTAACGGTTTTACCACAGGAACAAGTATGTTCGGTTCTAGCCGCTATGCCGTCTTTTCTAAGTCCCCGCAAACCGGTTTATTTGGAGAAGCCACCTCAGGCGGCAAGGTAGCCCCGGCTCTTCACTCCACAGGCTATGATGCAATTATCCTGGAAGGGGCGTCAGCTGCCCCGGTCTACTTAGAAATAAATGATCGAGAGGTTATCTTTCACTCTGCAGAGCATTTATGGGGAAAAGAGACCTATGAAACTGAAGACACCGTTTTAAGGGAAGTAAATACCCCTAAGGCACAGGCAGTAGTTATCGGTCCTGCGGGTGAAAACTTAGTTAGTTTTGCCTGTATAGAGAATAATTACTGGCACTCTGCTGGGCGCAGTGGTATTGGGGCCGTATTAGGGTCAAAAAAAGTTAAAGCTCTGGTTTTTTATGGGGAGTCTAAAACTTCCGTTGTCAATCCAGAGTTGCTTCAGGAACTGATGAAGGAAATGGCGGCAACTGGAAAGGATCATGCTGGAGTCAAAGCTTATCGTCGGCTTGGTACGACTCAAATGGTTGCCGCAATGAATGCCGCGAAAGCATTTCCTAACCGTTATTGGCGAGATGCATATTATAGTCATTGGGAAAAAATCAGCGGAGAAACCTTGCTGGAAAATTTTGAGGTCAAGCCAACAGCCTGTCCCAAGTGTTTTATCTCCTGCTCAAAGAAAACAACGGTTAAAACCGGGAGACATAAAGGCCTTACCATAGAAGGACCAGAGTATGAGACTATATTTGTGTTTGGCGGGCTTTGTCTCATACCGGAATTGGATGAAATAATATACTTAAATGATTTATGCGACCGTCTGGGTATGGATACGATAACTGCGGGTAATCTCATCGGTTTAGTTATGGAAGCAGGACAACTTGGGCGAATTCCCGTAAAGTTAGAGTATGGCGATGTTGAAGGCGCGGCCCAGTTATTACGGGACATTGCTGATCGAAGGGGAGTAGGGCAGGTCTTAGCAAGAGGGATTAAAGAAGCAGCAAAGGAATGGGGACTAGAAGATTTAGCGATTCACGTCAAGGGTATGGAACCGGCCGGATATGATCCAAGACCCTTAAAAGGGATGGGCTTAGCTTATGCTACCTCTAGCCGAGGCGCTTGTCATCTAAGAGCTTCTTTCTATAAACCTGAACTTTCAGGAATGATTGACCGCAAGACAACCCAGGGTAAAGCAGAGATGTTGATTGATTGGGAAAATAGATTAACCATCTTTAACACTGGGACCCTTTGTCAGTTTTTTCGCGACCTTTTAGAGTGGCCTAATGTTGAGCGGCTAGTGTATGCTATTACCGGTCTGGAATACCACAAAGATAAATTAAGCGAAATTGCTAATCAGATTGTTACTAATACTCGGATCTTTAACGCTAGGGAGGGAGCGACGAAGCAAGAGGACACCTTGCCCCCGAGGTTTTTTAAAGAACCTGTTAATAATGGTCAAGATAGGATTACCGTTGAAGAATTACAGTTTATGGTCGATGAATATTACAAACTGAGAGGTTGGGATGACTCAGGCTATCCCGTTCATGAGGAGGGTTAAGTTCGATGAGAAATATCAGAACTGGTATTAGTGTTCTTTCTGGTTTGGGGTTACAGGCCTACTCCAAGGATCAACTGGATTCAATTCATTATGCGACTTTAGAGGTTTTACAGAGGACGGGTATTAAGGTTGAAAGTGCAGAAGCAATAGAGATATTCTCCAACGCAGGTGCCATAGTTGAACGTTCCAAGGATTTTGCGATCGTTAAAATACCTTCGTATATGGTTGAAGACTGCCTTAGATGGGCGCCTAAGACGGCAACTTTTTACGGTAGAGTTCCCAAACATGACTATGCTATCGAGCCTAATAGGGTAGGGTTTAGTACCTTTGGCGAATGTATTAAAGTCATCGATCCTTTTTCCAGAGAAGTGAGAAAGTCTGTCAAACAGGATGTCGGAAATGTCGCATTGGTCTGCGACTATCTAGAGGAAATGGATGTTATGGTAAGGCCTTTGTGTTCTTCCGATCAAAATCCAACAACCCAACCGCTGCATAACTTGGAGGTCTTATTGGAGAATACCTCTAAACACATTTTTATTGGAGCGGTTAGTGCAGCAAATTGCCGCAAAATGGTCGAGATCGCAGGGATAAGTGTTGGGGGCCCGGAGAATTTTAAGCAACGTCCCAATATGACCATTTTTGTCTGCCCGACCAGTCCTTTGACTCTAGTTAATAATTGTTGTGACGTAATTATCCAAGCTGCCAGATCAGGCGTAGGTCTGGCCATTATTCCCATGGCCTTAGCGGGTGCTACGTCGACGGTGACCTTGGCTGGAACTTTAGTGACGCATAATGCAGAAGTTTTAAGTGCTCTGATCCTCGCCCAATTAACCGTAAGAGGAACTCCTTGTATCT
Organism: Desulfosporosinus sp.; assembly: GCA_003513495.1. Lineage (GTDB taxonomy): Bacteria > Bacillota > Desulfitobacteriia > Desulfitobacteriales > Desulfitobacteriaceae > Desulfosporosinus. The sequence continues at coordinate 9,609 of DOPM01000053.1, forward strand.
ATTGTTCCATGAGTACGATTATGGATTTAAAACAATTAATTGGACCAGTAGGGTCTCCGGAACATGGGCTGCTGGGAATCTCGGCGGTTAAAATGGCTCAGTATTACCAACTCCCCAGTTGGATGGGTGGCGGGATTTCCGACAGTAAAATTCCTGATGCTCAGATAGGGTATGAATACACTTTAAATGCCTTGCTAGGAGCCCTGTCAGGAGCCAGTATTGTTTACGGAGCGGGTGCCCTTGAACAAGGGTTAACCATTGACTTTGCCAAATTGCTTCTAGACGCAGATATGATTCGATTGATTCGGCAAGCTATTAATGGGGTTGAACTATCTGACGAAACCCTGGCCTTAGATGTCATCCACCAAGTAGGGCCGGGCGGCGAGTTTATGACCTCTGAACATACTTTCCAACATATGAGGCAACAGTCCCAGCCTAAATTATTTAATAGGAAAAACCGAGATATCTGGTCGGAGGCTGGTGCCAAAGACGTCTCAGAGAGGGCATATGAAGAAGCAAGGTTTATACTTAATAACCATAAGCCAGAACCGTTGCCTAAGGGGGCAAGCGAAACTATCAGAACACTGATTAGTGAATATGAGCAAGAACTAGGGATTTAGTTCTTCAGCAGAGGTACCCCTTCCTTTCGATTGGTGTAGTTTACTCCTTGCCAATTCTCGATACGGATGGGGGAACCTCTTTTTTTAATAATTTAGGACAATATTCCAATATTCTGGTTATATTCTGGTTATCAGGACGATGAATAGAATCATCGTTAATGATGATTCTATTCATCGTTAATTAAAGCGTAGGATTAACCGAATATTTCAGAACATTTTAAAAAGTCAGTTAGAGGTAATGAATACTTTCATTATGCTGACAAATTCTATACGATCTAGGGACGATTTTCAGATTGCATAAAGTCCAACCTAAACTTTTGCAGGTCATAGAAAATCACGCTACCTCTACAGACAATGGCCGAGGACCGAAGACCTGGTACAAGTCAGTTCACTTCAGGGTGAATTCGTTCAACTAAAGTTGAACGTCGAGACTTCGCTGGGAGAGTCCCACGATTGAGTCAAATGTGGCATGTATTTTGCAATATTCTGATCTACACTAGAACAAAACTAAGTTTGCTGCTTTAGAGACTTCAACCACTGGTGTTAGGAGGTAACAAGTAGCATAGTAGAATTGCTTTTAAGCCTTAAGGGGCATTCGGGGGAAATACCCCTTGTTTTGTTATGCCCTTTTTTCTTGTCTTGGGTCAAAAGAGGACTGTTTAGGGTCAGCAGATGATATAGAAGTGAACATTTGAGGGGGATACGATAATGAATAATTTAAAATATGGTCAAAGCACTACTTCAATACCTGAAGAACTACTTAGAAAGTCGCGTTGGTTGATACCCCCAGATACTTTAGCGCCTTTGGAGAACGAACATGAGGGTATAAATATGGCTTTAAGAAATCCAGTTGGCTGTAAAGCTCTGAGTGAACTGGTACAACCCACTGATAAAATTGCAATTATTGTGAGTGATAATACTAGACCTGTACCTACTTACAAACTACTTCCTTCCATATTAGAAGAATTACATTGCGCTGGAATAGAAGAACAGAACATAACGATAGTTTTTGCTCTCGGAATTCACCGAAGGATGACCACAGAGGAAGAAATTCAAGTGATTGGTCGAGAGGTTGTAGGAAAGTACAAAACGGTTCAACCCATGGAATATGTTTTTAAGGGTCGAACGAGTCGAAATACGCCAATCGAAGTTTGTCGAGAGGTGGATGAAGCAGATTTTCTAATCTTAACTGGAAACATCGAATTTCATTATTTTGCAGGATATAGTGGGGGCTATAAGGCCTTAATGCCTGGTGTTTCTACTCGAGATGCTATTCAGAATAACCATAAGATGATGCTTGACCCGCGAGCCGCGATTGGATGTGCGGACGGCAACCCTCTTAGAGAGGATATAGAGGAGTTCGGGCGTCAGTTCCCCAGGACATTCTTAGTAAACGTAGTGCTTAATTCAGATAAAGAAATCATTCATGTCGTTGCTGGAGATCCAATTCTAGCTCATCGGTCCGGGTGCAAGGTCTTGGATCAGTGTTATAAAGTAGCGGTCCCTGAGTTTGCAGATTTAGTGATAGTCAGTGCTGGAGGATATCCAAAGGATATGAATCTTTATCAAGCCCAAAAAGCCTTAGAAAATGCTGCGAGAGTCACCAAAGAGGGTGGTAAAATTGTTTTGGTTGCGGAATTAAGGGAAGGGTTTGGGGAGGATATTTTTGAAGATTGGTTAATGAACAGTAGTACTATAGACGAAATAATATCGAAAATTAATGAGGAATTTATTTTAGGTGGACATAAAGCTGCCGCGATCGCTAAGCTTCTCAAAAAACATGAGGTTTTATTATTTTCTGCTTTGCATGATGATATCGGGAGAAAAGCATTTTTTACACCATTAAAAGATTTATATGAATTAACGCAAGGGACATTTGAGTGTATTTATATTATTCCATACGGAAATCAGACGTTGCCGGAGGTGGTGTGCGTTAATAAAGGTTAAGATTAAAGGATATTATTTTTAAGTAGAGAATATATTATCAAAGATTTTCCTGCTATGAGTATTTTAAATGTAATCAAAGGGTTTTTGCGATTCTGCTACTTTCTGTAACCTATAGAGGGGTGGAGACGTTTTTATGACGACTGTCGGGGATTTAGCTTTGAAAAAATATTCGGTATATCCTCCTTCCTTTGAACTCTGTGTGGTAAAGGAGGATATCATTAGTCGTGACGATGAGTTTATTATTGTCATGAATTTTCAAGATATTACCCATGTATTTAGAACGTCTTCCTTACTATACGATATCTCAAAGCTAGAAAGGGATAACAACTACTCTTTGCAGGGTCATGTACTATCAGAGCTTGATTCGGAGATAACGTTTAGTATTGTGCCTGAAAATCAGCTAATTCAGACTTTGAAAAAGTTAGTTACGGACGTTATTATCTTGACTGACGAAACTAATGATCCTGTCGGTATTATAGATTATTCAAAAGCTCATGGATCTTTTGAAACCTTTCAACTTGAGAGAAAACAAACCGAAGAAACCATATTAGAATATCAAAAAATATTTGAGTATATTGAAGATGAAATTTTTGTAACGGATCAGAATGGTTATGTTTTGCGCTTAAATCCCACTGCTGAAAAAGTATGTGGTTTTAAGGCCTGCGATATAATTGGTAAAAACGTTAAGGATATAGAAATAACTTCCTCTTGCAGTATTACAATGCGGGCTTTAGAAGAAAAGAAAAAGGTTAATATGGTCCAAGATTTTGTAAGAACCGGCAAGAGATTACTAACGACGGCTATCCCAGTCTTCAATGAAAGTGGAGAAATAGTTCGTATTATAAGTACTTCCAAAGATGTGGCGGAAATTAATAGGATAAAAGAAGAACTTGATAAAAAAACCAACGAGCTTGAAAGAAAAAGTGAAGAACTCGAATTTCTGCGTGAGGAAATCTTTGGTAGAGTGAATTTTGTATGTAATTGCAAAGAAATGAAATATATCAAGAAGACTATAAAAAAGATTGCTCCACTAGATCTGACTGTTCTTATTCAGGGTGAATCTGGAGTTGGTAAAGAAGTTGTAACAAAATCGATTCATTATTTAAGTGATAGAAGAGATCAACCATTCATAAAAATCAATTGCGGATTAATACCAGAAAATCTAATAGAGGCTGAATTGTTTGGGTACGAGGCTGGGGCCTTTACCGGGGCTAGTAAATATGGAAAGATTGGAAAGATCGAACTGGCTAAAGGTGGGACGTTATTTCTAGACGAAATTGGTGAAATGCCTCTATCCTTGCAAGTTAAGTTACTTGAGTTTTTACAAGACAGATATATTTGCAGGGTAGGAGGCACAAAAGTAATTGAAATAGATACTAGAGTTATTGCAGCTACAAATCGGGACCTGAAAGAGATGGTGGAAAGAGGGCTATTTCGGCAAGATTTATTCTATCGTCTGAACTTGATACCTATTGTGATTCCAGCTCTGCGTGACCGCAAAGAAGATATCCCAGAGCTAGTGGAGTTCTTTGTTAAGAAGTTTAATAGTAAATATAAGATGAATAAAAAGTTAGCTCCCGAAACAATGAAAGCATTATATTATTATGATTGGCCAGGCAATGTGAGAGAGCTCGAACATGTTATGGAGCGAGTAATAGTTACAAATGACACGGATATTATTACCTTAGAACATATCAATATTATTTTTGGAGTAAAACCACAAAACTACCGCATTATTTGTAATCAGCTGATGCCTTTAAAGACTGCAAAAAGAGAGATAGAAGAGCAGTTAGTCAGAGCCGCCTACGAAATGTATCATTCCACTTATAAGGCAGCTGAGGCTCTAGAGATCGATCAGTCAACGGTAGTGAAGATACTTAAGAAGTATAATATCAGAAGCAATAAAATTTAACGAAGGGGTTAGCATTCATTGCTAACCCCTTCGTTAAATAGACTGAGTTTGGCTTGTTAATATCTGCATGACTCTCTCGGGAAGTTCGATTCTTTTGAGGCTTTAGTGGGCGGAATTAGAAATCGTGACGACCATGCTTACTTCACCGGCGTTTTGGGCTTCGTTAAAAACTTTCTTGATTCCTGCCCACACTTGTTCGTCATTTCCGTCGATATGGGTACTGAGAGATCCAACTTTGAACTCAACGTTTTCTTTCGATAAGGTTTGAACAGCACTAGTAATAACCTGACTAGCGTTATTCGTTTTCTGAGGGTAGATCGAAACTTCTGCACATAACATTGTAAAGGCCTCCTTTATTAAATAATACAGAGATTAGCTTTCCCAATTCGGGTTTAAATATTGACAGGTTGAAAACATCTCGAGCAGCATTTTACGTTCGAGATTATTGGACACCAAACTCATTTTCATTATTGAACACTCCCCCACCTACGCCACGGGCTAAGAGGAGGGGGATTCTAAACCTTCATTGAGAACCGCCCTTCAGCCGGAGCCTCTAGGTCTTACGTTCACTCCAGTTCATCACGTGATGGGTTTAACGCCATCACGCGGCCCGGTCATGGGCGCTACGCCACTGTCGAACATGCGGACACACTTCGACTCGACGATACTTTGTTTCTTGATACTTGGGCATTTCTCGGCCTGCGGTGATCTCTCCCTTCATGCCTTTATCTCGAATATTGGACGCTCCGACAACATCTCGATGACCGGTTGCTTTGCACGCTGGGCAACCATAGTTTCTTGAAGATTGTTTCGTGAACGTTCCACAGACAGGGCAGGTTCCCGTAGTATAGGCCTCATTGATTCTCTCAAGGATAACCCCATGTCGTTTCGCTTTATACTCGAGCTTTCTTCGAAGTTCACCGAACGGCCAATTCGAAAGTTTTTGATTCACCTTACGTGAACGCTTGTTACGCGAGCTTTGCTGAACCCCGTCAGGATTCCCTATGTAGAGTTTCTTAATACCACGTTCGACACACCAATCAAGGGCCATTTTTGAGAGACAATGCAGGGCATAGTCAACCTTCCTGAACATCCGAGCCTAAGAAATTTCGTTTCCTACGAACCAGTTTCCAGTAGGCCTTAGACCCTTTACGCTTTTTGGATAGTTTTTTCGAAAGCTGAGCTACGACTTTATTTCTCGAGCGATACAACGATCGCAGTTCTCGCGCGGTGAGAATAAGATGTTCTTTGCCATCCGTTAGAGTTAACGCATGGATCTCCCCTGGATCAGCCCCGGCGATGCCGGAGTCTGTAACGGTGATTAACTTCGGTTTCTCGATGGCTAGGTGAAGCCAATACTGATTGTATGTCCAAACGATTTCGGCTGAGTGGATGGATTTAAAGGAAATATGTTTCGGTCGTTTAATCACCAAAGGCTCTTCATTTCGGCCATTCGAAAAGACAATCGAATCGGTTTTTTCTAGGTGACGGAGAGCAATTTTCTTATAGTTAACCGAGAAAAACTGTTTATATCGCCAAGGGTATTTCCAATCAAGGTTTCCTTGAGCTCGTTGCTCCCGGGTCCGATCGCACGTTTCTTGATGGAGTTCAATCGTCGCTTGGATCGTCTGGGAATGAAGTTTATGCGTTTTCGCATTAAAGAGCTTCTTCATTTGGCTCTCGGAACTCCAGATTCGATACGAACTCCAAAGCCACCAGTGAATATCCAAGATGTCATTCCA
>DOPM01000053.1:15923-16063 GCA_003513495.1 Desulfosporosinus sp.
AGAGCCTCGACAAAATTATGTTGGGGTAGGCAATTCATCCCCCACTTAAACACTGCGGAGTTTTGAAGTCGGGGTCTTCTTGCTGACTTTGATAAACAGTGAGTTACAGTAGGTAGGTGGAAATTTTTGATGGACAAACC
>DOPM01000039.1 GCA_003513495.1 Desulfosporosinus sp.
CTCCTGGGAAAGTAGGTCATCGCCAGGTAACAAGCGAAAGGACTATCTCTTAATGAGTTAGTCCTTTCTGTGTTAGTCATATGTAAAATTAAGGTTATTGGGCACGGGGTTCCACCGCTTACGAGATTTAGAACTGGAACAGCGATGGCGAGAACGCATTGAAGAATGTCGTTAGAGTGGAATGAGTATAAGAGAATGGTGCGTTCAAAACGGATTGAAGACTACCGCTTATAAATACTGGGTTAGAAAGTTCAACCTTATGGATCGGCAAGCGACCGAAGGGAATACCTTCGCTGAAGTGATTTTGCTTCCTGAAACTACCAACAGCACGGAAGCAACAGGATCGACAAGTGGAATTTCCTTATCGTTAGGAGACTTCTCAATTGGCATATCCGATGGTTTCAATCCAATAACCTTAACTGAATTGGTGAAGGTTCTGAAAAAGGTATGATGCAGCATATGGTCTCTGCACATGCATTATCAAAACAGTTACCTCTCCGGCTCATACTACGAATTATTCCGTTTTTCTCAAGTTCTTCTATATAGGTGGCACTACAATACTGAGCGCCTTGATCAGAATTAATTAACATACAAGTCTAGTGCTACTGGGCCTTCGGCCTATTAGGTAAGTTGAGCATCGTTTAGGACGGTGCTTTTTAGTTTTTCGGACCGTTTTAGTTACAAGATGCACCCCCTCAAAATAAAACAATTGGCTGTTCAAAGGTTATGTAAGGTTAGATAGTTTTTGGCGATCTGACCTTTTTGTTTTTAGCGTATTGATCCTTCAATCTTAGGAGGAAGTTTAGGGAAAGATGTGGAAAGTATTAGGAGTTTATTCTTAGTGGAGGAAAGTTTGTGGAAATGGATAAGTTAAGAATTAATAGTAAGTTATGGTGAAGGAGTGTAAAAGGCTTTGAAGAGAACAATTATTGGTGGAATACTAATGTTATCAGGGGTGCTAACTATCCTCTTTATCATCATCGCTGCTTCGATTTACGCTCCAAACGTTACTTCATGGTCAGGCTCAAAGCTTTGGTTCGTTATTTTTGGTGCAAAGCAGTATGGTAATGAAGTGGTACAGAGTTTGTTTCTTGGTATTCCATTTAGCATTGGATTAGTGCTAACAATTATAGGTTTTCTAGTGTTAGTTAAAGAATATTTTACAAGTTGAAATAATCAATCCGCAAGAGAATAACAGTATAAACAGGCCCTATGAATCTACTGCTATGCATCTGGTGACGTTTATCATGGGCGTAAGTTACTTCGCGCTGGGACAAATCCAGCTACAGCTATTAGGAGTTGATTAAATGAAAATTGTTGTGGTAATGGGGAGCCCTAGGAAATTAGAAACTCTAAAAGTAGTTCAAAGGTTCGAGGAAAAGCTTGTAGCCCAATGTGAAGTGACGTTTAATTACATATTCTTAAAGGATGTGTGTATTAAGCCGTGCCTGGGATGTTTCATTTGCTTAGAAAAGGGTGAAGAATTTTGTCCCCAACGGGATGATGACCGAGTTAAGATTTTTGATCTATTGATGAATGCAGATGGTGTAATTTTCGCAAGCCCTAATTATTCACTTCAAGTCACAGCCCTAATGAAAAATTTCCTTGATAGAATGGCCTATGTATTTCACCGTCCTTGCTTCTTCCATAAGGCTTTTATCCCTATTATTACCCAAGGAGTTTATGGCGGAGAGGAAATTATGAAATATTTAGAGACACTCGGTAGTTTTTGGGGTTTTAATGTAACCAAGGGAGTACTTGTCACAACTCCCCCAGGGGTAAGGCTCCCAGCTGAAGAAACTAAAATACAGCGAAAAATTACAGAAGGAGTGCATCGGTTTCAAAAAACACTGACTGGTAATCCATCCCCCAAACCAAATATTAAGAAATTTATTATTTTTAACTTGGTCTGTGCCTTTAAACCTTATGGACCCAAGGATCGTGATTATAACTATTTCAAGGATAAAGGGTGGTTAGAGGCATCATACTATTATGAAACTAAACTCCCGTTAATTTATCGTATCATTGGAACGTTCGTTAGAACGAAGTTTTCAAAAGAAGGAGCAAAAAGACAGATGCTTTTATCCCGCTTACGTAAGCAGGATCTTGAAAGATAGGAGATGGAGACATGACAGAATTCTGGGAATCAAGTTTTTTGGAAAAACAAACCATGTGGGGATTTGAGCCTTCAGACTCCGCTATCTTGACAAAGGACTTTTTCCTTGAAAAGAATGTTAAGGACATATTGATACCTGGTATTGGATACGGCAGAAATGCAAAGATTTTTCTTGATAACGGAATAAATGTAACAGGTATTGAGATTTCAAAAACAGCGATTGCTCTAGCAAGGCAAAACGGAATTGACATTAAAATCTATCTTGGTTCAGTAAATGATATGCCTTTTGATAACAAACTTTATGACGCGATATTTAGCTATGCACTAATTCACTTATTGAATAATCATGAGAGAAAGAAATTCATTAAAGATTGTTATAGTCAGTTAAAACCAAATGGATATATGATTTTTGCATCTGTTTCAAAAAAAGCTCCGATGTTTGGAAAAGGTAAACAACTGAGTAAAAACCGATTTGAGACAATGAAAGGTGTAAAAATATTCTTTTATGATGCTGATTCGGTAAAACAAGAGTTTGGAAAATATGGATTGGTAGAGTTTTCAGAAATTGATGAGACAAATAAAAGTGAAAAAACCAAACCTCCAGTAAGCTTTATAAATATAAAATGTAAAAAGGGCTCATGCTTTAATGAAGTTTGTTAAACTGAACGTTATAGATGCTGGGCTACACATTAATTTAGATTGTTTAGAATCGTTGAATCCAAGGTCCTTCGAGGCAAGAAATTCGGACAAGTTTTTAGTTTATGTTAGAACGTTTTTCTACATAAGTGTAAATAATGAAGGGACGTCTCTTTGTCTTTCTTCGGAACAGGCACATATCGAGTTTTCGAATAGTGAAACACTTGACCTGTCCCCCCGTTTCACCCAAAAATGCATGAAAAGGGTAAGTGATGTAGATGAGTCAGACCATCAAGATTCCAATAACTCAAGGCCTATTGAGTGGGAGAACTCTTAAAATTTTCATCCCAATTTTGTTTGCCGCACTATTTTTTGTGGTTCAAGCCCCAAAAGGTCTAGAGGTAGAGGCATGGAAATTATTTGGGATCTTTGCTGGTACAATTCTTATGCTCATGCTTCAAGGACTTCCGGAGGCGAGTGCTATTTTTGTCGGTGTGTCCGCAGCCGGTTTATTGGTCGTCCCTATTAAAGATGTTCTAGTAGGTTATACAGATACTACTGTTTGGCTGATAGTGGTTGCTATCATGATGAGTCTAGGCTTCAGAAAAAGTGGTTTGGCTAAACGTATTGGTTTGATTCTTATCAATGCATTTGGGAAAAGCAGTCTTGGGCTAGGTTATGTTCTTGGGGTTACCGATCTCATGCTTGCAACGACAATTCCGGGCGCTCCAGCACGTGTAGGGGGTCTCGTATATCCCCTTGCTCAAGGAATATTTGAGGTTGTCGGTTCCAAGCCACACGAGAATCCTCGTCGTTTGGGTGCCTATCTCACAGTCCTCTTATATATGATGGATATGGTTGCCGGAAGTTTGTTCCTGACGGGAATGGGTCCGAACCTTTTATCCATAAAATTCGCTGCGCAGATTTTAGGAGTCAAAGTAAGCTGGGGCCTATGGATCGTTGCGGCCGTCCCTGGTTTTCTACTGTTAATCCTAATTCCTTATATAGTTTACAAAATGTATCCGCCAGAATTAACGTTGGTTAATGAGGTGCGGGAAATGGCTAGTGAGAAGCTTAAAACTTTAGGATCAACCACGAAAAAAGAAATTGTCGGCGGGGTAACCTTTTTATTATGTTTGATTCTATGGGCAACCAGTAGCATAACGCAAATTGATACGACGCTTGTTGCGTTCCTTGGTGTCACCATCATGCTTCTAACTGATGTAATCCAATGGAAGGATATAGCTGATTCGAAGGAGACCTGGGGAATTCTAATCTGGTTCGGAGGAATAATTGGTTTATCGTCGGCACTTGACAAGCTGGGGTTCTTTAGATGGTTGACTGTTGTAATGAAAGATGTTCTGCCACAAGGGATTGGAACGTTTACGACATTCGTAATCATTGCCCTGTTGGCAATTATTCCACATTATGTTTTTCCGTCACTCCTTGGTTACGTCGCTACCTTTGCCCCGGTGATCTTTAGCTTTGTAGCAGTCACTGGGGCACCAAAGTATCCAGCGACGTTTCTAGTCGCCTTTCTGATGGTGATTTCTTCAACTCTTACTCATTATGGGAATGGATTAGGGCCTTTGCTAATGGGAACGGGTTATGTGGAAAAAATAGCTTGGTGGAAAATCGGTTTTACCGTGACTACCCTTGCAACTATCGTCTATCTCACAATCGGTTTAGCCTACTGGAAAGTTATTGGTTTGTGGTAACATTAGTTAAGCGGAAATTTGTGTAGATTAGGTGTATAATAAGGAACGGTGCAAGCCGCAAAGAATTACACTTTGGTTAAGAGACAACAATACGTTTGGATTAACATAAAAAAGATTGATTCGAAGCGAGAGTATAAGATAAGTCAGTTGACCTTTTGAAAGATCATTTACAGTTAAATCATAGGATCAAGAGGATAAAGACCGATAAGGGTTTTTTGTATTAGCCAGATTCGAGGGAAAAGTATATGCTTCTTTTTAAAGAGTTAATGTGGTTCTTTAAGCAAGAAAAGAAGAGCTACGGTATGGGTATATTTTTTTTAATCGGGGTAGCTCTAATCAATCTGTTTCCTCCCTATGTAGTTCGTGTAATTGTAGACGGTGTTAGTCAAGAAAATCTGAACCAAGGGGTTTTAATCAAGTGGTCATTGCTCCTTATAGGTGCTGGGTTAACGGCTTACGGTTTACGGTATATTTGGCGTTTGTTAATTTTCGGGGCATCGAGTCGGCTCGGGCGGTTGCTCAGGAAGCAACTCTTCGATCATTTTACACGCTTGTCGCCGCAGTTTTATCAGAAGCACCGAACTGGGGATTTAATGGCCCATGCCACTAACGACATTCAAGCGATAGAAATGACGGCCGGGATGGGGGTTTTGACGTTCGTCGATTCCGTTACGACAGGGAGCTTGGTCGTTTTCTCTATGTCCTTTTTTATCAGTTGGAAACTTACACTCATTACGTTGCTGCCAATGCCATTTATGGCTTGGGCGACCAGCTCATATGGAACCATGTTGCATAAGAGGTTCCATAAGGCTCAGGCAGCTTTTTCAGAGCTTAATGATAAGGTTCTGGAAAACATTTCTGGAGTCAGAGTGGTTAAAGCATTCGGGAGAGAAGAAACAGAAAAAGAAGCTTTTCGAACCTTATCTGCTGACGTTGTAGAGAAAAATATTGCTGTAGCAAAGGTCGATGCGCTCTTTGATCCCACTATCCAATTGATTATCGGAATTTCATTTTTCCTGGCTATTGCCTTTGGTGCAAAAGACGTTGTGGATGGGCGGTTGAGTTTTGGACAACTGACCCAGTTTACGATTTATCTGGGACAATTCATTTGGCCGATGCTGGCCTTCGGCTGGCTCTTTAACATTCTTGAACGCGGGCGTGCCTCCTATGATCGGGTAAGCGCGTTACTTAAGGTAAAACAGGAAATCCGTGAACAAGAGGGAGCAATGGACAGGGTCCCCAGTGGACAAGTGGCCTACGAGAAGGCCTCATTTGCTTATCCAGGGACTCAAAGGCTCATTTTTAAAACGATGTATGTGGAGGTCATTCAGGGGCAGACCTTGGGAATCGTCGGAAAAACGGGAAGCGGAAAGACCACGTTCTTCCGTCTTCTACTGCGAGAATTTGACCTTTCTGAGGGGGACATTAGAATCGGTGGAATCTCAATTTATAACCTAAGGCTCGGAGCTTTGCGGAAGGCGATAGGTTATGTTCCTCAGGATCATTTTCTATTTTCAACGACAATAGCGGAGAACATTGCCTTTGGCAAACCAGAAGCAACATTGGAAGAAATCCAAGCGGTGGCAAATATAGCAGCTATTCACGAGGATATCCTGCAATTTCCCGACAAATATGGCACCCTGGTCGGGGATCGGGGTGTAACCCTTTCAGGAGGACAAAAACAGCGAATATCGATTGCGCGGGCTCTCTTACTCCAACCGGAAATTCTTATTTTGGATGATTCTTTATCAGCAGTTGATGCTAAAACAGAAAAGGCCATTTTAAAGGCCTTAAAAGAAAAAAGAGCCCAAAAGACAACGTTGATTTCCTCACATCGTTTGAGTGCTATTGAACACGCGGATTTAATCGTTGTGCTTCAAGATGGACAAATTACCGAACGCGGTTCTCATGCCGAACTCATGGCTATCGAGGGATGGTATGCTTCTACTTACCGAAGTCAGCAGCTAGAGTCACTGATTGAGGAAGGGGGAGCTTGATATGGTGATCCGTCGTTTACTTATCTATCTTAGACCGCACTCCAAAGCGTTAAGTGTAGCCTTAGTGGTTTTATTTTTAGCCACCTTTGCCGATGTCGTCGGGCCAATCTTGGTCAAAATTTTTCTCGATCGTCATTTAATGCCACGTTCGTTCGATTTTACGGATTTGTTACTATTAGGGAGCGGGTATCTAGGACTTCATCTTCTTTCTGTGGGACTAAACTATTATCAGCTCGTCAGCTTTAATCAGATTGCACTGAAGGTGATTCAACAATTACGAGTCGATGTCTTTAGCCATGTGCAACGCCTCGCACTGGTAGTTTTCGATAAAACCCCGGCTGGAGCTTTGGTTTCCCGAATTACGAATGATACGGAAGCGATAAAAGAGCTATTTGTGGGTGTTTTAGCTACTATAGTGCAGAATGTTGTTTTTCTTATCGGCATTTTTATAGCTATGTTCAGTTTGGATGTTCGACTGGCTACGTTTTGCCTAGTCTTGCTTCCAATCCTTCTTGGCTTGATGTATACCTACCGAAGGTTAAGCACAAAGGTTTATCGGACCATGCGCAAAGAGCTGAGCTTTCTCAATGCTAAACTGAATGAATCCATCCAAGGGATGAATATTGTGCAAGCCATGCGCCAAGAAGAGCGCTTCCGTAAAGAATTCAATGTTATTAATATGGCCTATTATCGAGCGGCCATTAGTAACATTCGCTTAGAAAGTTTGTTTGTTCGACCGGCAGTTGACTTGATTTACACCTTTGCCTTAGTTCTTGTTTTAGACTTTTTTGGGTTTCAGTCGTTGAATGGACCGATTCAGATTGGAGTACTCTATGCCTTTATTAACTATCTAGATCGCTTCTTCGAACCCGTTAATATGATGATGCAGAGGTTATCCCAAATTCAGCAATCACTAGTTGCAGCTGAACGGGTTTTTGAGATTTTGGATGACGACCGCACTGTGCCAATGCCTGTCAGTGCTGCTTTGGCTCCTTCGATTGTCAAAGGGCAGATTGAATTTAAAGAGGTTAGCTTTTCATATGATGGTTCATCGGATGGCGGATCGGATGTCTTAAAAAAGGTTAGTTTTATAGCTTACCCAGGACAGACCGTGGCTTTAGTAGGGCATACTGGAAGTGGAAAAAGCACTGTCGCGAATCTCCTCATGCGTTTCTATCCGGTTACAAGCGGAGAAATCCTTATTGATGGGACACCTTTGTCTGAGTTTTCCGAGGATGAGTTACGAGGGAGAGTTGGACTAGTGGCCCAAGATCCATTTTTATTTGCAGGTGATATTACTAAAAATATTGCACTTTCTAGATCAAATGTTTCTAAGAAGGATGTGGAGGATGCGGCTTCATTTGTTCAAGCGAATGAATTTCTGCGAAAACTTCCCCAAGGCCTCGCAGAACCGCTCGGAGAGAGGGGGGGCACTTTGTCGAGTGGTCAGCGTCAACTCCTATGTTTTGCTCGGACAATGGCAGGTAAACCAAAAATTCTCGTATTGGATGAAGCAACAGCCAGTGTCGATACGGAAACTGAAGAGGCAATTCAAACAGCGTTAGAAAAAATGCGCAAAGGCCGCACGACGATTGCGATTGCTCATCGACTTTCAACCATTCAAGATGCGGACCTAATTTTAGTCCTTCATAATGGAATGATCGTAGAACGGGGCACTCATACTGAGCTTTTGGTTAACGAAGGGCTTTATCAGAAAATGTTTATGATGCAGCAGGGTACAGGGGTTTGAATAAGCATATTTGAGGATTTCAATTTATCTAGATTATTAGGTTGCATTATAAATCTGATATGAAGTAGTATAGTTAGGAACTATGGCTTCTCCGATTGGAATAGTTAAACTTTTTATTAATAAACTGTTTAGAGAATATTAATAGTATTAAGCTAGAATACACATAGAAGAAATCTTTAGAAGGACCTATAATGGATTGGCAATATAAAGGGGTTGATAAAGACTAGTTGTTTAAAGCTCTGGAAATTCAATATCAATGAGATCTAGAAGCGTAAAATGTTTACTTTAGAGTAGAGGGTTATTAAGGAGAGAATAGAGAGAATGTTATTGATCGAAATAGTAAAGGCAATTATTCTTGGCATTGTTGAAGGTATTACTGAGTGGCTGCCAATTAGTAGTACAGGACATATGATTTTAGTGGATGAGTTTATAAAGCTCAATATGAGTGAAGCGTTTAAAGAAATGTTTTTTGTCGTTATTCAACTTGGTGCAATCCTTGCGGTTGTCCTTTTGTATTGGGAAAAATTAATCCCCCTCTCTTCCAAAAGGAAGTTGGCAATAAATAATGATACAATTTCATTATGGTTTAAAATCTTCACAGCCTGTGTACCAGCGGCAATTATTGGACTTTCGTTTGATGATCAAATTGATGCACAGTTTTATAATTATCAGACTGTGGCAGTAACGTTAATTATATATGGTATATTGTTTATCATTATCGAAAACAGAAATAAAAATTTAAGGCCCAGAATCAACAATTTGTCTCAAATTACTTATAAAACAGCAATGATCATAGGCTTATTTCAAGTTTTATCCTTAATTCCTGGGACATCTCGCTCCGGAGCAACTATCCTCGGTGCTATTTTAATAGGCACATCTAGAATGGTTGCTGCAGAATTTACGTTTTTTTTAGCAATTCCGGTTATGTTTGGGGCAAGCCTCCTAAAAATCCTGAAATTTGGTTTTGTTTTCACAAGTTCGGAACTAATCATTTTAGTTATCGGTATGATCGTTGCATTTGTAGTTTCGTTATTAGCAATCAAATTTTTAGTTGGATATATTAAAACCAACGATTTCAAAGTTTTTGGTTGGTATAGAATTATATTAGGAATTATTGTAGCCTTATATTTCTTTACACAAAGTGCAATCTAAATGTGACCCTGTGCATCGGATCATTCCGGGCGAAGGGGGAGCTAATTAAGGATAAGATCCACTTATGATCTTATCCTTAATCTATATGGATAAAAATAACATTGACTGAGCAAACTAAAAGGAGTATTATAACTGAGCGCCACAAAGAGGCGCAGACAAACAATTCTGGGAAGGGTTGCTTAGCATTTTTGAGACATTGGCACTAACAAACCAAATTTGTTATTGACAATGAATGTATAAGATGTTAAGATACAATTCCGGCTAAAACGCCTAGAGAATAAAGGAAAATTTAGTATTGACAACGCAAGTTAAAAATGCTAAGATATGATTCCGGCCCAAACGGGGC
>DOPM01000046.1:0-121696 GCA_003513495.1 Desulfosporosinus sp.
CGAACACGGAAGTTAAGAATCCACACTGCAGGAGAATGCGTTACGAGTCGCAGTGTGGCGAAAGGCTCGTTCCTTCGCCACGAAGTGTTCCTTTGGGGTAAG
Organism: Desulfosporosinus sp.; assembly: GCA_003513495.1. Taxonomy (GTDB): domain Bacteria; phylum Bacillota; class Desulfitobacteriia; order Desulfitobacteriales; family Desulfitobacteriaceae; genus Desulfosporosinus. The sequence goes on from DOPM01000046.1 coordinate 103, forward strand.
TGGCTCGGCGATACTCTCCACCGGAGACTATCGTGCCTTTCGTTCNNGCCAGGTAACAAGCGAAAAACTACCTTTAATGAGGTAGTTTTTCTGCGTCTAATCATACTGTAAAATTGAGGTATCTTAGGCACGGGGTTCCACCTGTTCGGGTCCACACTGCTGGAGAGTACTTTATATGTCGCAGTGTGGTGAAAAGCTCGTCTATGATTTTAAACGAGGCTTGGATACAGAAGAATCCATCGGAATTGGTGGTGGGATTGTACGTCATGGCATGACACCCAAACTAATTACGACACTTGCACTTAGTATGTACGGAATCTCACTTTTATTGGGAATCTATATCTGTGCTACTTCGTCATGGTGGCTTGCTGCAGTGGGTTTAGTGTGTATGTCCATTGGCTACCTCTATACAGGTGGTCCACTGCCTATTTCATCGACTCCATTTGGAAAACTGCTTTCGGGTTTATTATGGGTTTTTTAATCATTCTAATTGCTTTCTTTATTTAGACCGGCTACGTCTCGAATATAGCTGTTCTCGTTGCTATACCCAGTGGTATTTTAGTCGGCTTGATTAATCTGGGGAACAATCTCCGTGATCATGATGGAGATAAAGCAAATGGTCGCAAAACTCTTCCAATAGTACTAGGACCCAAAAACGCAATTTACTTCCTTGGGGTTATGTTTGCGTTCTCTTATCTATGGCTAGTTGGACTCGTCGTGATGGGAATCGTAACTCCCTGGATTCTCTTAGCTTTCTTAAGTATGTCAAATGTACTAAGTTAAGAAGGGAAAGACAGACGCATAGCGAATTAAAGTTGATGATTTAAAATCAAATCAAAAGGAGAAAGTTCAAATGCGTCTTCGAAAAAAAGGATGGGCTAAGCTAGAATTGGAAAAGGAACCCAAGGTAATTTTTTCATCTTTAGATCACAAAGGACAATGGAAAGAGCTATTCGGCAATAGTGATCCAATCCACCTGGAATTGGGATGTGGACGAGGACGTTTTATCAACCAACTAGCTTTTACGAATACCAATATCAACTATATTGCTCTTGATGTCTACGATGAACTGTTAGTTCATGTCTTAAGAAGAGCCAATGAAAACCAGCTGAATAATATCAGAGTTATTCCAATAAACATAAAGAACATCGGAGACCTCTTTGAACAAGATGAGATTGAGAAAATATACATTAACTTTTGTACACCATGGCCCAAGAAAAAACATCATAAAAGAAGGTTGACCCATCCGAATTTTCTTAGACTCTATCAAACCTTTTTAAAGGAAGACGCGGAAATATGGTTTAAAACGGATGATGATCTACTTTTTACAGATAGCCTAGAGTATTTCAAAGAGGCAGGTTTCAAGGAACTATATAGGACTTATGATTTACATCAGAGTGATTTCCAGGGAAATAGCATAACTGAATATGAAGAGAAGTTTAGCAGTCAAAGTATCAAAATAAAGTTCGTCAGAGTCAGAAATTCCAGTAATAGGGCTCGATATCATGTTTAATATTTGTAATAAACTCTAATTGCTTAGATTCGATAATGTATGATTCCCTCCCCACCCCATTATGATTAGAGGGCAGAGGAATGGAACTTCAAGTAATCTGTGAAATTATTGGAATGTCGGAGGAAGAAAGTCAATTTTGATTCCTTATCATAAGCATCTGCTGCAGCAGGTGCTTTTCCACTTTAAGACCCTACCGAAAGGAGGAATTGGTTGTGTTCTGAAGAAATATATAAAATTCGCCGCCTTTTTGTAGCAAGTAGTTAAGTTACAATACTGAAAAGGGAGATGTCTTAATAGCCAAAGCTGAAAAGGTTAATGTTTTAAAAGGAGAATTCAAATAATGTATTTAACAGATTATCCAGTCCAAGTGAGTAGATCAATTGCTGAAAGTGAGATGGGTGACGCTGGTCATGTGAAAAACACTTATTTTGTAAGATACTTCGAATGTGCTCGGATCCAATATCTTCAAAGAATTGGACTCAATGTCCTGATGACAAAGACGGGCATAGGTGTAATAGTAGCTCAAACGATTTGTAAATATCTTAAGCCATTGGTGTATCCAGATCATATAACTGTAGGTGCGAAAGTTAAGTCAACAGGTAAATCAAGCTTTGTCTTGGAGTACTCAATCGTTAGCGTAAAAAATGGGCTATCGGCTACTGGGGAAGAAGTTATCGTCATATATGACTATAATAATGCAAAGAAAACATATTTACCCTTAGTCATTAAAGAAGAAATTGAACGTATAGAGAGAAAACCGCGCCTCGATAGCGAAATCTCTTAAGAGAGTGACATTGATGTCATTAAGCGAGTGGGAAATCAGGTTTTTATGTATCAAAAAGATTATATTATGAAAATGATTGAGCAATTATCATAGCCGTAGCAGCTCTTCTTGGCTCAAAATCTAAGACTAAAATTGGAGAATGTCATCAAATGCTTAATGAATCACTTTATGATTTAATAGGTATGAGTGAAGAAACAATACTCAGGCTTTCTTATAAAGATGTGATTAGTATTTAGTGGTGGTAAAGAAATTAATATAGAAAAGTGTTTTGTTCTTGCCGAAATGTTGAAGCTGAAAGCGGATGTCTCTAAGAGTGATCCAGACCGAAGGTTCGCCTTATATCTTAAAAGTCTCAATATCTTTATTGAAGTATCTTTAAGTCAAAGCGTAAATTTCTAAAATAAATCCCAAATCATTAATGAAATCATCAGTGTAATAAAACAATATAAGCTTCCGATGGAAAGTAATCTATTGATTTTTCGGTTCTTTGAAATAAATGGTCAATACGATAAGGCAAAAGATGTGCTCTTCGAAATGATAAAGACAAATAAGGATGACATAGTCAATGAAGGCTTCACCTTTTATCATAGGCTAAAAATGAAGCCTCCCGTAGAGTTAGAGAATGGAAACCTACCATTGGATGAGGTAATCGAAGGCTTGAAGGTTTATCAAAATCTACTAAGCCATTAAGTTTAAAAGCTGTAATTGTTTTATGTTATCGTCGTGGATATTGACAGATTTTGATTGCTTGCTGAATAATAGCAACGTATGATTTTGGCAATAATCCTCCATAATAGAAGAGAACCACTCATATTATCCAATGACCTTGATTTAGATTAGGTAGTGGACAGCGAGGAAGGTTTCTTGACTTAGAGAAGGGGGTTTCACGGGTGCTTTCTAATGAAACGGCTTCACCTGAAGATGATAAGAATATTGCATTATCCAACTTAAAAGAATTAGGACAAATTCAAATTCCAAGTGCCACAGAACGAATCTATTGTTTACCGATTATAGGACAAATCGAGGGACATCAAATCCTGCCGGCCCAATCCAAGACGACCAAATATGAGCATATCATCCCACAACTGTTAGCGGTTGAGCAAAACCCCAATACTGAAGGAATTCTTGTTATTTTAAATACTGCGGGTGGGGATGTAGAAGCAGGATTAGCGATTGCTGAAATGCTCAGTAGTTTGAGCAAGCCTTCTGTATCCTTGGTTCTTGGCGGCGGCCATAGTATTGGAATTCCTATTGCCGTTAGTTGTACAAAAAGCTTCATTGCGCCGACCGGGACCATGACCGTTCACCCGATTCGATATACTGGATTAGTGATCAATGGTCATCAACAGTTTGATTATTTACGTAAAATGCAAGAGAGAATTAATCAATTCATTTATTCTCATTCAAAAATTACTCCGGAAAAGTTGGAACAGTTTATGTTTACTACTGGAGAATTGGCTCAAGATATAGGAACTATCCTAATTGGAAATGAAGCGGTGGAAGCTGGGTTAATACAAGCTGTTGGGGGAGTCAGGGAAGCCTTTAAAGAACTCAATAGCTTGATTCCTTCGAGATCTGAGGAGTGAAGCTTTAAAAATTATACTCTCTGATTAGTACGTGAAAAGCAGCGAAAGCTGCTTTTTTAACGTATTTTTCGGAACAAAACGGGAATATGAATGGAATTTATCAGAAAAGGAGATGAATCTATCAAAAGAAATGCAAATACATTGACAATGAAATGGAATTAAATTAACATTAAGTTATTAGGTCAGCCGACCGACTGATGTGGGGTGGAAAAGTGATTAATGAAGAAGACATCCAACAAATTAATACACGACAAAGTATACTTGATGCAGCTAGTAAATTGATTGCACAGAAGGGTGTCAAAAATACTAGTTTGGCAGATATCTCAAAAGAAGTTGGAATAAGCAAAGGAACATTATATTACTATTATTCGAATAAGAATGATATTATCTATGACATTGCAGATATTCATCTTAAACAAATGACTGAAGAACTATTGGCTTGGATAGATAATATAGAGCATAACACTCCACCGGAGGAAATATTAAGGGTAGTATTCGAGAGAATATCAACTGCAGAAACAAGAGGTAAGCTACATCTATATCTCGTTGGCGATGCGGTAACAAGTAATGAACCTCTTAAACAACGCTTTAGGGAAAAATATGGGGAGTGGCGAATGACACTAGAAAATGGGCTCAGAAAGGTGTTGAAAAAAGGAACGGTCGATTATGAAATACTATCCCATATAATACTGGCGGCACTTGATGGTTTCACAATCCAGTGGAGGCTGGGTGTAGATATAATTCCAATTGACGGGATTGCCAACTTTATTGCTAAGGTTGAATAATAATTTTTAAGCCTTATCGGCCGGTTGGACGACTGGTCGATTTACAAACGTTAGGTGGAGGGAGGCGACTGTCCGAACATTTTTGTCAATATCTTGAAAGATTATGAGAAGATAAAGGCACGATTAATTGATGTGATTGCTTAGAGAACTCGTTCACCTAATGCTAAACATCAAACTTCGCGTGACGAAAGCTTCTGGTCGATGGTTTCGCCGAGCTGCTCTATCCCAAAAGGAACCCTTTGCGATGAAGAAGGACTTTACCCCCACCGAAGCAGGTACTGTAGCCCCTCCCACTTGAAATAGTGGAAGCCTTGGGATTGGATAGGAGTTCCAACTCAAAATCGAAAGAAGGCGTTTATAATGTACAAATTGTATTGCAGGATTTATCAAAGTGTTTTCAAAGTATTCGCTTATATCCTGCCCTGGCGTAAGCCAGAGGTTATACAGGGAGAGAACAGCTTAAATAAGCTACCGAAGCTAATAAAAAGTAAGCATGTAGATAGCGTCTTGATAGTAACGGATAAAACGATTGTAGCCCTTGGACTTATGGAGGGATTATTTGAAGGTTTAAGTGATGCGGGTGTAGACTTTGTTGTGTATGACCAAACCGTTCCGAACCCAACCATTGATAACATTGAGGATGCGTTGCAGATGTACAAAGCAAACAACTGTACAGGTATAGTTGCTTTTGGCGGCGGCTCTCCGATTGATTGTGCAAAGGGTGTAGGTGCACGTGTAGCAAGACCCAAAAAGAGTATTTCTAAGATGAAGGGGGTATTTAAGGTTTTGAAAAGAATCCCTCCTTTATTTGCTATTCCAACCACTTCCGGTACAGGGAGTGAAACCACAATTGCTGCGGTTATAACCGACAGTAGAACCCATGAAAAGTATGCAATCAATGACACTTCACTAGTTCCACAGTATGCGGTACTTGACCCGGTGCTTACTGTTAATTTGCCACCGCATATTACTGCAACCACCGGGATTGATGCTTTGACACATGCCGTCGAGGCTTATATTGGTAGAAGTAACACAACAGAGACAAAACAGTACGGTAGAGATGCGGTAAAGTTAATTTTTGAAAACATCTTTGAGGCATATTCCAACGGCAAAAACCTTGTAGCACGTAAGAATATGCAAGAAGCATCATTTTTGGCCGGTCTTGCATTTACACGTGCCTATGTTGGTTATGTACATGCGATTGCTCATACTCTGGGGGGATTTTACTCAGTTCCTCACGGCCTAGCTAATGCCATCATCCTGCCCTATGTTTTAGAGTATTATGGTAAATCAGCACACAAATCTTTAGCAGAACTTGCTGATGTAGTTGGTCTAAGTTTACCAGGGGACACAAGTGAACAAAAGGCCATAAAGTTTAATGAAGCTATTAAAAGGCTCAACGAAAGTATGGGGATTCCCAATAAAGTGCAAGGGATAATTAAAAGTGATATTCCTTTGATGGTAGAACGTGCTTTGGCCGAAAGCAACCCACTTTACCCAGTGCCAAAGATAATGTCCAAAAAGGATATAAATAATATTTATCATATTATTAAGGAGTAGGTAATTATGTTTGGTTATGCTGGGAAAATCGCTAAGATCAATCTGAGTACTGGGACAGTGGGGGACTATACCATATCGGATAAGGATCGTGAAATGTTCTTAGGAGGCAAAACGCTGGCTGCAAAGATCATTTATGATTCTTTTAAGAGTAAAGTGGAAGCTTTTTCTGAAGAGAATATTATAGTGATCACTACCTCTCCCCTTGCCAGTTCAACATCCCCATGTTCATCAAGGTTTAACGTCTCTACAATTTCCCCTCTGACAGGCCTTTTAGTGTCTTCAAATTGTGGTGGAAGCTTTGGATTGCATCTTAAGCGTGCTGGTTACGATGGACTTGTTATTTGTGGAAAAAGCAAAGAAAAGGTATATGTTGAGATTACGACTGAAGATATTTCAATCAGAAATGCGACACATTTGTGGGGCAAAAATACTAGTGAGGTACAAGACCTGTTAGGTGGTAAAAACATAGGTAAGTTTGTTATAGGTATTGGCGGAGAAAATATAGTCAGGTATGCTGCAGTTATTAGTGAGGAACGGGCAGCGGGGCGTGGCGGAGTTGGTGCTGTGTTTGGTTTCAAGAACCTTAAAGGTATTATCGCTAGTGGAAAAGAGAGTACTGAGACGTTCGATAAACAAAATTTTAAAAATCACAACCTTAATTGGATAAAGTCCTTGAAAAAACACATACTTACAGGCCAGCAGTTACCAAAGCTTGGAACTGCATCACTTGTAAGTATGATGAATTATCGCAACCAATTTGCTACCAAGAATTATTCTAGGGGGAGTTATCATGACTTTGAAAGGATTAATGGCGAAACATTAAGGCAAGATCACCTAATCAAGAACAAAGGCTGTGTAACTTGCCCAATTCAATGTGGCAGGGTAGTTAAAGCCTATGGTAAAGAGGTTAAAGGACCTGAGTTAGAAACATTAGGCTTGCTTGGCAGCAATTTGCTTAACAATGATATGCAAAGCATCATAAACCTCAATCATCTTTGCGACGAGTATGGAATTGATACCATTAGCTTTGGCAGTACGGTTGGTTTTGCAATGGAGCTAAATGAAAAAGGTTTATGGAAGAATGGTTTGACCTTTGGCGATTGCTCACGACTGGAGGAATTAGTTAAAAAAGTAGCAACCCGCGAGGGAATTGGGAATGAATTGGCAGAAGGAACAAAACGTATTGCTGCCAAATATGGTGGCAGGGATTTCGCAATGAATGTAAAAGGACTTGAAATTGCTGCTTATGAGCCACGTGCAGCACAGGGAATGGGATTAGGGTATGCAACGTCAAACAGAGGTGGGTGTCACTTAAATGGAGGTTACCTTGTTGTGCTCGAAGGGCTGGGACTAAATGTTAGTGGAAGGATTGCCAGAGGAAAAGCGGCCTATACCATCTTCTTTCAAGATTTGATGGAAGCAGTATCAGCTGGTGGAACGTGCCTATTTACTACCTATTCCTTACTCCCTCAGGTGTTGATAAATAATCCTAATAAAAGTCTGGTAAGGTTTATTAACAGAGTTATACCTTATTATGGCTGGTTGGTGGGCTTTTTGCATAACAACGCTTGGTTAATGAGCTTTAACCTGAAGGGTGTACTGCCACATCCAGCGTCACTTAGACTAGTGACAGGCCTTAAGGTGACTATCGGGAGTTTCCTGAAGACAGGCGAACGGGGTTATAATCTTGAAAGGATTATCAACATTAGACAAGGACTGAAGAGTAGTGATGATACCCTGCCTAAGAGACTTACAAGTGAGCTTCAAAGGGCAGATGACCCGGATAGTAAGGTGAAACTAGAAGTAATGATTCAGGATTACTACAAAATCAGAGGCTGGGATGAACAGGGTGTGCCAACGAAACGTAGGCTTAAAAAACTGGGTTTAGAAGGGTATAGTCTATGATTACTGTTAAGTTTTTTGGCCTGATCAGTGTTGACTCTAATATAAGGCAACTGCTTGTAAAAGAAGGTACAGTAAGAGAGGTTTTAAATGAGGTCGTACAGAGCTGTCCTAATATTTCAGAACAGTTACTGACACAGGCAATTATGTTTCTCAATAATCAGCACATCACTGGAAAAAAACGCTTTTCTGTCGTACTCAAGGAAGGAGATGAGTTGGCTTTACTTAGTCCTTCAAGCGGGGGATAATGTGGGACTTTTCTAGAACTCGCAAAAGTTAAAGAGACAAAAGACTATCTTTTTTGAGAGATAGTCTTTTGTCTCTTTAGTGAGAGGATAATCCTTGTCGCGGTTGCTCAACACTGGTGTAATTCTTCAATCAAGTTATAAAACGTGCCCTCTAACCACTTTAGGCAAGGCTATGTGGTTGGTTAAAAACTCCGGCAGTAACTTAGTTTTTATTTTTAGTAGGCTTATTTTTTTTAAAAGCCTCGATACAGAAATTAACAAATTTCTGCTGAATAAGGTCGAGATTATAGTTTTCAGGCCAAACAAGGCCGAGAGATACTTTTATGTTATTACTAATTGGAATATAGACGAAATCAGTATCAGGAATAATAAAAAATGAGGATGCCAGAGCTACTCCAAACCCCTTATTTATAAAGTCTGATGAAGAAGCAAAAATGTCAGAATGAACAAGAATATCGGGATCCCCATATTTTTTTAGCATTTCAGCATAGGGAAGACAGCCGTTCTCAATGATTATGATGGGATATTTAACTATTTCTTCTAAAGAGGCATTCTTAAATTTATTTAAGGGATGGTTTTTGCCAACCACAGCGTATAATTTCCCATTTCGAAGCTTTTCAAAATTGAAATTATATCCTTTTCCCTGTGTCTTCGAATACTTTTTTAAAATATCATCAGATATCGCAATAAAACTAAGGGAACAATTATCAGCTTGAAAGTTTGAAATAACCCTTAAAGAATTGGTTTCTTTTAAATTTAGGCGTATATGAGGGTACTCTTGATGAAAATGAGTTAATACCTTGGATAATATCGTATTGCCTAACTGTTGAGTTGTGTAAAGAGTCAAGCTTTCGACTGAGTTTTGTTTTGCTTCTTTGGATAAAGCCAAATCATGTTCTAATTCTTCTATTTTAGCCAATACTTCAGTTGCAGTCTTGACAACTTTTTCCCCTTCCTCTGTCAGATATACTCCTTGCCGAAAGCGATTGAGTAATTTAACTCCAAGCTCTAATTCGAGTTTGTGAATCGCACTACTTAGAGCGGGTTGACTGATATGAACGAGCTCAGCAGTGTAAGAGATTGATTTGTTTTTAGCAATTTCGCAAAGATAGTACAGTTGTTCTAAGCGCATTAGATAAAAACCTCCCTTGCAGTTTCGGTCAAGTAGAAGATCATTATTAATTATATAACATATTCATATTGCTTATCTAGCTGGATATAAAGAATCGATTGGTCAAAGAGATTACTGGAATATATGATGATGATAGAAAGGGAAACTATATAAGAGGTTAAGTTTTAAAGCGGTAGAGGAGGAAATAAACGAATGGTAAAAGTTAAAATGACACCCAGTGAAGCAATTTGTGAGACACTTTTAGCGGAGGGCGTCGACCATGTAACCGGTATTCTTGGTTCTGCGTTTATGGATCTATTAGACTTATTTCCGACAGCCGGAATTAAATTCGTACCGGTTCGTCACGAGCAATCAGCAGGACATATGGAAGATGCCTACTGTCGTGTTACCGGAAAATGTGGTGTTATCATCGGACAAAATGGCCCGGGAATCACTAATATGGTTACTTCCGTGGCTGCCGCTAACTCTGCACATACACCTATGGTCATTATTTGTCCGTCTGCTGGTACGCCAACGATAGGTTGGGATGGCTTCCAGGAGGCAGATACTGTACAAATATTCAAAGCTATTACGAAAGCGACCATTCAAGTTCCTCATCCGAAGCGAGCAGCAGATTGTTTAAGAACCGCTTTCCGCATTGCTTATGCAGAGCGAGGGCCAGTACTTTATGACATTCCTCGTGATTATTTTTATGGTGAATGTGAGGATCAAATCTTAGAACCACATCAATATCGAGTCGATAAACGTGGTTGCGGGTCTAGCGAATCTCTTGATAGAGCAACTGAGATTCTGCTTTCTTCTAAAAAACCTGTAATTGTCTCTGGTCGCGGGGTTGTGGACACTAAGTCTACGGATATTGTGGCAAAACTCGCAGAACTTCTCACCGCTCCTGTTGCTTGCACTTACATGCACAATGATGCTTTTCCATGTGACCATCCTCTTTGGGTTGGACCGATCGGTTACATGGGATCAAAAGCAGCCATGCACTCATTGGCGGAAGCGGATGTAATTCTTGCTCTTGGAACTAGGTTATCAGTCTTCGGTACTTTGCCGCAATATGATATCAACTATTTCCCGGAAAGTGCAAAAATCATCCAGGTTGATATAAACCCTAGGAATCTTGCTCGGACTCATCCCGTGGAAGTAGGAATCATAGGGGATGCCAAGGAAGCGGCTGTTGAGATCCTAAAGAGACTGGAAACAAAAATATCTACTCCGAAAGTAGATCAAGCCCGTATAGATATGATCCAAGAACGTGTTCAGGAATGGAGAAATGAGCTCATCGGCTTGGCCATGGTTGATGGCGTGCCAATCAATCCCCGTCGTGCCTTGTTAGAAATCCAAAAGGTAATGCCGGAAAATGCAATCGTGGCTACAGATATTGGTAATGTAGCTTCAACGTCTAACAGTTATCTGGAGTTTAAAGGAACGGGCAAGCACATTGCGGCACTTACCTTTGGAAACACCGGATTTTCATACCCTGCAGCTTTAGGGGCGCAGATGGCCAGTCCCGAGGCACCTGTAGTTTGTATAGTAGGGGACGGAGCATGGGGAATGAGTTTACATGAGGTAAGCACTGCTGTTGAACATAACCTACCAGTTGTAGCAATTGTCTTTAGAAACGGCGCTTGGTGTGCTGAAAAGAAAAATCAAGTAGATTTCTATAACAACCGTTTCGTGGGGGCGGAAATCCCTAATCCTGAAAGCTTTGTGCCGGTAGCTGTGGCGATGGGCGCTGAAGGCATCCGAGTGGTTAAACCGGAAGACGTTGGACCGGCACTAGAGAGAGCTTTAAACTTGCGTAAACCATTTGTTTTAGAAATTGTCTGTGATGGAACACAACTCGCTCCGCCGTTTAGAAAAGATGCTTTGAGGATGCCTACTCGTCTTCTTCCCAAATATCAACATCTCGATGTTAGGAACTGGTGAGTTAATCAGATTTCTAATCTGGTTAATTCAAGAACTTAAAAGTAAAACTCGTTCAGCTAAAGTTGAACATCGAGACTTCGGTGATGTCTCCAGAGGGAGTCTTAATAAAACTTGTGAAAGGGGAAAAGAATGATGAAGGTTACCGTGATTGGAGCAGGGGTTATGGGACCCGGAATTGCTCAAATTTGGCTAATGGGCGGCCATGAAGTGGTACTTACGGATCTTGTGCAGAAAGCATTGGAGGAGGGCAAAGAAAGTATTTACAACAGTCTTCAGACTATGAAGGCGATGGATATTATTAAAAATGATGCTGAGCTGTATATGTCTAAACTTGAGATTTCAACTTCTTTGGAACAAGCTGTCAAGGCAGCTAAATTAGTCATTGAGGTTGTACCCGAAAGAATGGATATTAAACAACAGCTTTATGGTCAGTTAGATAAATTATGTGAAAAAGATGCCATTATAGTAAGTAATACATCTTCGTTACCTTTGCCGGAAATTTTCCCGAATTTCCGGACGGGTAAGTTTTTTGTAGCACACTTTTTCAATCCTCCTCAGATACTTCCGCTGGTTGAACTTGTCAGGAATGAGACAACCGAGACAGAAGCTGTTGAATGGTTAAGAAAAGAATTGGAACTGTGCGGCAAGACACCCATAGTTGTCAATGGATTTATCAAAGGATTCTTGGTAAACCGTATGCAGTTGGCTATGACCAGAGAGGCCCTTAATCTTCTGGATCAAGGCGTAGTATCTGCGGAGGACTTGGATAAAACAACTATGGCGGCGGTTGGCTTCAAGTCAGCTTGGCAAGGGATTTTCAATACTATGGATTTTGTTGGACTCGATACTGTAGCTTTTGTGAATAACATAATTTTCCCGGATCTTTGCAACGATACTAGCGTACCTAAAATAGTTACAGATAAAGTGAGCGAGGGAAAATTAGGTATCAAAACCGGTGAAGGATTTTATAAATATGATCAAGGCAAAAGAGAAGAAGTGACACAGAAAAGGCTAACAGTTCTGCTTGAACAACTTAAGCTTTGGAATAAATACAAACCTTGTGATGTATAAGGGGAGTGACAGGGATGAACACCAAAGAGACTTTGGCCGCTCCTAAGGAAAAATTCAAAATGACGGACAGGCAGAAAAAAATGTGGCCGATATTGATTCTAGGAATATTCTTCGAGGGGTTCGATGACGCAGCACTTAATTTTGTTCTACCGTATATTACACAAGAATTTCAACTGACAACCGAAGTAGTGGGTTATGCTTTATCTTTGGTCGGGATAGGTGCATTGTGCGCGTTCTTTATTGTCCGAATGGCGGATAAGGTTGGGAGACGTCCGATTTTTCTAGGATGTGTTTACCTGTTTTCCATCTGTAGTCTATTGACAGTATTTATGCCAAATATTTATATGATTGTCGCTGTACAGTTTTTAGCAAGGGTATTCCTAATTGGTTGCTGGTCCATCGGATATACCATATTATCTGAGGAATTTTCCTCAGATAATCTAGGAGCAGTAAGTGGTTTGTACCAGATGACAGCAGTTTTGGGAGCTCTGACTATAGCTTTACTTCTGCCTTTAGTTCTTAAGCTGGGTTTTACCTGGAGAGCTTTGTATCTTATAGGCGCCCTTCCTCTGATTCCCGCCTTTATCTATAGAAAGAATCTGCCGGAAACTCAGCCTTTCCTAGAGCTTCAGAAACAGAAAAAAGCGGGAATAAAACAGCCCAAGGAAGACTTCTTCGCCGTATGGAAAAAGCCTCATGCAAAATATATTTTGGTCATGTCTTTAGTATGGCTATTCTTATATTTTGGGATCAAAGGTTCATTGAATTTCTTAACTATGCGTTTGGTGATGGAACTTGCCTGGACACCCAGTATGGTTAGCATAACGATATTGTCCCAGACCCTAGCCGGTATGGTTATTATTAATCTGAATGGACGGTTGTTAGATAAGCTTGGAAGAAAGGGTGCTGCTCTAGTCATTATCTCAGTAGGAGTAGCTGCCACGATCGTACAGTTCAATGTTCAAAGTTTTTACGCAGTGATTTTTTTCGGGATGATTGCTGCAGGTTTTGTCAATTCATTTCTGATAGTGGCTTCCACCCTTACCAATGAATTGTTCCCGACAGAACTACGTGCTAATGCAACGGCTTGGAGTAACAATATTATTGGACGGTTAGGTCAGATTCTTGTACCTAGTATGATAGGGGGACTAACTATGAGTATGTCCATCGGTCATTCTGTGAGTATTGCTATGCTTATGCCGTTAATATCTCTTATGCTTATCTTTGTGTTCTTGCCTGAGACCAAAAAACCTGCCCAACAAGTTGGGCAGCAGGAAGTAAAGATGTAACTATGAGGTGTTTGAACTATTATTAACTAAAATTAAGGAGGGCCTAACCATGAGTAACAAGTGTAGAGCAGGTGGTCTCGTGTCAGAGGTATTTAAAAAAGAAGGGGTTAAGTATCTTTTCGGAATCCCCGGCGGGCATATTTATCCAACAATGGAGAAATGTGAAGAACTGGGAATTAAGTTCATCGGTGTACGTCATGAAATGACTGCTTCCTTTGCAGCTGAAGGGTGGGCGCTGGCTACCGGAAAAATCGGAGTATGCACAGGGACAGCAGGACCCGGGTTTACTAATATGGTAACCGGTATGGCTAACTCGTTTGTTGGAGGAATTCCCGTAATGCATCTGGCAGGGAAGGCCAGAGTTATAGAAAATGACCGAAATGAGCTTCAGGATTTTAACCAAATGGCAATTGTAGCAAGTATGACAAAACATTCCAGAGCAGTAACAGAACCGGAACGAATACCTGAATATGTAGGAAGAGCATTTGCTCACGCCGTTAGCGGCAAACCCGGACCTGTATACTTAGAAATTCCGAGGGATCTGATGGATACAGAAGTTAACCTTTCAACTGTGGAATTTCAGAAAAACTACTGCTTAGATAGTAAACCCCAAGGAGACCCTGCAAGTATTAAAGGTGCCCTGGAACAGATTCAGCAGGCTAAAAAGCCAGTGATTATTGCAGGTTCCGGAGTTTGGTTTGCCCAGGCGCACAATGAACTAAAAGAATTCGTCGAAAAATCAGGTATACCATTCGCAACTCGCAATGCCGCTAGGGGTTGTGTCTCCGATAGCCATCCACTCTTTATATGTCCTGGTTATAATCATCCTATTCTCCAGGCAATCATGGCCGAAACTGATCTGGCTATAGTAATTGGCACAAGACCCGGCTTCACATTAAGTCGCGAAATTTTCCGTAAAGATCTGAAGATTATTCGCCTAGATGTTGATGCCGCCGAACTTACAAATCAACTAGATATTTCCATCGGCATTAACGGAGATGCCCGAGAAGTTCTTAGACAGCTCACTGATGGAATTAGTCAAGGCGGTTACCCGGAATGGGCTGGATATATTAATGCCGTAAAACAACAGTTCGCAGGTTTTTTTGTCCAAATGTGTGATGATAAACATACCCCCGTTCATCCTGTACATCTTATGAATCAAATTGCACAGAGAATTGATGAAAATACCATAGTGGTAATCGATGGGGGAGATACAGCTACCTGGGCAACTTTAGCTCTTCCGGCCTATGGTCCCGGACAAATGCTTTCGATTGCAGGTACAAGTTATGGGCCTTTGGGAGTAGGCATGGGATATGCCATTGCCGCTAAACTTGCCCATCCGAACAAGAAGGTAATAATGGTGACTGGCGATGGGGCATTTGGCTATGGAGCAATGGAATATGATACCTGTATACGTTACGGGCTTGATATAACTACTGTCATCCTTAATGATGGTATGTGGGGCATGATTAAAAGAGGAGAAGCCAAAAAGTCTAGTGGAAAATCAAAATTTGTAGGTGTACATCTTAAAGAACAAGTACACTATGAGAAAATGGTAGAAGATCTGGGTGGCTATGGCGAATTTGTGACGGACCCTGACGAAGTAGGAAACGCCATTGATAGAGCTTTGGCTTCCGGTAAGCCTGCTTGCGTAAACGTTATCACCGATCCGGAAATTGGACCTCCGAGATAAGGGGGTTATTTCCAAGAGAGAAAATTATATTCTAGGACACATTTATAGAAAATGGAGGATTCTAAGTTGAGCGTAAAAGATGAAATATATGCATTTTGCGAGAAAATGAATGCCGACCCTGGCCATATGGAGTCAAAAAGTTTAGTATTCCAGGTAAATCTAAAGGAAAGCGGCCCCATACAAATGGTCATCAAAGATAGCAGTATTACAGTATTTGAAGACAATCCTCATACACCGGAAATTACTTTGATAATTTCTGATAATAATTACTCAAAATTGCTTAAGAATGAATTGAATACTACAATGGCCTTTATGACAGGTAACATCAAAGTTGAAGGTAAATTAGATAAGGCGTTTAAGCTTCTAGAAATTGTAAAGCAATACCAATGATAGACATGTTAGCAACCACTGGAAGATTTTAATATCCCTATGATATTTTTGGCAGGGGTGGAGATATTTCAATAATCTCCACCCCTTTGCTAATTGTGATTAGCCTTAGTGAAAAGCAGCGAAAGCTGCTTTTTAACGTATTTCTTGGAACAAAACAGGAATATACACTTGGGGTGTGGAATTTATATATAGTGTGGACAACTTAACAAGAGGAATCGTACAAGAAATCGCACCAGGACAATTTATGAATTGTCCCTACACGTCATGGATGGTCAAGTGTCCTGATGGCGAAATTTTTATGTTTGGAGGATGGTTCTGTGGCGAAGGCTAAAAGACGCCGCACGGTTAATAAACAGGTGAATATGAGAGTAAGTTCCTTATCTGAGACGATACGCAATGAAGTGATCGGAGTTTTTATTGTGGGGATGTCTTGCTTAGGGTTTGTTACACTTTTCTCAGATAAGAGTGGTGTGGTTGGCGGGCAAATCAAACACCTTTTAACAGTGCTAGCAGGGAGTGGAAGAGTTAGTATTCCACTTATAATTGGGGCATGGGGTCTTGCATTTATGAATAAGCAAAGTTCTCGGTTGGGATCTAGAGCCGGGGGGGTACTCCTTCTTTGGCTTGTTTTTATCGGAATACTCCACCTTCAGTTACCTGAAATAGATACATTTTCAAGTGCGGAAATAATGGATGAAGGTATGTTAGGGCATGGTGGCGGGCTTATCGGTGCCGGAATTGCAATCCTCTTAAAAACAACGATCGGCATTCCTGGAAGCTACGTTGTTTTAATAATGGCTGCGCTTATGGGAGCTTTACTGATTACTAATCGCTCGTTAATAAAAGGAGTTCAAGAAGTAGGGCAGGTCGGAAAGGAATCAGGACAATGGGTCAAACACCAAATGGGGGATTTTATCGATGTTCTTAAAAATTCTGACACAGAGGAACCCCGGGATAAGAGTCTTGTTTCTCAGGCCGATTTAAAAGCAGATGCAAAGCTTCCAACCAAAAAGGGTACTACAACAAAGGGGACCGCACGGGTCCTTGACCCGGATGTCGTTGAAAGGCCGCTGGTTATAAAAACCCTTGAAGATCATAATGAGATTCCAGACGAAGCTAACATTCCACCAAAAGGGCAGTTAGGATTTGATAAGTTATCTAATCCAATGAATGAAAATACCATTATGCCACCAGGAAAAGTGACCAGTACACCCGTCTCGCGTCAAACCCGACAAGATGGGAATTTTCAGCTCCCGCAAGTCATGTTGTTAAATAAATCTCTGAAAGTAAAAAATCCGAGGCTTAATAAGGACTTAGCCGATAATGTGAAAACACTGGAAGAAACCTTAGGAAGTTTCGGAGTCAAAATCAAAGTGACTCAGGTCACTCAAGGGCCTGCTATTACACGTTATGAGGCGCAACCTGCTCCAGGGGTTAAAGTGAGTAAAATTACAAATTTGGCGGACGATATTGCTTTAAGCTTAGCATCTGCTGACGTACGTATTGAGGCACCTATACCAGGGAAGTCAGTGGTCGGTATTGAGGTACCCAACAAAGAGATCTCGATGGTTCATTTTCGCGAAGTCCTCGAAACGCCTGAGTATCAAGACAATCCGAGTAAATTAGCCTTGTGTTTGGGCAAAGACATTACAGGGACTCCAGTCATTGCAGATTTAACAAAAATGCCTCATCTTCTCATTGCAGGGGCAACGGGCTCCGGAAAATCTGTATGTATAAACACATTAATTCACAGTATCTTGTTTAATGCTCGTCCTGATGAAGTGAAGTTTTTATTAGTAGATCCTAAAATGGTTGAATTGGCCAACTATAATGGTATTCCCCACTTGATTGCGCCTGTTGTTACGGACCCGAGAAAGGCAGCGGGTGCTTTGAAATGGATTGTGACGGAGATGGAGACTCGTTATGAACTGTTTGCTGCTGCCGGAGTGAGAGATATTGTCCGTTACAATTTTCTGCGCACCCAGGATAAGCTCGATGAGCATCCACCGCTACCGTATGTTGTAGTAATCATTGATGAATTGGCTGATTTGATGATGGTGGCACCGGGTGATGTAGAAGATGCTATTTGTCGTTTAGCCCAAATGGCTCGTGCTGCAGGAATTCATTTAATTGTTGCTACTCAACGCCCATCGGTGGATGTAATAACAGGTCTAATTAAAGCAAACATTCCGTCTCGTATTGCTTTTGCAGTATCTTCTCAGACGGATTCCAGAACTATTTTGGATATGAATGGTGCTGAGAAGCTTTTAGGACGAGGGGACATGCTTTATTATCCCATGGGAGCTAGTAAGCCCCTTCGCGTCCAAGGATGTTATTTGGGCGATAAAGAAGTAGAAAATGTGGTTTCGTTCCTACAAAATCAAGCTAAACCTGAGTACCAAGAAATACCGAACCTTGATATAGTGAATACTAATAAGGAAGAAATGGAAGATGAACTCTTTTACCAGGCAGCCCAACTTTTCATTGAAGGCGGAACGGCTTCTGTCTCTCTTCTACAACGCCGTTTACGAATCGGATATACACGGGCGGCCCGCTTAATGGATTTTCTTGAAACAAAAGGGGTTGTCGGTGGATACGAAGGCTCCAAACCCAGAGAAGTGTTAATGACAAGAGGTCAGTTTGAATTAAAATATGGTCAATGGGTGGATGAAATAGTACATTAGTTGCATATTCCTTCTGTAGGATTTATGATAACATAAAGAGTATATCGAACTGGAAGGAATTAATGATGATTAAGGAGATTAATGTAGAAGAACTCAGAACTTTAGATAAGCCGATTCTGATTGATGTTCGCTCTGAGGGAGAATATTCCGAAGCGACGATTCCAGGTGCCATTAATCTTCCTCTTTTTAATAATGAAGAACGTGCTGAGGTTGGTACGACATACACACAGACTTCACCGAATTTGGCCCGGGAACTTGGACTAAGTATTGTTAGCCCAAAGCTTCCAGAACTGGTCAAAAAGGTGGAAGAATTTTCAAAAAAGGGACCACTTGTCCTTTTTTGCTGGCGAGGCGGTATGCGAAGTAAATCTTTTGCAACGGTAGTAGAGCTAATGGGCATTCCTATTTATCGTTTACAGGGAGGGTATAAAGCGTATCGTACTCAAGTGGTTGAGTTTTTTCAAAAAAAATTGCCATTTCAGGTAGTGGTGCTCCGGGGGAATACAGGAGTTGGAAAAACTGAGCTCTTGGGCCATTTACGAGCTGAAGGGTATCCTGCAATTGACTTAGAGGGACTAGCCAATAACCGAGGATCTGTTTTTGGCGCCATGGGTCTAGGTAATCCGCCGTCTCAAAAAAAATTTGAAGGATTATTGTATGAGGAACTTGCATCATTAAATGAATTTCCTTATATTATTGTAGAGTGTGAAAGTAAGCGAATTGGCAGGGTTACCTTGCCGGCATCCTTCTTTACAGCAATGCAAGAAGGTATCCAAATACTTCATTATGATTCCTTGGAAAATCGAGTTCAACGTCTGATAAAAGAATACACCGCATTTCCTGAAGCTATTCAGGAGATAAGAGTTGCTCTAGGGCGGTTAGTAAAGACGTTGGGTCATGTGAAAGTTCAAGAGTTACAGGGGTTGCTAGATTCTAACTGTCTAGACAAATTCACCGAGCGATTACTTGTCGAGTACTATGATAAACTTTATGCTTATCCCAATAAGCCAAGCTCTAAGTATGCCTTTTATATAAACTATGAAGAGCCTGCGAAGGCGTTAAGGGAGTTGGAGTGCTATCTTGATGAGAAGGTGGCCCAACGAGGCGGAGAACCTCCTGTACCTAGAGTACGATATTCAACAGAATAAGCCAGGATTGCTAGGCGCAGTGACTACACTAATTGGAATGCTAGGCCTTAACATTTTAACCGTTACGGGGATCGATCAGGTCAGAAGAGGGCTTTTGATAGAAACTCATTCAACGGGAAAAGTAAAAGCATTACACGAAGCGCTTAGCGAAGTAGAAGCCATTAAAGTAAGGGCCTTTCGTCAACCAACCCTGTCAGACCGAATCGCACTACGACATGGTAAACGTCTGGATATGGCAGAGACCAATCCTCCGACCTATCGGTTTGTTCGGGAAGAATTAGGTGTGTTAGTTGACTTTTTAGGAGATACTTTATTAGAAGGCGGAAATAACGTCATTGGAATAAGGGGCATGCCTCGTGTCGGTAAAACGGAAGCAGCGATTGCCGCCTGCGTCTATGCCAATAAGCGATGGATTTTGTTGTCGTCGACTATTATTCGTCAAACTTTACGAACTGAACTACTAGCAGACGAATCCGTAAATAGTGTTTTTCTAATTGATGGTATTACTAGTACCACTCGAGGAAATGAAGCACATTGGTCCTTATTAGAAAAGACTTTGCAAGTACCAAAGCCTAAGATTATCGAACATCCGGATATTTTTATCCGGGACGGTCGATTAGAAGTTGACTTTGATTTTATGATTGAAATTCGCCATCATGAAGACGACGTCATTCGTATAGAGGATATCGCAATGAGTTTTAGTGCATTCGATATGAGTTAATAGGGATAGAAAGGGGGTTTTAACGATGGCAGGAGAAGGACAAATGCTCCGGGCCGCTCGTGAAGAAAAAGAGTGGAGCTTGTTGGACACTGAGGAAATCACAAAAATTCGTGTGCGCTATATTCAAGCCCTTGAAGAAGAGGAATACGGGATACTTCCGGGAGCTACTTACGTTAAGGGTTATTTAAGAACCTATGCAAAACAATTGGGTTTAAACCCTGATGATATTATTGGACTCTATAGTTCATCAATCAAGCAAGAGGTTACACCTGTCATTGAAGAACCAGACAGGATGGTTGTTCGGTCTCACTCATTATGGGTTAGGCCAGTGATCATCGGAGGTATGGCGTTGGCGGCAATAGTGTTGGCAATTAGTATCAAAAATTTGTATCAACCAGAGGATATTCCAGACTCAGCTTTCACTTCACCACCCTTGATAAGTGCACCTGATTCCGGCCCAACGGAACCCTCTCCAACTGTACCCAAGACGCCTTCCCAAAGTTCCCCGCCAGATGTTGTAGCCTCTACGCAAGATGGCTTAACCGCACATTTAGTTTTCACACAAGCCTGTTGGATTGAGATTAAAGTTGATAATCAAGCACCTTTTCAGGGTACATTTGCAGCCGGCTCTACTAAAGAGATCAAAGGAACAGATAAAATTGAGCTGGTCTCAATTGGGAATGCAGGCGGACTAACAGTAACTTTGAATGGTAAATCCATGCCGAGTTTAGGAAAACCAGGCCAAGTTCTGCGTAATATTATTTTGACGAAAGAAACGTTGAATCAACTTTAACGAATTCAAACTTAAGATTTAAAGGAGAGTTTATTTTGGCTAAAGATTCTTCATTCGATATTGTTTCCAAGGTTGATATGCCTGAAGTTATGAACGCAATTCAACAAGCTCAGAAAGAACTTGCGCAACGCTTTGATTTTAAAAATAGTAAATCGTCGATTAAACTTGAGGGCGAAAAGATCATTTTAGTTTCTGATGACGATTTCAAAATGACTAATGTAGTTGACATTCTAGAAGGAAAACTTGTCAAGCGAGGAGTCTCCTTAAGAGCCTTAGACTATGGAAAGTCTCAACCAGCGGCGGGTGATACAGTTAAGCAAGAGGTTAAATTGGTTCAAGGAATCGCCCAGGAGAAATCGAAGTTAATTATTAAAGCGTTAAAAGATAGCAAAATTAAAGTGGTAACTTCAATTCAGGGTGAAGAAATTAGAGTGTCCGGTAAGAATAAGGATGACCTACAAGCAGCTATTGCCTTATTACGCAAGGAAGATTTTGGAATAGAATTACAGTTTATCAATTTCCGGTAAAGAAAACTTGGCTAGCGTCCACACGAAGACACTGTCTTCGCGCGTAGTAACCCTTCTTACAGACATTGTCTTCGCACGTATTAGCTCTTCTTGCAGACACTGTCTTCGCACGGGTAAGCTTATCGTAAAAGCCGCAGGCGAAGGCGGTCGCCCTAGTTGCACTTATACTTCGGACGAAGACACTGTCTTCGCACGTATTAACCTTCTTGCAGTATATAACGAAGTTAATACTTGCCGTCTAGTATGAAGAAAACTTGGCTAGCGTCAATCGCTATAGTTGAGGTAACCTAAAAAGCGCCTAAAAATGCTTGGCAAATTTGCCAAGCATTTTTAGGCGGAAAAATCATTTTTTAGGGAATTATACAACTTTAAAGGAAATTACCGAGCCAATATTGAATAGTAATAATTATTTGGTAGTGGAAAGGATAATTGATATGGAGAAGTCTACTTACATTGGTTTGTTTCTTGCCGCAATCGCCGTTGGAGTAGGGATGGTTTTGAAAGGCGCTAGTTTAACATCTCTCCTGAACCCTGCTGCAATCTTAATTATCTTCGTGGGTACTGCAGCATCATTATTTATAGGTTTTCCCATGGATGATCTAAAAGCTGTACCAAAACTCTTTAAGATTATGTTCACTTCCCAGGCATTAGTCTCGAAAAGCGAATTGATTGCCCAAATCGGTGAATGGGCTACTGCCAGTCGGCGAGAGGGACTACTCTCACTTGAAAGTAAGGCAGAGGAGATTGAAGACGAATTTCTCAGAAATGGAATGCGTATGGTCATTGACGGGAATGACCCAGAATTTATTCGTGAAGTGCTCATGGAAAACATTTCAGCCATGGAAGAGCGACACCGACAGGGTGCGCTTATCTTTACTCAAGCAGGAACCTATGCACCGACCCTGGGGGTACTTGGAGCGGTGGTTGGTTTAATTGCCGCTTTGGGTAATCTCAATGAAATAGAAGCCTTAGGACATCTGATTTCTGCAGCCTTCGTGGCAACATTGTTAGGTATCTTTTCAGGATACGTTTTATGGCATCCCATGGCTAATAAATTAAAACAAAAATCCAAAAAAGAAACACAGATTAAAATGATGATGGCTGAAGGACTCTTAGCGATTCAAGCAGGTGAGCCGGTGTTATCCATTAATCAAAGGTTAGCAGTTTTCCTCACTCCTACTGAACGTAAAGCTATGGAGGAGGAGAAAGCTTGAAAAAGCATAAGAAAGAACATCATGAGGAACATATCGATGAAACATGGCTTATACCTTATGCAGACTTGTTAACCCTGTTACTGGCCTTATTTATTATTTTATTTGCCTCCAGTCAGGTGGATGAAAAGCGGTATTCTCAGGTTATGCAAGGATTAAATAGTGCATTTAACGGAGGCATAAGTGTTTTTGACGAATCTGATAGTATTTCGTTAGATGACGTTTCCACTAACGATATCAAGAATATTAAAGAGAGTGAGCAGGTCCAAAACCTCAAAGACTTGATTAATAAGGAACGACAGGACATGGAAGCAATTAAGAAAGAGTTAGATGCTTTTATTAATAAAAATGGTCTGACAATGCAACTTCAAACTAATGTAACTAGCGATATGTTGAAAATTACCATCCAGGATTATGCGTTATTTGATTCAGGCATGGCCGTGGTAAAACCAGAGGCTCAAAAACTGGCGTTAGTTATTTCTGACATGTTAAATATGTATCCTGATTACAAAGTAGAAGTTGCTGGGCATACTGATAACATACCCATTAATAATAGAGAATTCGATTCAAATTGGGATTTAAGTTCAAGACGATCTTTAAACTTTATGAAATACCTCTTAAATTCGGATAACCTTGACCAAGCACGATTTCGTTCCATTGGATATGGAGAGTATCAACCCATTGGCACCAATGCAACGCCTGAGGGGCGTGCAAAAAACCGACGTGTCGAAGTGAATATTATTCGAAATACGATAGAAGCTAAAACCATCGCTCCATAATCCCAATCTTAACCCATGGTTGGTTGATATAGAAAGGTGAGACTATGCGTACACGAAATTTTCTACCCATGAATCGAGCAGATATGGAGGCTGTTGGCTGGAAGGAACTGGATTTTCTCGTTATTACGGGAGATGCTTACGTAGATCATCCTAGTTTTGGAATAGCTATTATTGCCCGTCTTTTAGAAAAGAACGGTTACCGAGTAGGAATCGTGGCACAGCCTAATTGGAAAGACCTTCAAGATTTCCGTGTAATGGGAAAACCTCGCTTAGCGTGTTTGATCTCTGGCGGGAATTTGGACTCCATGGTTAATCATTATACTGCGGCTAAGAAGAAACGACATAAGGATGTTTATTCCCCTGGAGGAGAGTCAGGTCTTCGTCCAGATAGGGCTACAATTGTTTATTCAAATCGGGTTCGGGAAGCTCTTCCGGGTGTACCAGTGATTTTGGGGGGGATCGAGGCTTCCCTGAGACGCTTTGCCCATTATGATTTTTGGAGCAATGACGTTCGGCGGTCCATTCTGCTAGACAGTCAAGCCGATTTACTGGTTTATGGTATGGGAGAAAAGCCAATTGTTGAGGTTGCAGAACGTCTAAACAACGGGGAGTCAATTGATCAGATAATGAATGTTAGAGGTACAATGGTTCCTTTGAGTGGGGACGTTGTTCCTGAAGATACCTTAGTTCTTCCAAGCTTCGACGAAGTCGCTAAAAATAAGAAAAAATACGCTGAAGGTTTTTGGGTACAATACAACCAACAGGATCCTTTTGTAGGGAAATCTATGCTTCAGCCCCATGGGCGAAAAAGCGTGTTACAGAATAGGGCTTCCCTACCTTTGACCCAAGCGGAGATGGATGCTATCTATGCCTTGCCATATATGGGAACCTATCATCCCTCCTATGAGGAACGAGGGGGAATCCCGGCGATTGAAGAAATCGAGTTTAGTTTAACCAGTGCAAGAGGATGCTATGGAGCATGCTCTTTTTGTGCGTTGACATTTCACCAAGGTCGAATCGTACAAAGCAGAAGTGCGGAATCGATTATTCGAGAAGCTGAACAAATGACTTGGAATACACGCTTTAAAGGGTATATCCATGATGTGGGAGGGCCAACAGCTAATTTTCGAAGGCCAGCCTGTAAGAAACAATTAACCAAGGGCGCTTGTTCAGATAAACAGTGTCTGTTTCCTAATCCGTGCGCTAACTTAGAGAATGATCATGAGGAATATATTGACCTGCTGCGTCGTCTCCGTAATTTACCTAGGGTGAAAAAAGTCTTTGTTCGTTCCGGTATTCGATATGATGCGGTGTTAGCCGATCGAAAATCGAAGTTTATCCGCGAACTTTGTGAGCATCATGTCAGCGGTCAATTAAAGGTAGCTCCGGAACATGTCAGTGATGCAGTTTTAAGATTAATGGGCAAACCAGGGAAAGGTGTATACGAAGAGTTCGTACAAGAGTTCCGTAAGACCAATGAAAATTTAGGAAAAAAACAATACCTCGTACCCTATCTAATGTCTTCACATCCGGGAAGCACACTCAAAGAAGCCGTTGAACTGGCGGAATATGTTCGAGATATGGGTGTAAATCCTGAACAAGTCCAAGACTTTATCCCAACCCCAGGCACCTTATCAACTTGCATGTACTATACTGGTCTGGACCCAAGGACTATGCAACCAGTTTATATTCCGCGAAGCATGCATGAGAAAGCGATGCAGAGGGCTTTAATTCAGTATCGGAATCCTAAAAACTATGGGCTTGTTGAAGAGGCTCTCCGCTCGGCTCATCGCGAAGATCTCATCGGGTATGGACCAAAATGTTTAATACGACCTAGAAATTATGTACGTGACGATCAGAAAGATACGAGCAACAAGAAAGCTAAAAAGCCGACGAGACGATCAGGTATGAAGAAAAAGGATGCTCCAGGCAAGGAATTACAGGGCAAAGATGCGGTAATTAAGGGAACGGCGAGTAAAACTAGTAAAGACACATCGGGTAAGTCAGATCGTTTCAAGAAGAGTGCCATTGCACCTCACAAAGGGACAGCAGGCAAATCGGAGCGTTCTAAGACTGTGCGGAGTATAGAGTCCCCCCAGCAAGGTCTCTCAAAGAAAACTGATAGGCAAAACGAAAAGAGAAAACAGCATCAAGGAACCCAGAAAAGAAAGTGAGTGAACTCTTTAAACTAAGATAAATGTAAACGACCCTAAGCCGAAAAAGCAGATCGGTTTAGGGTCGTTAATTATTTGTAGTACTAGTCAAAAGTAAAACCATAATGTCATCCTTGAGCGTTAGCGAAGGATCTAGATCCTTCATTCGTCCCTCCTTCAGGATGACACGGTGCTTAAGCTTTTTAGCAATGACATGCCCGGTTCAAAGGAAGTAAGAGAACCGTCCCCGTGCTTCCCACTATGTCCAATCTCCAAACTCATCAATCAGCAGATCTTCTGCCTCATCAAGAGTAATTCTCCCAAGCTCTTTGAGGTAGCCATCTTCTGACCATTCCAGAAAATCCAGGTACGTAAAGTCTGGTTCCTCATAATAAAATTTCGAAAAGGAAAACCAAGTCCCTTCAGTGCCAGTATCCTCTTCGTAACGAAGTAGGTAGTATTCAGTCTCTTCAAGCTTACTTTGGAAAAAGATAGCCTGACCGGGTACGATTTGAACAACTCGAGCATCCTCATACTGTCGATTGACAAACTGAAGAGTAAAGGTTTGTAATGGAATTTGGTCATTAATCTCTGGAACGGGGGCGTGGGCTGGTTTGGGGATTGGACCCTTAGCGGTTATTGGTTTGTTTTCCCAGGTATAAGTCGTTTCGGTTGTTTGTGCCACTTCCATCTCTTCGGCAATTGCTTCTAGGCGGCGAGAAACCATCGAGGGAAGGGTAAATTCTTGGCAGTACGTGGAACGGCAGTGATAAACTGGAACATTATCCACACGGCCTACGCCGTGGGCCAAATCAATTGGAACAGTTCGAGCAGTCAGATATCCTATATCTCCACAACCACACGTATCGATGGGTTCAATTGTTTCTTCTTCGATAAACACACATGACACCTCACAAAGTTTATCGATTTCAAGACTTCTGCGTTTAGACTTCGCCATCGAAGTATCGGTAGTCAGTCTTTGATCGACGAGTGTACTGGACCTTATTTCGACATGAATTTAATAATTCCTTTGTAAACTCATACATTAAATGTTGCCATTTAACGCAAACTTTACACAGAGAAGGCTAAACTGTGGTTTTTCAAACTTTATGTAAGGTATTTCTGATCGATATTTTGTGACAGGAGGGAATCTTAGTGTTTAGAAAAAAAGGAAAATTATTAGCATACTTAGTAATGACCGCTTTAGTTCTTATCCTTGCTGGGTGCGGTGAGCAGGCTCCAGGAACTTCAACAGGTCAGGAAAAAGTAAATCTGACTGGATCAGGAAGTTCTTTTGTCTATCCTCTATTAAACCAACAAATCGAAGAGTACCGTAAGCAAAATTCGGCCATAACGATTAATTACCAAAGTACTGGTAGTGGTGCGGGGATTAAACAAGTATCAGAGCAAACGATTGATTTTGGGGCAACTGACGGTCCGATGACTGAGGACCAGCTTAAAGCCGCAAAAGGTGGTAAAATTCTACACATTCCTTTGACTCTAGGTGCCGTAGCAGTTACATATAATGAACCCAATTTGCCGAAGGATCTTAAAATAGATCCTAAAGTACTGGCTGACATATTTTTGGGTAAGATTACCAAGTGGAATGACCCAAAGATTGCAGCAGATAACCCAGATGTATCTTTGCCAGATTCAACTATTACAGTTGCCCATCGTTCGGATGGGAGTGGCACAACTTATATATTTTCAGATTATCTCAGTCGTATTAGTTCGGAGTGGTCAAGCAAGGTGGGCAAAGGAACTTCTTTAAGCTGGCCTGCAGGACTCGGTGGTAAAGGAAATGCTGGTGTGGCCGGTGTAATTCAACAGACAACAGGATCCATCGGATACTTAGAGTTGGCTTATGCGGTACAGAATAACTTGCCCTATGCAAGGATTAAAAACAAGGAAGGTAATTGGGTAGCTCCCTCTCTTCAATCAACGTCTGCAGCCGCTGCAAACGCAACGATTCCTGATGATATGAGAGTGTCAATAGTTAATGCACCTGGTACGGATGCTTATCCGATTGCTGGTTTTGCTTGGGCTTTGATTTATCAGGATCAAACAGATAAAGCTAAGGGGACGGCACTGGTTAACTTCCTCAATTGGGCCATTCATGACGGGCAGGCTCTTGCTGAAGGGCTACATTACGCAAAGCTGCCAGCGAATTTAATTAGCCGTGAGGAAGAACTACTTAAATCTATCACGTTTCAGGGGCAGTCATTATTGAAATAGAGAAAACTTAGGGAAAGTAAGGTATCAATTGGACAGATGCCAAGCTTTAAATGACTGGATGAGGAAGGCGAAAGGATACGAAAATATGAGTAAGCAATATAAACTTACTGCTTCACTAGGAGATCAAATTTTGAGACTGTTGACTCTGTCAATGGCTATCGGTGTATTGGTACTGATGGTGTGGATGGGATGGCAAATGTTTGATACGGCAAGACCAAGTATCCAAAGGTTTGGACTTGGCTTCATTACCAGCCGTGTGTGGGATCCAGTTAAGGAACAATTCGGAGCCCTCCCCTTCATCTATGGAACATTAGTGACGTCTTTTTTGGCCTTGCTTCTGGCAGCCCCAATCGGACTTGGTGTCGCTATCTTTCTTAATGAGATGGCGGAGTCAAGGTTTCGTGCTGTCGTTGGATTCTTGGTAGAGATGTTGGCTGCAATTCCCAGCGTTGTTTATGGTCTTTGGGGAATTTTCGTCTTAGCCCCTTGGTTAAAAACAACCGTTGAACCTGGACTGGCAAAGTGGTTAGGGTTTATTCCTCTGTTTCAAGGTACTCCTGTCGGTTTTGGTATGTTAGCAGGTGGATTGATATTGGCGGTGATGATTCTACCTACGATTGCGGCCATCTCTAGGGAAGTAATGGCTGCTGTGCCTAATATGCAACGAGAAGCTGCCCTTGCACTAGGTGCAACAAAGTGGGAGATGATTAGGGTAGCCGTTCTACCTTATGCTAAATCAGGAATTATGGGAGGCATTATGCTGGGTTTGGGTAGAGCACTTGGCGAGACAATGGCTGTAACTATGGTAATTGGTAATCGCCCAGATATCCTAGCCTCCTTATTTGCTCCTGCCTATTCTATGGCAGCAGTGATAGCCAACGAGTTTACGGAAGCTACGTATGATCTATATTTAAGTGCCCTAGTTGAAATCGGGCTGATTCTTTTTGGGATCACACTTGTTCTGAACTTTTTTGCCCGACTTCTTGTTTGGTCAGTAGGGCGTGGTCCGAAGGGAGGCAGCATTGTATGAATGATATTTTCCGAAAATATCAAAATTGGTTAATGTTAATTGTATTTATCATAGCGACTATTATCGCCTTAATTCCATTGTTCGGGGTGCTTGGTTATGTTTTGAAAAATGGATTAAGCGCTTTGAATATACAATTTTTTATTAATTTGCCGAAAGCAATGGGGTTGCCAGGGGGTGGAATGGCTAATGCAATTGTAGGTACATTAATCATGGTTCTAATTGCCAGTCTAATTGGTATTCCAATTGGTATTCTTGCGGCAATTTATTTGACAGAATATGATCGTCATAGCTGGTTAAGTACAGTGGTTCGTTTTGCGACAGATGTCTTAACTGGGATTCCTTCGATCATTGTCGGTATTGTTATATATACTGCAGTGGTTTTGAAAATGGGTAATTTTTCTGCGCTAGCAGGAGGACTTGCTTTGGCAATAATTATGATCCCTTTAATCATTCGATCAACTGAGGAAATGCTGA
This sequence comes from Desulfosporosinus sp., assembly GCA_003513495.1. Taxonomy (GTDB): domain Bacteria; phylum Bacillota; class Desulfitobacteriia; order Desulfitobacteriales; family Desulfitobacteriaceae; genus Desulfosporosinus. Next base: position 29,740 of record DOPM01000046.1, read on the forward strand.
AACTTGTTTCTCATTCAATCAGAGAAGCCGGTTACGCCCTTGGAATCTCCAAAGGCAAAACAATATTGAAGATAGTTTTACCAACCGCTGCAAAAGGAATCATTACTGGGGCGATGCTGGCAGTAGCACGTGTTGCTGGAGAAACAGCCCCCTTATTATTCACGGCGTTAGGAAATCAGTATTGGGCTCGCTCATTGAATGAACCGATTGCTTCATTGCCGGTTCAAATCTTTCAGTATGCAACCTCTCCCTATAAGGAATGGCACCAACTTGCTTGGGCAGGATCTTTAGTGTTAATTCTAATGGTAATTATCTTGAATTTAGTTGCGCGGTTTGCCTTTCGATCGCGAAGTATCTAGGAGGTGGAGTACTGATGGGTCATACGCTAAGTGTTCGTCAGCTTGAGGCTTGGTATGGGTCTAATCAGACCCTAAAAGGCATAAATATGGAGATTGCATCGAATCATGTGACAGCTATTATTGGTCCGTCGGGGTGCGGTAAATCAACCTTCGTCCGTTGTATAAATCGAATGCACGAGACGCTGCCTGGAAGTAAAGTTAAAGGCGAAATTATATTAGATGGAGAAAGTATTTACGAGCAAGATCCTGTGGTATTACGAAAAATGGTCGGGATGGTATTTCAAAAGCCCAATCCCTTTCCTTCCATGAGTATTTATGAAAATGTTGTAGCAGGTGTACGGCTTAATGGGATGCGAAACAAGAAAACTCTACAAGACATTGCAGAGAAAAGTTTACGTATGGCAGCCTTATGGGATGAAGTCAAAGACCGCTTAAATTATTCAGGTATGAGCTTATCAGGTGGACAACAACAACGCTTATGTATCGCAAGGGCCCTCGCCGTCGAACCCTCCGTATTGCTCATGGATGAGCCGGCCTCTGCTTTAGATCCCATCGCAACTATGCATATTGAGGGTTTAGTCAGACAGTTAAAAGAGGATTACACCATTTTGATTGTCACACATAACATGCAACAGGCGGCACGTATCGCAGACTCTACAGCGTTTTTTCTGAATGGAGAGCTGGTAGAGCACGGGCCTACTTCTGAGATTTTTACCAATCCGAATGATAAGCGTACGGAAGACTATATTACAGGGCGTTTTGGATAGAGAAGGAGGAAATGTAATGCGTCAGCCATTAAATGAAGGACAGCTTGTCTTAATAGAATTACTGAAAAAAATGGGGGAAGAAGTTGAGCGGATTCTTAAGGGATGTATGCAAACGTTAATATCCTTAGATAGAGCTCAAGCTGAATTTTGGATTGCAGAGGACCAGAAAATCAATGATTTTGAACGTCAGGTAGATGATGAATGTGTACGTTTAATTGCAACTCAGCAACCAGTGGCAAAAGATTTACGGAAGATTATCTCAGCAATGAAAATATCGACGGATCTAGAACGGATGGGGGATTTGGCAATTGATATTGCTAAGATCGTGCGGAGGATGGAAGGACCTTTATTAAAACAGCTTGTTGATATTCCGATCATGGCGGAAAAGGCTCTTGGAATGATGAAACAAGGTTTAGAGGCTTATGCAAGTGAGGATATGGAACTCGCCAATGATTTAGCAGTTCAAGACGACCAAGTCGACCATCTGTATAAAAGAGTCCTGCGAGACTTGTTAGTTATCATGATGGAAAAACCAGAAGTTTTAGATCAAGGTATGTACTTATCCTTTGTGGGTCGTTATCTTGAACGGTTTGCTGATCATGCCACTAATATTGGAGAAAATGTGATCTATATCGCGACAGCGGGCAGACAGGATCTTAATAAGTAATTTTTCTAGAAACAATATTTTTTGACCTTGTGGAAGTGTTGGTTTATACTAATAAAGGTAAACCATTGATATGAGGTGTAACGTTGAGGAAGAAAGTTGCAGTTGTCACTTTGGGTTGTCCAAAAAATCAAGTGGACAGCGAAGTAATGTCAGGATTACTGGCCCAAAATCACATATTTATTGAAAACCCAGAAGAAGCAGATGTTATAATTGTCAATACTTGTACGTTTATTCAGTCTGCCAAGGAAGAATCGATTGAAACAATCTTTGAAATGGCAAGTTTAAAGAAATCTGGCACTTGCCAGACTTTGATTGCGACAGGTTGTTTAGCTCAACGCTACGGTTCTGAATTAATGCAGGACATTCCTGAATTAGATGGTGTACTTGGAACGGGAAATATTGATGAAATCACGCAATTGGTACAGACCGCTGAAGGATCACGCACCTCCTTGATAAAACAAGGGACGCCAGATTTCCTTCATAATGAGCAGATGCCTAGAAGGAGATCCACGCCGGATTATTTAGCCTATGTAAAGGTTGCCGAGGGCTGTGATAATTATTGTACCTATTGCGTCATTCCTCATGTCCGTGGGCGTTTTCGTAGTCGCACGGAAGAATCAGTGATACACGAAGTACAGGAGATGGCTGCTCAAGGAGTTAAGGAAATCCTCGTTATGGGGCAAGACACCACGCGCTATGGGCAAGATCTTTATAAGGAGTTCCGCCTTCCTCAACTGATTCGCAAGCTCGCTCAAATTGAGGGGATTGAATGGATTCGCTTAATGTATTGCTATCCGGAACGCTTTACAGATGAATTGATTGAAACCATGCGACAGGAACGTAAAGTCTGCAAATACATTGATTTGCCGTTACAACATGCGGACAATAAGATTCTAAAAGATATGAACCGACGCGGAACCATAGAACAAGCGGAAACTCTCATTGGAAAGTTGCGTAAAGCAATTCCGAATATAACCCTTCGAACAACCATGATCACTGGTTTCCCAGGAGAAACTGAACAAGAATTTCAAACGATGGTCGATTTTATTCAACGTGTCCAGTTTGATAGACTGGGAGTGTTTGCCTATTCTCAGGAGGAGAATACACCAGCCGGTCAACGGGAAGATCAGGTTCCTCCAGAAGTGCGCGAACAGCGCAGAGATCAGATTATGCAGATTCAACAAGAGATTTCTCGGCAAAGGCAACAGCGATGGGTTGGTCAAGTAGTGACTGTGCTGCTTGAGATGAAGCTGCCAGACGGGCGGTGGATGGGCCGAACAGAAGGAGATGCTCCTGAAATAGATGGGCAGGTCTATATCCCTGATACTCAGACCTCACTTCATGTCGGAGATATGATTAGAGTTCGCATTACGGAAGCGGATATCTACGATTTAATGGGAGTGGTTATCTCGTGAATTTACCCAATCGTTTAACTCTGGCCCGGATTATTTTAATACCGGTGTTTATGACCTTTTTATTGCTAAAGGTCCCTAAAGGTTATACACTGTTTCCCCATCAAGACCTAGTTGCGGCCGTGATCTTTATCCTAGCCGCTGCTACAGATGGCTTGGATGGCTATATTGCTCGCAAGCGGAATCAAGTTACGAACTTGGGCAAGTTTATGGACCCTTTAGCTGATAAACTTTTAGTCTCTGCTGCTCTCATCTCCTTAGTACAACTTGGAGAAGTGACAGCATGGATTGCTTGGATTATCTTGGCCAGAGAGTTTGCGGTAACGGGGCTACGAGCCATTGCGGCAGTAGATAGAGTAGTCATTAGTGCTAGTAAACTTGGTAAAATTAAAACAACCACTCAAGTCATTGCAATTTCTGCAATACTACTGAATGATTGGCCTCTTTCACTGATTGGTATATACATTGGTCAACCACTATTATACATAGCCCTGTTTTTCACAGTTATATCAGGTTTTGATTATCTGATTAAATCACGGAAATTATTACGAAAGTAACTGAGCGAATTCAACTCTTAAGATGAACTTGTAACGCTAAAGACGGATACGTGGCTTTCGACTTTAGTTGTTAATAAACTAGAAATGGGTGCCTTTCTCTTAGGGAAGGGTACTTATTTTTTGTACATGCCGATACGCCACACCACTGATGAATGAAAGACATTAACCTAAACTTATTTTCGGGGTAGAAAGTATAACTGTCACACCAGTTAATTTTCTGAATTTCTAAGGTTACTTAAATTTTCCTTATTTGGCTATAAGTTATTTTTTCTGTCTGATATACAACGTGCTATAATGTCGGTATAGCATGGAGTGTAGCAAATGGAGGAAGATGTAATGACAAATCGCCGAATACTGCTGATCAGTCTAGTCGGTTTTCTGATTTTTGGAGGGTTAATAGGAGGCAAGGTTGTCTATCAGAAAACCTGGGTTGATGTATCTATTTTGAGTAAGAGTCAGCAAATTCCAGGTGTCGTTTCTGCTAAAGTTGTGAATAACAATAGCCTGCAAGAGATGATTGTGGTGACAGATAATCTGACCAACCTTCGTCAAGCTAGTCAAACACTTAAAGAATTATCAGATAATGCACCAATTAGATTCCAGGACCGAAGAAATGGCTCTCTTGAGAAACTATTTGGCCAAATTCAATTTGCCTTACAAGAAGGTATAGTACTTGGAAATTTTACGGAAATGGCTCAAAATGTGAGACTGCAGGCTGAAAAAGAAGGGGTTCAACTAGAATTAGAAATGGATAACGATGCTATTTATGTGATTCTTAATCAGGGACAAGCCCAACTGATTGAAGTAATCGAACGCAATGGACAGAACAAATTTTTACCGACTGAAAAGAGTGATATCTAAATGAGAGGGGGAACGTGCGTATGAAAATTGACATATTGATAGGTGTAGGTATAGGAGTTTTCGCCTTTTTAGCAGTTTTGGGATATAACGTATTCCCCGTCGGTTTACTTCTTGTAACAGCCTTTTTGGTTTGGAAATTTGTTATATCCCGTCAAATCTTAAAAACCGGTAATGGGGTGGCCATAAGCACCACGGGGGTTGAATTTGAGGACATTGGAGGCCAGAGTGTTGCTAAAAAAGAACTACAGGAAGCTCTGGACTTTCTGATCTATTCTGATCGTATGAAAGCTTTAGGAATTCGTCCGCTAAAGGGAATCTTATTGTCTGGTCCGACAGGGACTGGGAAAACCTTATTAGCTAAAGCGGCAGCAAGATATACAAACTCAGCTTTCCTCTCGGTATCAGGGAGTGAATTTGTAGAAATGTACGCCGGTGTGGGAGCTGAACGTGTGCGAGGCTTGTTTCGCAGAGCACGAGAAATGGTGCGTAAGGAAAAGAAGACGAGTGCAATTATCTTTATTGATGAAATGGATATTTTGGGGGCGAAGCGTGGAAGTAATGTTTCCCACCATGAATATGATCAAACGTTAAATCAACTACTTATCGAAATGGATGGGCTGAAAGCAGATCAAGGCGCTCACATTCTGGTTATGGCAGCAACCAACCGCCCGGAAGCCTTAGATCCAGCCATACTTCGTCCAGGGCGATTTGATCGACAAGTTAAAGTTGATCTTCCAGATAAAGAAGGTCGTTTAGCTATTCTAAAAATACACACTAAAAATAAGCCGCTGGCAGAGAATGTACGCTTAGAAGAAATTGCCCATGAAACCTTTGGGTTTTCAGGTGCTCACTTAGAGAGTGTGACAAATGAAGCAGCTATTCTAGCTTTGCGTGAGGAGGCTAATGAGATTAGTGAGCATCATCTACATGAAGCCGTCGAGAAAGTGATGCTAGGGGAAAAACTTGACAGGAAGCCAACGAAAGAAGAATTGCGTCGTATTGCTATCCATGAAAGTGGACATGCAATGCTTGCTGAGACAGTTCGTCCGAACTCGGTTTCTCAGGTTTCTATCCGTTCACGAGGAAACGCTCTTGGATACGTTCGGCATTACCCAAAGGATGATTTGTATCTTTATACACAGGCAATGCTAGAAGAACAGATTATGGTAGCCCTAGCGGGAGCACTTGCAGAAGAACAAATACTTGGCACTAGAAGTACCGGTGCTGCAGGTGATTATGAACAAGCCTTAAACCTCGTTGAAACGATGCTTCTCGCAGGAATGTCACCTTTAGGAGTAACGGATGTCTCTCGCTTGAATGCTGAGCAACGCGAGCCAGTGACCAAAGAAATTTTAGCAGAACTTGAAGAACGAACGATGAAGATTATTAAGGAAAATAGGCAATCCTTATTAGGAATCACCCAGATTCTTGAAGTAGAGGAGACTCTCAGTGGTGAGATGTTGCGATCACATTTAAAAACAGTAGCCTAAACGTTGCCCTCCTATGGTATTAATCTACTATAGGGGGGCTTACAATTTAATAGTTTGTTAGAAAAAGAAGGATATTTTCTAGTTAGATCAGAAATAATTAATCATGAACAAGATCGTAGTTTAAGGTTCGGTATGTAGTGAGAAACTACGAATATCGAACATTAAACTACGTATTTGCGTTGACTATAGGAGAGTGATAAACTATATGAAGGCTGAAATTGTCTCAACTGGGACTGAGTTATTACTTGGAGAAACCCTCAATACGAGTACTCATTATTTGACAGGAAAACTGTCGTCTCTAGGCATTGAGGTAGATTATCATACAACGGTAGGGGACAATTCCCAACGTTTAGAACAGGTTCTGCACAAAGCAATAGAGCGGTCTGATTTACTGATTACAACGGGAGGATTAGGCCCTACTGCAGATGATTTGACGAAAGAACTGGTTGCTAAAGTTTTGGATTTGAAGATGGAGAAGGATTCTGTTAGTTTAGAGCAGATTAAACAGTTCTTTGACCGCCGAAAAGCTCCTATGCCTTCTAGTAATGAGAAACAGGCTTTTTTTCCTGAAGGCTCAAAAATTTTACCTAACCCTATAGGGACAGCTCCAGGTGCTATTATTGAAAAAGGCGGTAAGACCGTTATCATATTGCCAGGTCCTCCGTTTGAAATGGAACCCATGTTCAATAATTATGTCTGGCCGGAATTAGCACGGATTGTCGGACCCAATGCCGTACGGATGAATGAGCGAGTTATAAAAGTCTTTGGAATCGGAGAATCAGCCCTTGAGAAAGTTCTCGATGAATTAATGAATCTTCCGAACCTTACCTTGGCTTTGCTAGCTAAACGAGCTGAGATGCACATTCGCTTAGTAGCAAGAAGTACGAAAATAACATCTGGTGAGGCTTTGAAAGCTTTAGACGAGGTTGAAGAAGAAATTCGTCGCCGCTTAGGAAACAAGGTATTTGGTCGTGATCAGGAAACTATGGTCGGCATTGTCGGGCAAGCGCTAAATAGTCAGAATCTGACTATTTCAACTGCTGAGTCCTGTACTGGGGGTCTTCTCGGTGCTGCGTTTACACAGGAACCGGGGAGTTCTAGGTTCTATCTAGGTGGAGTTGTGAGTTATTCTAATTCCTTAAAAAGAGGTATTCTGGGGGTGAGTGAAGAAAGCCTTAAAGCTTTTGGGGCAGTGAGTGAAGAGGTTGCCAAGGAAATGGCAGAAGGAATTCGTTCTAAGACAGGATCAAATCTGGCTATCTCAACCACGGGAATAGCTGGGCCGGATGGAGGTAGTGATGAAAAGCCAGTAGGACTGGTTTATATTGGTTTTGCAACATCTAAGGGTGTTCATGCCCAAAAATTTCAGTTCTACGGTGAACGGGAGTCTGTTCGTCAGCTAACCGTTCAAGCTGCCCTCAATGAGGTACGCCTCCGCCTCCTATGTAAACAGTGAAAGGAGATTACAACTAGGTGATGGTTGAACGCTTAAAAACCTTTGGAGATATACAGTTAAGTAAACCACTCTTACAAGCACTATCGGAAATGGGGTTTGAAGAGCCTTCACCGATTCAAAGAGAAGCAATTCCGGTTGCTCTTCACGGTGTTGATCTAATCGGTCAGGCTCAGACAGGAACTGGTAAAACAGCTGCATTTGGAATTCCAGTTACAGAAAAGGTCAATTCTAAATTCCAAGCGGTACAGGCCCTTATAGTTACACCTACACGTGAACTGGCAATCCAGGTGTCGGAAGAAATATCAAAAATTGGAAAGCATAAACATGTTAAACCACTGCCGATTTATGGGGGCCAGCCCATTGATCGGCAGATCAGAGCCTTAAGGATGGGATATCAAGTCGTGGTTGGTACTCCTGGACGATTACTAGACCATTTGAATCGAGGGACACTTCGTTTACAACATGTTAAAACGGTGGTTCTCGACGAAGCAGACGAAATGCTGGACATGGGCTTTATTGATGACATCGAGAGTTTGCTAAGGGAGGTCCCTGCTGAGGGACGGCAAGTTTTGCTCTTCTCAGCAACTATGCCCCCGGGAATTCGAAGATTAGCTCAGACTTATATGAATTCTCCACGCTCTGTAACGGTCAGCCGGGATGAATTAACTGTTCCGTTGATTGAACAGGTATTCTATGAGACTCGAGAAAGTATAAAAGTAGATGCTTTAGGCAGAATTATTGATATGGAGGATATCGGACAGGGGATAATTTTTTGTCGTACAAAACGTGGAGTGGATGAGCTGGTAGTGGCCCTTGAAGCTCGGGGATATTTTGCTGATGCTTTACATGGAGATTTAAGCCAGCAACAACGGGACCGAGTCATGAAACGGTTCAGAGATGGGAAATCTGAATTGTTGGTAGCCACGGATGTTGCGGCACGAGGCTTGGATATTAATAACGTTACCCATGTTGTTAACTTCGATATCCCTCAGGATCCGGTATCATACGTGCATCGGATCGGGCGAACCGGGCGTGTTGGTCGTAAAGGGCAGGCTATAACCTTGATTTCTCCAAAGGAATACCGACAACTTCGCTTAATTGAAAATCTGATTAAAACAAGAATCCGACGACAAGAGCTTCCGTCCCTAGCCGACATAAGTGAGCGACAAGCAGAAAACCTTAAAAACCAACTCATTAAACTAATGCAAAGTAATCACTTAGGTAGTTATCGAGCAATTGTCGGAGAATTACTTCAGGAATATGATTCCATAGAAGTAGCAGCTGCGGCCTTGAAGTATGCCATTGAGGGAGCAAATGTCGAAGAACTCGATGATAAAAATTCGGATGAACGTCTTTTTGGAAACACCGGAGCAGCAGCAGGGATGGTTCGCTTTTTTATCAATATCGGGAGAGTTCAACAAATCCGTCCTCAGGATATTATCCGTTGGATTGCAGATCAAAGTGGAATTTCTGGAAACAGTATTGGAATGATAAATATTTATGATAAGTTTACGTTTGTTGAGATTCCTGAAAAATATGCTTCTAGAGTTCAGAGTTGTATGCATCAAACAATGATTAAAGGACGCAAGGTGAGTGTCGAACCAGCAAAGGCACGTGAAAACTCTGGCTTTTAATAAATTTATAAGCGGTTCAAAGCTAATCCTAACTGGGTTAGCTTTTTGAACATAACAGAGTTCTAAGTACAAGGCATTGTAGGGGCAATTCATGAATTGCCCCTACTCGATTTCTTTGTTAATCTACTAAATTGTCAGATAATTTGTTATGCTGTCGGCAGATAATAAACAAATTGACAAGTATTGAGGCGTACATCTATAATAAGAACCGAACAGATGTTTTGCTGAAGAATGAACTATTTGATGAGTCATGACCAAGGATGAGGAGGGAATAGAATGGCCGAAATGAATAAGCTAAAAGCACTTGATATCGCACTTGCTCAGATTGAAAAGCAGTTCGGTAAAGGGTCAATTATGAAACTTGGGGAATCTTCCACGGATAGGATGATTGATGTCATCCCTACGGGATCTTTGGCGATAGACCTTGCCTTGGGGGTTGGAGGGGTGCCCAGGGGACGGGTCATCGAAATTTATGGACCAGAATCTTCAGGAAAAACAACGGTAGCACTACATATCATTGCTGAAGCTCAAAAATTGGGCGGAGCAGCGGCCTTTATCGACGCAGAGCATGCCCTGGATCCTGTTTATGCCAAAGCATTAGGGGTTAATATCGATGACTTGCTTGTTGCACAGCCGGATACAGGAGAACAAGGGCTGGAAATTTGTGAAGCCCTTGTGCGCAGTGCCGCGGTGGATGTGGTTGTCGTCGACTCCGTAGCAGCCTTAGTTCCCCGAGCCGAGATAGAAGGGGAAATGGGAGACAATCATGTTGGTTTGCATGCTCGTCTAATGTCTCAAGCCTTACGTAAGTTGACCGGATCCATCAGTAAAAGCAATACATGTGTAATTTTCATCAATCAAATTAGAGAAAAAATTGGGGTTATGTTTGGTAATCCAGAGACAACCACGGGTGGGCGTGCTTTGAAGTTCTACGCCTCAATTAGAATGGAAATACGTCGCCAAGAGGCCATTAAACAAGGGCAGGATGTTATGGGAAATAAAACCCGGGTCAAAGTTGTTAAGAATAAAGTTGCGCCACCGTTTAAAATAGCTGATTTTGATATTATGTACGGAGAAGGTATTTCACGAGAAGGAAGTCTTGTCGACATAGGTACAGAGTTTGAGGTCATCGCCAAATCGGGAGCTTGGTATTCCTATAATGGAGAGCGCTTAGGGCAGGGGCGCGAAAATGTTAAAGAATACCTCAAGCAACATCCAGAGGTAGCACTTGAAGTAGAACAACGAATCCGTGCCAACTTGGTCCCTGTAGCTGCCACAACAACAGCTGAGGAAGATGGTACCCTTGACGAGTTCTAAACCCCGCAGAACCGCTAAGGAAGCCGCGCTAGATTGTTTATCCCGTCGAGCTCTAACCCATTATGAATTAGAGACCCGTCTCAAAGAAAAAGGGTATGAAAGCTTGGAGATAAATGCTGTGTTGGAAAAACTCCGGGAATGGGGTTATCTTAATGACCAAGAACTTGCTGTAATGTATTCCAAAAGCCGTCTTAAGCGTTACTCTCGGCGACGGGTTCAACAAGATATGCATAATCGTGGATTAGAACCTGAATTAATCGAACAAGCCTTAGGACAAAACTATTCAAGTGATGAAGAGTTCGAGCAATGCCTAACCCTCGCAGAACGTTGGTGGGTACAAGAAGCTAAGCGTTGGGAGCATAAGATCGACGTTGAGAAGACAAAGAAAACGATACCCCGTGAACTAGGGCTTCAGCAAAAAATTGCTCGCAAGCTAATTCAACGTGGGTATCCCTCGGATATGGTACGAAATGTACTTTCACATATTCAGGACAACCAGGGCGAATAGAATGGTATAGTTGTACACTTTAGTTGAATAAGCTCACTTAAGAGGCATAGTTAGGTGTATAGAATTCACTCATTTAGGACAAGCTTGACATTGGTTGCAAATGATATTAAAATCTTAACAGAGACCTGTCTCTGTTAAGATTTAACCTTTAAAGGTTTTCTTATAGATTTCGTTGTAGTTAGCTAAAATATGGGTTTTTTGACTAGCGAGCGAGAGTTGTAGGAAACAGGGAAAAAACAACCTGTTTTAAAGGTTATGCTTAGAGTGACTGGTTTTGGAACCAGTTTTTTTTATGTAAAATAATAAAAGATTAAAAGTTTAAAAAAAGGAGGTGTGTAGACGTAATGATGGAACTAGTTATTACCGGGTTAATTTCCGTATTAGTGGGATTAGGTCTAGGTGTCTTAGCAGGTTGGCTTTTTCGCAAGAATACAGCTGAAAAGAGTATTGGATCAGCAGAAGAAGAAGCAAAACGGATCGTTGAGAATGCCCATTCTGCAGCTGAAAGCAAGAAAAGAGAATCTGTAGTTGCGGCTAAAGAAGAAGTCATGCATATTCGCAATGAAGTAGAAAAGGAAACTCGGGAACGGCGTAATGAACTCCAACGGCTTGAACGACGCTTGCTTCAAAAAGAAGAGAGCTTAGATCGTAAAATTGAGTCATTGGAACGTAAAGAGGAAAACTTGCACCGTAAAGAAAACGAAGTAGAACATCTAAAAGAAGAGTTGAATCAGATCGTTGGCAAGGAGCAAGCTGAATTAGAACGTTTATCGGGTATGACCTCAGAAGAGGCCAAACAATTGCTACTTAAACGTGTTGAAGAAGACGTTCGTTATGAATCTGCAATTCTGATTAAGGAAATTGAGACTCGTGCCAAAGAAGAAGCGGAGAAAAGGGCAAAGAATATTATTGCCTTAGCGATACAGCGATGCGCAGCGGATCATGTAGCAGAAACAACTGTATCTGTTGTTGCATTGCCAAGCGATGAAATGAAAGGACGGATTATCGGTCGTGAGGGGCGTAATATCCGTACTTTGGAAACCCTGACAGGGATTGATCTTATTATTGATGATACTCCTGAAGCTGTCATATTATCAGGTTTTGATCCTATCCGTCGCGAGGTTGCGCGTATTGCTTTAGAAAAACTCATTGCTGACGGACGAATTCACCCAGCAAGAATTGAAGAAATGGTGGAAAAAGCTCAGAAAGAAGTCGATCAAAAGATTCGGGAGGAAGGAGAACAAGCGACCTTTGAAACTGGTGTGCATGGATTGCATCCCGAGTTGATTCGTTTGCTTGGTCGACTGAAATTCAGAACCAGTTATGGACAAAATGTCTTGAAACACTCAACGGAAGTATCTCATTTAGCAGGATTAATGGCTGCTGAGTTAGGTGTGGATATCCAGCTTGCTAAACGGGCAGGTTTGTTGCATGATATCGGTAAGGCCGTTGATCATGATATGGAAGGGACTCACGTGCAAATCGGAGTCGATTTGGCAAGAAAGTACAAGGAATCTAGTGATGTTACCCATGCCATTGAAGCACATCATAACGATGTAGAGCCTAAAACCATTGTTGCGGTACTTGTTGCTGCGGCTGATGCGGTTTCTGCGGCTCGACCAGGGGCGCGTAGAGAAACTCTCGAAACGTATATTAAACGCCTACAAAAACTCGAAGAAATTGCTGAGAGTTTTGAAGGAGTTGAAAAATGTTTTGCTATTCAGGCTGGACGGGAAGTTCGTATCATCGTTAAACCCGATAAAATTGACGATGTGCTCGCTCCTCGCGTTGCCCGTGAGATTAGTAAGCGGATTGAAGAGGAACTTGAGTATCCAGGACAAATCAAGGTTGTCGTTATCCGTGAGACTCGGGCAGTTGACTTCGCGAAATAATTATTAATAGTAAAATGTTGAAATCAGGCGATCCATTGGGTCGCCTGATTTTTTTGCTATCCATAAATGACCAATTCAAATTTGGAAGGTTTGAGCAGGAGTTCGATGCCCAATGCCGAATACTATGCAAGATAAGACATTGTTTGAAACTGGTTTAGAACGATGGATCAGAAATACCTACATACTTGAAGTGGATGCTAAAAGCGGACAGAGAGGGCTGAAACAGGAATGTTAAGTAATTTACAATATAGAGACGGAGGGCGTTTGCAAGATGGAGTTGGTTTACTCACCTCAATCTTGACGAGATATACGGAAGTAGGATCGGTTCAATATTGGCGTGAGGAACATGCGCTTAAGTTTAAGTTTATGGTTAATCAAGCCCAAGATGACACCACTCTCCATGAACTCCTGAAACCTGCTTTAGAGATTTTTCATCAACTCGAAGGGCAAAGAATGCGAGTTTTTGATATTGCCAGCCGGAGCGAAGAAGGCGTTAGTGTGATTACGATAACTCGTGATGTTGATAGTATGAGTCAGCGAGAAGTTGGACTCATTGTTGAACTCTTAAAGGGAGCCTATAAACACCAATTGATCTATGATCAAATATATTTGCCCCAAGATGAACAAATCTATCAGGAAGAAATGATAACTCAAATGCTGTCTTCCATTCAGAACATCGATGTGAAGAAGAATGTTGTTGCTTTGCGAGAAGATGATAAGGTATTAGTCTTTAAAACCTAGTTACTCTATTCTAGGTGACACCTCACTTGAAGTGGGTGTTTACTTATAGATCAAGGTTATGAAGTGTAAGTTTTCTGATTATCTTAACGAAATATTGGTATCCTATAACTATGAATTAGTTCGGGTATTGGAGGGAGTTATTTATTTGTTACGCGTACTTTTTATTGGAGATATTGTAGGGAAGCCGGGAAGAGAGGCAGTTAAGCGGTTTTTAAAATCTGTACAAGAAGAACACAAAATCGATGTAACCATCGCAAATGGTGAAAATGCTGCTGCTGGAAAAGGAATAACTAAAGATATTGCTGATGAACTATATAATAACGGAATTCAGTTTATGACAATGGGAAATCATGTTTGGGACAATAAAGAGATAATGAATTTTATTGATCGTGAACCAAGACTTATTAGACCTGCTAATTACCCTGTTGGAGCACCAGGGCAGGGTTACGGATTTATACGTGCCATGGGTAAAAAAATTGGCGTGCTTAATCTTTCAGGACGAGTATTTTTACCGCCTCTTGAGGACCCCTTTAGTGGAGCAATACGCTGGATTAATCAGCTTAAACAAGAAACTCCCATTATAATTGTAGATTTCCATGCCGAGGCTACTTCGGAAAAAGTTGCTTTGGGCTGGTTTCTTGATGGGAAGGTCAGTGCAGTTCTGGGCACCCATACACATATTCAGACAGCGGATGCTCGCTTGCTTAGTCAGGGTACAGCATATATAACGGATGTGGGCATGACTGGACCAAGAGACTCTGTTTTGGGAGTGAAAAAGGAAATAATCATCAATCGCTTTTTAACTCAACTCCCTGCGAAATTTGAGTTAGCAGGTGGTCCAATTCAAATGAATGCTGTCGTTATAGATATTGATGAAGATACAGGAAAAGCACAAAAAATCGAAGCGATTCAATTATTAACCGACGCTTAAAAAAATCTGAAAATTCTTTACCTATAAATAGAGGATTTTGTCTGCTCGTTCTCGAATACATATATTCTAAGTTGTGGTAATACTTGTAAATGAATTCGAGCAGGAGGATGTATTATGGAAGTATTAAAAGTCTCAGCAAAATCAAGCCCGAATGCGGTTGCAGGAGCTTTAGCGGGGGTACTTCGTGAAAAAGGCGGTGCTGAGCTGCAAGCTATTGGAGCTGGCGCTCTAAACCAAGCTGTAAAAGCAGTCGCTATTGCTCGTGGTTTTGTGGCTCCAAGTGGAGTGGATCTTGTTTGCATTCCGGCCTTTACTGATGTAATGATTGAGGGAGAAGAAAGAACAGCTATTAAATTAATAATTCAGTCACGTTAAAAATTATTGATACAATAATAAATCACCTGTCTGCTCTATACTTAGAGTAGGCAGGTGTTTATTATAATTGCAAGTTATTTCCAAATGTATCAAAGGAGGTTTTTACCTTATGAAATATCCCTATATTATTGACGGACATTGTGATAGTTTAATTCATTTTGTAAATGGTGAAAGGACATTGCAAGATCCCACAGAAGGAGGGCAATGGGATACGCCTCGCGCAAGGTCGGCAGGAGTAGCTCTTCAGTTTCTAGCAGCTTATATCGAGGCAGAGTATAAACCATTTATGGCCACAGCACGGGGCTTACAACTAATTGAAGGAGCACTTAGATTCCTGACTGATCATCCAGAGCAAGTATTTCTAGTTATAGGTAAGCAAGATCTTAAACGGATCCCGGACCCCGGACGTATAGGTATCTTGTTAAGTGTCGAGGGAGGAGAAATTCTAGGTCAAAACCTCTTCATGTTAGACATAATCTATCAACTGGGAGTGCGAGCTTTGGGCCTTACTTGGAATCAACGGAATGCATTGGCTGATGGTGTCGGCGAGGCAGATACCCGAAGTAGGTTAACCAATTTAGGGCAAGAAGTTGTTCTGCGTATGAATACACTAGGAATGCTTATTGATGTGTCACATCTTAATGAAGAAGGGTTTTGGCACGTCTTAGATTTATCAAAGGCTCCTGTCGCAGCAACTCATTCTTGTGCTAAGGCTTTGTGTAATCATCCAAGAAATTTATCGGATGAACAACTGCGTACTTTAGCGAAGCATAAAGGGGTTCTAGGGGTCAACTTTTATCCACAGTTTTTAAAAGAATCTGGCCCTGCAACGCGGGAAGATGTTGTTCGTCATATTTGTCATATTGCTGAAATAGCCGGAGTGGAGACGGTGGGTTTAGGTTCAGATTTTGACGGAATAAGTGAAGTCCCTGGGGGACTGGAACATGTTGGGGAGTATTCCTATCTAATGGACGATTTATTAAAAGCTGGGTTTTCTGTTAAAGAAGTTGAATTGATTGCAGGGGGTAATTTTATGCGTTTACTCTCGGACGTGCTAAAATAGATGACGTAGATAACAGTAGAAATGAGGTTATAACGTGCAGGTAGTAGCTTTATATGAAGTAGACTTACATTGTCATACAACTGCCTCCGACGGATCATTGTCCCCAGCGGAACTTGTTCGTTTAGCAGCAGAGTTGGGCTTAAAAGGCTTAGGAATTACAGACCACGACACAATTAAGGGCTGGAATGAGGCCGAGGAAGCTGCCGCCCACTACAAACTACAACTCCTAAAAGGAATCGAGCTCAGT
Organism: Desulfosporosinus sp.; assembly: GCA_003513495.1. Lineage (GTDB taxonomy): Bacteria > Bacillota > Desulfitobacteriia > Desulfitobacteriales > Desulfitobacteriaceae > Desulfosporosinus. The sequence goes on from DOPM01000046.1 coordinate 46,017, forward strand.
ACTGATTGGTTAGGAAAAGAGGTACATATCCTTGGCTACGAGCTTGATAGCTCATCTAACTATCTTAAGGATAAATTAAGAAACTTAGGGGAGGCTCGTCAACGACGAATGCTGAAAATCCTAGAACGTTTGAGAAACCAAGAGGTTGACATTTCTGAGGAAGCTATTCGAAAATATGCTCAAGGAGATTCCATCGGTCGTCCGCATATAGCTCAAGCACTAATGGAAAAGGGTTATATTCGAGACATTCAGGAAGGTTTTGAGCGTTACCTAGGCGTTGGTGCGCCGGCTTATGTTCCACGCTTTAAATTAACTCCCGAAGAAGGGATTGAGCTAATCCGAAAAGCGAAGGGTGTACCGGTGCTTGCCCATCCTGGGATGCAACGCCTTGAGGAAGGGATTCCCGCCTGGGTCGAAGCGGGTCTTAAAGGGATCGAAGTATTACATTCAGAACACAAAGCTCAGGATGTAACTAGATACAAGGCTCTTGCTGAGCACTATAATTTACTCATGACAGGAGGTTCGGACTTTCATGGAGAAGCCTGTAAACCTGGAGTGGAGCTTGGACGCTGGGGGGTGTCACTCAGGGTTCTTCAGGAAATCAAGGAATTAGCAAAGTCCAATTAACTAAGAAGGTTTGGAGTTTTCTTTTTTTGGGTTTAAAATGCGTTTTCTCGGCATAGACTATTATTATTGATAGAGCCGAGGGGGCGTAATGATTGAATTCAATGGACGAAATAAAGTTACTTAGGGCTCGTGTTGGAGAATTAGAGCAACGTGTCGAACATTTAAGAGTAAGCCGTCGAGTACTCATGAATTTATTAGAGAAGGTTGAACGAGAAAAGGTAGCGTTAGTTCGTAGTCTCGAAAAGGAAAACGTTCGCTTACAACGAGATAACAAGCGTTTTGCAAAATGGATATTTTCTAAGAACAGGGAAATCGTGGAACTACAAGACAAAATGGAATCATCCGTCCAAAAAGCATGAGTCATCCAATGGGTGACTCATGCTTCCTTATATTAGACCTGCATGCCAGTATTTGGTACTACATTTGTATAGAAATCTATTTTTCCCTGAGCAGAGTGCTTAAGCAGCAAAGATAGTAGGGGCAATTCATGAATTGCCCCTAATTTATATTATCCGCTTGTTCTAAGATACGGCCCAAATCCGTAGTAGGAGTATGATGTTCGCGGATCAAGAGACATACCATGGGATTTAATCCTGCTTTTTCAGCTAAAGAACCACCCCATAAAGCATGACTTGCATCAATTTTCAAGGAAACAGCAAAAATTGAGTGCCCCCTTTTGAAGTAAGGCCATAACAATTGAGGCATTTTATGGACAAGGACAATATACACCCGTTGCCAGATTCGGAGGGATATGAAGGACTTTCCACAATCATGAAGAAGTGCAGCAGTCATCAGATTTTGAAAATCATCAAACGCTAACGGGACTTTTGTTTTTATAATTGTCTTTGCCACATCGATAGAATGTCGTTGTTCTGGCAGGGATTGCTGAAGAAAAAGTTCAGAAGCCTCAGGGGATAAATGATTCAACGCCCAATTGATCTCAGAAGGATCAACGTGAGGAAAGATAGCTCGAAGGAATTGATGTACACGGTAGAACATGTTCTGCCCCCCCTCTTCCTTATCATAATTAGAGAAATTGTTTTTTACAAGCCGGGAGAATGATTATTTAGCATGCAACATGTTTTTTTTATCATATTTCTGATATACTAATTAGAAAACTATTGGGAAGGGAGCTAATCATGTCCAATCGTATAATCAATGAAGCGGCACTAACCTTTGATGATGTTCTCATTGTTCCGGCTAAATCCGAGGTATTACCCCGGGATGTGGATGTCAGCACTTATTTAACGAAAAAGATTAAACTTAATATTCCCCTTATGAGTGCTGGTATGGACACAGTGACTGATTCCCGGATGGCTATCTCCATTGCTCGGGAGGGCGGAATAGGGATTATTCATAAAAATATGAGCATTAAGCAACAAGCTTTAGAAGTTGATAAAGTTAAGCGCTCAGAACATGGCGTTATCACGGATCCTATCTTTTTAAATCCTACTGACACTATTATGCAAGCCCTAAAACTGATGGAACGTTACCGTATCTCAGGAGTTCCGATTACGGTTGAGGGAAAACTGGTCGGCATATTGACAAATAGGGATTTGCGTTTTGAGAAAAATTTTGATCGTCTAATCTCGGAAGTTATGACAAAGACCAATTTGATAACAGCTCCTATAGGAACAACCCTTGACCACGCTCAAGAAATACTAGGTCAACATAAGATCGAAAAGCTGCCCATCGTAGATTCTGATGGTATGCTTAAAGGCCTTATCACTATTAAAGATATTGAAAAAGCACGTCAATACCCTAATTCAGCTCGTGATGAAAGCGGACGTTTGGTAGTAGGGGCTGCTGTTGGGGTTACTTCAGATACATTACAACGTGCAGAAGCATTGGTTAAAGCCCGTGTTGACGTTATTGTCCTTGATACTGCACATGGACACTCCAAAGGGGTTATCGAGATGGTTAGAGTCTTAAAAGACCGCTTTCCAGAGACTCAGGTCATTGCAGGTAATGTTGCAACAGCAGAAGCAACACGTGACCTGATCGAAGCGGGTGCTGATGGCATTAAGGTAGGAATTGGACCGGGATCTATTTGTACTACGCGAGTTGTAGCAGGGATAGGGGTTCCTCAAATCACGGCGGTAATGGATTGTGCTGAAGAAGCAGAAAAATATGGAATTCCGGTGATTGCCGATGGAGGGATTAAGTTTTCGGGTGATATCGTAAAGGCTATAGCAGCTGGAGCTCGTATCGTGATGATTGGAAGTCTTTTCGCTGGAACAGAAGAGAGTCCAGGAGATTTAGAAATTTATCAGGGACGAAGCTTCAAAGTATACAGGGGAATGGGATCCATTGGCGCCATGAAAGAAGGAAGCCGAGATCGCTATTTCCAAGAAAAGGATCAAAAGCTTGTCCCCGAGGGAATTGAAGGTCGGGTTCCGTATAAAGGACCAGTTTCGGAGACGATCTATCAAATGATCGGGGGACTGCGAGCAGGGATGGGGTATTGCGGAACTGCTGACATTGAGGCACTTCGAACTAAAACTCATTTCATTCGTATCACTGCTGCAGGACTTAGAGAAAGTCATCCTCATGATGTAACAATAACGAAGGAAGCACCAAACTATAGCTAATATCATAATAAAAAAATGGCTTAGTATAAAGTAGTTCAACTTCTTCCTTGGTAGGATGTGAGGTGTCGAACTATGACTATGAGGTCTAATCGACTATAGTATACGTTCTATAGTATCGGTATGGGGAGGGAGTGTAACTCTCTCCCCAATTTAGTAGAGGCTAGACTCCACTGAGCGCCTAAGCTAAGAACTTAGGACAAGCAAAGGGTCAACATTTTAGGAGGAACGCATGAATTATGCTTTTTGGCGCTATCAACTTATATTAAGTTTTCTTTTTATTTTTTGGGGGGAGTTCTTTGTTACGGGTGGCATATTTAATCAGTTAGCCTTTAATTTTTCGTTGTTTTACCCCCTCGGCTTTTTGGTAGGGTATCGTCCAAAGCATGAGGATCTACGGATTGCCTACCTTGCAGCCTTTATTTTTAATCTTTTATCCTATCTAATCGCTAGCCTTGTAGATTTTCCCATTGATAGCTGGATTTTGGTTGTTCTAGATTTTGTAAGCCTCGTAGTTATTATGAACGTTGGAATGTATTTTGGGCGACGTGCTCAGTCTAAGGAGTGAAACTATGTGAGAATTGTCATTGCACCAGACTCGTTCAAAGGCTGTCTAAAAGCCTTAGATGTTGCTCAAGCTATGTGTAAGGGGGTTCAAAGGGTCTATCCGGAATGTGAAATCGATATGATCCCAATGGCAGATGGCGGAGAGGGTACCGTAGAAGCGATACTAAGCGCAGTTCGTGGAGTAGAAATAAAAGTCAATACCACAGACCCTCTGGGTCGCCCACTAGAGGCATCATATGGTCTGATCGATGATGGCTCGACCGCAATCATTGAGATGGCGGCAGCCTCTGGATTAACCCTTTTAAGGGATGAAGAAAAAAATCCTCGCTTAACATCTACTTATGGAACCGGTGTATTGATTAAAGATGCCCTGGAACGCGGTGTGAATAAGATTCTCCTCGGTATTGGAGGAAGTGCGACGAATGATGGTGGAGCAGGTCTTGCTGTCGCTTTAGGAGTTAAGTTATTGGATTCCCATGGTAAGGAATTATCACTTGGAGGAGCGGCACTTGCGAAACTCGCTAACATAGATATGTCAGGAATAAATCCCCTTCTGGCAAACGTCAAAATTGAAGTGGCTTGTGATGTTCAAAATCCGCTTTGTGGTCCAGAAGGTGCCAGTGCTGTTTATGGGCCGCAAAAGGGTGCAAGTCCCGCAGATATCCAGGAACTAGATGCGGCTTTACAGCAATTAGGGGAATGTCTGAGCACGGTTGCTGGTACAAACCTGCTTGCATTAGTTGGTGGTGGTGCTGCAGGTGGACTTGGTGCAGGAGCCGTTGGGTTCTTAGGGGCACAATTGCGACCGGGATCGCAAATTGTGTTAGAAGTATCTAATGCAGATGAAAAAATTAGACATGCGGACTTAGTGCTTACGGGTGAAGGGAAGACTGACTCTCAGACAGCCTACGGCAAAGTACCGGTTGGGGTTGCAGCTTTAGCGAAAAGATATCATGTTCCAGTACTGGTTATATCGGGATCTGTGGAGGGCCCTCCGAATTTTCTTTCAAAACAAGGGATCTTGTGTTGTTTCAGTGTTTCAGAAGGACCAGCTACCTTAGAAGAAGCATTCACAAAAGCTCAAGAGCAATTAGAACGAGCAGTCTGGAGGGTTATTTCAGTCTGGAAACTCGGACGTGATTCTGTTGGGATTCATAGCAAGTAGTAAAAATTTTCTGATTTACCTCTTTTGAGAAGGAAAAAAATGGAATACGTAGAATAGATGAGTAGGTAGTTTTTATGTATTCCAAGACCCTCACCTCTATGAGTGAGGGTAGGTTTAATGTCGCTTGACATTGCCACTCAAAGGGGGATTTAAAGTGACGGAGTTGTCTCGTAGAGAGCGAAAGAAAAATGAAACTCGCGAGAAGATATTCTCCAATGCTATGCAGCTTTTTCGTTTGCAAGGGTTTTCAGCTACGTCTGTTGAACAGATCACCCAGCAGGCTGATGTGGGTAAAGGAACCTTCTATAACTATTTTCCTACAAAAGAAGCCGTTATTATGGAATTTTCTCGACGATCTTGGCAAAATCTTGCTAACCTGGGGCGCCATAAGCCAAGTATAGGGACAAGGCAGCGATTAGGAACCCTACTTCAAGATTGGGCTGAATTTATGACCAAAGATCGTGAAATTGCTTGGGTTACAGTCAGGAGTCGCGAAGGTGCAGATTATGACATGAGCCTGCATTATGGTCTATTAGCTATCTTAAGTGTTGGACAACAAAATGGTGAAATCAGCCGTGAGTTCGATCCGGCATTCTTAGCAGAAAGCTTGGAAGGGATGATGATCCAGCATTTTATCCGCTGGTATGTTTCAGGTACGGGAGATTTGCATCAAGAGTTGAACCATGCCCTCTCGGTCTTTCTTGACGGACTATCAGAAAAGAAGTGGGAAGCCTAACGATAAATGATTATTAGGAAAAATGGTGATTTGCTCATATCCCTCTGTTGTTTTCCATAAAGATACAACGGAGGGGTTTTTGATGCAAAAAAGAAGGACTCCGAGGGACTTAGGACTTTGGATGGGTCAAATGCCTGTAGGTAAAAATAACGATATTACAGATGTACCAGGGGTTCGAGTAGGTCATGTATCCTTAATCCAAGGGGTTGGGCCGTTGCTTCCTCATGGAAAGGGTCCTGTTAGGACGGGAGTAACAGCCATACTACCTCGAACCGGTAACTTATACCGACAACCTTGCAGCGCGGGAATTGAGGTTATGAATGGGTACGGAAAGTCACTGGGGGTACCCTACATACAAGAGACGGGTAGTTTAAACTCTCCTATTTTATTGACGAATACTCTTAGTGTAAATGACGTGGCTAATGGGGTAATCACCTATTTATTAAAGCAAAATCCAGAGATAGGAAATGACGCACGAACTCCAAATATCGTTGTTATGGAGTGTGACGATTCCTATCTAAATGACATACGTGGACGCCATGTTAAGCCATGGGATGCAATACTAGCACTCCAACGGGCTGCTAAAGGCCCCATAGACCAGGGAAATGTCGGAGCAGGAGTCGGAATGTCCTGTTTCCATATGAAAGGAGGAATCGGGAGTTCATCACGCCTTGTCCAAGATCAAAGTGGGCGTAGTTTTGTATTAGGCATGCTTGCCTTGGCGAATTTTGGAGTTTTGCGTGATTTTCTCTTGGTGGGAGTTCCAGTAGGAAAATTGTTAGATCAGCAAGCATCAGGGTACATCCCAGGTTCGTTAATTCTTGTGGGGATTACGAATGCTCCCTTATCACGCTGGCAATTAAGGCAACTTGCAGGACGGGCCAACCTGGGCATGGCTCGGACTGGGTCAATCTCCATGACAGGAAGCGGGGATTTTTGTTTGATGGTCAGCACCTATATTGGCAGTCCGAATAATTATTTATCAGACTGGGAATTAGATGAATTCTTCAGAGCTGTGACTGAGGCAAGCGCTGAAAGCATTTGGAACTCTATGTTCTTAGCCCGAACGATGGAAGGACGAGATGGGCATATACGGAACGCGTTGCCGATTACGGAAACCTTAGATATTGTTCGCAGGTGGCAAGGCGGGCTCTAATATAAGAATTATGAATAATCTGACACCATTCTTGATATATTTGTCATGATCTTCGTACTTAGCGCGTAAACATCCTTATGGAGAAAAGCTAAGGGAGGGTCATTGTTGAGTATTACCTGGAACATAATCTGGGAAACTCATCCTGATGTATTTATAGCTAAGGATTGGAAAGAGTACCCAGAAGACAAAAAGAAAGCCAGTCGTCTTCCACTTCAGTATAATTATTTTATGGGTGGAGAGACGACTTTACGAGTAGGCATTATTGCCAGTACCTCAATAAATCGTGAAGAAGAATTCCTTCTTGCAGGTCTGTTATGGGGGCATCGGCTAAGCAATGGCGCAAAAACTGTAATCTATTATGTAGCCCCGGATTTTTCTACATCCTTTTTATCAGGTCTCTCAAAAATAGGAGGGACTATCAATGCAAAAGCAGTATACTGGCGTGAAAAACTAACTCCAAGTCTATACCCCATCCCCGAGAAGCAAGCATTACGTGGGCCGCGATATGCCATAGGAGAAGAAAGAGCCGATTGGAAGCGTTGGGGAGTAGGTTTAAATCCTGTTGCCAGGCAACAATTAATGACCGTGAACGAGTTTTTCAACCAGTTAACCTCTCGAAACGTTCGTATAGTCATTAAAAATCAGACCATTAGCATTTTTTGGGGGAACTTTGAAATAGCTGAAGTGCGGCGCAAGGGTAAAAAGTTTGAACTAACAAGTAAAGTCAAATGGCTTAAGGAAACGGAATTAATTATGAAATGGCAAAAACAGGGCTGGGTAGATTCTTCGGGATCTTTAAACCCTGATTTTTGTGAAACGATTTCTGAGATATTAAATTATCTTGAATCACTGGAGCGAGAGGGTAAACTTCGTCCTCAAGATCTCCTTACTTTGGTCCTTCATCAGGGTGACGGAGCACTAAAGTTACTCTGGGGAAGGCCATGGCCATGGCCATGGATAGCAAAAGATCGCAGTGAAAATGAAGTAGTTGACTTAGAAGAATGGTTTTATTATCAGGGAAATGGACAATTAAGCGTGGTATGTCCAATTTTTGATAAACCCCTCCTAAGAGCTGCCCGAAGTATCTTGTTGGCATCTGTATTAGAAAGAAGCCTGCTTTTGGTGGGTGCCAAAGATAATCAAGGGAATCCCTTAGCTTGGGATGGGCGTATACACTGGCTAACAACACTTAATAAAGAGGAAGAGCTTAGGCGTTGTTATTGTTGGTTAAATGATGTGGATAAGTTTCCAATCTGGACTTTACCAGAAGACTGGCAGGATAAGGGTATTTATCAACTTAATTGTCAAAGCAATCATCTGAATCATTCACTTATGCAGAAAGGGTATTTGTGATGCTTGATAAACTTGGAAACTCGATCATTACCACGGTCCCCGAAGAAGAGGAGGACTCAGAAAAATGAAGCTTGCCTTGGTGGCTGAGGATGATCTGTTGAGCAATGGTTAGCCCCAATCCAATAGCTTCGTTGTGAGTGCTAAAGAAGGGCTCAAAAACTCGGGTGCGTAGGTCTTCCGGAATACCCGGACCATAATCTATGATACTTATCCTAACAAAGGATTCTTCTTCTGTTAAACGAATGATAACCCTTTCTCCTTTAGGAGTAACTTCAATTGCGTTATTAAGGACTGATAAAAGCGCATGAACAAGCTGTTCACGGTCGCCCATAACATAGACAGAATGAGAGGGAAATTCAAGAACAAGGGTGACTCCGCTTTTCCGAATCATAGGCTGAATCGTTAGAATAATTGAGGGGATTTCTTCTATGAGATCAAGTCTCACTACCTGAGGCGCAGTAGGATTTGTTAAGAGGACAAAATTGTTGAGTAATTGTTCAATGGTTTGGATCTCATCGAGAATTATTTCCTGATAAGGCCGAAATGATTTTGGCCATTGTTCAGGGGTTATTAGTTCCATGAAACCTTTAATGGTCGTCAAGGGATTTCGAATTTCATGTGCCAAACCTGCAGAGACTTGGCTTATGATCGAAAGTTTTTCAATTTGCATAGAAGCTTCCAAACGTCTTTTGGCCTCACTTATATCAAAAAGTGTTATGAGTGTGCCTGATGGAATATCGTCGTCTAGTAAAGGCCGAGTACGAAATTTTATCAGGATTGTACCTCCTTTTTGCGTTTTCCACGCAAATTCACCACTTTCCGGAATGTTCGATGGTTGAAAGTTTGGCAAAATACCTAGAACATCAAATATAGGTTTGCCAATTAAGCTGGATTCGGGTAGTGATAACAAAAAGGAGGATTCCGAATTAAGTTCAATAATTGAACCGGAATTATCCAATAAGATAACCGCTTCACGGGTATAATCAACGGTTTGAATTAAGGGAGGATTTTGTCGCAACAGAGCCTGCATAGTTTTAAGGTGACGCTGATGAAGTACCCTTTTTTGTCTTTCTCTTCGGTCAAAGAGAAACATCATTACAAGTAGGAAGATAAAATGACCTATAAGTAATGGGCCTGAGGGAAAGGCAGAGTTAATATGTGAAGCAACTGTGAAAAGAGTTGCGGCTAGGATCCATACTTTGCCCCAAGTATGGAACCACAGTTCAAACCAAATAATAAGAGTGATAAGCGGAAGGAATTTTAGCGTAATGCTCAAGGAGTTGGGAATTGAGAATATATCACATAGTAGAATGGTTGTAATGAGAATAAGAGACAAAACGATAAAAACAATTTGTCGGTCTAAAGAACGTAATCGTAATTTTAGAGGAACCAAATTGACAATCTCCTTCCAAAAACTTCTAAGAACAACCCACTGACAAGTTTACCATAAAAAGTCGCAAAAAATTGTAAGAAAAAGAAGATAGTTAAATTTTGGGAGATAGGCTTCAAGTGGCTAATAAACTCGATTATTAAAACATATGTTTAGAAAACAATAGTTCAAAATCCGACAAATAAGATCAAGAGAACAAAAGAAACTTGAAGTGAAACAAAAATTTCAGTATAAAGGGATATGCAGAAATATAAATTATGGTGTATAATTATGCAAAACTATAAAAGGAGTATTTAACATGAAATTGCGTAAGGCACGAATAGCGGATGTAGAAGCTATGATGTCATTGATTAATAGTAATGCAGAACAAGGGCTCATGCTTCCCCGATCAAGAAATATGCTTTATGAAAACATTCGCGAGTTCCTGCTGGCAGAAATGGATGACCAATTAGTGGGAGTTGCATCGCTCCATATTCTTTGGAGTGACTTAGCAGAGATAAGAGCGTTAGCGGTTGCTAGTGAATACAAAAGAAGAGGGATTGGATCGAAAATTGTTAAAACACTTGAAGATGAAGCAAGGGAACTAGGCTGTACTAAAGTTTTTGCTCTCACCTACCAGCCAGAGTTCTTCAAATACTGTGGATACGAAGAAGTTAGTAAAGACCAAATGCCCCAGAAGGTTTGGACTGAGTGTATTAACTGTATCAAGTTTCCAAATTGTGATGAAATTGCTGTAAGTCGTACACTTTAGCGTTTTCTTTAGACTTCATAGCCTCGAAATCTCTTCGCTTGGATCAAGTGAAAGCGGTCAAATGCCGATATGGAAGCAACTTGCCGAACCTTTAAGGTTGGGCAAGTTTTTTTATGGAACAATTTACCGCTTGATAACATAGTTAATACTATGGCATGCGCTAAATATGAAGATGGAGAGAATTCTATGGAGCTTAGAAAAGAAGTTCAAGAATGTCTTGACCAAGCACGTTGTTATGTATCCGAGGGTGTAGAACAGATTTTGTCAGGTAAGGTTGACGAAGCCCATAGTGTTTCTCCCAGCCCAGGGGCAACAGCCCTTGCTGCTCTTGCGCTTCTCGCGGTTGGTAAAGGGTATGAGAATGCACAATATCAAGGCATACAATGGCTGAAACAGCAGGATCATGGAGGATGGGGTAAATTTCCGGGTGATAAACCGGATGAAGAGATAACCCAAATAGTAAAAATGGTCCTGATGGGAAGTCAAGGCGGATGGAGAGCTAAAATTAGACTTTTGTCTCAAGTGAGGCAATTTTCTCAAGTGATTTTATCATTAGGGCAAAGAGTCGTTCCTGGCCTGGAAGGGCCTACACCGGAAGAAATATTGCTTCCCACGATTCTTGAAGATAGGATCTTAACTAAGTTACCACTATACGGTAGATCGGTTGTTGTTGCAGCATCAATTCTAGCCTCCAACTCACAAGATGGGATTCAAAAAGGACTTCAATATCTTGTGAAAACACAAATGAAGGACGGATCTTGGGCAGAAGATATTATTGCAACGAGTATGGCCATTCTTGCTATGATGAACAATGGACTTCACAAAGAACAAACTCAAAGGGCTGGGCAATGGTTATTACAGAAACAATATCCAAGTGGTGGATGGCCTGCTTTTGACCAACTAAAAATATGGGCAATGGGTTGGGCGGTCAGCGTCTTTGGAGAGATAACCCGGAACCCGTCAGAGATCCCGTGGCTGGAAGAGGGGATCGAGTGGCTGAAAAGAGCACAAAATGATGATGGTAGTTATGGGAGCACACCACCGTACACCCACCCCGACTTGGATGACACGGCAGTTGCCTTGATCGGTTTGCATCAGGTGTCTGGGGAGCGTAATGAGCTGGGGGTCCACCTTCTTGAGCGATTACAAAATGACGATGGAAGCTGGAGTACGTTTCCTAGCTTTCAAGGGATTCCCCCTAATGTTACTTCAGAATTCCCAGTGTATATACCGAGTGTGGATGTTAGCATTCACGTTTTAGAGGCATTGTGGCGTAGTAAGCGTTCTCAAGACGAACGAATATGGCATGGGCTAAATTGGATACTTTCTCAGCAGAATAATCAAGGCGCTTTTCCGGCATCTTGGTTCGAGGGATCGGTTTATAGTACTGCACAGGCCTTGGAATTGTTTAGTAAGTGGAAATTTAGTTGGGAACGATGGAACACTGCACGTCATATATTAGGTGCTAGAAAGAAAGCACAGGAGTTTCTGTTAGAAACACAAAACAGTGATGGGGGCTGGGGGTCTGTTGTTGAAACCGGCTTAGCTATTTCAGGGTTATGGCGTTATGCTAGAATTATCCCCAAAGAAGTTCTGAATAATGGAATTCTAAACCTTCTTATGTTACAGAACAGGAATGGTTCATTTGAACCTTCTTATCGAGGAATCTATGCCAAGGGATGGAATTATGAGGAACCATTAACAACGGGACTTACAGCTATTAGAGCATTACAGCGTTATCAACGACTATATAAAGCGTCATTTTTTAGGTGATTCTATGAGCGGATTTAATTAAACAATAATAAACAAGAGCCATCTAACAGGCTCTTGTTTGCATCTTACTATGACCCTAAAGGTTGAGACGTTTGTTGCCGAAGTCTCGATAATTAGCTCGGCTGAATGAGTTACTGACTAATATTTTTAAGTATTGTATGTAGGAAATCCCATTGTAAATCAAGGTAGGCGTTTCTCATCTCGGATTCACTCAAGCCCTTGGAGAGGAGATAATCACGAGAAGATACTTCAAATTCACGGATAAATCCCAAAACCTCGTCAGTTTGTGTTGACAGCATTTTTCACCCTCCATTTCAGAACTCGGGGTTAGTCTTGTCCAATTTTGCAATATCATATAAGTTTTATTCTTATTATAGAAAACTTTCCTTAAAAAAGCTGTTGGAATAGGGCGTAAAGATTAGCGGCAAAAGGGAAAAGAATGAAGAACTAATAAGTATTTTTGCGGTTTTTTGTTGAATCGATAGGAACAGGTGGGCATCGACGCCAAAGAGATATATCAAGAAGAAGTCGATTACCTGCTTTGTAATGCTTTTTTGCTTGGGTAATGTCGTCAAGGATAATATAACAATCTGCAAGCCTATGATGAATATTGGCTATATAGCTAATCGTTAGTATCTTTTGAGTGATCCAGTTGGAACTGCTTTTAGGGAACTTTTCCCGTTTTGAGAGAGATAAACTTCGTTCGAATAATCGAGTAGCTTCGGGAATTTTACCGATATGTTTCAGAACACGACCTTGAGTTGCTAAAAGAAGCGGATCAACTAACGCAAAAGGATTATCTCGTAGAATATAGAGTGCCCGTTTTGCTTTACCTTCTTTAAGGAGGATGTCACCTAGTGTCGTACAGATAAGAGGATCTTGGCTGGGAAGGTATTTTTCTAATAGTGAAATTGCTTGAGCAGGTTCATGGAAGTAATAATAAAGCTGACTTGCAAAACGAGCGATGGACAGAGGGCTGGTGTCTTGTAAAATTGTGTGAGCCATACGTTTAGCGGTCAATTTTGTTTCAGGGGGATTGAAATCTTTCTTTAGAACCATGACAATATAGGAAAGGCCTAGCCCCGCAGCTAGAACTTTGAGCCCGCTAGGAATATCAAAGTTCCAAGTAACGATTGCCGCAGCGAGCAGGGTAAAGGTTGATAAGAACATAAAGAAGCATAATTTATGAACATAGAGTATTTCTGGATCGTATCGCATAACTCGCATTCTATCCCCTCAGTAATCTATACGATAATAACACGGTAATTAGAACATAACTCCGTCATAAATAATCGAACATACTTCAGGCTTAAACATAAAAAAAGCATTCTGTCACAGAATGCTTCATAATCTTAGGAATCTCTTGGACTTATTTCTCGGCGACTACCGTATAGGGGCATACATGGTTAGTACATAAGTATTATAAAGAGACGGGCTAATTTGCACACGTAGGATAGTCTGGTGGAAGTGAGTTTTGAGGATTTCCGCGTCCGGAAATCCTCTTATGCGCAAAACCTAGAAGATTTAACTACTAGACTTTACTTATTTAAACATACCGCAAAGTTTGTCGAAAATCAATTTGTAAATTTTAGTAGAACAGCTCATCCTTACCCTTGTGGTACAATCCTCATAAAACATGGGTAAGTATCCTCGTTTAATGGATTTATTCCTAACTAGGACCCAAATGATTAATCATAATATTTAAAATTTTGGTTAGAGAAAAGTAATTGTAATTTCTTGAATTATGACTTAAAATAAATAAAAGTGGCATGATGGTCTGACCACGTAGGAATAATATTATTAAGAATAATACATTAGGGGGAAGTCCGTATGAGAGATGACCAAAGTATATTATACGAACGATTTAAAACAAAATTAGAAGCAGTATCTGGTGAATGCTATCGTGTCAACACTTCAACAGAAGCAGGAGAACTTGTTTGCAAGGTTATGATACAAAAAGGAATTAAAAATGTCGCACTCTTAGATGCCTCTATCTCGAAAAAAGGGAATTTCTCCGAGTTAATTGGTGGAAAAGGTCTAACTGTTTACACAGATAATTTTCGTGCGGTAACCCCAGATGCAGAAGCGGGTATCACGCAAGTTAACTATGCCATAGCTGAACTTGGAACCCTCGTTCAAGCAGATTCTGATGTCAATCAGCGCTTATGTTCGACACTTGTTCCAATCCATATTGCACTAGTATCGACGTCTAGTATAATTCCAACCCTGAAAGAAACCATGGCCACTCTGCATGCTCTTCCTGAAATCCCAGGATTTGTTGGGTTTATCACGGGTCCTAGTAGAACTTCAGACATTGAGAGGGTTTTAACAATTGGGGTTCATGGGCCCAAACAACTGGTTGTTATCTTTGTAGATGAGGAAGTAGGAGGTGCGGCTTAAATGGCAGACAAACAGTTTAAAAAGAAAATTTCGGATGCACTTGGTAATGACGTCTTACGTGGAGCTTTGGGGCGCTTTGGAGATGCCTATGTCATATCTCGTGAAAAAGCTTATGAAGGGTATAATTTTAAAGAAATTAGCGACAATATTGCGCAAGTTAAGTCCTATGCAGCTAGCCATTTGGACGAGATGATTGATCAATTTGAGAAAGAAGCAACAAAACGAGGGGCTAAAGTATTCCGTGCAGCCACTGGAGAAGATGCAAAACGATATATTCTCGAGTTAGCTAAACGAAAAGACGTGAAAAAAGTAGTAAAGTCAAAATCAATGGTTTCAGAGGAGATCTTACTTAACAAAACATTGATGTCTGAAGGAATAGAAGTACAGGAATCTGACCTGGGAGAGTGGATTGTACAGTTAGCTGGTCAACATCCCTCCCACATGGTTATGCCTGCAATTCATATGACTAAAGAAGAAGTTGCCGATGTTTTTTCTGGTCATTTGAATAGATTAAACCAACCAGTAATTGCTGAACTTGTTAAAACGGCCAGAACAGAGCTTAGAAAATCCTTTCTTGAGGCTGATATGGGGATTTCCGGCGCTAATATGGCAATCGCCGAAACAGGGACTTTAATGATGCTGACAAATGAAGGTAATGGTCGTTTAACATCTACCTTGCCTCCGACTCATGTATTCTTAGTCGGTATCGAAAAACTTGTTCCAAAGTTCGAAGATGCAACCCATATCCTTCAAGCACTTCCCAGAAGTGCAACGGGTCAACAAATAACTAGCTATGTGAGTATGGTAACGGGTCCTACGCCTGCATATTATTCCGACGGCACAATTAAAGACAAAGAATTCCACATTATTCTAATGGATAATGGCCGACGTAAGATGTATAACGATGAGAAGTTTAAGAAGACATTTCAGTGTATCCGCTGTGCATCTTGCCTAAATGTATGCCCCGCATTCCAACTCGTAGGTGGGCATGTCTATGGGCATATTTATACTGGTGGCATCGGGACGATCCTAACTAATTTTGTGAACTCTGAAAAAGATGCTCAGAATCCTCAAAATCTTTGTCTGCAATGTGGTAAGTGTTCTGAAGTATGTCCAGGAAAATTAGATATTCCTCAAATGATTCTAGAGTTACGTAACCGTATGGGAGAAAAAGAAGGACTACCCTTTACCCAAAAATTTGCACTGGATGTAGTGTCTAATCGGCGGCTTTTCCATTCTCTGTTACGTGTAGCTTCTGTCGCGCAAAAGCCGTTTACCAAAGGACAGCCAGTTATTCGTCACTTACCAATGTTCCTCTCAGGGCTGACTGAGAAGAAGAGTTTACCGGCTGTAGCTAAGGTTCCCTTCAGAGATGTCATTAAAACTATAAAACAGGATGTTAAGAATCCTAAAGGAAAGGTTGCCCTTTATGCAGGCTGTCTGATTGATTTTGTTTATCCAAAGATTGGAGAAGGAGTTATCAGTGCCTTTAATGAAAAAGGATACGAGGTTGTCTTCCCAGACGGACAATCCTGTTGCGGTGCTCCAGCAACTTATATGGGAGATCGAAATAATGCACGTAAGTGTGCAATTATGAATATCGAAGCGTTAGAGGCTGAAAAGGTGGATTATGTTGTCTCAGCATGTCCGACCTGTACCCACGCGCTTAAAGAAAGCTTCAAAGAGCTGCTTCAAGATGATCCAGCATTAGCAGCTCGTGCGGAAGAGTTAAGTCGAAAATCTAAAGACTTTTCCAAGTTGTTGTTTGATCTTGGTGGACTAACTCCAGGAGGAGATGGAATTCCCCTTAAGATTACTTATCACGACTCCTGTCACTTGAAACGCTCAATGGGGGTTTACGCGGAACAACGAAAGATATTGACTGATACCGCAGGAGTTCAACTCATTGAAATGAAAGAATCCGATCGGTGTTGTGGCTTTGCCGGATCCTACTCCATAAAATTTCCAGAGCTATCCGGACCTATCCTGGATCGTAAACTAGCTAATATTGATGAGACGGGTGCAGATGTTGTCGTAGTTGATTGCCCAGGATGTTTAATGCAGATTTCAGGTGGCCTCGATAAGCATAATCCAAACGTTAAGGTTATACACACCGCAGAACTTCTTTTAGAAAAGCGGAAAAACGCAAAGAAAAATAAGAGTAAAAAGAAGTAATTTAATTCAACAATATTTGTGCTTAAATACTATTTTTCTGCCAAGGAATTTCCAGGTCAAACCAAGAAGTAAGTAAAGGGTAGCAGACAACCATTACCAAAGGAAGTAGGCAATGTGTTGCCACGAAAGCGAGCGAAATCGCATTAGAGGGAAAGGTTGTTTAGCGAGAGAGGAGAGGCAGAGAAGGGTAAACCATTTTTTAAGAATTGACGTTTTATTATTTAGTGTTTTAAAAGGGACAGTCACTAATTTATAGTTATGATTTAGAAGTAAGAACGAATCGCAGCTAGTCTATACCTTTTAAGAATGTCTAAATTAAGCGTTTTTATGACATGAAATGGGGATCCTTAAGCTGAGGCCTCATACAAAATGGCCCTCCCGATGTGCCTGCAGCATACTAGGGAGGGCTGCCTCAGGGATTGCACCTCTGTTTAAGAGTGGGTCGTAGCAAGAACTGAGTTGTTAAGCGTCCTAGAGGAGAACTTCTCTTCTGGGACCTTTTTCGCGTTGTAGGGCAATACATGAATTGCTCCTACGGGTTTTCCGATAGTTTTAAAATTTCCTGTTTGAGTCAGGTGAATATGGATAGGAATTATGTTGGCAGAGCTGGGAATATTAATAGTTGATTGACTGTAACATCTCTAAGACTAGAAGGAATTTCGAAGAAAAAGGAGAATATTAATTCTACAGGGCCAGAACAACGAAGAATTCTGTGCTTGAGACCTCAATTAGGAGGACAACATTGTGATCCGAGCAATTCTCTTTGATATAGAGGGAACATTGACAAACCTTGATACAGCAAAGTTCGTTCAGAACTACCTTGGAATCTTAGCACCACGATTTGCACACCTTCTTTCGCCGGATAAGTTTTCTAAACAATTATTAAAATCTTTAGAAACTATTCAAAAAGAACCTAAGCCTGAACAAACAGTCATACAAGCATTTTTTGAGGACTTTTCTAAGGCCACTGGGCAGTCTGTACAGGTCTTAAAGCCTATATTTGAGGAATTTTACATTTCTGACTTTCCTGCCTTACGATGCCTCGTTCAAGCCAATCCACTATGGGTTAAAGTAGTGGAATTTGCTATTCAACAAGGCTTTTTAACGGCGATAGTCTCCAATCCGCTCATGCCGTTAATTGCAATACAGGAAGAAATTCGTTGGTCCGGTCTTACCCCTGAACATTTTAAAGTTATTGCAACCTTAGATAACGTACATTTTTCAAAACCACACCTCGGGTTTTTTCAAGAGGTAGCGGAAAACCTAGGAGTCAGGCCTCAAAATTGCCTTATGATCACCCCACACATCAATGATATGGTCTGTCGAGAGTTAGGCATGAAGACGTTTTTAGTTGGGTCGAGAGATACAGAGATTCAAACAGATTATGCTGGCCAGCTCGATGATCTCTTTCAGCTTATTAGTCAAGGGAGCCTGTGAAGAAGTTTAACTTGAAAGGAAGGATACAAGTGGGTGTACTTTGCCAGTACGTCAATGACAAAACGGAGGGGAAACCTAATCCGCCGTTTCCGTCAGTGCGTATGGCTCAGTTGTTTTATGAATTTCTAGGTCGATATAACGAGTGGAAACTCGCTAAACAGCAGGAAAAAATCGGAATGACTATGGTGTTAATGCTTGGTTTGTCAGCCCTAATCATTCCTTGGCTTTTTCCAATGATCGGGATGTTTGTAAGTATCGCTCTGCTTACTCTGTTTTATATCACTGTTAAGCATTATCTTGCTCTAAACGAGAAAGTTAGTCATTTGTATGTGAATGTTTATATTCTTCACCATCATTTCATTGGTAAGTTAGAAGTGGGTTTTTGTGATCATCAAGAATCTTGCCAATGTGCTGAGGACTTTCGAAGATATGTTTTAAAGAATTACAATATATCCTTTGAAACAGGATTCATAAATTAGTGTAAATGTGTTTAGTAAACTAGTGATTGAAATTTGTTAATTCGGCTGGGGAGAATTAGCTAATCAGGAGAAAAAATGCTAAAATAAGTTATACATAGTCTTAGAAAAAATGGAGGTAATAAGAATGAAAAAATATGTTTGCACAGCTTGCGGTTACATTTACGATCCTGAGGCTGGGGATCCTGATTCGGGTATTGCTCCAGGTACTGCTTTTGAGGATATCCCAGAAGATTGGGTTTGTCCGATTTGTGGCGTAGGCAAAGATATGTTTGAGGTTTCCGAATAAACCTATAGGGTCGAATGTCTTGAACTACAATTTTAGATTTTTTCATAGAGAAGGGAAAAGCGTTGAGCTTTTCCCTTTATAGTTCCATAATGGCGGCTTCATCTCGGTCTAGTTTATCCATACATACTTTTAGGCGGTTACGAAGGGCAGAATCGCTAACAGCCTCCCTCATTTGGCGCATAAGATCAATAGTTCGTCGAAACACGCTAATGATATCTCCCTCATCTAAGTTGCAAAGGGCTTGGACTTCGACAAAGGTACTGCCTTGACTCCAAGCATGGGTGATACCTGCAACGCGTGGGTCATATCTCACTGAATCTTGCCCACAAATACTCTGAATGTATTCAACAATTTCTTTGACGGGTGTTGAATCAAAGACTGTTGTCCGATGAAACATATCGTTTTTCCTCGCTTCAAAGTCAATGCTGGAAATCAAGGCGTTCAGTTGGTCATCATCCAACTGCTGGAAAACGTCAGAGTAGATTAGTTCAGTAACCAAGAGTTCTTGAACATAAATTCGACTGGCACATGTTCCACGAGGTAATAATTCATCGCCACGCAAATAGCCAAGTTGACGAAGATGGTTCTTCTTGTATTCAAATTCCTGAAGAAAGGCATGTTCTTCAGGAAGCGCAGCGACAGCATTTTGAAGTTCTTGCTGTTGCAGTTTGAGTTTTAAGTAAGATTTACTTTGAACATGGCAATTTTCTTGGCGTTGGAAGTCGCAACTTTTCGGAGTTTGAGATAATAGCTTTTCCCAAGCTCGAATTTTACGAGCCATTTCCCGCCCGTATACACGGGATTGCTTACGGGGACCCAAGGAATGATAAGCTTTTTTAAGCCTCTCAAGCTCTTTGCGCTTGGGATGGTGTTTAATTGGACATGTAAAGGAGCCGACCTCATCGCAGAGATGTTGGGTTTCTTCGAGTTTTTGCTGGATTTGCGCTAATTCGGAATGAAGTCGCTCAGAACTTAATCGATAACTATAAGCGGAAAAACTTTTTTGGAAGTAAATTTCTATTTGTGCTTGAGTTAAGGTCGCAGTGAGATTGAGAACAGTATTATAAGTCAGCCTAAATTGACTGGTGAGAGGTTCAAGTCGGTTTAGTTGAAATTTAGGCGGGGGGCTTTTTTCCATATATGCTAAATCGACGATGGCGAAAGAAAATCCTTTTTCATCAAGACCGCGTCGTCCTGCTCGCCCAGACATTTGAAAAAATTCGTGATTGGCAAGGGGACGAAAATTTCGTCCGTCATATTTGTTAAGGGAATCAAAACAAACTGCTTTGACCGGATAATTTATTCCGACACTGAAGGTTTCTGTACAGTAAAGAACTTTAATTAGCCTTTCAAGAAATAGTTCTTCGACGACAACTTTTTGTGAGGGAAGTAAACCAGCATGATGAAAAGCGATTCCTTTGGAACATAAACGTCTGAGTTGACGAGTTGAAGATGACCAGTCAATTTCTTGACCAAAGATATGTATAAATTTTTCCTCGACTACTTTACGTTCATGTGGTCGCAGATAATTTGCGATGTTTGCAAGCTCCATTGCTTTTAAGGCGCATTGTTTTCGGCTAAACACAAAAAAAAGCGCGGGGAGATGATTACGCTGAATTGTGCGTATGAGATCTAAATGAGTTGTAGGACCAAAAGGATTATCGTCGTTGATACGGTCCTTTAGTTTTCGACGATAATAACGCCAAAGTTGATCATAGTCGACAAGGCCGGTATCTTTAGTATAGTAATAGTATTCTAGGGGAACAACCCGATTGTGTTCTTCAATAAGAGCAACTTCTTCATGACGTATGGATTCAATCCAATCCACTAAATGCCGGGCGTTAGCGATTGTCGCGCTCAAACCGAGAATCTTCATTTTTGGTGGAGCAAGAATGATCGATTCTTCCCATACTGTTCCACGTTCCTCGTCATTTAGCCAGTGAATTTCATCAAATACTATGTGCGACACAAAGTCTAGATTAGGGTCTTCAGTGATGACTTGATTCCGAAATACTTCTGTTGTCATTATAAGCAGGGGAGCAGTTGGGTTAAGGACAACATCTCCAGTCATTATTCCGACAGCATCTTCTCCAAACTGCTTTTTAAAGTCCCTGAATTTCTGGTTGCTAAGGGCCTTAATCGGTGCTGTATAGATCACCCTTAAATGATCCTTCATGGCCTTCTCAATTAAATAATCCGCAACAAGAGTTTTCCCAGTGCCAGTAGGTGCTGCTACAATGACGGATTTGCCTGCATCGATTGCGTCAAGTGCTTCTTCCTGGAAGGGATCTAGGTCCATTTCGTGATAAGTTCGTTTAGACAATAGCAGTCAGCTCGTTTCTGATTCATTTTACTAATTTTAACAAAGCAACGAATAATGGTCAAATTTAGGTCTGGCATGGTCTGAATTATCCCTTGAATCCATAGGATGAAACAAGAGACAAGGCTAGGGGGGATCAGATGTGTCTTCTATAAGATTAGAAATTGAGAAGGCCATGGGGCTCAAGTTTCCAGAGCGCAATGGAGAAGTTATTGTACGGTTCGAGGAATCTATGGAAATTCCCCAACCTGCTGAAACGTTGATGCGGGGATTATATCGAGATCCTGATCGAGTTCGCCAAGGGTTTAAACAACTGCATCAAGAGACAGGCTCCATGATTGAAATACTAATGCCACGGCGATCTCGTTTACGGGAATGGGCCGATTCCCTGCCAGAACGACCTAAAGAAGCTGAATCATTTCTAAAAGAGACGACAGATCAGCTTCTTATGAGAGAGCAACGTTTGATTCAAGTTGAACGGGAGTTAGTGGGTCAATTACAAGAAAGCGGATTGAATGATGTTTACCCAATCCCGCTTGCGGCCTTTGGAATATGTACTTATCGGGATCCCGCTGTTAAACTGTTCTTAAAACCTCTAGGGCGCTTTGCCGAATTATATGAGATTAATCCAGATACTTTACAGCAGGCTGTAAGGGTCCATTTCTTATTCTTGTTGCTCTTGGTTGCTGGATCTGATTTAGATGGGCAGGTCTATGCCAGAGGTGGTGAAGACAAAGTTATTCATTGGCTGACAACTGTTTACACTATGCGATATCTGAAAAGCCAATCAACTGAATTAATCCACTGTTATCAAGAATGGATTAATGCTTGGGGTGCTAAAATGCCTAGCCAAAGCATGCTCAACGATCGTGAGTGCGAAAAGACCAGGGCAGCGATGATCTTTTGGCGCCGACAACCAAACGTTAGCTGGGAGGAATGCTGGCGAATTATTAATCAATTAGAACGACCAGATAGTACGAGTTCTATGGTGTTCAATTAAGGCCATTCTGCTAGTTCTTGGGGTTTAAGGATCTCTAACCGATCATCTACTAGTTTCAAAATCCCGGATCGCTTCCAACCATTAATAGCCCGGTTGACACATTCTCTAGACGTTCCAATCATACTGGCTAAATCTCGATGAGTTATAGAAGCATCAACAAATATGGGCTGTCCTGGAGTTGTTGCAGGTCGAGCTAGACGGAGAAAAAGCGCAGCAAGGATTCCAGTGGTCGAACGATTAGTTAAGATGCGAATAAACTCTTGTGAGAGCCTTAACCTTCGACTTAAAGTTCGAATCAGTGCAACGGATAGGGAAGGATTGGCTTCTAAAATCTGAGGCATTATTTCATTGTTAAGCACTAATAGTATACTGTCTTTCAGGACTTCAGCTGTAGAAGGGTATGATCCAGCCTCAAGAAGGAGAACCTCGGCAAGACACTCATAGGGACCACACCAGTCAAGAATTTGCTTTTCACCTGCCGGAGTTGATTTACATAGTTTAACTTGCCCAGAAAGGACAAAATATACAGATGAACCAATCTCACCTTCGACATATAAAAGTTGCCCAGGGCGGTAACGACGCTCGACTATATGAGGAAGAAGAGGGGCAACATCGTCAGAACTTAAGGAAGAAAATAAAGAAAAGCGAAGAAGGTCGTCAGCATTAGGCACTAATTGAACCTCATTTCCTAAAAATTCATTGTCTCCCCATTCTCACTAGTCTGTTAAATGCCATAGACTAGAAAGAGAAGTGAGGAGGAATGGATATGCTAGAGATTGAATTGACTCCAGTGCGAGTATTATCCCTCATCAATGATCCTTTTCGAGTGTTTACCTTGTTTTTAGTCGCTGTTCTTGCAGTGATTATCATTATAAATGCAGACTAATCGTACAATGCTGGGGATAGGTTTAAGATTGGTCTAATGGGTGTGAGGGGTTAGCGCTGACTTGTTGGGCAGCTAGAACAACATCCGCCATGACACGTGTCTGGTCTGGAAGTGCCTGAGAGGTGAATTGGGTCATAATCTCACCACGTGTTGATACGTAATAACGTGCTGGTAAACGATTTAAAGCAAGTGCCATAATGTCAGCCTGGCAACGTTCACATGAACAGCTCAGAGTATTATTCCGAAGATAGGTATCTAGTGCATGTTGGACAACTATTTCTGTGTGGTTTTTGAGATCATACATAATAATTGGTTCATCTCCTCTAATCTTTCTAAATTATCCGTATCAGTCTAATAATAAGGGTTAATACTCCAAAGAACAATGATATGATTATTATATTATATATTATGCTTTAGAAGCTTGGAAATTAAGAAAGAAGAGCACTCCTCTTATGAAGATGCTCTCTTAGTCTATAATTGATAGAAGCTATTTTCTGATTTTGCCTGTTACTTCTTGCCAGAAGCGACTTGTTTCAAATCCAAGGCGCCAAATGGAAATCCCTCTTAATTTGTAGCTCTTAATGAAACCAAAACGAACCTTGGCAGAAAGTTCATTTTCATACCATAAAGTATGTTTAATACGCCCTGCCCAATAATAAAAGTATGGTTCAACTGCTTGGTCTGACCAAAGTGGTCGTGCGTTGGTTCGAGTGATCAATTCCGGAATATCCCGCATTGGCACGAGACGGGTTGGCTCACTGGACCAATCGTACCCATATACAGGGATACCCAATAAAAGTTTTTCATTGGGAATATAACGGATAGCATAGTCGAGTGCTTGTGTCATCCATGGTAAACTTGCAATTGGACCAGGGGAACCTCCTGAGTAATGTTCGTCATAGGTCATTAAGGTGATGGAATCACATAGACGACCAATTCCTGCAAAGTCGTAACCCGGTGCTTCCCACTCCGTACGCTTAGCTGGGATGGCAATGGTTAATAGTAAACCACGATTATGTAATTCAGCGTTCAGGGATTCAAGGAAGGCTAGAAAAGGAATACGATAAGGAGCTTCCACCCCTTCAAAATCGACATGAACACCAGCAGCAGTCGAGGGAAGGGAGTTCATCATATGGCGTATGCAATTTTGTTGTGAGGCGGTCGACGATAAAACAGACCTTAAGGGTATCGGATCAAAGATTTTTCCGTTAAAATTGTGATAAAGAATAAAAGGCGCGATGCCACGTTTAACAGCCTCTTGAAGAAGGAACGTATTCACTTGACCAGTAAACTGACCGTCAGCCTTTAGCTGAAACGCAAAATCAGCATAAACATCGATACGGGAGCCCTGTTGCAAAAGTGTATCGTTGGCTCGAGAGTCACCTTGAAAGTCCTCAGCAGTATAACCCAGTATCCATAATCGTTTCTCTAAAAGACGTCGTGCAATAGGTGTCCAACTTGAATTCAAACAGACCCCTCCTGTTGTAGCAAATCCTCTTAGGAATAAGATATGAGGAGAACGAGAATTAATTTTTGTTTTTTGTATTGGTAAAATAAGTATTTGGAGGAGAAGTTTAATGAATTGGGAGTTTATGGGGGACTTGCAAAAGATTTTTACGTTATTGGATGAATTAGAGGTGCAAACGAGTAAACGAGATTATCCTATCATATGGGAAAAAGTACATGCCACAAGCTGTGCCCAAATTGGGCGTATGCTCGCTGAAAAGAGGGGAATAAACGTAGAGCAGGCCGCATTAGCTTGTGCCCTTCATGATATGGGTCGCTGGATCTCTGGACGACAGTATGAACATGCACCAAAAGGAGAAGGTCCAGTTCGAAGTTTCTTGGCTGAGAAAGAAGGTATGGCAGAAGTAAAAGATCAAATTGTTCAAGCCGTCATAAACCATTCCAAGAAGGATGAGGTTGGAACACCCCTTGAAGAGATTGTTAAGGATGCTGACGTCTTAGATTGTCATTGGCACGGCGAAGATATAATGAAACCATTTCATATGGCAAGACTCAAGACGGCGTTAGAGGACCTGGGAATACCTTATCCATATTAGGGAGAGATCTTTAGTAATCGGTCTCTACATACTGATAACGTGAATTATTCTTATTAATAGCCTGAGAAAAAATTTAATTGCTAATCAGCATTGCCTCTGCTATACTGACCCTGTACTTGTTAAAATTGGGCCTAACTAAAATTGGAATCCATATTCTAACCTTATTTGGTGTAACGGATGATAATTTGTGAGGATCCAACGTGTACAAGATCACCAAATAAGGAGGATTTATAATGGCTCAAGACAAACAACTAACATGTCGTGATTGTGGTCAAGAATTTGTATTTTCAGCTGGTGAACAAGACTTCTATGCTGAAAAAGGGTTTGAAAATGAACCAACTCGCTGCCCAGCTTGTCGTCAGGCACGCAAACAACAATCAGGTGGCGGTCGAAGTAATTACGGCGGTTTTGGTAGTCGCCCTCAGCGGGAAATGTTCCCTGCAGTCTGCGCAAGTTGCGGTGTACAAACAGAAGTTCCTTTCCAGCCTTCTGGCGAAAAACCTGTTTACTGTCGAGATTGCTTCCAATCCATGCGTCGTTACTAATATGAACACAAAAGGCTGGGGGGTAACCCCTGGTCTTTTTTTGCTTTTATGACAGGGGGACGGTCCTTTTGACACGTTTTAGACCGTTTTAACGCTTCCTAACCTAAAGTTCGTATGAATGGTCGATTCAACGCCTGAAAAATTGTAAAATCTTATCGATTAGGTTTTAAAAAGGACCCCTCTGTGTAGAGAAGTCCTAACGTTAACTATTTGCTTGATAAAGGATGCCATATTTATTTAGTAGTTAGTTAAGCGGGGAAATTACTCTAAAATTTCCAGATCATCTGGGCTTTTATCCTTAGTGAAAATAATGTCGTCTTTGTTTTCCCCTGTTGTGTTAGGCATAGGGGAGTTTTTGGGATTTGGTTTAGATGACTGGGCTTCTTCCTGTTTAGAAGATAGCCTTTCTTGGAATGACATAGTTCTTCCTCCTTGTATAAATGAATATAGCGAAATAAATTTTAGAATTTAAACTCGTATCGTACTATAATTAAGTATGATTATATTGTAGAGGAATTATGTACCTCAGTTATCTGAACTCAAATTGATTTAGGAGTTCTAAGCTATTAACGAAGAAATTTTATAGAATTACTATTGAGTGGAAGGTTATGGTGATTTAATGTCACGCCTGGTTCAAAAGCTTATCAGATTATTTATTGGTCTTTTCTTATATGCTTTAGGTATTGTTTTGACAATAAACGCTAACCTTGGCCTATCGCCTTGGGATGTTTTTCATCAGGGTTGTACCTATTTAATTGGCATAACCATGGGGCAAGCAACCATAGCCGTTGGGGTTGTTATTGTAATAGCTAATGTAGTGCTGGGAGAACGGTTAGGGTGGGGCACCTTGTTTAATATGATTTTTATCGGCGTATTTATGGATTTAATCATGCTAAATCACTTGATTCCGATTGTTAATGAAGTCTTCTCTGGTGTACTCATGATATTCTTGGGACTGGTTATTATCGGCATTGCCAGTTATTTCTACATCGGTGCAGGACTAGGTTCAGGTCCACGGGATGGATTAATGATCGCCTTGACGAAAAAGACTCATAAGTCAGTTCGTTTTATTCGGAATTCTATTGAAATTAGTGCACTTTTTATTGGTTATTTATTAGGCGGTTACGTAGGTGTAGGGACTTTGATCATGTCAATAGCCCTAGGATATATTATGCAGTTCATGTTTAAACTCTTTAAGTTCGACATCAACAGCGTAGAACATCGGTTCATCGACGAAGATGTAAGAATATTATTCGAAAAGCATGGGGGTATTTGACACCTATATAATTTCTATTGACAGGAAATTGAATGAATAGTATTCTATAATTAAATGAGATATATTCTCAGTTAATTATTTAGTCTAGCTTGAGAATGGTAATCATTTTGATAGGGAGGGATGAACGATGGAACGATTTTTACAGGATTTAAAACCTGGAGAACGGGCGCGTGTTGAGCGTATTGAAGGCGGAGGGGCCTTGCGTCGTCGTATGATGGATATGGGGATTGTTCCAGGTGTAGAATTGGAAGTTGTTCGTAGTGCTCCATTAGGCGGCCCACTTCAACTTCGCCTTAAGGGGTACTATTTGGCAATGCGGCGTGGAGAATGTGCCAAAATTATGGTCACCCAAAATAATCAGGAACACCTCGAATACTCATTGGCAAGTCGATAATTAAAAGATTTTTGTACTGATAGATAATTAAGTTTACCGCTAGGACATAATTGTTAGCTTTAAAGGGAGGAGGCGGTAGAGGCATGAAAATAGCTCTAATAGGTAACCCTAATGTAGGGAAGAGTACAGTTTTCAATGCCTTAACGGGTTCTAATCAACAGGTAGGAAACTGGGCTGGAAAAACAGTTGAACGAAAATCGGGGTCGATACATAGAGATAATGACGAAATAGAGCTGATCGACCTGCCAGGAACCTATAGTTTGACCGCATATTCTCAAGAAGAGATTGTTACACGCGAATATATTCTCCGCGAAAAGCCAGATGTCGTTATGGCAATGGTTGACGCTTCAAATATTGAACGAAACCTCTATCTAGTTTTACAGATTCTTGAACTTACCCCACGGGTTGTTATTGGCTTAAATATGATGGATTTAGCAAAGTCCGCAGGGATAACAATTCATTCAAATAGGTTAGCGCAAGCATTGAATGTTCCCGTTGTGGAAATCGTTGCAGCTAAAGGGAAAGGGATCAACGAATTCTTAACAGAGGCTATTCGGGTAGGAAAACTTAAAAGTGAATCTGTTTGGGATGAAATTCCTTATCCGGACGAGCTGGAAAAAAGGATTCAGGCAATGGAACAACTATTGACTGGTACTATTTGGGCTTCAAAGTATCCTTTACGTTGGTTGGCTATCAAACGTTTAGAACAAGATCCGGAAATAGGGCAAACTTGGCAAAGCATCCCTCGGTCCTCCCAAAGGAATAAGAAGCAGGATCCCTGCCATGATGCAGGAGATCCGCTCAAATATGTACTTCAAGAATCAGTTACCTTGCCTGGAGAGGAGTTGCTCCAGGCTTATGAAATAGAGGGGTGGAGCAAGGATCATTTCGAAATGGCAGTGGCAGATGCCAAGTACCAATATATTTCAAAGATTCTCCCTGAGTTTAGGGTGCATGAGAATTCAGCTAAACCTACCTGGACAGATGCTTTAGATAAATGGATACTTTCTCCGATCTGGGGTTATCCTATCATGTTCCTTATTATTTCCCTGGTATTTTGGTTTTCTTTTGTTGCCAGTGCACCATTAGGAGGAGCTGTATCGGAAGGAATGGCTTGGGCGGCAGAGGTCGTTGTAAGTTTGCTACAGTGGAGCCATGTGCCTGAGGCTGCTCAGAGTTTAGTACGAGACGGCATCTTTGCTGGGGTGGGCGCTGTTTTAGCGTTTGTTCCTCAAATTGCGATATTCTTTGCTTTTTTCTCTATATTGCAAGACAGTGGTTATTTAGCCCGTGCAGCGTTCTTGGGTGACCGATTTATGCAACTTATGGGATTACATGGAAAGTCCTTTTTCTCTTTAGTATCCGGATTTGGTTGTAATGTCCCAGCAATAATGGCTACACGAACTTTGGAGGATCCTAAGGACCGTTTGATTACCATGTTAATAAATCCCTTGATTCCATGTGTTCCGCGCTTAGGAGTCATGAGCGCTGTCGTAGCAGCATTTTTTCCTGGTTCTCGAGGAGCTCTCATAATGATTAGCTTATTATTAATAAGTTTACTTCTGGTTATGTTCTCGGCCTTATTTTTAAGAAAAGTCGTCCAACAAAAGGAACGATCAGCCTTTGTAATGGAACTTCCTTTATACCATATCCCCACCTTGCGCAATGTTTTAATGCCTACTTGGCAAAAAACCTATTCCTTCTTAAAAAGAGCATGGACGTTTATTTTGGTAGCATCAATAGTCGTTTGGGTCTTAAGCTCTTATCCGCAAGGGGCCCCCATGAATGCCACATGGGCTGGAAAAATGGGTGAGGGATTAGCTTTTATCGGGCAGCCATTAGGATTTGACTGGCGCATTATGGTTGCGATTGTTTTTGGGTTTACTGCCAAAGAAACGACATTATCCACACTAGGTATTTTGTACGGTGTAGCCGCGGATGCTTCCCAGTCAATCGCTGAGGCTATGACTGGGGCCATGACTCCTTTAGGTGCCTATACCTTTCTGGTAGTATATATGCTATATATTCCTTGCCTTGCATCAGTTGTTACGACCTATAAGGAGTCAAAGAGCCTAGGTTGGACAAGCTTTGGGATTGCCTATAACCTAATACTTAGTTTCGTCATAGGATGGCTTGTTTTTCACGGAGGAAAAGTTCTGGGCTTTTAATAACAAAACCCGTTGGGGGTGAACCGTTTTGCTTACAAGTATTATGGAAGTACTATCGTGCAAATCTTTATCAATGGCCCAGCTGGCTGAAGAACTGGGTTATTCCGTAAGAGAGCTTGAAAGCGCCTTGGAACAAATGGAACACATGGGTTATGTCCGTCGTGAGGTCTTAGGGCAAGCCTGTAGCCCGAGCTGCGGTAAAGATCCAAGCAGCGGTGAATGTGAAGGATGTAGCTTTCTTTCCCCAGAAGGGTTTGCTTTTTGGGTACTTACGGAGAGGGGACAAATATTGTCAGGACAATCCTCGGGAAAATGATGTTAGATAATAGGATCTATGGTATGATGTTAAATATCCTTTAGTACGATCTAAGGTGTTAGGAATTGTTTAAGAAGGGAGCTCGTGACATAATGAGTAAGCCCCGTGAGGAAAAATATCATGCAATTTTAGATGCAGCCACGGAGGCTTTTGCCGAGTATGGCTATTTCACTTGCCAGGTATCTAAAATTGCCAAGTTAGCCGGCGTCGCTGATGGAACGATTTATTTATATTTCAAGAATAAAGAGGACATTTTGGTCAGTCTTTTTTCAGAGCGAATGGGTCGATTTATTCAAGAAGTTCGTCAGTCTGTGGTTCAATACCAGACTACTCAAGAACGATTATTATGCATCATTCAGACTCACTTTAAATACATGCAGGAAAATCGCTCTCTAGCTATAGTTACGCAAATTGAACTTAGACAATCTGATCCTAAAATTAGGGAGGCAGTTTCTGGGCCCCTGCGAGAGTATTTCCATTTAATTGAACAAGTTCTTGCAGAAGGCGTAGAGAAAGATGAAATAGTGCTAGCAGACGTTAAAGTAGGTCGACAGATGTTCTTTGGAACTCTTGATGCTGCTATCAGCGATTGGGTAAGTTCTAAGAAACCGCGTCCTTTAGAGGGAGTAGAAGACTTAGTATTTGATCTTATGCGAGGGGCTTTTAGAATAAAGCAGAAACAATAATTAAATTCTACGTTGTTTTGAAAATATCAAGAGCCAATCACTTAAATTTTCTTAAAATCTAAGTGATTGGCTCTTTTCGTAAGTGAAGCCGTAATTCTAAAGAAGAGTCTTCTTCTATACTATTAATTTCCTAACTTATGTGGCTATACGTTGGGTTCTCGCTGGAGGTCGGCTTTTCATCAATAGTGCGGTAATTCCGGCTACAAGAGGGAGAAAGAACAATACTGAGATCGCCGTAGATAAGCCATAAAGATCTGCTATACGGCCTATTAGGATGACCATTAGCCCTCCGATTCCCCCAGCAAAGCCCATGGTTAATCCGGCAGCGAGAGACTTATTATTCGGAATAGCTTCTTGAGCAGCTACTACGGTCACAGAAAAGCTGGACAATAGAGAAGCACCAGCAAGGCCTAAGAAAATAACACTAAGAACGCCCTGTGTGTGTGTGAAACCATAGAAAAGAGGTGTAGAAAGGGCGAGGGAAGAAACAATTAACCGTTTACGACCATATCGATCTGAAATATATCCACCAAGAATTCCACCGATAGCTCCAGAGAATAACATAATAAAAACTAAATGACTAGAGGCAATCGACGAAAGGTTTTGTGCCTGAAAATATAAGGGGAGAATGGTTAACAATCCGGTAAAGGTTAAAGCTCGAATAGCGATGACACTAGTGATCGCCAGCAGTTCTGTACGGGCATTTTGCAAAGAATTAAGTACATCGCTTAACGAGGGGGCCTTTCCACTAAGTACATTATTTTTGGGGGCAAAAAAATAGAGGAGTAAAGCAACTAAAATCCCGGGGATAACTGTATAAACTGTAGCGCTAAGACCATAGGTTTGAAAAAGGGGAACCAGTAGGAGTGGGCTGAGAGCAAACCCAATATTCCCAAAGGCGATAAACATAGATAGAAGAACGGCTTTTCGGTCACCACTTACAACAGTAATCATGGTTGATGCCTGGGGATGAAAGGCGGCAGTCCCAAGACCCGCTAAAGTGGCTAAGAGTACAAGCAGAAGATAGTTGGTTACAAGACCAGTTAAACTGAGCATAGTTGCCATCCAAAGTGTGCCCACATGGACGAGCCACCGCTTTCCCTGTCGATCTAGGAAGTAGCCAAAGATTGGCTGTATGAAAGAAGAGCTAATAGTAAACGCTGAAACTAATATGGCTGCTCTCGTAGCGCTAAGGGCTGTAGCTGCGACTAGAAAAGGGAGCATTTGAGGTAGATAGTTACTGTACATATCATTTAGCATGTGAGCTAACGATAGGACACCAATGGTAGAATACTCAATAGGTTGCTTATGATTCATGTTGGGACTCCTTTCGTTAAAACAGTATACGAGCTTATTTGAAAATGGTCAATAAATAATACTAGGTTTGTTGTAAATATTGGGACTTGTTGAAGCAAGTATTCCAATTCAGTGGGTCTATGGACAAAAGGTTCTTGTAGGGGTAGTATTTATGTAAATGAGAATACTATTTTAGTAAAACCAATAGATAGGGAGATTGCGATGGATTTTGCAGGAAAAGATAAGGCTACATATGTGAAAGAAACTTTTAATTCTATAGCAGGGCGTTATGACCTGATGAATAGCCTTATGAGCCTAGGAATGGATAAGCGATGGAGGCGTCTAGCAGTTCAAGAGGTCGGTGCGAAGCCTGGTATGCATATGCTTGATGTATGCTGTGGGACAGGTCAACTTTCTATGGAATTAGGGCGTGTTGTCGGCCACGAAGGAAGCGTGACCGGGCTTGATTTTTCGCAAAAAATGTTAGAAGTTGCAGAAAAATCCTTGGTTCAGGCATCAAATGTAGGTAGTGTTCGATTTCTTCATGGAAATGCGATGGAGCTCCCTTTTCAAGACAATTCCTTTGACGGAGTTACAGTGGGATGGGGGTTGAGGAATTTGCCGGACTTGCAACGGGGGTTACGGGAAATGATAAGAACAGTTAAGCCCGGAGGGAAGGTTGTATCCCTTGATATGGCTAAACCATCACTTATTGGTTTTAAACAAGCGTATTGGCTCTATTTCGATAAACTTGTTCCCTTTATGGGCAAGGTTTGGGCAAGAAAGGCTAGTGCCTATCAATATCTACACGACTCTGCTCGAGAGTTCCCGGCCCAAGAAGAATTAGTACGTATTTTTACAGAATGTGGACTTGAAGAGGCTCATTACAATAATTTGGCTGGTGGTGTTGTGGCCATCGTTTCCGGAACAAAACCACGGGATTTATAGGAGTCCTCCTTCTAAAGATTTTATCTTACAATAATATCTGCATGATTATTTACGTAGTTGCTCATACTATCCCTGTTATATAAGAAAAATTGAAAGGAAGGGATCAGTATGAAAGTACGTGACGTCATGACGAATCAGGTTGATTGGGTTACTCCAAATGCCTCAATTGTAGAAGTAGCGCGGTTGATGAAGAACAAGGATGTTGGTTCAATTCCTGTTTGTGAGGACAAGAAAGTAGTTGGAATCATTACCGACAGGGATATTGTTCTTAGGGTTGTAGCAGATGGATTAAATAGTGAAAGCAAAAGGGCTAAGGATATTATGAATTCTCAGGTTATCACAGTTACTGCAGATCAAGATGTTCATGAGGCTGCTCATTTAATGTCCGAGTATCAAATTCGAAGATTGCCAGTAGTAGAACAGGGAACAATCATTGGAATAGTGGCATTAGGTGATTTAGCCATCGAAAAAATTCATGTTAATGAAGCTGGAGATGCCCTTAGCGATATCTCTCAAGGTGCACACCATTAACTAAATAGATTTCGGTATCGAATTTGGCACGATGGTAAGAGTACTTGTTCAACTTACAGGTGGACGTGCCTACTTGATGAGCGTAAGTCTTAAGATTGGATAAACCCTTTTAGGCAGATAATAACGTTGTGAAAAATTCACAACGTTATTATCTGTTTGTGAGTTTTGTGATAGACTAAAATAAAAATAAGAGAAGGATGTGCTCGCTTTGAATTTATATGTTGGAATAAAAGGACAGGCCCAAACCATAGTAAAAGATTCTAATACTGCACAGGCTATGGGTAGTGGACAACTTGAGGTCTTTGCAACTCCCGCTATGGTGGCGCTCATGGAAGAAGCCGCCGTAAATTCTTTGGAGTTACCCCTGGGGCAATCGAGTGTGGGAACTTCCTTAGATATTAAGCATATTGCTGCAACTCCACTAGGCTCTAAAGTACTCGCCACTGCTGAACTCATTGAAATAGACCGCCGTAGACTCGTATTTTCAGTAGAAGTATACGACGAAGCTGGACAGATTGGCATAGGAAAGCACGAACGTTTTATTATTGAAGTCGAACCCTTTCTTGCTAAAACGAAAAATCGCAAACAGGAGTTATAACGTGGAAGGATTTAATACATTATCTAGAATTGTTACTGAGGAACAAGTAATCGATAAATCTCGTTTTATTGGCATTGCTATTCCTCTTACAACGTTAGAGGAAATAGAAACAGCTTTGATAAGAATTCGCGAAGACTATCCCAATGCTCGTCATTATGTTTACGCCTATCGATTACACAACGGATTCATGGAGAAGTCCTCTGACGACGGCGAGCCTCAGGGTACTGGTGGGCGCCCTATACTGGATATCCTTCAGCACCGAAATATTTGGAATGTGCTTCTAGTTGTAGTTCGCTATTTTGGGGGAGTACTACTAGGAACAGGTGGGTTGACAAGAGCCTATGGTGGAACTGCTCGACAAGTCATTAATTCGACAGAATTAAAGAAACTATCCGTTTATCACATATACATTTTACGTGTACCGTATCAATGGTTTGAAACTCTTAAGTATCAATTCGAACAACATGATTGGTTCATTCAAAACGAAGAGTTTAGTGACGTAATTAATCTTCATGTTAATATTCCTGAACATGAAATAGAGAAGTTCAGAGAATGGATTGATGATTTTACTAGAAAACAAGTCCTATATGAGGATCACGGAACTATATGGAGATAGAAACTTTTGTAGTTAATATTGTTTATTTTATGAATATTTAAACTTTATGAAAGTGAATACAATCACTTTCTTTTTTCTTATCCATATGCTAAAATCATAGCAAAGATAAAAACAATTAATGACAAGCCGTGACTAATTAACAAGATTGAGTAAAGGGGGCATATTCTATGTTAGGTTTCATTCCTGTCCTAATAATTGGTGGATTTCTAGGGGGATGCGCAGTGGTTATTGCGGCATCATGTCTTCAGCTCGTTAAATTAACTGTCAATTTACCGAAAAATAGTGGAACCATGCGAAGGGTAATAGAGGCTTAATGATTTTCAATTTAACCCATCAATTATATAACTAAAACATCCCTTCTATGACGAGGGGATGTTTATTATTTTTCCGGATATCACGACACCTTGCTATCCAGGCGGTGTTCTTATCTATTTGAAGACACTTTGATTACGTCCGGTTGTTTTCGCTTCATAAAGAGCGTGATCTGCTCTTGAAATTAATGATGCCGGAGAATCTGAGGAGCGCCAGAGGGTAACGCCGATACTTATTGTAACGGATACATCAATGCCAGTTGCCTGGTGAAGAACTTTGGTTTTTTCTACAACGTGTCGAATTTTTTCGCTGATAAATAGTACAATTTTTTCCGTAGCTTCTGGGATAAGAATGACAAATTCTTCTCCACCATAACGGGCAATGAGGTCCTCTTCTCTTAAATTGTTAAGAAGCTCTCTCACAATCGTTTGAAGTACGGTATCTCCGAATTGATGTCCATATTTGTCGTTAAACTGTTTGAAGTTATCAACATCGATCATAAGTAAGCCAAAGGTCACTGACCGCTTATGGCGTTGACATAGTGAGATGTACTCGCGCAAGCGTTTTTGAAAGTAACGATGATTATATACGCCTGTCAATCCGTCAGTAATTGATTCCCTCTGGACAATGGCATAAAGAAGAGCATTCTCCAATGCCGAGGTTGCATGACCGGCAACAGTCTCCAAGAATCTCATTTGTTCAGACGTGATTTCCGTTTGGCGAATGGCGTGAATGTTGATTGTTCCGGTTTTATGTTGGGCGTTTTGAAGAGGCAAACAACATATCCATTCCCAATCTTGCCTTCTATTTTCGGGGGGGCAATAATAGGTAACCCCTTTATCTAATACTTGTAATAGAAACGACAAATCAAGATCTGGAGGAATCTGTGGTGTAATTGTTTGTGAATCGAAAACTCCTATGACCTGAAAATCTTGAGTTTTTTCATTGTAAAGACATACGCTTGCTTGATCAATACTAATAAGAGATGCAATAGCACTAATAATATTGGAGGCAATTACTTTAGGATCTAGCGAAGCATTAAGAGCACGTGCAATGTCTAAAAGAACGTTTGTCTGTAAACGTATTGCTTCTAACTCGCTTTCTAAGACATATATTCTTTGCAACAATTCAGAAGTGTCTTCTGGGTCGATTTGCCGATCACTTGACATAACTATGCCCCCTACAAAATGAGTGAAGGTGTTGAATTAAGGCAGACTAATATACTATTCTCTTTTAAGTTGAATTATCCTTTGACTATATCATATTTTCCCAAAAGAAAATTGTCAAAGAAGCAGCTATAAAAATGCAAATCCATGGGCATAGAAGAAGGAGAAATGGGACTTCTGTCGAATTTTTAAAATGAAATGGTTTAATATAAAGGGGGACCCGTATTCTGACATATGAATTGACAGTCGTTTTAGGAAGTATACCCTTTGTTTTGTTCTTAACATGGCAAGCGAGAGTGTTCGGAATATCGAGGATGAGAGTGTTCACTATCACTTTTTTGTTGAGTTGTGCTGTCTTAGTTTTTCCCCGAGCTCTTCAGTCAGGTTGGATTATCTTATGGTTTGTGCTTGTATTTTTGATTATTTCAGCTATATTATGGTCAAGAAAAAAGGATGGAGACAAGCACTTCAACAAAAAGTATAATTTGCAAGACAATAATGCGAATAAAGTCGAAAAAGACACAAAAGTTGATGAAGATGCTTTAGTAGAAGAACTTAGTCCTCCACCGGATGATTCTGAAACCCAAGCAGAGTCCGACGCACCACTTCCACTTTTAGAAGTTGGAAACTCACAGAAAGCTGAAGAGATCGTCGAAGGATTAGATTTGCTAACGATCGATGAACTCATCGATATGGGATTTAAAGAAAAACATCTCGGAAATTTTCAACAAGCCGCAGTTTGTTTTTCCCGTGCATTAACTCTGGAGCCGATGCCTAATTTGGCCTTTTATTTAATAATTGATTATTATTGGCTATTGGATAATCTAGAGGAGCGTGATTATGCGTTAACTGAATTGAGGGTACATATTCAAAAATATTTGCCACAGTTTAATTCAGAACTACGGCGTCGCTTTGATGCTTGGCTACACAAAGAAAATCTTATTAAATATTTTAATTAATTAGGAGGCTCTCGCCATGAAACCGACAAGAGAAATAATTGGATTGCGAGTTATAAGCATTTCAGATGGAACGCAAGTTGGAGTTGTAAAGGATCTAGTACTTAACCAGCAGAGTAAATCATTAGATTTTATGATTATCGATCAGCCCTCAGATTATTTTGGAGCTAAAGTCATACCTTATGCAGACATCTTGGGACTTGGGGAATTTGCAATAACGATCCCATATCCAGACGTCATACAAGATGTAGCTCAAAATGCCGAGGTTCAGAATTTATTAAAGCAAGATATCCGTGTCATAGGAACTCAAGTTTTGACTAAAAAGGGACAACTTATTGGAGCTGTGACGGAAATTATCATTGACGAAGAAACCGGCCATATCGCCTCCTGTCTTTTTGAATCAGAGGGACAACTGCAGGAGATCGCGGTCGAAAAAATCATTACCTTAGGCAAAGAACTACTCATCATTGAAGGAATCGGAGAAGCTGCGGCTTCAAACCAAGAGATCAAAATGATTAGTAATGAGGAGGACAATCAGACACAGACTATTGACGACTTTCAGGATATTCCCGTTGAAGTCAATTCCCTAGACTTTGGTTCTGTTGAAGAAGTCGATACTCTTGAAGAAGAAGTCGATACTATTGAAGAACACGATGCGTTTGAACAAGAAGCTGATTTTAACTTATTTGAACAACGTCAGCTCCAATATTTTATCGGCAAAAAGGTTGATAAAGACATAATTTTAGACAATGCAGATCTTTTACGTGCTGGTGAGTGCATTACGTCCGAAATGGTTACTCACATTACGACAAGAAGCACATTGATGGAAGTAACCTCTCACTTGCAGAAGAGTTAAGAAATACAACGAGATAAATTAAGAATGAAAAGATCAAGATTATTTATCATTGCCTTGCTGTTACAGTTATGTGTAACATTAGGGTTTGGAACCATTGTTTCGTTTGCTAATACACATGATCGGGCGCCAGAAGGTTTAAGTGTGCGGGGCAAGGACTTCTCAGGACTAACTAGAATTCAAGTATCGAAGCTCATAAGAGATACGTTACCCCATGCAGTTATCTATGAGGAACAGGTTTATCCCTTAAAGTGGGAGGGTACTTATGCAGAGATTGAGCGATGGTTGGATCTAGTCTTCCCTGTTACAAAGGGGTCTTGGTTCGCTGATGTTCTTCAAAATTTCTCTCGCCCCTCTGGGGTTGCCTCAGCTGATATCATTCAATTAGATCGATCTGAAATTATCGAACAGTTGCAAGGGTTTAGTAAGGAAATAAATCGACCTGCCCTTTTAGCTACAATTGAGTTTGTGGATGGTCAATTAAAAAGGTCAGAAGGATTATCGGGGTTAGAATTAGATATTGAAGCGACCTGGCTGAAAGTCGCCCAAGAACACGAGGGAAAACAAGTAGAAGCTGTTGTAAAGGATGTGCCTGCTAAGCCCGGCACTTCTGATATAGCCAAGGTTGGAGATAATCTAGGAGATTACACGACTTATTTTAATCCACTAGATGTGCAACGAACGAATAATGTGCGTCTAGCAGCTATAGCCTTAAATAATCAATTAATTCCTCCTGGAGAGGTGTTTTCGTTCAATGATGTCGTTGGAGAACGTACGGCGGATAGTGGTTATTCGCCGGCCATAGTCTTTGTTAATCAGTCGAGGATCCAAGAAATTGGAGGAGGCATTTGCCAAGACTCATCGACGCTGTATCAAGCGGTACTTCAGGCCAATCTTGCTATAGAAGAAAAGCACAATCATTCATTGCCAGTATCCTACGTTTTGAGAGGGCAAGATGCCACTGTATCCTATGGAATTCTCGACTTCCGTTTTCGAAATGATACAAAAGGGTACTTGTTAATAAGTGCACGTACTGGGGCTAATTGGCTTCGAATACGATTATTTGGATTGGCTGATGACAAACACCCGGAACTTCAAAATCCAGAAGGTTATCCCATAGGCCCGGAATCTTGGGATAAAGACCCAAAGTGACTTGTTCATTTAAAACACCCACTTCAAGAAGTGGGTGTTTTAAATATAAGTAATTTTTAATCTAGAAATACTGAAACATAAGTTTTGTAGCCACTAAAAGAGACATTATGACAAAAACCGGTTTTACAAGAGCTGCACCACGATGAATGGCAAGCCTCGTGCCCACATAGGAGCCAAAGATCATGAATATGGCCATGGGAATACCATATGAATATACAATCTTACCATTCCAAGCAAACATCATGAGAGAAGCAATATTGCTAGTGAAATTTAAAACCTTAGAATTTGCAGAAGCAGCGACAAAATCAAAACCAAAGAGTGCGATAAAGGAAAAGATCAGAAAGGATCCTGTTCCCGGGCCAAAAAAACCATCGTAAAATCCTAAGATAACAGCAAATAGACACCCAAGAAGGATTTTTGATCTACTGAGTCCCTTGAATTTATTCTCCATCCCTAAGTTATTATGAACCAGGGTGTAAATACCTACTAATAGAATCAAGAACAAGACTGCTTTGTTCAAAAAATCGGAGCTAACCCTGAGAACTGCCCAAGCCCCTAGTAAGGCACCGATCAATGTAAAGGTGATTTGCCATTTGACCAGTGGGAAGTGCACTTTTCCAGAGCGAGCGAAGGTTATAGAACTGTTTAATGAAGCTAGGGAGGCTGCAAATTTATTCGTTCCCAGGGCAAGATGAGGGGGCACACCAACCATGAGCAAAGCAGGCAGACTAATAAGCCCGCCCCCTCCAGCAATTGCATCCACCATTGCAGCAATAAAACCAAGTGTGCATATTATGGTAAGGTCAAGTAACATAATCATACCTCACTGTTATAGATCGCTTTATTAGTATACTCCCTAGAAGCATTTCCGTCATCACACTTATTGGAAATGAAGACTGGGAAAAAAGCTTAAAATGGTGTAGGATTATGCAGTAGGGTGTTGATTAAGATGCTTCGAAAGGAAGGAGCAAACCTCTAAGTGCGGCAAGTAAGTGTTAGTTCGTTAACCATGGGAGATGTTTTGGGTAAAACCATTTACTCGAGTTCAGGCAGAATCCTGTTAGGCAAAGGGGTTAAACTCACACCATTGTATATTGCGAAATTAAGAGATATGGGGATTTCCATTCTCTACATCGAAGATGATCGTTTTAATGATGTGATCGTAGAAGATGTTATTCGTGAAGAGCATCGTCGTGAGGCCATGGAAGTTCTCGAGAAAAGTTCAAGGGCTATACGACTAGGAAAAGACCTGAATGGTTTTGACTTAAAAAAAATCATCAGTACAATCGTCGAGGAGATCTTATTTAAAAAGGATATACTAGTTAACATGATGGATATGCGAAGCCTTGACAATCAGATGTTCGCCCATTCGGTAAATGTTTGTGTTCTTTCAACAATTTTAGGGAAGGCTCTGTTATTAGATCTTGAAAAGCTTGAGACCTTAGCTATTGGAGCAATCCTCCATGACGTTGGTAAGTTAAAAATGGATCCAAAACTATTGACAAACGATCATTTAACACCAGAAGAAGTGGAGACACTTAAAACACATACCACACTAGGTTTCGAGGAACTGAGGAAGCGAAAAGATCTTAATTTGATTATCGCTCACATTGCTTTTCAACATCATGAACATATGAATGGAACAGGCTACCCACGGCACCTAAAAGAGGGGGAAATTCATCCCTTAGCTCAGATAGTAGCGATTGCGGACTTCTATGACAAGGTTACATCTGACCATAGTAACGTCAAGCGTATTATGCCGTATGAAGCCTGTGAAATTCTAATGGGTCTCGCTGGTGTACTCTTCCCCTTAGAAATGGTTAGGGTATTTCTTAGAACCATTGCAGCATATCCAACAGGGATTACTGTTAAGCTGAATACAGGTGAAATCGGAGTGGTTGTTGATCAGAATCTAAGTATGCCAGCCAGACCGATCGTTAGGGTTTTTGATGAGTCAGAATTTGGATCCAATGATATGAAAGAATACAATATGGTAGAAAAGCGAACAATCTTCATCCAGGAAGTCTTAAGTTAAGCGGAGGAAACATCATGGCCCAAATTGGTTCTGCTGAGGAAGTTGCTCAGTTTATTTATGATGCTTTACAGGAAAGGTTTCCTGATGCTCAATGTGAGTTAGTGTTTAATTCCCCATTTGAACTCTTAATTGCCACGATCTTATCCGCTCAATGTACGGACGATAGAGTTAATCTAGTAACAGCTTCCTTGTTTGCAGAGGCGAATACCCCTGAGTCTATCCTCAGATTAGGGCAGATTGCCCTTGAAACAAAAATTCGTTCTTTAGGGCTCTACCATAACAAGGCCAAGAATATTCTTGCAGCATGCAAAGAGCTAGTTGAAAACTATTACGGACAAGTACCGGACGATATAGAAAGCTTGAGACGTCTTCCTGGTGTAGGACGTAAAACTGCAAATGTAGTAGTAAGTAATGCCTTCGGGGTTCCAGCGATTGCTGTTGATACACACGTTTTTCGAGTTGCACATCGTTTAGGCTTAGCCCACGAGAAGACTCCGGAAAAGGTAGAACAAGAATTAATGCAGATTTTCCCGCGTGATCGATGGTCTTTAATCCATCATCTTTTGATTTTTCATGGCAGGCGAATCTGTAATGCAAGGAAGCCTGCTTGTGTGGAATGCCCTGTTAATCAAGTCTGTAAGATGTACTTTGAAGACAAACGCTAGTTTCAGCATAATATTGAGAGGACTGATCACTATAAAGTATGTTCGTTTTATCAACAATAGCCGGATTGGATATGGAGTCCTAGAAGAAGAAAGGATTCAGTATCTCGACGGGGAATTTCTAAATCCTAACAGTAAACCAACTGGAACTTACGTATCGTTACAGGAGGTTACTTTGCTGACTCCTGTGGAACCCAATAAAGTCGTTTGTGTAGGACTTAATTATGCTTTACATGCTCAAGAGCTGGACCATTCCTTACCCGTTGACCCGGTTGTTTTCATGAAGCCGCAATCCGCAGTTATTGGCCCGGATGCTGAGATTATTTACCCCAAAATCAGCCAACGTGTTGATTATGAGGCGGAACTGGCGGTTGTCATTGGAAAGACTATTAAAGATGTTTCAGAAAGCGACGCCTCAAAAGCCATTTTTGGTTATACGTGTGCTAATGACGTAACGGCAAGAGACCTTCAAAATAAAGATGGTCAATGGACTCGGGCGAAATCATTTGACACCTTTTGTCCCATCGGACCCTGGATTGTCACGGATATCGATCCTAGTCAATTAGACATCCAATCCTTCGTTAATGGTCAAATTAAGCAGTCTTCGAATACCCGACATTTTATAACTTCAGTACCAAAACTCGTAAGCTTTATTTCTCAAGTCATGACACTCAATCCTGGGGATGTAGTCCTTACTGGTACGCCAGAAGGAGTAGGTGCCCTTCAACCTGGGGATGAGGTAATTGTAAAAATTCAAATGATTGGGGAATTACGCAATACAGTAAAATAGTGAACTCGGAACAACCACTAGCAGAGCTTGGTGTTTCAGGATTTAATATATTTTTACTGCATGGGGGTACAAGCATGATTCGCATTGGACATAACCCTAATACTAATATGTTGCCGATGTTCTTTTTTCTACAGAGAGAGCATCCCTTACTAGAATCGGTTACAGCGGAGCCGACGGGGCATAATGCAATGTTGGCCGATGGAAGGATAGATATGGCTCCGATAAGTGCGTTTTCCTATGGGGAGCATTGGAGAGATTATGCGATTTTGCCAAACCTCTCAGTTTCTACAAAAGGAAGAGTAGGATCAATTTTATTATTTTCAAAAGTGCCTTTGAAAGAATTAGAAGGCTTAACAATTGCATTAA
This sequence comes from Desulfosporosinus sp., assembly GCA_003513495.1. Lineage (GTDB taxonomy): Bacteria > Bacillota > Desulfitobacteriia > Desulfitobacteriales > Desulfitobacteriaceae > Desulfosporosinus. Next base: position 88,835 of record DOPM01000046.1, read on the forward strand.
CAGATGCATCAGCAACATCTGTCAATTTAATTAAAATTCTACTCCATCATTTCTATGGAGTAACTCCTCGATATTTTACTATGCCGGCAAATCTTCAAGAAATGTTTGTCAAAGCGGATGCAGCCCTTCTGATTGGTGATGCAGCCATAGAAGCAGCGCTTAGTCAGCCGGATTGTTTTGTCTTTGATTTGGGTGAGGAATGGTATAAGCAAACCGGCTGCTCTATGACATATGCAGTATGGGCCTTCCCTAAAAAACTCTTAACTGAGCGGGAACAGGAATTAAAGTGCATCTACCAATTGCTCTTAGAAGCTAAAGCTAAGGCCCTATGTAATATGGATGCCGTCATAGGGACATGCATTAGCATGCTCGGAGGATCACATGACTATTGGAGAGACTACTTTGCACAATTTAACTATGGGTTAGATCTAACCTTGGTGACGGGGTTAAGAAAATATTTAGAACTATGTTTTGAACAGAATCTACTGCCAAGCCGACCGGTTCTTGAGTTTTGGCCTAAGGAGTAAAGCATGGGTTATTGGGTATACCTGGCAAGGTGTGGAAATAATACGATCTATACTGGCGCAACAACAGACCTCTTGCGGAGGGTGAAAGAACATAACAGCGGAACCTCAAGAGGAAAAGGAGCTAAGTATACAGCCTCGCATCTTCCCGTTACTTTGGCACAAGCTTGGAAGGTTGGCTCATGGAGTGAAGCATTGCGGTTAGAACATGCCATAAAGAGATGCTTGCGAATGGAAAAGGATCAATTGATAATGCAACCAGAACGTATTTATAAGTTAGCAGAGCGTCGAAATCTAAGCTTCTCAGTTTTAGAGGTTTCTCAAGACCTAATAAACTTGACGGATTGATCCTTTATATTTGTTATAATGTTGGGGGGAAATACATTGCCAATTGTGCAAATCGATTTATTAGAAGGTCGGACAACTGAGCAAAAACGTGTACTTGCTGAGAAAGTCACTCAGGCTATCGAAGAATCTATCGGGGCAACCCCAGAGAGTATCTCTATTATCATCCGAGATATGGCCAAAGAAAATTACGCTAAGGCGGGGAAGCTTGCTTGTGACAAATAGTAATTAATGATTACGATGTCAGAATGCGAAAGCGCGAAGAGCATTTCCTCTTCGCGCTTTGTGTTATACTATTTTATCTTGACCGTTTACTGGAGATTAGCGGCCGACTAGGTTAAACATTATAGGCGCTTCCCCCTAAAAACTCTCTAAGAATGGAGTTAAAGGGGACTGTGGAAATATCTAATGGATTGAAAAAGGATAGAAGGGTTAAAAGGTGAGCAGCCATTTCATAATGAGGGCATTCTGGGGTAATGGAGATCAACAGATGTTCAGCATAAGGTCGTAAGGCATTGAGTTCGTAAAGCAGGCTAGAGTTAAACATGACATCAGCCTCTTCCTGATAAGGAAAAATATTATTGTTTTCTCCTCGTCGAACACTTTCCCATTGAGCAAGGGTTCGAGCAGGGTCGGTCCCGCGGAATTTATCATCTCTCACAAGTCGGCGGATGAGCCGAACTTCGGTTGTTGGCACGCGAGTGTACGCATCAATATTAAGTTGAAAAAGGGCACTAACATATATTTTGAACATTTGGGTTCGGTCGAGTGAAGGAAGTAATGATGGATTAAGAGCATGAATTCCCTCTATGACCAGGATTTCATCGGGACTCAGGCGCATAGGTCTGCCGGCTGGGCAACGACCACCACAGACAAAGTCAAAAACAGGAGTTTCAACTTCTAATCCCCCGATTAGCGCATTTAAATGAGCAGCAAGGAGTGGTAGATCAAGGGCTTCCAAGCATTCAAAATCATATTGTCCATTACTGTCGAGAGGGGTTTCTTCCCTCGGTAAAAAGTAATTGTCCAGAGATAATGCAACGGGTCGAAGACCGTTAACACGTAATTGGGTGGATAGTCGCTGGGCAAAGGTCGTCTTGCCAGATGAAGTTGGTCCAGATATAAGGATGACACGAACTTTCGATCGTTGCTCAAAAATACGATCTGCAATGGAGGATATCTTTTTTTCATGTAAGGCTTCAGCCAAGTAGATGACGTCCTGTGAAGACTTAGAAGATATAATTGCATTGACATCTTGAACGTTCGAAAGGTGCAGATTTTCTAACCAGCGTTGAGTTTCGGAGAATGTTGCAGAAAGTTTTTCAGGAGGAACAAAGGGAGAGAGAGACTCCGGATGATTGGCATTAGGAAAGAGCAATATAAAACCAGGCAAAAAGTGGATTAGTTTAAAATGTTTTAGAGATCCTGACCTCTCAAGTGGAGGATAGATTGTCGTGATCATATGGTCATTTATTTGACAATGGTAGAGGTGATCATTCCCAGTTTCATAAGAAATGACTTGATCTGAACGTACCCAAATTCTTAGGTGATCCTCAATCCTTTGGATTTCCCTTGAAGATAGGACAGAATTCTCAAGTTCACAATACACTCCATCGAGGATTGAGTGAGAGATCTTAAGCTGTTCATCCGGAAAAAGTTCTTTTACGACTCCAATAAGTCCAATAACCAGACTCTGTCGATATTTTCGTATTGAGTAATCTGACATTCCCGAGCTCCTTTCAAATCTATAATTGCATTAAAATGGGTATTCAACAAGTGATTATTGCTTTCCTTCAATATATCGATTAAAATTTACAATCAAATAGTAATTTACATCCTACTTCGGAGGGTATAAAACCCGTTCTAGTTTAAGTCGAATATGAAGGAGATTTATTCTGGCAAAGAGACTATACCGCGAATAGATTGTAAACAATCAGTTAATAGGGTCAAGGAGGAAAAAGTATTGTACGAAAGCACACGGGGTAATCTGTACGACCAAACAGCATCGCAAGCTATTACTTTAGGAATGGTACCAAGCGGGGGGCTTTTTGTCCCTTCAAATTTTCCAGACTTGAATTGGCAGGACCTTCAGGGGTTAACCTATCGTGATGTCGCCAAACGTGTAATGATGCCATACCTTACGGACTTTTCAGAGGAAGCGCTTTCTAAAATCGTAAACGTATATTCAGATGGAACATTTGATGGCGAAGACCCTGCGCCTTTGGTTTCAGTAGGAAACTTTGGAGTGTTGGAGCTTTGGCATGGGCCTACGGCGGCTTTTAAAGACATGGCTTTACAGGTATTACCTGACTTATTAAAGGTTAGTCTTAAACAGTTTAACCGGGATGAAGAGGTTTTAATTCTGGTAGCAACCTCTGGAGATACTGGAAAAGCCGCCTTAGAAGGGTTTAAAAACCGAAATGGGATGCACATTGTTGTTTTTTACCCGGAGGGAGGCGTTAGCCCTGTTCAAGAGCGTCAAATGACTACAACGGAAGGAAATAATACACACGTTGTTGCAGTTAAGGGAAACTTTGATCAATGTCAAACGGCAGTTAAACAAGTTTTTGCTTCGGAATTGTTAAAAGCTCAGCTTGAAAAGAAAAAACTAATTTTTTCCTCGGCTAATTCTATTAATTGGGGCAGGCTTTTACCCCAAATTGTCTATTATTATTGGGCCTATTTACAGGCGGTAAAGCAGGGGAAGATCCACTCAGGGAGTAAGATGAATGTCGTGGTTCCTACTGGGAATTTCGGTAACCTACAAGCCGCGTATTACGCTAAGCGTATGGGCCTTCCGATTAATCGAATTATTTGCGCTTCAAATAGCAATAATGTCTTGACGGATTTTTTTGCAACAGGAGTTTATCAAAGCCAACGATCCTTTTATCAAACGATTTCGCCTTCCATGGACATTTTAGTGTCAAGTAATTTCGAACGTTTTCTTTTTGAAATGAGTGGCCGTGACGCAGAGAAAATTCAGGCCTGGTATAATTCAAGCAATCAAGGATCCTTCGCGGTTGATTCTATGACCCTGAAAGCTTGTCAAGATACAGTTTACGCCGGGTGGGCAAATGAAGAGGAAACTCTTGAAACCATAGCAAGAAGTTATAAAACCTATCAGTATGTTTTTGATCCCCATACAGCGGTCGCCATGAAAGTGTACGAGGATTATCGTTATGAGACAAACGATCAAACGTTCAGCGTTATAGCCTCAACAGCAAGCCCCTTCAAGTTTTCCTCGAATGTCATAAAAGGTTTAGCTAAAGAAAGACAGGAAAGCTGCCGAGATGAATGGCAAGCTCTTGATCGTTTAAACCAATTAACTGGATGGAAAGTTCCTCAGGGCTTACAAGGATTGGAAAACAAAGCAGAAAAATCAGTTTCATCGATTAAACCCGAAGATATCTCTGAGTTTATCCAAAAGAAGTTTGCATAGTATACGTGATACTAGACGTCTATTAGTGAATTAAACAGGATATATTTTAAGGAGAGAGGAAGTTTCCTCTCTCCTTAAAATATTCTCTCATGGGGTTGTGCCTTTGGATAGGACCCCAGTAGTTTAACAGAAATACGTTCTTCCTTGAGTGCCCACAAAACCTCTTGGATGGGTGGAGCAAAGACATAACCGTCCACATCAACAAAGAAAACGTACTCTCCCAGTATTCGCTTCGAGGGCCGGGATTCGATCCGGCTTAAATTGATTTGACGTTTAGCAAATTCCCCTAGAATTCGGTAGAGTGATCCTGGTTTGTTTTCTGCAATAACTAGAAGAGAGGTTTTATCGTCCCCATCCGACATTTCAGCAAGACTATGACTGACTAGCACAAAGCGTGTGGCATTTAGCGTTGCATCTTGAATGCATTCCTGAAGAAGGTGAAGGTTATAGAGTTGAGCAGCTCGACGTGGTCCTATAGCGGCCCAGTTTTCTCGGATTGAAGAAATTCTATGGGCTGCCTCAGCAGTACTTAGACAAGTGACTTGTTGAGCATTAGGCAGGTGTTTCTCAAGAAACTCACGGCATTGCCCAATGGCTTGTTCATGAGAATAGACCCGTTCGATTTGTGCTAGGGGCATAGGTTCGTGGGCTAAAAGGCATTGATCAATAGGATGTACGAATTCATGATTGATAAAGAGATGCTCAGTCTGACCAAGAGTATCCATAGTTACGCCCACTTGCCCCTCTGTTGAATTTTCCAAAGGGACAAAGGCCCAGTCAATTTCTTTATCATCGCAGGCGAATAGTAAACGAGGTATTGTAGAGAAGGGAATAAGCTCAGGGGGTGAATCAATAAATTCAGACTGTGTGGTTAGAAATAAGTGAAGTGCCTCTTCCGAAAAGCTCCCCTTTGGTCCTAAATAGCCGATTTTTTTCATATTCTGTATCCTCCCTAACTAAAAAAGATCTGTCCCATCCATTTAAGGGACGAGTCAGAATCTCAAGGTCTGCCCTCAAGTTTTTGCGACGCAATTGATACGATTATGTAAACACTTGATGAATATTGAATATATTTCTACTATCATAATACAGATAGAGATTATCGGCAAGTTTATTGTCGAAAGTGCTTGATCAACACTCTTGCATAGGGCGCAAGGATCGAGTAAAATATAGTTTAGAAGGTTGGGGAACCTTCTAAAGGGGATAGTGGACAAGGTGAAGCAGGCAGTGGAACGTACGCTGCCTGCTTCGCTATGTTTACAATAATTTGCTTCCTATGATTTGGTTAGTTTCATACTCTTATAATATCGTAGGAAATAGTAATTTTACAGTTGGATGTATATAATAAGATAGGTAAAACTTTAGGGGGGTAAATTAGTGGAACAACAACGACTAAAGTCCAGAGCAGAGATTTTAGATGCTCATAAATGGCATTTAGAAGACATTTTTTCAAATAATAATCAATGGGAAGAGGAGTTTGTTCTAGTCGAAAAACTCCTAGCCGATGGAATGAAATTTCAGGGTCATTTAGCTGATGACGCGGATACATTAATAGCGTGTTTTGAGTGGATGGATGATCTAAGTCTTCGTATTGCAGAAGTATATGCTTACGCTCGTATGCGTCGGGATGAGGACAATAGGAATGCCAACTATCAAGCCCTAACTGATCGAGCGGGAGCTCTAGCCGTTAAGGTGAGTAGTGCGGCATCTTTCGTGGTTCCAGAATTACTAGCAATGCCAGAGGGGAAACTAGAGGAATTCCGCGCAAATTCAGCCAAAATGGAACTCTATAACCATGCCCTGGATGATATCCTACGCAAGAAAGAACATATTCTCAGTTCTGCAGAGGAACGATTATTAGCTGAAGCTGGAGAATTGGCAGAGGCTCCAGGGGCGATCTTTTCCATGGCTAATAACGCAGATCTTAAATTTCCAAATATCATTGACGAATCCGGTCAGTCTATTGAATTAACAAAAGGTAATTTTATACAATTTATGGAGAGTCACAAGCAGGAGGTGCGAAAATCAGCTTTCAAAACCCTTTATAGCACCTATGATAAGCAAAGGAATACCTGGGCGGCAACTCTAAATTCGAGTGTAAAGTCTGATGTTTTTTTTGCTAAGATTAGGAATTACCCTTCGGCGCTTGAGGCTTCCTTAGATGATGATCGAGTTCCTTTAACGGTGTATACTTCCCTCATCGATACCGTACACGAATTTTTGCCCCATATGCATCGGTATGTTCAATTGCGCAAAAAGATCTTAAAGCTTGATGAATTACATATGTATGATATTTATGTGCCAATTGTCCCGGAAACTACCATGAAGATCAGCTATGAAGAAGCAAAGAATATGGTTCTTGAAGGGCTAAAACCACTTGGAAATGATTATATTAGTATCTTAAACGAAGGATTTTCAAAACGGTGGATTGATGTTTATGAAAATGAAGGCAAAACTAGTGGAGCCTACTCTTGGGGTACATACCGAGCGCATCCCTATGTCTTACTAAATCATCAAGACACGTTGGATTCTATGTTTACCCTTGCACATGAGATGGGACACTCCTTACACACCTATTTATCGAATCGCCAACAGCCCCATCTTTATGCAGGATACAAGATTTTTGTCGCTGAAGTTGCCTCAACATTAAATGAATCCTTAATAATGGAACATCTTTTAAAAGAAACAAAAGACGTTAAAATTCTAGCCTATTTGATTAACCATTATCTTGAGCAGTTCCGAGGAACTATTTTTAGGCAGACTATGTTCGCCGAATTTGAGAAAAAGATCCATGGCGTTGTTGAGGAAGGTGGAGCATTAACTGCCGACAACCTATCGGAAATGTACCGTGAATTAAATGCACTATACTACGGACAAGAGGTTGTCCTTGATCCAGAAATCGCCTTAGAATGGGCGCGTATACCCCATTTTTATAACGCGTTTTACGTTTACAAATATGCCACAGGTTTCTCTGCGGCAATTGCCTTTGCTCGAGCGATTCTTGAAGAAGGTGAACCAGCAGTGGCTCGCTATATAGAATTCTTAAGTAGTGGAAGTTCGGACTATCCCATTGAATTACTGCGTAAGGCGGGCGTAGATATGGAGACACCTGTCCCTGTTCGGGATGCTTTGCAAGTTTTTGCAGGTCTAGTAGATAAGTTGGAGGATCTTCTGAATTAAGTGAGATATTTTGGTCCTATTGAATTGTGTCTCATTGTGTGGGGGTCAGACCCCAAGGGGGGATTGAGGGGGGGATTGTATGGAAACTATAGCTTCACAAGATAGGTTTCAACAAATAATTCAGGTGGCTCAGGGGTTTTATGCTCGAAAAGATCGTGCTCATGATTTAGACCATGCTTTGAGAGTTAGAGAATGGGGTAAAAAACTAGCGAAAGCTGAAGGAGCAGATTCAACTGTCATTGAATTGGCAGCAATTCTGCATGATATCGGTCGTTCAGGTGCCGTAGAAAAAACACATGCTGAAAGTAGTGCGGGTTTAGCAGTGAATATTTTGCAAAAAAACGGGTATTCTGAGGATGTAGTGACGCAAGTGAAAGAAGCGATTATTTCTCATTCTCGCGAGGCGGGGCATGAACCAAAGACTCTTGAAGCAAAAATCCTGTACGATGCTGATAAATTGGATTTTGTAGGAGCCATAGGGATAGGGCGATTGTTTACATTGGCTGGAGTTGAAGGATGGACTTTAAGCGGTGAAAACTCCTGTGAAGATTTTTATCAGAAAAAGATTAGAACCTATAGAGACCATTTATTTACGCAAACGGCTAAAGGATATTTTGACCCATTATTTCTTTACATGGAAGGATTTTGGCAAGAGCTTCATGCTGAAGGACTTAGATTATCTGATTCTGGACAAGCTAATTTTAGTGAGTGAATAAAAGCTTGAAAGGATGAATCAAACTAATGGGTTGGCTCTGGCGGTTATTAACTCTTGTTATTTTTCTTGGATTTGTTCATACCCTGATTAGTCCACAACCAAAACCATTTATTGCTTGGTCAGATGGACAAAATTTGGTAAAGATAATTCAGGGAGAATTGAAACAATGGCAAAGATTATCACAAGACCTTCCTGCAAGTATTGAAGTTGAAGTACGTAGGCTATGGATGGACTTTCAACCAAATACTAATGGAAAAGAAGTCTAATGGTTAAAAGTGTAGTATTTATGAGATTGTCTTTTAAAAAAACTATAAGTATGGTATATTAAGATGAATTGGATTAAAAAGGAGTGAAGATAATGGTTAATATTACGGAAATAGCAGCCCAAAAAGTTAAAGAAGTGCTTAAAAATCAAAATAAAGAAGATGCATTTCTTCGCCTTTATCTTGTAGGCGTTGGCTGAGGTGGGCCGAATTTCGGCATGACTCTGGAAGAGTCAAAAACAGATGAAGATATTCTTGATGTAGAGCACGGTGTGTCTATACTAACGGATAAAAAACTTACTACTTACTTAGAAGGGGCTGTCGTTGATTATATCGAATCCAGCCAGGGTGGTGGATTTGAAATTCGTACGGCAAAGTCTGGCGGAGGTTGCGGCGATAGTTGCGGCGGAAGCTGTTCATAATGAATCTCTAAAAGAGAGCTCACATTGAGCTCTCTTTTTCGTCAATATGACCATATGGACCGAGAATGCATTTTGTATTAAGTTTTATTATGCTTGAGTATACTTCATAAATATGTTAGTCTAATCCCCATAATGATACACACGTATACAAAGAGAGGATGATCTATGGCTATGCCACAAAATGAAGCATCAAATCGTGCAATTATTACCGTATTAGGTCGTGACCAGATTGGAATTATCGCATGGGTCTCAGGGCGACTCGCAGAATATAGCGTGAACATCTTGGACATCAGTCAAACTATCTTGAACGAATTTTTTACCATGATCATGGTAGTTGACCTAGAACCTTCTTCTATAGAACTTGTTGATTTGTCAGTCTCCCTGGAACAAGAGGGAAATGAGAAGGGGCTACAGGTAAAGGTTCAACACGAGGACATATTTACCTTTATGCATCGTATCTAAGTTGAAATCCAGAAGTAATTTCTAAAGATACTCAAGAAGTATTTAAGAAAGGAATAGTGGAGGGCATCATGACTATTACGTTCGCACAAGAAGAAATACAACAAACGATTAATATGATACATAAGGAAAACCTTGATATTCGAACCATTACCATGGGGATCAGTCTGCTTGATTGCAGCTCAGAAGATATTGCTAAAATGGAAAAGAATATCTACGACAAGATCACCAAAAATGCAGGGCGTTTAGTGACCGTAGGTGAGCAAATTTCAGCTCGTTATGGGATTCCTATTATTAATAAACGAGTTTCAGTTACTCCTATAGCGATTGCCGCTGCACAAATGAACTCAGAAGAAATGGTGCGGATCGCTAAGGTGTTAAATAAGGCTGCTCGTGAGATTGGCATTAATTTTATCGGTGGTTTTTCTTCCCTGGTTCAAAAAGGATTTACGGCAGGAGATAGGGCACTTATTGACTCTATCCCACAAGCTCTAAGTGAAACGGAATTTGTTTGTTCGTCCGTGAATATTGGATCTACTAAAGCAGGAATCAACATGGATGCAGTTCTTAAAATGGGTAAAGTGATTCTACAATCGGCACAACTTACTGCAGACAGTGATGGTATAGCGGCTGCAAAACTAGTGGTCTTCTGTAATGCACCAGAGGATAATCCTTTCATGGCAGGGGCTTTTCACGGCGTAGGAGAACCGGATTGTGTTATCAATGTCGGTGTAAGTGGGCCAGGAGTTGTAGCAAAGGTTGTCAAAGAATATCCAGAAGCAGATTTTAGCGAGCTTTCTAATCTGATTAAACAAACCTCTTTCAAAATAACCCGTATGGGTGAGTTAATAGGGCGTGCTGCCTCGAAGTCCTTAAGTGTTCCTTTCGGAATTGTAGACCTTTCCTTGGCACCAACACCTGCTATAGGAGACAGTGTTGCCGAAATACTTGAGAATATGGGACTTGAACGATGCGGTACACATGGTACTACAGCAGCCTTGGCTTTACTCAATGATGCCGTTAAAAAGGGAGGAGCGATGGCTTCGTCTCATGTTGGAGGGTTGAGTGGAGCTTTTATTCCTGTTTCAGAGGATGCAGGAATGGTAAGGGCTGTCGAAGAAGGAGCATTGACCCTGGATAAGTTGGAAGCCATGACTTGTGTTTGTTCTGTTGGTCTAGATATGATTGCCTTGCCAGGTGACGTAAGTTCAGAAACGATTTCGGCTATCATTGCGGATGAAGCAGCAATAGGGATGATTAATAAGAAAACAACTGCCGTTCGAGTGATCCCTGCAATCGGTAAGAAGGCTGGAGATCGGGTAGAATTCGGAGGGCTTTTAGGAGGAGCACCAGTCATTGCCATCCATCCCTATTCTTCAAACATGTTTGTTCGCCGTGGAGGGCGAATACCAGCGCCGATTATCAGTCTCACAAACTAATCAATTTTATTGTGATTTAGGGAAAAGACCTCTTTTTAAGGAGGTCTTTTTTATTATTTAACCGGCCACCTCTATATGAATGCCAATTTAATACTTATAACTTTATGAGATAAATGGAGCCTAATGCTGTGGCTTTGGACATCAAGAAGAGGATAGAAATGGTCTCTGAGGAATATAATGGATGAATGTATCGTCCAAATAAGGATACACTGTTATAGGGGTTTTGAGTGGACAACCCCATAGCAATATAAAAGAGGGTGCAGGTTCTTACCCCTAGAAGGATTTAAGGTGTGATAATCCTCGTAAAAATGGGGATTTTCTTATATAAAGGGATTAATTACCTTAACTAAAATGCAGGACATTTTCTGTTTGTCTCGAATATTATTATTTATAGTAAGAGCTGAATCCAAAGCCTATCCTTTGGAGCGGGGGATTATTTTGGGGTGAATCACGTTGCCTTTCACGTGTAGGGCTAACACCTACTGCCCGAATCCGTCAACTAACCTCGTAAGCTAAGAAAGGTGGACAAATCCTTGGTAGTTTTCTCATCTACACGAAAGTGGTTGGGAAGCGTTTCTTTAGCAGGCCTGCTTTTAGCTAGTAGCTTACCGGCATTAGCTTCAAATGAGATTAATTCAACAAAAAGTGAGACCGCGTTGAAGCCTTTGCTGACAGCTTCTACTATTTCGGCCAAGGAAACTTATACTCAAACGGTGCGCAAGCAAATGCAATGGATCCCTAACCCTGTAGAAACGAAGATAAGTGTGGAAAATACAGCCACACCTGAAGAATCAGTTCCAAATCCAGTCGCTGTTGCAAAAATAGTAGCTGAACCTACAATAAAGGTCCAAACCCAGAAAAAAGAACAACCTACTAAGAGCATTACAAAACCAATTCAAGTCGCAACTGCAGTTGCACCCAAGCCAAAGGCAAAAGCCACACCCACACCCACACCAAAGCCACAAATATCTCGTTCAAGCAGCTCTACCCTTGTAGATAATGCTCAAAGCCTTCAAGGTGTAGCTTACGTCTATGGAGGAACCAGCAAGAGAGGCTTTGATTGTTCGGGATATACTCAATATGTCTTTAAGGGCTCAGGTATTTCCTTGCCGAGGACATCTCAAGAGCAATTTAATGTGGGGTCAAGTGTTAAGAAGGACCAACTACAAACAGGTGATTTAGTATTCTTTACGACCTATGCTAAGGGAGCGTCACACGTTGGCATTTATGTCGGCGGTGGTAAATTTATTCATGCATCCAATAGCGGCGTTCGTACTACAAGCCTTAGTGATAGCTATTATGCAAATCGTTATCTTGGCGCTCGTCGCGTTAACTAGGACGGTATTTATTATGGCTGAACCTATTTGAAGAAAAAAGTACAGCATGGACTTTTTAGAGTTCTTGCTGTACTTTTTGTTACTATAAGACCCCTATGTCGCTTTGCGGCAGCAACTCAAGGGCAGTGTCATCCTGAAGGAGGCACGACTGAAGGATCTAGATTCTTCGCTATCGCTCAGGATGACATTAACCTAAACTTATTTTCAGGGCAGCGGTAACCAGGGGATTGGTTTGAATTTTATACATTCGCCGCCTGGTTTAGTTATGGAGTATGACGAATTATGAATATAATAATCCGTTAATGAGCAATTGCGAGTTCGTTTGAAGTAACACTTACGACATAATTCCACTCGATAGTTTAGGATCAACGGAGTCCCCCCTTATGGTCTTCCTTTAAAGAATTTGTACAAAAGTATTCATGGATGGTCGTAGCAGCGTTTTGAGGCAGTCCGGCTGCTTGAAGCTCCTCAATACTTGCTTGCTGAATGTCCTCAAGGGATGAAAAGTGACGTAATAGGCTCTGTTTGCGTTTTGGTCCGATACCCGGGATGTTATCAAGGGCAGAGAGGGTCATATTTTTTGCCCGCTGTTGTCTATGAAAAGTAATGGCAAAACGATGGACTTCGTCCTGAATTCTATTGAGCAGAAAGAATGTAGGATGGTTTCTAGTTAAAGGGACCTGAGTCCCAGACTGATCGATAAGCCCATGAGTTTGATGACGGTCATTTTTAACCATTCCAGCAACTGGAATTACTAGGTTTAATTCCTTTAAAGCCATTAAAGCTGCTTTGATTTGCCCCTTACCACCGTCAACTAAAATTAGATTTGGAAGAAGTTCTTTCTCCGAAACTAGCCTTGCATATCTGCGCCGAACAACTTGTTTCATGGCAGCAGTATCATCAAATGTCTCCATCGGTTGTATTTTAAACTTACGATATCCTCTGCGCTGAGGTTTACCTTCGACGAATTGTACCATACCGGCAACGGTATGAGTCCCTGCAATGTTTGAAATATCAAAAGCTTCTATGCGGCTGGGACATGGGATCCCTAAGAGTTCCCCAAGTGTTACTAAAGCTTGATGGTTATCATTTTGTTGGTTTACCTCAAGGGTAATTTGGTCGTGAAGGGTGGTCTGGGCATTAGTCATTGCCATCTGGATCAATTCTCGCTTCTTGCCTTTCAGTGGTACGTTAATTGGAAATAGCTTGGATAAGACTAGAGACTCGATAGACGGAAGCAAAATCTCCTTGGGCCATACTGCACGTTCGATATAGAATTGAGCAACAAAAGAAATGAAAGCCTCCTCTGGGTCTTCATAATAAGGGAAGATAAAGCTATCTCGGGCCAGTAATTTACCTTGACGTAAATAAAAAATTTGAATGCACATCTGATCAGTAGTTATTGCGTACCCCAGCACATCACGGTCAATGAAATCATTGAGTGTGATGTTTTGCTTTTCTCCAAGCTGTTTCAAATCTTCGATTAGGTCACGAAACTCTTTGGCTCGTTCGTATTGAAGCGCCTCAGCGGCTATGAGCATTTTTTCCTGTAAGAGAGTAAGAATTCCATTTTGATCACCCTTTAAAAAGGACGATACTTCTTTGCGCATTCCATCATACACCTGGGGAGAAACCTCTTCAACACAAGGAGCAAGGCATTGTTCTAGGTGATAATAAAGACAAGGTTGAGAGGGAATTTGGCGACATTTGCGAAAAGGAAACAATCGATTGAGCAAACGAGCAGCCTCTTTAGCGGCAGTCGAATTGGGGTAAGGTCCATAAAACTTACCGCTGCCTTTTTTTATTTGCCGGGTAACCAGCACTCGAGGATGGCTTTCTTCTGTAATCGTTAGGTAAGGATAGGTTTTATCATCCCGTAATAGAATGTTGTATTTCGGGTTGTACTTTTTAATTAGGTTGCATTCTAAGACAAGGGCCTCAACTTCTGAATCAGTCATAATATATTCAAAATCAGTGATCTGACTAACTAATTTGGCGGTTTTTCCGTCGTGTGAACCAGTGAAATATGACTTTACTCGATTTTTTAATAGTTTGGCTTTACCGACATAAATGATTTGTCCCTGACTATCTTTCATTAGATAGACCCCTGGTTTATCCGGTAACAAGGTCAATTTTTGTCGAAGCAGATCCATACTCCCCACCTCACTTCTTATTGTAGAGGTTGGAATTGTCAGATGCAAGTTATACATATCTTTATTACAGTGTACGTATACATGTATTGGGACATTGGTTGTCATAGTAACTTAATAATGAATATTGGAGGGGAAAGGAATGTCAAATACCTGGGGACGACCACCACGCAATGAAATATGGCAGGATTTGCAGGCCCTCGCCCTTTGGATTTTAATTATTGGGGTTGTTGGTTATGTTCTTTTCCCAAACTTTTTTAAAGATATTTACTCGCATCTTGCGGAGCCTGTGACCCAAACTAGTACGCTAAATGATCAATATACTTTAAATAATTCCCTAAATCCATACACTGATTTTACGGATAATCAAAATTTCTTGGGCCAAGATTTTTCCAGTGTATCCAATGCCTTATATAGTAATAGTAATAATGAAGTCTCCTCAGGGTTTTGGGTGATTTTTGTTGCTGACGGTGAATTTAAGCAAATGTCCGTGAGCAGTGATGCCTATGCGTACCTGCAGCGCTTGATAGAAAGTGATCAAAATGCATCAGGTAAAACCACGATTATCCTGTCCGCCAATGGGCAAATACGTAAGTATGTTGTCAGTGATGAGATTTATGCCATTATTACAAATATGGCTCTAATTTTAAATCGCAATAATACCAAACCTTAACGGAAGAGAAGTTTTGCGCCTGCTGCAAAAAAGCCGATACCAAGAAGTTGCCACGGGCTCCAAGGAAGCCTTGTCACACCAAAGAATCCAAAATGATCAATTAATACAGCCGTACTGACTTGCCCGATGATGATTGCAGTTGTGGCATTACAAACTCCTACTTTCGGGATGCTTACTGCAACAAGGCCGACGATGATGACACTTAATACACCCCCAAGATAAAGATACCAAGGCACTGCACTCCAATCCTGTTTTATTAGGGGTACTCGCCTAGTTAATACAGTGACTAAAGCGACAAGTGTACCGATAATATGGACAACGAGTGTCGCAGAAAGTAAAGAAGTTTTTTGGCTTAAGGATGAGTTTATGGTTCCCTGAACCGCCATAGCAACCCCCGATACAGCAGCAATTAAAAATGGTAATGATAATAATTTAGACATGTTAATCCTCCTATAGCAGTTATTTCCATGATGGTGAATTAAGCCATTTCCGTTAAGATGTATCAGTATTCATTACAAAGGATGAGGGGAAAATGTAAGTATCGCAAAAATAAAACAAAAGAGGTGGCGTCATGGACATCGATTATAATTTGGTACAGCGCGCCCAGATGCTGCTCACCTTAGACCATCCTTTAATACAGGTGAGGGAGATTTTACTCCGGGAAGGTTATCCTCAAGAACAAGTCGGGGAATTAATGGATGCCACCGAAGAGGTATTGAACTACCTGGTTCCTCCACAATATGATGAAAACAAAATAGGAATTGATATCTTGCACCCTGGGGAAGAGAAAACTGAAGGGCGAAAACCTACTGTTGATATATTAATCGACAAACGCACTGGACGAGTAGAGTTAATAACTCCTCACCAAACCGAAACTTGGCGTGTAGCAAATGAAGTGCGCAAAGCAATTAAGCGACAGCGTAAAGCCATGAAGCATTATCACTAAAACTAATTACGGACTGAAGGTAAAGTTAACTTGCCTCAGTCCTTTATTTATACACCTTCGACTTCTTTTCTATATCTTTTCTCGAATTTCAGGAATTATGTTATAATGAAAATAAGTAACAATTTCAGGAAAGAAGGGTCCATAAGTGGAATTTGATCCAGTAATCAGAGGTTTAGAAAGGGTATATTCAAAACTAATTTCGAAACAACGGCTAAACCGAGAGGATGGTTTAGAACTTTTACAAACAACTAATATACTAGGCCTAGGTTATCTAGCGAACGAGCAAAAACGTGCTATAACGGGTAATCAGGTCTTTTATAATAATAATGCCCATATTAACTATACAAATGTCTGTAAGGTACGCTGTGGACTTTGTGCGTTTGCTAAAGATCCTGGAGAAAAAGGATCCTACACTATGACAATTGAAGAAGTTGTCAATAAGGCTGGACAATTTGCGGATCAAGGAGTTACAGAGATACATATCGTAGGTGGGATACATCCGGATCTCCCCTTCACCTATTACTTAGATATGATCAGGAAAACTAAGCAACGGGCTCCTCAGGTTAGCTTGAAAGCCTTCACAGCGGCAGAATATGATTATTTTGCCCAGATCGAGAATTTACCAGTCCTTGATATTCTTAAAACTCTAAAGGAAGCGGGGCTAAGCTTTATAACCGGTGGAGGAGCAGAGAACTTCAGCCCAAGAGTCAGAGAGATTATTTGTCCAGGAAAACTAAGTGGAGAACGTTGGTTAGAGATTCATCGTACTGCTCACCAGCTAGGTATTCCTACTAATGCAAATGTGCTTTATGGAATTATTGAAACAGATGAGGAATTGATTGATCATCTCTTAGCTTTGCGGGCTTTGCAAGATGAGACAAAAGGCTTTATGGCTTTAATTCCGACAGCGTTTCATCCTAAAAATACTAAATTTGAAAATCTAACTCCGGCGAGTGCCTTTCGAACGTTAAAAGTAATAGCAGTTGCTCGACTAATATTAGATAATTTTAAATATATCAAGGCCTATTGGGTTTCATCGAGCCCTCAAGTTGCCCAAATGGCGCTTTCCTTTGGTGCCAATGATCTTGACGGAGTAGTACGTGAAGAGAAAATTTACCACACAGCGGGTGCCACAAGTCCCCAAATGCAAACCGAGCAGCAGTTAATTGGCATGATTCATGAATTAGGTCTACAAGCAGTTGAAAGAGATACCTATTATCATGTCATAAAGACCGTGTTTCCTAGTAAGTAACCTTTACTACCTAGAAAATGAGGTGAATAAGGATGCACATAGCAATATTATCCGATACTCACTTACGCGAAGGCAAATCTCTCCCCGGCTTTGTCTGGGAACACTTAACTAAAGTAGACATGATTCTACATGCTGGTGATTTGACCCACATGGGTTTAGTGGAGGAGCTGGCATGCCTCGCTCCAATTCATGCGGTCAGCGGAAATTGTGATGGTTGGGATGTTCCCTTGCCAGATCGAAAGATCATAGAATGCGAGAGACTGAAATTGGGGTTAATTCACGGCAATGCCGGAAAGGGAAAAGATACCCCAGAGCGAGCCTATTTTGCTTTTTTGGATTCAAAAGTTGACATAATAGTATTTGGACATAGCCATTCCCCCTATATGGAATGGAGGAACGGTATTCTCCTGTTTAACCCTGGCTCTCCAACGGATAAGCGACGTGAGCAATATTTTTCTTTCGGACTTATGGATATTCAAGAAGGGCAGGTTCAGGCAAAACATCTATATTTCAGCACGAAACCGAAAGTATAATGTTTCGTGATAGTCATTCAGCGCAACTACGTCGTCCGCTGTGCCTATGGCATAGCGCTACAGCCTAGTTTTCTAATGTCCGGAGGAAATTATGAAACATCGCAGGAATAAGTTGAAACGTGAACACGGTATCATTCAGAATGCATTAAAGTGGTTAGAGAGTTTAAGCCGTCTAGCGGAAGTGACAGACATCATTCCTGGTGTTATTGATGTAAACCGGTCATCAGAAAGAGGCATTGTTTATAAATATGAAACTCAAACGGGATGCAAGCTATTGTTAAAAAGTAGTGGTTCCATCCAAGAAGCCTTTGTTGTGACTAAATACCCAGAACTTGTACGGGAATGGGTAAACAAAGAATTTCCGCCCGATCTACCTACGACAACGGCAAATAGTGCTAAAACTAACTCTAATAATGACCTTAGGAAGAAGGTATCAAAAGGATCTTCAAAACCTGAGGTTAAACTAGAGTTTAAGCCTTCCTCCCAAAAGTCCCAATCGAAAAAGAAAGAACGATCTCAGGGTAATGTTAATGCGTCTTATGTTCAAAAGGACCATAAGGTATTGAAGGTCTCGGATCAGTTAGACCATTCTACATTAAAGGCCATGAAACAGCTCAAGAAAACCCTTGAAAACGAAACTATCGTAAATTTGAACGTAAAGGGTAATCGACATAGGAAACGATAGTACATAGAATAGGCGCATGTGAGGTGTGTTTAGATGGATGTTAATAGTATATCAGCGCCTAGTTCGCTTAAAGCACCCCTGCTAAATAAGTTCAAAATTGGGGAGCGACTGTTGGTGGAAGTTGTACATAAACATAATGAGGGAGAAGGAACGGTTCGAGTAAAAGGACAAACTATGTCAGCTCTATTAGAAACTTCGACTCAGGTAGGAGAAAAGTTTTGGGTCAAGGTGGGGCATTTAAATGAGAGCGGCGTACTGTTAATACGTGAACCATTACTTGGAAAAACCGAAAATTCTTCTGCACCACAACCAGCCCATCAGTTAACTGAAAGGGGACTTCCCAATAGTCAGGAAATAATAGTTATGGTAAAATCATTTCCGACTTCAAACCTGGGAGTCTTCAGTTCGTTCTTGGGGAGTTTGCAAGGGGCAACTTTAACGGACGAATTAATAATGAACTTGCGAAAAGCAATACCTCAGTGGGATAGCTTGTCAGATGATCATGGATTCGAGAAACTCTTAGCAAGTTTGAGAAAACTTGGCCTTAATTATGAGCAACGTATACTACAAATGCTTAAAATGGATCACCCTGACAAGGAGATGGAAAAAACTAGTCTAAAGGAAACCTTTAAAGGCAGGCTGCTTGCTGCAATCCATAGTCAAGAGGGAGACCTTGATTCGAATAGTCCCTTAGCTCAATTACTACAGAAAATAACGGGTCAGCAACTGTGGTTTAAGACAGGAGCTATGGATACTGCTTATATGCTGCTTCATTTGCCCCTCTTAAATCAAGAACAGTTTATTCCAGTGCAGATTGCTATTGAGAGCGCTCGTAAGGGACTAAAAATGGATGAACAACACTGTCGTATAGCAATCTTGATAGAAACTCAGGAGCTAGGTGAAATTGGTATTGATTCATTTTTTAATGAGGATTCCTTTACCTGTCGTGTTCTTAGTCAAGATTTACAATTTATTCCTCAACTTTTAGAAGAGGTTCTTCCCGAAACTAGAGTAAAGTTTGCTAAGTTGGGCTTTAATATAGAGAGAGTCGAAGTGGGAGAACTTAAGAATAATCTTGAATTTCAAAATTTCTTAAAAGGATCTCGTCGAAGTGGAGTTGACGTTTCTAGATGAAAAAGAGAGATGTCGAGAACAAGCTGCAACTAAAAAAAGAAGATAAGGCGGCTGCCCTAATATATGATCAAACTGGAGCACCAAGAATTGTAGCCAAAGGTGCAGGAGAAATCGCTCGAAAAATCATTGAAACCGCTCATTCTGAAGGAATTCCAATTCAGAAAAATGAAACACTTGTTGAAGCACTAATGCAGGTTGAGCTCACAAAGGAAATACCACCTCAACTGTATCGTGCAGTGGCAGAGTTGTTGGCGTTTATTTACAATTTAGACAAAGCCAAATCTCGCTCAAGATTGTCATCAACTATACATAAATAATTGAATGCTTCGCAAACTAGCCCTAGTAGGAAAATATGGATGCAGGAGGCTACTCTATGATGACACCATTTGAAGTGCTGAATAGGATCCTTAAGGGCGAGCATATGGCCATTCAACAATATCAAGCGTATATTGATACACTGACTGACAGTCCATTACGAAACCATCTAACCGCAATCCTCACAGACCATAAGGAACATGCAACCCGCATAGCATACTATATTCAAACGAATGGGGGGCAGGCCGAGGAAGGCGCAGGATTTACAGGTATTATGGCAGATTGGAAAACCCGTCTAATGAATCTAAGGGAGACACCACCCATTGAAATGATTGAACGCTTATATGACGGTGAGGATAAGGGTTTAGCTAGAGCTGTTCAATACTCAGAACAGTATCTAGATAGTGCCCAAAAAGAGGTTTTGGATCCTATATTCGCAGATGAACATGATCATCTAAAACAGTTACAGAATTTGCGGGAAGGTTTATACGACAATATCTAGAACTTGGCTGACGAAGCGATGGGAAGATCTTGTAGACAAACTAAAAAAAGAAGCGGGGCTTTGCCGCTTCTTTTCATTCATGTATCTTAGGTTCTCCTTAAGCCTTTTCTCGTTTTCGAGATAAATGCTTCCTTGCCAACATATTGGCTACTTTGCCATTGTCTCCCAGAATAATACCTTGTAATCTCCATTCGCGAAAGGTCTGCCAGAATTGTTGTTCTGAGATTCTACGGGTATAGCCTTCAGATTCTTCATCGTAAGGCCAAAATACATCGACCCATAAGGTTCCTTTATTACTTAAAACAAGTAAAAAATGAACTAGTTCAGGATTTGTAGATTCAGAATCCCGCATTAATATGTTTGAACGGCCGTTTGGAAAATCGGTTCGTATGTAATTGAGTTTCATCAATAATCCCCCTCTGTAAATACCAGAGATTTCTGACGTATTTGGATTTTTGGAGTTATTAAGTTTAGTATAGCATGAAATGAACGATAAAACGATGGGGTTTTTTGACACAACATAACGAAAGGTTATACCTTAAATTATGCTATGGACTAATTAAAAGTTCAGGATATAAGTATTTGATAGTCGAGTTCAGGATAAACTGTTAAAGGTTATTTATGAAACTGGATAGATGGAGGGCATATACTATGTTGACAGTTATTCATACGTTCAATGGTCCAGATGCAGATCGAATTTTAGGAGATGTTCGAACAGGGATACAATCTGTAGAGGATATTGATGGATTTAAGTTCGCTTCAGTTAATAAACAAAGCAATACAAAGGACATAATGCTTTTCTCGAAGTGGGAAACTCGTTCAGCATACGAACGATGGGCAGATACTGTTGGAGAAAATAACGCCTTTAAGCAAGCAACCCCGCAAATGTTCGAGGTTCTTGAAGAAAAGTATTGATGTAAAAAAAGAGGGTCCTGTGGTTCAATGACCATAGGACCTTTTGATTTGAAATTCCCCTACAGGCTTACTTAACTAGTTCCCTATATCCTAATTCAAGGCATCTCATTTCCGAATTGAGCGAACCCGGTGAGGAGACTGAAAAACTAACATCGTTAACTTGGCGAACTGGCATTATACCCATGAGGGAGTTTGTCAAGAAAATTTCATCAGAGGATAAGAGGTCAGATAGTGTAAATAAACCTTCATGAGTTGATATTTGCAGAGACTCAGCTATTTCAAGAATAAGTTGACGACGCGTCCCCGGTAAACACCCGCTTGAAAGTGAAGGTGTGTAGAGGTCTCCGTTCTTTAGAAAAAAAAGATTACTCATCGTACCTTCTGCAAGATATCCCTGGGTATTAAGCCATAACCCCTCCTCGCATCCTAGTCTATTAGCTTCTTCCTTTGCTAAGAGATTTTCGAGATAATTGGTTGATTTTATAGAGCACAAGGGAGATTGCTCGTTACGAGGGGAAGATAAAAGGTGAAGTCGTATACCTAAGGAATACTGGGCAGGCGTATAAGGAATAGGGCGTCGGTGAAATAGGATCTGGGAAGGAAGATTAGTAAGAGGTGCTCCTCCGCTGAGGGTGACACGAAGGGCATAAGGGACAGGTCCAGACGTTTGCTGAATAAATTTCTGGATCCCGTGCAACCATTCATGTTGATCCGGCAGACAAAGATTGAGCTTCTGAGCCCCCTTGTTCATGCGTTGCCAATGAAGATCAGGAAACAGTGGACCCTGGTCATTGATAAGCAGAGTTTCAAAAAGCCCAAATCCAAATAAAGTTAGACGGTCATCGCATAATAAGGTTTCACTGGGAATCATTTAATCGTCCTTTCAAGACTCTAAAGAGGGCCTTAGCTTTATCTAGAGTCTCATTGTACTCATCCACTGGTTTAGAGTCTGCAACAATCCCGCCACCAGCGTGAATAAAGGCTTTTCCGTCTTTCAACAAGATCGTGCGGATGACAATGTTTAAGTCCCAAGCTCCATCAAAGCCCATGTAACCGATGCTTCCGGTATAGAGTCCCCGTGAATGAGGCTCTAACTCTTCGATGATCTCCATAGCTCTAATTTTAGGAGCGCCGGTAATTGATCCGCCGGGAAAAACAGCCTTCAAGATATCACTCGGTTCTAGACTAGGCAAAAGTTGGCCTGTAACTGTCGAAACAAGATGCCAAACCGTTGGATATTTTTCAAGTCTAATTAAATCAGGAACTTTAACCGTTCCAAACTCGCAAATACGACCAAGGTCGTTTCGTTCCAGATCAATAATCATCGTCAGTTCGGCTCGATCCTTCGGACTGTTTTGAAGTTCAACTGCCTGTTGCTGGTCAGCTGAGGGAGACTCTCCACGGGGCCGCGTTCCTTTGATGGGAAGGGTCTCTATTTTTCCATCTGATTGTATGCGGATAAATCTCTCCGGAGAGCTGCAAAGAACTTGGAAATCTGAATAAGGGAGAAAGGCTGCAAAGGGGGCCGGATTTTGTCTATGAAGTTGAGAATAAAGATTCCAGGCATCTCCTTCCCAATCCAGAGAAAAACGTTGGGTGAGATTAGCTTGATAGATATCCCCAGCATAGATGTAGTCAATAACACGTTGTAAATCTGCTAAATACTCTTCTTTGGTGACGCTTGGTTCAATGGTCGAGTGAGGAGGCGTTGACATAGTATCAACTATTGCTTCAATGTCAGGATGCTCTTCAACATAGGAATAGAGGGTCTTTTCTATACGTTCTATTCGCTCATGAGCTAATTCTGGATGGCAGGTTCCGTCTTCCTCAATCCCGCAGGCTGTGATCCAATAGTTCCCCTGAGCATGATCGTAAATAACAATTCCATCATACCAAGCAAAGCGCCATAGGGGTAAGTTCAAGTCATTCGAAGCAATTTTAGGCAGGGTCTCAAGTTCATTCTTTAGGTCATAGCTTAAAAAACCTACGGCTCCACCGGAGAAGGGGAAAGGAGCTTGCGGAACATGATACTTATGATATGTTTTATTAAGAAAGTTCAGACATTCAGACCGTTTAAGAGGGGTTAAGTCGTGCTGTGAACGATTTGGCCAAATAACTTCGAGTTGTCCAGGGTAGGCCGTAGCTTCTAAAAAAGGGGATGATCCCAGATAAGAATATGCGCCAAGTTCCTTATAGCCTTTCCCACTATCTAAGAAAAAGGGAGAAGGGTCTTCTTTAAAAGCCCTAAATAAGAGATAAGGCGGAATTGAGATAGAGAGGGGCTTGACGAACCAGGGAGATGGAACGTTTTCAACTTGCCAGCTCTTAGCATTTTGGAGGGCGTTTTTTAGTAATTCATGACCGGATTGAGTTAAGATGGCTTCCGGGTGAAATTGAATTCCCTCAATAGGTAATTCAATATGGCGAATACCCATAATTTCGCCGTCCTTTGTTTCAGCTGTTATGCTCAAATCTTCGGGAAGGGTATCACGTTCTATGATGAGAGAGTGATAACGGGTAACTTCTAAAGGATCAACAAGGTTCCTGAAGACCCCCTGCTGATCATGACTAATGAGTTCAGTTTTCCCGTGGATCGGTTGTTTGGCACGGATTACTTTTCCACCAAAAAATTGGCCTATAGCTTGATGTCCAAGACATACTCCCAGAATTGGTATTCGCCCTTTAAAGCGTTCAATAACAGCTAGGGATAGAGGTGCTTCATCAGGAGTACATGGACCGGGTGAAATAACAATTAGGTCTGGGTGTAGTTCTTCAATATCCTGAAGGGTACAGGAGTCCCGGCGTTTGACAATAACCTCCTCCCCAAGTTCGCCAAAGTATTGGTAGAGGTTATAAGTAAAAGAGTCATGATTATCCAGCAAAAATATCATATTTGTTTCCCCTTTAAAAAATAACTTATCTCATAGTTTCTGTTACAAAATAAAAGACCAATCGTTACCTGAGCGCAGCGAAGGATCTGGATCCTTCGCTGCGCTCAGGATGACATTGCCCTTGCTTATTATATAACGATGACAAGTCTTTGACGAAAGACCGTGTAATTCCCCCGTGTAATTCCAGAGAGGATGATTATACTTTGAATTTTACAATTTTGTAACATCCTCTCATAGATGTCAGTACAAAAAGAAAAGTTGCATTTATGCAACTTTCTATTTCGCTTCGTTGTTATGCAACACTTCGTACAAGGCATGAAAAGCAGGCTGAAGGTTGGGGTTATCAATCCCCTGTAATACTATTGTCTGATTGAGGATAACCTGTCCTACATTTGCGCCTTCAACTTCTATTTGTATGGATTGAATATCTAAGGTTAAGGGGCGTTTATCGACAATAAATTTCATGCGCTTTGGTTTAGGAAAGTTAGCTTGAATTCTAGTAACTTTTTGGGGTAGCGCTTTAGACGAGGATTGTACGGAACTCGGTGTTTGCAAATCACTTAGGACAAACGAAGACTCGAGGAGAAACTTTTGTAGAACCGCCGTATTTGTGTTCCAAGGTAATTCAATTAATTCTGATTGAGTCATTCCCGAAGGGGAAACCGATAAGATTAAATACGTGCATTCTTGTGTTAAAAAGGGTTTTGGAGAACATCCGCTAAGGAAGAGACTGGTGAATAAAACTCCGAGACTTAGTCCGAATATCGATATCTTCCGTTTTAACAATGGATATCCTTCTTCCTAAATTAAAGATAGTCGAAACTTGAATTTAATTCGCTATATATTCCGTAAAATCCTGCTTTCGTTGGTCCCTTTCGTAAAAATAGTGTACAATATATCAAGAGAGGGGTCAACATTTGTGCGCAAGGATATGGTGATTTTTGATATCGAGACAAGGGGTTTGGAGTCTGATGGACAAGATAGTTTAGAATTGGCTGCACTCCGAATCCGAGACGGAAAGATTCAAGAGTCATATCATTATATAAAGAAAGAACTCGGCCATGCTTCGCTGCAAACGAACCATCGTCAAAGAATTATGGATTTCTTTGATGATACAGTTCTTATAAGTCACGAAATATCTGCCTCCCAATCGATCCTTGAAAGAGAGTTCAAGGTTCGAATTCAGCAACCTATCTGGGATACATTGGTATTAGCTAGGATTTTTTTCCCAACAATGCATCACTATCAGTTGACATACTTGGCAGAGAAGCTTTCTTTACCACGGATAGAAGAAAAATTAAACTCAGAAAGAAAAGCATGGTTGATATGGCTGGTTTTCGAAGCTTGCTGGAAAAAGGGCTTAGAATTTGATCTGAGCTTTTTTAACCAAGCAAACGGTTTTCTTGAGGGATGGGTAAGGGATGGCTTTTTTAAAGACTTACAAAAAGAAGTTATACAATCCTTTCCAGATCGACCAATTCGCACAGATTTGGTACTATCCCCTTCAACGGAGGGGTTGTTTTCGTATGCCAAGGCACCATCAGCAGTTATTCCCCAATCAATTGACTGGGTTGTTGACAACTTTTCCAGAGGCGGAAACCTGGAACAAAATTTAGCAAATTATGAAAGCAGACCAGGTCAAGTGACGATGGCTAGATTAATAGCGGAAGGATTGTCTTCCTCACATCATGTTGTTGTTGAAGCTGGAACAGGGACAGGTAAGTCGTTTGCTTATTTGATTCCCAGCCTATGGTCTGCTAAAAAAACCGGCAAAAAAGTCGTCATAGCCACCCATACGATACCCCTACAAGAGCAACTTCAAAAAAAAGATATTCCTGTATTAGAAGCAGTGTTGCCGTTTTCATTTCGAGCCTCCGTATTGAAAGGGAAAAATAACTATTGTTGCCTGAAAAAATGGCTGCTATGCCTAGGTACACATGAGCCTTTAGGTGCAGAACATAAGCTATCGATTTTGAGTATGCTTGTATGGCTCAGAGAAACCCTTACTGGCGACATCCAGGAGCTGTCAAAGGTTCCCGGACTTATGGAGATTTGGCCTAGTATTAGTGCTGATAATGAAACTTGTATACCAGGCAGATGCTCTAAAGCCGGTGTTTGCTTCTTGCTAAGAGCTCGAAAGAAAGCAGAAGAGTCTGATGTTTTAATCGTTAATCATTCTCTGCTATTCTCCGATCTCAAAACAGACTATAATGTCTTGCCGGAGTATCATCACTTAGTAATTGACGAAGCGCATCAGATCTATCAAACAGCACTACATCACCTTGGTGCGGAGCTAAGTGTAGAGGATGTCACCCGAATAATAGACAGCATTTATCGACCCACGGGACTGAGTTTCTATGGGACAATCAAACATCGTCTCGAGGCACTTACCCATATGGTACCTTCTGTACCCTGGGATATATTTATGAAACGGTTGGAAGGGATACCTGAAATCATTGGGACCATCTTGGTACAAACAAAAGAATTATTTGAGTTGTTGTCGATGATTTTAGGAGTGGAACGAACGTTCCGATTTGTAGCCCATCATACAAGCAGTCCTTGGTGGAATGGGCTTATAGTCCAAATCGAGAACCTAGTTGGTAGAGTCAAAGCATTGCTTACCACTCTCGAGAGTTTAACAAGTGCCTTAAACGGAGAGGACGCAGATGAGATTGAAGAATTAAAATACACTTTAACAAATCATCAAAGAGAATTGCAAGAACTTGGAGATACCCTAATACAAGCCATTGACCTAAATAACCCTAAACAAGTTACTTGGCTCGAACAATCGTCGAGATTATATCTTAAAACATCCCCCATCGAAGTAAGTGAAATTCTTAAAGATAAGATCTTCTCGCGTCTGGACTCTGTTGTTCTCACTTCAGCAACGCTGAGCATTTCAAGTTCATTTGATTACTTTCTTCAAGATATCGGATTACCAAGGACAACAAAAACAGCGCAAGTAGACTCCCCTTTTGACTATGAACGCCAAATGCAATTAATCGTCGTAAAGAAGGGTATTAACGTCTATAATTCCGATCAGGAGAAGGCTTTAGAACTCTCTGAGTTTATAGCTGAAGTTGCAGAACGTATGAACGGTCGGACGCTGGTTCTTTTTACAGCCCATAGTTTACTTCGTCAAACTCATGCATCCTTAAATCCCGTTCTTGCTAGAAAGGGAATCGAAACCCTGGCTCAAGGGATCCATGGCGAGCGCAGTACTTTGATTGAAGCCTTTAAAAGAAACCCCAAAAGCGTTCTGTTAGGTGCCAATAGCTTTTGGGAAGGAATCGATATTCCAGGTGATGCATTATCTTGTGTGATTATAGTTAAACTTCCATTTTGGCCGCCAACCCTGCCTTTAATCGAAGCTAGATCTGAGTATCTTAAATCTCAAGGACGGGATCCCTTCCGTGATCTTTTACTACCTGAAGCAGTAATCCGCTTTAAACAAGGCTTTGGGCGTCTAATACGTTCTAGAGGGGATCGTGGGATAGTAATCTTACTTGATGACAGGGTCATTGAAAAATATTATGGAAGATTCTTTTTAGGATCACTACCAATCAAGACGCATATTCGTGGAGAGAATTCTTTAGTATTTCGAAAAATTGAGGAATATACTAGGGATTTAGACGAAGAGCTTTTATAATCGGGCTGAAAATGATAAACTAGAGAAAAGCTGAGGAGGAGGTTTAAAGTCTAGTGAGGGGAAATCCTATTACTACACGCATGATCCCCAGTATATTTACATTGGCTAATTTGCTTTTTGGGTTTTTAGCCCTGATCTGGGTTATTGAAGGTGCTTACACATTAGCAGCTGCCATGATCCTGCTATCAGTTCTTATGGATAGTTTGGACGGGAAAGTCGCGCGCAGACTTTCTGTGAGCTCAGATTTTGGTAAAGAGCTTGATTCCTTAAGCGACCTGGTCTCTTTTGGGGTGGCACCTGCTATTCTTACTTATCAAGCAATCTTGTACCCTCAGTCAGATTATGTTAAGTATGCTGGGTTAGTTATTGCTGCGGTTTTTGCACTTTGTGGTGCCGTCCGTTTAGCACGATTTAATATGATGAATATTACAACTTATTTTGTTGGTGTACCTATTACCTTTGCAGGCGGTTTTATGGCCCTTTTAATGTTTTTCCGAACAATGTTGCCTTGGTATATCTATCTTATCAGCATGGTGGTCTTAGCATTCTTAATGGTGTCCACGTTTAAAGTAGCTAAGTTAGGGAAGTAGAGGGGACTTGTGTGACACAGCGTTCGGTGCTTACGACGCAGAGCAAACTAACCGTTTAAGCTCTTGGCTTTAGGGAGCGGGGTTCCCCCCAGATGAGCCGTCCCTGGCTCACTGGCGGCAGTGTACATCCGCCGGCCATGGATGGCCAAGTGTCCCCGGAGCCCACGAAAACACTGTTTTCGCACGGATTACTCTTCTTGCAGACACTGTCTTCGCACGGATTAGCCTTCTTGCAGGACGGCGGGAGGGGACCCTGTACACTGCCCCGTATCTGAGGTCGCTTAAACGGAAGTTTGCTTTTCTGCTTACGTAAAGACCTCGCGCTCGTGTCACACTGCGTCCTGGCTTTGGAGCGTTTTAGCTAGTCTTTAAAGAGTGATGTGAATGTGTTTGAGAGTTTAGGGAGACGGTACATTTCATGTGCGCCGTCTTGTTTCAGGAGTGGATACGATTCAGGATTTAAGAATTATATAAGAGCAGGGAAGGTGTTTTGACTTTCTCTGCTCTTTCCTTTTTGTGACAATTATAAGTGCTTAAAGCACCTTTGATGGTCCTTTCTTACAGTCCGCGGGCCTGCGTCTGCGACTTTTACGCTATGCTAACCCGTGCGAATACAGTGTCTTCGTTCCGCTAAGTTATCATGTAAAGCAGTGTCTGCAGAAGGGCTATAATTCGTGCGAAGACAGTGTCTGCAAGAAGGGCTAATACGTGCGAAGACAGTGTCTGCAAGAAGGTCTAATACGTGCGAAGACAGTGTCTTCGTGTGTGTGTGTGTGTGTGTGTGTGGGCTCAAACCATTTTTCTTTATTCACCCTTAGTTCGCCTTAAGCATATAGTATGGCACGGGTATCGAATGCTTAGGGGGGACATATAATGGATAATCAACAAATAAGCTGGAATAGCGTGGGTTTACGTATGGTTCAAGGGTTAACTACTACGATTGATGCAGTTCGTCAATTAGATGTTCAGGAAGCGTCTTTAGTCATGAGGCTCTTAGGGAAGAGTTGTACACGTATGATTAAGGATGGAGTAGGACATCAATTCGGAGTTGCCTTGATCGAAACTAGTGCTCAATTGGCTATGAAAGAGAAATTGGTGTTAGAAGATGTGCTTAAACTTATTACAGGGATTATCGGTCGTCTCTATTTCACAGCCAATACAGAAGAAGAGCGTTTGCTGGTTGCCCAACTTGAAGATGCAGTAAAGAATTACCAATCGGTTTAAGAGGTCATTCGCGACTTTGTCTGCATACATTACCACTGAGTGTGGATTTTAAGCGGATGTAAAGGGGGACAGAGACTATGCGCATTTACTATGTTCGTTTACCTGAGTTCGTGCTTAATGTTTTAAGAAAAGTTTTTGGATAAAGTGGTCTTAAAGTTACTTTTCCCTCCTAGAATATATAAAGAGACAAGCAAGGAGGGAAATTATGCGTCAAAGTCGTTATGCGTGGATACTTGGGATATCACTCGTCTGTCTAATGACACTAATTGTCTTGAAAACACCTCAAGCAGTGATATCGACTCTAGCGGATCCTCAATATGGCAGTGCTCCGAGAACTACAGTCCAACAGTTTTGGAAGTTGATGGACTTACGTCAAACTGACCTAGCAAGTGATCTGCTTAGTTTGCCCATGGGTTCTTTAGATGAACGTGAGTTCAAAGCTTGGGAGACCCGAATGAACAAGGATCCTCTGTTATCCTTACAAAAAGTGGAGTTTATGAATCCTAATACAGACGGTTCACAAGAAATCGTTGTGCGGGTTTCATGGACGACATCTTCATCAAAGGATGAACTAAAGGCAATGTTTTCTATGAATCTGGAACAAACCGAAAAAGGCTGGAAAATTAAAGGTATAAAGCGGATCAACGACCTCTCGTATATTGGGGGGGATCATGATGGAAGGTCAGTTCCGACCTGACACTGATAAGCATTCAAGCTCTCAAAAGAGCGAAGCACCGTTGCGCTTATATGTGGGTATACTCTACTTAGCTATTGGGTTAGTTATCTTTTTGTTGGCTAAATAAACCTCTTAATTTCATAAGAAAATCGTAAGAAACACGGTTATACCATCTGGTAAACCGTGTTTTCTTATGTATAGTAGAGTATGTTTAGACTCTGAAAAACCTAGGAGATTAGTGTCCCAGGTATAATGGTTTTAATCTATACTTTAATCTTAGCCTCCGTATAGTAAAGCGTCGAATGGTTTAAACTGAGTTCGTCGAATATTTTCTGAGTGCGTAAATACACACTGAGTTGTGTTTTCGGTCACACTTAAACCTAGTTTAGAATGCTAAACTATAAACACAAGAAGGAGGTCATTCAAATGGCAGACGTGAAAAAAGAGGTTCCTGAATTAGAATGCTCAAACTGTGGGACTACAAGTGAATTAACCCCTGTAATAACTTATGTCCACCAAGGTGAAGAGAAACATGTATGCACGCGTTGTTTACCAGCGCTCATTCATGGTTAGGAGATGAGTCCATGCGATTTACACTAGATATGAAACTAAAAGACATTATGTCTTCAAATCCAAAAACTGCTGAAGCTATGCAGGAATTAGGATTACACTGTCTAGGCTGCGCATTTTCAGTTAACGAAACGTTGGCTAATGCAGCACAGATGCATAGTATTGATCCAAATGTGTTGTTAGAAAAAGTAAATTCTGTTGAACAAGGTGAAATGTCTGAAGAGGCTGCGGCAAAAGCCCAACCTGCTGGGGGCATCTTACAAATGGACAAGAAGACTTATTCTATTGCACCTCATATACCTGCAGGAGTTGTGACCCCAGATATTTTACGTAAAATTGCTGATGTTTCTGAAAAATACCATGCCCAAGCACTCAAGGTTACTTCTGCTCAGCGAATAGCTATCGTTGGTCTTAAACCCGAGGATGTTCCTAAAGTTTGGGAAGACTTAGGTATGGACCCCGGACATGCGGTGGGTTTATGTGTCCGAAGTGTAAAAGTGTGCCCAGGGGATACCTTCTGTAAGAGAGGGTTACAGGAAACCTTATCGCTGGGCATGGATATTGACAAGCGTTATCACGGTATGCAATTGCCTTCAAAATTCAAGATTGGACTTTCAGGCTGTCCCAATAAATGTTCGGATTCTGCTTCCGTAGATTTAGGACTGATGGGTACTAGCAAAGGTTATCATATGTATGTCGGTGGAAATGGCGGAGTTAAACCGAGACAAGGGAATATTCTTTTAGAAAATCTAAAAAAAGAGCAAATAATTCCCGCTATGGATGCCGTCATTGATTACTATAAGAAAAATGCTAAACCCCAGGAGAGGATAGGGCGTCTTATTGACCGAATTGGTTTGGATGAACTGCGTGAATATGCCGAGCAGGCACGAGATAAAGGTATTGAAAAAGCGGATGAATAATCATCCGCTTTCACCTATTTATTATTAATCAACATGTATAGCATCCGTCGGACAACCATCAGCAGCGTCTTTTGCCGATGCCTCGACCTCACTAGGAACAGGGTTAGTATAGGCTACGGCTAATCCATCATCCTCCATTTTAAATACCTCGGGACAAAATTCGGGGCAAGCTCCGCAACCAATACAAGCATCTTTATCAACTGCAGCTATCATTATAAATCCTCCTTTAACTACTTTAAGATTATTCTTAGATTATTCTTCCCTAGAATATAGCTACTATTCTTCAATATATCACTATAAATTTTATTAAATGAAAAATATTGTTCATTATATCAGGTAAATACAGATTGCCTTGATAATAATGATAAATCTCGATGGTCTTCATAACAATTCGATTATGATTTCATAATCAGTTAATCATATAGAAAATATTAGACTATTTTGCGATAATTATAAATACCATAAATATCCATAAAACCCCTTTTGTAGTAAGAGTTTAGCCATATTTCAACCCCTTTTTATAATTGCCTTATTATTTGCGATTTCGACATCACCCCTAGCGTATAATAAAGGCACGGTCGAGATCAGTGCTTAAGGCACTGAATGGTGGACCGGAATACAATTAAGGCGGGTTGATTAAAAGTATGAGCAAAAAAATAAAAATAATTGTCGCGGACGATAACCGGAATTTATGTCAAATGCTACAGAACTATCTCCAAGGTCAAGAAGATTTGAGTGTAGTTGGAGTTGCAAATAATGGCTTAGAAGCTTGGGAGTTAATTCAAAGTCAAGAACCAGATTTGATTATTCTTGACTTGGTAATGCCAAATTTAGATGGTTTAGGGGTATTAGAAAGAATCAATGCACGGACGACGATTAACCGTCCTAAAATAATCATGCTAACAGCCTTTGGACAAGAGTCTCTCACTCATCAGGCCATGATGCTCGGGGTAGACTACTTTATTCTTAAACCCTTTGATTTAGATATACTCAGTAAACGTATTCGCTCATTAACTCAGGATATGCCATCCACTCCTCCTACCCAGAATACCTCTTCTGCTTCGCCCATTGTTACCACAGTCGGAAGTGGCCTTAATCTTCATGTCGAAGTAAC
>DOPM01000046.1:121821-149260 GCA_003513495.1 Desulfosporosinus sp.
AAATTGAGAGTTATGAGTAAGGTGTCTTAAACCAGTGATACCAAGGGTTTCGGGTTTTTGCCAAGTGCTATAAACTTGTGGAAATAGAACTTTAGAGTGCTATAAACTATTTTCATAAAAGCCAATAAACTTTTTGTTCGCTAAACACTTTCCTTCATACGTTATTTGGTATGACAGGGAGGTAATTATGTTAAAGTATTCTAATTTTGACCTCAAGATTGAAGAGTTTATGCTGTATTGCACAAGTCGTAATCTGTCACCCAAAACCCGAAAATCCTATGAAACAACTCTAAAATTATTTGCACATTATCTCAACAAGGCATTTGTAATTGATGATGCTGAGGATGTAACCAAAAGCCATATTCGACATTATGTAAAATCTCTACAAGAACGTGGGAAATACACTTGTATGGTTGAGAAAGGGAATAATAATCCGTTGGTTCGCACAGATAGAGGAAAACCTATTAGTGTGAATACAATCAATAATTATGTCAGAAATATTCGGGTATTTTTCAACTGGTTAGAAGACGAAGATGAAATTGAAAAGAACCCTATGAAGAAGATCAAGCTTCTCAAGGGGTCGGAACGTATCAAAGCCATACTTAGTGAACAAGAAATCAACTCTATCTTAAATTCATTTGACAAAACGAAATTTAATGAATATAGGGATTATATTGTAACCTTGTTTTTACTTGATACAGGTTGTCGAATATCAGAATGTTTAGATATTAAGATCGATGATGTAAACCTGATTAATCAAGTCGTTCTATTAAGATACACTAAAAACAAAAAAGAACGTGTCGTTTTCTTTTCACCTAAACTAAAAAAAGAATTGAAACACTGGATTAAGTATAAAGACCGTTATATGGTGAACGATCTCCTTTTTCCAACAAATAGAGGAACTTTACTATCCATTAATCTATATGAAAGAACACTGAGAAAAATCGGTAGTAAATTACAAATTGAATTGTATCCTCATAGGTTACGGGCTAATTTTGCTCAGTATTACCTTTTGAACGGTGGCGATCTTCTAACCCTTAGTAGAATTTTAGGACATTCAAGTTTAGATGTTACCAAGCTTTATCTTCAATTTGATGACGAAAGTGTAAATAGGCAATATCAAAAATTTAGTCCTCTAAATAGCTTTAATCTAAGATAGAATAAGAATTATTGACCCTCCATAGAGAGGGTTATTTCTTTTCCAAGTGCATGTTTGAATATTGATTTGTTTAAGCCTGTATGTTTATTCCTTATAGTTTTACCCTTGAAGATAGATTAAACGTCTTTAAACAAGTTTTATGCGTGTCTAAAGACGTTTTTTGTGTTGTGTTGCCATTATAATTGATTGGTTCATATGATTTGGTTTTTAATTATCTTGAAAGTGGTTTACAAGAATTTGGAAGGAGCGTAAACTAACTAGCAAACTCAACAAACGAAGGTAACCTCAATAACCCTCCCTCGGTTAAAGCTCTATACTTTACGTTGCACTGCAATGTCTCTCTACCCTTAGTGAAGTAAACATAATCATCATCTTCTTTACTCCCTACCATTTTAGCAAACTGATAGACAGCCTTTCGAGCAACGGCAGGAACACCAAGTTCCATGATACCTGCTGACTTACCGTCAGGAAACTGTAGTAACCAACCAAATTCAGATTTTCTAAACCCTACAATTTCAACCGTTGCATACTGGTAGTTTATAACCTTTAGCCAATTATTTGACCTCTTACCAAATTCGTACGTTGAATCTTTCTTCTTTAGGACGATTCCTTCAAGCTGTTGTTGATTGACTAAATCAAAGAGTGCTTTCCCGTTACCGTTGATAGGCAAGACTTGAGTGATTAGAGGGAAATCCTTGGGCAGTATCTCATCAAGAATCCCCTTTCGCTCCATAAGGGGTAGATGGCTCACTTTTCTACCTTTAGCATAAACCACATCAAAAGCACAGAATGTCACTGGCTTAACCTTAGAAACAATTGGTATACGCTTTGGACTACTAACTTGAAACCGACTCATTAAATCCTCAAAATCGGGCTTACCATTTTCATCGGCAATAATAATTTCACCATCGAGGATCGTGCCTTTTGGAATCAGATCAGTAACAAGTTCGGGAAAACGCTCCGTCACTTCATTTTGATGTCGAGTATAAAAATTTAACCCACTCATAGTAGAGTAGAGAAAACGTATTCCATCTAATTTCAACTCACTAAGCCAGTCATCATTATCAAAAGGGGTATCCACTTTGTGAAGAAGCATTGGGCTAATAAACATATATTCCACCTCTATTCACAAGTCTAACATGGGAAAAGCTTACAGTCAGGTGGGAAGTGTTGGATTAAAAAACTGCTTATTTCTAATAATGGATTAAGAGTTTTTTTCAATTGTGGAGTTAGTGAAATATAGCAGGAATTCAAAGAGTTCCTGTATAAGGATATATACGGTCATTATAACGATAGAAACCAAACGGTATTGTTAAACAAGTAAGAATGACTAGGAGGGAGTCATCTGAAAACCGTATATAAACTACTTTTGATTTTTTGTTTGTTAAATATCGTTGATTACTATACAACAATGTTTGCTATAAGACATGGGGCAACTGAAGGAAATCCATTAGCAGGCTATTTCGTGGAACGTAATGCTCTCCAATACTTCAAATTGGTCGGAGTAGGCTTGCTTTGTATTTATCTAGTCTGTGCTTCAAAACGGGATTTAGTAAGTCAGAAGAGAGTAATAAGGGTACTATGGGGGGCGAATTTGGGGTACAGTGTACTTGCTATTTACAATGTAATTACGTATTTTATCCAGAAGTATCATTTTACTTTGGGGGGAAGAATAATTGGGCATGGTTAAGTAGTAAACAACGACTCAAATCAACAAGGTTGAATCAGGAAGTAGCATACTGTCAAGCCTCAGGAGTCAGGGATATTCTGTACTAACACCTGATGGAAAGGGCAAAAGAAGAGATGCCTTCGCAAACCTTGCAGGAGTTTTCACGATACACAAAGTAATTGAGCCAGTAGTAATCACTCAGAACAAAATTATTGTCTCAGGGCATCAAAGAGTTTGAGGCACTCTCGATTGTAGAAGTCCCTTGTGAGATAAGGATCTACTTGAAACCAATCTCCGTCAACGAGGGATCGGTAATCTGGTGAATGAGAGTTGGATTAATATAAATGACCTATTTAAAATATGACTCGATGTGTTTCAAAGAAAAGAGAGCCCAATTTAGGCTCTCTTTTGTTGCGTTTTTAGATCTCTCTCCCGCGACGGACTGAGTTAGGTTCTTTGACTATTTTTCTTTATATTTTACTCTATAGTGAGGGTAATTTTGTGTTTTGGAATTTTCTCCACTTTCAAATACATACTCATATTCTATTAAATTGCCTGCATAGTCGATTAGTTTCTGAAACTGAAGTGGGTTTAATTTGTGTAATGGTAATTTCATGAGGTCGTAAAATTTATAGAATAATTCCTCTTCGTTAGTTAACATTAAGCCAGTAAAAGTAGTTAAAAACTTTTCTACTTGTTCAAAGACAGAACTTTCTGAGCATTGTTTGTAGTCGCGTGGGTAATTTGAGAGATCTGCTTCAATTTGATCAGTTATAAAATTAAGTAGTCTAATTTGTTCTTTCTGCCTATCTTCATATAATTCTTGATAATCAGGTTCTGCGTCTAGGTTTTTCATTTGTGTGGTTAGTTTTTCAAGACTTGCTTTTAATTTTGAGTCCCACTTTGTTTTAGGCATTCTTGGAGATTCTATTCCTAAATCCCTTAAGACATCAAGAATAGTATCATCTGAAATTTCTATTCTTAGTTCTTCGAAAATTTTAAGAGCCATGTCAAAGTCAGGCTTATATAGTCCCTTTTCAATACTGGAAATGTAACTCGAAGATTTTCCAACTTTCTCAGATAACTTTCTTGACGAAATTCCAAATTGAAGTCGTTGTTCTTTTATATATTGACCAAATTGCATTTAATTAACCCCCTCTGTTGTATATATTGTAATACAAATAAATACAATATGCAAATAACAAATGAGAATAATTACATTCTTTAAGTGTATTGCATAATTACAAAATGTAATGTATGATGTAATTAGTTCTTGGGGAGCAAGCCTTTTGAAGGAGGTGGATTAAAGAATTATGGGTGCAAGAAAAGGAGGTGATTAAGGATTAGAAACTATTAATAGGAGATGAATTAACCAATCCCGAATTACGATCAGGTTAGCAATCTTCTGTCAGCATAGCACATGGAACACAAAGGTTAGCTAGAAGTTAATCAAAATAAGAACTGACAAATTGTACTACATGAGGATCAAGAATAGTAACCATTTGACAGAAGAGTGTTGAATCTTTGATTACACACGGTACATAAATCAAGATGCTAGAAAAGCGAGGAGAAAAAATAAATGCAAGTATTAGAGATGTATAACAATGGTCAATCAAAGGGTTTCTTTTCACTAGAAGATATTCATATTCTTAATTCCCTACACCTTATACCAGAAACTAAGGAAGTATTTGATGAGTTTATCCAAGAGGAAATCGACTTTAAAGCGAATTTAGTAGAAGAATTAGAAGGGTATATTGAACCCATACCCGATGAAGATGGTCTTGAAGAATCACTTTGCCAAATGGAAGGTTTCAATGAATCAACTGTTCGAGATTTAATTTGTAAAATCAAAATGTTAACAAGTGATGATGTAAAGCTACTCCACGAAGCTTTATTTAGTGCAAAAAAGTTCTTTGAGTTATTTATGATTGATGATCCTATGAGAGAATTAGTAAGACTAAAGAAAATGCAGGATGCTTATGAAAAAGGTTATGCAATCTACCAAAAGGCATATGAGGATATGTGTAAAATTAACAAATCTGAACTCCAATATGTGAAAAAGGAACTTGAAACAATAAAAAGCGTTTCAGAAGGTTCATTTATGATTAATGACTTAGAGCAAAGGAATGTATCACATTAAATTGTTTGCCTATAACGATTAAAGAACACGTAGTGTAATAAGTTAGTTGACGATGAACTTCATATTTCAATTAAATGCATAAGAAAGAAGGAATTAATAATGGCAGTTTTTAATGAGCAAACGCAATGGGTTGAAAAATACTTTGCGGAATACGTAGAAGCGTTAAACAATGTTCCGAAGGATAAACTTGAAAAGATGTTAAAGGAAGCGTTTGGTTTTATTAGTAACTTTGAAGATTTAAATCACGATTCTAAGGTTGACCTAGCTAGATGGGATTTTCAAAGGTTTGTCGAGGTAATTATTGACAGGTATCAAGATGAAGACGGTAACTTCTATGGAACTGTTGATGAGATCGATAATGCATTGCAAGTAATACTAGAACCGATGCGAAATGGAGATGTTTTGTTTTACTCGAGGGCATTAAAGGGTTGCAAGTCCCCCTTGAGCATTGTAAGACGATTGGAGCATGTGGCATGATGGGAATCGATTTTTATGAGTTTAAGTTCAATCAAACAAACTAATTGAAAGAGGGGAAAGCCTAATAATGATCTTACAAGATATAGCAGAACGCCAAGTTGCAGTTAATGCCATTTTGAGAGAATGGAAATATGGACATTTAAAACATATGGACGAATGTGCGATAGAAATAATAATTAATTCCCTATACTTACATAAGAAAATTGGGAAGGAATGTTACGATCTTTTAAAGGCAAATGAATTTGATGAAGCAGAACTTCAACGCTTAAAATATTCCCTTCCTTATTTGTATCAGTACATAAAAATACCAGAGGATGACATTAAAATGATTCTAAACAGTATAACTGGATATCTTTGCGAAAGGATTCCGAGTTATCAAGACTATCTCGTAGGCGAACGTGATGAATGTGAAGAGGTCAAAGAAGAGGATAGCGAAATATGTGAACTTTACGTTATGAAAAATTGTCCTGAACGTACCTTGAGGTTAAAAAATTTAATTAGGAAGATTGAAGAAATGATTGAAGCTGATAAGGCAAGAGCGAAATCGTGTCCACCAATAAATCCTTTTGTCCAAGAGGCAGGGAAGGTTAGCTTCTTTTGTGAGCCAAAAGCATTATGATTTTACATAAAAACGTTTAGGGAAGAATAAGTGATATATCCTAAAATATTAAGATATATCACTTTAAATCCCCGTAAACCAAAAGACATATCACTTATTTTAAACTTAAATCCAAGTGTATAAATAGATAAATATATATAAATAGATAAATATAATAAAGAGTTAGATATTTGCTACGCAAATAGTAGTAACTATTAATTATTTACTAAGATTAGCACGAAAGAGGGTAAATGAAATAGAAGATTGTTTTATCAAACTGCCAAATTCTATTTATGATGATCTAAATATTTCAAATCAGGAAGTGACAGTATTGGCGTTTCTGTACCGTAACTATATGCTTTATAAATCCATAGGAGTATGTTCGATTCAAATGGTAGTGGATTATTTGAGATATGATACCCAAAACAACCATCAAATAGTAGCCATAATAAAAGATGCTATAACTGGTTTACTGGGTAAAGGATATATTACTGAAATATATGATTTGCATTATGAGCCGATTTCCATAGAAGATATAAGCAAAAACAGAGTATTCTATGTGGAATTAGTCCCTCCACCAGAGGAGTGTTACTTTGTAGTTGATGATAAGGATTTAAACAAAATCCTTGAATACTTGAAGAATCAAAGGATCAGCAAGTTCAACTTAATCAGATATTTTATAGCCTGTAGAAGAGTATCCAATAATAATTCTAAAGTTGGGTTCTTAGCACAAAGTAAATTAAAAGAATTACTGAATGATTCAAAAACAATTTCGAAGTACAATAAGATATTACAAGATGATTTGTGCCTAATTAAATATAATAGTAATTATATGACCTCGGATAAGCATTATTGTTCAACTTTTATTGGAAGGTATGAAGATGCCGAAAAATTTGATGATTATGTAAAAGAGCAAGTTAAAGAAAGGAATCTTATACCGACAAATAAAGTTACATCAAATCAGAAAAGGAAGCTTCAGCAAAAGATAAATCATGCCTCTAAGAAGTATGCTGAGAATGAAAAAGATGCGAGAATAGCAGAGCTTGAGTCATTATTGAAGCAAAAGGAAGCGCTAGAATATAAACTTCCCGCTGCTACTCCTTCTGTTGAAGTAACTTCCTCTGAAGAAAAACCTATGGAAGATACAAAAACTAAGCCTGAGGCATCAACAGTTGAACAGATACACATTGTCAAAAATAATAAATATATTAATGAAGCACTGGAAAGCTTAAATCATTTTGACGTTAATGTTCACGAAGGATTTTTCGTTAAGAATGCGGATGTGGTTATTAGAGAAATGCTAAAGACTGATGAGAAGGGTTATAGGAATGATCATACTGATGAAAATGGGTTTTACGATCTAGATAAATTGATAGCAAAAGATAAAGCAATATAGACGGAAAGGGATGGCAAAAAGCCATCTCCTATTAATTCTAGACCAAGATTTGTATCGATACCTGTACATATAACTCGAAAATAACACATATTGTAAAGACTTTATGTTTATATTTATACGATCGGAACGAATAGTTATACACAGTGGAGTTAATGTCTATTATTTTTATGAACTAATACATGTCAAATTTCAGATAGTTTTATGAGATAAATATAATTTTTAGTCGACTTGTATTGTATTTTTGCAACCATTAATGGCTTAGAGCAATGAAAATATGAAAATACAATATGAGATTAAGATAGCCAACGAGTGCTTTTTATGGACAAGGTAGTTTAGCATGCTGTACAAATGAAGCATTATTAACATAAATGGGTCGCAATCATTAATTAAAAGCCAATATAAATGTCATAACAAAATAGAAATAATATATGGTAAAAAACTATTGACATCGGCTTACTTGGGTGTTATTATAGAATAAGGAAAATATATATTGATAACAACGAGAAACCGTGATATAATCTCAACATGAGTTAAATCTTATGTTGTTTTTATGGGGCGGTTTTTATTTATTATTATAACTAAATATGAATTAATCTTTAGTCGCTCCAATCATTAAAGAAAGAGGTGTCCATATTTGTGAAAAAAATAACAATGGATATAAAGGCAAGCGTAAATGAAGCGTATGAGTTTCTACAGATTATTAACGATTTTGATAATCCGCTACAGATATTTAGAGAAGCTCTGCAAGATTCTTATGACTCTTTAGCAGATACAATTATCTGTAAAGTAGACATCCAAAAGTCTGTTGGTAGAGAATATTTGATAATCGAAGTAATAGATAACGGTCAAGGATTGGAGCGGGATAAAGTTAAACATTTTTTTGATCTTGCAAACTCAACTAAAATAGGAGATGATTTTGTTAGACATGGAGCAATG
Source organism: Desulfosporosinus sp. (assembly GCA_003513495.1). Lineage (GTDB taxonomy): Bacteria > Bacillota > Desulfitobacteriia > Desulfitobacteriales > Desulfitobacteriaceae > Desulfosporosinus. The sequence continues at coordinate 130,197 of DOPM01000046.1, forward strand.
GTCGGATATAAGGGTCATGGTGATAAAATATATTTCAATTCCGAAAGAGTAGTCATTGCCTCAAAATGTATGGAAAATGAAGATTCGTGGGCAGTAATTTGCGAGAAGCCACTTACCCAGTTAGCTGAAAATAAAGAGTTGCGTTATTCTAAATTTTTAGATGTTGGTGACATTGATATAATATTTCCAGATATATGCATTAATTCAGGGTTTTACTTAAGAATAGTAAAGCCTCTCTCTTTTGAGTCACAAAATACATGGTATAAATTAAAGCACCTTTCGATTAGAGATTATATAAAGTGGTTCACGATTTTTGGTTCTATAAAACCTCTAATAGAACCAAATGAGTCATATAAAACGAAAAAACTATATCTAAGGGGACTTGATTTTGATGAATTTCAGTTTGAATACAATAACGATTTAAATCCTGAACATGGGTTAAAGTTTATCAATTTAGAAAATGAAAGGTATGAAGTGCTAGATTTTGGACATTATTTTCCACAAGATTGCTTTGATATAAAACAGTTGAATTTAAAAGCTTCCATAGAAGGAAAAGACCCCTTGCATTACTATTCGCGGAGGGTTAGCTCGATTAAAAACCCTATTTACTGTCCTAATGCGGTAAAGTTTAATCTAATTATTCATTTAGAAGGGACTGAAACTAAACGAAAATACAATCTATGTTTGAAAAGCCCTAAGAGGCGTGGAAATAAACTGAATTACTATACGGATGAAACGCGCTATGGAATATGGGCATGTAAAGATGGAATTCCGATTGAACGGGTAGATGATTGGCTACCAGGAAAAGGTAGTTACTCATATATGCATGCTTTCATAGACTGTGATAGTTTTCAACTTACTGCAAATAGAGGCTCAATTAGAAATACGGACACAGAAATTATTGATGCAATCAAGTTGAAAATCAAAGAAATTCTGGAAGAACCTGAAGTTAGTATGGAACTCAATCATAGAGAGAAGGAACAAGATAAGGCAAAAATACAAAAGAAGATCAGAGATGACCAGAAAAACCTTCAAAGGAGATTTAAGAGGTCTAAAAGTAGAAAGAAAATAGTATTACCAGATGGAACAGTATTCTTTGTCCCATTAAAGCTAAGCGATGGGGGGTACTCAGAATCTGAAACAATGATTCTACTAATACAATTACTTTTTAAGTTTCCAGGCTTATTTACATTTGATATCTTAGATTATAATACCCACGAGGGAATTGATTTCGTAGTTCTTCATAACTCAGTGCCAAAATACATTGAATTAAAAGGTTCATTAAAAGGCAGTATAAACCATTCGTATCAAGTCGTTACAAAGTTTATTTGTTATGATATTTCTGACGAGATTTCAAATGGAAGTAAGATAAGTGATATTGAAGAAAATATAGCAGTATTTAAGGTTCGAGAAAAAGATGCATTCCGTTCAAACATCGAAATATTTAATGGACTACCATTTACAGGATATAAAATTGAGCCTGAATCTGTAACACTTGAAAGTATGGAGGTAATTGCTTTAGAAGGAATAATAACTGAAGTTTTAGGAGGTGAAATTATTACTAATGGAGATGAGATTATCCAAGGGATTATAAGTTTTGGAACTGGATGATTAGACCAATATCGACAAGAGAAAATGGTACTATTTATGATGTGGATACTGAAAACTACTGAAAACTACTGAAGACTACTGAAGACTAGGGAATGTTTAAGTAAACCTTGGGGTATAGAGGTCTCTCGTTCAAGATCAGTACGCCCACCATATAACGATATTATTTAGCGAATATAAATACCTAAAGCCTTGGTACAGGCGAGAATGCGGATGTTTGAGAATTGTGGGGGAAGCAGTTAAATACTCACAAAAACTCATTAGTATCTGTAAGTAGTCGGTAAAAATTCGGTCAAACAGAAAAGACTTAACTAACAATTTAGTATACAAAATCCCCACCTTTTTAAATAGGGTGAGGATTTTTTTATTGACTTCTTAATCTAAGTTGGAGTAGTAATCAGCTACCTTGACACCTAAAATGTTAACTCATCATGACACTGAAAGCATTGATATGAGCCGATTTCCTTAAAAGCTACTTCATAATAATTGAGCTTTAAGGCGTTAGAAATCAGTTAGTGTAAAATTACTCGGATAGAGAATTCCAACGCATTAGAGCACCGTTTGAACGTGATAAAATGGTATTTTAAATGGCTCAATGATGCAATAAAGTGATTAGATGTGTTCTATTAGTGACCTCCCGTTATAACAACCGAAGACAACGACGATATTTTCAATTATAGTGGTACTTACCCAGTTGAACATAGGGATAAAGGTACTTTAGCGACAGTCAAGCGATGATGGAATATGGGCAAGCCACAGGATGCCCCTCTGAGCTGTCGAATCGCTCCCGTGGATAGTGTTACAATAAGTCTTTATTCTTTTTTTTATACTGTTTCATCAGTCTCTTGTCATCTTCTTTTGCCTTCCTTAATTTAGTTCTTAACTTTTTGAATTTACTAACTAGATCATCTGATGGTTCGGGAACATCATTTAATTCTGCCTTATCCTCAAACAAATATATTGAAGCCATATTATATACCTGTGCGGCTTCTATCTCTGATGTATAAGCTCCCAGATAAATACCTCTAAAATTATACATGATCTTGACTGCCCATTTGCCATTCGTTGTAGTTAAGCCTTTGTAGATAGATGAACTCAAATGTTTGAACTCGCCTCTTGAATGTTTTTTAGTTTCTTTCTTAGTAGCCAATTCTATTATATTTAAATGAAAAGAACTTAATACATCTTCAATTATTTGGTCTACAATAAAATCAATGTCCCTATCTATTCTTGAAAAAACTGCATCACATAGAACAAATATAAATGTTTTATAGCCTTTCTTTTTTAAGTCCTTTTGTTTTAGTAAATCCTCTGAAACTTTATCTTTATGATAATAGTCAGCACCTGGCTCAATTACATATTTTAAAAAGCTATTACCTTTAAATATTACTATCGGTATGTCGGCTTCATGACCACCCGTAAGAATCGAAATATTATTTACACCAACAATCACATCTAATTCATCAGAAATTTCTGCTAATTTTTGAGTTAATTTAATATTAAATTGTTGCCTTACGTATTCTTCAAGACTACTACCAAAATACACTTTATTGTTATTCAAAAAAGTACCTCTTGTTTTTGCTCTTATCTCTTTATAATTTCTTTTTTGGGCTGCTTTAAGTCCTGATTCTTTAGATGTATATTCCCAACCTATCCTTTTTAATCTCCAATTTATTGATTGTCTTGTTAAATTAAAGAATCTAGCCATATCTGGTACTGGACAAAATAACTTAAACCTTAATTTGTAGATCTTAATATATAGCGATAACTTGTCATTACTATTAATAAATCTAAAGTCACTTGATATTGATGCTAATTTCTCTATTATGGTCAATTCTTCTTTTGAAAGGGTTATTGAATTTAATAAAACATCTACTTCTTCTTTAGACATCTGAGAAAAATCCATTAATTACCACCCCGTCTTAAAACCCTAACTCATAATTATACCATTTAACACATATGAATAGGGTTGAAAAATTGAATTGAGATGTTCAATTAGGTAAAAAGCAAAATATCTTAGCAGGTAAATCTGGAGAGGTTGATTGCTCGGAATTGTATCGTAAGGTACACTATTGGATACGATTTATGGTTAATTTAGAATGTAGTGATCCGACGCTTCTTGAACGAAAGATAGGTATCATAAGGTTTTAAAATTTTTGTGAAACGTACCTTCATTGACCATTTGATAGATATTATATCAGCCTGAGGGTATTGTCATAATCATAACTTAACAGTTCTAAATATAATTTTCCTCTAGTAAAGAGCAAAGGAATGAATCGTGATCAAAACTTACAATCAAAACAGGAGAAAGGTAAGGGTTAGCCCCTACCTCTTTGCTTATAAAGAATTAACCTTTTCAATCATCTTAGTGCGACTAGGAGTGGTATAGATGAGTGTTGTGTGAATGTTTGAATGCCCTGCGATATTAGCAACTTCAGCCACGGTGTAATCGTGTCGCTCCGACCAATTTCGACATTATATGACGATCATAAATATATGCTGAAGCCTTGATGCAAGCAGAATTGAGAGAAATAGGTACAAGTTGGAGGTTGGACAGATTTTCATTAAATACCTATAAAATTCTTTAAGTACAGCTAAGTATTCTGGCAAAGTTCTGGCAAGAAGACAAAAAGATGAAAAGCAAGTACCCATTCATTCCATGGAGTGGGTACTTTAATTTTTTAAAAAGCTCAGCCTATCGATGAAAGTAAAGAATTACACTGGTTATAGACGACGATAGGTATTATTATAGGTGCAATTTTCGGTTTTTAAAGTATACAAAAGCCTATTATCTCCTAAACACAATTAATTGTATAATTTGTAAATACACCTTTTTACATGGCGAAATCACGGATAAAAAGTTTTCTAAAGTCGAATCAATTTGAGATCAGACAATATAGTCATAGAAGCCTATATTAATTAATGAGGACACAACGAATGAAACTGACGCAAATATACACTTGTTAAGTTCTATAACAAGAGTATATAATTTGAGGACTGAAATTATATACTCTAAACTTTGATTAGAATAGACTAAATTTTTAATTAGTGCGAATGTAGTACTTCCTCGGGTTTTACAAATGTAAAAGATTATTGAGGAGACTAAACTTCTGCTCAACATTGAACGGCTGAGCAGTTTTTTCAATAGGCAAAAAATCTTTAAATTGGAAAATTGTTGATTCTTAGATAGAAATGTAGTTTAATATTGGAGGGATCTTTACTTTCATTACAGATAAAAAGTGGAAGTACTTACTGGCTAGATAATGGCGATAAAAATGTCAACTTATATAGAATGTAAACAAGGGAATGTATTAAAATAATCAGAGGTTTAGGAGGAAAAAATTGATTACAAGAGATGAATACTTTAAAAGTTGGGGGTTTAAAGTTGACCCTTTTGCCTCTACCAATGCTGAACATGAAGAATATCTAAATGAATATTTTGTTCATCCTCCATATTTCGGTTCACTAGTGGGGTCTTTTGACAAACCAAAAACATCAATGGTAATTGCCCCTCGTGGGTTTGGTAAAACTGCACAGAGAAGACGGTTTGAAAAGCTAGCTGTTGAATATTGTGATGAGATAGTATGTATTGTATATGATAATTTTCCGATTGAAGGCATATCTGATTTAAAGCATATAAATATTGATAAACATCTTCAGAAGATAATAAAATCCCTTTTGATAGCTTTCCTCTCCAAAATGTATGAAACTCCAGAGGTCGGTTACAACGACTATGAAAGGAAAATGCTACTAAGTCTAATTGAGCGGTATTTAAACAATATTACGCCTACTGATGTAAAAAATACTATTGATAATATAAAAGGTGCTAAGGGGAAGTTATACGATTTTTGGATTAATGCTTCTAAACCCATAAGTTCTATTATTAACATGATTTTAAAAGCTAAAAACTTAGGGTCAGTGGACTTAGAACTTAAACAACAGAAGGTTAGTGAAATTTCCTCAGTGGATTATTTTTTGTTTCTCCAAAGCCTTTTCGCCAGAGTAGGGTTTAAAGCTGTATATATTTTAATTGATAAAATAGACGAGAATCATCTTACAGGAAACGATTCGCTTGCTTCCTATTCCTTGATAAGACCGTTAATCAAGGATTTAAGCCTTCTTGAAGGAAAACTGGTAGTCTTTAAATTCTTCCTTTGGGATAAGATAACTGACCATTGGGCAGAAGACATTAGGTTAGACAGGATTGAACACTTTGAACTTGAATGGGAGAAAAGGCAAATCAAGGATATGATCAACAAAAGGTTGAGTGTTTTGAGTGATGAAAAGATTAATATGCTCCAACAAGTTTTAGATTGTGAAACGAGTACAATTGACGATATTTTTTTATTTGCTCAAAATTCACCGAGGAATTTGATTAACTTGCTTAATTTTATTTTTGACGAACATATAAATCGAGCCGAAAATGTAAATTCAAAGCCTGACATAATTGACATTACTAGAGGTATTGATAAATATTGTGCTGATAAATTTACCGATGTCATTACAGATAAAACCCAACAGGCAAACTTACGACGACTAAAAATGGCTACTTTTACTATACCATTTCTAGGGAATAATCTTTTTAAGGTTAAGGAAAACGTAATAAGAAATATGATACAACCTTGGACTAGAGCAGGTTTTGTAATTACATTACCCAATAAAGTCTCAAGTAAGACAAACAAAAGACCAGTTAATTTATATTCAGTAAATGATATAGTAATTGCAAGGCATATCTGTAGTAATCAGCGGTTAGAAGACTTTATATCTAGAAATATTTTTATTTGTGATGATTGTGGACAAGTTGTTATTTTTGATAGATTAAATAGTTACGGTAGGGATGACTTCAACTGTCCCCATTGCCAGAACTCGGTAATTATTTCTTAAAATAAGCTTATAGAAGGGAATGGCTAGAATTGCTGTTCCTTCTTATTTTTTAAGTTTCCTCTAATGTTTTTGTAAATTTGTAAGTTCAAATATATAACGAAAATTTTTTTAAAAAGAAATATTGTTTGACCAGATAACTTAATAAGAAGTTGTTATTGTCTATAAAACGTATGATTACGCAGACAGAGGATAAGGATTTGGGGCGTAAAAATAGAAGTATTTCAGGGATAAACCAACTCAGTATCTGTAAGTAGTCGGTCAAAATTCGGTCAGTGCTTCGGTCAACAAATTAAATACTTAGTTATCAGAAATACTCATCCTAAGGAGCTTTAAATGCTATTGAAGGTTTTTTCTTGTAAGATGTTCTGGAGTATCTCATATGCATTAGATAACTCCTCATACCCCTTCCTTATTTAATACTTCGCTTCAACTTTAATGTATCAAAGTTAACTTGAAGCGAGTGCTAAATATTAATAACGTTCGTTTATGATACTCTCGAAAAAAATCTCTAATTATTAACTACATTGGCAAATTGGATATTGGGAAAACATGGTATAATGTTTTGAAACCACATATTTTTTCTTTAAGCGAATGGTTTTTTACATAGTTAGATATTCTTTGGGCTTGGTTATATTCTTGAGAGGATAACATGAAACGTACCCCCGCTATAAGGGTATATAAAAAAGAGTAGGGCAGGAGTTATTAGGGAGGGGTTAATTATGGAAGATACTAAATTATGGAGATACTTTGATTTAATTAAATTTCTAACATTTGTTAATGGAGAACTCTATTTTACTCGTGCTGATAAATTCAAGGATAAATATGAAGGTGCTATACCAAAACAAAATTACAATGCTCATGTAGAATGGATGATTAGTTCTGAAAGAAATCGCTCAAGGATAGATGAGATTAGGAAAGAGTTTTATGTTAAATTTAAAGAGAAAAAAAACAAAGCGGCAATAAGTTGTTGGCATATTAATGAAAGCGAATCAGCTGCAATGTGGGAAACATACGCAAGGGCAGGACAGGGCATAGCAATTAGCACTACAATTAATAAACTCAAAAAGATACAGAAACCTGATGGATTTGAGTTAGAGATGTTTAATGTTGAATACATTGATTTTGATAGGGAATATGATGAGGATTATAACCGATTCGAATTACTTCCGTTCAAAAATAAAAGGAAAGAATTCCAATATGAACAAGAATTTCGAATGATACTATACCAAAATAATCCACTTTCAGAACCATTCAAGGGCGTTGAAATTAACTTCTCTAACCCAATGAAAGTGGGTGATATAATAAAATATGGTTTTGTTTCTAAACTTAATGATATTCCATCGGAAGGTATAAAAGTAAAAGTTAATCCCTATGAATTGATTGACGAAATTATAGCGTCGCCCTACATGAAAGATTATGAAATTATAGAGATACAACGAATATTGGATTTGATTAATAAAGATAAACAGACAAATTTTACTATCAAAAGATCACACCTTTACGAAGATGTAAACTATTAACTACTCATGTCCACCTGACTTTAGTTCGGGAGTTTTACAAAATGGAACTCTTTGAAAGAGGCTAATCTAAGATAATCGATAGTTGGCTTAACCTCACCGAAAGAGTTAATTGTCTTAGACAAAATTTAAAATAAATTAAATATGAGAATGACTATTAGAACGCAACTGAGATAGTATGCTAATGTAAAATGAACCAACTATGGGTGTGATTATTCAATCAATTATTTGAATGGATGAGAATAAAGGATGAAAAATTGGAAAGTGCCTGTTGGGTTATTGTTACTACTGGTTTTGCTTGCGTATACACGAATGGATACTATTGGTACGGTCACTAACGATGGGGACTTAGTCAAATACGTTTCCGATAGGTGGACTAGTACTAAATATCAGCGAATTTATAGTAGTAATTATAAAGAGTATCTTATTCATGGAAGTGAAAAATCTTTCAATAAAGCAAGTAACATTTGGTTTATTGGAGTGGGTTTAAGTTCACTATGGTTAATAACATCACTTTGCCTGACTAAATGGAGTAAGAGAAAAACTTAGAACATAGCAAAGAGTGAATGTCATTTGAAGAAAATAATGGGTCTAAAGGAGGATAAGTTATGGTATATCTATTGATTCCTATCTCTATGTTGTTGTTTTATACCATGTACTCACTGTCTGAAAAGTTCTTAGGGCGTGAACCATTATGGATAAAGTCTATGTAGTGATTAGTTTTTTTATAATTATGGCAACCCCTGTATTAGTAATACAAAAAGTATGGCATCTATTAGAATTTTCCATTATTACAATGTTTTATATTACTATTTTTTGTGAAATTGTACTTTTGTTTTAATTATTGATGTGATGCCTAGGGAAAAAACGAATCGTTAGTCTAGGAGGCAATAACAATTTATGTCTACTTGTATCTTAGTACAATTAGTGGTAAAAGTTTCGTGCAATATCTGGTATTCTAGATATTTAAGCTCAAAGAGTAAGTAAGGTGCTTGCTAAATGGGAATAAACTTATTCATTTTAAAGGATGATGTTGGATATGAGTTAGAAGTTGAGGATGCGGAGCAATATGAATTATAAAAATACAATTTAGCAGGGCAAAGAGATAAAGATTCTGAAAGGACATTGATTAGTTGGAACGGTGGGAGCAATGTATACTACAAAGTTAAAATCAATAGAAATGTAAGTTTGTAGGAGGTAATTTCATCATCAAACATAGATTGTACTTATATTTATTAAGTTCACTAATCATTTTGGGAATGTCTGGTTTAGCATATTTAATAAGCCCATTATTAGGTAAGAGTATATTTCAATTGTATATGATAGGAGTTTTTATAGGATTAATAAGAATTGCTATAGACAAGGTAAATAAAAAGTGATTTTAAGAGATAAACTTACAAGCAAACGGCATTAAGAAAGGTAGGGTAGCCCCTACCTCTTAGACTTATTAATCAACAATTTTAACTCTTCAACTGTTATAAGGGGTTTTCTATGTATCATCCTGTGACAATTTGAACAAAGTAAGGTAATGTCTTCGATTCTAGTTTCTTCCCCTTCTTTCATTTCAGATACCAACTTTTTATGATGACCCTCAATGAAGTCCATGCCCCTAACACCATAGAACTCGCTAAAATCGAAATTGCACACTTCGCAAAATACATGCCCACAATGTTCTTTAGAAAACTTTTCTTTGGCTTTCTTAATTACTTTTGGGTCACGTTCGAATATCCTATGTGTTCTAAATGCCATTTTTCCTTCTGGGTATCCTTTATCCTCTTCTTCGGTATCTTCTATAATGTTTGCTGAGTGTGTAAAAATGAAATGGTTTAGGTCTTTACCTTGTTGAATAGAAAATTCCCCTATTGGAACTGGAAAAACTCTTCTGAACTCCTCTTTAAGCTCTTTTCGAAAGCGAATACTTTGCAAGATTATTGATCTGTCTTCTTGGTTCTCAAATCTGTAATCAGCCAAGAAGATTTTGTTATTAAAAAGGACTCTAATCTTTCTAGCATTACCACGTTCCACATAATAAGGAGAATTCTGAGGGTTAAAAACATCATGAAATTCTTTGTCAATTCGCACCCCATCGGTATATTGTGATGTGCCAATATTCTTTATTAATTTTCTGGCGTTTAGAGGTGGAGTAAACCAGTCTAGGTTATTCTTTGGTGCTGTATTTAAGAATTGAGCATAACGGGTTAAAGACGAAATAATTTGCTTGTGCTGATCATCGTTCATTTCTAATAAGAAAGACAGGGCTTGATTGATTTCCAGATCCTTGAAAAAGCCTTTATGTTTATCAGTTAGACCTACATAGTTAAGTATACTGAAAGATTGCCACCCTCGACTATAATGTGCATCTAAGCCAAGAATATGTTCATCCAACCAACGCCTTGATTTACTTGTAAATAGGTATTCAAAGATTATCCTATCTCTTAGACTCTCTTGGTAACTTTTATATTCTCTATCCCTAGGATTAAAAACTAAAGTAGGAAAAACCAATGTGACCAACCCCTTTTGGAAGATCTTTCTAAGGAAAAGTTATAACTAATCCCGCCAGATTTCAATAGCAAAGTAAGCGAATTTGAAAAAGATTCATAGTTAGTATGACATAGGGGCTATGGTGGTGGCTTCAAAGTCTGGATAATAGCCGATTAAATTATTATGTTTCCAGTTTTCAGGTGATAAAAGCTTAATATTTAGCAATTGATACGGAAAAGTAAACTAATTAGGAATTAACTCTATCCATAATGTATATTATGAGTCAACATTATGTTGCCAGTATACTCTTTCTGTTTTATAATCATCTTAGGCAGAAAGAGAGGGATTACACTATGGTAAATATAACTGAGTTACTTAATGATTTCAGGAATGAACTACTTAGAGAGGATAAGTCAGAAAACACAGTGGCTTCTTATATAAGCGATATTAATAGTTTTTTATCATGGTACGAAGGTAGTACATCTGAAGGTATAGAGAAACTTATCGCCTTAGATTTAAAGGACTATCGGAGTTATCTCCTCGGCAATCGGTCAGCTAAAGTAGCAACGGTTAATCGGAAAGTAGCAAGCATTAATAAATTTATGGACTGGCTACACAATGAAGGTCATTTGCAGAAGTCTTTGAAGCTTAAACAAGTCAAACAAAATACCCCTCAAGAGTTCAAGGGGTTAAGTGAACGAGAAGTTAAAACTTTACGGAAAGAAGTCCATAGAAATGGAAATAAAAGAGATATTTTAATAATTGAACTGTTGCTTAATACTGGTCTGAGGGTTAGTGAACTTTGTAATATCAGAATCGGAGACATTGAGGCATCTGAGCGTAAAGGTCGAATCAAGGTAATGGGCAAAGGTATGAAGGAGAGAGTCTTACAGCTTAACAAAGAGGTTCGCGAAGCAATTGAGGAGTATCTTCAAGTCAGACCAAAGATGGACTGTGATTGTTTGTTTGTTGGTCAAAGAGGTGGATTGACCAGAAATGGAGTATTTAAGTCCATCAAAAAGTATGCTGATAGAATTGGAATTGAGGTAAGCCCTCATACATTAAGGCATACTTTAGCTAGGAAGTTGCTTGAATCTGGCAGTGATATTACAACAGTCCAAGGAATTTTAGGACATGAGAGGTTAGAGACTACAGCTATCTATACCAAAACTACACAAGACAAAATGGATAGGGATTTAGAAGGATTGAACTGGTAAGAACCAGTTCTTTTTTCTTTGGTGGTTAGTTATTTTGTCAGTGAAATTTCATTTAGTACGGCATAGAAATTTTAAAAGGTAGAGAAGATAACCTAAAGTACGAAATAAAGGAGCATTAGATGTGGAAAATGAAAAAAAAGTTGCTATTTATCACGTGGTTCGTAGAAATGAAAACTTTGAAGAAACTGCAAACAGTATCTTTCAAATGGTAAAAGATACTGAAAGAAATTTCCCCAGTAAGCAGAGGGTACTTTATCTTGATATTGAAGAACATAGAAATTCACCTGGTGGATTTGATAGCGATATGCTAGAGTTGCAAAAGGACTTTATAGTAGGTTTCCTGTTACCATACCTTTCTGAAGTGAATATGCCTCTTGGATCTGTAAAGAATCCAGATCAAAACAATGACATCCCAGATGAATTGCAGATAAATGAAACCACTTGACCCTTGTCAGTGTGAGACTTTCTCGAAAATAGGATTATCAAAAAATTTATGAGGCATTGGAGGTAAATTAAATGAATAACCCATTATTATTAATAACTAATAAACACGTGGAAAATTGTGGAACTCCTCCTTCTATTACCAATGAAGATCCCGATAAATATTTGGGCTATTTTGAAAACATTCATGGCGAACAATGGATTTTTATTTATGATCGAAAGAGCAAAAATGCTAAATTATATGGTGGTGATGTAGGATGGGATAATGCATTTGAAGTTCAAAACGGACAAGTAAAGGGTTTAATACTAGATGAAGTAGAAAAAATGTGGCTTGAGACGTGTTGGAAAGCATCAAATTATTTTTCTGAGTCATAACCACACTATATAAGTATATCGATAATGGTTCTAAAGCATGTTGGGAAGGGGGATACCCCTTCTTTTTATTGGATAAAAGGGAGGGACAATTAACAATATTAAAGTGCCAGTTCGCTACTCATAAACAGTAAGGTATATCTTCATCAATCGGTGAGTTATTGATTTCTTTTACTCTCTCATTGTGAAAAGAAAAATGAGGCAAATAAGATTCTAATTGAATAGAGTGACAGATTTAAAGGTGTTAGCCTAATATTATCGAATTATAACTATATACTTACATATCTGTAATAGGTGCATAGACGTTATCTGAACTTATTAAAGCCATTTTTGAGGTGAAGATGATTTGTATAAGACTATTGACTATTATAATAAAAATGCCGAAAAGTTCATCAAAGACACCTTGAACCTAGATGTAGAAGAATTGTATAAACCCTTTTTGAAATTGATACCATCAAATTCTACTATTCTTGATGCGGGGGCAGGTTCGGGCAGGGACACTCTTTACTTTATGAATAAAGGATTTAGTGTTGTTTCCATTGATGCTTCAGAGAGTATAGTTGAGCATTGTACTAGGATAACAGGTAAAGAATGTTTACTAATGAATTTTGAGCAGATGGATTTTAGAGAATGTTTTGAAGGAATTTGGGCATGTGCCTCATTACTTCATATTCAAAGAGTTTCAATAGATAATGTCTTCTTTAAATTGTACCAATCACTTAAACCAAACGGCGTATTGTACGCTTCGTTTAAATATGGAGAAAAGGAAGAGTTGAAAAACGAGAGATATTTTAATAATTACGACGAAAAAACTTTTGCGGAGTTAATCGGGAGACACCCATACTTTAAAATTATTACGTTGTATATTACTGAAGATGTTAGACCAGATAAACCAGGAGAAAAGTGGCTCAATGTGTTAGTGATAAGGAGTTCTTAAAAGCAATTAATAAAAGAGGACTGATTATTTGAAATTTGAAGAAGAATATCCCTCGTTGGAATCATTTTGGAGAGTAGTAATCCTGTTCGGCAGAAATAGTGCATCTTATAAATTTTCGATGGCTAAATCATTAATCGAAATTATACCAAGTGGTAAGTCCTTTATCACCTTGGAAGAACTAGCTGTTCCATTTTCAAAAAATCTAATATCTCACTTAATGATTAATGATAAACAAGCGACTTCCAAATCAAGCAATATGCTAAGTACTTGTAGGCAATATATTGCAGGAGAAATTTCACATGAGCAACTGATCCAAAAAACAGTAAAATATGGTTTTGTAAATGTTCTTGATGCGTTTCATGTGGTTAATCAAGATGATATTCCAGTTAAATTTTTCGAAAACGATAAGAAAGCAAAGCAAAAAGGAATTGTCATTACCGATGATTTGTTCAAACTAAAAGAAACAAATCAATTCCCTAATTTGAATTTTGAGGTTGAAGCCAGATGGCGATTAGTTGAAACTGCATGGTCGATAGGGGTTGCACCATCACTTTTGCAGGTAAAATTTGAGGAAGAAACAAATCTCTTTTACCTAAAAGATAATCAGCGAAGAATAGATGTCACTTCGGGTCGTGATGCATTAAACGGATATCAAAAAGGAAAGTGTTTCTATTGCTTTGATGATATTACTATTGATCCTTTTTCAGAAGACTTGGCAGATGTTGACCACTATTTTCCGCATATTCTCCAAAGTGAATTGAACGTCAATTTAAACGGGGTCTGGAATCTCGTGTTAGCGTGTAAATCTTGCAATAGGGGTGTAAATGGTAAGTTCGCCAGAGTACCCAAAGCAAAATTTCTTGATCGCTTACACAAACGCAACAGCTTTATGATTGACAGCCATCATCCTTTGCGTGAGACTCTGATTAATCAATCAGGTAAAACGGAAGCTGACAGGGCAAGATTTTTGAGTGAAATTGACAAGCAAGCCATAAATAAACTTATACATCGATGGCAACCTGTATATGAGTTTGAAGCCGTGTTTTAAACCTACTGCCAGTTGCTAGGCATAGGCAGAACAACACTATATATGTGTGTTGATATATATAAATCTCAGGCAAAAAAGAAGGGATAATTACCCTTCTTTTTTGCTATAGAGGGTATACATGACTCAAAATCAAGTGAAAAGTGATAATTGGGCATAGTACATCTTAATTCATCGAGAAGTTATTTTGATGTTGCGACTGATTTTATTTCCAGTTATATTGTAACAATTTGCGTCTTTTTTTGTTTCTTAACGTAAAAATTGGAAGGACTTCTGCGATAGAAGCAGAAATTTGTTAAGTGATGGATAATATGGAATATGCTAAGGGAACTAAACTTAAGGCGAAATAAGAATTTGCTTACCCCATATCAAATGTAGGTGATTAAAGAATTAGAACTCAGCACGTGCGGAATACATAAGAAGAAGGCTGAAGTGGCTAAACATATCGAAGCTAACCGATGTCCTAGGTCTCGTGGTGAGTTAAATATAAGAGAGGAAGGGTTGTAGTGAGGTTCAATGTAAATGTGTAGAACTTTCATGTATTTAGTTGATTTAGAATTATCTTACCAATCATAAGGAGGACGAAAGAATGAAGATAAGTGAGATATATAATTTACAAGTATCACAACATGAATTGGATTTTGTCGATGTTGATTTAGATACAGATTGTCATTTATATATAGATCCTTTTTTAATTGCTAATTCCAAAAGCCAATGGTGTATCCAAGTTGATATGATAATTAAAAGTTTTTTTAATGAATTTAAGACTGCAATGTTAAAAGAAGATTATGAAAAGGCAAAAGAACTATTCCTTTTTATGGAAGAGCCGAAAGAAAACTGTCTAGGTGTAAGTAAAAAAGGTACTACTAATGGCAAAGGAGTTGGTAAATTAAATACTCAAAAAATAGTAGATAAAATTATTGAAAGTAATGCTATTGAAGATAACTTGGTTAACAATATTGAGGATATTATTATTTTTGTTGAAGATATAGATCGGGATAAATTATCAGATATGGTAACTAATATAATTAGAGAAAAACTAATTGAGTATACTAAAATCCAATGTAATTTATGGGGTATACAGATGCAAAGACAAGAAACAAAACCTTTTTGGGATGCAACAGCGAGGAGATGGGTTTATTCGGAAGAAGATTTATTAATTACCAATAATAGAGAGATCTTGTTGATTCCCAAAGCAATAGTTAGTCCTATTAAATTGTATGAAGCATCGCAATACAAATGGTTTCATATAGTCGAACAAGAAAGAATGTTCCACTTACAAAGAAGAAGTTCATTAGTTAAACTCAAAACCTTAAAAAATGGGAGTAAAAAATACTATCTTCCTAAAAAAGATGTTCATAATGATATTAGGAATCAGATCTTGAGAGGTGAATATCTCAATACTAAAGATTATATTCGTAAATACACTCAAAGATATCCAGAGTTATTTTGTAAGTTTATTGATAAATGCAAAGTGAATGTTAATTCGTTAACAAGTGATTTAATTGCAGATCAAATAGATAATTATGATGTTAATTTAGTTATAGAAAACCTAATAGAAAGATTAAAAAATATTCCTGTAGGTAGAGAATATGCGTCAGAATTTCATCATTATGTTAAGTCGCTGTTAGAAATTATATTCTATCCATATTTAATTAACCCGATAATTGAAAGAGAAATACATAACGGCAGAAAAAGAATTGATATAATAATGGATAATAATGCAAAAGATAATTTCTTTTTTAACTTACACAATATCAATAAAATTTTTTGCCCTTACATATATATAGAATGTAAAAATTACGGAAAAGATGTCGCTAATCCAGAAATTGATCAACTTTCTGGACGCTTTAGTTCAAGTAGAGGTCAGTTTGGTATTTTAATTTGTAGAGCATTAAAAGATGCCGATTTGTTCATTAAAAGGTGTAATGATACTTATTCGGACGGACGTGGATTAGTTTTATATTTGACCGATGAAGACATTATCAACATGTTACAAGCTATTAAAGAAGACCAATATAGCAAAATATGGACTATGCTAGAAGATAAAAAGAGGAAAATAGTACTTGGTTAGTTTGTATGTGATGTGAAGGTGTTTTTGTGAGAGGGGGACTCCCCTCTCATTTTGTATTGGTACTTTTAGGATTTCTTAAGGGGAGTTCCTAGAGATTGCCTGTAAACACGTTGAGCAAATATAAACTATGAAGGAAAGGAAGCTAATTCGTCGAATTCTCTACAAGAGGTGAAAATTATGAATAGTTTAGTTCAAACAGTTGTGGAATTTAGAGATAATCGTAATTGGAAGCAGTTTCATAACCCTAAAGATTTAGCCATATCATTAACTTTGGAAGCAGGAGAGTTACTTGAGAACTTTCAATGGAAAACAAGCGATGAAGGGGTAAAAGTAAATTACCAAAAGATTAAAGAAGAATTAGCAGACGTAATGATATACGCCTTACTGATTTCTCACGAGTTAGGAATCGATCCTGAACAAGCAATTCTAGAAAAGGTAAGAAAGAATGGGGAGAAATACCCTATAGAAAAAGCCTATGGGTCTAATAAGAAGTATGATGAACTATAGAAGGGGGGGATTGTTATCTATGAGTCAAATAATATTACAACCTTGTGGGAATAAATTCGCAGAAAAACATTACCAAGATACGATTGCTAACCCAGTTCCACTATCTAAAATAAAACCATTTCTTGATTCGGAAATATTTGAAAGACTTGAGGAGTTTTACCCAGAAAAGATGGTTCAAATATGGGGTGTAAATCCTGGGACAACAATTGCTAACGAAAATAAGTGGCTTAGAATAAAATCTGGAGATATTGTATTATTTTCGGCTAATAAGCGTATTTTCTCATCGGGCATAGTAACCGACAAACTTCATAACAAGAACCTTGCAAAAGAATTGTGGGGAATGAATGATGACAATCAGACATGGGAGTATATTTATTTTCTCAAGGATATAAATGAACAAAATATTGAAATAACAGAGTTTAACCAAGCAGTTGGATACGCCTCTAATTATGTTATTCAAGGATTTAGTGTTCTTGACGGTGAAAAAAGTGCAAAAGCAATTGAGGATTTAGGACTTATTCAGAATATGATTCCTCTTAAAATATATCAAGAAAACCTCGAAAAAAAGATCAAACATTCTAGAAATATCACTAGACAAGAAAGGCTAAATAGATTAGGAAGATCAAATAAACTTCCTAAAATTATTCAGACAATGTCTAATCAGTACCAGAGAAATCCAGATGTGATTGTTGAAGTCCTATTAAGGGCAAACGGTAATTGTGAGAAATGCGGTAATCCTGCTTCATTTATGAGAGCTAGTGATGGATCACCATATTTGGAGGTTCATCACAAGATATTTCTTTCCGAAGGTGGTGAGGACACAGTAGATAATGCTATTGCCTTATGTCCTAATTGCCATCGAGAAGTGCATTTTGGTTAATATTCAAAATAATGACTACGTTTGATATAATTGGGTGATTATATGAGCTTTCAAGAAAGGGGATATTGATCGTGCCACCTAAAATTAGTGATAAAAATAAGAGGCTGAAGCCTAATGGAACAAGTAGATTTTTGATTTGGAGTATACCACCAGAAACAACATGCCCTGAAAGAACTAAAAAATGTAGCAAAAGGTGTTATGCAAAAAAATCTCGATATCCAAGATTAGTATCTAAGTTAAAGGAGAATCTAGCAGAATCTGAGGATGAAAATTTTGTACTTAATATGGTGGAAATTATTTCGGAAAATCTAAGAAAAGATAGAGCTGGTAAGAAAGTTTACTTTAGAATTCATGAATCAGGTGATTTCTACGACCTTAATTACCTTAAGAAATGGTTAGAAATTGCAAGTAAGTTTCCAGAGGTTACTTTTTTAGCATATACTAAATCAGTTAAATTGATAGATCAAGTTGGATTGGATGCTATCCCTAAAAACCTTGTTATCCGTTATTCGGTTTGGTCTGATACAAGTCCAAATGATTTGAAGATTGCAACGGATTTAAAGCTTCCGATATTTGCAACCGTTGATAAAAGCGTTGTTGGAGAAGAAGCTATATATAAAGACTATACAAAATGTATAAGTAACTGCCAATTATGCAAAAAATGTTATTCCTTGGATGTTCCTAAAATTTCGGAAGATGTATTTTAATTGAGTTTTTACATCAACATTTGTTAAAAAAGGGATAAGTCCAATTGAACCTCTAAATTTTGGGGTGAAATGTTTTAAAATTATTGATTAATCTAAAGTAATTAAAGAAAGGAGTATTTACATGAGTGACAATTATATTTTTAATGATGTAAACATTGAATGTCCTGTATGTAAAATAAGTAATCTAAGGGGTCTAAGGAAAGATGAAGATACTAAAAATGTACTATACCGTTGTAAGAGTTGTTTAAGAACTTATTACCCAAATTGGAGTACAAGTACTGAAAATGGCATTTTCTATCATTATGATATTCTGGAGGATACTGACACTAAAGAACGATATGCAATAAATAAACTACCTGTTAAGGATTAAATATGCGAATGTCAAGAAAATAGT
>DOPM01000018.1:0-870 GCA_003513495.1 Desulfosporosinus sp.
ACCATAGGGGGAGCATATCAAAGTGAGTGTCTTTTTTAGTTGCTTCTCCACCCTAAATATCTTTAATACGGTCCAATGCTTTTTCTGCTAAAGTCCTGAGATCATTTTTCATGCGTTCTGCTTTAATGCTAACATTCAAGAAATCCAGAACCCCAACCACGGATCCACAGTTTGTGCATTGTACAAAGAGCACGGCTCGCGTCGTTCCTTCAAGATTATTGGCGTGAACTACCTCAAATCGGTTGTTTCCACATTTTATGCAGCTAGATTGCGCCATTCTTAGCACCTCCTTTACGTCTATCCTTATTGCAATAATAGTCTATGTCTATCGAATTATAATTGCTTCGAATTAGCAAGTTAAACAAAATTGTATCCACCTTGTCACTATAATGGAAGAGCATAGTCTACTGAAAGCAAAGGAGACCAGAATTTCTGCTCTCCTTTTGCTTCATATTCTTACAATTCTCCTTGAAAGAAAATATTAAGGGTAACCGCACTCGCTGCATTTACAGCACTATAGTATACTCTCGCATACTTTAGGAATATCGAAGAAACTAACGTAGTCAAAGAGTTCTGATTAATCGTAACAGGGCCAGCCTCATCTAACCAGTGTGTCCCATCAGGGCTAATCTGCATTTTTACCACTGCCTGGGCGTTTGCAGCTAATGATTCGTTGACAACACCAAAGCTCCATGTCTCAACTCCTAAGACAGTATAGGTTGTATCTCCACTCCCAGCAGTATCAATGATATTTGCACGGGTTGCAGAAACATCTGTCGTTGCACTGATTATGGCAAGCCCAGGGGATGTGATGAGAATACCATTTGTTGGCGGTGTGATTGCTAAACCTCCTGCCGCTGCAGTTATGGT
>DOPM01000018.1:962-22750 GCA_003513495.1 Desulfosporosinus sp.
AATTGCTAAGCCATTAGTCGGCGAGGTAATAGCCAAACCAGTAGAAGTGATCGTCAGGTTTCCAGAGGCGTCCGTGTTTAATGCGGCGTTATTACTCCCGAATATCTTGACCTTTGCCTGATCGGGGTTGTCTTGAAAAATCTTAAAATTCGCCATGCCTTACATTCCCTCTCTTTCGTAACAATCCATATTTATCCAGATCGCATTACTAACATGTTATTCTCTTTCTCGACGTAAAGTTTCAGTTTTTGTATGCATATAGTATTAAAACTAGAAAGATATGTGAGGCAAACAAGTTATGGCGGAAAAGATCAGTTTATGTATGATTGTCAAAAATGAAGCTCTAAACTTAGGCAGGTGTTTAAAGAGTGTATCTGGTATTGCCGATGAGATCATTGTTGTCGACACAGGATCAACCGATTCTACCTGTGAAATCGCTCGCCAATATGGCGCAGTTATTCATCATTTCCTTTGGAATAATAATTTCAGTAATGCTCGAAATGCCTCTTTAGAGCTGGCTCATGGGGATTGGATTCTATTTTTAGATGCTGATGAAGAGTTATCGCCTAATAGTCGGGAGATTTTAATCCCCTTAATTAAAAATAAAGCAGTTGAAGGATTTTTTGTCAAAATTATAAATTATCTTGGGAAGGAAGGCTGGATCGAGACTGTCCCTGATCTTGTGTTTCGGCTCTTCCGCAACAAACGTGAGTACCGCTTTCATGGAGCGATTCACGAACAGATCGCTGATGTCATTTTGCAGAAAAACCCAAAAGCCTGTTACCAGATTGCTGAAAATCTTACGATCATTCATCATGGTTATTTAGACGAAGTAATAAAGGAAAAAGATAAAAAGTCACGCAACCTAAGGTTGATTGAACAAGAACTGGAGATAAACCCTACGAATCGCTTACTTCAATATCATTATGGGGTTGAGCTGTTTCGCGCTGAGCGCTATTCAGAAGCTGCTAGGGTCTTTATCCAGTCTGCAACAGATATTGATCCCAATACGATCTACCTTCCCAAACTCATTCGCTATATCGTAATGGCCCAACAATCTTCAGGCCAACCACAAGAGGCACTTAATACTGCTGCCCTAGGGCTTAGGCTCTTCCCGGACTATGCAGATCTTTACTTTTATACGGGTCTCATCTTACTTGATTTAAAGCGATATTCTCCAGCAAGAAAGGCCTTTCTTCAAGCACTCACTATGCCTGAACAACCACCTCAATATGCTTCCTTTGGCGGAGTCAGGGGTTTTCGTTCCTATTACTATCTGGCGCAAATCGCCGAGGCCTTTTTAGATGAAGAGGAAGCTCTCAAGTACTACCTCTTTAGCCTTCGTGACAATGCGCACTTTACCCATGCTTTGGAACACCTAGTTCATATTCTAAAACCAACCAAAGAACCGACTTATACGATGGAATGCTTAGAAAAGGTTTGCAATTTCTGCACTCCAATGGCCAACCGTCTTATGGGGGACATTTATTTTAGGCACGGTGCCTATGACCTCGCCCTGCACTACTTGGACCAAGCTGAGGATGGGTTCCCTGTTTCATCAGATCTTAAACTTAGAAAAGCGATTTGTCTTATTCAGAAGCGACGGTTCTTTGAAGCCGTAAGACTTCTTGAAGACTTCTCTAGGGAAAGCCCAGAATACCCCATAGCCACGGTTAATAGGCTCTTTTGCTTCTGGATTCAGAATAAACCTCAGAAAGTTCGTACCCTTTGGCAAGAACTTCACGCCCTTGGCTTAGCAGAAGATACCGAAAGAGTACTCTCCCTCTTCCCCATGTTTATTAAAAAAACAGCACCTCCTCCGCAATTAATTTTAGGGCCGGAGGGGATGTTGCTTCTGCTTGATATTTTCCAGCGTTTGGTTGCTATGCAAGAAATCGAACGCGCGATGTTTTTCTTAAAGGCCCTTCATCGTAAAAGCTTAGCAGACTACTCTTTGAAAATTGCCCAAATCTTTGTAGATTATGGAGAGGAAAGCAGAGCCATTCCATTTGTACAAACCGTTCTTGAAGCAGATCCCTCAGCAGAAGCTCATTTCCGGCTTGCCGAGATATTCTCTCACCTAGGACGGCTTTCCGAAGCTGAACAACATTATAAACATGCTCTCGAATTAGACCCGGACACTCCTAGCTACTACGTCCGTCTTATCGAGCTCTATACCGCTTGGCGACAGACCATTCTCAAGGAAGCCTTAGAAAAGCACCCAGAGAACGACGTTTTTAGGAAGTTACTAGAGGAGGTCTCGTCCAACCATGAAGCAACGGATTAGCCTCACGATGATCGTAAAAAACGAATCAGATCATATAGCCAATTGCCTGGACAGCGTTAAAGATTTGGTTGATGAAATCGTTATTGTCGATACTGGATCCACCGATGATACTGTTAGCATTGCTCAGCGTTACACTTCAAATGTATACTTCCTTTCTTGGCAAAATGATTTTAGTGCCGCCCGTAATTTTGCTATTGAACATGCCTCTGGTGACTGGATCTTGGCGCTAGATGCCGACGAACAAGTTATCTGCCAAGATCAAGACAATCTTCATTCCCTGATAAATCGAGAAAACGATAAAGAATCATTCCTGCTTCCTCTTCTTAACCCAATTTCAGATTCTGCACAAGAATACAATACGTTTTATGTGCTCAGGTTGTTTAGAAACAACGGGAGATATAAGTATGTTGGTAAAATTCATGAACAGGTCTCCCTTCCAGATCAACACGACGTCGGTATAGCTAGAGACCTTATCATAAAGCATAGATTTCTACCACTAAAACTCCGTCATCGTAAACGAAATCGTAACCTTACCTTGCTGAAAAAAGCCTCCTGTGAAGAGCCCGATAATCCCTTTTTACATTATTACCTAGGGGTCGAGTGGCTCATGTTAGGTAAGGCAGGATATGCTCTCCCTTTCTTGCAAAAGGCCTATCATACTCTAAGCGATGATCACCTGCTTTTTCGAGCTCCTGCTCTAAAATATCTCCTCCTCTGCTTAAAAGAGTTAGATCATCTTGACGAAGCTCTCGCTCTATGTCTGGAAACCAGCGTACACTATCCAAACTTTACGGATCTGTTCTTTCTTGGCGGACTTTTGCTCGAAGAAAAAGAAGAATATTCCATTGCACTGAAATGGTTTAATCAGGCAATTTCTTGCGGTCGCCCCCCAGCAGTGCTTAGTCATATTACAGGTACGGAAAGTTTTTCTGCTTACTATCACTTAGGCTTCTGTTATGAAAGGATTGGAGGGCTACTCGAAGCAAGAGAGGCTTATGAAACGGCCCTTAAGCTCAACCCGAAGTACCACTTCCCCCTATATTCTCTTTTTTTAAACCTGCTTAGTGATAAAGGTCCCGCGTTTTGTTATCACCGTCTAGAGGATTTAGGATTGTTTGAGGATCCCCTACTTTGCCTGACCTCGGCCGAGCTTTTTTTCCGCTCCAATCATGTAGAGCAAGCCTTTTGCTGTTTGGAAAGTCATAAAGATCAAGGTCAAAATGAGGGCTTCTCTTTTTTCTACGGCAAGTATTGTATTTATTCTGGCAGAATTCAAACGGGGTTTAACGTTTTACGCCAAATATCAAGTCAAAGCCCTCATTATAACTCTGCCCAAATACTCTCAATCGTCGCACTTATCTTGCTCGATGATTTACCGGAAGCTAGAACCATGGCTATTAAGCTTTGGGGAAATCATTTGACCCGTGGTGAGGCTCATATTTTTCTATGGTTAATCCGGCTTATACAACATCAACCTCTCCCTCCCTTTCCGCGAAACGTTCGAGAGAAGGAACTTTTCGGAGTAACTACTGAACTGTTCGTTGATTGTAAGCGTTATCAATCTCATGAGTTCTTTCATAACCCTATGGTTGACAGTTACTGCCTTGCCCTTGAAACACTCATAAAAGCCACTGAGGAGGGTTTCCAGTGGCTTCTCAGTGACTATGACCAACGCTTACAGGACCTGGAGAGTCAATTTACTAGTAAATATGGTGGTAGAAAGATGATGGTTATTCATGAAAACTAAAGCAACTGTTAGCTTATGTATGATCGTCAAAGATGAAGAAGACTGTTTATTGGCTGCGATCCAAAGCGTCCGAGATGTAGCGGATGAGCTCATCGTGGTGGATACAGGAAGTATCGATCATACTCCTCAATTAGTTCTTGCAGCAGGCGCAAAACTGTTTCATATAGAATGGACGAAGGACTTTGCAGCCGCCAGGAACTTCTCCCTAGAACAAGCTGCTTCGGATTGGATTATTGTCCTAGATGCTGATGAAGTTCTTGAAGCAATAGATCCTCTATCCTTCGACAAACTTTTAAACGACAGCCAGGTCGAAGGATATTTTCTTCGAGTCCTTAATCATCTTGACTCAACAACAAGTGCGTCTAAAGATCAGGTTGTACGCTTATTTCGCAATAGAATTGATTATCGATTTGAGGGAGCTATTCATGAACAAGTGGCCCCTTCTATTCTTAGAGTCAATAACGGCAGCGGTTTAGCTTCGGTTCCACTCACAATTCATCACTATGGTTACCTTAAAGATCGTCAAGTGTCTAAGGAAAAGTTTTCTCGAAACAGCGAAATCATTCGTCAGGAACTCAAGCGGGGTCCAGATAATCCATTCCTCCTCTACTGCCTTGGGCTTGAATACTATCAACAAGACTCTATCCTCGAGGGGCTAAATCACCTAACTAAAGCCCTAACACGCCTGTCAGGTAATGAGGGGTACTTTGAAGATGTACTTCTGAATATTGCACTTGGCTATCTCCGTCTTGAAGAAGCATCCCAATTAATTGACTTTTTAGGTAAGGCTTTGACAATGTATCCGGATCAAGCAGATTTACTCTATCTTCGTGGACTTGCCTACCTTCAACAATCGAATTACAATCAAGCGGCTGAGGACTTCGCAGAGTCACTTTCTATCGGAACTACGCAATTAGCAACCCCTTGCCAGGTAAACTGTCTGCTTGGCGACGCCCATCAATCTGCCGGGAATTTTCCCGAAGCTCAAGATGCTTACACTCGTGCCCTAGAAGCTACGCCTACGTCGACTTATTCAATACAGCAGTATATTGAGTTGATTCGTAAGGGTTATCCAATTGATTGTTTATTTGAACGCACCTTGCTTGTTGATAACTGGCCAAAAGCTGAATCCTGGCAAGTTTTGCTTCCTCGGATGACCAGTATGAACTCAGAACTCTACCTTGTTATGTATCTTTTATCGTTCTACCGAACCATTAATACCCCCCCTTTTTGTCATCAGGAACTCTCAGACATTAATCATCTCCTACAGGTTTTGGAGTATAGTGTAACCGTATCCAATTCTGATATATCTCAAAAGGTTGCCCGCCAATGCTTGGTACTTGCGCTTAAGGAAATTGAGTTATGTCGCAGGGGCTTGATGAAAGATGCAGCCCTTAGAAATTTCCATGTTATAAGCCAAGTTAATACCACACTGAAAAAAGCGTTCTTGATTCTATGTCACTTAGCCGATTGCAAGAGTAAATTAATATAAATTCAGTTTCTGGAAGGAGCTAAAATTATGATCTGTCGTGTTCTCCTAGCCAGTCCTGTCAAGCAACATGAAGGAATCCTTTCTGAATTTCTAACTTCAATCATCCGCTTAGAGACTAGCGGAGTGGCGCTTGATTATATCTTTATTGATGATCATAATGACCATCATCTGCTCTCTCGCTTTGCCAATGAGCGTCCTAATGTCCGAATTCTCCCAGGCGATACCAAAACAAAGAGCACTTACCTTTGTGACGAGTCCACCCACCATTGGCGGGAGGACCTAATCTGGAAAGTAGCTGGTTATAAGGATAAGTTTATAGAAATAGCCCTCGATGAAGGATATGATTACCTTTTTCTCGTAGACTCTGATCTCTACCTAAATCCTAAGACTCTGACCCATTTGCTTTCGCTAAAAAAAGACATCGTCTCTGAAGTCTTTTGGACCCGCTGGAAACCTGAACTTATCCCTCTACCCCAAGTGTGGATGGAGGATCAGTATACTTTATATGAATCGAGAAGAGAGCCACTCAGTGAAGCGGAAATAACTAAACGAACTCAAGAATTTCTGCATATGCTTTCCCAACCAGGCACCTATAAAGTCGGTGGGTTAGGGGCCTGTACCCTCATTAGTCAGCAAGCCCTCAGGCGAGGAGCATCCTTCGGCGAACTATACAACCTAGGACTTACCGGAGAAGACCGACACTTTTGTATAAGGGCTGCAGCCTTAGGTCTAGAACTTTATGCTGATACCTACTACCCGCCTTTTCATATCTACCGTGAATCTGAACTTGATAAACTGCAAGAGTATATTGAAAACCTGTCTTGTGCCAAGACGCAAGCGACTCCTTTTAAGCTAGAAATAAGCAACGAGACTTCGGTGGGGATCTCGCGATTGGATCAATCCCAGGTAAATTCTAAACAGAGGATAATCCCCGGCAGAATCACGCTTGGAATGTTAGTTCATAATGAATCCGGACGGTATCTAGAAAGGGTTCTGAAACAGGCCACAGAGTATATAGATCATGCCGTTCTATTAGACGATGCCAGCGAAGATAATACTATCCAGCTATGTCAAGAAATCCTCCAGGAAATCCCCTTAACTCTCCTCTCTAACGAAGAACCTCAGTTCTATAACGAGATACTCCTTCGTAAACAACTCTGGGAAATGGCCGTGAGCACCCATTCAGAATGGATTATTATTTTAGACGCTGACGAGATGTTCGAAGAAGATGGTCCTAAGCAGCTGCGTGAGTTATTAGAGTACTCTTCAGATATCGATTATGTTAGTTTTAGACTCTTCGATCTTTGGACAGAAAACTACTACCGTGAAGATTCACTTTGGCAGGCCCACAAATGGTATCGCCCCTTTATCGTACGCAACATTCCGGATTTCCAAGCAAAATGGCAAGAAACCCCTCAGCATTGCGGGAGGTTCCCCATGAATATTACAGACTTACGCGGAAGCACTAGCCCCCTTAGAATTAAACACCTCGGTTGGGTCAGACCCCAAGACCGCTTGGCAAAATACTATCGTTATAAAAAGCTTGATCCTAACGGCACCTATGGTAATTTAGAACACTATCGCTCGATCTTAGATCCTACTCCTCATTTGGTACAATGGAAACAGTAGTAAAAAGGGTACTTTCATATCTAAATCTATACTTGTCCAAATCCAGTTAACCTAAGAAACCATATTCGGACCTAAATCGTGAGACTGGATTCGGACACCTTTTGAACGCCTCACCGCCCTATATTCTTATTGTTCTTGCCGAAGGTATGGAAAAAATCATGAGCAAAATTTGCTCCCTTTCCTATTACCAGTCCCGTGATCACTATACCTATCCCAGGAGTAGAAATCTTAACATCCAATAGTTCTAAGGCATTAATGTCGCTCTGAAATGCAAGAACTACACCACAAGCTAAGCTCAATACTTCCAAAGTAAGTGGTCTAAACTTATCCGGAAAAACTGGGATAGCATAAACTATATCCTTAAAGATCTCAACGACCTTCTCTACTAGAACTGCTAAGAAAAAAACCAATGCTAGTCCGTCCATGCCTGTCTCCCCTCTGTAAATCACATTATTTACTTATATTATATTCCAGGGGGCTTATGGTGTTCCAAGGAAGCAAAGGGAGGTTCTTCTGTTTCCTTCCTGCAAACCCAGAACGTTCGTGAGAGGGCTGCTTTTTTGGATTGTCTAACGAATCAGCCCTGAGCCTGAAACCAGACCATGAGAGGGTTGGGCAATTGAGATCGATAAATAATGCGAACATAACGGAGAAAATGATTGGGGGTAAACACTGTCAGAGCTCCCGGTAATACAACATGTTCTATATCATCCGCTGTCCAAGTTGCTCCGTCCGGACTTATTTGCAATTGAACCACGACTTCGTCAGTTCCGTTATTATGGACAGCATAGGAATAGGCACTTAGCTCAGAAACATCTTTGGGCATGGTTGCCAGAGAAATATTAGATGAAGTCACTGATTCAACACTTTGTAAATACCTTCTTCCAGACATTTTAACTTGGAGTGGGGTTCTTACATCCACAGGTATTGGAATTGGGCTAACCAATCTAACCGAGACTGGAGCTTGGATCTTCCCAATAGAATCGATGTGTCGGACATATAGTTGCCCTTTTTCGTCGAGCCGTAATTCTCGCTTAGGGTAGAGCCTCCAGCCCTGAATTTTGTGAATAGTGACGAATCCCTCGCCGAGAATCCCTACCTCAACTCGAATTCCTGTCACGCCGTTTGGCGTAGAAAAAACTCGACTATAGTCTTCTGGCTCTGAACCTGGTCGTAGGGTCAATAAATACTGACTTACAGCGCCGAGGTACACTCGTATATAGCAAGGAGTCTCTGCGGGTTCCGTTTGTAGAACCACTCGAAATTCCCATCGTTGTCCCTCTCCGGCAGGGATTACGACATTACTTTCAAGAATAATCCCCGCTCTCGGTCCCGAAGGATGCTCAATTTTAATTGCTCTCGGTCCATCCGGTAGGCCCACCCACTCCCACCGAGTCGCTCTATCTCCGCCCGTTTGAGCCCAACCATCCGGAAAGTCCGGATGACCTTCTTGCCACAATAGGAAATGACTATTATAGACTTGGTTCGCATCAGTCATTTCCGACCCACCTTCAAAAAGATATTTTTGGTAACCTATAAATCACGGTTTTATTTAAATAGGTTATGTAAACATCCTCAATTTTGAGCTTGAACCCAAATTCTTAACCGAGTTAAAGTCTCAGCCCAATAGGTCAATCTTGTATAGCGCAAAAACTTTTCCGGGGAAATGATGGCTAGTTTTCCTGGACGAATATTCTTTGGAGTTCCCTCTTCTGTCCATTGGACGCCGTCTGGGCTAAGCTCTGTCTGTACGTATGCAAGCTGGCTGCCAGAATTATAAACTGCAAAGGAACAGCGAGTAAGTGACGAAATATCTCGAGTAATAGTTGACGATATTGTTTCACTAGCCGTAACATCTTCTAAACTTTCATAAAATCCGTGCCCGCTAATTTCTACTTGTACCCGACCACTTACTGATGTTGCTATAGGGACTTGATTGCTTCCAAATATCTGAACTTTATCTCGAATTGGTGTGAGATTTCTAACATCAGCATTAACATTGGCTTGGACATTCACTGGGATCTTGAGAGGAATTGGCGAAGCAAGCTGAATGGGTTTAATGATTTCTCCAATCGTCTGTATAGAATTGATCTGATGGACCTGTTGCCTAGACTTCTTTGCTCGCCTTTTCATATGATTTGGAGAAAGTGAATAGGCAATTATTTTGTATATTGTTGATGCTCCTGGGCCTAAAATTCCAGTTTCCAAACGCAAGAACTCAACATCAGACCCCGCACTAACGACTTGCTTAATCTGTTCTGGCTCTATCCCTAGCGGGTAAGAATAATCCCAAGGCTTCAATACTTCTCCCTTAGAAACGATCGGGTAAATGCGCAAATACGCCTGTGTATTAGACTGATCACCTTTTAGGATAATTTTAACTAGCCATTCCTTTGAATTTCTAAGTCTAAGAGATGCATTACGCATTTGGATGATTCCTGCTCGTAGGGCCGTTTTATTACTGATCTTCAGAAATGGTTTTTCATAAGGTTCCTGATTGAATATCCAATTCGATTGATAATTCCCTCCAATTTCTAACCAGGCCTCAGGAAAATCGGCTTCGGTTTTGCCTTTTTTAAAAAAATCACCGTTAGGTACTCTATTGAATGTCCCCACTAAAGTTCTCTTCATAATTGTTAACCATCCCTTTCGCCTCGCTCAAGGCACAAAACGTAAAACCTCCTACAACCCAACCCGGACGATTAATAAAGTACTTTAACCTATCCTATCGGTTAAAACCCTAAAATATCACTAGAATAGACAAGCTTCTCAAAGCAAAAATCATAAACCCACGCAATTAGTATGGGTTGATGTATGGATATGTAAATTAAAGGGATTAGCCATTAACTAGCTAATCCCTTTAATTTATGTGGATATGAAGATTTTTGTGAACTATACATCTGGGGAGTCTATTCCTCTTCGTTATTAAATGGTGTACCTAATTGCCTTTGAGTTTGCGCAAGGACCTGTTTCAAAACTGTCAAATCCGAAGGCTTTAGGTAAGGGTCTCTGCCCTCTTGTACTTGGCGAATGGCAGCTTTAACATCCACTACGCGAAAACGAAGACGCCCATTGTCCCGATAACTATGTGAATAGGTTGGGGTGTATGATACATTTTTTAGAATAGTTTCCCCTGCATTCACGTCCTTTTGAAAGGACAAGTTTAAAATTACTCCGCTATTCCGTTCAACCCCACGTTGATCCCCAATAAAATTGCCCATTGAATAAATAACAAACTTATCTTTGTTATTTATTCTCATAACTTCCATGGGTTGAATTACATGAGGGTGACTACCTAGGATGACATCCACTCCCGCCTCAAGGAAGATACGAGCCAGTTCTTTTTGATCCGCCGTTGGCTGTAGGCTATATTCAACCCCCCAATGTAACACGAGAACTAGAACATCCACCTTTGGTCGGAGGTTACTAACATCCTTTAAGATTGTCTCCCGATTGAGGAAATTGAAAAAATAGGGGTGTTCCTTTGGAACTGGAATCCCATTTGTTCCATAACTGTAAGCCAGATACCCAACTCGGACTCCCCCTAGATCTTTAATCAAATAGGTATCCTTCTCCTCTTGACTTTGATATGTCCCTACAATATCTAATCCTGCATTTCTTAAGACTCTCATGGTTTTTATCGCACCCGGGTAACCTCTATCTAAAATATGGTTATTCGCGGTGATGACCAAGTCATAGCCTGCTTCTTTAAGAGTTGCAGCCATTTCATCCGGGCTATTAAACTTAGGATATCCTGTATAACCTGAATCTCTACCCGCCATTGCTGCTTCAAAGTTGGTAGAAGCATAATCACCATACTGAATTAAGGATTTTACAGGAGCGAAGAAAGTGTCGAATCGGAAGGTTCCGTCCGCCTGCTGACCGGAGGCTATTTGAGTATTGTGCATTAGAATGTCCCCAGTTGCCACTAGAGTAACGGTTTTTCGGACAGGAGTTTTTGGTTCTTTTTCCGGGGATATTTCCCCTGACCCTCCAACGCCTGGCTTTGAAATTTTATTTGGTGCTAACGTCGGTTGAACCCCACATCCCAATAAAGTTAAACATAAAAATCCTATAACAATGAGTCTTGAACGTTTCAGAAATTATCACCCCTTTCTATTTAGTTTCGATAAAAGGTGGAGGTTTCCTTCCAATTTCGAGAATATATTCAAAATGGAACATAAATTTATTCTAAAATTTGGTTTTATGATTAATTAACTCCTTTTATCAAAAACTCCTAAAAAATGGGCATTGATTCCTCCTTCAATTCGTGCTAAATTTGTATTGTACAAGTTATATAAAAGAAATTAAAGACATTAGCGCAAAAACTTAAACCTCCCGACGGGGAGGTTTCTTTTTTTTAAGAAAAACCGAGGCTGGCGCCTCGGTCCTTTCGTACGGAATTATACTAATAAAACGATGGGGCTAAGATCCTTCGCTGTGCTCAGGATGACAAGCTTTTATCGGTAGCAGCTTTACATTTCCCCAAACAGCTAAGCGTTCGTCTTTTATGATTAGAACACCCGTAACCCCTTTAATCCGAGAAGCAAATTCAAGGGCTCCTTCTAAATCCTCCACAGTCTGAACAAGGTTTCCCGTTGCCGTGGCTACTGCATCCGCTAAGGGAACCGAGGGTGAAAGGACAACTACGGCGTCGGCTTGACCAAAACTCAAGGAGTGACCTATTTTTCCAGAGGATGTGCAAATTCCAAGAGGAGTCTGGTCCGGTTTAACCTCAATTGCAATTCGATTGGACAAAGGGGATTCCCCAGCATAAATCCCAACCTTGCGAATCCGACTGGTACGCATAAAAACATCCCCGCCGTTTTCCACAATCACATCCCGGGAGCGCTTGGCAATGGATTTTCCAACCCATTCTGCCACGGCTCCTGCAACTGCAGCCATGGGACCCACTCCGGCAAGGCGTCCGGCTTCTGCCATAGTCTGAACAATTACTGGAGCATCTGATAAAACTGTGTATGGTGTTAAAGAACTTACAAAATCATGATCAACTTGAATATAATCTTCAAGTGGCTTGCGACAGACGCGAATGGTTTCTGCTACCCACTCTACCAGTTCGGGGGAAAATCGTTCTTTTCGTATTCCAATATCCAAATCCGTTTCTTCCACAACGATCTGAAAATGTACAAGATCCTCTTGGCGGTGATACTCCCGATAAGTGCGTTCCGTAAAATCCAATTACAGACGAACCTCCATGGCCCACATTGGGCAGACTTTCACACAAAGCTGACAAAAAACACATTGATCTCCATCGAAGCGCACTTCCATCGATGGGCGTTCCATATATAAGGCGCCCGTTGGACAAACCCCGGTGCACGCTCCACACATGACACATTTCTCTTCATTGCGTACGATTTCTTGATTGAGGGCTTGAACTGAAACCCCCAGATCTCGCAAATAGTTTAGTCCGTTTTCACTCTGATCTCCGGTAACCTCTAAGATCATTGTACCTTCTTTTTGCGGGTTGACGTCCGCTTTCACGATATTCACCACTAAATCGTAATCTTTAACCAAGCGGTACACAATAGGCTTAACGGAGATGTCTGTTCCAAAACGCAATACTATTCTCTTCGGCGACACTTTCATCAATCCTCCTTTAAACTGTGAGCGATAACGCCATCAGCGGGTGAGGGAAGAGTTTTAACCGGCTCTGTTAACTGGAACTCTCCTTTTTGAATCCACCCTTTTAAAGTAGCTGCGATCTCACGGGCCCGGGGCAGACTCGATAAAGGAGCCGTGGATACTTCTTTACCATTGACAGTGATCTTTCCGCTCTTAAGGTCTGCATAACTAACATATCCCAGATTACCCGGAGTAAATGAAGGATAAGCCTCCCCATAGTCGACTACGGGAGCAAACAATTCCTCATCCTTCTTAGCAGCATATAGGGCAATCTCCTCATTTAGAATTGGGATCGGTATGCCGATTCCAACACTCAGGGTTGCTCCATACCCTAGATAACTGGTACCAACAAGCCATCGCGGACTCATTTGCTTCAGATCCCCTGTAACAGCCAGTGTTCCCCCTGCACTACCCAGTTCTTTACCATCTGAGTCAATCATGGATGGAAAATGTTGAGTACCGTTCCAGGCAACATAACCAATTCCGCCGCCGAGAAAAATTTTTGTTCCCACACCAATTGTTTTGAAATGGGGGTCCTTCAAAAGCGGGCTCAGTTGTCCTGCTGTAGAAAAATTGGCATTACCTAAATTGGGCTTGATCATTCCCATATACGTGTAAATCGTTCGGTCAGTTAGATTGACGGCACAGTTATAATTCTGATAGCAATTGCGAGGATTAAATAGAATTGCCTCATTGATCTCATCCAATGTAATAGTCGTTTCTAAATTGCGACGAGGGTAACAGTCTGTACCATAGGCTAGTGCTTTTAATTTAACAGGTTTGCGTGCCACGAGGTCCGCAATAACATGTCCTCCGCCATATCTAAATTCCCCCGGATAGTTACTGTTAAGAGGATCATCTTCGTGCATCTCCGTCGCACCGATATAGGCATCAACTGCCGCTATTCCTGTGTAAGCGGCTACCCCGTTCAGCCAAACTTTCTGCATTTTCATACGTGGGGCTGTATGCCCAAAACTTAAAAAGGCACCCGAGGAACACATCGGAGCGAAGGTGCCCGTCGTTACCACGTCGACTTCTTGGGCTGCTTTGGAGAGGCCTTTTTCTTCTACTAGGGAGATAAGCTCCTCAGCCGTCACCACTACTGCTTTACCTGCTTTGATCTTTGCATTAATTTCTGCATATGTTTTTTCTACACCCATGACGATCTCCACCTCCAGATTTGATACACCCTTGTACTAATAAACTATAGACGAGAGAAAAATTACCTAATAGAAAAGACCTCTTCTGTGATAGAAGAGGCCAAAATCTCAAATATTCGACACTCCTCTTATCTGCCAGGAAAATCTTCTCCTGCAAGAATTAGCACCATGCTTTGTCCACGCCATGACATCGTCGCGCATCAAGCTGGTTGCCGGGTTTCATAGGGCTAGTCCCTCCACCACTCCGGATAAGAGCTTATTAATTAAATTCATTACGCTGAGTCTAACATCTAGTTTATATCATGTCAACATAAACTTTTTGTTAATGTTAGCCTGAAGTTGGAGCAAACTAATGTAAAATATTTCATGCTTTAGACATAATATAATACGACATATTCCTACATATAATAGTATCAAGTCTTTTTCGTTTTCTTCATGTAGTTAGTCCTCTTATTTCGATCTCCTTAGACCCTAAGGAGATCTTTTTTTGTCATTTATATCCCAAACTTAAAGGCTGTAGGATGATTCCCTTGCTCCATCTACCCTAACGTGTCAAACTACCTCTGGATAACATAGAGTAAACAGAGTGTATATTGAGGGGAGGTTCCTACATGATTTATCCAACCCAACATGCGCCAGATTTCGAAGCCGAGGCATACCAAAATGGTAAAAAAGTAACGATTCGCCTAAAGGATTTCCAAAATCAACGGGTTCTCCTATTCTTCTATGCCAGCGATTTTACCTTTGTTTGACCGACAGAATTGGCAGCCGTGGCTGCCCAAGAGGAGACATTTCAAAAACTTGGTGTAATAACTTTAGCTATTAGTACAGACAGTGTCTATTCTCATAAGGTCTTCGCAGAAACATCTCCCTCTGCACGTACCATACATTATCCCCTCCTATCTGACCGTTCACACTCCATATCATATCAATATGGCGTCCTTAGAGCAGAATTAGGAATTGCTTACCGAGCTACCTTTATTATTTCTCCTAATCATAAGGTACAGTATGCCAGTCTCTATCCTCCCGAGGTTGGCCGTAACGTCTCTGAGATTATTCGGGTTATACAGGGACTGATCTATGAAGAAACGACTGGTCTTGGGGTACCTGCATACTGGAAGCCTGGAATGACTGGTATCCTTAAGGATTTTAAATTCGTGGGAAAAGTCTAATTCAATGCTAATAATTATTAAATCATAGG
The DNA here is from genome assembly GCA_003513495.1 of Desulfosporosinus sp. Taxonomy (GTDB): domain Bacteria; phylum Bacillota; class Desulfitobacteriia; order Desulfitobacteriales; family Desulfitobacteriaceae; genus Desulfosporosinus. Next base: position 16,122 of record DOPM01000018.1, read on the forward strand.
GTATTCTAAAGGTATTCCAACAATAGGGAGGAATACTTATGGATCAACCAAAGAAAAGTAAAAAACCATTTCCTAAACGTGAAGACCTACCCTATAGCCACCAAGCGGATCAGGACGGACGGACAGATTATGGCCGGGATGGACAAACAACGTATAATCCTAGCTAAGACAGGGGAGGCATCTAGATGTCAAATAAGGCAACGGATAAAGCACAGACAGGGAAACCAGATCGAGGCAAAAATTCTCCATTCAAAAAAAAGACACCTCAAAGCCGGGCTTAAGCCCGGCTTTTCGCTTGGAAGGATTTTATCCATAGAAACATTCTGATATAATAAGTTGAATGTCTGGCAGCAAAAACTAGAAATAAGGGTGGTACTATGAAAAAAATCGAGGCTATTATTAGACCTGAAAAAATGAATGACGTGAAGGTTGCTCTATCAAACCTTGGCGTAAATGGAATGACCGTCTCTAATGTTTCAGGGTTTGGAAATCAGAAAGGTTACACCCAAATTTACCGTGGTCAAGAAATCGTTACCAAACTTCTTCCAAAGATTAAACTAGAAGTCGTGGTTTCAACAGAAAAAGCCGAAGAAGTGATCAAAGCCATTGTTACTACATCAAAAACCGGGGAATTTGGAGATGGCAAAATCTTTGTCTTTGATGTTATTGATGCAGTCCGAATTCGGACAGGTGAACATGGTGATGCAGCCCTTTAAATATAGACATTATCACTAAGTTCGAAGTCCGGATAAGCCTTTTCTCTATGTTGAGTTAAATCTAATCCGTTAACTTGCTCTTCATCGCTTGCTCTTAGGGGGGTAATCAAAGCTATTCCCTTCAAAATTATAAATGTCATCGTTCCAACAAATATATAAGTAGCTAGGACTGCAAGCATCTGTATTAAAACGGGTTCAAATCCTCCTCCATTAATCCAGCCGTTTTTACCTTGTGGATTAAGGCTTAAGTCGGCAAAAATCCCAGTGGCGATTGTCCCCCAAGTCCCTCCAATCCCATGGATCCCGAAGGCGTCCAAAGCATCATCGTATCCCAGTTTGGCTTTAAGAATGCTGACACCTACATAACAGACTCCTCCAGCAATAAAACCAATCAATAAGGCACTGACTGTTGAAACATATCCTGCTGCTGGTGTAATGGCCACAAGGGCGGAAATGATTCCACTTACCGCTCCAAAGACCGTTACTTGACGGCGATGGAGCCATTCGACCAGAGCCCAGCCAATCATGCCTGTTGCCCCAGCAATTTGAGTTGTCGCAAGAGCAAGTACTGCCACGCTATTTGCCCCCATTGCTCCTCCAGCATTAAATCCGAACCAACCGAACCACAGTAACCCGCCTCCCAAAAGAACGTTTGGCATATTATGCGGGATGTTCCATTCGTACCCCACTTTTAATCGTTTACCTATTACAAAGGCTGCTACCAGCCCAGACACACCAGAAGCCACCTCAACAACCGTACCCCCCGCGAAATCCAAGACTCCAAGATTACGCATCCATCCACCAACACCCCATACCCAATGGGCTAAAGGTATATATACAAATATACTCCAAAAAATTATAAACAAAACAAATGCCGTAAAACGTAGTCTTTCAGCTGTTGCTCCACTGATAACTGCTGGAGTAATAATCGCAAACATTAGTTGGAACAAAAAGAACAACAAATGTGGGATTGTAGGAGCATAATCAGGATTCGGAGAAAGGCCAACTCCTCTAAGACCTATCCAATCAAGTCCGCCTATTAGGTGCCCGTGATCTGGTCCGAAGGCTAAGGAATAACCAAATAATACCCAAATAACTGTGACTATTCCCATGGCAGCAAAACTTTGCATCATAATGGAAAGCACATTCCGCTTTCTAACCATTCCACCATAAAATAATGCCAACCCAGGCGTCATTAGAAAGACTACGAGTGTACATATAACTACAAACGAAATATCCCCAGTATCTAACGTCGTCATATCGATCCCCCTTATATTACTATTTTTATCCAAGTGTCTCTTTGAATGAAATGGATACTCCCTTAACAACACATTCTACCCATAATAAAAAGGGGCTCTAAAAGGCGTTTGTAAAAACGTCGCTTTTAGAGCCCCTTTGCTCTCTTGTTTCTAAATATAAGCAATCTCATTATAGCTTCCAAAAATAAGGGTGTCTATAGTGTTTTTTATGATTATACAATATACATAATAACATAATGACTGATAGTTAGAGCTATTTGATAACGATAGTATTACTTTCTTTCATAGTAATCTGATATAAGTTTATATATTTTCTTTAGTATAGACGTTTCCTCAATGTCGCCGGATATAACTTCTTTCGCAATCAAATTATATATTCTTACGATGTCCTCGCCGTACCCATTCCCTGGAACTGCCCAACGTCCATTTAGATCTTCCCAGTTCGGGCAACTTCCTCTCGTAACTAGGTCAAAGCGGGGGTCTACTTTAGGAATTGCAACTGGCAAAGGACTTTTTGAAGCGTACGCAAATAAGTGTTCCAAATGAGCTAATACCCCTTCTTCCTTGGTAGAAAATGTTGCGCCTTGAGCTCCACCTCCAACAGCTCCAATACCCGCGAAGTTGTTTTGCTCTGCTTTTACTGCCCCATTAAATTTAAGATAGCCCGTTTCTTTAATCATTTGGGCTACTGCGTAGCCCCATCTAAGGCCAAGGATTTCCCCATTTTTCTTGTAGAAAGGAATAATATCCGGCGCATTAGGATTATGCTTTAATAGAAACTGCGAACATTGCATAATGGTGATCGTTTCGGTACCCATAATTGGAGTTTTCACTACATTTGGGGCTGGATCATACACGAAGATGTTTACGTCGTCTGATGTTCTTTGTACAACCCCCTTTAGCGCTTGACCACTATCAACTGCCTTTTTCACCTCAAAGATCGCATTGTCTTGAGAACTCAAGGCCATAGTCTGCTTATCATCCAAAATAACACGATACATAACACTAGGGTTGGGCTGTGACGAAATCTCTTCCCTATATTTAATACCAAAATAATCACAGATCCCTTTAGCATGAGCTACTGCAAGTGTCTGTCGGAAGTTTGGTTCCCTTAGCTTGGCCACATCTGCTTCTTTATCGATAAATCCATTCTCCGTTAGAATGGCAGGCATACTCGTTTCTCTGAGCACCATGACATTCTGGGTTTTGACTCCGCGATTTGCCCAACCACCAGCCTGAACAAGAAAGGGTAATACCTTCTTTGCAGCCTTTTCCGCTCGTCCGCCAGGACCGATAATAAGAACTTCAACTCCTGTGCCTCCACCTGCATTTATATGGACGGAAACAAATAAATCGACCTTTGCAGATTCAGCCTTGTTGACTCGCGCCCACAACTCTCCATTTAGGTTATTTTCATTATGCCCAACAGCGTAATCCCCTTCTCTAGTGAGGGTTACATTTATACCGTTAAACTCTAGTAATGGCTTTAATTTGAGGCAAATGTCCAGCGTTAGGTCTTTCTCTTTCAACCCGTTAGCCATAGCTCCTGGATCATAACCGCCATGCCCTGGATCAATACATACTTTCACATCAAACCCTCCCCTTATATTCTATTCTTGAAAATTTAAAAGGGGTTACTACTTTGACCAACTTATCAAGTGAAATATTTAGAGAGAGTTCGTTTGACTAAAGGATCAGAAAAAACTCCCCCTGCATGTATTTGAGGAGTTTATGTATCAGTTCGATAAATCCTTGCCTAGTGTCATAACCTTAGGATGGTAGAGATTGGCATCAGGTTACTTTTTAGTTATTATAATTTAAAACAGGTAATTACTTGTACCACATCTAAGATTTCTTGCATAGCTTATTATGAGGAGGGGATATGCATGATTTCGGAAATAATACTATACGAGAAGTTAAAACTAATTTTACAGTATCTTGAAGACGAGATACGTATACCACTTGATAATCACAACTACGATACTAGACTATGGAGCAAGGGGTATAGGAAAGGCTTAATTAGAGTTCAAACTTATATATGAAATATCCTCAATTCAAATGATTTGTAAAATAAGGAAAAACCGTTCCTTATTGCTTTAGAAGGCCCCCCATTGGCAAATGAGGGGGTCTTTACATTTAGTTCTATAAGTTACCAAGTTACTTTTTAACACATATATGTAAATATATAGTATAATATGTCGAAGGCTGTTTTAGTCTTTTTCATGTAGTTAAACTCTTTTGTCCTTCCGTTTTTCGGAGGGACCTTTTTTGTGATGCCTCCAGATCAAGGTCATTGGCGTAACAGGCTTAGCGAAAAACTAAAATATGATGATAAACCTGGGTCAAAAAAACCCCGGATCTTAACTGCGTAGGCGTTCTTTCCTTCCAATGCACTGTGTTTATCCTGAGCTGAAATTCCTTAATAACTTCAGGCGTAATTCCCTGTTCACTGTCTAAGAAAAAGCAGTGAATCATAGCCATGGGGTTGATGAATTTGTTTGATCTGAATGGTTCCAGCTTTTTTTCACAAATAAAACAAGGGAGCTCTTCACACCTAATAAAGTGAAAAGTGCTCCCTTTTATCTGAAATAAATAATCATCAATAGGCATGGAACGTCATTTGGCTAACATTCTTAAAATGATGGACTATCTACGTTTCAACAATAACTTTGTTCCTACCTGTTCGTTTTGCTTTGTATAACGCAGCATCTGCAATCTCGACTAACTTATCAATATGATTATCTGGGTAAATTGAAACACCAATAGAAACTGTAATATTAATAATCCTGTTATCAATTAAAGAAAAACCCTGTTTTTCAACTACAGTTCTAATCCTCTCTGCAACTTTTAATACATTTTCTCGTGGACAATCTGTCATTATTATCGAAAATTCTTCTCCACCATTTCTAGATACTATATCAGAAGATTTACTTGAACTCAGTAAGATCTTACTTAAATCCTCTAAAACTTTATCCCCATTCTGATGACCATACTCATCATTAACCTTTTTAAAAAAATCAATATCTATTAAGAGTAATGCCACTAAGCTATTATTTGTTAATCTTTTAGTTACTTTATTAAGTTCTGTATCGAACGTCCTTACATTGTTTAAACCCGTAAGGTGATCTTTAGTGGAATCCTTTTTATACTTTTTATAATTCTGCTTTGAAAAATGAAGAAATTGTAAATAAAAATAAACCAAACTTAGAGTAAGAAATGTACCTAACCAATATACTATTAATAATCCACCTAATAAATGTTGATTATTCAATAAAATAGCAAATCCTATTGTGGGGATTAATAAAATACAAATACTCATATAAATCCATTTTTCACGATTGCTAATCTTAAGCTCAGAAATAAGACCACAACTAATACCAACTACTAAAGCCGTTATTAGTCCCAGTATGGAAGTAAAAGAAATACCTAGATACAATAAACGAAATACCCCAATTATTAAAGCCGTAAGAATGGAGGGCATAAATCCGCAATAAATTGCACTTATTAGTATTGGAGTACTTCTAAAATCTAGTATTATCTTTGGCATTATTTGAATGCTATTGATCATCAGAAATATCCCTAATACTCCTAGCATTATACTAATAAACAACTTCAATCTAAGAGGTGACGTAGGTGCAATGTCGTGATTTATTAAAATCTGATTTCCTAAACTTAAGCATGCAATTAGAATTGCTGCATTCAATAGTACGTCGTTTAGCATATCCACACTCCGTTTATTAGAAAACTTATCAAGAGAAGTTTTTAATATACTACACAATTATTTATTTAATTTGCTTAATTGAATTTATGCTTAAATATTATAGCATGGAATAAGCCATTTTTATTAAGGTTAATCTCAAAAAATCTCATTTCCGAATTCGCCCAAATTACTCACCTCACTTTCCAAATATGCTGGCTAGAAATTGAGGGTTGACGTTCTGTCTGATCGCTACAAGGGTGATAATAATGGCTATGATAACAAACCCCTTGATGATCCATTGCCCTCCTAGGGTTTGCCAAAATCCAGGTTCTCAAGCTCCCATTGCCGTTAATTTGGCCATGAGGTCTTATTATGCGTTTTATGATCATTTATTGGTATCCTTAAACTTAGCCAAAATGTTGCAAGCAGTATCACAAGTTCCAACTGCACAGATTCCAATTAAAAATCCTTTTGCAAAATACTCTACTATCGAGGTACAGTTTAGCAGGCCAAAGCTGCTGAGGATTCCTAAAGGAATTGCAAGCAAGTGTGCAATCTTTCTACTTAAGCCTAACTTCTCAAGAGACTCTACGATTGCATAGACAAATCCGATCAAAATTATCAGTTCAGCCGCCACAGATTACCACTCCTTCACAAACCATTAAGGCTTGTTCTTCTATGGCATAGTATGTTGATGATTCGGAATCCGTGAAAACTCTAATCGGATCCGCCTATGGGCTAATAATCCGTCATTAGGCCTATCTTTTAGGCAATAAAAATAACGCCTTCTCCACGGCGTTTTTACTTTGAATTTGTCATGTTTAACTTGGGTCAGGCTAATGCGGCGTAGGCATCGCCTGTAATAAACTCATACTATCCCCCTTATGATATATCGAATAGGTAACCCCTAAAACATTAAGCCGCTGGTACGTGTATTGATTTATACTGAAACCT
>DOPM01000034.1 GCA_003513495.1 Desulfosporosinus sp.
GTTGTGAAGACATTGATGTTTGCGTAATCCTCGTATTGGTGAATCTCATTGAAAACAACAATACCGGAACGCAATCCATCTTTTCCTTTTGGATTATTCGTCCGGTACTTTATTTTTGATTTAGTTTTGACATTAATGATCTCTTCTTTATTCCAATAAAAGTGCTTTTTTAATCTTTTGGTATTCTCAGGATCTTCTAGCACTCCATAGATATCATCAAAGGGAGCCCTGGCCTGAAGTTCACTATTAGCGCAGATGTCAACGTCATATTTTTTGATGCCGTTATATTTTGATGATAGAGCAAAACCCTCAAAGGCTATATATCCATCTTTACCAGCTCCACGACCAATGAGTAGGAATAAGTCCGGCCACCGAGGTAACCCGTTAGCTTTATAGGTGCAACAATGTAATGCGAAAACAAATTCTTCCCAGTCAAATAGTTGATCATATGGGAAGTACTTTATTAGGCCTAAATAGTTTTCCAGCTGTTCATTATCGACGTAGATATCTTCATTATTGAAGCATGACCTGACGTGGGCGACTAATAAATGTTGTTCTTCGCAGGCTTCTATCGTTCCATTCTCTACGGCTTCGATGTATTGGAGGATATGTTGATTAACCTTCTTAGAGGTCATCTTCCTCACCGCCAGATTGCGCCGGCTTGATCCCTAGCTCTGCTAAGAGTTTCAGCATTTGAGCATTAATTTTAATTCGCTGCTCAATACTGTCATTCTTTTTGAGGCCTTTTTGCCCCCCTCCATTGTCATATTTGATCGTTACTCCACGCCGCTGGATGTCGTCGACAAGAAGGCATTTAGTAACCCACATATCCATGTAGTCACCAACAAGATCTGCATAATATTTACCAAAGGTGCCGTTTCTCTCAAGCTGATCCAATAAATCTCTCTGGACCTCGGCAAATAATTCCGAGTTTAGATATTTCTTAGTTTTTGCATTTGCGGCCAAATCACCACCCCCCACCACCCCTCACGCGCGTAAGCCTAGGCAGACTGTCTATAACCCTTACCGGTCAAGCACCCCCTAATTAAAATGCGTTTTTTTCGACCGGGGGGTATCTACCACTCACCAAAGAATGAGCAGATCCCAACAATCCTGACATTATCACCTAAGCGTTCGCGGATTAATCTGACAGGCGTTCCTTCGTCTTTCAAGACAATGTCAACCCGTGATAATCTTCTGTCATTCAAAAGGTTTACATTAATTGTTTGTAATAGCTGTCCTAGTTCTTCCTTTGCCTCTCGTTCTAATAGCCTGCACAAATCGTTCCCTTTAACAGCAATCGGTATTTGATACTCACAAGCTACTTTAATGAGTGCGTAAGTCTTTCCGATTTTACGGTCAACCGTTTTAATTAACCATTCTCCGTTCTTATACTTTAACGCCTCCTCAGTGAGGCGCTTTAAATCACTATAAATCCTATCACTGTGCTTAATGACCTCGGCCTTCGAACGGTTCTTTGCCATATCTTGTATCGCCATCATAAGTTCATCGGTAATAAATAACTGTTCCACTTACCATCTCTCCTCCGTCAAAGGTTTCCCCTTTTTCTTTTTCCTGTATCCATGAACCATCTCATGGCATGCATGACACAAAGGAATAAGATTCCTAATCTCTTTGCCCTGGAATACATACACCTTACTCAGTGCCAAGCTTGGATGCTTTCTAACATACTGAATATGGTGAACCGTATCAGCTCGTTTGTAATACCCTCGCTCCTTACAGTGCTGACACTCATATTTAAACTCTAGCAAGACTTCTGCTCTTAACCTTAACCAAAGACTAGAGACATAGAAGTCATGCAGCTTATTCCCATCTATAAGGCTTTGTACCCATCGCCCTACTTCGCCCGAGTTACAGGGATTCAATCCAGACACCCTTGTTACCGCTCATCATCCGATCAATTACTTCAAACCTCTTTGTATCCTCATACTTAATTTTTGGAGGAGGTTTCATTGGTTCTTTTTTTACTTTTCTCTTAGCCATGTCTCCCACCTTTTGGGCAAAGAAAAGAGCCCTTCATTGAGCTCTTTCATTGTTTCCGACCTCACTTAAATTTAGTTCATATCGACATTATTCTTACGAATTCGAGTTTGCTATATGATAGGATGGATTTCAAATAAAAAGTCAAGGTATGAAATCCATCGTGTTAGGTCGTTGTATTGGGTGATATGTTTTTAAGATATATTTAGGGGAGGTAATATTTCTTGACGGAGAAACCAAAAAAGAAAATAAATTTTTTTAGTCCTAGTCTACTAATTTCTGGCGTTGGCATGTATATAGGTTTCTTGTTTATATTTGCTTGGAAAATGAGACTTTCTGTATATTCTTTTTTGGGTGAATATGGAGTAGCAATTTTTGGATTCAGTATATTTGGAACTTCCTATTTTTATCTTGCTTATTTAGTTTATACAAAGATATTAAAACGAAGAGCAAGTGTACTTAATTTTATTGACGTAGATGAAAGCAGTAGCAAGAAAAAACCTAACTCTTCCAGAAGATTTCAGGCTCAGAGGATCAGAAACATTCATACTATTAAAGTTGAAGCTTGCACGCGAAAAACCCCTATAAAAAAACCGACTATAGAGTCTCTAAATGATTACTTATTAAAGTTAACCTCAGTTATAGAAGAAAAAGCAGATGTCTCAGACAAAAAGGCTTCAATGCTATTAGATAGAGGTGTAAAATACTCGAGGAATGGTATCATTTTCTATATTGTCTCTATTTCAATCTGGCAAACTCTTGCCTGGTTTAAAGGCCTTCAGGTTCAATTCATTTATGGAATTGTATCCTGTTCATTCTTATTTATTTTTATAGAGTTTTTGAGCGCTTGGTTTTTGAAACAATACAGACATTTCATCGACAACTCAACCTACCTAATAAAGGTTAAGTCAGTCTTTGACAAATACATGCTAACAATTTTAGCTTTAAAGGAATTATCTAATGTGAAAGAAATTTCTTCTGAAAGCGTAAATATTATTGTTGATATGCTAAAGGAAGATATAAAATGGCCTGATGCAGAAATTAACGTCCATAATGATATCAGTTTTGCCAAAGAAGCATTAGAATCTATGACTGAAGCTTTTAAGCATGTCATTTCATTAAAAAGTGAACTTCACTCCAATGAAAAAAATGAAAAGGCTACCTGAAGCTACTAAATTAATAAGCAGCCCTTTCCGGACTACTCTTGGTATCATGGATTATAGGCAAGACACTGTCACCTATATGCCAATTCACTGCCCAAATGAAGTCTTTACGAATTAAGACCTTTAAGCAATTATTGTCATTCACTAAAGGAATTGGGAGGTCTTGTAGAAAGTAATTATTATTACAAATAGACGTAGTCACAGACAGGTAAGACCGAGCATTTTCTATCGATGAGAATACTTCACTGAATAATAAAGGAAAACACTTACAAGTTTACATATACTTATAATCGGACAAATAATGAAGTTCGTGAAATCATATATAAACGCCATTAAATAACAGGATAGTTTAGAGGAGAGGATTTAGAATGCGTTGTCCCTATTGCTTAAAAGAAATATTCTATCGGGCAGAGAATAACATGGTGTATCTCAGTGACACAGAAAATTACGATGGTTTTGAAGTAACGATGGGATTTTGCCCCGCATGCAACGAATTAATCGTATTGTATAGAGAAGGAGAAGTTGATGGTGCGGAAGATGGTTTAGAAGTTGTTCGATCGGAAAAACTGATTCTTCCAGTAACTGGATATATTATGGAATTGCCCGTCGAAGTTCCTAAAGAATACAGAGACGATTTTAAAGAAGCCTGCTTAGTACAGAATTTAAGTCCTAAGTCCAGCGCTGCATTAAGTCGAAGATGTTTACAAAGATTCTTGGAAAATGAAATGAACATAAAGAAAAGTAGTTTGCAAAAAGAAATAGATGAGTTTGTAAAAACAAAAAATTTTCCATCCATAATTGTTGGGGCAGTAGATGCAATAAGAAATGTTGGAAATCTGGCAGCACATCCATTAAAAGATACAAGTACCGGTCAAATTGTAGATGTTGAGCCTGGAGAAGCAGAATGGATCTTGAGTGTACTGGAAGCCCTTTTCGATTATCACTTTGTCCAACCTGTTAGATTACAAAAGAAAAAGGCAGAACTCAACCAAAAACTCGCATTACTAAATAAACCATTGATGAAGTAGCCATATGCTAAGGCTCAATCTGGGCCCCGCACTACTAATACTACATTCACGAATCTTGCCATGATGAAAGTAGTATAAGGCTACTTAAATTCCCAGAACGTTAAATAAATTGGTCGCAAAGGTCGCTCCGTCCTGGCACTGATGATTAAGCTTTTCTTTGAAGTTTAAATTTAGCATGTAAGGAGGCAAGAAAATTGTTAGACGATGAAGAGAGAATAGCTTCCAGCATTAACGAAGAGTTAATTAAGTATTCACCCACAACAAAACGAAGAATTATCGAAAAAGTTATTCTTGCAGCTCTCGGGAGTATTCCGTGGGTTGGAGCTTTTTTTAGTACAATGGCAACATTAAAAACTGAAGAAGGATCAATGAAATCTGATTATTTACAGACGAAATGGCTTGAAGAACATGAAAATAAGATTCGTGAGTTATTAATTACATTGTCGGAGATTGATACAAGGTTTAATTCCATTGGAGACGAAATTGAAGAGAGGGTTACAAGTGAAGATTATCTAAAAATCGTTCGTAAATCCTTTAAAGTGTGGGATGATGCAGATACTCATGAAAAACGTAAGTATGTCGCAAATTTACTTTCAAATGCTGCTGGAACTCGGTTGTGTTCCGATGATGTTATCAGATTATTTATAGAATGGATCAAATTATATAACGAATTACATTTTATGGTTATAAGTATAATTTTTTCTAATCCAGGGTTTACTAGATATGACATATGGGCGGAAATGTACGGTGAAGAATTACCTAGAGAAGATTCAGCAGAAGCTGATCTGTTTAAATATGTCATTCGAGAACTTAGTACTGGTGGTGTCATTAGACAAGCACGTTCAACCACAGGAGATGGACGGTTTCTTAGGAAGAGACCTGCAAAGAATCAAAGACAAAAAAATGCACAAACAATGGAATCAGCTTTCGAAGGTACCAAACAATATGTGCTGACTGATCTAGGAAAACAATTTGTTCACTATACGATGAATGAGTTGGTAGAAAGAATCGAGACATAAAATGTCCTCCCGCAATTCCTCAAAACTAATCTGATCCCTCTTCACATATCAAACTACTTCTGACATTATGATCACTATTCTTACCCAAAAATAAGACCTCACTAGATTAGATAGGACGTTGTTAACAGAGGCTGCATGAGCCTCTGTTTTTTCTGCTATAATTCTCCTACTATTAGGTGGCAATCGTATGACAAAACTAGAACATTTCAAGCTGAATATGCTGCTTAAATACTATTCCATGCTCGGTTAGATCTTCGACCATCAAATAAATTTTTTCCTCGGCCCTTCTAACCAGGGTCTGCACAGTACCCTTCTGTATTCCCAAGATCGCTGCAGCATCCCCAAAGGAATAACCATTTGCCCTAACCAACGAATATGCTTCCTTCTCTTTCGTTGTTAAATCTCTTAGGGCAATCTTAAGGTCATCTATTGCTCTAAGCAATTTCTCATTACTCTCAGGCGACTGGCTCTGTAAAGCAACCGCCCGAACAAAAGCGATATTTCGGGGATCCACTGGGACCTCTCTTTGAGTGGAACTTAATCTAGTAATCCCTCGATGACTACCCGGTTGTTTCCCAGTCTCCATATACTCAATCGAATAACTCAAACTGTCAGCACAGCTGCCGAGTAATTTTATATCTTCAGGATCGGTGGCCAAATTTTTTGCTCTATTGACATGTCTTAAAGCAATTTTGTACTCATTGATCAGTTCTATCACTATTGGCCACCCCTTTCATTCACTCCTTTATTCACATTCAACTAACGTCATGTCCACAATTTTATCCACAGCTACTTATCCCACAATCTAAACAGTGCATGCAGCCGCTTGCCCTGACAGTCTTTCCTCCACACTCCTTACATCCTTGGCCAAAGTTCATGTAAAAACAATGTCCTTTCCAATTAGGGTTCTTCTCAAGCTTAGATCTTCGGCATTCATCAGTATCCTTTATATCTGATCTGGAGCAGAAATGGTCCCCGCACTTTAGCATGCCTTTCCCCCATTTGCCTTAAGTATTTCTAATCTCTGAAGCTCTATCTCCCCGCTCCTAAACCAATAGTAAATAGACTGAATAATAAACCTTAGTCTTCTCTCATCGATTGATACGGCCTTAGCTCGTTCCGGAAGGAAGACTAGTTTATTCTCCTCCTTGTTTTCACCAGCGTAGTATTGGCCGTTAAGCACTACTAGTGATCTTGTTCCGCTTAGCTGCCCATTAGAAGAATCGCTCACGTTCCTTCCTCCATTCTTCGTCTTCTAAGAGTGCGTCTCTAATATCTCCTTGCTGATAACCTTCTCTTGCGAATTCAGGATTGTTCTCCAGGTAACTTTTGCACTTTTTACAAAGATAATGGGATCTGAAATTTCCCTCATATACTCCTGTTACATAAAAACAGTTTGATTCAATTGGCAATTTCTCTCTGCAGCCAAAGCATTTGCGAGGCTTCTTTGTTCTCTTAACTTCACGCTCTCTGCAGAAATCCATTATGCTATTTCAATTCCGTCAGGGACTACCCAGTCCCAAAATCCTAGTGAACCTTTAGCCTGCATAGGAGTTTTAAAATGCTTTACGTCCTCAAATATCCATGCATACCGTCCTATAGTGTAGTCACCCAAATGTATCTCTGTAGGGCTTAGCGTTTCAATGAACGCCTCATCGATGCGCTTACAATCAACGAGGTTTCCTACTGCCAGCACGTAACCGGTTGGGAGCCTCTCTAGGGAATATGGAAATAACAAATTGCTGATAACCGTTATGGATCTCGGATTGATTAAACATTTTACCTCTTTGAATGGTTTCTTCGCGGAGTGTATTGCAACCGCTCCCCGGACATTAGTTGCCCAGCTCCGTGTCTCAATCTTCTTGTGTCTTTCTGCCAGTAATGTTGCAAAGGGCTGCCATACCGTTAGAGCTCTCATCGTATATTTCCTCCTAAAATTCAAATTGGCAAGCGCTTGCGAATTTAGGTTTACGGTAAATACTTTCCTTGCCGGCCACCGGTCATAAAGAATATCCTTCTGCTGACCTCTTCTACTTCTCCTTTTTCACGGTGCTTTTGTTCACATGACCTAGCTTGTTCCGCAGCTCCTTTTTCTCCCCAATGAGCCTCTGGGTTCCACCCGGCTCCGCAGATTTCACATTCAAACCATCGCTTTTTTATTGCCGGATGCCGATTTCTGCAATCAATCGCTTTTTCTTGGGTATCATAGGACTTGTCACAGACCGGGCAAAGATAATACTCGATCTGGTTCATTTAAATGATCCTGCTCAACAACCAAATTCTCATACCCGTTGAAGGAATACGATAATTTTCAAGTTCCTCCACCTTAATGTATTTGCGGCCATAGATCTTTTTCATGTCCCGCCATACATCCCATGGGATCCGGAAAAAGTCCTCAAAGCCGAAGGAGACAAGAACAAAGGCGATGGCTCCAAGGCGGTAATGATTTTCTAACCCTTCAAGTTGTTCTTGAGTTAATCGGCCCCGCTCAATTTTGTCATGATCGGTGTGTTTCGCTTCAAAGACAATGCTCTTACTACCTATAAGGGTTCCTTTGTAATCCGGTTGAGCTGCTTTCTCAAAACAAGCAATGAACTTTCCGGGCTTTTTAGGTACCGGGCTTATAACCTTCATGGGCTCTGGAGTTTTCTCGATGTGAGCAATCCCTTGTTCCCGGTAATAATCACAGGCTGAGGCAATGAGATTTTCAAAGTATTCACCGAGAATTTTTGACCTCTTCCCTTGGAGCTGCCGGCGTGGATCCTTAACTCGTTTCATGGCCTCAAAAGCAGTAGGATCATTGTATCCTTCGGCATTCTTGCGATGCTCTTTATTCACTCGACTCACCTCCGTCAAAATGGGATATCGTCGTCATCAATATTGACTTCATGCCCAAACGAACTTGCTCCGCCAGTGCTGCTACTGTCCTTCGGGCTTAAGAAACGGACATTTTCTGCAATAACCTCAGTAACCCACCGTTTCTGATCGTCTTGAGCGGTATATGAGCGGACTTGAATTCTACCATCAACCGCTGCGAGCTTACCTTTTGCCAGATAGTTTGCACTGAGTTCGGCTAGCTACGATAGACTACACAGTTGATAAAATCAGTGTCCCGCTCCCCCTGGGAATTCTTGAAATTGCGGTCGCTGGCTAAGGTAAAATTACAGACCGCTACTCCGTTTGGAGTATAGCGAAGCTCCGGATCTTTAGTGAGGCGACCAATCAAAACAACTCGATTTAGCAATGTCAAAACTCCTTTTTACCAATCCGCAAAGGAATTGCGCCTTTTTTCGTTAGACTTAGCAACGGCTTCGGTCCAAGTAATTCCCTTTCTAATCGCTATAAACTCCAATCCTTCATAACCGGGTTGGCAGGACTGATACTCAGGAGTCATCTTGAAAATTTTCACCTCGTTAGCTGTACAACTTTCAGCAACTAACGCATTCATCGCAGCTCTCAAACTCTTAGGATCTGTTTTTATGCGATCTTTTCTAGTGACAATTTCCTTTTTCCCTGCCTTAATCCACCTGAGGTGCGCGTGCAAGGTGCTAACATGTAAGCCCAATGATTCAGCTAAGGTCTTATTATCCCCATGACTCTTAACTGCTTTCTCGTAAGCTTCCAGCGTCGGTAGTAAGTCACGCAGTTTTTGACGACCGCTTATTGGTTTTTGCATAGCTCCCTCCTGTTCTTGAAATTTTACAGGTAAAATTCCTCGTACTTCCCTGGCTTTGGTGGTTCCGGAGGCTTATCTCCCGGGTCCTTATTCCGCTTTTGCGTTTTTTGGCGATTACGCTCAGCCTCCCTAGCAAGAACATGATCGACAGTTAATATGCCAGCTTCTCTCCAGTCAGTTAAAACCTTGTTGAGATAATTTACTTTTCGGACATCTGCATCAAGGCAGCGTCTCAGGCCTTCAATGACAACAGCGTCAGATTCTGGGCTTCCTCGAACATAAAACTCATCACACCAAGCGATGATTGAATCTGCATCGCCCTTTGGGATTAACCGCCCCCAATTCTTTTCGGCCCATACGACCGCTCGTGTTCCGAGAGCCATTGAGCGGTCGTTTTTAGTTATGGATACGATTTTGCTTAATTCGTTCTCACGTTTAGGTGTTTGAGAGACTGTTTCCTTGGATTCGTTCGCGGTTACATGGATTTCATCATGCGCGTTATCATTGTTGTTAATAACTGAAAGTGAAGGCGTAGGAGTAAGTGAAGGTGAAGGTTCGTTTTCCCGCGATTCCTCGCGAGTTTCCGCGCGACATTGCGAGGATGGTGGGGCAGGGAATTTGGAATCATCAACATTTCGCTTGTCTTTCCTGATATGCGTCTGGTACTTAAACCAATTATCATGAGGCACCGCCATGTATGGTCTTTCAGATACCTCATATAATTCGATGAGTCCAATTTCGTGATACAAGCGCAAAGCTGTTTCAATGGATTCAAATGTGATTAAATCATTACAAGGAAAAACCTTGGCTTTTAGTTTTCTTGGCTTAGCCTCAGCCCTTCCCCAATCGTCAAGCGTTGTCAAAATCCACGGCCATATTAAAGCTGCTAGCGGATCCCGCTCAGCAATAGTTATTAGACGTTCATCGATGCTTATATCACTGGTGACAAAAACCTTCCTGCCCACTTGTCCACCTCCTTACGACAGAATGTTTCTTCTAAGATCACAACCGCTCAGACATCTTTCCGATGAGCCCAGCGACAGCCTTCTTGTACTTGTCATGAGCTTCTGAATCAGTTTCCTTGATCTCAACAAGTGTGCCTAAAAGCGACTTGAAGTCATTCACGAGTGTCTCAAAATGTACGCTAAAACGTACTCGAGCGGTACTGCCCTGCTGAGGCGACTCCTTGTCTTGAACCTTTTTCCGCAGCTCATCGAGTTCTTTCTGGACCGCTTCCGGAATCTTTTCAACGACATCCGCTGCTGTCACTTCGATCGGCTTATCTAGTTCCTGGGTAAGTGTATCGACCAGGTTTCTAGCCTCTTTAAGCTCTGCCTGTAGCTTGGATACCATTTCATCTGAGGCACCATTTGCTTTAGCATCGCTTAATTGGCCTGATAACCGCTCAACCTCTTCCTTTGATTGCTGCCGTTCCTTCTCAAGGGCATCCTGAAGCTTTTTAACATCGGCCTGGGTATCTCGAAGGACTTTATCGGTAACACGCAAATCCGACTCAATGTTCTGCTTCTCCTCGAGTAATTTCTGCGCCTCTTCTGCCTTTTCATCGGCTATGCGTTTGGCATTATCGGCAAGGTTTTTATCTTTAGCCCATGCGACCTCAAGCTCCATGACTTTGGCCTCGAGCTCTTGCTTTTCTTTGATGGCTTGCTGCAGCTCCCGGGTGGACATATTGTCAATATCATGGTCATGGATAAATGCCACTCTCTCATCCTGCGGGATCCCCAGGAGCGCAACAGCTTGGGTATAACTCAAATTGGCAAGCGCTTGCGATTTTGCGTTATCGCAGAATAGTACCATCTGGCTGGATCCGTATTCCTCAAAGATTCTTATTAAATTGCTGGCAGTACGCTGAGAATAATCAACTGATTTACTGAGCCAATCTCCCCACTCCCCATGAGGAAGCATGAGTTTTGCCTCAGCTAGCCGGCGGCCTATCTCAATACTGTTAAATAGAACTATCTTGCGAGTTTGTTCTTTAATACTGTTAATCTCAATGGCAATCATATCCGGTGTTCGATCCACGGATAGATTCTTGTCCACCATAGCGATCTCGTTCATGTGCGTTCCTCCTTGCGTTTATGCTGGTACTGATACCATGACACGTTCTTTTTTCTTTTTAGGAGTTAATTTCTGGTGAGTAAATATCTTTATAAATTGATCAACGTCGCCGCATGGCGGATATGAGCAATTGTTCTTTCCGCGAGCCTGCCAGATCACTTTATTTCTAATTTCCACCGTAAAATACGGTTTGTCTGGCTCATCTATTTTCCGGATAAACAGAATATCAACTTCACCTTTCGCATATCGAGCGCCGTAATTTCCAACACAATGATGTTGTTCCTTGCCTTCATTGATAAGCTCCCCGGTGCTTTCAGCAGCTCGTATGAATAAACCTGAGTGCTCAAAATAATAGTTTTTCAGATGCGGTGCTCTTAACTTTATTTTTACGTTCAGAGCTTTATCCTCGTTGAGCTTAATTTGCTTTATGGTGTTCTGATGGGCCGTATATAGATTCCTTGGGAAAAGCACCATTTCTTCTTTGAGGTCCATTTCAAGCGCGATACAATCCGCAATATAATCTCTCCATGTAGTTAACGCATTGTAAAAGTTGGTAAAGCGCTTGCTATGTTTTTCAAGCTGGCCATTAAGGTAATTAAAGGATCTCCTAAGGGAAGTATGTTTCAATGTGATTAGTAAGTCGTTAAGGTGAAATTGTTGCTTTCGTAGAGCATGTATCTCGGTAGGCGAAAGATTAGATCCGTCCTTTCTAGACAATTGCATGAGCTTTAGAAATAATGGGTCAAGTGAAACCTTAGACGCCTTAATTTCATTGAACTCTTTTTTCGAAAGTCTTAATACTTTGAATAAGTTCTTGCCTCGCCAGTTGATGGTGCTATAGGTCATTTCACCAGCCAGCTTTGCTTTAACAACGTCTTCAAATCCCAACTTAGTAAGATATTCAATGCTTGGATACTTTGAATAAAGATCAAAGAATTTGACCATATCCTGATGGTGATATAACTCCCATCCGCTCCAACTAAAGGGTGTATCCTTTACCGCTTCACTGATACTTTCCCTGGAATATTTAGTGGCTATAAATCTCTTATTGTCAGCGTTGTATTGTCCAAATAAGGAATGCACAGATTTTCGTAAATCAAACGTCCCAAATTGCATTGTTTTTGCCATTGAATAATAGCCGTACCGCTCGAACATCAAGCACTTACCCATGGTGAAGATATACCTGGTTCGTTCTACGCAGAGAGTTTGGACACAGTAATAATTCTCTGAATAATCACGAACAGCATAGACTCCCCGGGCAATAATAACTCCTGGATCTTTAGTAGATTTTTCGTAGTAGACAAAATACGCCTCATCAATCAATTTCTTGCGTCCAAGACCGCTTGCTTTGACGGTACATGTGCTATTGCATTCTGGGCATGTTTTTGATGAATTATGAGAGTAACCATCTGTCTTAAATACCTGCTTACAATGAGTGCAATAACCGTACTGCTGCTTCCCTTGCCGCCGGGTAAAGATATAACGGCTATGCAAAAATACCATTTCGGTGGCATATCGTAAGATGTCAGGGCTTAACCCTTCTGGAAAATGGTCCATATATTCAGTAAACATCAAATACCTCCTATGACAGCAAGTCCTCAAGCTTGATATCAAAGTCTTCGACAGGCTTTGTGGCTGTTGGTGCAGATGGAGCGGTTGGATTTACGGCCGCTTCCTTTGGAATGCTTTGTGGAGGGATATTTGAGGCGGGACCTGGAGCGGCCGCTTCAATCCCATAATATTTAAGGACAACAGTAAACCCTTCCTGATCGGTGAGCACAGCGCAATTACCGACCTTCTTTTTAGAGGCCTCCTTTCGCATTTCCTCAAGGCTTTTAGCAATGGTTTTGTCTATGGCCAGAATCTTCTCTGCACCCTGGGGATGTAATTCTAAATGCTGCAGCAGATATCCACCGACCACTTGAATGTAGGAGTTAGCTGTATTTTGAGTCATTTCAGACCGTATCTTTTCAATTGCTTTTGCCTGCAACGTTATCTCACCTCTCAAAATATTTCATTGCCTTTTCTGAGGCATCCTTAAGCTTGATGAAGTCTTCTTCCGTCCCGCCTACGTCCGGATGCATCGTTTTGGCTAACTGTCGAAACCGCTCCTTAATGTCCTCCTGGCCGTTAGGTATTTGCTCGAAACCTAAAAATCTAATAAAGTTCGGGATCTCTACTGGAGGCGGGAGAAACTTCATCCCTGCTACCCAGGTACCCAGTTCATAGATCCCCCGTTCGACCATTCGGGCAAGATCCTCTAGAGCTAATACGACTTGTGCAAATGCATCTGAACCATATCGAAGATTAATTCCTTTAGCCTTTGCCTTATCTATGCTGTGTTCGAAGCGGTAAAGCTCATTCTGGTACCGGAATTCGACCCAACAGCCGAATCGATCAAAGTTGTAAGTGAACTCCTTGACTCCGATCCGCTCCATGACTCGTTCAAGTTTCCGCTCGTAGGAATCAGAGTCTCCATATTGCTTCTTTGCGCCCATCAGCTGCCGCCACCCTTCAGATCATCGTCATCATATCTGTCATCCGGATGGCAGCCATCCCTGCAGTACCAATTCTTTTGCTTAGCTGCGAAGTTCTGATACCTCTGTTTCTTTTCGATCCACTTGCGTATCAGTGTGCATACAGTTCCAATCTTCATGTCCTTTGGTGGCCGTTTCTTGCCACAATGAGCACATTTGACAACATCTAAGATTTGGATCATTTCACTCCACATCCCATCAAGAATTCAATTCCAGAAAAGGTTATGGTACAATTAACTTGAAATGTTTCTGTCTTGGCTTCCGTTGGCGCGGAAGCTTTTTTCGTGTCCGGAACTTCCCATGGTAATGATTCATCATTAAGAGCTGCACACATGGATTCAATGACATTACGGATCTCATTTAGCTGAGTGGTTATGTCGGCATTACAGCATATAATGCTCCTGATAAGTCCGATAGCGTATGCTTGGAGGTTCTTCCTCCCGGCAATTTTGGCAAAGTCGATGAACCAGGCTTTACGATCCAAACTTCTTGGCACCACCTTCAACCGCCATCTTCACATTTATTGCCTCTCTCAATGTCGCCAGGAATTCACCATTTGTAAAAGGGCCGCTTCTCCTAAGCACCTGAAAAACAGTTTCATCCTTTACTCCAATTGCTCCGATTGGGTCAATTGCCGTACGAATACCTCTCTCGACTCTGCTTGGTGAGGATCCATGTTCTTTTGCAACTTCTGGATATAACTCAGTTGTTAACCTGTAGAGTAACTGTGGGTTTTTACGAAGATGGTTCATCGCAGATTTTATAAACTCATAGCCTCTAATGTGAGCAGGTATGTTTAGTTTCTGCAGCGCGTTAATAACTTCGAGCTCGTATTTATCCAATTTGTTTCCTCCTATACGTTCTGTACTTACCTGAAATACGGTGTACAATCTCTAGACAGTCAGGACAATCTTTTGTAATAAACCAATTTGCCGGGTTAAGACCTAACTGTTTAAGATGGATTTTTTGCCTTCGAGTAGGGTTCTTGCCTTGCTTAATTGTTCATCCCTCCATTTCGCCAGTTTAGGCTTGTTCCGCTTCGCAGGGCCCATTAGTACGTGAATCGGAATTTCTTGAGGAACCCCAATTTGTAGAGTCTATAAACAGTGGGGTAACAGGCCTTTGCCCTAATATACGACCATCTGAATAATCAACTATGATTTTTTCATTGGCGCGAACCGTATTACCGCTCTGCATGATCTTTGACCAATGTTCGTGATGACGCTTCTTTTCCTGGACCAATTTATAGGCTTCAACTTCGAGCTTTACCCAATCTATTTTGAGCAACCGACGACAAAGTGCCTTCTTGATCCGCCCGATCATCTTCTCCCCTTCTTTCGTTTGCGCTTAGACCTCGGATAAGTCGAATACTTCTTTTCCCGCGAAAGTATCTTTGCTGGCTTTGTGCTTTTTGGGGCAAAGGTTGTTTCAGTAAGCCAATAACCTTCTTCGCCGAGATTCCAAACCGCTCCACAACGGCAAATATATTTGACTTCCCCTTCAGGAAAGCTTAAAGCATGTCCGCATATACAGGTTTTGATTGCTTGCTTTACCATCGGGTACCCCTCCCTTATAGTTTGACTCCCCGCTCCCTGAGCTCTTTCCGCCACCAGGCTTGCATTTCTGGTGTACAGTGCGTCAGGGCATCTTCCCACGTGGGCCAACGTCCGTGTTCTTTATAGAATTTGTACTGATAGTAAAGGCTTTGCGCTTTGTGTGGCATATCTGGTTTGTGGTCCACGCCGCACTCTTGGCAAACGTCCGGGGCGCATGGCATAAGCTTTCCTTCCTTGGCTATATCAATTTCAATTACCTTGACGCTTGGCGTGCATTTCCCTATATCGATAAACCAGCCCTCCAAAGTTTCAACTAATTGCATCCCTGAGCCCTTCTCTCCAACAACTTCTTCCGACTTTGGGCAATTATCCTCGCTGCATTCGTCGCACTCCTCGCATGATTTGTATAAATGCATCTTTTCCCATACAACAGCTGCTATTGTCGGGATGATTTTATGTTCGTGGAATATTGAATGGTTTTTACATGCTTCAAGGACAATGGATTTCATTCCCTCATCCTTATATTCTGGTCCAAAAAGTGATGGATTTTCCCAGAACAGGGCGCAAGGCCCTCCTTCAAATTCATAAACTAGCTTGGGGTTCTCAGTTTTCTCTTTCAATTTTTCCGTCCACCTCTCACATTTTTAAGCAGCATTCACTTCTGCCTTGGCCTCCTCCTCAGAGTCAAAGCTTCCGGCGAATTTACCGTCAATCCAGAGCTCGACATAACCGCGCTTCTGGACGATTTCATACGACACGCCATCACCTCCTTGATGTAGATTTACAGGGTTTTACTCTCCCTCTGTCGAAAGAGACTTGCACAAATAATTCCGCGAAAGGAGCAAAATCATTGAACGATATGGTCATTGGAGTTCTCTCCGGCATCATTGCGACTTACCTTGTCAAATGGCTGCAATATGTTTTTAAAGGAGATCAAGAAATTACTCATTCTGATACATCAAGGAAGTATGTCGATAAGGTTAAACGGCAGTTTTATTTTTGCTTTCCCTCTGCCATATTGCTGATAATCGTTAGTAGCTACATTCCAGCGGGGTCTTTCTTGTCTGTGTCCGTAATTTTATCCGCCGGCATTTTGTTTACCCTTTCACTGTTTGCTTTTATGTGTGCGGTAGCAGTAATCGAAGAACTTAAAAACAGCAATTCCGATAAAAAAGCCGATTAAGAAATTTTTTCACCCACCCCTCTCATTTAAGCTACCTTCCCACGGCCCAGGGCAGCAAAGCATCTGGCCGCGATCTCAACCGCCTGACTCAAGCTTGTCCCCATGCCGAAGTTGACGCGGTTGACTCGTATGTCCGTAGTGGCAAGGTCCATGACCTCCGCGAATTGAGTGTTGGTCATGGGACCCAGTTTTGATTCGAGGATTTTTCTGAACAATTCAACACCCCCTCTTTGATTGGAAGAATCTCCTTCCTGCTTTTCGTCCGCGTTGGTCTATTATGTGCTGGACTAACATACTCATAGATTGGGGACATGTTTGCGCTCGTCCCAAAAGACTTTAAAAAAATGCGGGGATTTTATCCCCTAAAGTATTTCAGCCATCTGTGCCACGAAATCTTCATTGTAGTGAGCCTCAACAATAAAGTTGCTCTCTACCCCATCCGGACAACATGCAAAATATGACACGCTATTAGCAGTACGAAAGGCTACTCCTAACCATGGCTTAAAACCACCGGCACCAGGCTTTTTCTCCCAACTAAAAACTTTAATGCCGTAAAGCCAGGACATCCCTTCATTTTCCTTGTAACAGCGTCGGACCGCTTCCATGAATGCTCTATGCCCATTTGCCAGATCCCCGAGCTTTTTAAAGTCTATCTTCCATCCGTTCTTGGTTTTTTCGACGATGGCCTCAACTTCCAGGTATTTCTTTTGGTACATGCTTTTAGCCATTACCTCAAGCCTCCTTGCCAGTCAGAACATCCGTCCCACCCGAGTTAATGAATTCCATGACTGCTCTAGTTGGGATCCGAATGCCACGGCCAATTTTGGTAGCTGGCAGCTTTTTTCGCTTCACAAGTTCGTACACTGTCCACCGGCTTACCTTCATGAGTTCAGCTACCTCATTGGGATAAAGCATTACGGCCTTCACTAAACTCTCTTCTCTCCCCACTTCTTCCATATCTAATCTCCTTTCACTTGGATCTCTACCATGTGATTACACTTCGGACACTTTGTCTTGAAGACCAAAGATCCGCGCAAACTAAATTCGGCAAGTTTTCGGCCACAATACGGGCAGCGGATCTGGTTCATCGGGCCTCATCTCCTTTCGTGGTGCAAACTGCAGTTTTCTCCGTCCCATATTTGGCATTTGTCGCGCATACAATCCTGGTATAAATGGATCATCGTGCCATTCTTTCCTCCGATGAGTGGCTGAAGAAACGGACACTTTCTAACTGGATGCTTGCCTTTAATTGTCATGATGTTCGCCCTCCATGATGAAAATTAGATCTTCCAGGTATCCTTAATTGCGCTTGGGGAACAGCTATAGTTAAGAAACTTCCTTAGAATCACTATTTGCTCTCAAATTGTGAGCACCATTCCCAAAAAAAATGTCCTCAACACTTACTCCGAAATATCTCGCAAGTCTTTTGGCCGTTTGTAAGCTTGGCGTTCTCTGTCCGGTTTCATACATTGCGATAGTGCTAACGCCTACCTTTAGGTCTTCAGCGACTTCCCTCTGGGTCTTATCCTTTTCGCTTCTTAGTTGGCTTAATGATTTTGCCATATCTTTAGACACTTCCTTTGATCACGATATGTGAGCTAGATTAATGTTATTTTACTTCACGTTACGTGAGTATGTCAAGGCTTCAATTAAAATATTTTCACTTTACGTGAGCATACGTTTTTAAACTTCACACTATGTGATATTCTAAATATAGAATCATTTGGGAGGAATTGTAATGGAATTGCAGGATGTTCTTAAGGCTCTGCGCTCGAATAAAGCACTTAGCCAACGTGAATTGGCTAAAATGTTAAACGTCTCTCCCAGCACTATAGCGATGTATGAAACTGGACAGAGAACTCCAGATACAGATACAATCAAAATGTTTGCAGATTTTTTTAATGTCTCTACAGACTACCTCCTTGGCCGAACCGCTGACCCCAATCCCCTTTCAGCTGAAGATGATCCAGACGACGAAATCCAGCCCACGCCTCCCGAGCGGATCCGGACGTTCCAAAAGAAAATAGGCGAACTAAGCGAAGAAAGCCTCACCTTTCTCGAATTCCAGCTTGAACGACTGCGAGAACTTGACCGTGAAGCGGTTAAGCGTAGAAGGGCAGAACGCGATGCTAAAAACGAAAAAAAATAAATATACCAACCATAAAAAAACAACTACCTCATAAGGTAGTTGTTGCTGTTTCCAGAGGTTTCGACAAAACAACCGTAATAACTCATATTTACCACGAATCGTTACATAAATCCTAAAATTTATGACAGCAAGGTGGAGACGCGATGTGGAATGACGGTGAAATGATGGCACGATCCTTTTTCCAAAGTTATTTACTACACGAAGACTTCCCGCTTGACCTTAAACGAGTTGCGCTGGCCATCGATACCAAGCTAGACATTGATGTAGTTATCGAAGAATGCGATAACGTTCCAAAAGAAATAACCGCTCAACTTACCTGCTCAGATTGGATTGCCCTAATTTTAGTAAACCGTTACCACTCAGAACATAAGAAACGTTTCGGGATTGCTCATGAATTTGGCCACTTAGTCATGGACCATCAACACGGAAATCTCCAGCCAGGATCAAGTGAACCGGATCGCGAGAAAGAGGAAGCTAATAACTTTGCGGCCGCATTGCTAATGCCAGCCTGGCACGTCTTAGGCTTGGTAAGGAAATATCCAGATAGCCTTACATTTCTGATTCAGAAGATTTCGACGTATTTTGGCGTTAGCATCGAAGCAGCAGCCAGGCGTTTGGCTGGCACCGATTTTCTCCCTGGGCTCTTTGCGCTCGTAGATCCGAACCTCGGCCGCTTGGATTGGGAGTACCATTCACCAAGCATCCACTTAGATCGAGAGGCTTTTAGAGAATTTTTAGTACGTTATTACACAAAGCCCAATAAACGCGAGGAAGATCTTGAAGTCATGGGGTACCCATTCCGGATCGAGACAAAGCGGATGTGGGGGAAATATCTCTTAACGTGTATGCCATTCAGTATGGCAGCTCTGTGCGCCAGGGAGACAGCGGCTGGGTATGGGAGATAGGTAGATCAACAAACTATGTCTAAGGCCAATGGTAAAATGAGAGGAGAAAACTGATGTCTAAACATTCTGTAAAGGCTTACCAACTTCAACTATACTTTCACCCAGAAGAGGGTAGCCTAAAAATGAGGGTTGCTTGGGATTCTGCCAAATTTATTGAAATACTAGAAAATCTTTCTACCGCAAGTAATTATGACGACCTAGAAAACAAATGGTTCTTATATTTAGACTTCTATAATAAGGATGATCTTTATATCTGGGGAGCCTTTAAAGGTGCTTACTATGGCGAAACCAGAAACCTCCTAGATCAGGCAAGAAAAGAACGTAAAAAGTGGAAGAAACCAACTGAGGGTGTAAATCAAGAGGTACATTTTGTAATTCGTAAAAAAGATGGATATTGCCTATTAGAGCATTTTCCACATTGTGATTTCGGAGTTAGTAATTTTAGTCGATATTTTTCAGAAATGACAGATGCGGTCCGAGAAGTGTCATTTGAGAAATTAATTCAAGATGGTTTTGTTGAACAAATCAAGAAAATGCCAAAATTATCAGCTATACAAATACGTGTAAGGACTAAAAACATTATTGAAGGCCAAGCGCAAGTATTTAATAATTTGCAAGCTGATATAGGCGATACAGATACTGAATATGTTACTCTTAGATTAACTGGAAAAAGAGGTAAGCATGGTGGCCTTAATATCGGGGCTGTTAAAGATTTAATTCATCCCTTTATTGGAGATAGAAAAGTGATTGTTTCGGCAAGAGCGGAGGGGACAGTTGCGGGTCACCGTAGTATAATTACCCTAGACGGATTCCAAGAAAAATACAACCTAGATGCCGTAACGAGAAACATGATGATCGAGGAAATGAAAGTAATTATTCAAGAAAGAGCCACCATCGATTAAAAAGCGAGGTGCGTTAACGTGTCTAGAGCATTAAAACTCATAGCCAAATTAGTCCACAAAGAGGCTTTAAGAGTATTTAGGACTTACTGGAAGATATCCACTTCTCATGAGAAATGGTTTGATTTTTTGTGCTCAATTTCGGCAACGCTCTTTCTCTTGATAATAATTAGTTATGCGAATTTCTCATTTGCAAATTTAACAAAGTTCTTTGAAGGCTTATTCGGGACGATATTAACCATACTATCAGTTTTAGCTGGATTTAACGTTACCAGTGTTACTATACTCTCGAGCTCCCAATCCCCCGTTATTTTGAAAATGAGATCTACCCCATTGTCTGACGGGAAGAACAATGAACTAACACAGTTTGTTTGTTATTTCTCATGGGCCATCATCTTGCAATTAACTATTTTACTTTACTCTATTCTTTTGTTTTTCTTTGTAAAGATACTTACACCTATTTATATTAATCTCTTTATATTTGCAGTTGCCTTATGGTTATTTGGGATCCTATACTCAATTTTACTTTCAGTAAGAAATGCATCCAATATATTTCTATTCTTCATTGTTGACTCTAATAGTTAAGCCTTGACATCTTTATACTTAATCGTTATTCTTATCCTAAGAGCGCCAGAGGACCAGTGCCGGATCGCGATCGGCGAGAGACCCAGAGCGCCATATTTCTAAGAGGGCCATCAGAGCCCCACATTTTTTCCTTCGGGAAGAAGTGTGGGGCTTTTGTTTTTAGAGCCCCGGCAACAATGGGAGAAGTCAAAATGAGAGCACATGTCGAGAAACGCTCAAAGGACCGTTACACTATCGTCATAGACAAAGGGCGTAATGCTGACGGGGAAAGGGACAGGGAATATATCCCGACGGAAATCACAAATAAACGAAAAGCCCAAGAAGAAGCGGACCGGATACTCCTGGAATATCGAAACGGAAACTACATTCCTCCGTCCTCCTTAACGTTTAGCGAGTACCTGGACGTTTGGCTAAAGGATTACGGCTTACAAAAACTCAGTGACAGAACATATGAGTTTTATGACTGCATGTTTAGGTTACACACAAAGCCACAACTTGGCTCAAATCTCTTAGATCAGCTTCAGCCCCTGCACATTCAAAGGTATTATAACTATTTAAGAGGCGAAAGCAGAAAAGACGGAAAGACCGGTGGATTATCAGAAGCAACCATCTTTAAGCATCACTGCATACTCCATAAAGCTTTAAAGACAGCCGTGAAATGGAAGATGATTCGTGAGAACCCTGCTGATTTTGTGGAGATCCCAAAGCGGCCAGATTCCGATACAGCGTCTTACTACGAACCGGAGCAAGCGGTTACCATGTTGAAGTGTGCGAGTAATGAACCGATTGATAAATATGCCATGATCTCAATTGCAGTTTATGGAGGAACACGCCGTGGTGAAACCATTGGCCTAAGGTGGCAGGACATCGACTGGGATAACTGTGTTCTCAAGATAAGGCAAACAGTACAATATACAAAGCAAAGAGGCATCTTCATCAAGGGGACTAAGAGTAAAAAAGGGAAGCGCGATATTAAGGTTCCAGAGTCGGTTATTGACTCACTAAAGATCCATCAAGCAAACCAGCAAAAACTAAAGGACGACCTACAAACGGATTACATCGATAATGACTTAGTGTTTTGCCAGGATGATGGGAAGCCTATGTTTCCGGATACCATCACAAGTTGGTTCCAAAAGTTTCTTAAAAAGCATAATCTCCCTAAGATACGCTTTCACGATTTACGCCATACGAACATTACAATTATGATAGCCAATAAGATACCGGATATTGAGATCGCACGACGAGCGGGCCACGCTGATCCGGCGACCCCTCACCGCCTATATGGGCATGTTTATGCAAGCATGAAGGATGAAGCAGCGAATGCTATCGAAAATGCGTTACAACCTGTGGCGAAAAAACCAGATCCGGAGCCCGCTCCAAGCGCGAAGGTTATCGCCTTTCCAAGGAGGAATCTTGCTTAAAATATACGTATTGTATAAATATACACCCTCAAAAACAGCAATTGAATATTCATTAGAACGAATAAAAATACATCCCCCAAAAAGCCTTTGGAGGATGTATTTTTTGGTCTTAAATAGTAGCGACATGTACATTTGGGCGACGATTTGGCGACGATTCGTTAAAATCAGCTTATCCCCCAAAAACACAAAATCCCGCAATCACTTGCGGGAGTAAGGTTCCAGTGGAGCCAATGGTCGGAATCGAACCGACGACCTGCTCATTACGAGTGAGTTAAAAGGTATCCTGGGCTATCCTAATGGATCTTGATATGCGGTCATATAGTGGTTTATACGGTTGTTAACTTTAGCCATGTACTGAATCGTACTGCAATTTTTGGATCGGGTTGCAACGATGGTTGCAACGTTTTTTTTTACTGAGGTAGTAGATTTCGTGTGCAGTCCAAACTTCCCCTAAGAAACCCCCGCTTCGTGGAGCCCATAACATTATGGAGACAACAACCAGACAAATGGAAGCTCCTATCCAATCGTATGTATCGGGAATTTTCTTACCGACTCCCCACCCCCACCAAACGGCTAATATTTGAAAACTCCTCCGTAGGCCGCGTAAACTCTTACAAGCTAGGAGATCCTGCATTGTTGGGATTATACCGTAAAGAACTAGGATTAATCCCCCTAAATTTCATACCAAAGGGGTCGTGCTTCCCTTAGACAAAAGCCACACCAAGTAACCTTCCCCTATTTCGGCTAAACCGGCGAGAATAAACAAGATATGCGTTAAACATGAATTAGCCCTCCTGTTGTCGCAACTCCAAAAGACGTTTTATATTACCGATGCAACAAGAACCTTCTGGGTTATTTACCTCGCAGCCACAACGACCAGCCTTTGTATGTGAGGTTATTTCCTCTAAAGCGGTAGTTCTGCCAGTTTCCTCAAGTTCTTGTATCACCCTTTTCTTAGTCCATCCGAAACAGTAACAAACTGGACAGTCTTCCTCATTGCTTTTTGTGAATACTTCGACTTTAATGTCTGTTGTTACAAACATCTGTAGGTTTTCGCTAAAATAAATTACAGAACAAGCTTTGTTAGTACACATTTTATAAGAAGCTAAGGGTTCTAAATTAGCTAATGCACTTGGTACTAACAGGCTTTTCAAAGTAATGATTTTCATTGGTTTGCCCTTATCTCCGCACTCTGGGCAACTATGCCCAAAGTCAAACTTTACTGGTTGGATTTCGATAGCAGAACAATCCTCCACTTTTTCACCATCTCTCTATAGAATTGGGTCTATTATATCACAGGAAACACAGCAAGGCTGTTTGCAGCCCAAATGGAGAAATAAGAACTAAGATTTACATACTCTACAGCTTATAGTCTTTTTACATAAATTTGTCTAAAGGATATCAATGCTTACCCGATCGAATAAGCGTTCGTCTTTTACCACCATGACAATAGCACCAGCTTCCTATCAACGAGGACGCTGGTGCTATTGGTTATTTGTTTAATATTTACGAATGACCTGTCTTTTCAGTTTGTCTTGGCTCTTTCACATCAATGATATCAGTAGTATCGGTAGCACTCTTAAATTCTTTAATACTTTTCCCCAGAGAGCGCCCTAAATCGGGCAATTTTCCTGGCCCAAAGATTATTAAAGCAATAACTAAAATTACAACCGCTGTTGTAGGAGTGACAAAACCAAAGGTAATCATCACGTATATCCTCCTTTTGGCAAAATTACATAAAGTGAAGGAAATTAACTATACTCACTTTAAATTAAAATTAGATGAATAGTCTTCGTTAGATATTTTTAGTGCCTCTCACATATATGCAAGAGGCATTATATTAGGAGAAGGAAAAGCATGATCAATGTGCCGAACTATACACCTCAGCAGATTCTTGAAGAATTAACAAATGTGATTCTACTAAACCGATCAAAAGCAAAGCAAACCCTCTAAAGAAATCTTCTGTTGTAGAATCAAGTAGATTCTGTACAAATTTAGCAATCCATGTCATTAGATGATTCTTAATGAAGCTCTTCTGCTTCTGAAGAAGAGCTCCAAATTCTTCAGACTCCGATTTCTCGATTGATTCTAAAGACTTCACCGTTAGGTAGTAGATATACTCAAGTTCTGCACCTAAAAAGTCATCTGGCACAGAATTCATATTTGCCATCACAATATTGTTATCGAGATATTGCTTACGAACTTCGATTGTACTTTCATCCATAAGTTTCGGCTTAGGTTCATCACTTATATAAATTGAGGCGTATGGGCTTACAGGGGGTTTTCCTGGACCAATAAACAGCCTTGTATATTCTCTATTTAAAACAGCTTCACAAGAAGCAAGGTTTTTTTCAATGAGTGCTTTTTGAATCGTAATGATACCCTTGACTAAATTATCATCGTCTGCTTCTTCTTTGAGCAATTCACTATAAACGACTCGAAAGTGGTCCAGCAGTTCCTTTTTGGGCCCTAGAGTAATAATGTTGCTCAGGAAGCGATAAAGTTCCTGTTGCGTAGCAAGGACCTGTTTTAGCTCTTCGATTTCCACTAATCAAGCCTCCATTCTTTTCTAGAGAATAATGGAGCCAGGGCGAGCGCCCTGGCTCATAGAGAATATTATTTTATACTTTTTTAACCTTGATGATCATATCCGCATAACAGGGCATACCCATAATCGGGCTATGAGCATTTGGATCAACTAAACCACTGTGGTTGGGCGTATAATCCTTATTCTTAGAAGTTGGACCTATTCCAGGAGAGAAACGACCACCCGTACCGAATCCGAGTTTAATTGTACCTGGTCTCATTCCCTCTGTAACATAAACCTTACCTTTTTCTTGTGCACCGAGAGGATTCTCCAAAATGGCTAAATCTCCCGTTTTTAGACCCAATGATTTAGCATCACTAGCGTTAATGGCAATCGTACCAACACAGAACGTCCCAGTCTTAAATTCTTTTTCAACTTCCTCTAATTCGCCTTTAGCATTCATATCAATAATCTTATGCTTAAACGAGTTATTCAGAGGCATCCATGTTCCTTCTACCGGAGTCTCAGACAACCAAGGTACCATTTGGGTTCCTGTCATTGCATGGTGGACACGACCGCAAATTAGCTGGAACGGATACTCATCCTTATACTTGGCATATTCCATATTTGTATAAGGATTCCACTTTGTTTCAAACCAGTAAAAGGTATTAGGATATTTATCATACCCAATTTCTTTTAATCCGCGTGGAATTATACTCGTTTCGCTGATGAGCTTGTTGTATTTTTCATAACCACTAAACGTGAATTCGAACAATTTAGAGTTAGTCTTGGCTACAGCCTTGCTCGCTACATACTTACCTGCTTCTTTATCAAATACCTTAAAGCGGTTCCAACTCATGGGCCAAACAGCGACCCCTTTGTTCTTGCGCATCCAGTCAACGGTTACAAGTTCGCCTTTTACAACTTTCTTCTCATGATCAATGGTGACCCGACCTGCATCCAGTGAATCTGGTGTCCCCTGAAGTTTATATCCCAAGGGAAGATGAGGATAGGGTACAGGTTCTCCTGCATGGTTTCGACCTGGAGCAGGTGCCAGCATTTCATTCACGAAATCTTCTTCGCTCTTATACTTATCCCAGAAGTCGCTTGCCTTAAAATCCGTATCTCCGAGGTCACTTAATTTCTTAGCAAGCATATTCATAATGTCCGTCGGACATTTACTCTCATGGAGGGGATTTATAACCCGATCTCTTAACCAGAGAACTTGATGCGATGGATAGACGTCAGAGAGACTCATCCGCTCAGCATAACTTGCTTCTGGTAGAATGACATCCGCATACATACCTGTTTCCAAATAGAGCGTATCAATGTTTACGACGAGTTCCACTTTGTAGTTCCCACTGGAATCCTTTGCATTCAGAGCATCAATCCAGTCCTTAGTATTCCCACCTGTCATAACTGGATTACCAGTTCGGATCATAAATCCTTTAATAGGATATTTATGCCCCTTAAGTGGCCCATAATTTAGAGTAACCCCTTCTCTAAATCTTCTTGGATAGTCTCCTACAACATCATCCCATGCTGCGGGCCAATCTCCATACCAATCCATGTGCAGGTGTTCTACTTCACCTTCTACTTCTATACCCTCTACAGCACGTTTTACTTTCTTCTTTTTAAAGTTAGACCCTTTAGCGTCTCCACCCTTGTCACACTTAACTAGTTCAGTATCAATGGCACCACCCGGTACATCAATATTTCCAGTGATAATATTAAGAGCCGTTCCTATAATAGATGCTGGATAGCCATTGAAATGATGCCCTGGGCTTTGCATGCCCCAGACCAGAGCTGCTGGCTTAGTGATCCCAAATTCGTGAGCTACTTCAGCGATCTGTTCTTTAGAGAGCCCGGTTCTATCCGCTGCCCACTCTAGACTGAAGTAAGACTTACCATTGATAGGATCAGTTTTTCCCCACCAAGATTTAAATTCAGCGTCAAACTCATCCCAACCGACACAAAGATCTTTGAAACTCCAATCAATATATTTTTTAAAAGGATTACTTTGATTGTCGTTTTCTAAGATATATCTTAGCATTGCTGCAAAAAGATCACCGTCCGTACCCGGTCTAATAGGCAACCATTGGTCAGCTTGGGAAGCAGTATTGGTATGGGCTGGATCGACTACGATAACCTTGCAGCCATTTTCTACTTTGGCACCCACTGTTCCTCTACTCTCGTAATTAATACGTGTTGCTACAAATGGGTTCCAACCGACATAAATAATAAGCTTAGAATAATAGGTGTAGTCCTTTTTCAGACTGCCATCCGGCTGTCTGACGAGGACTGGACGCATAACATCTGGTTCAATCCTCTTACCGCCTAGCATTAACTTAGGTCCGTGGCGACGTGGGGTATCACAGATTGAACCATGTTCTACACAGTTCGGTGTTCCAAAGGCATGAAATAGCCTATAATATTGATCTCTGTCCGTAACATCCCCAGCGTCCATGATGACTGACTCCGGACCGTAGGTTTTCTTGATGTCCACTAATTTTTTGCCAATATAGTCAATAGCTTCTTCCCAGGTCGCCCGTCTAAACTTCCCTTCTCCCCGTTCCCCTTCTCTAATCAGAGGGTACTTATTACGGTCAGGTGAATATACCAATTGCATACCTGATGCACCTTTAGCACAACAAGCACCATCGTTAAAAGGACAGCTTTCGTTTCCGTAGATCTTAATGATCCGACCATCCTTAACCCACATTTCCATTCCGCACTCACTTGGGCACATTACATCTGCGGTATACTTTACTTCTACATTACCCAAGCTATTTGCCAGTTTCTCTGATTCCTCTGCTGAAACTTCTTTTATGTTCAGCATATTTGCGCCAAAACCCATTCCTGCCGTAGCTGTAACTGCGGCAGAAATCTTTAAAAAATTCCTTCTTGAAAGAGAAAAGGAATTATTTTTGCTAGACATAGTATACCTCCTCGACTAATTCTTTAATTCATCCCTAGGAATGACTTTACGGCATGACTGCAGCGAGACCAGCAAACACTATGGAATATCTCATGGAAAATGCTCCGATTAACAATAATACAGCTACTAGGGTTAGTACGGATCGATTTTTGCTAACATTTCCAAAGATCAGAAGGGCCAGAGGTGCAAGCAAGCCTAATATCAACTCTCCTCCAACAAACCATCCCGATTTCCAAAGGGTTTGGGCCGCGAATTGTGATTCGAGTCCAGAAGTTGTTAGTATCAAGCTCCTTGAGATAATCCACACAAGGCTAATTGCAATTAAACTAAGGGTTAATGTTTTAACGGAGGAAATGAATTTATCACTTAATTCTTTCTTACCGGTAAATTGAGTTACGAGTAACAGAATACCTAATCCAGCGAGGAGACTTGTGGTTATGAAGTAGATAGGGAGTAACTGTGTATTCCATAACGCTTTAGCCTTAATTACACCCAATTCGAAACCTGGGTATGCACTCAACAATAAAGCAAGAACAAAGACTATGCTGCTTAGAATCTTATTGTTTCCACTCGCTGTTGCAGCAGTCTCTGCAACGGATTGCGATGGAGAAGAACCAGTAATGAATCTCTTAGCAAATAAGACTAGGGTAATTCCGTACAAAATCAGAAGCCAGCCTCCCCAAGACATAGGTGACTGAACATTAAAATTAAACGGATTGATGACATACAAGAAGCGCAATGGCTGTCCCAAGTCTATAATTAAGAACAAGGGTGCAAGTGCAAGGGAAATTAAGGAAGTAAATGCTGCAGGACGAACAATTGCGTCATATTGCTTCATCCCAAATACTGTACTCAAAGAACTTATCATTAAACTGCCCGCACTAATGCTTATTAGGAAGAAATATAATGGAACAAATGCTTCCCAATTCGTTTCATTCATAAATGTATACATATCATTAACCGTCAATTGATTTCCCCTCCTTACTTAGGCTGTTGATTAAAGTCAGCCGCAATATAGAATACTTGAGGCTTAGTCCCTTGTCCCGGCTTAATAACTTGAACAGGGTTATTAGAAACTAGCTGAGCTATCTTACTATTAGGATCATTTAAATCCCCAAAAAATCGTGCTTTACCCATACAGTTTTTAACACATGCCGGTTCACCGCCGTTATCTACTCGATGATCACAGAACGTACATTTGTCAGCAACTTTTTGGGTTTTACTCATATAACGAGCATTATAAGGACAAGAGGCTACACAGTAACCACAGCCAATGCATTTCTTCTTATCAAGGAGTACCATTCCATCCTCACGCTTATAAGAAGCTTTCACAGGACAGACTTCTACACAAGGAGCATTTTCGCAATGATTACAGAGCCTTGGTTGATAATACCTCTTTACCGTTGGGTAATCTCCTTTTTCAGTCATGTTAACCCATGATCTAAAAACGCCAAAGGAGACTCCGTTCTCCATTTTGCAGGATACTGAGCACGACATACATCCCACACATTTCCTTAAATCGATTACCATACCATATTTTTTTAGTTTGCTATCTTCGGGCATATCCTGACCTCCTTACCATTATTTAATAAGAATCTTGAAGTATGAGGAAAAACGTGAACATCACTCCTTATACTCAATTTCACAATTCCTCGTTCATTGTATATAAAAAAACAGGATGCTGGTATCAGGTGAATGTAATGATAAATTACAGTAATCACCTAAAAAGCACCCTGGGTAAACACCTTGGTAAGACTATGCCTATGACTGGATAAGACCTCTTTTTAAGGCATACTTGGTCAATTCAACTTTACTATGAAGCTTTAATTTTTTCATGAGATTTGATCGATGATAATCAACCGTCTTTGGGCTTATATTTAAAATGGGGGCGATTTCGTTATTAGTATGACCCTTAGCCAGAAGAATAAGAATCTCTCTTTCTCGCTCAGTTAGGCTCTCATACGCATCCTCACTTCCCTGCCTATAAGCATTGACCACAATATCTGCTATTTCTGGGTCTAAAAATGAACGTCCTTGGTACGTTGCTCGAATAGCATTTACGACTTCATCTGCTGCTGCCCTTTTGAGAACATAACCAGCAGCACCAATTTTTAATGCAGGAAGAATATATTCTTTATTTTCGTGTTGGGTTAAGAGAACAACTTTAGTTTTGGGTGACACAGCCAAGATGTCCTTTGTGGCAGTTAGCCCATCCATACCTTTCATAGCAATGTCCATCAGAACAACATCGGGATTGAGTTGCTGTACCATTAAAACTGCTTGCGCTCCGTTGTCAGCTTCCCCAATGACTTCTAAATCACTTTGCAAGTTTAAAAGTAATCTAATACCCTGACGAAAGATGGTATGGTCATCGACCAGAAAGATTTTAATTTTCTTCATATCTCTCCTCCTCTAAACTAGGGAAATCGAGCTTTAAGGTTATCCTGGTACCTCTAGTACTCCAGGAGTAAATATCTAGTTTTCCACCGATTAGTTCTGCTCTCTCCCTCATCCCTAAAAGTCCGAAGGATTCTTTTCCGCCCTTTTGATCAAGTGATTCTTCCACATTAAATCCGACACCATCGTCTTCAACAGACACTACTAAGGAGTTATGTCCGAATTCCAGTCCTAAATACACGTTCTCCGCATTTGAGTACTTAATGGCATTGGTAATTGATTCTTGTACAATACGAAAGATGGTTATCTCTACTTCGTCAGGAAGTCGTACGGGGTTTCCTGAAAACGTAACCTGGGGTTCAATACCTGTAGTTTCCAATCGGCTTTCAACATACCACCTAAGAGCGGGTAACAAACCTAAATCATCAATAAGAGATGGTCTCAAATCATAAATAATATGATGTAATTCCTTAAGAATCGTGGAAGTATTCTTCTTCAAATCTTCAAGAATTGCCAAAGCATACTCTTTATCAAGTCGCATAATTTCAATGGCAGATTTTAATCCAACACTGAGTGCTGCAATAGATTGACTACTCTCATCATGCAATTCACGAGCAATTCGCTTTCGTTCTTCTTCTTGGGCGGTAATTACTTTATTTAAGAGTTGTTTCCTTAACATTTCTTTCTTATTAAGTTCAACCCACAACTCAGCATTTTCGATTGCACCACCAAGCTGCAATCCAATTGGGTTAAGTAGGTTAAGATCTTCCTTTGTGAAGGATTGGGGATCGGAGTCAATAATATTTAAGACTCCTAGAACGCGCCCTTTATAGGTTAGGGGCGCATAGACATGACTTAAGGCTTTTGTTCCATCAGGCAATTTTAATCGCTTAATAGGGCAAGCTGTACTCAAAGAAGAATGGACCTGAACGGAATTAGAGTTAGGTTTTGCAAAGTGGTTACAATTTTGAAATTCCTGAGTTTGAGCTAAAGCCTCTTCTGGTAGGATACCTATTTGACATATGAGATCAATCTGAGTCTCATTTTCCCACTGATTATATACAAAAATCCAACCAGCTTGTTTTCCGAGAACTTGGAGTATTGTGTTTAATGCTTCGTTTAACTTGTCCTTTAAATCCATTCTGCCACTTATTGCCTTAGAAAGTTCATTCAGCGCTGCAAGTTCTCGGTTCTTTCGGATTATTTCCAATGAAGTCTTCTTTTTCTCTGTTATATCTCTGTTAATACAGATTATGGCCCGACTTCCTTCATAGGTAATAGTACAATAACTGGCTTCCACATAGAGTTTCGAACCGTCTTTTCTTTTGATTGAGATCTCTATTTGTTTAGGAAGTTTTAACCCTTGGTGATATCGATTCCAAACTTCGTTGACTTGTTCCCTGCTTTCAGGACGCACAATCTGATTTACTCCCATTTCCAGAAGTTCTTCTTTGGTATATCCTGTTAGGTGTTCGTATTGTTTGTTGACAAACTTCATGACAGTCTTTTGACTCCCATTATCTTGAAATACCGCAATCCCTTCTCCGGCAGCACTTATGGCTTCAAGCAAGGTTCGATTGCTTTCTTCAGACTGGCGAAGCTTCTGCATACCCGTAAATAAATCCTTCCTCATTCGGTTAAGACAAAGGGCCAACTCTACGATTTCATCCTTACCTCTAATTATAATATCCTCTTCTAGATCCCCTTTCCCTAGCCGTAAAGCATGAGCAGCTAACTTTTTTAACGGCTTGGTGATCAAACTACTTAAAATCAATGCGGCAACTGATCCTAACAAAACTCCATACAACGTCAGGTTGAACATGAGTTTTCTGACATTATAAATCCATTGGAGAATATTGTTTTGGCTAAAACCAACATGAACTTCAGCATTTAGCCCCTCTAAAATCCGAACCCCCACATCTCGAATTAAGCCTTGAGACTGCACATTCAATAGAATCATGTTCGTAAGTTGATTCGCTTCTAAAATATTGATAGTTGTTAAATTAATTGGGAAACCTCCACTAAATGTATGGGCAACTACTTTCCCAGTATTGTCAATAACATAGACATAAGCGATTCCAGAACCAGTTTGCAATAAGTTTTCTATCGTACGCTGTACAATAAGAATGTTTCCATCTAGAAGGGGATTGGCAACATTATCAGCCGCCATGCGTGCATATGTTAAACCCTGTTCCTCTAACTGTTGGGTCATTGCTTGTTCAACAATTGTAGTAATTGCTCCCATAGTTAAAAGCCCCATGACAACAATCAGTATCATCGTGATGATAATCATCTTGGAGCTTAGTTTCACTTAATTTCACCCTCCACTTTTTTCAGTAATCCAAATTTATCGGCCCAATTTCTAAGTTCGTAGTAATCCTGATCATTTGCATATGTGAATCCATGTGGCATTTCGGACCTTTCCCAATGGTACAGAGAGGCCTTCTCCTTCCCTTTAGGATCGAACTTAACTAGTGCCTGTGTAATTCTATCAATAACATCTTTGTGTACACCTTTTGAAAAAGCGATACCACTACTCGGATATTCCTCTGAAACGGCAACAATTTTCAAGAGACCCTCAGATTCCAATGCTTTTGCAAGAGTATCCTGCATACCACCTGCCTCGAATCTACCACTCATGACAGCATTTGCGACTTCAGAGTGAGAAGCAAAGTTTTGAAAATACTTAAGCGAACTGATTTCAATCCCTTTTTGAGATAACATGATTCTTGGAATCAAATGTCCTTGGGTTGAGGCAGGATCACCGAAAGCAAAAGACCGGCCACGAATATCGGATATTGTCTTTATTGGACTATTGGGACGAGTTACAATCGCGGCTTTATACCTATCTTTATCTTCCATGTTGAGTCCTTTAACCGTAATAATAGCATCATAATTTTCAGACGCTTGTAGATAACCTAGAGTTCCAATAGCTGCCATTTGAATTTTCTCCAGTCCTAACTCCTCGACAACACTTGAGTTGACGGGAGTAACATGAACCTTAAATTGATATCCAGTTTCCTTTTCTAAGTAGTTTAATAAAGGAACATACATCTTTACATCTTCTTTAGTTTCTAGTCTTCTGTCAAAGCCTAAATAGATAACATCCGTTACTTCTTGGGAATTTGAGCGAGCCTCTGTATAGGATCGGTTCTCTAAATCGATATCGATAGCCTTTTCTGCTTGGCTACTACACCCTGTGAGTAATGTTGATAGAACAACGAACAGAAAAATAACTTTTACTGAATACTTTAGATTGACCTTTTGCAGAAATTCAAACGTCTTATTCATGGACAAAGTATTTCACTCCATATAAAAAATAATAATGTCATTATAGCATGATTTTATCTGTACTGCTTTATCTTACGTTAAATAGCTTGAAGACCTCTTTCTTAAATAATAGTTCTAAATCGCTATGACAAGAGCGAGAAATCGTCTGGTTCAATGAGTTTAGTCACAAGCCTACCTTTCATCATTTAACTATAGTGAATCCTTATATAAAAAGAGCAACGGGGCTTGAAGACCTCGTTGCTTAATCGTTCCTATATATACTAGAGTTTGGATCTATACCTTGCCTTCCTATAAATAGTAAAATTTGAGAAATCACCGCCAGTAATGGCAGTTCAATTAATGGTCCGATAACCAAAGCTAAGGCTATGAGTGGCTGATCAGGAACAGCCGTAACAGCAATTGCTAAGGCAATGGGTGAATTTCTTGCTAGGGTTGTTAGATTTAAGCTCACTGAGTCTTTATGAGAAAACTTCAATAGACGACTTATATATCGTCCTACTAAAAAGTTAATCAGGAAAAAGAGTAAAACCGGTACTAATAAGGTATATACAACATTTATATTTTTAATTAAATATCCACCTTGAGAAGCAACCATGGCTGTAATAGTTGCATGGGGCTCGAAATTGCGTAATGCAAAAGACTCCTACTGAGAAATATCATCTTCAGTAGGAGTCTTTTGTTTTTTAAAGAGAAACAGAGGATGAAACATCACCTTTTTCGGGAGTAGCACTGCTAATCGGCGGGGTTGCAATGGGATATTTATATAATACTCGTTTTCGTTTCTCATTGGATATATAGTTGTAATAGAACTATTAGCGTTCATAGCCTTTGTAGCATTCAAAAAGAATATGTAAAATACAACGGTCTTTAATTTTTCCCATACTCAAAGCTAAATTTTCTAAAATCCTAAATAGAACATATAAAAGGCAATGAGCAGAATCACACTGCCCATAACAAACTTCAGACCTTTGCTAAAAGTACCATACCTATTGTTTGATGTCATATTTCTTACAAACCCGATAGATGTTCCTGCTACAATCACTAATGCACTATGACCTATAGAATAGAGCAATAGCAAAACAATCCCCCATATTAAGCTGCCTTTATCTGCCACAATAGCAAGAAGGGTAATCAGGACAGGTGTTGCACACGGGGATGAAAACAAACCGCCTAATATTCCTGCAATAAAGGCTCCAATGTACCCTCTTCTAGTGTTCTTGGTAATGAGAGCGTTTGACGGAATGAAATTGTAAATTTCCCATGTTTGCAAGGCCATTAAAACCATCAGTACCCCTAACAAAAGGTACCACCATGAAGCTGATGTTCCCATTAGTTTGCCGACAAGTGATGATACTGTTCCCAATATGGTAAAGGTGACTGCTGAGCCAGCCGAAAAGGTAAGGGAAAGCCGAAAGGCCTTTTTAGGGTCATTGTTTCCCGTGCCGCCTACATAGCCTATTACGAGCGGAACACTTGATAAGGAGCAAGGTGTTAGGGAAGTTAACACTCCCGCCAGTAAAGCAAGCAAAGGCGCTACCCACAAACTTTGTGAGATAAGTGTCGAAAGAATATCAAGCCATTCATTGATCATTCCACACCCATCTCCTTCAGTACAGCTCTGAGTTGTTCCTCGGTCATACCTCCTTGATGAGCAGTATAAACGTGTTTATTGGTATCCTTTGTGGAATACAACATCATTTGCATAGCTTCTGCATCTTTAGGTACGAATGGATTGCCATCTTTATCAAAGAAAAACTGCGTTGGGATTACTTGTACAGGAAAATCAGCGGCTGCATTTTTATTTTTCCAAACATCTACAAACTTTACAACTGCCTTGCCCTGCATATCCTTATTAAGTTTCTTAAGTACTGGCGCCATTTCTTTGCAAGGAATACAGGAATCAGCTCCAAAATCAATCACAATAGGTAAACCATAAGATTTTAGCTGTTCAAGGTCTATGGCAGTTGCCTCAAGAGCGAGATCTCCTGTATCAGCAGTTATAGGCTTTTCCAGACTACCTTTTAGGATAAAAATTCCTACTATTACAGCGATGATAAGTATAGGGGCCATGATTTTAAGGACTGATTTAGGCTTTTTCTCTGTATTATTCATTATGATTTTCTACCTCCATTTATTTGAAGTATTAATATCTGAATATTGGTAACACAAAATTTAAGGCTTCATCCATAGTTAAACCTATAATGACACTTGCTTAATTTATAATATAATAATACACGAATACCTGTCAATATTTTCAAGGAGAAGAAAGTTAATCCTTAAAGAGCTCGCGATTTTTAGGATGGTGGATACTCCTATCGACTTTGTTGATCCACTTAATCTCGTTGCTTGCTATGCCACACAGCAGTTGATTCATTGAACATATCGAGGTATAAGGAAATAATAAAGGAGACTTGCAAGTGAAGCCTCCTTTTCAGCCTATTTTAGTTTAATTCTTTTAGCAACCCTTAACTTCGTCGTATATTCTGCTTTCACTGATCCCGCCATAAAACCGAACAACACCGTTGACCGCCACCAGTGGCAAAGCAAAGCCATTCTTAAACATTGTATGTGGCGTATCATAGCCCTTTAAATCATCCTCAAAAACATCGATAAACTTAAATTGGATGTTAGACCCCAAATCACTTTCCTGGAAAAATCGGAGCAAATCCTCATACATCTCCCCCATAGTTTTTTCAGGCACCGACCCACAGTCCCCACCGCAGCTACATGAACCTGAGGGAGCCTCTTCACGGATTCCGAACACATCTACCTGAATCATGACTTTTCCTCCTCATCCATTAACAATGCCCACAACCAAATAACTGTTTACTTTGCGCTTTTAGGTACAGCCTAGTCGTGCAACTCACGGACAACCGTTATTCCCCGTCCCCAAGAAGTCCCCACAAGAGGAGGTATTATCTAAACAATCCATGTCTGTTTGAAAAACCATGTCACACCCATTGACCCTTTTTAGCTACTATACCTGTAGGCCATTATTAATGCTAATTTTCATTTTTCGCTTTCCTAATTCTTGCTCTACCAAAATAAGGTGCTGTATTGGAGGCAATGCTTCACCATCCTCTACAATTTTCTCAATATAATAGATACAGTTGCTTTTCTCCTCTTGAGAATTACTCACTGTTTTGTATTTAAAACAGCTTATGAGATCATTGACGTCTTCAATACCCAAACCGCAGTTAAGACATGTTTTCATGTACACACCCCTCTCACCCGTTGAATCTTAGAGTCCACGTTCTCATTCTTATCTAATTTTATAAATTCCCGAGCATTTCCTTGGCTTCATTGGGTTCCACAACGTGATCCCTGATCAGGACAAAGCTCAAAAGTAATGTAATGACAAGAGCAACCCCATTTATCAAGAAAAGGTTATTGAAACCCACGGCTGAAATAACCCTTCCACCAATGGCAGTACCGATACCACCTCCACCCATGAAACAAAAAGCGACTAAGGACATGGCAGCACCTCTGGCCTTCTGGGCAAACTCGGTAGCTCTTGTGAGAAGTGTAGAATGGGTAAAGATAAAACCAAGTCCTAATAAAGCAATACCTAGTATCAACATTCCCAAGATGTTACCATACTGATAGATAATCATATCAGCCACGGCCGCAGACACCAGTCCCAAGCTCAGTACTTTGCGGGCACCCATTTTAGCTGCTAGCTTACCGCTCAGTCTCCCGCCAATAACCGACATAATCCCAAAAGCTGTCATAATTAAACCAATATATAGATAGTTGAACCCGTACGTTTTAGCGATGTAGGCTCCTGCGTAAGAAAAGCTACCGATGATGAAAATACCCTCCAGTAAAACAATGATATAAGTATACAAACTCCTGCTCGTTCCTACCAGCTTTGCATACGGCGCAAAAATTTTGCTGTCAGGGTGCTTTTCCGAAGGGAGAGACTTGTAATTTTTCATTAACAGTAAGGTTGGAATTATGGCAAGTACCGCATAGATGCCGAAGACTCCCCTCCAATTAAGGAAGTAAGCAATTGTACCTCCTATAGCCATGCTAAGTCCTTGACCCAGAAATGATATGCCCATAAACGTGCCTATCGCGCCCTGCCTTTCCTGAACAGGGAACATATCCCCAATCAAAGCAAGGGAAATTGGCATCACCGATGCTGCAAACACTCCCGTTAAGGCCCTGTATATTGACAAGCTGGTGAGACTTGAGCCGAGCGCACAAAGCCCCGTTGCTATCGTAAACATAATCATCGCCACAGTGATAACCTGCTTTTTCCCATAGCGATCTGCCAAGGGGCCAAAGATAATTTGAAAAATACCAAAGGGAAGCATGTAGGCCGTGATTAATAGTCCTGCTCTT
Organism: Desulfosporosinus sp.; assembly: GCA_003513495.1. Taxonomy (GTDB): domain Bacteria; phylum Bacillota; class Desulfitobacteriia; order Desulfitobacteriales; family Desulfitobacteriaceae; genus Desulfosporosinus. Next base: position 37,702 of record DOPM01000034.1, read on the forward strand.
GATATGTCAATCTCTAAATTCTGGGATATAGCCGGCAGTATAGGAGACACTACCCAGTTATCAGCCATAACGATAAAGCCCGCTAATCCAAGCAACATGATGATTTTATTTTTGTTCATGCTTCCTTCACCCTTCAATTCTTAATTCATTCTTTACGTTTTTTCAGCAACTCCCACAGCTACATGTTATCTGTATACCGCCGGTATCTCCATTATATTGGATGGCTTCTGCCGGACATAAAGCCTGGCATCCTCTACAGCGATCAATGCAGCCCTCTGGGTAGATTACATTAGGTTTTGTGCTTTCTTTTTCGTAAACACCGTGGGTGCATTTATTAATACACGCCCCACATTCAATACAATTATCATAATTAATGATTGGATACCAACTCATGGTCATTTTAGCCACTCCCCTTCAATTCGAGACTGATTACCAGAATGCTTACACAGATGTCACTTGATTGCCCCTCGTAATTGACCATCTAAACACCTCTCTATATTATGTAATTATCATATACTAATATTATACTCCTGTCGTATAGTTTCTGCACTATATTTTGGAATTTTGTTGTAGCATCCCCTTCTTTAAAATCACATCATCATACTAGATAATAATAGAGGCATCTGTACCTTTAGTACAAATGCCTCTATTAATAATTCATGCTGCCGAACAGATTAGTTCAACTCCTCTGCCACAGTCCTTACCGCCAGTAGTGCCCTTTCAATCTCTTCCTCGCTTGTAAAATGAGAAGGGCTAAAGCGAACAACACCCTGATCCAGCGTTCCAAGCATCCTGTGGGCATGGGCAGCACAGTGTAACCCCGCCCGGGCGATGACTCCTGCTTTTTCTTCCAATATGAAACTCGCTACTACGGAATCGAGTTCGCCAATATTAAAGGCTACAATGGGTGACCTCTGCTCCACTATGTCACTTCCATAAAGAGTAACTCCCGGAATCTCTCTTAAACCATTCCATAATTTCTGGCATAATGTCTGCTCCCTAATCCGTATTTTATCAACTCCCTCCTTAAGGATGTAGCGCACCCCCGCGCCCAATCCGGCAATACCTGCACCATTTAGAGTGCCACTTTCTAAGGCATCCGGCAGAAAACCTGGCTGGCGGTCTTCTTCAGAGAGACTCCCTGTTCCACCGTAAATCAAAGGTTCTAGGCGGATCTCTGGCTTAACAATGAGCCCTCCCGTGCCCTGTGGTCCCAATAGACCTTTATGTCCTGGAAATGCCAGTAGATCCACGGCAAGACGCCCCATATCGATAGGAAAAACTCCTGCTGTCTGAGCAGCATCCAGCAAATAGTAAGCACCATAGTCATGGGCAATTTGCCCTATTTCTTGAATGGGTAACAAGGTACCTGTTACATTCGAGGCATGTAAGGTTACCACTAACTTAGTATTTGGCCGAAAAGCCTTGCGGTAAGCATCAAAATCGAACTCTTTTCCAGATATCCCCGGGACTTCGCTAACTTCAACCCCCCTCTGTTGAAGAGCCCAAAGGGGTCGAGCCACAGCATTATGCTCGATGGAGGACGTGATGACATGGTCACCCTGCTGCAAAAGGCCGAACAACGCTTGATTCAGGGCATGTGTGGCATTTTGGGTAAAGATTACCCGAGTCGGATCATCCATACCGAATAATGTACACAAGTCTTCTCTCGTCTGATAGATCAGCCTTGCCACCTGCATTGCCGCGCCATGCCCTCCCCGACCGGCATTTCCACCTTTATGAACTAGAGCCTCCTCAATAGCTAACACAACTTGTTGAGGTTTAGGCCAAGTCGTTGCTGCATTATCCAAATAAATCATAGAACGACTCCTTTAAGAGTCTAACTGCGGCCTCCCTGGACCACCAGTCAAACCATAGCATATTTAACTACTTACTCTTAATTACCATACTAAAGAGAAGAATCCATCCTCACGTGCCTCATACATCCCCGTAAGCACCACCCCGTCATCGATTAGATCCTCAACGAGGGCTTTTCGCTCCAGCGGGAAACACACAGCCGTATTGCAACCAGAACGTAAGCTACGGGGCGTAGGAATACTGGCATAAGGACAATTATAACGGTTGAGGACCTTCTCCGCGCCTAAAGCTTCCGTTAACGATGGGAATGTGATCAAGGCCCTATACTCTTTCAGCTTTCCATATAGCATTGCAAGCCTCCTCTTTTGACGCTTCACAGAATTTTATTATAATAATCGTATATTATTATTTAGTAAAATTAAAAGTCTTGTTGGAAGAATGATACAAATATAAGGTAGCCGGTTAGACACTTTAGCTTCGCAAGGTACAGCAAACTAAAATCAACAGTCTATTCGTCATTAACCAATTTTTATCCTTGTGTTAAGCGTATGGGGTCTATTTAGTGTTTAAGGCATATCCAGAGAAGACTCTCCATATTCTTAAAGAGTTAGTTTTGAAAGAACGAGGGATTCCAACAATGAACAATTTGCTTTTTGCGACCCTCATCGGTTTAGGAGTTGGAGGCATGGGTATTGGATTGGGGGGATTTGCGGCCTATGGAATTGGTCGACGTGCCGATAAAATCATCGGATTATTATTTGCTGGATGCTCTGGTATGATAATAACCGTCTTGGGATTAGAACTCTTACCCGAAAGCATTTCCACTGGAGGTCTATTTTCTACCCTAATAGGTATCATCCTTGGTATATTGGTAATTTCAGGCATAGAGCATTTTTTTCACCGAATTGTCATCATTACCGATAATCCTCGACGTTCTCAGTTCATCCGCTCAGGTATTCTTCTTGCAATCGGTGTGGCAATTCACAATTTCCCTGTAGGGTTTGCCATGGGTGCCGGTTTGGCCAATGACAGTGAGGTCGGATTGGACCTTGCAAGGATAATGCTCTTTCATAATCTTCCCGAGGGATTTGCAATTTCACTTCCCTTAATTTTTGGAGGTCTTGGCGGAAGTTTTATCCTCATTATAGCAGCAATAGTTTCTCTTCCTGCGGGCCTAGGAGCACTGTTCGGTTCAAGTTTCCAGCGAGTTAATCCTGCACTTCTATCCGGTCTGTTCGGTATAGCCATCGGTACAATTTTTTACGTCAGTTGGCATGAGCTCCTGTTACAATCTGTTAAAATGACACGAAAACCAGGATTTATTATAAGTCTTTGCGTCGGAGCCTTTAGTGGAATTGTCTTTACAATCTTTCTATAGGAATAACTCTTTATAAACATCCCCAACAGCTACTGGAAACGCTATAGCGTAATGGAAAACGTGTTTTGTTAATATGCATGGCATTTCATCATGAGTATCCTAATGAAGATTACCGGCATAATTTAGTGCTTATATGCTTTATTGAAAAGAAGTAAATTGTGCGTCTTTTTTTCCTGTGTTGCGTCTTTATAGGTAAGTCGTAAGACAAATAACTATAAGGAGTTGTTATAAGTGGTCAATAACAATAATGTTTCTGAAGGCTGTTCCTGTTGCTCAGATTGTGATGATACGACCTTGAAAACTCAAACCGTTACGCTTGATAGCTGTTCCTGCGGACCGGGTTGCTGTGATGCTCCGAAGGTAATCCAGATGGAGAAAAAACGAATTATAATTGATTTTTTGTTTCTTGATGTTAGCGTTTGCACACGCTGTCAGGGAGCGGATACAAGCCTTGAGGAAGCTTTATCAGAAGTTTCAAAGGTTCTTGAAGCTACGGGTGTTGAAGTGTTAGTCAACAAAATCAACGTTGTTAGTGAAGAACTTGCTAACCAATACAAGTTTATCAGTTCACCTACGATTCGTGTGAACGGTCGTGACATTCAAATGGACATTAAAGAAAGTTTATGCGAATCTTGTGGCGATTTGTGCGGGGATGAAGTAGACTGTCGGGTTTGGGTATATCAAGGAAACGAATACTCGGTACCACCAAAAGCAATGATTATTGAAGCATTACTGAAGGAAGTATATGGTGGGACTAACGATGAACAGAAAGAACTAGAGTATTCCATTCCTGATAACTTAAAAAAATTCTATGCTGCCATGAAAAACAAATAAGTTATTCAATGATAGCATCTCATAGTAGAGACCACTCGAATTCGACGAGTGGTCTCTACTAACTTATCTACCAGCACTATCATAAATATACTTTTTTTCATTGTGGTTTAATAGCTTTTCTGTAATATAAGCAATCAAGATAATCCCAGGTATATTGATTACAAACCGAGTAATCATGAACTTCCAGCCCATCGCAGAAGCTTCAAATAAGAGCATCGGTATTTTGGTTGTTGACCAAGCGCCAATAAAAATCAAGATATTAGAGAACTTGCTCCCTTTCTTCAAAAGCACTCCGGCCATAGGAAATGCTACATATAACGGTCCGGCTGCAGCCGAACCCAAGAAAAACGCTATCAGAATACCAAGGATTCCCGATTTCTCACCCATCAACTTGATCATTGTTTCTCGTTGTACCCATACATCCAATAGCCCCAATAGAATAAATATTGGTGGTATAACCGAAAGCATTTCCACAGTATTGCTCCAAGTGATGTTAATTGACGTTTGACCGACTGATGGATACAAAGCATAAATGACAATATTAATCACAACTAGCACCAAGAAGTACTTGTATCGTTTAATCAGCATTTTCATCTCAACACCACCCCAATTGCTATAGCTACTATAAATGAAAATACGAAAGCAAAGCTATTCCTAAGTATTGCAGCCTTTTTACCGAAATACTTTATTTCCAGAGGGATTGTCACAATTCCAACCATCATTAACGTTGAGATAAAAACGGCTATTTGCATAAAACCAGCACCGCTTTCCAATAAAGCCGAAGCTAACGGAAAGGCTACAAATCCAGGTATTAAAGTAACTGAACCGACTACCGAGGCCATTAACATTCCTAACCACCCAGATTTCTCCCCGATTAATCCAGAAATCACTTCAGGGCTTAAAACTGCCAGCATAATGCCGATAATAACTAATATTGACAGGAACTGAGGTAGTATATTTTCAAATGACTTCCACGCCTTCTTCAAGGCTGCTAACGTCTTTGACTTATCCTTAATAAAAGAAAGGACAAGAAAGCCGAAAGCCACAATATACATAAGAATCGTAAACATATTCGCACGCTCCTTCTCTGTATATAAATATTATAATTTTGTAATATACTAAACATGATACTCTCATCGACTTCTTTGTCAATATCTGTGCTGAAATTATCAAGGTCCAAAGCCGTCGTAATGCGTTGGACCTTGATTAGAAAGCTTTGACATACTCATTGCCGATGACAATACTGATATCCTCGAAATATCACATAGATATGTCACCAAAGAGTGTTTTTCTCCGATTATGGCCCATGATGGTGAAGATACATTAAAGAAATTTACCTGATGTATTAGTATGGAAACACGATAAACTTGAGCAAGATAAGCCCGAGAAACTGGTTAAACAGCTCCTCGGGCTTACTCAACACCTCAGAAATTATCCATGCCTATTTTTCCATGAAAGACCCCATCCTCAAGTCTTAATTTGGTTACCTTCTAGCGGTCGGCAAGGTGCCTCATCAAAGCTTCCCCTTCTTGAAATTGTTGGGCAAGAATCTTATGGACCTTCTCCAGAATAGTTAATGCTTCAGGATATTTGATACGGTACATGACTTTTAAGCCCACTTTTGTCGATGTAATAATTTGTTGTTTGCGCAAAATACTTAAGTGTTGGGATAAATTTGACTGTTCAACTCCCAAATCCTCAATAAGTTCACAAACACACACTTCTTCGCTGTTCTTAGCCAATCGTTCGAGAATACGTACTCGGGTAGGGTGCGCTAATGCCTTAAAAAAATCACTCTTCATGGATACAATCCGTTCTTCCAAAATAATCCCTCAAATCCATCGTTTAATACTACTCTGCCCATGAAGCAACTAATTAATAATATTATAATGTATTTAGCGACTCAAATACAATCATATATAAAAGTAGAGTAGCTCGCCAATGGAGAGCCACTCTGCTTTATATATGATTAAATATAACACTATTGTAAGTCAGGAATAAGGGCATACGTTAAACTTAGCAAGCGGCGACAGACATTGATAAGCTACCACAAATTATTTATTCTACTTTTCAGGTCCATGACCTTCTGCTCAATTATTTGGGCAGTTTTTATAAACTCATCCTTATCCTTACCTGTCGGATCATCCAGTCCCCAATCCTCCCGGTATTTACAGGGCAGAAACGGACAATTCACGTTACATCCCATGGTAATTACAACATCGACAGGTGGGATGTCAGATAGTAATTTTGAGCTTTGAGTTTGGTTCATATCTACGCCATAGAGTTCATTAATAACTGCAACTGCATCCTGATTAATCTGTGGCTTAGTTTCAGTCCCTGCTGAATAGGCTTCAAAGTCATCCCCTGCCATTAGCTTCGATATTGCCTCAGCCATCTGTGACCGACAGGAGTTATGAACGCAAATATAGGCAACTTTTATCTTCTGAGCCATAGATTAAATCTCCTTAAAAGCCATGCTTTGGCAGGCCATTTTTATCAAAATATTTACGTTTAAAGAAGAGAGCTGAATTTACCAGAGCAATCATGACTGGAACTTCAACTAAAGGCCCGATTACTGCTGTGAAAGCTACATCTGATGCGATCCCGAAGACTGCTACAGCAACTGCTATGGCTAGTTCGAAGTTATTACTTGCCGCTGTAAAAGCAAGAGTCACCGTTTGGTCATATCTGAAGCCGCCTTTAAAGGACATATAAAAGCTTACAAAGAACATAATGGCGAAGTAAATTAGCATGGGTATGGCAATTCTAACGACATCTCCAGGATTATTAATAATCTGTTCACCCTTAGTTATAAACATAATAACGATGGTATAAAGCAGTGCAATTAATGCTAAGGGAGATATTTTGGGAATGAATACCTTTTCGTACCACTCTTTTGTTTTAAGTCTGATCAAGCTAAATCTTGTCATAAAACCTGCAGCAAAAGGAATACCCAAATAAATAAGGACACTCTTGGCTACTTCCCACATCGAAACATCTACGACCTGGCCTCCCCAGGAAAGTCCCAGCCACTTAGGTATAAGAGTTACAAAGATATAAATATAGACCGTGTATAAAAGAATTTGGAAGATAGAGTTAAGGGCTACCAAAGCAGCGCAATACTCACTATCACCTTGAGCCAGGGAATTCCAAACAATAACCATTGCAATACACCGAGCAAGCCCAATGATAATAAGTCCAATAGCAAAACCGGGTTTATCCCCAAGCAGCAAAATAGCCAGCACAAACATCAAGATAGGACCAATAATCCAGTTTTGGATAAGCGAGAAGGAAAAAATCTTTTTATTTTGTGTTACTTTTCCGATCTCCTCATACTTTACCTTCGCAAGAGGTGGATACATCATAATTATTAAACCGATAGCTATAGGCCATGATATTGTTCCAGTGCTGAATTCACTCAGCGACTTTGCTAAGTCAGGAAAGAAATACCCGCCAAAAACACCTACTGCCATAGCGATAAATATCCATAGTGTCAAGAATCTGTCTAAAAACGACAGCCTGGGTTTTTTAACATTTTCCACTTCAATCAGCCTCCATAAATCTAATCACAGTTCATAGTCTTGCGCTTCAACCAATCAGTTAAGTTTTGCAGGTCATTTTGATATAGTTCCAGATTCCTCAAATTATCATAAACCAATCTATCTATAAACTTAAAACGCTCATCGATTGCCAAGGAATAGTAGACCCATTGGGCCTGTTTGCGGTCTTTCACCAAGTCGGCATTCTTAAGATAAATTAAGTGCCTTGATGCCTTAGCTTGTGATATTTCTAAGGTTTCCATGATGTCGCAAACACAGAGTTCTTTTTCGTATAACAGGTTTATAATCCTCAACCGAGTTTCATCGGATAGAGCCTTCAATACATCTAACAGGTTCTCCATTAATTCACCTCTTTTCGAATCTATATTCGCATATTCGTTTAAGCGATTTTATGATTATTATTATACATTATAATCTAATAAAAGAGAATACGCATCTGGGAGATTTATAAATTAGTAGACTTGACTGCGCCAAGCTACAGTATAAAAAAGAAGCCTTTTTTTAAGGCTTCGAATTAGCATCAATAGTCTAACAGCATTTACATCTCAATTTTCTTCTTTTGTTGCCTCAATGATATAAGAAGCAACAAAATCTTCAATATTCCTATCCGGTGCCCAAGACTTTACAATTTCTCTGCTGTTATCCTTTGGAGTCAATCGGATATCCTTGAAGCCTACTTTCTGCAACATTGCTTTGATGTCCTCGACATATTCGGCACCGCCAATACAACTTGCAATCAGTGCTAAGTCCTGTTTAAGGTTTTGAGGTAATTGTGCTGTTGCAACAACATCAGATGTTGATAATCGTCCACCAGGCTTAAGAACCCTTAAGGCGTCTTTAAACACCTGCTCCTTATCAAGAGAAAGGTTGATGACGCAATTCAATATGATGACATCCACTGAACTATCGGCTACAGGCAGATGTTCAATTTCACCCAATCTAAACTCAACATTTGTATACCCACTTTTCTCTGCATTATTTCTTGCAAGCTTAATCATATCGGGTGTCATATCAACCCCTATTACATATCCGGTTTCCCCCACCTGCCTTCTGGCAAGGAAGCAATCAAAACCCCCTCCGCTTCCCAGGTCAAGGACCACTTCCCCATCTTTTAAAGCTGCAATAGCGATGGGATTTCCACATCCAAGTCCCATGTTGGCTTCGGGCGGCACATTTGAAAGATCTCCTTCGGTATAACCAATTTTAGCGGATATTTCACTAATATCTACTAGTGAACCACTGCAACTGCATCCACCACCACAACACCCACCACCACAACACCCACCACCTTCAGATCCTTTCTGGGCAACTTCTGTATAGTTTTTTCTAATAAAATCTCGAATTTCTTCTTTATTGTTTGTCATACATACCCTCCATACTGTTCATTCAATAGACCTTCACCTATAAAGACGTAGCAAAAGAAAAAAGGACGCATTATTACGTCCATTATATTAACAATATTTGCATTCACTATTCTTATGCTTATAGTCGATGATATTCCCTCTTCTATCAATTTCCAACTGACAGCAGCCTAAGAGCATTTCCTTTAACATTTTCCTCGCACGTTGGACTCTTGATTTACCCCCTGATATAGAAATACCTAGCTTCTCGCTTAACTCTTTCTGGGTCATGTTTTGAAATTCTGTCAGAAGAATAGCTTGCTTATAAGTCTCCGGCAAACTGTCTACCATAACTTTTAGGCATGAGGCTATTTCATTATTTGCAGAGATTTCCTCATCTGTACTACTTTCCAGATCTTCAGTGAGATCCGTGATTTCAAACTTATACTGATTTCTTCTATAGTAGTCCGTAATAGTGTTTCGAGCTACTCTATATATCCAAGCATGAAGTTTATCCTCATTCATCACGCTTCCGATATTTTTATGGATCTTTAAATAAATCTCCTGAAATATATCATCTGCATCTTGTTCATTCGCAACCCGTTTCTTAATAAACCTTTTGAGTGGTACACTGAATTCCTCCCAAACACAGTTTATGCAAGTGCTCACAGCAAACCACCTCATTTTTTAAAAGAAGCTATCAATAGGAAGATTTAAGGGGATCTCATCAAATTCTACTTATGATTTTCGAGAATCTTAGCTATATCCTTCGGCTTCAAAACCTTACCAACGGAAACAACCTTCTCATCAATGACTAAGGCCGGAGTTGACATTACCCCATAGGCCATAACCTCTTTAAGATCGTCGACTTTAATAATTTCCGCTTCTATCCCCGTTTCTTTTAATGTTTTCTCGGTATTGGCTTTCAAGGTCTCACAGTTTTTACATCCAGAACCTAAAATTTTGATGATCATACTAATCCGCTCCCTCACTTTTTTTATTTAGAATATCAAATAAACGATTTAAAATCCAACTAACCTGGCATCCAGGACATCGTCCATGCAATTTTTCGGAGATGATCGGCTCGGGCTACATCGCTTCATTGCTACATCAACAGATAACCAAAGGCATTGAAGAAGTATCCAATGATAAGAATGCCCAGAGTAACAATCCCCGCAAAGATGGCTAAAAGTCTCGTCTTCACCACTTTCTTTAACAATATCATGGAGGGCAGCGAAAGTGCTGTTACCGCCATCATGAAGGATAAGGCTGTTCCAATTCCTACCCCTTTTAAGACTAAGGCTTCAGCAATCGGCAAGGTTCCAAAGATATCAGCATACATTGGCACACCAACAAGGGTGGCTAACAAAACCGAATACCATTTATCCTGGCCAAGCACGGCTGAAATGATGTTTTCAGGAATCCAATTGTGGATGGCTGCCCCTATTCCAACCCCGATGAGAATATATAGCCATACTTTTTTAATGATCTCTAAGACCTGATCTCTGGCATATTCTACTCTTTCACGAGTCGTCAGTTCTTCTTGTTCAACATCAAGTATCTTATTGCCAAAAACAAAGGGTTCCACATACTTTTCAAGCTTCGCTTTACTAATAATAGTACCGCCAATAACTGCAAGGATAATCCCTACGACCACATAGGCTATGGCAATTTTCCAGTTAAAGATACTGGCCAGTAAAATAACGGAGGCTAAATCCACAAGAGGAGACGATATCAAAAAGGAAAATGTGACACCAATCGGCAGACCCGCGCTAGTAAAGCCGATAAACAACGGGATGGAGGAGCACGAACAAAAGGGAGTAACCGTTCCAAGTAAAGCACCTAAAATATTTGCTGAAATTCCATTGTATCTACCTAATATCTTTCTGGTTCTCTCAGGCGGGAAAAAACTTTGGATATAGGAGATCGTAAAGATTAAGACTGAAAGCAATATAAAAATTTTTATGACATCATAAATATAGAAATGAATGCTTCCACCTAAGCGATCTTGGATGCTTAACCCAAAGCCATTTTCGACCAAAAGTTTTATTAAATTACTGAGCCACTCCATTCTAAGTAATTGATTATTTAACCACTCAAAAATAAACAAGCGATCATCTCCTTGATATTAATCACAGCGTTTAGGGCCTCTCCTCATACCACTTCGTTCATTTTCCCTACTTACTACCCAACAAGCTATCGATCACTTCCTGCACCATGGATACCTCTTTATCGATATTTAACAACTCTGCATATTTTTCATTATTTTTCGGATCAAAATCCTTGGTCATGACAATTTCTTCATGTGGTTTAACTCTGTTAGTCTCAAATTCTTTGGAAGCACATTTTGCTGGGCAGCCATTTAAGGCAATATATTTTTCGTTAACACCACTATCATTGTCATCAGGTAAACTTAAATGGGGTAGTACACGTATTATTTCATCATCCACGAAAAATTCGGCCACCGTTTTTGTCATCATACTAACGTTACAACGGCCTTGACAAGGGAAAATTCCGATATTCATAATTACTCCTCCAATTTCTTTTTATCCTTGAATGCTTGCTCTAAAGCTGCTTTTTACGAGGAATGTACTAATTATTACAAGCGATAGCCTATATTGTTAACGAAGTCTTTGTTTCTTCTGTTTGACGTAGAATAATTGCTTCAACCAGGTCAATCATTTTGTATACTTCCTTGTTTTTTATCGAATATATGACCTTAGATCCGTCTTTTCTGCTTTCGACAATACCTTGATTTTTTAAAACTGTAAGATGCTGAGATGTATTGGATTGTTCAGACTTAAGATTAGGTAGGATATCACAAACGCACTGTTCACCTTTTCTTAAAAGCTTAATGATTTGGATTCTTGTAGGATGGCCCAAAGCTTTGAATACGTTTGAAGTAAGTTGGTTGCCCATATGTGACATGTTATCCCCCCTGTTAATTTACTATATTAGCAATATCTAATATAGTAAATTAATTATATTCCATCCTTCATTATCTGTCAAATTGATATAACAAAAAACTCCCAGATTTCTCCGGGAGCTAAATACTTAAAAACGTGGTATTGTTCTCTGTTTAATACTACGAGAATAATTCCAAGGATATTTGTGCTAGGTTTTTATAGAAGTTGTTTTTGGCATTCTCTTGAATTCTTGCTACAAAATCTTTTATCCACTGGCTCAGGTAATCTTCGAAAAACTCTTCCTTCATTAATAACCAATGAGTATCACCTGTTTCGATGTGCTTAGCCATAAGGTAATACATAAATTCAAGTTCAGTTACAATATGATCGGGAGGCTCTTTAAACTCATCGGATAAGTTCAGCCCTGCTTGACGGTAAAACTTTAACACCTTAACTGTTGAATCCCCCATGACTCGTCGCTGCCCGTCCAAATAAACAGAGCCGTAAGGAGGCGCCAAGAGATCAAAAGGGCCTATAAATAATTTGGCAAAATCTACTGTTAAATCTTCAAGCTTTGATTCGCTATCAGATAGGCTTTTCATCTCATTTACTAGGGGAATGAGCTTTGGTTTAAGAATCGCTAAAGTCTGCTCTAAATGGGTTAATACTTCTTCCAGTCCATCGCTAGGGGGACCGAAAAGAAGGGAGATTAGTTTATAGGCATTCGCTGTTAGAGTTAAATCTTGAGTGTAAGTGGGAGAGGTCATTACTACCCCAACCTTTCGATTTTGATTTAGCCTGCTCCCAACAGGATTCTGCAAACGGAACGTTCACGATCCGTTTGCAGCCTCATACCTCGTGGGCAATGATTCCTGTCTTCAGCTGTCTTCTGCACCAAGAATACTTATTCAATTAAAGTATTCACGCTTCCAACACTGAACTTGCATTTGATTTTCTATATTTAATCTATATTTTCTAGAAGTGGCGGATATAAAACACTTTAGGCTTAGTCCCAGCATGGGGCTTTAACTGCTTATAACCATATTGGGCAATTAGTTTATTGACTTCACTTGTTGGGTCATCAAAATCCCCTACGATTCTTGCTCCAGAGGGACAAGAATAAGCGCAGTAAGGTTGTTCATCTTTAGCTAGGCGATGATCGCAGAGGGTACATTTTTCGACGATTCCTTTGGGACGGATTCCGGCATAGGTTGTAGCGCGTTCAGGGTTATAATAAGGAAGTTTTTGCCCTGTTTTTTGGGAGGTCTCTTGTCCGGATCCCGTTCCTTTATCAATAAGAGATGTACTATCTCTCCAGAAAGCGTGGGGTTCTTTCGAATTAAAATTGATTACATCATAGGGGCAAGCTTGCATGCAGCTCTTACACCCAATACATTTATCTGGATTATGCAAGGTTAAGCCTTTGTCATCTTTGTACATTGCCTTGGTGGGACATGCTTTTACACAAGCAGCATTATCACAATGGTTACAAAGGGTGGGAACATACTCATAGCTAACATTAGGGAATACACCCGTCGTTCGCTTTAAGTGATGAGCCCAAAACATTCCCTGATCGACGTTGTTTTCATTTTTGCAGGCTATGCCACAAGCTCCACATCCGACGCATTTATGCAGATCAATTACCATTCCATATCGTGCCATGTTATTTTCACCTCCATATTTTAAACTTTGTTTATGCCTTCTCGATCTTTATTCTGGTCACTCCACCGTGTCGGGCAGTACTTCCACTTAATCTCTCAAAGTCAGAAGGGAGAATCTCATTGTTATTTCCACCTCGTGGAGTTCGCTTGTTATAATCTTGAGCAGCGATTTTACCATAGGCCCAGTGTCCTTGACCATAACACTTACCAACGGTTCCCGGTCTAACCCCTTCCCACAGCTTTGCACTGCAAGTTATGCTACCAGTGGGAGACGTAATCCGGATTTTATCCCCAGTTTTAATACCAAGCTTGGCACCATCGACAGGATTAATCTTAGCAACGTCGTCCCAAGCCTCATCTCCGGGGTCAACGTCCTTAAACTCCTGATACCATAGAGTGTTTGCGGAGCGAGCTTCCCGATTAAGCCTTGAGCGATGCTCGAAGAAAATGAAAGGATATTCGGATTCCTCTCCCCAACGGAACGGTTCTTCGTAGTGAGGGACAAAAGCAAGTTCGCCACGGGCTTGGTATTTGGTTGCCTGCATAACGTCATCAACATTTGTTTTAGTTTTTTCCGCATGCCCATTAAGAGCCTTCTTCAGAGTCTCACTATAAAACTCAAACTTCTTAGTTTCTGTTCCGAATTTATCCCAGTTTTTGAAATAATCAGGTTCAACAGAATTCCAAACCCCTTTATCAACGAAATCCTGCCAGCCGTTAAGGGTATCACCTTTTTTCTCTTTACTAGGATCCCATACATTCTGGGTCAACTGCTTGAGTAAAGCCATGTTAAATTCCATGGGGGTTGTTGGAGCCTTTCCTGATTCAGGATCTTTTATTTCATTTTTAAAATAATCCAGTAGATTTGGGAAACCTTTCTTTGCTAAAGACTCAGCAATCATCCAGGTAATTTCTGTTTCATCAATTCGCACATCCCAAATGGGCTCCACGACACGTTGTTGAATCGAGGCAAAAGCGATTTTGTTTGCTTTAGATTTGTTAAAGGCCCATTTTTCAAAAGCGTGAAAGGCTGCCGGAAGAACAATATCAGCGTATTGTGCCATTTCAGAGGGGTTTGTCGTGATATGAACGAGGAAGGGGAGTTGTTCTAAAGCTTTCTCCCAGCGTTGCGCACCTGAACAGGAGAAGGGGAAGTTACACCAGTATGCAAGAGCCATTTTAATCTCGTAAGGGTCTTTATCGAGCATCCCATCAGCGACACGATTTGTTACGACACCACCGCCCGATTTCCCGTCTTTTAAGGCAGGGAATTCCTTCGTTCCACGCTGATCAATCTTCTTGTTCTTCGTTCCCTTTTTAGAGAGATCATCTTGGTAATCAGCATAACTTGGAATTTTACCGGTAGGAACACTTGAGCCCCTAAGGGTTCCCCCAATATTTTCAACCGACCCAACCAAGGCATTTAGAGCATGGGAAGCCATGGCAGTATAGGCTCCACGGACTTGCATCGAAGCTCCCGGTGATAACCAAGAAATAGCGCGGGGTGCAGCTTTGGCAAATCCTCTAGCGACACGGATGATTTGCTCGGCGGGTACTCCAGCCCGTTCTGCGGCCCATTCCGGAGTACGATCCTTTAATTCGAGATTCCACCACTTTACTATTCCGAAGGTAAGTTTTTCTTCAAATAATTCTTCTGAAACTGTTTGTCCCTTTTTAAAGAGATTAACCCCATCTTTGAAATCGCCAACAAATTCTTTATTCCATAATCCCTCGCTGAGAATGACATGGGCGATTGCTACAGCTAAGGCCCCATCTTCCCCTGGAATAACCGGCATCCACTCCTGCGCTTTGGCAGCGGATGCAGATAGACGTGGATCAATAGCTACAACAGTGGCTTGGTCTAAAACCTTCCCCCAAATATTAATGGCATGGGGAACTTGTCGGTTAGAAGCAACTGGATCGGCTCCCCAGAGGAGAACATACTCGGTTTCTGCTAAGTCATAGTCCCGATAGTCCCAGTAGGCTTCTGTATAATAAGGACCGAATTTTTCAGCTTCAGCACAGATTGCACTGTGGGAGATGTTATTGGGGGAACCAAAAATTTTAGTGGTTGCATCATATAAGATATCGGCCATCCCTGAGTAACGTCCGCGCATGAGGACGTATTTCTCAGGCTCATTATTCTTGCGAAGTTCCATCATTTTGTCGGTAATGGTATCAATTGCTTCCTCCCAGGTGATGGGAACAAACTTAGGGTCTTCATTACGGCCCTTTTTAGGATTGGTACGTTTCATCGGAACTTTAACTCTGTCTGGATCATACATCTGCTGAATGGCAAGATGAGCCCGTGGACAGACTTTGCCATGACTAGCCTTGCTGTTCGGGTTTCCCCTAACTTTGATAACCCGGCCTTCAACAACATACGCTTGCATGGCACACCAGGTTGTGCACCCTTGACAGAGTGTGCTTAGCCATTTCCCTTCAACGGATGCCGATGTATTTTCACCTTCAGCTAATGCTTTGAGGGCAGGAATACCAGTTGTACCCGCAACTAGAAGCCCTGTGGCGGCTGAAGCTTGCAGAAATCGTCTGCGTGTCATTTCCATTGAAATCCACCTCGCTTAATTTTCTTGAGATCAGACGTAGTATTTAAAACAAAAACGGTAGTTTTATTTGTCCCGCGATGAGAACGATATGCTTAAATGTAAATCCTCCAACGATGACGAGAGCAGAAAGAGTAAGGGCCATTCCTTTCGGCATTTCTGAGGACTTGTTTTTGATGAGTGAATAGAGACTGCCTAGGAGCGGAAGAACTAAACCACCGAGAAGGACTAAACCAACCCATAATCCACCGAATTGATCCATGAGACTGGTTGCTGCTGCAGTAGTGTCTAATGCTCCGCGACTCAGGGAGATTTGCCAGCCCAGGACAAGAATCAGCTGAAGAGCACTTAAAATGCAAAATAGTGCAGTAAAATTAAATCCTTTAGCATCAGAGGCAGAAGCGATTTCCCTTCCGACCTTTTGGGGTACCCCGAAGGATATTCCAAGTTCTTTAATTAAGATGAGGAGTGCAGTGCCTCCCAATACGGAAGAGACAAGGAATAAAGCGACAACCATTCCTCCAGCCCAGAGTGGACGACCGAGGGAAGAGAGTAAGAGGCCATGATAACCCCCAACTAAAAGGGCAAATACAGTACCCGTTCCGAGGATCGTCTTAAACAAGGATCCAGTGGTGTTATTTTTAAAGTAGAGCCAAGCATAAATAACAGAGAGTACCATAAAGACCATTTGGACAAGACTTCCCCAAGATGTCATAGATTGAGGATTGAAGTTATATAGGGTTGTAATAAGACGTAAAGGGCGACCAAGTTCGGTGACGAGAAATAGAATTCCTCCCCCCACCAATACGGGCGCTAAGTAAGCCCCCATTGCAGCAAGTTTGTGATAGCGGTTTTTGTCATAGACCGTTAGTAGAATTGAAAGGAGAAATAATCCCACTCCCAATCCCCCGAGGAACAAATCCAGTGTTACACGGATGTCCCATGGAGCATGCCATTCCATACCTTTAACCCCCTTAATTTTGTGATCTGTTTCATTAATAACATTATCAAGGATATCAATACAAAGGTAAATCAGTGAGAACCCCTGTGGAGTCAGGGATTTTACCTACATAAGAAGATTGAAATTTAGTCATCCCTACCATGATTTTTCTGTGCTCCCTACTGTTACTGAGTTAGCTTGCGAAAAAAAAATACCCTTGTAAGGGAAAACCCCTACACGGTATTTAATGGGAACAGTAAAAAGTTTATTTTTTATTGAAATTGCGTTTCAGAGCAAACAAAATGACAGATTTAGCTAGATACATAACCATGATCAATGGCGAAACGGACAAGTTCAGAACGTTTACGGCAGCGGAGTTTTTCCATCATTCTTGATTTATGTGTTTCTACCGTTTTCACACTGACCTGTAAGGCTTCTCCAATTTCTTTATTGGTATATCCCAGTGCTATAAGCTTCAATACCTCTTTTTCTCGTTCCGTTAGAACGGAATCCGAATGCTTACTTTCCTTTTGTGATAGGTACATGGACTTTACTAGATTTTGCGCCAAGTGGGAGTCGAGATAAACTTCTCCTTTGGCAACATCCCGGATAGCCTGAAGCAACTCGGTATCGGCGGCTTGTTTTAAAACATAGCCGCTGGCCCCTACTTCCAGTGCATTCTGTAAATATTTTTCATCAGCATGCATTGTTAACATGAGCACCTTAGCCAAGCTATTATTTTTGATTTTTTCTATGGCTTCAAGTCCACTCATGCCTGGCATCGAAATATCGAGTAAAACGATATCAGGGTTTAATTCTTTCGCTTCCATGATTGCTTCTAGTGCAGATTCGGCCTCTCCGATAACGGCCATGTCTTTTTGAGAGTTTAGCAACATCTTAAGTCCACTTCGCAATACAGCGTGGTCATCTACGAGGAGAAGCCTAATTTGAGGATGCATCAAAATTTCTCCTTTCCACAGGTATCCGAACGTAAACCGTAGTGCCTTGGCCAGGGGATGACTCAATGGTGAATTCTCCCCCTAAAAGTGCGGTCCGTTCTTTCATCCCAGCTATACCAAGATGATTATCCCTAAGAGTTGATTCAAGTGTTTGATCAACATCAAACCCCCATCCATCATCTTCGATGATGAGGTTAACATAATCGTGTTTGAGTTCGAGGAGAATGCTAGCATTGAGTGCCTCTGCATATTTTGCTACATTTGTTAATGCCTCTTGGACGATGCGGTAAAGGGTAATCTCAATTTCTCCAGGGAGACGTTTATTAAGCTTGTTTTGAACATGCAGGTCTACATCTATATTATATTTATGACTAAAGGATTTTACAAAACGCTCAACAGCAGCGATTAGTCCCATATCATCGAGTACAGTCGGGCGAAGTTCTACAGCTAAACGATGAACTTCCTGCAGGGTTGAGGATGCAAGATCTTTAAGTTCTAATGCCATGTCAGGGCTCTTAGCAGGGGCATCGAGTTCACTTAAAAGTTTAAGCCCAATAATAAGGGAGGTTAAGCTTTGGCTTGTTTCATCATGAAGTTCACGTGATATGCGCTTACGTTCATCCTCTTGAGCAGAAATAACCTTTTTCAATAATTCTTGACGAACAGTTTCTTTATCCTTCAGCTCTTCTACAAGGGCTTCACGTTCTTTGGTATAACGTTCGATACTAGAGGCCATTAAATTAAAGGTTATTCCCAGATTTGTGATTTCATCCGCACCCAGGGTTGAAACTCTCTGACTGTAATCTCCGCGAGCAATCCCTTTGCTTGCCGTAGCTAAGTCTCTTATGGGTTTTGTTACTAAATGAGAAATTATCATGGCCCCAATCAGACCAAACAATGAAATAATGATGGTCGTGATAAGCAGAAGTTGTGAAAGTTGATCGATACTTCGGTAAAGGCTGATTTCAGACATGCCTAGTCTTAACCACCCTACCTTACCTTCAGCTATTGGAACGAGGATATCTAGGATTTCTCCTTCTTCAGATTTTAGGGTTAGGGTATGATTACTGAGTGGGTCAGCTGGTATTGATCTTAGCTCCAAGAGTCCGTTTGGAATTCCTTCCTTAAAACTGTCAACAACTAGTTGACCATTTTTATCAAAGATGAGGAGGTAGCGTACGTCTTCGTAATGAGAAGATAGTCCTCTTGCTAACTCAAAGAGGGAAAACGTGTCTCCTACGAGCATAAGGTTTGTACTTCTGGCGGCCACATCACTGGCAATGGCCCCTCCTCTTTTCTCTAATTGTTCGCTTAAAACATGCTTCATATGGGAACGAGTTTCCATAATGACAATAAGTCCTAGCAAAGAGACAAAAAGAATCACGATTCCCATTATCTTAATTCTTAAGGGTACAGAATGAGGTAAGGAAAGTAGTTTCTGCAATCGAATCCTCAACTTAACCCCACCTCTCGGGACATTTCCCAGACTCTATCGTAGAGTGTCAGATTCGGGTGGATGAAACGGTCAAACTTTAGAACTTTTAAGGCCTTACGTCCTTCTTCATCTAAATGAAGGGTCAGGAGTACGTTTTTAATAAGAGCCCGCAGCTTTGGATCCGTATGAGAGGAAACAACAACAGGAGGATTACCGACTTCCTCAGATTGATCAATAATTTTGATTTTATCCATTAACTCTGGACGTCGAGAGATGGTAAGATCATAAATCAAGCTGTCCACCGCTGCCCCTTGAACGACTCCTTCGGAAACTGCTTTGATCGAGTTATCATGACTGTAAGTGTAAATTGTCTTTTCAAAAAAGGTAGCCGGATTATAACCAGCTTTCTTTATCATATATTGAGGTGCAATGTGCCCTGAGAAGGAGAGGGGGTCCATATAAGCGAAGGTTTTACCCTTTAGGTCTGAGAGAAAATGAGCCGAAGAATGTGAGGGAACAATAATATAGGAACGGTAGGTAGCTGAACCCGCTATTTCAGGGGTAACTATGATGCGTTCCGCCTGTTCCTCCTTGTCCTTTCCTAAAAGAGCACCAGAACAGATAAAAGCCACTTGAACGTTACCGCTCTCGATTAAGCTATTGGTATCAGTGTAATTTTGCCTTTGAACCATCTGCACCTGTTTTTGAACACGTTCACCGAGTAAATTCAATAAATCTTCATATTGATTAACGTTTTCCATTGGAGAAATTACAGATGCAACTGCTACTCTTAGGATCTCAAGATTTTTAACCTGTTCGAGATCTTTAGGAGGCTCCTTGATTTCAGAAAAGTTTATTTTAGGATTGTTGCTTTTGGCTTTAAAATCCCACCATCCAACGGAAGCAGAAGTAAGAATACCAAGCTGCAAAAGGCCAAGAGATCCTATCCAAATAGCTTCTCGTCGACTAAATCGTTTATCTGACATAGTTCCGCCTCCTCTCTATCCTAATGATAGCTTAATTATATTGTTTAATCTAGAGGAAGCTATTCACAGTTTTAAATGGGGCGATGCCTTACTCCAGTATCTCCGAGAGAACGCACATCTAATAATTCAATTTTCTACTTCTTATTATCATTTTAAAAAGTCAAGAAAATTCTTTTGAAACTTCATATTTCACCCTTTCTCGGAAGGATATAATGACTTAATAAAGAATACCTTCTCTGTGTAATCGATAATTTGGAGGTTCATATGAGTGATGAGGAAAAAGATTGGGACAAACAACTATTAACTGAATTGAGAGGGTCTAGTAAATATAATGAGCAATTAGAAGAACAACTTTCTTTCGCGAGCGCCCTCAACCTTATTGCTAAAACAATTTTAAGCAATGACGCTACGCTCAATATTTTGCGATCGATGGTAGAAATTGTCGGATCAACTTTGTGCGTTGACCGCTCCTTAATATATAAGGTGGATTTTACCAAGCGCCAAATAATTGATCAATGCGAATGGCTTAACCTCCAAACACCCAATGTTATCTCCTTTAGGGATACTTACAGTTTAGATGTTTTTATCGATGCTTGCACTTATATGAAAACGTATCGACATTGGCTGGAAACTCATGCAAATGATTACGGTCCTTGTTTTTCCAGCGATGGCTCGGGGGCAATCCTACACGAGACAATGCAGATTAAAAGCGCTCTTTATTATCCATTCTTTTTTCACGAGCAAGATTATTACTGCCTTACGTTTGACCAATTTAACGAATATCGTATTTGGCGGAAGGACGAAATAGAATTTATAGCCTCAGCTGCTGATTTAGTAGAAATTGCTATTCAAAAGATCCATTTTATAGAAGAACAAAGACGACAGCAAGAGGCATTACGCTTATCTGAAGAGCGCTTTTATAAAGTTTTCCATTATAGCCCAGTTTCCTTGTCGTTGTTCTCTCTTGATAGAGAACAATTTATTGACGCCAATGAGTGTTGTCTTAAAATGCATGGCTATACTAGGGACGAGTTCATTAATCATTCTCCATTGGATCTAAATTTGTGGGTAGACATCAATGATCGTACTAAATTTTACAAAGAACTTTTTGAACAAGGATTTGCACATAACCATGAAGTTAAATGTTATAAAAAAACGGGTCAAATATTTAATTCGTTATTTTCTGGAGTTATGATTGATCTAAATGGAGAAAAATGTGTGGTAGGTACAAAAACAGATATTTCTGAACTCAGACAGTATCAAAGAGAATTATCTCATCTAAAGAGTTTAAACCTAATTGGTGAGATGGCAGCTGGTATAGCCCACGAAATTAGAAATCCAATGACAACCGTAAAAGGATTCTTGCAGTTACTCAGTAAGAAAAAGGAATATGAATGTCATGGGGATTATTTTTCGATAATGGTAAGTGAACTTGATAGGGCAACTTCATTAATTGCCGAATTCCTTTCACTGGCCAAAAATAAGCCAGTAGATTTAACAAAGCAAAACCTTAATTTTGTTATAAAAAGCCTTCTTCCTTTGATTCAAGCTGATGCAACGATTGACGAAAAATATGTTGAACTGGAACTAGGTAAGATTGAGAATGTGTTAGCCGATGGTAAAGAAATTCGTCAGCTTATTCTTAACCTTGTTCGCAATGGTTTTGAAGCAATGTCTCCCGGTGGAAAACTCACAATAAAAACTTTCATGATAAATAATACAGTAGCTCTAGATATTCAGGATCAAGGGAAAGGGATAGATTTTAATTTGATAGACAAAATTGGCACTCCATTCTTCACTACCAAAGATAATGGCACCGGATTAGGATTGGCCACTTGTTATAGCATTGTTGCCAGGCATAATGCCTCAATGAATTTTAATACTGGAACATCTGGTACCACATTTAATGTTCGTTTCGATGCCTGCTAGATTCGAATTGGATGTTCGACTTCTACAACACTTCCACGGGTTTGATAAATCGTTTCTTTTTGGTCCTATGACAATACCATCAGCATCCTATCACTGATCACGCTGGTGCTATTATCATAGGACCATGTAAATTATGTGTTAGAAAGGTACGTAATAATTAAAGCTTGCTTAATTGAAAAATGCAACACGAAGAAATTGAGAGTAATAAACTCAGATAATTATGGCTTTTCCTTTCCCAATCGTCTCCCCTTTATCTAAGATCACGACCTGATCTGCGATACTCTTGGCATCTTCCCTATCATGAGTCACAAAAATCGAAGTCATCCCAGTATCCTTGAGAATTCCGTTTAACTCTTCCCGAATCGATTGACGTAAATGGGCATCTAAATTACTAAAGGGTTCATCAAGCAAGAGAATCGATGGCTTCGGAGCAACCGCTCTCGCAATCGCCACCCTTTGTTGTTGTCCTCCACTTAATTCGTAGGGGTAACGCTTAGCATAATCCTCTAAATGTACAAGTTCCAACATTTCACGGATTCGTTCGGTTTTTTCTTGTTTACTTAAATTCGTTAAACCAAACCGGATATTCTCCTCCACCGTCATATGGGGAAAGAGTGCATAGTCCTGAAAAACCATCCCAATTCCTCGTTTTTCCGGAAGCACGAATTCATGTTCATTAAATAGTATCTTTCCATT
>DOPM01000021.1:0-846 GCA_003513495.1 Desulfosporosinus sp.
CCAACTGAGCTACAACGGCATTTTTTTAGTTTTGTGGTGCGCTCGGAGAGATTCGAACTCCCGGCCTTCTGATTCGTAGTCAGACGCTCTATCCAGCTGGGCTACGAGCGCACATTATGGAGCATTATGGAGCGGGTGACGAGATTCGAACTCGCGACTTTCACCTTGGCAAGGTGACACTCTACCACTGAGTTACACCCGCAAATTGTATGGTGGGCCATCCGCGACTCGAACGCGGGACACCCTGATTAAAAGTCAGGTGCTCTAGCCGACTGAGCTAATGGCCCGTAATGGCTGGGGTGGGAGGATTCGAACCTACGAATGCCAGAGTCAAAGTCTGGTGCCTTACCGCTTGGCGACACCCCAATCTATATATTAAGCCCGAGCATTTGCTCCAAGACTCAATAACTTGGTTGCGGGGGCCGGATTTGAACCGACGACCTTCGGGTTATGAGCCCGACGAGCTACCGCTGCTCCACCCCGCGACGTGTTTAGGTTTTTGAGGTACGAAGTTCGGCCTGCGAACTTTTCTCATTCCTCAAATACTAACTGAATTGTATTTATTATTTCTAAGATCTGTAATTCCAAACAGGTTTTTTCTTCATGTTTCGAATTAAAATCTCCGAACCTTCGATAATGGTGGGCAGGGATGGATTCGAACCATCGTACCTCGCGGAACAGATTTACAGTCTGTCGCCTTTAACCACTCGGCCACCTACCCATGAATATTGAAGCCATATATGGCGACCCCGATCGGACTTGAACCGACGATCTCCTGCGTGACAGGCAGGCATGTTGACCACTACACCACGGGGCCATGATTTGGTGGGCGATGACAGGGTCGAA
>DOPM01000021.1:909-24549 GCA_003513495.1 Desulfosporosinus sp.
AACTTTTTTAGTATAGCTGAAGGTTGTCGAAATGTCAACTCTTTTAAGGAGTTATTTTTAAAAAAATGTCCTATTTTAAAAGGCGTTTGTATTGGGGTCTAGCCACTTAAACAAACTTTGAATCATGGAGTTTATATAATTAACACAATTCATAAAAACACCATATTAAAGATTTGTCGTCCCTAAAAGTAGAACAGATCACCTAAACATGTAGTTTAGGCGATCTGTGGGCAATATTTCAACCTTTACTTATTCGTATTTTTTATTGAGATACTTTTTCTTTAAATAACTAGAATAACAGACTGCCAAAGGATTATGACCTAAGACACGATCCTTAACTGCGTAAGTGGTGACAGGTACTTTGGAGTACTTATTGAACAACATATCATGGCCAACACATAAGCCCACTGCTATATTTAATTCGGTTTCGTCTTTTTCTAAGACTTTGGCTTGAAGAATAGGATCACAAATGACTTCGATTTTGTCTTCTTTCACTTTAGGAATTTCATAGTCCTCTTTCTTAAGACCACCAATTTTACAACAAGCGGAATACACCTCAAAATGTTGAGATAAAATCTTATCTAAGATTGCAGCTTCTTCGGATAAACCTACGCAGAAAGCCATTCCGAGTTTCTTGTAACCCATTTTCTTTGCAAACATGATTAATTCATCCAGACGGCTAAGATTGTTACCATATTGGGCTTGGAAATGACCACTGAGCCGATGAAAAGGTTTGTTTTCTTCTTCAAAACATTCATCGAGTGTATATTTTCCCCCAGTACAATCAAAGCCTTCTTTATCACACATGTTTTTTGTCTTCATTTTACATGATGCACATTTCATTTTAAGACCCCCTTATAACTTAAGCACGGTTTGTAGATATTATTAGATTTTGATTCCAACTAGTGGCAAAACATATTTGAGCCCGATATAGAACAATATAACTGCAAGGAACATTTTCATATAGCGAGCATTGATATACTTAGACACTCGAGCTGCTACTACAGTACCGATAGCCACACCAGCTAATTCAAAGGCTAGAAACTGAAGATCTAGAGAACTACCCATCGAGAGATAGTTTAAAATACTGGTTGAAGAGGATACTAAAATAGAAAGAACAGATGTTCCGGCTACAATGTACATTGGGAATCCCATCACACTGGTCATAAAGGGAACTAGTAAGAAACCACCGCCGACCCCTAGAGATGCAGAAAGTACTGCAACTAAAAGCCCCGTAATAAACACGGTAATAGCATTATAGTTAAATTCTTGACCGGCAAAAGTAAAGGTGTTTTGAATACCAACCTTTTTAAAATTGACCCCAATTTCCTTAAGCTCATTCATTTTGCCCGAAGCTTTAAGTTCTTTTACTTTTGCAGCAAATGTATCATTAGCGGCTTTTACTGATTTTTGACTGTCCCTAAATTTCGCGGTACACTCATAGCCAATACGTATTGCAATACCTAAAGTGACAATACCGAAGTAAGGTTGGAACGTTTTCATGTCTTTTAATAAAGTGTGCGAAAGTGAAGAGCCTAGTATTGCACCAACGATTCCACCTAAGCCCAGAGCAACAGCGGTAGGTACAACAATTCGCTTCTCACGAAGATATAGAGGGGTACCAACGATAGGGCTAACCAGTGTTAATATCTGGTTCATGGGTTTTACCATATTGGCATTTTTTAGTCCGAAAATACTCATATGTCCTACACCTGCTAAGATACCGCCAGCTGCTCCTACAGATGTAAAAACATAGCCTACAAAGATTCCCCAAAGGATCAAACTAATAGGACTGGCGTCTACGCCAGCTAATGCGAAATGCATATTCATAACATTCTCCTCCTTAATTTCTTACCTTTAAAGTTTAGTTGCTTCTGATGCTCTCAAACCAAATAGACCCAGGTCTGTTTAATTTAGACCTAATTAGTTTTACAAGCCATTTTCCTAAATAAAATAGGAAGTAGGTTGCTAAGTATACTCCAAAAATGTTGACTTGCCAGTTTACAGTTGGAATAGTGACAGTTGGCCATTTTAAACTAATTAAACAAATTATAAGAACGTGAGGAACTAATCGGTATATTGAATCTACTACGACAGCTGTTAGGTAATCAAAAAACACTTCTCTCATTTCCGCCTGAAGAGACTTATAAGCCTCTGCGTCCCCGATGTCAACTGCTACTCCTGAAAGCTCATCTAATTCCTGATACCGTTCTTTATAGTGCTGGACTTTTTTAGTGTGGGGATCTTTAAGGAATTTCACTAGTTCAGAAAGTTTCTTCATAGCTAAACGCCTCTCTTGAAAATATTTGCACTTGCTAGATCAGCACTGCCTTTCTAGGGTAAGTTCTTCCTCCTTTCACTTTTCTCATATTTACTATGTGTATAATTTATCAAACCCCGAGCGCTATTAATGTCTGAACCGAGACCATATTTTTGTCTATCTTACGACCATATTTTTGTCTACCGAAAGACTATATTTATGTCAATTTAAAGACTATAATAGTGTCAAGTTAATTACAGTATTTTTGTCTAATGTATGACTTTTATAATGTCTACTAAACGACAATTCTTTAACCAACGTCTGCATCACTAATAACACCGTATTGGACTGTTCAACATGAGTTGAGCGAGTTCTCTACGGTGTTGGAGTCTGCCTCACATTGGATAAACAGAGAAAGAGGCTAGCGTTCGATGCTAGCCTCTCTTATACAATCCATTTGCTTAGCTTATCTATATCAAGTATATACACTTCTTTCTCTTCAATAGCTATACTATTCTCTTGTCTAAATATATTAAGCAAGGAGGTAACCGTCTGTCTTGACGTTCCTATCATACAAGCTATCTCTTCATGAGTTAAGCGAAAGCCTATTTTCGTACCCGTCTGGGTTTCCACTCCTGCACGTTCAGTCATTTTGAGAAGCAGCATTGCTAGTCTTCCAGGCACCTGAAAACAAACCATTTCTTGAATAATTGCTTCAGCCTCTCGCATTCTAACCCCGAGGGTTGTAGCAACTTTAATTGCAATAGACGGATGGTTAACTAGTAATTCCTCAAAGCGTGCGTTACGTACAACTACCAATGTGGCATCATTGATAGCACCTGCAAAACAGGTTCGCTCCCCGTGGTACAAAGTTTCAGCCAAGCCCATTAACTGTCCAGACGTTCTCATACTTCCAACTGTGACTCTTCGTCCATCAGGAGTTATTCTATATATTTTTACAAAACCTTCTTCTATCAAATATATTCGGTCAGCAGTATCCCCTTCAGAGAAAATTATTTGTCCCTTAGGATAATGAACTACTGTCCCATATTCTCTGATAAGGTTTTTTTCATCATCATCTAACTCTAGTGCTTCATGATTAATGCATTCCATTGTAGATTTACCCCTCCATATACCTTTATTATATAACAAATTTCTACAATAATGCTACTCAAATTTCAGAATTATTAAGAATGTGATCCATTACTCATCACGCTCTTTCACCCCTTAAAGATAAAAATTGATATGCAGAAAATATATTATAATTTCTAACTTTAGTGTTTATTTAGCATTGAAATAAATACCAATTATTTGGAATTATTACGTTCCATATGGAATTATTGCATTCCAAAGAAGAAAATAAGCCCGTAGTGAGAATTTTGTGATTTATCAAATAATTATTAGTTTACCGGAACATCGGTATTCCATTAAACATCATACTCGGAATATTATATTTAAATTACTGTACCTAACCCTTAGATTATAACTGTTATAGCTTATAGCTATTTTATTTGGCATAGCTTTTGCATAATTAATTGGAATATGAAATGGAAACGAGCTTGGTAATCAACAATTAACAGTGATCTAAGAATCGTTGACTTTTCTTAAAAGAAGAAAGGGGGATTAATAAGATGAGTAAGTTTAATAGTGGAGTTCTATTTAACGGAATCGACTTAGGTTTTATTGGAAGTATGGTTGATAGAGTAAAGCAAGATCCCGAAAAAGCTAAAAGAACGCTAAAGACAAGTACAGTATGGCTGGGCGGAACTAGGTCAGAAACCACAATCCGTGATTTCAAGTATATCATTGATGAACCTTGGGGTAATGTTCAAGGAGGTGCTCAACCAGGAGAAATTGTACTAGCTGCTTTAGGATCTTGTTTAGTCGTAGGCTACTCTTTCGATGGAGCCCTGCATGGCATTCCCCTTAAAAAGATTGAGATTGAAATTGAGGGAGATAGTAATGGTATTGCATTTATGCAAATTCCGACAGACATAATGCCAAATTTAACAACTGCTCGGATTAAGGTCTGTCTTGAAAGCGATGCCAGTAAAGAGGTATTGGAAGAGATGCATAAACGTGTTATATCAATTTCTCCAGTATCTTCTACCTTAACAAATGTTGTGAATCTGGAATTTGATCTTAAAATCGGAACCTAAATGCCGACATAGTGTCTAACAAGATATCTAAATATTTAAAATAGTTAGTCTGTCAATGATTTCTTTCTACGCGCAAAAGTCGCACTGATTTCAGTGGGACTTTCTGTCCTCATAGATAACCTAAGTTAAAACCTAGAAATAAGGAACTATTGCTTTGTATTGGGCTTCCTAATCTAAGTTATAAGGGGATGTCTTATGAAAAGAGAACAGGCCAGTAACTGGTCATTAGAATTTGAGAACGCAATAGCGACATCGGGGTTAGCGGATGATATAAGTCGCTGTATATCTTGCGGTAAATGTACTGGTGTATGTCCTGTGGCTGCCATTAGTCCTTCCTACAATCCAAGACAGATTATTCGGGAAGTACTACTTGGCAATTATGAAAGGATCGTTAAAAGTGAAGAAATTTGGCGTTGTTTCTGGTGCGCAAATTGCGCCGCTACTTGTCCAAGCGAGATTAAATATCCACTCCTAATGCTTTATATCCGATACTTCTCTATGTCACATGGAGCTGGAAAAAAGCATGTAGATCCCTTCATCCGTTTCGTCACAAAAGCTAGAAAAGAAGCTGTGACTTTCCAGCCAGGTAAACCTGCTAGACTGGATGAAATTAGGGCCTTAAGGAGCAGTCTAGGCTTAGCGCCGCTTAGAATTGTATCAGACAAAGGTATAAAAGAGTACCAAAAGTTATTTGAAATTACCGGCACTGACGAATGGCTCAAGAATTATCAAGAAACTCCCGAAGTCCCTATCGATCTAAGTTATCTGGAGGGAAGAATATTGGTACAGGATGATTCCATAAGTGGTTCAGAAAGGGAGGCTTAAGATGGAAGAATATCAAAGATTATCCCTTATTGATCCGCAAAGAGTAGCCAAATTACCTACACCCGAAAAACTATTCCTATTTCTCAGTTGTACAGGAAGTATTGAATACCCGGGTACTGAAAGAGCGGTAAGGATTGTTGGCGAAAAACTAGGTATTGAATTTATAGAATCTGTCGATCAAACCTGCTGCACAGGGTATATGTTGACATGTAATGCCGTAAACCCTCAGCTTGCTTTGGCTTCCACTTCCCGCAATTTGAGTATTCCTCAGGAAATGGGCCTGGATGTAGGGGTGTTTTGTAATGGTTGTTATGGATACCTGAGAGAATTAGCACATCTATTACATTCAAACCCAGCTTTCAAAGAGGTTGGAGATAAAGCAAACGAGGCCTTAGGCCGTGTAAAGTATCATGGCCATACAAAAATTTATCATGTACAGGAATTATGGTATCGTCAATTAGAAAAACTAACTAGTTTAGTGAAACGACCATTAACTGGTCTAAAAATAGCAGCCCACTATGGTTGTCATTATTTGGCAAACAAGGATGTTGCTATCGATGACGCCCAATATCCTACATTCCATGAAGAAATTTATAAGGCTCTTGGAGCGACATCGGTAGTTTATAAAGAACGGCGTGCCTGCTGTGGCTATTCTGTGGGTAGAGGATTTACACACCGCGAAGAGACGGTTTTACCCCATATTACCAATAAAATGCTGAGCGCCGCTGCGGCAGGAGTTCAATTAATGACTACAACTTGCCCCGGTTGTAATACTGCCCTCGACCGTGAACAGAAGACCATTACTTCAAGGGGTAAACACGTTAGTATTCCAGTGATTGATTTATCTCAGCTTATTGCTTTCGCTTTAGGTGCGCCAGTTGAGCAGTTAGGTTTTAAGGCTAATACTACACCTGTTTTACCTGTGCTGGAACGCTTTGTTATATAAAGTATGGAATCTTCCAGGAAAATTTCAAGGTGAAAGGAGCATGAAAATGCTTAATGAGGGTGTTCTGGTTGTCGGCGGAGGGGTTGCTGGCATGCAGGCTGCTATTGATATAGCTGCCTCCGGCAAAGAAGTTGTCTTAATTGATAAGGACAAGAATCTCGGAGGTCATGTGAAGGAATATGGTGCTTTGTTTCCGGATCTCACTGAAGGGGCATCCTTGGTTGAACAAAAGGTCCGGATTATTAAGAATAATCCTAAGATCAAGGTTTTAGTAGGTACGGAAGTCAACAAACTTCAGCAGGTTGAAGGTGCTCTTAAAGCAAGTTTTATAAATACGGGGAATCCACAGGAACAGATCTTTTCAGCTGCAGTCATATCAACCGGGTTTGATAATTTTGATGGTAAAAAATATGGTGAATATGGGTATGGACGTTTTCCAGGGGTAATTACAGGTATCGATTTTGAACATCAGGAAGAAGCAATTTTAAAAAGGCCTGTTAAAACAGCCGTTTTTATAAAATGTGTTGGATCACGTGACAGAAGCAAAGGAATGCCTTATTGTTCTAAGATCTGTTGTATGTATACTGCCAAACAAGCTTTAGAACTAAAAAAAGCCCAACCAAATGCCCAAGTTTACGTGTTCTATATGGATATACGATCTAACTTCAAAAACGGGGAAGAATTCGTCCGTGGAGTCATGGAAAATCAACATGTTAAGTATATTCGCGGAAGGGTTGGCAAGGTAATACCTACCAATGGCCGTTTGCTGATTCGAGCAGAGGACACTCTTATGGGGGTTCCTATAGAATTAGAAGCAGATCTGGTAGTTCTTGCTACAGCAATGGTTCCCAGTCAAGCTACTCAATCATTGGTCACTCAAGTTGGGGGCAAACTTGATAATAACGGTTTTATCCTGCCAATTCCTATGGCAGAAAGCGAAAATCCAATGAGCTTAACAAAGGGTGTATTCTATGCTGGTGCTTGTGGTTTTCCTTGTGATGTAAAAGATGCGATGAATCAAGGTAGTGCAGCTGCAGCTGGGGTATTAAGTTATCTTCAATCCAATCGGGGAGCCGCAAAGTAAGGGAGATTAACGGAAAAGGGAGGGTCTCCGATGACCATGGTAATAACCGGTAATTCAACGTTGCAAGCTGAAGTAGAGGGTATCTGTGATGTCAACATTGATGCCTGCATACAATGCGGGACTTGTACGGGTGGATGTAGTGGCATCGAACTTATGGAGTATGGTCCACGTCAGATTATCCAGTTAATTAAACTCAATCAGCGCCAACTTCTGTTAGACAGCAAAGCTATATGGATGTGCGTTTCCTGTCATATATGTGAGGACCGCTGCCCATCAAAGATTAAGATTACTAGTTTAATGGATACCTTAAGAGAAATGGCTTGCAAAGAACCAACAACTAAGACGAATGAACAAATAAAATTCCATAAATTATATGTTAAACAAGTGAAGGCCTTCGGAAGATCGCACGAATCAATATTAACCATGGCTTTAACGTTTAAAGGCACACCCCTGCCACCCCTAAAACTAATGAAAGATCTCATAACTCGTATGAGAGTGGATATGACACCTCCACACAGGCCGAATAAGTCGTATCGTCTTTCAATAAGACGAGTAGAGGAAAAGGGGGGTAAACGCCATGGTAAGTAAACCAATAGCTTATTTCCCCGGCTGCTCACTTCACGGATTAGCAAAGCCTTTTGATACTTCAACCCGACTTGTATGTAACAAAATCGGAATAGCTCTACAGGAGCCGGATGATTGGAATTGTTGTGGAGCAACATCCGCCCACAGTATTGACCATACACTTAACTTAGCATTAGGGGCTAGAAACTTGAATCTTGTAGCGAAGAGTATGTCAAATACGGTTACGGCTCCATGCGCCGCTTGTTATAGTAATTTAAAACGGTCAAGCCTTGAACTTCAAAATCCCCAGAAACGTAAATTTGCTAGTGAATTGGTTGACGATGATTTAGAAAATGTTGAGAACGTAAATGTTATTCATCTATTGGAGCTGTTGTCTGAAACTTCTATTTCGAATGAAATTAAAGCTAGCTTAAAGTACCGTTTTTCTGATTTGAACGTTGTATGCTACTATGGTTGTTTAACCGTAAGACCCAACTTGGAGTCAGACTTAGAATCTGATAGTTCGGAAAACCCTCAAAGCATGGATAGACTTTTAGGGGCTTTAGGAGCCGATGTACGGGACTGGTCGCATAAGAGCGAATGTTGTGGCGGAAGTCATTCCCTCTGCGGTCCAGAACTGGCTAACATACGGACGGATGAAGTCCTTCGTCAAGCAATAGCCTCCGGAGCAGATGTCATCGCTGTAGCTTGCCCATTATGTCATTCAAACTTAGAGTTCCGGCTACATGCATTACAAGCTCGTGGTAAGCAAATCCCTGTAGTTTTCTTTACTCAATTAATAGGATTAGCCATGGGATTTGCTACCAAAGAAGTTGGATTAAATAAGCTGTTAGTTAATTCTTTCCCCTGGCGGGAGAAGCTAACATTAGCGTAATTAGTCTTTAAAACCCCCGGTCCTTGTGCATTTGTTAATGCAGGGATCGGGGGTTTTATTATATTCCATTAATATTTGACAGATTATCTTGAATGACTTAGGGACTAATTTCATATCATGGTTTAATTACCGCTAGCACTTCTTGAATCATTAATACCACTATTACAATAGTTGAGGCAGCCAACAGCAACTCCGGACCATGATTATCAATGAAAAAATCTGAGATTTTAGTTCTTAGACTCATAATGATAACCCCCTTCTTTTACTTTACCTCTGCTTTGTAAACTTTACTATCATAAATGGTCGTTATAAAATCTTATTGTAGTATATGAACACTTAACCACGGAATCCGCTGCTCGTTAACATCATTCACCGATTTGAATTATAGTTTGATCTCAAAAAGGACACATGCCCTCCATCCACATTTTTAACCTTAAACCCATGCTGGGATAAAAATCTTGAAGCTACATATCCTCTTAATCCTATTTGACAATATGCAATGATCTCTTTACTCTTATCAAGTTCTTCTATCCTTTTCCTCAGGCTATCAATAGGAATATTGATAGCTCCCTCAATGTACCCTTTTTTACTAACCTCCTTTACAGTACGCACGTCTAAAAGTACCATGTCTTCTTTTTTACTGGCCATTAATTGCTCAGCCGTAAGAGTTTCCACTCTGCCTGCTAAAACATTCTCAGCAACATAACCTGCCAGATTGACTGGATCTCTAGCTGAAGAAAAAGGTGGTGCATAGCAAAGTTCTAACTCAGTCAAATCTTTGATTGTTCCTCCTAGTCTTATCACAGTGGCTATTACGTCAATCCTTTTATCCACACCCTCATTGCCAACGCCTTGAGCCCCAAGTATCTTGCCTGCCTCACTAAAAATCAGCTTTAAGGTCAACATCTGGGCTCCCGGATAATAAGTTGCATGTGAGAAGGGATGAATAGTAACAGTACGATTCGGTATATTCAACTTATTTAGAGTTTTTTCATTATTACCAGTACATGCTGCAGTTAATTTAAAAACCTTAATGATTGAAGTACCTTGTGTACCTTGGTAAGTAGTGCCCAAGCCCGCAATATTATCTGCTGCAATCCTCCCTTGCTTATTTGCCGGTCCCGCTAAGGGAACAGTTGAATTTTGCTTGTTTATAATATCCACGACTTCGATGGCATCTCCGACTGCAAATACATTAGCAAGATTTGTTTCCATTTTCTCATTGACAAGTATGTGCCCTTTCTCTCCTAACTGGATTCCACTATCCTCGAGGAACTCAGTATCCGGTATGACCCCTATTGCTAAGATAACTAGGTTTGCTTCCAATTTGGCCTTACTAGTAAGAGTTATTTCTACAGTACTGTCCTTATCCTTAAACTCTTTTACTCCATCATTTAAAACTAGTTTTACACCGTTGTCTGAAAGCTCCTTCTCCACCGCTGCCACGATTTCTGTATCAAAGGGGGCTAGTATATGTGGTGCAGCTTCTACTAAGGTAACTTCTAGCCCTTTTTGCTTTAAATTCTCCGCCATTTCAACCCCAACAAAGCCACCGCCAATGACCACTGCACTCTTAATTTCTCTTTCGCTTACATACGTTTTAATTCTATCTGTATCAGGAATATTTCTTAAGGTAAAGATTTTCTGACTGTCTATCCCTTCAATATTAGGTTTAATGGCTCTTGCTCCAGGGGATAAAACTAGATAGTCATACTGTTCTTTATACTCACCACCTTCCTTACTTCTTGCTTTTACTGCCTTTTGTTGTGGGTCTATACAAATAACCTCATTATTGATCCTTACATCAATGTTAAAGCGATTCTTCATGCCTTCCGGTGTTTGCACTAAAAGGTGGTCTCTTTCCTTGATCGATCCTCCAATGTAATACGGCAAACCACAATTCGCAAAAGAAATATACCCGTCTCTTTCAAACATAATAATCTCTGCATTTTCATCCAGTCGTCTAAGCCTTGCAGCTACTGAAGCGCCACCAGCTACACCACCCACAATTAACACCTTTTTAGTCATAACTAATCCTTCTTTCTAATTTTAAATAGGGTTATGGAAATCGCTGGATGTAACACTTTCCTTGGAATCAGCAACCGTATGGGCCATCAGTGTTAGTAGCAAATACAAAACCTTTGTCAGATCATTTTCTGTACCTTTTATATAAACGTCTGTACCCTTTGATATCAAATCTGTCATGCGCAAACCTGCTTCTCGAATGAGCACCTCCCGTTCACCGAAAACCCGAGCATCAACAGGGCAGACGGTCACACACGCAGGTTCTTTACCCCTTTGTAAAAGGTGACTGCAAAAAGAACATTTGCCAACTTTGCCGTTATTCATAATCTTCATACCACCATGTAGGCAAGCAGTTACACAGACCTGACAGCCGATACATTTTTCAATATCATGAATAACTAACCCGTCTTCTCCACACTTAATAGCACCGATGGGACAAACAGCAACGCAAATGGGGTCTGAGCAGTGTCGACAGGACTGTGGAATATAATATCTGACCAAATGATCAGTTAAAAGTTCCCTAGGTCTTACCCTTAACCATGAATCGCCGCTCTGCAAACCATTTTCCTGCATGCAGGCAACGGTACAGCTCTTACACCCGATGCAGCGCGACACATCGACTAACATCGCATACTGACTCATTGGCCCTGCCCCCCTTCGGCTTTAGCAGCACACATGATGTTTTTGTTAGGAAAATTCCCTCCGACGGGATCCACAGCTACAGGAAAAAGGGAATTCGCCGGTGTTTTCCCATAGGGCGAATGTACTCCAAAATAAGGTTGGGTCGAAAAGTAACCCCTTGGTACACTTAAGGTAATCTTTGCAGGTAAAACCATAGCACCTGTTGACGTCTTCAATCTAACTTGGTCCCCGTCTATTACCCCTAACTCCGACGCAGTCTGAGGATGCATTTCAACATAGGGTTTTTCCATTTCCACGGCCCAGTTACTGTATTGGCACACTGTATGGTAATGGCTGGCTACCTTGTTAGTACTCAAGATATAAGGAAATTCTTCACGGCTGATTCCCTGATTTCCAGGGGAATCATACATATCTATAAAATCAATTGCCAAGGCATTCTCTCTGGCCAATTCCACTTTGCCCGAGTGTGTTGGGAATACGCCGCTCTCATACAAGCGTACAAGCTCCGGACCATTTTCTGGGCATGGAAAATGCACACCTCCCGGTGTCCTTTGCATACGTTCTATTGTAATTCCTTCAATACTCTTATTATGAGTTCTTTCCAATTCCCAGGCTGCTGCCGGGGAGTCTGGGAAATACGAGGATTCTAGACCCATGTGTTCTGCCAATTGACGGAACAAGTCTCCTCCTGATCTGGCCTCAGCATAGGTTGCGGCCGCTTTATCCTTCCACTGCAGGACCCTGTGAACACTTGCCTGTACGCCAGCCTCTTCCAACCAATGAGTTGCAGGGAGAACGACATCAGCTAATATGGCGGAGTCGTCCAGAAACAAGGTATGGCTGATAACAAAATCCAAACCTTGTATTGCTTTGGTCATACGTTTACTGTCAGGCCAATTCACACAGGGATTGCCTGCAATAAAGACCATCTTAATGTCTCCCTCTTCCATAGCTTGGTAGAGATCCACTGCAGATCTCTTACGATCAGGCTTGACAACATGATTTTTTGGAATAAGGCCTTTTGCATTTCCATAATTATTTATATGGGATATAATCCCTGATCCTGGTTTGCCAACATTACCCAGTATAACCATCAGGTCTTCAAAGGCTCTGAGCGAGGCGCCAGCATTATTGACGCAGACAATACCCCTTCCTTCAAAAAGCATACCAGGTTTACACACGGCTAAATCTTCGGCCAGTTCTTTTATAACATTTTCAGGGACCCCAGTTATTCCCGCTGCCCGCTCCAAAGTAATGGATTCCACTGCTTGTGCCAATTGTTCAAATCCATTCGTGAGTTCTGCGACAAACGTCTGGTCATAAAGATTATTATCAATAACAAACTTCAGCAAAGCCATTCCCAAGGCCCCGTCGGTGCCGGGTCTAATCTGGATAAAACGGTCTGCTGCCTGAGCCGTTTCAGTAAAACGAGTATCAATAACGACTATTTTTGTTCCTTGCCGCTTGGCTTCCAAAATCCAGTGAAACTGACCCGCTTTAGTCTGGGCGCAATTATTACCTACAATCAACAGTATCTTAGACCTTACCACATCAGAAAGCGGTGCTGTCGCAGATCCGTTGCCAAATATCTCCTTCCGAACATTGAATTCCGACTCCATGCAGATAGGTCCTGTCCCGAAGTTAGCCATACCTGTTAACTTAGAGAAAATGCTATGGGCTAATTTACTGTAAGATCCGCCTATTTTGGAGGTAATACCCACAACCGATCCTGTCCCATTATCTTTAATATAATGGTTGTATTTTTGTGCAATAAGCTCTAGTGCTTCATCCCAAGAAATTCTCTCAAATTTACCGTTAACTTTTTTCATTGGATATTCTAAACGGTATGGTCCGTACAATGTCTGAGCAATCTCCATGGGTTTGGCACAAATTTTTCCTTTATTATAGGGATTATCCGAATCACCAAACACTGCCTGTACCTTTCCCTCATGATCCAGACTTACTTTAATCCCACACCCACCGTTACAAAGGCAGCAAATAGACGTTCTTAGGTTATCATCTGGTTCTAAGGGTTTACTGTTTATGCCTAATGACTTTGGTCTAACATAGGAACCCATTTTACATCCCCCCTTTGCCCACCGGATAGAAACCTTGATATTTAATAGGGTTTGTTAATAAATAGTTCAGGTAGTTAATGTCAACCTTCGCTCTCTTTCTGATCAAGGCACTTAGAATGCCTGCTCCTTCGATTTTTCCGACCATAATCATTCCAATCAAACGTCCATCTCTTATTACGAATTTACGATAGAAATTATTTTTAGGTTCCGATGCTTTAAGCACAATCCCTTCACCCGGAGGCAAATTCATGATTCCGGCCGAAATAAGTCCTACTCCGCTGATAACAGCTGAATTTAAGGCCATTGATCCTTGATATTTACGTTTTAAACCTGCCATATTACAACCAGCAATAATACCTTGTTCTGTAGCAGTAGGCCATAAAGCACTTACGCTTTTTCCACCATTTAAGAAATCATCTGCCTCTGCTACATCACCCGCGGCATAGATATCCTTTACATAGGTCTCCATTTCATCATCAACAACGATACCTTTATTTACGAATACTCCACTATCTTCTACCAACCGAACGTTAGGACGTACACCAATTGCCTTGAGAACCATTTGGCAGGGAATATGTTCCCCTGTATTAAGGACCACACCG
Organism: Desulfosporosinus sp.; assembly: GCA_003513495.1. Classification (GTDB taxonomy): domain Bacteria; phylum Bacillota; class Desulfitobacteriia; order Desulfitobacteriales; family Desulfitobacteriaceae; genus Desulfosporosinus. The sequence goes on from DOPM01000021.1 coordinate 14,990, forward strand.
CTCACTGACATCTTTCCTTCGGAATTCCTTTCCCCAAGGATTCTCTCTGCTTTAGTATTCAATAGAATGCGATAGCCCTCTTTTTCTAATAATCTAATAAGAATTTCAGAAGATTCGGGATCAGTCGAGTACCTCATAAGGTAAGGTGCTGATCCTACAACGATAACTTTAATACCGAGTTCATGAAGACCATGTGCTCCTTTGAGACCTACAAGTCCTGCACCCATGACTACCGCGGTTTTTACTTTCGGCGCAAACTCTGCTATCGCTTTGGCATCTGCAGAAGTGCGTAGTTGAAAAACTCCTTCCATGTCACTGCCCTCGAGGGGGGGACTAAAAGGAGAAGCACCTGTTGCAATCAGCAATTTATCATAATCAACCTTTTTTCCAGAGTCTAACACGACATATTTATAATCAGGATCAACCCTCTCAACGGTTCCCCCAATAAAATCAATCCCTGTTTCATTGTAAAAATCCTTACTTCGAATATGCATGCCTTCTTCAGGAATTTCTTTCCCTAAATAATATGAAGTTAGGCATCGCGAGTAGGGTATACAATCTTCTTTGGAAATCATAGTGATTTTCCCGACAGGATCCAATCCCCGGATTGTCTCTGCTGCAAAAATCCCCGCAGCACTATTCCCAATGATGAGATATCGCATGCCCATCACCTCAACCTTCGTTTTCATAATCTTCCGCAGTACAGTAACATAGGGCCTTACGAGTACACGCTACAACACAAGGTGGAGTTTTCTCATCCTTACACAAGTCACATTTACTAACCTTTTTAACATTTTCAAGGGGTATAACTGCACCAAATGGACAAACCATAACGCACATCCAACAGCCAACACAGCTTTCTACTTCGTGAAATACTTCACCTGTTTCGGAATATTGCATTGCTCCTGTCATACAAGCTCCAACACACATGGCTTCAACACAATGTTGACATATAGAAGACCAATAACGCCCATCAGTCTTCTTGACATTAATCCTCGCTTGCGGAGCTGGTTGTTCCAGTTTAGCCATGAATAGACTCTTTGTTAGAGACTTTGTCTCCATACAAGCAGCTTCACAGGCTAGACAACCATCGCAACGTTCAGCTAGAAAGTAAATTTTTCGCATCCGCATCTTCCTCTCCTGAACAAACGTGATATTGGCTCTAATCTTCACACTCACCAAAAAACATGGCATTTGTAAACTCTTCCGTAAAATCACTTCGATCAGATAGCTCGATATATCTAATATTTTTAACTAAGGAATTCACGATTTCTTCGCTATCTGCTCGCAATAGATTAATTTGTGCCCCGACATGTGCCGAATTACCTGCATATTCTACTTTGCTAAGAGGTACGGCCTTAGGGATTAGACCAATAACCTGAGCACTCTTTTTGTTAAGTACGTTACCAAAGGAGCCTGCTAAGTTAAACAGTTCAATGTCCTCCAGCTTAATACTCATCTCCTTGACCATAATTCGAATTCCAGCCAGTATGGCGCCTTTAGCTAACTGAACTTGGCGAATATCCCTTTGCGTAAGACTTACTTTCTGAAAGTCGCTGTTTTTGACTATAACAAATTCAAGTCCGTCGTCATTTTCTTGCAGACATCCAGCCAATATATCCCCAACGATCGGAACTGCTTCTTCACTGGTTAGCAAACGACCACTAAAATCAATAATTCCAATATTTATCAACACTGCGATCACATCCACTAAACCTGATCCGCAGAAGCCTAATGCCGGAACCTCTCCAATCACATGATAATGTAGCTTTCCATCTTCTTGCCAAACCCGATCGATTGCTCCCTTTTCCGCTCGCATTCCGTAGCAAATGTTAGCTCCTTCAAAAGCTGGGCCTGCTGCGGCTGAGCACGCATATAAAATGCCATGAGCCGCTAAGATAATTTCAGCATTAGTTCCCACATCAATTAAGATACACGGAGCATCATACTTATAAGCGTTCGTAGCCAATACTCCTGCGACGATATCAGCTCCTACATATCCCGCAACATTGGGTAAAAGGGTCACTTTGCCACTATCATTAATTTTGATACCTAGATCTACGGAATCAAAACTAAGCCCTGCATAAAGAGCGCCGACGAAAGGTGGTGTGGCAATATACTTGGCTGGAAGTCTCAAAAACAAGTGCTGCATAGTTGTATTACCTACGACACTAATCAAATAAATATCTGACCTGTTTATACCTGATTGGGATATTACTTGGTCGATTAAGGTATTAACTTGATCGATAATTAAAGTTTGTAGTTTTTTTAAGTTATCGTCAGTTTGAGAGAAATCTATACGAGAAAGCACATCGGCTCCATAGGTTCTCTGTGGATTAAAGGCTGATGCAACTGTGATTTCTTGTCCAGTAAACAGATCATGTAAACTACATATTACCGTTGTTGTTCCAATGTCTATAGCACACCCATAACCGACTGTTGCTGTATCTCCTGCTTCGACTGAAATCACTTTCCCTCTATAGGTCACTACAGTAAGTTCAAAGTTGTTGTTTCTCATTAATTCCGGTAATTTCCTTAATATAGTTAAGTCTAGTTCCTGTTGAAGTTCAGGATCAGGTAATAGATCTTCAACTCTATCCCAATCAGCCCGTTGATCTGTCATCGTTGGTGGCGCCACTTTAAGAAAGTACTTTATAACTGTTGGTAAAACTTCAATAGCGGTTTTAGGTCTTGATAATAATGCTTTTATCAGCTTACCTTCTGTTTGGCCCGGTACTTCAATGACCATATCTTGTAGGATAGCTGTTTGACAGGCTAACCTCCAGCCCTGATCCAACTTAGTATCGTCAATCTTCTCCTTTTCAACGATTGTTGGAATTCCGGAGTAATCATGACACAGGATTAAACATTTTCCGCATGTCCCACGCCGTCCGCAAGGGGTTGGCTCAATGTCAACCTTTGCTAAGTCTGCTGCTTCAACCACACTGGTACCTGCAGGAACAAAAACTTCTACGTTGTGAGGTAGAAACTTTATTTTAAAAATTAACACTTTCACACCTCCAATGTGCTTTAGTCTCCGCAGGTGAACATGTTACTTTGAATCGAGATACCCGGCTCAACTAAAATTTTAGTATCTGAATTTACATCCTTAAACATGCTAGCCAGCCAATCCAATGATCCCTCTACTTCTTCATAGTTTAAGCCAAAAAACTTGCTCATCTTTTGGACGTAAACTTGATCATTTAGATAGCTAGCCATACCATTATTGATCAGAATAAATGTTTCATAGTATTTAATCATTTCTTTGATACACCAATAGGCTGTTTCATGATCAAATAGTTCCAAACAACGTTGGTATTCTTTCCACCCATCACTTCCATAGGCAATCCAACCAGCGCTAAGAAAATAGCTTGTAGTTCTGTTAACGTGACATTTACTGGCGTGCCGAAGCCCAAGTAAAACAGATATACAGTCTTCACTCTTAGGGATGATAATTTTACTCTGGCTGGATTTTAATCCTACAACACCATTGCCACACAAACCATAGCCTAAATAGATGCAGTCTAGATCTCCTTGTTGATCAAGGAGATCTATCTGCTTTTGCAGTTCAACTTTTAGTAGATCCGGGGTACGATGCAATTCCTGAGGTAAAAAAATACAGGTCTCTAGGGATATTTCTAAACCCTTGAGTAATTCCTCTTTAAAAACCTCACAAGCAATAATTTTGTTTTTTTGCATTTTGCGTCCCCACTTACTTTAAATAATAACAATCAAATCGGGGGATCTTCTTCATTACCTTTATGGGAGTAAGTTTTCCATTTTAACTAGGCTTGTGGTTCCGAATACTGTCGATATTCGGCCAAGTAATTCATAGACCACTCATCTCGTCCCAAAAGAAGATCTGAGGTTTTAACCGTACGCCTCATTCCCTCTGCCGTTGGATCCATAATTATACAAGTTAAACCCGCCTTTAAGGCCATAGCAATCATGGTTTTAGTAATACTATTTCGATCAGGCAAACCGAAAGAAACGTTGCTAATTCCTAAAATTATATTAGTACCTAGTTCCTCTACGACTCTTTGAATAGTTTTCAAAGTAATAGTCGCGGCGTTATGGTCTGAACTTACAGTCATAGTCAAGCAATCAATGATAATGTTAGAACGTTCGATTCCTAGCTTTTCTGCACGTTCAACAATTTTCATTGCAATAGCTAATCTTTTTTCAGGATCATTTGGAATACCTGTGTCATCCATGAGTAAGCCAACAACAGCTGCCCCATATTCTTTAATCACTGGCAGAACGCTCGCCAGGGATTTTTCCTCACCCGTTACAGAATTAACTAAGGCCTTTCCTTCATATACTTGTAGTGCTGCTGATAAAGCAATGGGATTGGCTGAGTCTATACACAGAGGTACATTGACAGTTTCAGATACTACTTTGACAACTTCCGGCAACATAGTTACCTCATCAACGCCCGCGACTCCTACATTTACGTCTAACATATCTGCACCCTGCTCGACCTGAGCTAATGCCTCACGTCTAACGTAATCGAAGTCTTTAGCTAAAAGGGCCTGCCCAAACTTTTTTTTCCCAGTTGGATTGATCCGTTCACCAATGATAACTGCAGGTAAATCCCTACCGATGGTAACAATTGAATTCTTGCTGCGAACCTCGGTATGAAACATTATTTTCCCTCCTTAAGCTACACCAATTAATTTTTTAGCTGCATCAACTGCTGCAGTAGCATCTTTACCAAATCCATCACCACCAATTTGTAAGACCCACTCTTCAGTTACTGGTGCTCCACCTACCATAATCTTAACCTGATCACGTAAACCAGAATCTATAATTGCTTGAATGGTACTCTCTACATTAGGTAACGTTGACGTTATTAGGCTTGATATCGCGATTATTTCTGGCTTATATTCTTTGATTGCCTCAATAAATTTCTCTGGATCAACATTAACGCCTAAGTTAATAACTTCAAACCCTGCACCCTCAAGCATCATAGCCACAAGGTTTTTACCAATATCGTGAAGGTCATCTTTAACTGTCCCTAATACAATTTTCCCTATTGCTACTGCCTTTGCTGCAGCTAAGATAGGCTTTAATATATGGAGACCTGCATGAGTGCATTTAGCGGCAATCAGAACTTCTGGTACATAAATCTTATTTAACTTAAACTTTTCACCAATAACTGTCATGCCAGCGATTAGGCCCTCACTTAAAATTAGCTTTGGATCGATTCCTTCGTCTAGGGCTTGTTGGCAAAACTCTGACGTTTTTGCAGGCTTATAAGTAACAATTGAATTTTTGATATCTTCTAATACTGACATCATGTTTTCCCCCTCATTTAAACTATTCCTGAGAACTATTTACCCTCAGCGATCTTTGCTGCACTATAGGTTTTAGCAGTATTTATCATAGTCCGTACGTTTTCATCAGGTGTACCATAATCAAGGCCTACAGCATCAATGGAGAGTAATTCGTAAGGCCCGCCAGTGTCAACAAGACGTTTAACATCTTGCTCAATTTCTTCAGCTGTACATTGGAGCATACGCACAGGACAAATCCGAGCGTTTATGAAAGTATTAGGCATCAGTTCACGTACTCGACGTAGGTCTGTCAAAGGTCCCACTTCAATGAATTGCATATTCTTAATTTTACTGTAACCTTCTATAACATTATCAACGGACCCACAATGATGAATACCAAAAGGTTGTAACGCATCCGCAAGCTTCATTTCATATGGTAAAATGAATTCCTCGTAGGATTCATTTGAGATTTGCGCAGTAGTACAGTTCGGAGTAATATACATTTCTGGTGGAGCCATAGGGGTAACAGATGATGCTAATGTACCAGTACGGCTTCTTACATAATTAGCTAATGGAATAATGGTGTTTAAACAAATATTCATTACCTTGTGAACTAACTCTGGATTCACATAGAAATCCGTGTACAGATCATCACCACGCAGTTTTAATGCCAAGTTCTGAATGCCACATGTATTGATATTTCCTGTAACCCGTCCATATTTTTCCTCTAAATAGTCCATTTGTCTTATGATCTCAGTCATAGGATGAGTATTCAGTATATCTGGTACAACAAGACTATCGATTTTTTCTTCGGACATGTTAGCTGGAATTGACCACGGCAATGCATCATCAAAAAATTTGGTTTCAACACCGAATAATTCAGGAACCAAGGCCATCCCGTAATCGACAAATGGATTTGGTTGGGGATCAGGGTTACCTAACCCTAAATCTCCAAATCGCTCATGGAGTAACTTTTGTTGTTTCATTGCGACCTCAATGCGGTAATCCGGGTCATAATAGTACTTTTTACCATAGGCAATTCCATAATTCTTGTGCCACCAGTTTGGATAGAAACCGACCATAGCCCGAATGTGCTTGATTTCGTTGGTCATGTTTGATAAGCTCCCTTCTTTCATCAAATTCTTAAAGCAAAGCAATTATTAGAATAGGATGAGGACCAATTCCTTAATTAATGATAGATGCAATACTTATGCCAACTGCCATTGATCCGATAATAGGCACTTTTCTGAAAATTATAAATATAAATAAAAGAAGATCGGANNTCCGATCTTCTTTTATTTATATTAAATGGCATTAAGGATTGACCAAGCGACTCCTTTTCTCTGAATGGAATTACCGCGTTCCATTCGGAACCTTGCAGTGCCACTATTTATAGCAGATCATATTGTTTACCTTTCCGCAGCACCGTAGTATGAGTTATCCCTAAGAGTTGGGCTGTTTTCCTACTACTTTTCTCTGTTCCCAACGCTTTTCTTAACAATTCCCTTTCCATTAACTGAACACCCTCATTTAATGAAATGATTCCTCGAACATTAACCTCGACCTTCGCTTGTCCATAATGCTCTACATTTAAATTTTCCGGCAAGTGGGTTACCTCTATTGAATCACCTTGGCTCAGAATGACTGCTCTCTCTATCACATTTTCCAACTCACGAATATTCCCGGGCCAATAATAAGTTTCAAATAGTTTATAAACTTGCTGGGTAATTTTTTTCTGTTTGCTGTATTTAGTGCAATACTTACTCAAAAAATATTCACTTAAGGGTAAAATATCCTCTCTTCGATCACGCAAAGGTGGAATTTCAATTTGTACAACATTTAAACGATAAAATAAATCCTCGCGAAAGGTTTTTTTTCTAACCATTTCCTTTAGATTACGATTAGTTGCTGCGATAATGCGTACGTCAAGGTTTATTGGCTTTATACCACCGATACGGTAAATAACCTTTTCTTGAATAACTCTTAAAAGCTTAACTTGTAAGTTCAAAGGAAGTTCTCCGATCTCATCAAGGAAGACATTCCCACCATTAGCCGCCTCCATTAAACCTATTTTGCCCTCTTTATTCGCTCCGGTAAAGGCACCTTTTTCATAACCAAAAAGCTCCGACTCCATAAGGTTCTCCGGTATTGCACCACAGTTAATAGTGATAAACGGACCATTCTCCTTTCGGCTTAGCCTGTGAATTCTCTTAGCAGCTACTTCCTTACCCACCCCCGATTCTCCGGTAATCAAAACCGTCGACTCGACTTGTGATACACGAGCCATTAGCTCAAGGACAGGCTCCATTTCAACACTCTTGGTAATTAGGTCTTCTTTAAGCAACTTTCCCCTCAATTCTTGTAACTCAATTGAATAACGTAATCTCTCTTCCTTGGCTTGTTCTACTTCAAGCTTTAGCCGTTGTAATTCTGTCATATCTCTAATATTAAATATCACCTGAATTACCTTGCCATCTAGAGCAAAACGGGGATTACCCGTAATCATAATCTCCTGTCCATTGAACTTAGCATAACCTTTGGTAAGAGTCTTCTTCTGTTGTATTATTTGAATGGTCATTTTATCCAGATAGCTTGCAACTTCAGACTTAATATCACTTAGCAGACAATTCTGAGTAGTATTGTTCATGTTAAAATGTTGCAATGCGCTTTTATTAACCCTCAAAACTTCTCTTTTAGTGTTAACAACCAGCATCCCATCATAGGAACACTCAATGATATTATCCAACTCATCTTTTAGTTCTCTGACCTTCGATAATTTCAACATTAAGTTTTCCATTTCGGATAAATCCTGTAAAACCACAACCGAACCGGTTATCATACCATTTACATTTATAGGTGTAGCATTCCCTATCACCCGTTTGTTGTTAACTTCTAATTTAAACCCAAATCGTGCTTGACCGTCAGCAATAACTTCCTTCCAAACCCACTCGGGTAATAGTCCCTCATAGGACTGTTCCATAGCTTCTTGACTACTAATTCCTAAGAGATTCTCGGCTCCTTTATTGAAAAGATATATAGCACCCGTTTTGTCAAAAGCAATAATAGCATGACTGACTGATTGCAACACTACTCTAAGTTCATTTCTAGTTTCTTCCCAAGCCAAATTAACCTTCTTAATCAGCTCTATTCGGGATAGGATTCCAGTTAACTTATCGTTATGATCTAAAACAAGCATACGTTCCATATCCTGAGTACAGATCTTTGACAGTTCATTGAAGTCTGAGTTCTCTGATACTTTAGCTGGTGGATCATCCATGAATTGATCTATTTTTTCTCCTGGAGAACAACCAGACAAAAAGGAGCTTAATACCTTCGAAATCGTAATAATACCCACAATGTCTCCGTTTTCCCCCTCAACAGGTGCACAGTTAACATCGTTCTCTAGATAAATTCTGCTTGCATCAGCAAGACTTTGATTAAATTTAACTGTTCTAGGGTTACAAAGCATTACATTTTTGACCTTCACTTTAAGTTCCTCCTTTAACAATAATCTTTATCTATACGTTTTCACCTCTTTCTATATCCAGACTCATTACTCTTTTGCAATATTTATTGAAGGCAGTTGCCTTACTACAAGCCATACTGACCAATCGTCCAGTATTACTTTGATTACCTTGAAAAAGTTAGTAGTCCTTTAAAATGTGACCTAATTTTACCAGTAATAGTTTGGGTGGTCAATTACAAAATTTTATAAATAATCTAATTATTAGTCCAATATTGTCTCCTTGTTGTTACCTGGCCCAAAGGAACACTTCGTGGCGAAGGAACGAGCCTTTAGCCACACTGCGACTTATAACGCATACTCCTGCAGTGTGACGAAAGTCGGATGAGACTTTCGCCACATTGCGACTCATAACCCAATCTCCTGCAATGTGACGAAAAGCACGATAGTCTCCAGTGGAGAGTATCGCCGAGCCACCCGCCCCAAAGGAACACTTCATGGCGAAGGAACGAGCTTTTCGCCACACTGCGACATATAAAGCACTCTCCAGCAGTGTGGATCCCGAACGGGTGGAACCCCGTGCCCAAGATACCTCAATTTAAAGTATGATTAGACATAGAAAAACTACCTCATTAAAGGTAGTTTTTCGCTTATTACCTGGCGATACGAAAGTCTCCAGTGGAGACTTTCGCCAAACGGCGTCCCGTGACGAATTCTCCTGCCGTTTGGATCCTACTTTCCCAGGGGCTATGCCCAAAGTATCATCGGCCCTGGAACGAAAGGCACGATAGTCTCCGGTGGAGAGTATCGCCGAGCCACCC
>DOPM01000045.1 GCA_003513495.1 Desulfosporosinus sp.
CGCCATCAAAGAAACCGCAAGACTGACTGACGAGAGAGTAAAATTGGACGAATATATGAAAGACGCTTTGAGTGATAGGCTGCAAATCCTAGCAGATCGGATTCAAGAGTATCCCGAAATCGCAATTACCTACTTTCAGCCGGATGCGAAGAAGAATGGCGGCGCCTATGTTACTGCTATCAGTACAGCTAAAAAGATAGACGAATATAAACGAGTCATCGTTATGACCGATGGCACCGCGATCCCCATTGATGAAATAATCAGCATAGATGGGCAGATATTCGAGTCTATGGTGTTTCATTCATGTGAGAGTGAATAACGACATGTCACGCAGCTTATCCTGTGGATTATGATCATTATGGGGTGTAATATTCATCCGCTCTTTGAACATTCGTGGGGTCAGCGAGTAGTTCGTTTCTATGACTTGGATAAGCACATTATTGAAGTAGGGGAAAACATGAATATTGTTGTTAAGAGATTTATCGAAACTGGACTTTCGATTGAAGAAACGGCTAATCGTATGGGGGTCCCAGTTGATTATGTGAGGTCGTGCTCAACGTAAAAGGTAAGCATACTGGGATATTCGGAAACTATCAATTAAGCTAGCATTATCGGTATTGCAATTGGTTAATAATTAGTATTTATGTATTTAATTGGTCTGAGAAATATTGGTTTTCTATATTGGAGAGGGGATGTCACTAATGAATTATAAATATAAATTTTATTGTGAGGCAGTGTGAGTGAACAAGGATTGTTTGTGGAAGTAGGCATTTAAATGATAATTAAACATGGGGAAGGGGATAGAGATAGTAATATTGAGAATGAATTATAGAAAATTCAACAACAGCAGAAAATTTGATATTTATAACTGTAAAGATAAAGCGCACAACTCTTCACTAAATAGATATTTAACGCATAGTTGAAATCAGAATAGAAGCGGTTTCTAGTAAAAAGGTTAAATCGTTTCCTTATAGTTGGAATTTCAATCGGCATAAACCGTTTACAACAAAATCGTTGAGGTTTTAGGAATGGCTCAGCCATCAATTAGTAATTTGTATCCTAACGCACGTACGAACCCGTGTCACCATAGATTTTTTTAATTTAGATGATACTACTGGCCAAGAATCCTTAGAGCATTCTAAGGGAATCTGAAACTGTTTCTCATGAATACAGTTCGGGAGGTTAACCTTGGTTCAGATATGTTCAGATATATAGTGATTCTTAGAGAATGGGTAGTGTTTACTGGTAAACGAAATAATCTCGATTTATTTACTGTCTACAATAATCCGAAGAACAGGAAACTCTAGACAAAACATATCCCAATCGATTGACTGGTTAAATATCACTCAATGGTATTATATGGATACCCCCCTGCGGTATTTATATTCTACTTTACATAATATCTATTATAGGACCCAATAATGATATTTTTATACAATGTGAATATCATTACAAGTCTGAACTTTCTCTTCTTCAAAACTTTGAAATTCAAAGTCCAAATTTAGACACTTAGCGAGCCACGAAAACCCCTGGCAGCATAGTAGGATTCTGCTCCATTGTGGTAACACGATGCTTTCGTATTAATTTCCCTATCAAGGCATCTGTCTAACAACGTCCAATAAATAATTCTTGGTGTTCAATTCGGGACTTTCTAACACAATTTGAAGCAACTCATCCAGTATTTCCCCCATCCGCCTTCCAGGTTGAATTCCTGTATCAATTAGGTCATCCCCATTTATAGCCAGATCTCTGACCGATAGTGGTTCATCTGCCTCCAAAACGCGTTTAATCTCTCGCTTTAAATCAATGACCGTATCGAAATCAAATGGGGGTTTGGAACCTATAATATCGGCTAATTGCAGGTTAATAAAGTCGTCTACATTATTTTTCCCAAGTCTATTTATTAATTTCTTAATCGATCCCTGACGCAGTTTTGGATACCGGGACATATGTTCTCTAACAAGTATTCGTACATTTTCAATGGTGTTATTGTCAAACTTAAATCTCTTCAGTATTTCCTCTGTCATTTCTGCTCCAACCACATGATGCTGATAGAAATGTCCAACCCCATCTTCACTAATGGAAAATGTTTTTGGCTTGGCCACATCGTGTAATAATGCAGCCAATTTGACATTCAAGCTGCTTGGAGTGGCATCTATGACGTTCAAAATATGCTCGAATACATCTTTGTGATGGTGATAATTGCGCTGTTCAAATCCAATACATAGTTGTAATTCCGGCAAAATATATTGCATCAATCCTGATTTACTAAATAGATTGATGCCTTCAGAAGCCCTATCACTTAACAATGTCTTAACTAATTCATCTCTAATACGTTCCCAAGACACACTTTTAATTAGCTCAGAACTTGCTTGAATGGAGTCAAAGGTATAATTTTCTATTTGAAAACCCAATTGACTGGATAATCGAATGCATCTCATCATTCTTAAAGCATCTTCAGCATACCTAGCCCCTGCATTTCCAATCGTACGAATGATTTTTTGTTCCAAGTCATCTAATCCAGTGTAATAATCGATTACCTTTTCACCGTCGTATAGAAGTCCATTAATTGTAAAATCTCGACGGGAAATATCCTCTTCGATGCTATGACCAAACTGCACTGAGTCTGGCCTTCTGCTGTCTGAATAATTCCCGTCGCTTCTAAATGTAGTGACTTCTATGGGGGTGGTTTTATTAACCAGTACCGTAACTGTGCCATGTTGCAATCCTGTGGGGATGACGTGATCAAATAAACCAATAACTTGTTCCGGCAAAGCAATAGTTGTTAGGTCCCAATCTTTAGGAGCCTTGCCCAAACACAAATCTCGGACACAACCACCTACCAGATAGGATTCATGGCCATTTTCTTTTAGAGTAGTTAATACTTCTAGTGCTTCCCGTGGGAGTTTGCTGTTGTTAATCATTTGATCGCCTTCTTGTTTATCTCAATCACTAACTCGTTAATCTTATCTTTGTCCGGCGTGACAGGTAAAGGACTGCTAATTTTAATTATTCTACTAGGTCTACTAAATTATCGTCGTAGAGACAATGTACCCTATCTAAACCAAATATATATTCATAGGCAGCTAATCCAATGTAAACTCCAGTACTACTTGAAAAACATCTCAACAATACGTCCCAAAGGGGTATATCCAGGAATATATTATAAAACGAAGTATACAGCAACCAATTAGTTCCGAAAACAGAGAAGGAAAAGAACAATACCCCTAAATACTTATTTTTGAGTTTAATTCCTGGGCGGAATAGATAATACATAAAGCCTATCCATGCACCAGTGGCAAGAAGCCATAGGACATCCATCGAACTATTTATTTTCAGATTGATTGGCTCTAATGTAAAGTAGTACTGCGCTCCATGAAAAACGGCAAAAGTTATAGCAACAATGGGTATGGCTAACAAAGAACGCGGGTTTCTTTTAATTTTAGTATTTTCGGATTTACATAGAAGCATACCTGATACTAATCCGAATACAGTCAAACTTGTGAAATCCCGAATGCTACTTTCTAAGTGAGAAAAGCTTCCAGAATCAAATATAACGATAAGTTCCGTAAACCCAAAAAACCACAGAATACCGAAAGAACATCCGTATATCAAGCCTTTGAAAAGCCGCTTATTATGTATACCATCCTTGATTAGATAAAAGTTGATTAGTAAGAAAACCATGATTAGTGAACACAACCCAATAATTGCTGGCAATTTTGCACCCTTAACTATAAAAATACTTTCTCCGTAAGTATTAATAAGGCTTTGGGGCATGTTACCGACATCACCAATCATTTTACTAGCTAATCCAAAGGTTAAAATCGTGACAATAATTACGATAAGACTTTTTAAAATTAATAGAATCTTATTCTTCATTTTAAGCCCCTCCTATTGTCCTCCTAAAAGGAATTCAATTATCTCATCCGACTTTCTATGAATTTCCTGCTCAGTAACCCTTCTTTTTTTTGAAAAGTACATGAGCAACATTCCATGCACTGAATTCATGATCAGACTACTGATTATTTGGACTTTTTCTTCTTTAATAATTCTTTGCAAAGCTAGGTTTTCTAATATATTTATCAGAACTTTTTCAAGACTAGGTCTAACAAACTCCCCTTTCATCTCATCTAGTGGTTCTTCGAGTTGGTAGAAAAAGAAGAACTTAAAAACATTTGGATTTAAAAAGTAATAATCTATATACCTTGCAAAGAGCTGTTTAATATCTTCAGGGGTATAGTGATCTTTTATAAAGTCCTTTTCATAAATCTTAACTATATCTTGGACAAAATCTATTCCTAGACACCAAAGTAGATGGTCAAGGTTTTTGAAATAGTTATAGATTGTAGCATATGAGTATCCAGTTAGCTCTCCTACCTTTCGGGTTGAAACACTTTGCACACCTTCACTTATAAGTAATTTCTTTGCTTCATCTATAAAGAGTCGTTTCATTCTTTGTTTCTGAATATCTTTATTCATGATTCCCACCCTTATACTGATATGTACCAGATCATATAGCAAAATACAGTTAACGGTATTAATATTATTAACACTGTTAACTGTATTGTATATTATAACCATTCTCTTGTCAATTTAAGGATGTGAAAAAATGAACATTTTTGAAGGGATTAGAGAATACCCCACTTGCGCTTATATTCCACCTTCAATACAAATTCATCATCACAGTACCCTTGAATCGCTAAGGCCTTAAGAGCGTCATTAAAATCAAAGGACTCAGTCTCCATCATTATATGGTCCCTCCTGCCTGTGATCACCCAATCATCATGTACCGTTAGAAGAATATCCATCATTTCAGCAATACGATTTAAGCGAGTATGCATAAACTCGGCGAAATATCTAATTTTTTCCGGCTTAACATCCTTAACCTTAATAATGTCAACTAGAGGAGGTTTTTCGCCAGGCAACCACTTATTCTTTTCGTAATAATTAAAGATAAAGCTCGCTCTCTGAACACAGGTATCATTATTTGGATTCATGAGCTTCTCCTTTGCAAGATATTTCAATGTCACTAATACATAACAGTCTCGATAGAGTGCTTACTTGACAGTTATCCAATAGTTACCCATAATCACAACTGATAATAGATATCCAAGTGGAATATTTACCAGTACACCAGCGGTAAAAGCTGCAAAAGGCTTCCAACCGACTGAGGCTAGCTCTTTCAAGCGACTGGTTAAGCCGATCGAGAGAAAGGTGAAGATAAAGGCCCAATTTCTTAATTCAATAATGGGATTAATTATATTATTATTGAGCGCTTTGGGAGTCACTACATTCGGAGAAGCTGCTAAGAAAGTAATGATAATTGAGGCTATAAAGAACCCTATAACGAATTTTGGAAAGCGCACCCAAACATCAAGTGCATCAGGTTTGGTGCCGGCATACCTATTATCCCATCTTGTGACTGCCGTGAAGGCCATGATAAAACACCAGATTCCAATGAACATGTCACGACCGACGACTTTCATCAGGGTAAACGTTTTGATTGCCTGTTCATTTATAGCCGCTGCTGCAGCCATACCAGGAGCATCAGCGAATTCTGACGTACCGATCCAAGCACCTGCAGGACCAGGTGGAATATTCAATGTTCTAATTGCTAAGGGGAGGATAAAAATCATGATGATCGACCAAAGAATAACCAGAGAAATTGCAATTGAAACGTGCTGCTTTTCTGCTTTAACAGCACCACCAATGGCAATTGAAGCAGAAACTCCACAGATCGAGCCTCCTGCAGCTAGTGTTGCAGCAAAACGATTGTCTAGTGCAAAAATCCGAGTTCCTGTCCAGTAAATAGTAAGGAAAGTAGCAACTGCTATAATTGTTGCTTGAGCAAAAGCAGTCAGACCGGCTTGGACGATTAAAGTGAATGGTAAGGAAGCCCCCATCAAAACAATTCCTAGTTTCACGTAAAATTGGGTCTGAAGCGCGGTGCTTAGCCAATATGGAATCTTTAAAAGGTTACTAATTATTAGTCCAACTACGAGTGCTAGAAGTGGAGTTTCAACGTTATATGTTTTCATGACATCCCAAGAACCCCATACTGAAACAAGAACACTCAGTAAAAAAAGAAAAGTAAATCCCATGAGAAATCGTTTAACTTCTCCGGATAGGGCTTTAATAGCGATGGAAAATAAGATAAGAAAAAATAAATACAGTGTTAACAGTGTGCGCTTATGGCTACCGATATAACTAAGAGCAGTGCTATAGTCACTATAGATTGGTATCTTAATAATAGTCCAATTCATAAAGCTATTCCCAATACTCCAAAACAGGATTGCTAACAGTACAATCGTTATTCCCAGCCACGTAGCCCAATAATCTTCCTGTTTCCAAAGGTTGGACCAGCTCCCGGAAGGAGTTAGTGATTTTTTTGTTTTGGATACATAGCCCAATTGTTTACCCTCTCCTATCAAAACTCCGTTATACAAGGTGCATAAATATTGCACCAAATATGTGGCTTTTGTTTATCTGCTAGAATCTTATCCGTTATGAGGAGTTAAGGTTATCTTCACACATGTCCCTTCGCCTTCAGTGCTTTCCAAGGTCATCTCGCCTTGCATCTTCTGTACAATTCCGTAACTTACATACAAACCTAAACCTGTTCCTTGTCCCACAGACTTCGTTGTAAAAAAGGGATCGAAAGCCTTTTTGAGATTGATTTGAGAAATTCCCTCTCCATAATCTTTTACAATAAAATAGATTTTTTCACCTTCGCGATACCCTTTCACTTCGATAACTTTTCCCTCAGAGGAGGCATCCAAAGCATTGTTAATCAGATTTAGTACCACTTGTTGCCACTCATTCTCGTTACCTAAGATAAATAGATTATTTTCTATCTGGAGATCAAATCTAATCTGCTTTTGTTTAGTCTTATGTTCTAAAAGACCTAGTGTCTGGACGCTGACAACACCTATATCAATGAGGTTACTACCCCTGATGTGTTGACGAGCGAAACCAAGTAAGCGGCCCGTAATCTGTTTACATCGATCGATTTGCCCTAAGACGATTTTGAAAACTGATTTGATTTCCTCTTGAGTCGGACTGACCTCTTCCTCATTCAAGCGGTCCAGCAAATCTTCACTATGAGCTGCAATGATCGCTAATGGGTTATTAATCTCGTGAGCCACTCCCGAGGCCAAAAGTCCAATGGCCGCCATTTTATCCGTCTCAATTATACGAGCTTCCATTTCCACCTCTTGGGTAACATCATCAAGGAGTAAAAGGTATGCTGCACTCTCTGGATTATCTAATGATAACTCATATAACATCTGACGGAAATGTCGTCGTTCCTCGTTTACACAAACGGTACATATATTACGCCCTTTTTCATTGTAAACGCCCTCCATCCCTTCCCCTTTTACAACTTGATCACAAGGGAGATTCTCTAAATGATATCCAAACCACTCAGCGAACTTCGTATTCCACCATATAATCTGCTTATCAGTATTTAGAAGAACCATTCCCGCGCCTACTCCATCTACGACTGTGGCCAACAGTTCCTTTTCATCTTTTAGGTTTTCATTCATTTGATCTAATGAATTTAACAACTGGTTAAAAGATTTGACTAGCCTTCCAATTTCATCCCAACTCTCAATGGGTATATGGGACTCTAAATCTCCAGTCGAAATAATTCGTCTAACTTGTTTCTCGAGATTTTCAATCGGATAAACAACTTTCAAACCAAAGGCAATACTTAATATCATGACTAGGACCATGATCAAAAAGGCGATTACGATGAGTTGAAAAGCAAACTCAAAAATCGGTTTATTAGCTTCTTGGACAGGCTGTTCAATAAAAACTGCCCAATTCGGAGTACCCACGGAAGTAAACGCACCTATAACGGAAACGCCGTCAAGATTTTTATACTCACTTCCCTGTGAAAACCCCGCCCCGTCTAAATAACTTTCCACTGCAGAATGTTGACGAATTTTCTTATAATCTAATCCAAAATTAAAGTTTGTGTGTCCAATTAAATTCCCCTTCTGATCAACTAAGAATACATACTCTCCCTCACCCATCCGAATATTAACATATCGACTGATGATGCTTTGTAAGTCAATCTTAGCTTGTAAATAACCAATTCTGTTCATTGTAAGAGGGTCATGAACTATTGTAGTCATATAGATCGCCGGGCGTCTGTCAGTGGAAAAGACTACATCACTCAAAACAGAGAATTTATCAGTAAATATCGGGGGCTCAATTCTGTCAGCAGATGTATAAGGAGAAATCCCCTCTTGGCGAGATATCTGACCAATGACATTAAAACTCTCATCCATAACTCTAATTTCTTCGATAAAAGACTCTTTTTGTAAAAGTATTTCTAAAATAATTTGACGTGAAGTTTCATCTTTACCAACTAGAGCGTTGGCACTAGTCGCCTTTGTAAGTGTTAAACTGTTCTCAACATGGTTGATGAAGTCTCGTATTTCATTGGCAATGATTGTTACTTGCTCAAAGTCTTGTTCATAAATATTCTTTTGTAGATTATGTCGCACAGATGTAAAACCTAAGTTACCAAGAAGAAACAGAGGCAGAATGGACATAGTGACTCCAAATAATAGAAAATGTACTTTAAGGCGCATCCACCAAGGGATTGAGTTATTGTTCAACACTTAGCCCCCATAATTAATAAAAGTCGATAATTAATACTTGTATCCACTCTTAGTGTAGCACGAGATAAATCATTTTGAAAATAGAACCTAAGTTTAAAAAGGGATGCAGACTTTCTTCCAGTCAACACCCCATAATACTCAGTTTTATCTCCTGTGAGAGTAGTGAACAATTTAAGCTTTGTAACGCTCCATAGTCCCTATATACTGTTAGAGCTTATGTAAGCGCAAAAACATAGTTATTCTATATGTTTACTAGTTTATATAAAACATAGCAGATAGTTTGTCATATAAATGACAAATAGTGTGTCATTTATATGACTTTTCTTTAGTGTTAAGAAATCAATTAATAATTTAAGAACATCCCACTAAACAACTTTTAGGTTGCCTGTCTAATATAAGAAAAGTAGTGGATAAATAGGGCAGGTCAATCAGGTCTTAACGAACTTTGTGGCGATATTCTCGCTGAATGTCCTATCATGCTCTACAAACAAGATGGTTGGTTGGTATTTAAGCAGAAGCTCTTCGATTTGTATACGTGAAAGTACATCAATATAGTTAAGTGGTTCATCCCATATATACAGATGTGCTTGTTCGCATAAACTATTGGCTATTAACACTTTCTTCTTTTGTCCACCACTAAAAGTTGAGATATCCTTTTCAAATTGAACTCTGGAAAACCCAAGCTTTCTTAGAATGGTTTTAAGAAGGGTTTCATCAATCCCCTTACTTGAAGCATAGTCAGTCAAATTCCCCTGAAGATGGGATGTTTCCTGTGAAACATAGGATATTTTAAGCTGTCTCCCTTTCCTAAAAGTCCCTGTATAGGCTATATTCTCATCACAGATAAGTTTAATAATACTTGATTTTCCTGAGCCGTTTTTACCCATAAGCGCGATGCGGTCACCTTGATCAATAGTAAAAGCTATATCTTTGCAAACTATCTTCTCATTGTAAAATATTGAAACATTTTCAAGTTCACTAAGACGGTTTTTATGATAAGCAATTTGAGAAATCTTCAGACTGTCGGAGTCTTCGATGTTTTTAAGGAGTTTAGACTTTTCATCAATAGCAGATTGTCGACGAGTTTCGATTGATTTAGAACGTTTCATCATTTTAGCGGCTTTATGGCCAATATAACCTTTATCCAGCTTCGACCCCGAATTTGTTGTTCCCTTCTTTGTCTTTTCAACTTCGTGTGACCATGTGTTCGTCCGTTTAGCTGAATCCGACAAGCGACTAATATCTTTTCTAAGTTTATCGTTTTCAGCGAGCTCAAAATTGTCCAGTCTTTTTTTATTTTCCCACCAACTGGAAAAATTGCCTTTTTGAATTTCTATATTGGTCTTATTAATTGAAAGAATATGGTCAACACAGTTATCTAGAAAGGATCTGTCATGTGATACCAGAATAAAACCACTTTTGGTTTTGAGATAGTCACTAACAAGTTTTCTCGCCGTCATATCAAGATGATTAGTTGGCTCGTCGATCAAGAGAAAACTATTTTCCTTAAGAAACAACGCAGCGAGTAACACTTTTGTTTGTTCTCCATGGGATAATGAAACAAAAGGACGGTATAAAATATCTTCGGAAACTTCGAGCATTGACAGCTCACGCATCAATTTCCAGTGAAGATAGTCCGGAAAAATGTTGCAGATTACATCTATTGTATTATCCCTCTTGTTGACATTGTAAGGAAAATACTCAAAACTTACATTTGCAGAAATATTACCACTGTATTCATATTTATTAAGCAATAAGTTAAGAAAAGTCGTTTTACCTCTCCCGTTTCTTCCCGTAAAACCCAGTTTCCAATCCGTATCTATTTGAAAGCTCACGTTTTCAAATATGTTATCGTAACTTCCATCATAAGCAAAGGTCAGATTTGTAACATCAATTAGAGACATACTTTATCCTCCTGTATAAAAATATGAGCTGTAAGAAAGTTAATTCTTGCAGCTCGCAAATACACAGCAAAGCCAGACCCCTATAGGGTATGGTAAGGATGTATTATTTGAGTGAAAAGAGATAGTAACTTTCTTGCATAAGCACAACAAAAAACAAGCGGTTTCTACACCATTCCTGTACCCTCGCTATGCTCTATATATTAGCAAGAAAAATTACGCATCTTTTCATCTCCAATCTTAGTTACTGTATTTATATTACAATAGATCATTAAAAAATACAACGATTATTAGGAATAGCATCGTTTAACATGATTTGTAAATAATTCCTCTTGTTTGGTACTCAGTGGGAAAATTGCTTATTCTCATCCACTAAACCTAAGGCAATCTCTATCAATGCAGTGAGATGCATCATTTTCATGCCAAGTTTGTAATGCTTATTCATGTCAACAAATTGGTCCATACAGTTATGGCAAGGGATACAGCCAATTTTTGCGCCAGTAGCTACTAATTGATCAACTTTAGGTTTGGCTTTAACCATACGCATTGCTTTCGTTGAAGCTACGGCACCTGCTCCCCCACCTGCTCCACAACAAAGGTTATACTCCCTATTAGGATACATTTCACGAAAATCCATAACGGTATTATTCAATACATAACGCTGGGGTTCAATAATACCTTCTTTGCGAACAGTATTACAAGGATCATGCAGAGTTACTGGGATTGTATTCCTGGTTTTATCTAGTTTTAGGGTTCCGTCTTTTATCCAATCGGCGTATAGCTCAACTATATGGCGAACAGGGATTTGTTTTCCTTTCCAGTAATCCCGGGCAAACACTCTAGTCGATCGAAAAGCATGGCCACATTCAGTAACAATAATTTCCTTAGGGTTTAGTCGTGCTGCTTCTTCAAACATTGGACGAGAAATTGCATCGAATTCATCATTTTTACCTGTGAACAAGCAGATATTAGTAGCATCCCAGCGCTTTGAGCTGATGGTGAAGTTTGCTTTGGCTGCGTGAAAGACATTTAGAATGCTTTGCAGATCGGCTGGATAATGTTTGATCTCTCGTGCATTGAAGCCAAAGAAGAAATCTGCATTAGGAACATCTAAAGGAATCTTGTATGTGGGGTCTTTCAGATCTTCCTGCATCATTTCTTCGATCCATTGTAAGGTCTCTTCATAATCCATTTGTTCCACACCCATCTGGTTACCAGTCCGGATATGATCGTCCGCAATAACTTGCAAATGACCAGGCGGCATAGCAACTTTTCCTCGAAAGGCTCTAGTGATTGCATTTATATTCACACCCATTGGGCATTCCACTGTACATCGATTACACATTGTACAATTCCAGATAAAGGGATCGTTTTCAGCTTCTTCTCTCATACCTAGAATGACTTTACGTAAGAATTTACGAGGATCTTGATCCTCATGTAGATCACTGTAAATACAACCAGCCGTACACATCCCACATGTAAGGCAATTAGAAAAATCGTAGCCATGTAATAATTCTGCAATTTCATCACGTAAGGTTGGATCTAAACTTTTAACTCTGATCGGTTCTTTCATCTACGATCCCCTCCGATATTAAATAATTATTGACTCGACAATTCTTTTCTTCATAATCTCTTTACTAAGTTTGAGAAGCTTTTCCCAATCCTCTGCTGGCAACTCCTATGGAGCCTCCGATTAACCGAATTTCATCGCCTCTTGTCACGATATGTAACCAACGTTACAGGCATATGCCCGATATACTCTCAGTATACTCCATTTAAAACATATGTCAATATCACCTCGAAACAATTCCTACCTTAGGTTTAAACCGAACCTGGACATAATAAAAACACAGATTAATTCGTCATAAACGAACTAATCTGTGTTGTCGTCCATTAAAGGTTACAAATCCATATACATAACTTTACTTAAGACTTGAAAACCCTTTTCTGAATAGAAGTCTTCGGCATTCTTATTAAATGAATAGACTTTTAATTCAATTCTCTGTATATCCTTACTGTTAGCCCATTCAGTTATTTTCTCTAAGAGCAGTGAACCTATATGACGATTTTGATACTCTTTTTTCACTGCGATACCATCTAGCTGTACCCATTCCCTTTTCTTAATAACGGGAAAGTTAGACGACTGTTGAATGTAGCATTCTGCAAAAGCGACAACTTTCGAATCAACATCTGCAACAAAGAGAGCCTTGTTACTATCATTGATCATTTCTTGAATATATTCTTTTGCCCTTGCGTATTCATCAGGTTTAATGAAAAGTTCAGGATGATTGATCCTGTGTTGCTCATCAATTTCGACGTAAATTTCACACAAACTTTCATAATCACTTATAACTGCTTTTCTAATTGTTACGTCCATTCTAATTTCTACCAACCTCTACAATTTTTCATATACTTGATTTTCACCCTTTGGTCACGATAAAGCACTTCTAACTGCAGCAAAATACCATTTCACCAAGCTGAACTCCTAAATTTCCCGCTACAATCTCACACTTGGCTCTCAACAAGAAATACAGCCTGCGGTCCTCTTTGCCTAGTGCTTCTAACGATTCATAATTGGCCTGCCCTTTACTGATCACTAAGTCAGCCTTTTCAAAGGTTTGCTTAAATTCTTCCGAACAGTCTTTAAGGACAGTGCCTAAAAAACCGCTTCCATTCGTGATGACTCGTATATGCTCGGTCATTCCTACATAAGCCGCATCTTCCAGCGTGGCGTCATTCAAAATTGGTCGGTCCTTAACAGCATAGGTTACCTTCATTCCGAGTTTTGACAGTTGCTCAGCTAATAACTTATCAAATACAATTTCACCGCTGTTATCCCCGAGAATTAATAGTTCCCGGGATTTTTTGAGTTGTTCCTGGAAAAATGCGTAATCATCCCTGGCAAACTTCTTTGCCAGAGCCTCCCTTATGCTCTCCTCAACATCAAAATCTTTCAAGATGCCCATATCGATAATATTACCGGCAACTGCTATCTGCAGAGACATGAGTAGTGGATCTGTACTTTGGCTAATCTTCTCCTTTAACTGCGGCAGGAGTTTAAGAGCCAATTCATTGGACTCCTTCTTAGCACTTTGGAATGGATCCTCCACTCCCAACAACTCGTTGACCTTTCTAAGAACAATGGTCGAGTTTTCTGCCGGTGTTGCATGAGGGTCTAATTGAGGAAACAGTGCCAGAGTTTGATATATTATTTCTCGAGCTTTTTCCTCGTGGATTTCAGTTTGTGCTAAAGTATTAAGCGATTGCTTTATATAGCAAGGGATACAATCCAGGGCAACGTTCACAGGCAGTAGCCTCCTTGTCTGGTATAGTTGTTACAGTATGGCAGACTTAATAAGGTATTGTTATGGTTCTGTTATGGTCTTCATTCGGTTCGTAGTGAGTTAATGTCCAGCTATAAGTTGAAGCAGTTTAATTTAAGCTGCTTCTTATCAAGTTTACCCAATGATGTATAAGGTATATGAATGCCTACTTCCTTTTCGTTAATATCCAGAATTTTTAATTCTAATCCATTGATTCTTTTACCCACGGTTTTTGTTGAATAGTTATCCATATGTACTCCTTTTTGAGACTTAAACACTTAATCTCAGACTCCATATAGGCACAGGAAGTAATTCTCGACACAATGCAAATTTCCCTTTATTTCAAATCGAACGTGATGTATTGGTCGTTGCTTAAGCGACCATGGGGCATAGTAATATATTTTTTTCTCTTTTTACGAACCTGTTAACAAAAACGATCATACACTACTTATGTACATAGAATACCAATGCCTAGAAGCGTTTATTTCATAAACTAACCATGGGATCTGAGTGCCAGGAAGTTTCCAATAAAAATTAGTCTGTACCTCAATATGTCTTCTAGGTAATGGAGATAGTCTTAAAACTAACTATTAGAGGGAGTGGCATGAAGTGGAGAAAAATCAAAAAAAGAAAGTCATTAAGGCTGCGATGTTTGGAAGTCTTGTTGGTGGAGTGTTGGGCTTAATGCTTGCTCCAAAAAGCGGACATGAATTGCGTCAAGATATTGTAGAACAGGCTCATCATCTGGGCGACAAAGCCGTAGTAATTAAAGACAAAGCCCAAGTTGCTTGGCAAAATGTTGAGGAAAGAACTCAATCAACGGTTGATACTGGTAAGAGTTGGGTTCAAAATGGACAAAAATTAGTTAGTAACTTTAAGACACTAGTACATGAGATTCAGAATGGAGCCTTAACAAAGACTAACTCTGTTGAAGTAGTGGAAGTTGAGGATCAATGTGATTCTATCGATGATATACCAATCATTGAAAATGAACACGAGTTCGAATTTGTCGATGATAATAAATTTTAATGAATTATAATTTATGTGTCATAAAATTCCAGGGTGCTGTGAAAGCACCCTTTTTCTATTACACCAATATATTAGTTAAGAGAAACTGATTCATGCATGTGTAAGGAATCTCAAAATGTTTCTGTAGGAGGCTAGAGATGAATAAGTTAAAACGTATTTCTAAAGTCTTTGAAGCAGCGGATGAAATTCTGTTTGACGACTCCTCCAGAATTATTTTGATGAGTGACGTTCATAGAGGTGACGGAAGCTGGGCGGATGATTTTTCAAAGAACCAAAATCTCTATTTCGCAGCTTTAAATCATTACTATAATGAAAATTATACCTATATAGAGATTGGTGATGGTGATGAACTTTGGGAGAACAAAAATCTTTCCGACATTGTATATGTGCATAGCAATGCTTTCTGGCTGCTATCTAAATTCTACAATGATGGTCGTCTCTACTTTATTTTTGGAAATCATGATATGGCCAAAAGAAACGAAAAATTTGTAGTTAACAATATGTATCAATACTATGATGAAAGAGAAAATAAGTATATTCCATTATTTAAAAATATTAAGATTCATGAAGGATTAATACTAAAGCATAGAGTAACAAATGATAAAATTCTCTTGATTCACGGGCATCAGGCAAGTTTTATTGATTATGATATGTGGAGACTAACAAGATTTCTAGTTCGGTATTTGTGGAGACCACTGGAGTTATTTGGAGTAAATGACCCGACCAGTACAGCAAAGAATTACGAAAAAAAAGATGCCGTGGAACGAAAGTTGACTGAATGGGTAATGCAAGAAAAACATATGCTTATTGCAGGACATACCCATAGACCTATGTTTCCTGAAGTAGGTGAACCCTTATATTTTAATGATGGGAGCAGTATCCACCCTCGGTGTATAACAGGTATCGAAATTGCAGATGGAAACATTACACTTGTCAAATGGAATGTTAAAACAAAAGATGATGGTACATTGTTCATCGGCAGAGAAGTCTTGGCGGGACCAAGAAGATTAAAGGATTACTTTGATCAATCGGTTCCTGAAATCAATAGTCACTCAAACTCGATGGATTAAGCAAAGAAAAATGAAACAGGGGGACAGGTACAGTGTTTTAAAACACTGTACCTGTCCCCCTGTTTCACTGCGTTACTGACGTCGGTTTTTTAGTTCTAAAGACAATTTCCATGCGCTATAGCCCATCAAAGCAATTGAAAAAAGAACACTTATTTGTATAGAGCTCCAAGTTGAATAACCAAGATTTACTTCGATCAGTTTCCCAACTACGCCGGCAAGTAATCCCACGACAATGATAATCCACATCTTAATCACGTTATTTTGACGTTTCCTGCGGATAAAGTAGTAAATATAAAATAGTACACAAGCAAGTAATAAGCCTCTTGAAATCATAAGAAGTGTTGTCATTTAGTTACGTCCTCATTTACATTATTTTAGCAACATTGCCATTCTTAGTATAACAAGAATTTTGGTACCTATCAAGGATTCGCATTTAGTTGAATGTCAACTTACCAAGGTTCCTAAGCCAATCGTTCAACCTAATCGTTCGTTGACTCAGTTCTACGTTCAATTAAAAGTTTAGAGCAATATTCAATCATTTCCCGTCGACGTACGATTCCAATAAAAATCTGTTGATCGTCTACAACAGGCACAAAATTTTGAACCACCGCTCTTGTAATCAAATCCTCCATCTGGGCATCAATCGTTACCGGCAAATTCTGAACATGTTGTTCGACTTCACTTAGAACAATATCCTCTGTATTTTGAAAGGTTAACCCTGGTGTATTCTTGAGCTTCCATAGTAAATCTCCTTCAGTAATCGTTCCAACGTATTTTCCCTCATCATCAATTAGAGGGACTGCTGAATAACTATGATACTCCATCCGCTCTAAGGCTTGACGCATGGTTGCATTTTCTTTAAGAAAAATAATGTTCTTTTTAGGTACAAGAAAAAAAGCTATGTTCATTTATCTTACGCTCCATTATTTTATTTTAGATTAAAATTATATTAGTAAACTCGTGGAATTACAACTAACTTGGCAAAAAAGGACCATGATCTTTGAGATCATGGTTGAGGAAGGACTATTTATTGGTACTATGTTGCTTATTGGGCAACTTATTTGCTGGATTTCCTTTACCTTGATGCTTTTTATTCTGTTCGGCTTTTTCTTGAGCATCGAGTATTTTGTCCAATTTATCCACTAAATTACCCTCCCTTTGAGATCTATTCCCTAGTTTAATTTAACCAAAACCTTTGAAAACATTCTTATTCTAGTCAAAGGCCAATCCTAGATAGCCTAAAGATTCAGGTGTAATCTCTAATTCAATCTCTCTATGTCCTCTGATCATACCAAAAGGGCGGATGGAACCTTCTAAATGCTCACCTAAATAGGCAGGCATTCGTAAAATATATTCCAGTGCATACAGTTGGTTAGAAATCTCTTTGATAGCACCATTAATAGCCTGTGCGGGAAGTAGGATTTCTTTGATCAATACTTTATCCAAATTTACTCGTTCGATTACGACACAACCTTGTACTTCTAAACTCTCTATGCCATAGATATCTGCACCAGAGAGCTGTGACAGCTTTTTCTGGTAAGCTATGTCCTCGTCAGCATACGCTACATAAAGCCTACCTTCTAGTTGATTATTTCTCCTCTGGTTATACTCTTTAGGAGAAATAGCGGAGATTGTGAATTTGGAGGATTTGCATATTGGCAGGTTATTGATCGCCTTACGAGTCAGTTGGGTCTCTCTGATATAAAATCCATCAGAATATCCTTGTTTGTTATAAAACCCAAAAAGCTTTTTTGAGGCTGGTACAAGAACTGAAAGGTGCTTGTCGTTCTCTCTAAGGTATTGGTTACTAAAATCCATGAGTTGAGTGGCATACCCTTTGTTTTGATAATCCGGATGTGTTGCGATAGCATAAAACATGACTGTATCAATGCTTAGTATTTTAGGTGTTACCGTTTTGACTGGTATCATTGTAAGCATTGCTGCAATCTCTTCATCATCAAGCAAAATGACCGTTTTATCCTTTTTGTTTCTGTGGGCAAAGTGAAAATCTATATAGGATTCGCTATCTCCGAAGCAATGCCTCCAAAGTAATTTTTGAGGATTTGTCTCCCCTTCTTTTGCCAATCTGCATTCCTTCATCTAACCTCTCCTTGCCAAGCCCCCTAAAAATTCTGGCTGCCTTTAAACTTCAAAATATCGAGCAATATATTTTTCCTCCATTTTGTCGGGTCGGTAAGACAATTTTGCTTTTCTCAGTCCCTCTAAACCCATGTCCTCTTCACGATTGACATAAATCATTTGAGGATGATTCTTTTGGATATAGGCTGCAAATTCGCGATTAATCATTTGATAAGCTCCCTGTATCTCACCAAACGCCTTTTCAATATGAATAACATAGGTGTTTGAATTGAGTTTTTCTCCCATTGTATAGGCAATTACTTGGTCGTTTACCCGAATGAGTCCACCCTCTAAACCCAGTTTAGCGAAATGATCAAAGCACCTGCGGACAGCACAGTTTTCCTTGGCAAGCTCGTCTCGGTCATTAGAACCATGTGCTTTGCACCATTCGATATTCATTTCCCAGCACTCGCCTAAATTTTCAGGTGTGATCTCTTCAAAACTCCAAGAATTATTTTGCTTGAATCGGTTGATATGGTTGCGCTTCGAATGCAGTTTATTCCCAGCTAAAGTTACAAGCTTTTCCAAAAGATAAACATAATCAAAACCGTAACGCATTTCTTGATACTCGAAATTGTCTGGATACAAGCTCCTGAGAATAACCATATCCTCAGGGGATACTCCAGTTATAACAAAATCATGACCACAATGAGCAGCGTCTTCTTTCATTATTTCAATGACTCTTTTAATGTCACCAAAACCTGCTGGGTAAAAATAATAGGAAAGATTATCAAAAAGACCTTTAAGTACCAGGTAATTATTTACTTGGGCTACCCTATATTTATAAATCTCGGACCATGCAAAAATATTGGTAAAGTTTTGATGACATCCGGGCATGTCTGCGGCAGTAATTAAAGGTTCCATCCATTTTTTATCGGTTATTTCTACTTTTTTATAATTAATCATACGACCTTCACCATTCATAATGTTTTATCGAATAGTCACAATGCTGTTGTGATTATTAACAATTTATAGTATACTAAATATGTGAATAAATCAAATCAATAATTACCTTAGAAATCAGGGCAACTTGACTAGTAGGATGAACTCATGCTTTATCCTAATAGTTGTTGCTTGTTTTTGTTTGGTAACACTTGAAAGGAGTCTCCAATGAAAAATGGCGTTTTTAGTGATACCAAGACAACTGAGATCTCAAGGTTAATAATCGAGAGATATTTAGAAAGAAAGTTAAAGGCAACGGAAATCGTGCATCATTTAAATGAGATCAACGACGATGAAAGAACTGCAAACCTTGCAGTGTTTATTGATGAGGCTCATCACCAGAAGTTCCACAAAGCTAAAAGAAAATCGCTTTATGTCCCTGAAGAAGGACGTACTCGACGAGCTATAGAAGCGAAAATGTTATCAAAGTACGGGATCGTTTTTTATGGGCCATTATACAATACTGATAGAGATCGGATTCTTAAACAAATGGCAGAACGTACAAAAAGAGAGTTAGGTTTGCTTGCGGCAGAAGGATGAATACAGAACCATACTCAAAATAATAAGTCCGCCTAAAATTTCTTTGAATGATGGTATTTCTTGTATTAAAAAGGCAGCGAAAAGAATACCATAAACGGGCTCAAGACTGGATAAAATACCTGCAGTTTGTGTTTTGATGTACTGCAAACCACTAATGAATAGTGAATGAGAGATACCAGTGAATACCGTACCCAATAGGATAAGTAACAGTATATCATTTGTTTGAAGGCTGGGTTTTTGAATCAATACAAAAGGCATTAAGACTATTGTTGCTACAAGCTGTTCATAAAATGCAATGACTAAGCCCGAATATTCTTTTACGTACTTCCGATTTAGCAGTGATAGAATTGCGTAAGTAAAGCCAGACATGATTCCCCATAGGACTCCCTGGGTTAAATTATTACCTAATTCAAACTTAGGAATTACTAAAAATACACCGAAGAAAGTAATAATTGCTATAACAATATCAGTTATCTTTATTTTTTCCTTGAAGAAATACGGTTCCATAAAAGTAACAAATACGGGAAATGTAGAAAATGTGAGTAATCCTATAGCAACTGTAGACACTTGTATGGATTTAAAAAAGGTACTCCAGTGGGCAGCTAAAACGACACCCATCACAAATAAATAAAAATAATCCCTTTGGTGTTTTAGCTTGAAATCCTTTTTGAGGAAGAGCAGGATCAATAGCAATAAGATACTTGAAAAGAAAACTCTGCCTAGGACGATACTCATAGCTGGTAATACAAGGAGTTTTCCAAAGAGTCCTGATAAACCAAATAAAAAAACGGCTATGTGAATCTTGATTATTCCAGTCTGTTGTGGTTTCAACTCATACTTCCCCCATTTAACCGAGTATATGTAAATTTATGAAAGAATTGGTAGAAATTATCGTTGACCTTTGGCGCATTTTTGTGTATACTAATAATCGTCTTGTTCCGGGTGATTAGCTCAGTTGGTAGAGCGCCTGCCTTACAAGCAGGATGTCGGCAGTTCGAGCCTGTCATCGCCCACCAAACTCGGCCCCGTGGTGTAGTGGTTAACATGCCTGCCTGTCACGCAGGAGATCGTCGGTTCAAGTCCGATCGGGGTCGCCATTTAATACTATCAATTTTATCATGGGTAGGTGGCCGAGTGGTTAAAGGCGACAGACTGTAAATCTGTTCCGCGAGGTACGATGGTTCGAATCCATCCCTGCCCACCATATTCACTGTTCGAACATCGAATATCGAACATTACACTTCGATATTGGGGTGTCGCCAAGCGGTAAGGCACCAGACTTTGACTCTGGCATTCGGAGGTTCGAATCCTCCCACCCCAGCCATTATGGGCCATTAGCTCAGTCGGCTAGAGCACCTGACTTTTAATCAGGGTGTCCCGCGTTCGAGTCGCGGATGGCCCACCAACGATTTGCCCCACTAAATATGCGCTCGTAGCCCAGCTGGATAGAGCGTCTGACTACGAATCAGAAGGCCGGGAGTTCGAATCTCTCCGAGCGCACCACAAAATTTGACCCCAGAATGCCGTTGTAGCTCAGTTGGTAGAGCGTATCCTTGGTAAGGATAAGGTCACCGGTTCAATCCCGGTCAATGGCTCCAGCAAATGCGGGAGTGGCGTAATTGGCAGACGCGCACGTTTGAGGGGCGTGTGGGTAACTCCGTACGGGTTCAAGTCCCGTCTTCCGCACCATCTTAATAACCTCGAACTACGATTTTGCGGGTGTAGCTCAATGGTAGAGCACTAGCCTTCCAAGCTAGCTACGTGAGTTCGATTCTCATCACCCGCTCCATTATCATTTTCGTGGCGGCATAGCCAAGTGGTAAGGCAGAGGTCTGCAAAACCTCTATTCCTCAGTTCAAATCTGAGTGCCGCCTCCATTTAATTAGCCGATGTGGCGTAACTGGCAGACGCACGGGACTTAAAATCCCGCGGACTTAACATCCGTACCGGTTCGATTCCGGTCATCGGCACCATATGAAAATTTATTAACTTAGATAAATGAACGACCGTATTGTTAAATCAATGCGGTTTTTTCAACATCATAAGTCCATAATAGCATAATGAAAAGCTGATTAGAACGATTTATTTACTTTTTACCAAATAATAAATCAACTATATTAATAAAAGCCGAGAAAGATTATGATTAATCTTTCTCGGCTTATTATTAATAGGCTTGCTAGGCCTCGATGTTAAAATACAGATCATCGTTTAAATATGGATTATCCAACGAGTTCACATATTTATGTGCGTGAGCTCGTAATTCTCAATCGTGCGTATCTGTAAACTCCAATCAATAGTATCTGGAGTTTTAATGCTCTCCCCCATTAGTTGTTTAATAGCAAGATCTAAAAAGTTTACACCAGTAAAACAGGATTTATGAATCCCCGCGGACATCCGGGTATTAATTTCAATGAGATGAGCTGCACCTTTGTGATACTTTACTTGAATATTATACAAGTAGCTTAATGAAAACTCCTTAGTTAATCTTTGAGCTATAGCAATTAAATCCTCTCGATACTCAATAGTTTGGCGATAAAGATCTGCTTTTTTTCTAGGGACGGCAACAACAAGCTCACCATTATTCCCTAAGCAATCAATACTATATTCGTCCCCTTCAAGATATTCCATAACCATAAAGGGTTCTACAATATTCGAGTGCTCTAATATCCGGTTAATCCTAGCTAACGAAATCGTTGAATTCGTTGTTTTATTAAGCTCATCGATTTCTGTCATATCGTCTAAAATTCGTTTAAAACCATCTCCGCCAATTCCAGAGATAGGTTTTAAACAAACACTACTACCTATCCTAGTTATTAGATTATAGGCATTTTCAAAGTCCTTAATGTTCTCAATTCTGAACGCTTTTGGAATAGCTACAAGGTTAGCCCCTTCTAGCGCCTCATAAGTTTTTAGTTTGTTATCTAGAAGTTGATACGTTTCACTATCCCCAACAAACATTACTTTTACCCCGAGACGGTCAAATTGTTCCTTGTATTCAATTAATGTGGTAACGTTATACCTGGGCACAAATAAGTTAACACCGTGCTTAAAACAGAAATCTAAGCAGTAATCAACATAGTCTCTTCCATTAACAGATGGCTCTACCTCAAAATAATCTGCCACTTCCTGTAGATCGTTATTTGGACAAACATGTGATATATATATCTTAAAATTTGAGGGGTTACTAGTTAGAAACCGTTGAATAATTTTGGGTGTCGAAGAAAAACAGCGATTAAAGTAAATAGTTTGTATTCCGCTAGACATGGTCAATTTGCTACCTCCTATAGTTCTTTAATAGGATTAGCAAATATTGTAAATTAAATACATTCATGTCATATTAGTTAAATTTCTTAGGCTTTCTTCGGAATATAACGTTTCGCACCCAATCTTTGAAGCCCAATTTTACGGGAGGGCTAGGAAGGGGTTTTCGCCCATAAATAAGGCCAAATCCATAGTAACTACGGTTTCTCTTCATAAACGAAGCGTTTTTTTGTAATCTGGGTAGTAATCGCGGTTGCCTATGGAGTTTATTCATGAGGTCTTTAACCAGTACCCAGTCTTTCTTGAGTTCATTTAGAACAACGTTGCTATTGTCTCTTAAGGGTTGAGGATTCTTAATCTCTACATTTTGAAAACCAGCTTGGGCTAATGCATTGCCCCATTCTTCGAAGGATAATGGGTTTGTTCCTAAGCCAAAACACTCCTCCATTTGGCGCCTTACGATAACAGGCAAATCTTTTAATAGTGCCATTTCAAGATCGGCAACTCTGCCCTCAGGCTTTAATACTCTATAGAATTCTTGATACACTTTTTCTTTATCTAAAAAAACGGTTATAGATTCGGCTAAGACCACATCGAAGTGGTTATCTTCAAAAGGCAGTTCATAGACATCTGCTGCCCTAAAGTCGACTAAATGAGAAACACCCTCTTTTTCAGCCCTGAGACGTGCTTTTTCAATCATATGAGGATTAATGTCAATACCTATGATCTTACATCCGATCGTTTTCGCTAAATAGCAAGCTGTTAGACCGCTTCCACACCCGGCATCAAGCAAATATTCCTCAGGTCTTACACCTATAACATCTAGATTTTGTTTCGTGGCAGGAAAGCCCCCTGGATGAGAACTTCCTATGCCTAGCCAGGCTATAAGTTCAAAATAGTTCATCTCGTCAACTCGTTTAGTTTCACGTATCACCTTGTGTCCTCCTTCCATGGGTATGTGGTATTATATTCCATGAACAAGTTGGCTGACAGTAGGTAAGCTCGGTCATAATTCATAACAGAAAAACTTGCGTCTTTTTACGTTACATGTCTTTGCTATAAAAGCAACTTAAGCACTGTGTCATCCTGAAGGAAGGACGACTGAAGGATCTAGATCCTACGCTGCCCTCAGGATGACATGAATGAAAGGGGACCCTAAAGTTATGCTTTCTGACAGAATAAAAGTAGCCACCGCTAAAGCGATGGCTTATCTTTGAATTCATTACTTATCAATTCTCTTAACCTCTATGGTTTCGTGAACTACTTCAGATTTGAGGTCAATAACTTCTCCGAAAGTAAACATCTGTGATCTGGAATGGTAGATAGGCGGGCGTTTCTTTTTAGGGAAGAAATGTCGATAAAGTCCATAGACACTTAGCAATCCGGCACCTATTAAAAGAATACCAAAGGAAAAAACCAATGTTGTGCTGACAATAAATAAAATCCCTATAGACCAAAGAATCTTATTAAGTTTTGGCATGCTAAACCCTCCGTAACTCTTATTATTCTCCGGGAAGTAGCCTATAAAATGTACTATAACCCATTATAACACGAGTCTGAGAAGTTGCATAAATTTAATCGGGTAGTTCGGTTAATTCTCCATCTTCGAAATTAATATAAAACGCGGCCTGACGTGTACAACCCTGCACACCACAAGTTCCACTTCAAACATTCTCTAACATACTTCGTTTAATTTTATAGTTTGAGACACATATTCTACATATTTGGCTCCAGGCTTTAGTTCCATCAGCGTGTTTGGGATTAGCGTTTTTAAATATTATGCCGTTATATTGGTACATCATGAATAACTTAACCTCTTTCTGTGTCGTGATCATAACTATTATATCATTTTCTCATTGGCTTTTCTGTATAATAAGCAATGGCAATTGCGCCTGGACCGACATGTAAGCCGATAACTGGTCCAATATCCATGATATCTATTGGTATATTTATCGTTTCTGTGATTAGTTTTGCTAAATCGTTTGCTTCATTTTGACAATTAATATGTAGAACAACAATCTCTCCCACACCATAGATTTTAATATCCTGTAACATCTTATCAACCATAGCCAGAATAGCATTCTTTTTTGTTCTAACCTTCATTAATACATTGGTTTTACCGTCCTCGACGGTTAAAATCGGAATAATCTTAAATAGATTCCCGATTAATGCACTTGCGCCACCAATTCTACCGCCTTTTTTTAAATATTCGAGATTCTCTGGAATAAATAAAAACCGGCTTCTCTTAATTGTTTCCAAAGCAGCTTCTTTGACCTGTTCAAGTGTCTTACCAGCTTTTGCAGCTCTTGCCGCCAGAACCACAGCAAATCCTAACTGCATGCAATTCGATCTGGAATCAATAATCTCGATCTTTGCATTCTCGTACTTCTCCAGAATCATATCTCTTACAGTTTGAGCCGTTGATAAAGTACCACTCATGTCAGAAGACAAGAAAATACAGCATAGACTATCCCCCATCTCAACGGCACTTTTCATTTCCTGATACATTTCCCCTACGGAGGGCTGTGAAGAGGTTGGAATTCCTTTCTCAGCCATCATTGTGTAAAATGTTTTGTTATCGATGTCCATTTCCCTAATGCTGTCATTTCCAAAAGAAAGATTTAAAGAAACCATTCTAATATTTAGTTCTTTTCTTATCCCCTCTTGTAAGTAGCTAGTGCTATCAGTTAAAATTTGTACTGCCATTCTTTTAGCTCGCTTTCATTACATGCCACATCTAACTATATCTGCATGTTTTATCAGTCGTTAAGGACCTAGTAGTTACTACAATATATTATAACCTTTTCTAACACACCTTGTATAATAATCTTAAGAATCTCTAAATCCAAAGTGACATTCTAACCGGAGGTAGACCTCCTAAGATAGGATGATATAACGAAACCATAGACGTAAGAAAAAAGCCCCGTACCATGCGGTTATTTTTCCGCTGACGGGGCTTTCCAATTCATCTAATAATCAATCTTAAAACTTAGGATAAGTTGGTTTTAGAAGAGCTGCTTATCTATGGTTTATTCTTCTGTTGCTGCACTCTCAGGTACTTCATCGGGAACCAAGGCATTTTCAATGAGTACACTAAGGTGATGCATTTTCATGCCGAGTTTATAGAACTTATTCATGTCGTTAAACTGGTCAATGCAGTTGTGACAAGGGATACAGCCAATTTTTGCTCCAGTAGCCACTAATTGATCTACTTTAGGTTTTGCTTTGGCCATACGCTGCTGTCTGGTTGCAGCAACGGCTAACGCTCCACCACCAGCTCCACAACAAATGTTGTATTTGCCTTCAGGATTCATTTCGCGATAGTCTTCCACAACCTGTTTGATAACATAGCGTTGTGGCTCATAAATTCCTTCTTTACGAACTGTATTACAAGGATCGTGAAGTGTCACTGGGAGAGGATTTTTACTCTTATCGAGCTTTAGTCTGCCTTCTTTGATCCACTCTGCATACTTCTCGACTATATGACGAACGGGGAACTGTTTCCCTTTCCAGAAGGTGCGTTGAAACATTCTACAAGAGCGGAAAGCGTGACCACATTCTGTAACGACTAATTCTTTTGCATTGAGGCGCTCTACCTCTTCAAAGAGTGGTCGTGTAATCTCTTGGAATTGATCGTTCTTTCCTGTGAACAGACAGATATTAGTTGCGTCCCAGCGCTTACTGCTTAGTGTGTAGTTTACTTTAGCAGCAGTGAAAATGTGTAAAATTGTCTGCAGTTCATTAGGATAGTGTTTAACTTCTCGAGCATTGAAGCCAAACAAAAAGTCAGCATCCTGTTTGTCAATGGGAATCTTAACTGTAGGATCGTTCATTTCTTTCTGAAGTTCCTCTTCAAGCCATTCCAGAGTTTCATCATAATCTATTTGTTCTACAGCCATTTGGTTACCAGTTCTTACATGGTCATCGGCAATGATTTGTAAATGTCCGGGAGGAACTGGAGTTTTTCCACGGAAAGCTCTTGTAATAGCTGCAATATTGACACCCATTGGGCACTCTACAGTACAGCGTTCACACATATTGCAATTCCAGACAAAAGGATCATTTTCAACCTCTTCACGCATTCCAAGGGCTATTTTGCGAATAAATTTACGCGGGTCATTATCCTCAACCAAATCACTATACTTACACCCAGCGGTACACATACCGCAAGTAAGGCAATTAGAAAAATCATACCCTTTTAATAATCCAGCCACTTCATCTCTCAGGGTTGGATCAAATTCTCTAACTCTAATGGGTTCAGCCATTCTTACTATCACCTCCGACTTGATTAA
The DNA here is from genome assembly GCA_003513495.1 of Desulfosporosinus sp. Taxonomy (GTDB): domain Bacteria; phylum Bacillota; class Desulfitobacteriia; order Desulfitobacteriales; family Desulfitobacteriaceae; genus Desulfosporosinus. The sequence continues at coordinate 27,128 of DOPM01000045.1, forward strand.
TATTCATTAGGCAATTCTTTTAATTGAGCCATTGAGAAGACCGGGCCATCTTTACATACATATTCTGTTCCGATATTGCAACGTCCGCAAATACCCAGACCACACTTCATGCGCATTTCTAAGGATGTGTAAATAGTCTCAGGAGTAAAGTTCAACTTTTCTAGAACGGGTAAGGTAAATTTAATCATAGCAGGTGGTCCGCACACAACAGCATAGGTATCCACGGATGAAGGAGCAATTTGTTCCGTAATGCTAGGAATAAAGCCTACGTGTTTAGTCCAGCCTTCTGCAGGTCGGTCAATGGTGGTTACCAGGTTAATGTTCGGATTGTTTTCCCACTCGGCTAATTCCTCTTTATAGAGCAACAAGCCAGGGTTTCTAGCACCGTAAATAACCGTAATATCACCATAGTCTCCCCTATGTTTGTCATCGAGCATATATTTTGCCAGTGCACGCAGGGTTGTAAAGGCAAAACCTCCACCGATAATAACGACGTTTTTCCCTTTAAACTTCTCTAAGGGATAGTAATTACCCATCGGCCCTCTAACCCCTACCATAGTTCCTTCTTCTAAGAGGTGCAGGGCATTAGAGACGCATCCTACTTTAGCAACTGAAAACTTTAGGATTCCAGGCTCGGTTGGAGAGGTTGCGATTCCAAAAGGTGCTTCTCCATGACCATAGGCGCTAAGTTCTGCAAACTGACCAGGCATATATTTGAAGTTTTCTTCATCTTGTTTGTTTAGAAACTCTAAGGTAAAGGTATTGATCAGTCTATCTTCAGTTTCTACTAAATTTTTCACGAGCTTCATTGTTATTGGGATATATGGATTCTGTTGCATCATTCCACCACCAATTCCGCTTTGTTAGCCCCATCAATGACTTGTCGGATATCCATGTTAACTGGGCAACTCTTAATGCAGCGACCACAGCCTACGCACGCCATAGCCCCATTGTTATGGACAAAATAGTTAAACTTATGCATCAACCGTTGACGCCAACGGGCTTTTTTATTATCCCGTGGGTTATGACCGGAACCATGAAGGGTAAATAATGGAGCCATACAAGCATCCCAGGTTCGAACTCTGGTACCTTCGTTTTTACGCACTTCCTCGGAAATATCGAAACAATGACAGGTAGGACAAGAGAAGGAACAAACATTACACCCTATGCATTTTTCTTGGAGAGTGTCCCAGAAAGGACTGTTAAACATCTTGTCAAGCTTGCTGGTGGTGTTTGCGACATCAACCTTACTGGCAGTTTCTGCACTCTTGATTTTGTCAACCAAGGCTTGCTCCTCTGCAGAAAGGTCTGAGAGGGCTTCAAAACGAGCAGCTAAGGCTTTCCCTTTTTCAGTGATCACTTCTACTTCGTAGGAATCTCCCAGATCGATGAGAAGGATATCTGATCCTTCACTCCCGGCAGGAGACATTCCGAAAGAGGAGCAAAAACAAGTTGGGGCAATCTTTGAACAAGCCAGCCCGATGATCACAGATTTGTCACGTCGCTCAAAATAATAAGGGTCCGTATATTGATCATTTTTGAAGACCATATCTAAGAGTTGCATCCCTTTAGCATCACATGGTCGAATTCCAAATAAAATGGTATCTTCAACCTTGAGTTCGCTCTTAACGGTTACATCTTTACCCTCTTTTTTATAGGACATGAGTTTCTCATGTTGAGGGAAAAAGAAGGCTTTGGGAGGAAGTTTAGAATTTAGATAATCTTGCTTGACTTCAGAGAAGCTTTTGACTCCTTTGAAAGCAATTCCGTTAGCATCACTAACCGGAGCAATTACTTGGTACTCAGGGACTAATGCATCAAATGCCTGGCCAAATTTTTCTTTACTTATCTTCATTATCTTCACCTCACTCCTTTACCAAGAACTGTTCAGGATCATTTGTTGTATATTCATTAAGAGCAGGTTTACCCTCTTCACCGATACCGGCTTCATGGTTATACATGACGTAAACATCTTTCGTCATTTTACGATTCAAGGCACGGATGTCAACACCTTGAGGACAAGCACGAGTACATGCACCACAATCAACACATCGACCAGCTAAGTGTAGCACACGTCCAGCTTGGAAGAAGAGATTTTCGGCACGGTTTACTCCGCCAGTTAACCATCTTGGAGAGTTACAGTCCACAAAGCATTCTTGGCAATAGCATAATGGGCAAGCATTGCGACAAGCATAACAGCGGATGCACTTGCTCATTTGCTCTTTGAAATAGTCTTGGCGATCACTTGCTGATTTTTCTTCCAAGGCTACAACATCTGCAAAGGCTGGAGCATCTTGAGCAACTTCAATGGTTTCTCCAATATGAAGATCCTCCATAACTGGATTTGGGTAACGGCAGGTCTGACAGGTAGCATCTTTTACTTCAGCAAATAGATACTCTTTGTCCCCTTCCATCCCTTTAACGGATATTTTTCCGTCACTAATCTTAGCTTCGAGGATTTCCCCTACTTCAGCTAAGATGTTTCTTTGGTCGATTACGCCTGAACAGGAAACTCCAATGATAAACAAGTCATCTCTCACTAGTTGATTTTCCTGTAAAAGGACTGCTAAAGCTCGACTGTCGCAGCCTTTTGTGATAATGGCTTTTTTGCCGGGAGTTTTGGCTGCATAAGCTGCTAAGTTGTTCTCACAGGTTTCATCCCAGATTAGGGAATCAACCCCTTCAGGAGAATGAACAAAGCAAGGAGTCGCTTTAAGGGGTAAGGATCCTTTTTCGTAGCCAATGACTACATCTACTTTGCCTTCGGCCAGCAACTGACGGGCCTTTTCTCGGATTTCGTTTATGATATTATTCATCCGCTGCACCCCCGTCATCTACTTTAAATATCCCATTATTAGGACCAAGGGCACTAACACGCTCGGTAACTCCTTTAACGACTTCGGCAAAACGAATACCTTCTGCTGCAGATACCCAAGAGAAATTGACTCGATCTTCCTCTAAACCTACATGGCTGAGTAATGATTTAATAAGCGCAAATTTTCTTCGTGCTACATAGTTGCCGCTAATGTAGTGGCAATCCCCTGGGTGACATCCGGATACTAAGACTCCATCTGCCCCATTTGCCATTGCTTTTAATACATATAAAGGATTGATTCTGCCGGAACATGGGACTCTGATGGTCCTAATGGTTGCTGGATACTGTACTCTACCGACACCAGCTAAGTCTGCTCCTGCATAACTACACCAGTTGCACAAGAAAGCTGCTATTTTTGGTTCATACTTTTTATTTTCAGCATCTACCTGAATTTCTCCCATAATCATCTACCTTTCCCTAGTTATTAGGTGCCCACACTTTATAGGGAGTTTAACATCTCGACAATTTGCTCATTAGTACATCCTCTGAGGCTTAAGGCTCCGCAACGACAACTCGAAGCACAAGCTCCACAGCCTTTGCATAAGGCATCATTGACGACTGCTACACGATTTTCCTTATCAACGGTGATTGCTTTAGCTGAACAAACAGCTTCACAGGTTCCACAAGCGGTACATTTGCGTTTATTGACAAAGGCATTTAGACCCGCTGATTCTACTTGATCCTTAGATAAGGCTACACCTGCACGCCCTGCTGCAGCTTTAGCTTGGGCAATGACTTCTTCCATGTTTTTCGGGCTGTGTGCAATCCCAGCCATAAACACTCCGTCTGTACTGAAGTCAACGGGGCGTAATTTCATATGAGCCTCTAAGAAGAAACCATCAGCATTTAAAGGAATTTTGAACCATTTTGAGAGTTTTTTGCCGTCTGCTGGTGCTTTAATAGCAGCAGCTAAGCAAAGTACATCTGTTTCAATCTCAAGGGGACGATCTAAGACATGATCCGTGACGGTTACAACGATGGTATCCCCTTCCTTGTTGACAACAGGCTTGGCATTCTCGCTATAACGGACAAAGATGATACCAATTCGTCTTGCTTCCTCATAGTCCTCTTCAAAGTAGCTGTAAGTTCTCATATCACGGTATAGAACAAATACATTTGCCCCTGGGTTTTTCTTCTTAACTTTAAGTGCTAACTTAACTGATTTTGTACAACAGGTACGGCTGCAATAAGGATTTTCTTCAGTACGCGAACCAACGCATTGAATGAAGACAAAATTCTTAGCATTTTCCACTTTAGCATCATGGTTATAAAGAGCTTCGTCCATTTCAATTTGAGTCATGACGCGCTCGTCTTGGCCATATAGGTATTCATTTGGCTTATATTCTTGACCTCCAATGGTCAGAAGTGCAACCCCATGGGCAATCTGTTCGCCATTTTCTAAAGTGGTGGTAAAGTTACCTAAGAAACCACCAACATCTTTGATCCCCACACCTACGTGAAGTTTGACATTGGAATGGTTGCTTACCTTTTCGATTAGCCCAGCAACAAAGGCCTTCATGTCTTCTCCTCTGAAGCCAGTGGAGAATCTTCTGGCTACGCCGCCTAAAGCACTTTCTTTTTCAACTAAATGAACTTCATATCCTTGGTCAGCCAGGGAGAGGGCACTGGTCATGCCTGCAACTCCGCCTCCGATTACCAAAGCAGCATGATTCATATCCATGAAGATTGGTTGAGTTTGTTGCTGCATGGAAGCACGAACGATAGCCAACTTTGTGAGGTCTTTCGCTTTTTCGGTTGCTTTTTCAGGCTCGTTCATATGAACCCAAGAACATTGATCACGGATGTTTGCCATGTCAAACAAGTGAGCGTTCAAACCAGCTTCTTTCAATGTCTCTTGGAATAAAGGCTCGTGAGTACGTGGGCTACAAGATGAAACGACAATTCTGTTTAATTTTTGTTCACTAATCAGGGCTTTAATGGAAGCCTGAGCGTCCTGTGAGCAAGCATAGATTTTATCTGTGGCATAGGCAACAGTAGGCAGAGTCTTAGCGTATTCAACTACGCTCGGTACGTTAACAACACTGCCAATATTGACACCGCAGTGACAAATGAAGACACCGGTTCGGATCACATCACCAGCAACATCCATTTCAGGTGGATACTCTTTCTCACTGACCAAGGTTCCACGCTCTTCGGCTAATAATGCTGAGGCAGCACCAGCAGCCGCACTTGCTTGCATAACCGTTTCTGGAATATCTCTTGGGCCACTGAAAGCACCTGCAGCGAAAATCCCCTCTTTAGAGGTGTTTACCCCACTCAGCGGTTCAAGCTCAGCAAATCCATATTTATTAACTTGGAGGTCTAACAGCTTAGCTAATTCTTTAGAACTATCGCCTGGCTCAAGACCCACTGACAGAACAACTAAATCAAATTGATCTGATAATATTTGACCGTCTTCTGTGGAGTATCTAATGACTGCATCTCCTGAATCATCTGTAGCTTCTGTTACTTCATAGACACGGGAACGAATGAAATTTACCCCTTGCTGATTCTTTGCATTGTTGTAATATTTCTCAAAATCTTTTCCGGGGGTTCTCATATCCATATAGAAAATAGTTGTGTCTACGGGAATATGACTGTGCTCTTTAGCAATTACAGCTTCCTTAATTGCATACATACAACACACGCCGGAACAGTAATTATTTCCAATTTTTGCATTCCTGGATCCTACACACTGAATCCAAGCAATTCTTTGTGGTTCCTTTTTGTCAAAAGGTCTTACTAAATGGCCGTCAAATGGACCGGAAGCACTAAGAAGTCGTTCAAACTCTAGGCTTGTGATAACGCTTTTGATTTTTCCATAACCATAATAATCCAGGGAAGAGGCATCGAATATTTTAAAGCCAGGATTAAGAATCATTGATCCTACTTCAACTTCGAATTCCTTGTCCTCCATATGATGGTCGATGGCACCTGCTTGACATGCTTTAACGCATTTCATGCAGATTTCTTTGCCTTTGGCTTTGCCCCTGGATTGATACAAACAGTTCTTTTCGTCAATGCCATAGGCATTTGGGAAGGCTTGGGAATACTGTTTAAACGCAGCTTTACGCTTACCTAAGCCTTGATTAAATTCATCGTCGACTTTTACCGGACAAGCTTCAGCACATGCTCCGCAACCTGTACATTTTTCCAGATCAATGTAACGGGCTTTTTGTTTAATGGTTACCTTGAAATTTCCAGCTTCTCCTTCTGTTTTGACAACTTGTGAGTTGGTGTAGGTTCTGACGTTAAGATGGCGTCCGCATTCAACTAATTTAGGGGATAAAATACACATAGAGCAATCATTGGTTGGGAAGGTCTTATCCAACATTGGCATAGTTCCGCCAATTGCTGACGATTCTTCTACCAAATGTACTAAGTATCCCGACTCTGCTAAATCCAGTGCAGCTTGAATCCCGGCAATTCCTGCGCCAACAATCAAAACAGAACCTATTTTATTTTGACTCATTACAACCCCTCTTTCATCCTTACTCCTTATTAAAGATAGTTACAACAATCACAAAGAACATTAAATAAATTCGCCATCAAAGTTAAAAATCCTTTTTTAAGATGACAAAATATTATGGAATTAAATAATTTTATAGTAAAATAACCTAATTAAGCCTTTTTACTGACATATACCCTATTAAATAGCCCACAACTTTACCTTATTCTATTGGAAAATAGGATTCTAAATACGAAACATAGTTTAGAATAATTTAAGCATGAGCTGTTCCAATTGTTTCGAGCGAGTTTGGAAGCCCTGGTAAATCCATGCTCTTGAGAAGTTCCTTGGATAGGGTTATTTCCCGTCCTAGGGTAAATGAATAAAGTGTACCTTGTTCAACTTTAATTTTACTTAAGCGTTCTATTGCTTGGGCGTAGAGTGAGAGTTGAAGTGTATACCGTTCTTTCAAAATCTCCTCCGCTTTTAACTCACAATTTATTGGAAATGAATCTGTCTTATAATCCAGAATCTCTGCTTTTAGTTCCTGGGATGCGTCCTTGTAAAGAATAACAACATCGATGACGCCCTGGACTAAAACTTTTTTTATATCCTTAGAAGGCATTAGTAATGTAAAGGGCACTTCCCGTAGTAGTTGATCAGCGTTGAATAGGCGCTGGCCCAATGGTGTACTCAGAAAACAAATAATCTGTTCTGGTTGAATGACCCTCCTCTGCTCCTCGCTAAGTATTTCCCAGTCCTCAAGTTTGTTTAAAAAGCAAGTAATTTTCTCATGCCGGTCACTATCAGTCAACTCTGCCCAATACGATGCTAATTCCTTAAACGGGAGGTGTTGCATGACTGTGTGCAAAGCGGCACCCCGTTCAGCGGCGGTCAGTGGCCTTGTAAGTTGTAGGAATTTTGGGCGTGTGATGGTATCACTCCCCCAAAGCGTCGGCCTTGAGGCTGTCTCCTCGTTTGCATGCCAGGAGTACTGACGCTTAAGCTCACTTACACTAGTTTTTGCCACCTGTTGAACTGACTTAAGGTGTGGATACTGCCAGCTTAATCGACGAGAGATCTCGGAATACCAGTGCTCAACTGTGTGATCTTTATAAGCATTGCCAACCTTAATCTGCTCTGCATTTTCTTCCGCATATGCCGAGAGAGATTCTTCATTGTTCTCACAGATTTTACTCCCCGGGCTTACTTCACTTTCCCTTATTAAGCTTTGGTGAAGATAGAGGTCCCATTTTGAACCCATATCTGGTAAGGCTACCTGAGAATTAGCTTCCCCAAAGAGTTGAGTTGAATGGCGAACTAAAGCAGGACCGATCCAATCAAGGAAGCACTTGGCACTCCGAAGCTGCCCTTCCGGTAAGGCGATCTCTTTCCAATCTAAAGTACGTTGCCATTTTTGTAGTGTATTATCGAAATTTTCTAAGGTTCCGTAGAGATATAACCGTTCTTTAGCTCTTGTTAGGGCAACATAAAGGATACGCAACTCTTCTGCCAAAGCTTCTTGAGCCAATTGATGTTTAACCGCGTATTGGATCAAGGAAGGGTAACGGACATTGTTATCCACATCGATGATCGGCATACCTATTCCCAAGTTTGAGTGTAGAAGCATCTTTCCCTTTAGGCTTTGGGAATTAAAGGGTCGCCCAAGACCAACAACGAAGACAATTGGAAACTCTAACCCTTTGCTGGCATGAACTGTGATCAAGCGAACGACCTCTTCATTTTCTCCTAGGGCTCGAGCGCTTCCCATATCTTTACCTTTTCCTTGGAAACGATCTAGAAAACGCAGAAATCGAAATAAGCCTCGGTACCTAGTAGCTTCAAAGTTACGGGCACGATCATAGAGTACACGCAGGTTAGCCTGGCGCTGTACGCCGGCCGGCAAGGTGCCAACATAAGCTAAATAGCCGGTATCTTCATATAAAGACCAGATCAAATCAGCAAGAGATGTATGACGTGATCGTGTTCGCCAGGTGGTAAGGTTGGTCCAAAACACGGAAATTTTGTCCTTCAGCAACGGAGCAGACGACAAGAGTTTTTGAGCATCCACAAGCTTTTTGGGCAGTGACTCCTCATACACACTTAAGATTCCTTTAAATTCGCTAACATCCTCTGGTACTTGATCCTCAAAACCAGCCCATACAGCTAAGGTTAGTGCTTCATAGAAGTCTCCTTCAGGGAGCATCATTCGAATTTTACCTAACTCACTCCCGTTTAGGCCTACCAGCGGAGAGCGTAGTACAGCGGCCAAAGGAATATCCAGGTGCGGGTTATCAATGATTTTAAGTAGAGACAAAACGGTCTCTACTTCACTGGCACCGAAGTATCCGCTGGTTGTTTCGGCATAAACCGGTATGTCTGCAGCTTGAAATTCTTCAACATAGATGGGGGCTGCTGCCGAATAGGAACGCATCAGGATGACAATATCTGAATACTGAACTGGGCGAAAGTTTGTGATAGTTTTGTCATAAATCTGAAACTCTGCTCCTTGAACAATGCGCTGGATCCGTTCGCTGACAAAACGTGCTTCAATTCGAACCTTATCGAGGTCTTCCGAGGATAGAGTGTCTTCAGCTCCAGAGGATAATTCCTCTTCAGAGTCATTCGTTCTTTCATCAGAATATGAGGACAACTCACTTTTTATACGTTTAGGATCAATAAGGTGAACTTCAATTGGGCCTTCTGCAGTACGAATCTGATCCTGATCAGAAACGAAGGAAGCACCATATTGCAAGGCGGCTTGATCATCATATGCGATTTCTCCTGCGTTCATGGTCATAATCTGACGAAAGAGAAAATTCACCCCTTCAACCACTTCAAGGCGACTTCGAAAATTTCGGTTTAGATCAATAACCATCTTCTTTATATCACTTTTCAGCTCTGGCTGCCAATGAGGAAGGGTATTGTATTTAGCGATGAATAAGTTAGGGTCTGCCATACGGAATCTGTAAATGCTTTGTTTGACATCTCCTACCATAAAGAGATTGGGAGATTCCCCTTGTCTAGATACCCGCTGTAAGATACGTTCTTGAACCGGATTAATGTCTTGATACTCGTCTACTAATACTTCCTCAAAGTACTCTTTTAATCCCTGGGCAATCAACGTAGCGTCTTCGTCGTTTTCTAGTAGTTGGAGAGCAAAGTGCTCAAGGTCAGTAAAATCCAAGATCGTTCGATGTCCTTTTGCGGCAGCATAGAGTTGAGAAAACTCACCTACTAAGTCACTAAGGGTTTGGATCATGGTTTCCATCTCACGTAGGGCTGGTAATTGCTGTTCAAGGGGATAGGTAAAGACCGCTTCTTTAAGGGAATTAAGTCTCTTTTTAGCATCATCCCTCATTTTTTTGCATTCTTCTTGTAACCCTTTCCTAAAAGACTCATCAACTTCCACTTGCTCTATGGGAGCCGACTTTTGCTTGGCTGTCGATCGTATAGGCGGAAGCTTCGGAAACCTAATCACAGATTGATAATGAGCTTCGATTTGAGCCCAATCCCCTTGGTTTAATGCGTTACGTAAGGATTTAACTCGGTTAATATCCTCTTGTAACGTTTCTGCATAGGAAATTGGTCCCCCGGGACGTCCTGCGATTTCCTCAGCCTGTTCAAGTAAGTTTAGACTTTCACTTACAAGATCGGTTAATCCTTGACAAATTGCTCGACCCCATTCGCTTTGCATTAAAGATTCAATACTATCCCAGGCATAGGCTCGTTTTAAGGAATTTAGCCAATTCTTTGGCTGGGGTTGACTATAGGCAAAGGTATAAAGACGCAAAACATGATCCATCAAGGGTTGATCATCACGATCCGTACCAAAGGCCTCAACAAGTTTAAGGAAGTTAGGATCTTCAAGGGCATACTTAGCTTCAAAAAGATCCTCAATAACATCCTGGCGTAAAAGGTCTGCCTCTGCTTGATCCGCAACTCGAAACGCTGGATCAAGTTCTAGCTGGTAAAAGTACTTCCGGATTAACTCTAAGCAGAATGAATGCAAAGTAGTGATACTTGCCCGGTGAAGGAGGGTACGTTGGCTAATAAGACGTTCTATCTCCTTAGGTTCTTGTTCCTGAAATAAAGCTTCGTCTAAGGCCTTACCGATACGTTCTCGCATTTCGTTGGCCGCCGCTTTAGTGAAGGTAACCACAAGAAAACGGTCGACATCAACTGGGTGTTCGGCATCTGTGATTTGATGAATTAAGCGTTCTACGAGCACAGCGGTTTTACCTGAACCGGCTGCAGCGGCAACCAAAAGCTCCCCTCGCAACTGGATTGCGGCGCTCTGCTCCTTGGTCCATTTAGTTTTGCCCACTCAGATCACCTCCCTCTTCTCCTAGCCAATTTAAGACTGGGTGGTTAGAATTCTTCGTTTCTGACAATCTGCTGGGGTTATCAAGGGTGTCGGCTTTTGCTGCTTCAAGGCGAGCCCAGACCTCCTCAGGTTTTAAGGCAGACAGGTTTCGATATTGGTTTTCGGGTAAGTAAGGGTCAAAGTGGCACACTGGCTTATATGCACAATACTGACATCCTGTACTCTTTCCTCGGCGATAAGGATAGAGGGAAATATTACCGTCCAATATCTCTTCACCCTTCTCTCGAAACCATTGATGAAGATAGCTATTAAGCAGAGTAAATTGATCCTCTGTTAGTACATTTGCGCCTTTTGTAAAGGTGCCATCTTTTTTTAATTTAAGCCCTAGTAAATCAGATTGTCCTGACGAAAAGCTTGAATCCATAGCTGCTAGGACTCTTGGATTAGCCAATAAATAACCGCTGACCTTCACAGCTTTGATCCGGTGCTGTTCCAGCTCTTCTGCATTAAGTGGGCTTTGTTCTTCAAGCTGGGGTTCTAGTACGGGGAAATATAGAAATCCTGCGGGAAATGTCTCTGGAAAGGCGGTTTTTTCAAGTTGGGTTTCTTCCATTGAGGGTAAAGCTGAGGTTGTATTTAACAGAACTTCTGCTCCCTGTAAAGCGACATTTAAATAAGTTAATAATTGTAGATTTAAGCCGTAATAAACCGAATCCAAGGATAAGGATAATTCACGGGATTTATAATCAAGAATCCGTAAATAGACCTGTCCATCTAAGAACGCGGCATCCACTCGATCAATTTGCCCGCTAAGAATTAGGGAATCCTGCTCAGTTAACGGGATCTCGACTCCAGGGAGGGTTGAGTTGGGTCCAAAGCCTACTTCCAACTGAATGGGAATAAATACCCCTTTTCTAGCATGCTCACCTAAGACTCGTACAGCGTGATGAACTGTACGTTTAAGTTTGTAGGTTAAGTAACGGTTACGCGCACTGCTTAAAAGGATTTCATGCTGAAGTTTAGGGGCTAGTTGATCCGCCAGATCGTTGACGATTGCCCAGGATTCTTCCTTCGTTAATCTGCCCCAATCTAAACCCCGCGCTTTTAATTGAAGGGCAAAATCGTGCAAAAGAGTGTGGAAAAACTCTCCCATGTTAGGGCTTGATAGTTGATAAGTGGATCGTTCACGCAGCCTTAGACCGTAACGAGCATAATGTCCAAAGGGACACTTAGCGAATTGTTCCAAACGGGAAACACTGGCCATTAGGCGTTTACCGTATAACCGTCGGGCTAATGGACGTTGAAGGTTAACCTCTTGATTTTGGTTTAAAAGACTATCTTTTAGTTTCATAGTTTGATTTTGGAGAAGTGGATCTTCAATCAGCCATGTTTCAGCAGCTTTCCAAAGAGGAGAAAGTGTTTCACCTTGGCGCAATATGCGGAGTTGTTCAGCATATCTTTGAAAAGCTGAATTTGGTTGACTAATTAGATCAATATCCTCCTGGTTTCCTAGGAAACACTCTATAAGCATGGGGAAAAGATGTTTAAGTCGTGTGACAACAGGAGAAACTGTCAGCCCTTTCCCCTCTTCATCCGTCAGAGGGTAACATACCACAAGTTTCTCTACAGCGCGGGTAAGAGCGACATAGATAAAGAATTGTTCTTCAAACGTCTGAGACTTTCCCTTTGGAGCAAGAGCAACTCCGGCCTTCTCTAGCTGCTCCCTTTCCTCTGCGTCAAGTACACCATCATAAACAGGCCGAGCAGGAAGTATACCTTCATTTGCCCCTAAGAGAAAGAGAACCCGAACTTCAGGATTCCGGGAACGATCTAAAGATCCAACTAAAACTTGGTCGAGGCTAGGAGGGATCAAACCAAGCTCAATTCCTTCCAGGCCTGAGGAGAGGATTAAAGCATAGTCTACAAGCTCTACACCCTCCTCTCCTAATCCAGCTACTATTTCATCTAAAACTTGGATGACGGATTCCCAGATTTGTTCGTGTAACCTAGCCTCGCTGAGAGCGCCCTCCTCTTGGGCCCTTTGCGACCACTTCTTTAAGGTTGATGGGACTTCGAGGCGTTCCAAAAAGGCATAGAGTGCTTCTGTAATTGTCCGTACCTTTAATGGGGTTTGACTTTCAGGTAAGACCCCATGAGTCAAAGGTACTATGTAGTCATAAACGGTCTGACGAGTGGAATTTAGTTCCGCTTGGAACTTGAGCTCTGTGGCACGTTGATCTTCAGTTTTTCCTAGAGACCATTGACGGTGGTAACGCCAAGGAACATTCCTAGTCCAACCCTCGCCGTGTATTCCATATTCAAGCACATAGTTTTCCAGGCGATCGACGGCATCTTTTTGCAGTGGGAAAAAGTCTGTTTTTAAGCAGCGAAAAAGCGGTTCATAACTCCAGTGACTATGCGCTACTTCCAGAATGGATTGCAGTAATTCTATCAGTGGATGATGAAGGACTGAACGTTTATGATCTATAAAATGTGGGACTTCATAAGATGAAAACATTTGAGTAATCAGGTCATGATAACTATTGAGATCGCGAGTTGTTATAGCCATTTCATTCCAGCAAAGCCCTTCATCCCTTGCCAATCGCCGTAATTCCCGAGCAACTCCTTCTACTTCGGCCCTCCGGTTGACTGCTGATAAGACTTGAATTCCTTCCATAGGAGTTCTGGATTCAAAAGACTGGAACACTTCGAAAGGAACAGTTGGATATGCAGCAAAATACTTCTCCAAATGCCAAAGCCATGGATGCTTGTAGCGTTTCGAACCTTCAAGCAGGGTAAAAGGGTGGATATTAGTACCTGTCTCTAGGGCAATACGTTGTAGGTCCTGGTATGTCTTCCAAGGGCCGGCAAACAACTCCTCCCCTGCTTTGAAAGCCCCAGATTCTAAATGACCCTCCCCAGTAAGATAGGTCGGATCTAGAGGGGAGGTTATAACGACTTCTTTAGCAGTTACAATTATGGCCTTCAGGACCTCTAATTCCTGAGGTGTAAATCCTGTAAAACCGTCAACCCAGATTTTAGCTCCTTGGATAAGGGGGGCTAAAGGGATCTTATCTGCTAAAACTGATAGTTCATCATCAGGGTCAAGGATTTCTTGTCCCAGTGCTGCCTGAAATTCTTCATAGATTAAGGCCAGGTCTTCAAGCTTATCAAGTAGTAGACCGTTTGTCTGTTTAACCTTCCGTAAATCCTTCGGGGAGATTCGGTAGGTTTTAAATTCTCCGATTGCTTGAGCTAGAAGTTCTGCCATACCCGATCTGGTAGCCGAGCGGGCAAATGCTTTCAATTCAAGACGATGCTTTAGGAGGATTCGACGTAAGAGCATCCGTTTACCAATTTTACCAATCAGGACTTTTTGCCCTCCACCGGTTTCTGAAAATACACGCCAACCTAGGCGCCGGAAACTTAGGACCTGTGCTCGTAAGCTACCTCCAAGATCTGGTGTATTGGCTAGTGCAACTTCTATCTGATAGGTTGCTTGTTCAGGGACTAGTAGAATCAGGGGTGCTCCCCATGGTTCCCTGCGAAGCTCACCTCGGATTTCGTCTAAACACAGCGTGCTCTTGCCGCTGCCTGCCCGACCAAAAACGAACCGGAAACCCAAACAAATCCCCTCCCTAGTAAGAGTAAAACACGTTGTTCTATAAGTTTAATAGCCTAAGCAGGCATGTAACAAGTTGTTTATCAATAGGTATATAGAAGCAACTTGGGGGTGAATGACATTGCGTATTATTATATTGTCTCGGCGTAAGCTTTTTTTAACGTTTTTGTTTCTATTTACTGTAGGAGGATTTTTTGCAATTTCTCAACGTTCAATGACAACAATCCCTTCACTGGTTAAGACTCCGGGCACTTACTATATGGTGAATACACAGCAAAAAGTCGTAGCATTAACCTTTGATGATGGACCTGATCCCGTTGATACACCGGCTATTCTGGATATTCTCAAAGCAAAGGAAGTAAGGGCCACCTTCTTTGTTTTAGGAAAGGCGGCACAATCTAACCAATACCTATTAAAACGTCTAGCCAAAGAAGGGCATGAAATTGGAAATCATGGTTTTAGCCATGATTATCAGCAACGCCGTTTAGTTGAAGAAATGAATCAAACTAATGAAGTGGTCTTTGCGGCAACTGGCAACCATACCTATTTCTATCGCCCTCCAGGCGGGTTTGTTTCCAAAAGCCAACTAGAAAAAACCAAAAGCAATGGGCATGTAGTAGCGCTTTGGAGTGTTGATAGCAAAGATTGGCGAAATCCCGGAGTTAAACAAATTGTCAACAACGTTATGAAAAATGTATTTCCTGGCTCAATTATCCTTATGCATGACGGCGGTTATCAACGTACTCAAACCGTAAAGTCCTTGGGATCCATTATTGATGCTCTAAAAGAACGTGGGTATCGCTTAGCTACCTTGAGTGAGCTTAGAATGTTGGATTCTGATACAAAGTGATAGGTTATTCCTCATTCGAAATAAACCCACTGCCAAACACTTCCCCAGCATTTTGGATAATTATGAAGGCATGGGGGTCTATTTCCCGTACGGCTCTTTTTAGACGGCCAATCTCAGGCAAACTAACAACACAGATAATAATATCTTTTGCCTCGCAAGAGTAAGCTCCTCTACCATGTAAAAACGTTGCACCCCGGCCAAGATCTATCATGATACGATCAACAAGTTCTTTGGATCGATCGGAAATAATAGTGATCGACTTGGCTGGAACACCGCTCTGGATGAGATCCAGAACCCGACCAAAGACGAAAATCATAACTAAGGTATAGAGTGCCGCTTTTGGACCAAGGACAGCCCAAGATATCAGGATAATGACACCGTTAATTGCAAGAGCGGATGTACCCATGGGCACACCATACTTCTTTTGAATGACTTTAGAAACAATGTCAGTTCCGCCCAGGCTCCCACCAAAATGAAATACAACTGCTGTAGCAAATCCAAAAATGACTCCTCCATACAGAGCTCCTAAAAAAACATCATCAAAATCAAAAGGTTTAACACCGCTGAATACATCCAAGAAAATCGAGAGTATTACCAAGCCCCATATGGTTTTAAAGACGAACCGTTTATCAACCTCTCGCCAACCCAAAACGAATAAGGGTACATTCAACAGAAATGTCATAACTCCAATCGGAAGATCCAAGGTGTAGTATAGTAGTAAAGCAATCCCACCAACTCCACCTGACCCTAAACCAGAGTAAACAATAAAACCCTGAATTCCGTATGCAGCAAGGATGGCTCCGGCAGCAATCCCTATAATCCCTCCAATAAATTTCGTACGCTCTGTGAGCTTCAACTAAATTCCCCCTTAACTTATGGATGAAGATTATATTTATTTATTATATCGACATAAAACGTATACGTAAAGTCAAGCACATTTTCAATTCATTAGTGGTGCCGCGAAGCGGCATAGGGGTCTGAAGTACGAAGAAAGCCTAGACCAGCTTGAATTGTAGGTCTAGGCTTTCATTAGTTAAAGTTGGTTACGGTTTTTAGTTATTAGAATCTCTCTTTTTCCATACTCGATAAATAATCCATCCTAAGGTGCCGATTAGAAGATAGGGAATGGCATACCCTAAGCCTACGATTAGATAATTGAGTCCATTCCAGGTAGTGCTCAAAGTCTTCAGCACAGCATCTCCAGTTGCTTTCCAAGTTTCACTCCAAGCTATTGGCTGCCAAGGATCAGTGACATTGACATTAGGGCTTTGTCGTGTGATGATCTCAAACGTTACTGTAGAGAAATCGACTTGATTGTTCCACAGCTTTAATTGTCCCTTTAAGAGTTCAATTTGCTGTCGGACGTTTCCTAAGGCGTTCTCTACTTTCAGAACATCGTCTACAGTTTTAGCTTGATTTAGAATTTCAAGATACCGCTTCTCTTCAGCCTCAAGAACTTGTAAGCGTGTCTGGGTGTCATAGTATTGATTAGTAATGTCATTAGCTATTAACTGTTGATCAAGTACTTTGCCCCAGGAAGAGAAGGAATCGCGTAATACACTTAATTTATCGGCTGGGATTTTAGCCGTAAGTTGGGCGGACGAATGATTACTTCGCCCGCTTTGACGGGATGAAATTACATACCCTTCAAGTTTTTGGACCTCTTTACTTATTAATGTGACCGTGTCATTAATGTTTGTTACTTCGAGGGTTAAGGATAAATCATGAATCATTTTACGGGGAAGCCCTGCATCAGCAGGAGGCACAATAGCTTGATCAGGCGGAATAGGTAGAATCCCAGCCGCACTACTCATATCTGAAGAGCCCTCCGAGCTGTACTCCATGGAGCTATCATTAGAAACTTTGTTTCTAGATTTGATTTCCACATCAGCTTCCATAGCCCCATTTAATAAAGGAGCCTGAGGAGCGGCAATATCTTCGGATTGGGCTAATTTCGCCGAGTTTCCCATACGAGGAAATAGGTTTAACGAACCGGTTAATGTGCTTTGCGCGATAATCAAGAGGATGGCGAGCCCGGCAATTGAAACACTGAGCCTTAGTCGTCCCATATTACCCAACGAAAGGATCCCGGCACGAATTCGTTGAGACAAACCTTCCTTGTTTTTTTCAGGTAATCCGATAAAATCAAACTCGTCGGTTCTTGCCAATTTCTCAAGAGCTTTTTGCTTGATACTCTGTTTAATTTGCTCGTGACTCTCTGAATCTGCCTCAATCGTATAGAAAAATTCTTTCATACGCTGCAAATCTCCATCCTCTTCCCAGAGAGCGGTGAGATCCGTTTTCTTAAAAAACCTCTTCATCGGACTCTGCCTCCTCTGTCCAGGTTCCCCTGGTAGATTTTTCGGAACCCTTTCTTAGCACGGTATAAAAGGCTGTCCACGGCCTGCTGGGTTGTTCCTAAGATCTCTGCTACTTCTACAGCGCTAAATCCCTCAATCAATCGGAGTTGGATCACGTTCACTTGTTGTGGGGAAAGCTTAGCTAAGGTTTCTTTGACACTTAAGAGAGTTGCCCAGGACTCACTTTGATCAGGTGGCTGGGGTAAAGGTGTATCTTCTAAGGTCATCATTGGCGTTCGTTTGTTACTTCGATAATAATCTGCGATATGATGGGAAGCAATCTTTAGCGACCAAGACTTAAGCGCTGTCCTTTGCTCCATATTCGGTAAACCCCGCCATACTTTCACGATAATTTCGGCGGTCACATCTTCCACATCCGCTTTGGGGACACGAATCGATACAAATCGATAAATCAAGGGAAATAGTCGTTCATAGGTCTCATCAAAGGACGAATTGACCTCCACCTCGTCGTCGACCTCCTACCTTTTCTCTAAGTATTTTAAAGATGTCTGACTAATGCTCTCATACCATACATTTCAGAAGCGTATAGCGCCCTAAGCCTACTCATAGCTTTCATAGGTACTCTACTATATTTAATAGACGTAACAGTAGGACTGATTCTGATACCTTATGAAAAATTTAATAATTTCTATATTCGAAGATTTAGAACCACTAATGGCAAGGATGATAGAAAAATAGACGGCTTTAGTTAAGTCTAAAAACTGTCTATTATTCAAAGCAAAACTATTTTTGTTCAATTTCAGTAACACATTCGCTTTTGATTTTTTCAACTAGAAATTGTAGTGCATCAACTACATGTGGTCTGATGTCGCCGCCTATTAACACATACATTATGTCGTCGCCAACTTCAAGTTGGCCTTCATTGAGCCAAACCCTGACATAGAAGATACCATCCATCATATAGGTTTCTTCAATGGCCGTATCAACCTTTGCTGCATCATAAGCAAATTCCATTCCCGTTACCATTGAACCGTCATCAATTCCTTGGCGCACCTTGGCTTTAGGGGTTTGGCGCACAACACCATTATGAACTAAAAACATCCCTTCCTGTAACGCTGCCGGATCAGTTTTTGCTTCTTTGAGCCATTCATCTATTGATGGCGATAGTTTCTTTATTTTTTTATTAATCATAAATTAATACACTCCCATTCAAAAGCTCGTAGAACTGGATTTTTACAAATGTCCCCCCACTCCCCTACTTCTGCCAATTATACCATTGGAAGTTGGGCACAGTACAATTTATCAATAATTTATTTGGAATAAGTGGTGACAATTCATGGTTTCTTGGTAAAGAAAACGAACCCTTCAAAAGATAAGGCTATATTTTTAATACTTTGTGTTGCAAATCTCTTTTTTCTATTTGTACAGTTGTATGAACAATTTCATATTTATCTCTGATTAAATCTATTACTTGCTGTAATATATCTTGATCAGTTTGATTATCATCTATCAACACATGACATGTTAATGAATCTAAGCCTGATGTTATGGTCCAAATGTGTAAATCATGAATATCTTCAATTCCTTCAATAGACAATAATGTTTTTCTAACTTCTTTTTGATCAATTGTAATTGGCGTACCTTCCATTAAAATATGAATAGAGGTTTTTAATACATCCCAA
Source organism: Desulfosporosinus sp. (assembly GCA_003513495.1). GTDB lineage: Bacteria > Bacillota > Desulfitobacteriia > Desulfitobacteriales > Desulfitobacteriaceae > Desulfosporosinus. Next base: position 46,253 of record DOPM01000045.1, read on the forward strand.
GCACTTTTTAGAATTAATAATGCAACAACGACGCTAATGATTGGGTCTGCGACGTACCAATCAAAAATCATTATTAGAATACCTGCTATAATTGCACCAAAAGAGCCTAGAGCATCCCCAATAACGTGTAAATAAGCACTTTTTACATTAACATTTCCTTCAACATTTCCGTGTTGCATAAGGAAATAAGCACTTAAAAGATTAGCGATTAATCCGATACCTGCAATAAGGATCATAGCTTCGCTTGAAACAGTAGGAGGTTCGACAATTCTTTCATATGCTTCGTAAACAATCCATCCTGCCATAAGAAAAAGAGTGATCCCATTAAAAAAAGCGGCTAATATTTCAAAGCGGTAAAATCCATATGTTTTATTTGGAGATGGTGGTTTGGCTGCAAACCAAAAAGCCACCAGACTTAAAACTAATGAACTAGAATCACTTAGCATATGTCCAGCATCAGATAATAATGCAAGGCTATTAGTAATTAGTCCACCAATAAACTCCAATATCATAATACAGAAAGTGATTATTAATGCTGTGGTTAGTCCTTTTTTGCTTTCTTCACGGCTTATACCATGATCATGTCCCTGGTGACCGTGCCCCATAAATTTTATCTCCTTTCCCGTTATAATTTTTTCACCAATTTATGCTCGTTTAGTCAAAGAAAATGCTTCTATTCTTTATGAATTAGTTGGCAAGCATTAAGAGGTAGCAACTATTACTATTGCTACCCCTTATTTTTATTTTTCTATATAACTCTCATGTGCTCTGCCTTCTAACACATTCTTTTTCGCTTTACAATGTGTTTCACTTGGTTCTTTTCCTTTCCCTTTACCACTTCCAATTATAGGCTTCTGACTCATTTTTTAATATCCTCCTCGCTACCTATTTGCATTTATATTATTTCTCCAAATCGTTAATAATAATTTACCATTTACTTCAAAAGTGTTGATTAATATGCCGATAGTCTGATAGAGCTCAATAGTTTCTTAAGTTTAGAGGAATCCGTCAGAGTTCTCATTCAAAGTCAGAAGTCACCAAGAGATCATTGTATTATTACGATTTTCTTAAGATTTCCTTGTACAAGAGCTTTGCACCAACAATACACCTTAAAAGCTATTTATTAGTATCCAAAAGACCGCAATTAATAAGGTTTGTAAGAATAGTGAGAACAATATAGCTACAACCTTTTTTTCAACAATTCTCCAAAAATCTATATGTAAAAGCAACATAGGTAGTGGAGCAATTACAGCAAATATCAATTTCATAACTTGTATGCCTAAGTAATCAGAATGATACAAATTGGCAATATAAAACCCAAATAATCTTTTATATGTGTTTAACTAACTGTTCTTTTATGAAATGTCCTGATTTTTAGGTAGGGCGTTGGTTATTAGTTGCTTAAATTCCTCGGACGGTTTTAAATCCCCCCAAACAATGTTTTCATCCAACCAGTAAGTACGATTAAAAGAGGTCTCGTCTTGAAGATTGAATGATAAAAAATACCGTTTCTCACTCTTACCTTCCATTGGGCTGATAACTTGTGCATTAAGTAGGTTTAAAACGATTTTTTCAATCGTTACCCGATCCGCAATATCAACAATCTTAGAATTGTCAACTGCACTGTTTATGGAAACTGAAACAACTTTATTTTTAATATCAAAGAGGTCTTTTCCAGTTTTAGCGTTTGGATTACGGGATACTTGATAAACAATAAATTGGCCTTCTTTTTTTACGGCAACTCTAAATTCAGTCTTGTAATCTTTAATTTTATAGATTGGTGTCCCTACTACTAAAAAGGCCGCATCGCCATCTTTGGTTTTATAATTTGGGTCATGGATATTATCGGATACCTTAAACAAAGTTTTACCAATTTCAGATTCAATCTTATCTGCGCTTGCGGTGAATTCTGTTGCCATGTAAGTAATATTCCTATGGTTAATAAAATCAACCCAATCAATCTCCACCGCTGGCTTTGTTTGAGCACACCCAGTCAGGGAAAGAATTAAGACCATGATAGATATAAGGATTTTTTTCAAATTGCCACCTCCTGTAAATAACAGACGTGTTTATTTTTAGTTTACTGACACATTAAGAATCCAATAGAAGCCCACTTACTTTCCTCCAATTACTTTAATGATTCGCCATTGAATATCCATCACATAATATATACATTTACTTACAAGTATGCACCAGCAATATTTCATGAAATCCATACTTCAAACTATATTCTGTATACCTCATAATATAATAATCCATTTATTTCCACGATCCTACGAATGCCGTCCAACACAAGGTGGGACGGCATTTTTACTGAAGAGTTTAAGAATTTGTGGAAGTTAAAAGTTTTAAGATACATTCAAAATATGGGTCTTTAGCGAAGGGCATTTCTATTTTGAAACCCGATTGAAAACGTCTGGACGTACAGAATATGCTACTAGACTAATGGGAATAACGTTTTGGCATTACCGCAGCGTCCCAACCACATGCATATTGGCAAAGTTGAGGTAATGCCTTGTTATACGACGGACCAAGCCCCGCAGAGCCGAGAGCAGCATGGACGCTGAGAACCTTAAGCCGTTTTCATTCCATACTTTTTATAAATCAATCTCCATCTTACTTATATATCTGGCAACTCCCCCAACTTTGACCCCTATGATTTCTTTATTCTGGATATCTAAGCTAGTCAATATTTCTGAAGGTCTTTTCATCGAATATCCCTGCTCAAAAACTAGGTATCTTGCAGTATTTTTAGATATAATTCCATATCTGAATAAATAGCAGCTCAAAGCTCCGTTAGATGTGCCTGTGGCGGCTTCCTCTGTAATTTCATATAAAGGAGCAAAATTCCTACAGTGAGCAGTTGAAGAATACTTCGTATCTAAGGTAAAAACATGATAACCAATCACATTATATTTTTTGCTTACGGATGCTATCTTAGTAAAGTTCGGTTTTATCTCGTGAAGATCATTCAATGTGTTTATCGGAATAATAATATCTCTTAATCCCGTAGATACAATTTGAGTAGGATAGTTCTGCATAATAATGCTTTCGTTAATATTCAGAGAATCTGCAAGCTCTTGCTTGTCAATTTCTTCGTAATAAGTAGGCCTGTTTTGACACATATAAATAGTTTCATCTTGATGATTCTCCACCATCAGAATTCCTGCTTTTGTTTCCTGTGTATACTCTCCTATCTCAATAATCCCTTTCTGGGCAAGTAGAGAAAATGCTGCTATAGTGGCATGTCCACACAAATCAACTTCCGTTTTAGGAGTAAAGAATCGAATCTTATAATCTGAAACGTCTGATTTTTGAATGAATGCGGTTTCGGAGAACCCAACTTTTTTTGCTATGTCCTGCATTTTAAATTCAGATAAGAATTCAGCATCCAAAACAACACCAGAAGGGTTTCCTCCGTTTTCAGTTTTTGCAAAAGCATTTAATGTATAAACAACAACTTTCATGAAATTTTCCAATCTTCAAAGTTTAGAAATAAACATCCATAAAGCTACATGAGAGACCAGACCAATTAAAGAAGTTATTATCATTGCTTTTTGTTTAGTCTTAATGAAATAGAATAAGACAACTACATATATTGCAACAAAAAAGAAACTAAGAAATATTTGCATACTAGACATAATTCCAACGAATCCGACTGAGAATGAACTAAGAGCATTACTCAAGAAAATTAGTCCTAAAAACAAAACTTCGCAAGCAGCTAATAAAGAGGTAAAGAGAATAATAATAAGATTGGCGAACTTCTTCAAACCACTCCATCCTCTCTTTCCAAGAAATATATTTAAATAACTCCATTTAAAAAATCAATATCTTACTTTATATGTCTTCGTCATATTAGCATATATTTCCTCCTGCGTAGGATCTCTCACAAGTAACTGATTTCTCAATAATCGATGCACTAACCTGGTAGTTTAGAACTTTTTTTTGTTCGCTAAACTCCCATTTAGTGAACATCCAGTTATCTACGAATGCCGCCCANNTGGGCGGCATTCGTAGATAACTGAAAGAGTATAAGAATCTTATCCCGTTCTAACTGGATTCCGTGATTATCCAAATGGTTAACTACACGAAAAGGGTTTCTTCTTCATAAATATCTAAAATTGCAACTTTTATACTTGAGTAATTCATAAACAGTCCTTTTAGATATTTATTACCACCTATTGAGAATAAATGTGAATTGACGATAGTCATTGACATAATGTTCTTAGGACCACACACCATCCAGTTTTTATTTTATAGTTTGACTTTGCCACCAAAATAATATTCTATTTACGTTTTCAATAACTACATCGTTATACTTTATTGATATGTCAGCATATCCCCTGATAATTTCCGTTAATTTTTCCTTCCTATCCTCTAGGGTGTAATCTTTTCGATTTAAAATGCTTACTACGTTACGAACTAAATCATCATACTCATCTACTGGACAACAGCTACCAATGCCAAGAGGGTCAAATTCCAAGATAAACCTTCCGACCTCTAATTCCTGTGATTTAATCGCTTTTTTAAGAGACCTTTTCCAAACTTTATCCATGCTGACCCCCAAATCGAACAGATATGCTCTGCACTATATTACCTCATTCCCATCATCCTACTCATCGTCACGGTTTTAAGAATAATGCGTATTACAGTAACCCCATAATCTTAATTGTTTGTATTAGCTCATTATAAAAAAATTGGCAGAAAATCGAGGTTTTCACGGGTAAACTGTACATCAATTTTCTTTGCCCCTGTTTCAGTCCACTTACCAACATATTTATTTCTACCCATGTTTAACCTCCCCCCTGTGTTATCCGATAATAAACCACGGTTTAAGAATATGCGTAACACCAATAAAATCATTTGAGCTTCTTTTTAAAACCTTTATGCGTTTGGGAACTATATCCTGCTGACTCGTAGAATTTACAGGCATCAATTCTGTCGCTTTCTGTTACAAGTATCACTTGAGTGCAATTCCTTTTAGTAGCAATTTTCTCAAGCTCGGATATTAATTCTTTTCCCACTCCTTGGTTCCTATATGCTTTATCAATTATCATGTTTTCTAGCACTAAAAAGGGCTTACAATCCCCATATAATTCCTCGCATATTACTCCCATAACAGAACCAATCAACATGTCATTTTCAATAGCACTTAGTACTATGTGCGAACTTTTTTTTTGAAGTTTGATAAACTGCTTATGCATAGCTTCAACGCAAGATTCTTCATTCCAGAATTGTGAATATAACTTTGCAAGGTCAGATATGTCATCTGCAACCATTTCCCTAACAATCATTCTCTATGCCTCCTACCATAAAGGATTTTCTTTACATTGAGTTATCTTGTGAAAGCCGGCAATCACTGAGATGAACGGTATTTATAGTGATGGTTTTAAGAATAATGCACTTAATATTAATCGTTTATCAAATATAGCCTATCATCTATTCTAAGTGTGAGGAAAGTCTTACTTAAAGATATATCGCTCTGGCATTAAACCATGATCCACAAAGTCTAACCATTCATGCCCTTCAAATTTACAATTACCGCTTCTTATAATAGCTAACCTTTGGTTAGCCACAATTCTGTTAATCGCTAACCATAAAGATTCTGCATTAACGTCATACTTTTCAATAGTAATATGACCTTTCTGATCTCTGACTTCAACAAACTTAAATAGTACACCAAAGTCTGTGTTCTCAATTCTCTTGTCTTCTTGTAGAAACCACCCAGAGTAATCCGGGTAGGGTAATTTGTTAGGCGACTTAGCTTCTCCATATCCATAACGCCATGCTACATAAGAACCTTCTTTAGACAGCCAATTAACCCAATCTGAAGCTGTTGGCAAATTATTAAGCTCTACGGAAATTTCCCTTTCGCTCGTCCAAGCTTTTGTTATCCCTTCAATAACTTGGGGGCCAATTATTGTAATTTCACTGCATATAAATTCAACAATACTTGGAATATCAAACCTCAAGCCAATTCCAGCATTATCAATGACTTCAATTCCCTCAATACAATGATCCGGACTGTAGTATGTTTCACTATTAAAAGTCCATAGTCTTATATTTTTAGCTGTGACGGTATATTGTTTGTCTTTTTTAGGTGTACCAGCTTCATAATTGCCATAGATTTGATAGGAAATAGTAAACCTTACCTCATCGGGTACTCTATTATTTGTATCTAATGGAGAAAGATTATAGATGTGGGCATCATGAAACCAGTGGTTCTCATCGAGCCACTGCTCTAACTGCTGAACATTATTTATCTTTAGCAAAATAACACCCCCAAATTTATTAGATATAGTATACTTATTCTCCATTAGCCTACCACCATAAGGTCCAGTTTAAGAATACTGGAAGTTTTTGGCATAACTAATGCCACATGGACTAAAGTCCTTAAACAGACCATTTATTATCTTCTTTTGAGTAGAGTAAAGCTCCATATCGGAAAAACAACAACTGTAATAATCCACCATAAACCAATTATTACATGATACACATCTATTTGAATTTCATTTAAGGTAGCAAGGTGAATATAGTGACCTTTTGCATACCAATTTCCAACTACATATAGTCCTGTGCCAAGTCCGTTAGGCATGGTCTCATCGGAAGGGATTTGAGCCAAATAGTTAAACACAGTCGGAAATATCTTTAATACTAGATTATTTCCTCCGCGACCAAGATCATTAACCACCGCTGAAAATAATTTAATAAAAGTTAAGCCTCCGTATAATGAGGATAGCATAATTAACAGACTATAGTTTTTGACCTTTAAATGCCCAAAGATTCTAACGATTGACCAAGGAACTATAAAGACGCACGCCATAAGCCAGAGAGGAATTATGGTAAATACAAGTAGCCCTAACATTAAGGTTCTCCTTTCGTCATCCGTCCTGGTAATATTTCCTGTAATAGCCTTTCCCAGTTGATCAAAACATTTCCATTAAAACAGACCACTAATTTCCAGTCCCTACGAATGCCGTCCATCACAAGGTGGGACGGCATTTTTATTGAAGGGTTTAAGAATAATGCGAACAAGTAGGAACAAAATGAAAGGGCATTTAATGTCTTATTTGACATAGTTGAACTTTCTGATTTCACCATCCGTGACCATCATATGAAAAGTCAATTTATCAGAAGAAGTTAATTTAAAGTGATTGCCAGTATACTGGCCAAATTCAAAAAATATTTTATACTTGTCAGGATATCCGTCTATATAACATACTACTTTACCTTCCTTGAGAAATACAATTTGGTTCATTCCTTCGCTAACTGTTGAATTAATCTTATCCCATTGGTAGCCTACAACTTGATATACGACCTTCTCTGGAGTATATGGTGCAAAACTGTAGAAAGTATCCCATTCAAAACTAGTAAAACTCGACAAATTATCTATGGTTGCGTTACCACTTATTACATTAAACGACTTAGTAAACTTTTTAGCATTTATCTCCCAGATGGGAGTTGGGTTTAGAGTTTTAAACATTATGATTCCGAGGATAACCACCAATACCGATGCAATAACCATAAATGATTTCTTGTTCATTCATTCTCCTTCACGGATGAATAATATATGTTTTAGCATTACTACGAATGCGTAACAGCATATTCAGAATGGTACGCTGCATTAATACCAATTAGCTCATTCGCTTAGTTGCTCAGCTTTGAATTTCAGGGTATCTTAATAGAAATTTTTCATTTGCAATTTCCATTTGCTTATGATACTCCGCATAAGAAACACTTAATTTTTTCATTGCGGGAATAAATACATCATAATAACCACTTGTACTATTAAACTCTATAAGCATTGTTTGAAATTTAAAACCTGGTGAATTTCTGTATTCCTCGGACCGCTTATATGCCAAATATTGTTCTAACATTTCCTTGTTTTCAGACAAGAATTTATCAGGATTGTCAATAGACTGTTTTGTACTCTTTATCATATCGCAAATATTTCCAGTGCTGATATGCTTTGTACTTTCGATTAAAAACGCTCGTAATTCTTCAGGGAAGCTCAAAGATGGTACATTGTCCAGAAATGCTATGATTTCTTCATACGCAGCTTGCTGTTCTGTAGTTGAAATAGGATCATGTAAAAATCGTGCAAAATGCAGGCAAATAAATCGACCGTAGTAGCCTGGAAACGCCTCTAATAGCTTTTCGGTTACAGTTGAACTCTGTTCAATAGCTATCAGTTCAGCATATATTTTTGCACAGTTTTCGCCATAACTTAGTAGGTCAAGAATAGCTTTTTTTGCCTGTTCCCTCTGAACATTTAATTCTTTTTGTACTGATATCTTTTGCAATGTGTTGTTTGTTTCATCGGCAAGCACTGCTTTAATTTCTTCCGTGCTAAGCCCGAGTTTACGGAATACAGAAATTTTCTTTAAACGTTCTATATCTTTTTCGCCGAAATCCCGATATCCGTTATTTAAGATATTAGGAAAAACCAATTTTTGTTCAGTGTAATATTCAATAGCCTTTTTAGTCAAATTTGCTATCTTACTTGCTTCATTAATCAACATATCTATCACCTCAAGAGAAGCATACACTAACACCCAAGGTTCTAGTCAATAGATTGTTAAAGAAAACCCAAATACCTTACTTCGCGTTATTACTCAGCGGGAACACTTTGTACATGGGCCATAGTGATATTTCAACGACCTCAAACTATATCCACCTATCAACTAAGCATATCTCCTCGGTGAGAAGTCCTCTTGACGGACGTGGTTGCCTGAACTTCAGGACATTTTAAGTCCGTCCGTCTGAAGTCTCTTTCTCCGGCTCAGGCAAAAGCCTTTAATATGATTCGAGTTTGTAGACCTCTACACTTGGTTCCCATACCCAAGTCTGCACAGACTGTGGTGCTCTGGATGTTTCCTTCAACTCATGTCGTAACAGGCATTGTCCCAAATGCCAACATTCGGTTCAGCAGGAATGGGTTGAGGCTCAAATGTCCAAGCTTTTACCGGTCGGTTACTTCCATTCGTTTTTACGATCCTTTCAGGAACTGAACACCCTTGTTTTGCAAAATCAAGCGCTTCTTATTCCCTCTTGATTAAATCAGTAGGACATTGCTAAAGACCCTAAATTTCTCGGGGCTACGATTGGCGCTACAACGGGTCCTTCATACGTGGGGACAAAATCTCTCGTTTCATCCCCACGTTCATTGTATCGTCCCTGGCGGGGGACTTTCCAATGATGGACTTTGCTTAGTCCAATTTCCATTCTCTTGTTGATAATTTATACGGTGTCAATTGGGTTGTCTTTTGTAAAAAATCGTTTAAATCTCCAGGGCATGTTGTTCGTTATCTTGGTTGTTATACTCATAGAGTAGCGATTAGCAACTCTAGAATTCAAGCCTTTGACGGTCAGACCGTGAGTTTTGCTTGGCGAGATTACAAGGATGGCAATAAGGCCAAGGTTATGACTCTTGATGCTGCTGAGTTTTCAAGACGATTTTTTCTTCATGTTCTGCCCAATCGTTTCGTTAAGATCAGACATTATGGCCTTCTCTGTAGCCATAATATTAAGACAAAGATTTTTAAATACTTACGCCTACTGGAAACAATCCGTCTTCTCCATCTAAGACCTCCAAAATGCTAAAACCTGCCCTAACTGTGGTAGTCCTCATGTTATACAGTTTTTACTTAAATGTTCGGCTGCAAGTCCATAATCGTATTAAAACTCTGGAAAACAACCCAGTTGGGGAGGGGGAAAGTCTACCCTTTTTCGGGGTTTTCCCTTGCAGTTTTTCACTGTGGACGAGAATCTTTCATTAGGACATCCATTCCAAGACAATTTATACCCGGATAGAAAAGATTGAAACCCCATAGACACACAAACTGTCTATCTGCAGAGGGTTCAGTACAACAGGAGATTCATGAGGTTCAATACTCTGGAATTGAATTATTACAATTTCTTTTAGCTATTGAATTTAATCGAAGGCTTTTTCTCTGTCTACGAACCTCAAAAATCTCTAGAAGTTATACGACGCCGTGGTTAAGAATATCCCTAATAACTAATTAATGGGTTTTATCGTATTCAATTTACCTTTATTTGAGTAGTTATTAAAATCTTAATTAACTAAGTAGTCTTCATTTGGAATAACTAAATAATACTCATTTGAAGTGCATCTTATCTTTTTTCCATCAATATCCAAATAGTATTTATTCCCTTCAATGGGATTAAAAAAATCGATATATTAACAGGTAGAAATAGTAACTCATGTAGCTTATAACTAAAGTCTGCTATTGCTTGGATTTGACCTAATATAAGTCCAGCAAAACTCAAATATATTGTCCCAACCAATATAATAAGTGCATTCTTCCTTCTCGTATTAAACTGCTTTAAATGATCTTCACCCATTTAATCTCCCTCTTCACTAAAGCCTATTAAAATTAATCGATCTTATCCCATGATAATTAATTAGTTTTAAACTGCAATAAAGTACTAAAGCTTAACGGTGTCGTATAACGTTTTGGATTCCCGACGTCCCCCCGCCTTAGATAGCTCTTATCTTAGGCGGGGGGATGTGGTGCCTGAACAGTCCATAAGAAACCAGTGGAATAGGAATAAGCAGGATATTTACGATACGGTATTTTACCAATTCCTACAAGATAAGGGGCAAGATGACGAACCACAGGGAAAAAGTAGCTTAAGACAAGGGCATAGTGTCCAAAATGTTCAAGGAGTTCTTGAGCTTTAAATAGATACTTTCCCAGGGATACAAGTTGTAAAGCTGATCGCGCATCTCTTCATCTTTTTCAAAAACTGCCACCTTACAATTGGGAGACTTCAGCGCATTGATGTAATTGGTAAAAGCACCTGTTCCCGCACCGAGTTCAGCAACTGCTTTTACCTGATCCCAATCAATGGGCCTAACCATTTTCTCGGCAAGAAACCTGGAACTTGGCGTAATGCTTCCTACTTGCGTGGGGGATTCTATAAATTTCATTAAGAATGTTAATTTATCAGTTAAGTTAGCATGTGCTTCATAATTTTTGAATTCCAATGTTTTTCACTCCCTCAACAAGACTAATCTTAACGAAAAGAACTTAAGAGATTAGGAGGGAAAAACTTAAGACTTTCTAAAGTTTTAATAAAAAGAACTCCTGCCTCAATAGAGATAGGAGTTTAACACTCTGAATTGAAAATTTATCTTATATTCGCATTTTCCTCATGCCGTCCAACACTGATAATAGTAATGGATATAAATTAATGAACAGCTACCCTCGCGTTGTTGAATATCAGTGGAGGACAGCTGTTCATGTGGTTATTAGGCTTAATTAGAACAATGCGAAGCTCGGATACAAAAGTCAATGTATTTCACGCTAAAACTAACAAAGCTGACATGGCTCCTCTTAGCTTACCGGTGGTTGTACTGACCCTTGTCACGAAATCTTTCCGGTGTTAATAAACTATAAGGAACATTTTAGCAAAGGAGCGGGACACATGAAAGATTCGTTCAAATTAACCCTCTGTCAACAGGGCTGCTGCCCAATTGTTGAAATCAACACCGATACGAATCAGGTCATTATTACGGATGATTTAGGTGGAAAAGTATCCCTAACGACGGACCAGTTCAAAATCCTTTTAGAATGCTGCGCAAACGTTAATGGTGAGTAACCATGCTTTATGACCTTTTACTGGTTTTAAGTCTTCGCTTTTTCCTTTTTGATTTCGTCCTTTTTAAAAG
>DOPM01000010.1:0-935 GCA_003513495.1 Desulfosporosinus sp.
ATAGCGGCATTTTGTATTTCTACTATTCTACTGGAGATTATCCAGGGAACGCGGGTGCGGAAGAGATTAACCGGGGAGTCTTTCCTGATGGCTATAGTTACTTTATTAATGCGCAATCGACGGCGTCACGGGGGTTATATTATTCACTTGGGTATGGTGCTAATGTTGATCGCAATTACGGGTTCTCACACTTACAATCTTGATTTGACCAAAACTGTTAAGATCGGGGAAACCCTCGAGATAGGTTCCTACAAATTGACTTACAACCATTTATCCCAAAAAGATCTGGGTGATTCACGTCAAGTTGTCTATGCCGCGTTGAGCGTCTATGATCGGTATAGCGGCCGTCTGCTCGGCGTAGTGGAACCACAGAAAGTTTTTTATCCAACCTCAGATCAACCCTCTACTGAGGTTGGACTACGCACGACTTTAAAAGAAGATCTGTACATTGTTCTGGCGGATTGGCAAAAGGATAGGAGCGCGACCTTCAAGATTTTTATCAATCCTTTGATTGCCTGGCTTTGGATTGGAGGCTATGTCCTGATCTTCGGTACGATCTTTGCACTTTGGCCCGGACGCGGTAGTCAATCTGGGGCTCACTACCTTCGAAGGCAGGATGTCATTAAGGAGAGGGTGGAGGGGGTAGTATGAAGAGATTGGGATTAGTGCCAGTTATCATTGTCTTGTTCGCCTTGTTGTTTTCCCCTATAACGGCCCATGGCAGCGAGACTTGGGAAACACGCCCTATACCTTTGGATGTGGAAAGTGGGGTAATATGTGTTCTTGATGGCTGTATGATGAATTTGGCAGTCTGTGAAACGTTAGCTGCCGAAAAATTAAGGGGCGTTATCCGAGAAAAGATGTTCAAAGAGGGTTTGGATAAGAAACAAACGTATGCTTATCTAGCAGAGGTATATGGAGACAAAGTGTTGGCT
>DOPM01000010.1:941-1634 GCA_003513495.1 Desulfosporosinus sp.
TTAGAAAAATGGGTTGGTTCATCCCTAAGGGAAGAAGAAGTTGCCCCGCTTAATCAGGAGGATGCTCGTCGTTTAGACGAAGAGTTAAAGAAGTATTTATAAGGTAGTAAACCCTATATTAAAGGGTGTTTTGGAGGTTGAAACCTTTGTATGCAGTTTTAATACTTGTGTTATTGGTGTTGGTATCCTTGACGTTGATTGGCTATCCCATCTGGAAAGGTCATGGAGATGAAGGGAAGCAAGCAGAATGGTTGAGTCCAACGATGTTAACGGAAAAAGATGTAATTATGAGTACCTTAAGTGAAATTGAATTTGATTATCATATGAAAAAGCTATCCGAGGAAGACTACCGATCTTTAAAAAATAAGTATGCAAACGTTGCCTTGGCTATCCTAGATACAGAGGATACCTATGCTGAGGAGGAATAGTAAAACTGAATTGAGGCAAATCGTGTAATTCAAGGGGATGAAATGTTTGATTATAACCCGGGGCCTAACAAAAACAATCGGTAGTAAAAAAATTTTAAAGGGAGTTGATCTGGAAATCGCCCCTGGAGAATTCGTTACTTGTTTTGGGCCTAATGGGGCTGGTAAAAGTACGACCCTAAAAATTCTGGCTATGCTCAGTAAACCTTCTGGTGGTCAGGTACTGATTAATGGTCAGGACGTAAGGGAAAACGGGTCAACTCTCCGA
>DOPM01000010.1:1668-11984 GCA_003513495.1 Desulfosporosinus sp.
TTGTCGTTTGCGGCTGGTGAGCCAGTCCATAGTTTCTCTCGAGGTATGCAGCAGAGACTCTCAATTGCGCGCGCACTAGTCCATAATCCTTCCATTTTGTTAATGGACGAACCCTACACTGGATTGGATGAAATGGCTAAAGGGATTTTAAATACAATTTTGAGTCAGTTATCCCAAAGTAAACACACAGTTTTTCTGATTACCCATGATTTTGAGCAGGGTTTGGAACAAAGTGACCAGGCTTTGATTCTAGTAGGCGGTCGTATCGCCTACTCCTGCAATCCCCGAAGGCTAAAGAGAGAAGAGTTCAGACGTCGGTATTTGGAGCTTATAGGAGGAGTCGAATGAGCTTCATCAGGAAAGTGAGAATTTTACTTTGGAAAGAAATTAGAAGTGAGCTACAGAGTAAGGAAATGCTGAGCACGATGATAGTATTCTCCTTATTGGTGGTGGTGGTTTTCGGATTTGCTATTGATTTAAACAAAGAATTAATGAGCAAGGTCTTGCCGGGGATCATTTGGATTACCATAATTTTCGCCGGGATATTCTGCCTTAACCGATCGTTCGCTGCGGAAAAACAGAATGACTGTTTGTATGGGTTGATGCTCTGTCCCCTAGATCGTAGTGCTATTTACGTTGCTAAAACGATCATGAACCTCTTGCTCATGGTTATTGTAGAAGGTGTAACAGTTCCTCTATTCTTCATTATTTTCAATTACCCTGGACCACAGCAGTTAGGTTTGTTTGTCATTGTCCTTCTGCTGGGCACTTATTGTTTTATGGCTGTGGGTACCTTTTTAGCGGCTTTGTCTTCAGCGACAAAAGCCGGAGAGATGCTTATGCCAATTATGTTGATTCCCTTAATTGTGCCAGTATTGCTTAGTGCTGTGATTGTTACCAAAGACAGTTTTGGTCTTGTGGGAAGCGGTACGGATCTATTTCTTAAGATTCTGGTTGTCTACGGGGTGGTCTTTACTGTATTACCTATGCTTCTCTTCGATTATTTGCTGGAGGTGTAGTCTATGACTGAAAACACGCGCACTAGTCTAATAGAAAAGGTATTAGCGTGGTCAACGTTTCTTGCCGTGTTTGTAGCTCTATATTTAGTACTAGTTTATGCGCCCACAGAAAAAACGATGGGTGATGTTCAACGAATCTTTTATTTTCACGTTGCTTCGGCTTGGGTCGGAATGATGGCCTTCGGAGTTGTTTTTGTTGCCAGTATCGCTTACCTGCTAACTAGGCGAACGAACTGGGATACCTATGCTTATACGTCTGCGGAAATCGGTGTAGTCTTCACAACCATCGTTTTATTGACTGGCCCTATCTGGGCTAAACCCATTTGGAATGCCTGGTGGACGTGGGATTCACGTCTCACCACTACTCTGATCCTATGGTTTTTGTACCTGGCCTATGGCAAGGTTCGCTCGGCTATTGGCGAGGAAGAGAAGAAAGCACGTCTCGCTGCAGTATTTGGCATCTTGGCTTTTGTGGTCGTGCCAATTAATTTTTTTGCCATTCGTTGGTGGAGAACTATGCATCCCGGCGCTCTGGTCACTTCGAAAGGAATTGGATTAGCTCCTGACATGATGCTGGCTTTCTTTGCCAGCCTGTTCGCTTTTAGCTTATTGTACTGTTATTTTATGATGCGGAGTGTCCGTATTGAAAGGATGAAAGCAGAGATTCGTCGGTTAAAAGAGGGACTGTTTAATTAAATCAAGGGGCGGATAAGAAATCAAGAATCGCAAACGGGGGTGCAATCATGGATATATTGTTTTATTTATTTCTTGCCTATTCGATAATTTGGGTGTTAATCTTCGGGTACAGTTTGCGTCTGGGTAAAAGACAAGACAAACTCCAGAAAGAGCTTGAACTATTAAAAGAACTAATTAGCAGCAAATCTTCATAAGGTGCCCAAATAGTTCTTCGACGGCCTTAAAGTAGACTCTCCATTATATTGAGAGGAAGGAGGAAACCGGCATGGCTGATCTGGTAGGGAAGCGGGCTCGTTTAGAGGCGCTAGAATTAGAAAGTAAAAAACGGCGGAAATTGGTCTTGATTAGTCTTTGTACATTGTTGGTAGTGGGGGTAGTAGCTATTGTACTCTCAACCAAAGAGGCAATTCCCGGATTTGATGACAAATACTCAATAGGAAAAAGTGTTAATTATACGGATAAAACCATTGAAATGACTGAGGTAAAGGCAGAGATTAATAACGGCCAAATTAAACTATCTTTTAACGACTTAGAGAAAAACAAAATTCTTTACGCTATGTATGATCCCAATTTTGATATAGGTAATGGTCAGAAAGGGTTGCCTGTGATGGCTTATTTATCCCCAGCGGGTAGGGTGATGGTGGCTAGCAGTTTTTGCGAACCATGCTATTCCCGTAAATTCCACATCGAAGGGGATGTATTAGTGTGTAATGTATGTTTTACCCGTTGGAGTCTCGCCGACTTAACGGGATTAGGTGGTGGATGTACTAAGTATCCACCTCAAGAATTAAATTATTCTGTAGATGAGGAAAACGGCAAAATCGTTATTAATGAAGACGATCTTAAAGACTGGAAACCGCGGGATTATGACGCTTCAACGACTTCGAATATGAACTAACTTAGTAAAGCTTCGCCAATACGGCGTTATGGATTAACCTAAGGCAATTACAAAAATAAGTAGGTGAGTATCTTGTATCAATACGGGTTCTGGTCAGTTGTCATAGTCAACTCACTGGTATTTATTATTTTTGCGTTTAGTTTCGTTAGACCGAAAAATGCTATTGACTGGCGTGTATTTGGTACTTTTTCGGCTTTTATTGTCGCACTTTTTACGGAAATGTATGGGTTTCCTTTAACTCTATATATGCTCTCAGGTTGGTTAGGACGCAAATACCCCAGCTTCGCCATACCATCACATGACTCAGGGCATCTCTGGTTCAGTTTGCTAGGGCTCAAAGGAGATCCTCATCAGTACCCGATACACACAATTAGTGATTGGTTAATTATAGGGGGGCTCGTATTTCTTGCTATTACCTGGGGTTTCTTATACCGGGCCCAACGAAAAAACAAGATTGCCACAACTGGACCGTATTATGTAATACGACATCCCCAGTACGTTGCGTTCATCGCTATCATGTTTGGATTCCTCCTCCAGTGGCCAACAA
Organism: Desulfosporosinus sp.; assembly: GCA_003513495.1. GTDB lineage: Bacteria > Bacillota > Desulfitobacteriia > Desulfitobacteriales > Desulfitobacteriaceae > Desulfosporosinus. The sequence goes on from DOPM01000010.1 coordinate 4,829, forward strand.
TTTTGACTTTAGTCATGTTTCCCATCTTGGTAACTATGTATGTTAAGTTAGCAAAACGTGAGGAGGCAGATTCAATCGAGAGATTTGGGGAAGAATACTTGGGATACGTCAATAGAACAGGTGGGTTTTTTCCAAAGCTGAAAATAGAAAAGTAAACGTAAGGTATTAATTGAATGTAAGTTAGTTCCTGCATTAGTGTTCAATAGAATTATCGAAAACCATGGAGGCCACATAAGTGTCTGGAGTAAACTAGGTGAAGGAACAATATTTACGATTATCTTACCTACAGAAAAGAAGGTGTTTGGAGGGGTATCGGTATAAACAAGAGCCTTTCTTCATGGGAAATTCACAACTTTTTCATGAGATGATCGTATCCCAGAGTTACACTAAGGACATGGAAGAACAACAAAGCCAATGAAGCAAAAGAGTAGAATGAAGATTTACAAGGGGGTATTAACAATGACAAAATTCAGTAAAAAAATCACGGTAATCGCAGGAACCGCAATATTGGCAGTTGGGCTTATGGCTATACCGGCTATAGCTGGAACGACCCAACAAGAAGGTAAAGGATGGTTCGGTCAAATGCAGGGATTTATGCAAAATACCTTTTCATCGGAGCAGCATCAGACGTTGATGAATTCGACGACCATGCAAAATCTCCATAATTCAGAGGGGATGCAGAATGCCATGGAAACAGGGGATGTTAAGGCGATGCAAGATCTTATGAATTCAGACCCGAATGTAAAGGCCCAAATGGGGCAAGATAATCTTGATAAAATGAACCAATTTATGAATAATTCTGGAGGGAACATGATGACCAACGGAAATGGTGCTACCAGTTCTGGAAGTGCGATGGTGAACTTTTAACACCGTTTTTACTGGAGCCGCGATGGTGATGTTCAGAGCCGGTAGAGACAAGAACTTAAAATTGTAGTAAAAAAGGAGCGATACAAAATGAGTGGTTGCTGTGGACATTCGAATAAAGGTCATTCCGGAGGAAATACCATGAATCCCCAAGATGGGATTGTCTTAAAAATTGAGGGGATGACATGTGGGCACTGCAAGAGTTCCGTTGAGAAAGCGTTATTGAAAGTTCCTGGTGTTACTCAGGCAGAAGTCGATTTAGCTCATAAACAAGCAGTTGTTATAGGGACGGCAGATCGTTCAATGCTTGTTAAGGTCGTAGATGATGCTGGTTACAAGGTCATTTAACTATCCGTAACTTTGCACAGATGCCGATGGTATTGGACGATTGAGGGACCATGAATAAAAAGAAGTAGATCAAGTGGCTGGGGATTTAATCCTCGGCCACTTTTTAGTGCGATCATAAGGTGGATGGCTTGCCTACCCCCAGCGCGATTATGGTCACTGACATAAAATTCCATATAGAAATAAGAAAAGCTCAGACCGATTAATAAGGTCTGAGCTTTTCGTCATCTCTTCAAGTTGAAATAATCCAGTTACGTTAAGAAAAATTAGAATAGTGCCACCGCTATAGGTTATTTTTTCTCCGGCTATTTAACCCGGTCGATGCATCTTTTGGACACAGGCATGGGCAAGATTCAGTCCGGTGATTTTACCACCAGGGTTCATTTTACTGGTACAGACGAATTTAGCTATCTGGCTCTGGGTTTTAATGATATGGCACAGGGGTTGGCCAATCGAGAAGCAGTCATAAATGAGCTTACCTTCGGCCTGGAGCAAAAAGTTAAAGATAGAACTAGGGAATTGGAAGAAGCAATAAAACAATTGCAAATGACTCATAAAATCATTCAAGAAGAAATGGTGTTGGCCCGGAGGGTACAGCAAAGCTTAATCACCCAGCAGTGAGTTGTCCAATCCTCCCTCGTTTTTAGAGGAATGTTTTTATATAACGTAAGGTAATCCCAAAACGTTCATAACTTCTTCACATCCATCTTTTAAAATGTTAATAAGTTGTATTTGAGTTTTNNGGACACGACATTATCCAATGGATACAAAAAATACCATGGAAATCACCAAAAGTAATCGGAAGCTCGTTGGTAATATTATTGATGCTAGGGGGAGGGGCATATTATTACCAGTCCACAACTTCGGTAGCATATATCATAATTAACGGGGAAACAATTGGGATTGCTCCCAATGTTGACAGTGCACAAAACCTTATCGATAAAATCTTGGCCGATAAGGGAGCCGCTTTAGGTGTCACAGCTAAAACAGATGACAAGATTGAGTATTCCACTGGACGATTATCAAATGGTGACTTAAAGCTACTTTCTGAAGAGAATCTAAACGAAAAGTTAGCAGTTTATATCGAAGGAAATGAGCTAACGGTCGCTAATAATCCGATCTTTGTTCTTCCTAGTCAGGAGGAGAGTAATAAATTATTAAAATCCTATCAAGAAATTTTTGCTCAGTCTGATGAGACAAATCAGGTTACCTCCGTATCATTCCAGGAAGAGATAGGGACAAACACGGTAAGTGTTTCTCCGGAAAGAGTTATCACTTATGAACAGGCTCTGGAAAAGCTTAAGAGGGGAAATGTGCAGAAATCTAACTATACTATTCAACCCAATGATTCGTGGTGGCTTATTGCTCGTAAAAATGACCTCAAAATAAGTGAAGTTTTGGCTGCTAACCCTGGGGCAACGCCTTATTCAGTGTTAAAACCAGGTCAAACGATCAACATAGAAAAGGTTTCTCCGTACTTAACGGTTGTGAGTAAAGGGACCAGGACAGATAAAGAAATCATTCCGTTCGAGGAAGTTGAGAAAATCGACACAAACCTTGCCAGTGGCCAAACAAAAATAATCAAAGCAGGAAGTGACGGAGAAAAGGAAATCAAGTATATCTACGAACAAAAGAATGACAAAGTAATTACCAAGACGATAGTGGACGAGAAGGTTATAAAAGATTCTGTCCCCCAAGTTGTAGCCAAAGGGCCAAAACGTGAGCCAGTAGTTGTCGCCTATTCACGGGGAAGCGATTCGAGCTCATCGGCTTTAATTAGCCGGGCTATGAGTTTACAGGGAGTTCCTTATCTATGGGGTGGTACGACAAGAGCCGGTTTTGATTGTTCGGGTTTTGTTCAGTATGTATTTAAGGCATCAGGCGTTTCTCTCCCCAGAACATCGTTTGAACAGTATAAAGTGGGAACTCCTGTCAGCCGTGATCAACTTAAACCTGGAGATCTGGTTTTTTTTACCACCTATAAACCAGGGGCATCTGATGTGAGGATATATATGGGTGGTGGACGAACAATCGGTTCTGCCAGCGAAGGGGTAGGCATCCATAGTCTTTCTGAAAGCTATTGGTCCAAGCGTTATATTGGAGCACGCAGAGTTTTTTGATTTTAGTCGTTTCCAAAGATAACCCGATTCTCAATAAGTACAGAGAACGGGTTATCTTAAATTGTCATGCTATTTTTTGGTCGTATGTGATTTTACGCTGCCAAGTTGACTCAATTAACGGGTTTCTTGATTAAGTTTCTGCCTCGTTTGCCTTTGGGGTATGTAAAGAAGCCCCATGCGACAGGACATGGGGGCTAAAACAGCGCGAGTGATTCGCAATGGTGAAGAAGTAGAGATTGCCGTCGATGAGGTTGAGATTGGAGATATCGTGTTTGTACGACCCGGGGAAAGCATACCGGTCGACGGCGAGGTTACCGACGGTTATTCAGTGGGAGGAAAGATTATACTTTTAGAACATGTTCGAAGTGATAATCCATTATTGGGAAAAATAATGGATTTACTCGATCCGTTGACCGTGAAAATGATGGGTCCACACATCAATCGAAAGACTGTAGAAAATGTGAAAGCTGCAGGCTTGCACATCATTGAAATTGTAGATCAAAAACCAACAATCCTTAAACTAATCTTAGCCAGCCCTTAATATGGACGATTGTTTTAGTCAACCGTACAGAGTAGTTATACAGGGACTCTTCAGATATTCCCTAATATATAGCATTCATCGCGATTATGTTTGGAGTTCCAAAGCTGAGATTAGGAAAGTTAACGAAAAATTAATGTGTAAAATCTAAGGAGGATAGCTATGTGGCAAATTCTAAAAGAGATCGAAGAACAAAGAATAAAGTTGAACATCATCGCCGATCAGAAAAGTTCGCTAACTGACCCCATTGTTTTATCGGAAAGCGTCCAACTCGATATATTGCTGAACAAATATTATAGCCTAAATGCTTCTAAATAAAAATTATTTCTAAGAAGGATTTAGTATGCTCTATACAGAAAGAGTAAGAAGGCAGGTGAATTGACTAACTAATGTAGAAAGGGATGCATAGTTTGAATAAACAAACTGAAAATAGTGAACTCGTTCAACTAAAGTTGAACATCGAGTCTTCGGTGGGGGACTCTACCCCCACCGAAGCAGAGCCGGGAGTACCACTCCCACTTGTAGAAGTGGGAGTCTCACGATTGGATCAAAGAGATAATTCCAAAATCAACCACAAACAGATGGATCACAGTCATGTTGATCACCAAGAATATGAACCAGTAAGGCACAACAAGCATGGCGAACATCAAGAGAATCAACATGAAACTCAGGATCATACCACACATAAAGACCCAGAGCATGAAGGACATCATGATCATCATGCAATGATGGTAAAAGATTTTAAGCGAAGGTTTTTCGTTTCATTAATTATTATGGTGCCTATACTACTGCTATCCCCGATGATCCAGATGTTTCTGGGGGTTGATTGGAGATTTTCTGCAGATTCATACATACTGTTTGCCCTATCCACAATACTATTCATCTATGGAGGGAAACCATTTATTACAGGAGCCAAAGATGAGCTTAAGGAAAAGTCACCTGCAATGATGACCCTAATAGCCCTTGCTATAACAGTAGCCTATGTATACAGTACGCTTACTGTATTTGTTCTGAAAGGTAATGATTTCTTCTGGGAGCTAGCGACTTTAATAGTAATTATGCTTTTAGGTCACTGGATTGAGATGAAATCGGTTATGGGAGCATCAAAAGCTCTGGGAGAACTTATAAAGCTTATGCCTGAAGAGGCACATCTTATTAAAGATAACGGCGAGACTATCGAAATTCCTGTAAAACAGTTAAAAGCAGGAGATGCAGTTTTAGTAAAACCAGGAGAGAAAATACCAATCGATGGTTTGGTATATGATGGAAAATCCGAAGTTAATGAGTCAATGATAACAGGAGAATCCGTTCCTGTAGAGAAAGAAAATGGAAACGAAATTATAGGTGGTTCCATTAATGGAGAAGGGATTCTAAAATTTAAAGTAACAAGGGTCGGAGATGACACATTCCTTTCACAGGTTATTAGATTTGTGCGTGAAGCTCAAGATTCAAAGTCAAGTACACAGAAATTAGCCGATGTAGCAGCCAAATGGTTATTCTATATAGCTGTTATAGCTGGAACGATAACGTTTGCTTCATGGATATTCATTGGAAAGGATTTAAGCTTTGCCATAGAAAGAGCGGTTACTGTGATAATAATATCATGCCCGCATGCCTTAGGACTGGCAACCCCTCTTGTTAATGCAGTGTCAACGAGTATAGGGGCAAAAAGAGGCCTATTGATCAGAGATAGAACGGCCTTCGAAAACGCCCGAAAATTGAATGCAGTCGTTTTTGATAAAACAGGAACGTTGACTAAAGGGGAATTTGGAATAACTGATATTCATGAAATTGGAATATCTCGGGATGAACTGCTTTCAATTGCTTATTCAGTGGAATCAAACTCAGAACATCCGATTGCAAGAGGCATTGTCAAAGAAGGAAAGAAATTAAACCTTAAGATGAAGGAAGTTAAAAACTATCAAAACCTGCCTGGCAAAGGTTTAAAAGCAACTATAGAAGAGAGAGAAGTTATGGTTGTGAGTCCAGGCTATATGCGGTCTGAAAAGATAGCCTTTGATGAAAAACATTACGAGAAACTAGCTCAAGAAGGTAAAACAGTCATATTTGTGTTAGAAAGAAATTTACTGCTAGGCTATATTGCATTATCAGATATCATAAGAGAAACAGCTAAGGAAGCGATAGATACATTAAAGACTATGCATGTAGGATCCATTATGCTATCAGGAGATAATCAACGAGTTGCCTCTTATGTAGGGAACATACTTAACATGGATAAAGTCATTGCTGAAGTACTCCCTCAAGAAAAAGCCTTTAAAATTGATGAACTTCAAAAAGAAGGTAAGATCGTTGCAATGACCGGTGATGGTGTAAATGATGCACCGTCATTAGCTAAAGCAGATTTAGGGATAGCGATGAGTGCTGGTACAGATGTTGCTATTGAAACTGCTGATGTTATTCTTGTAAGAAGTGATCCTCTAGATGTAGTAACGATCTTGAAGCTTTCAAAGGCTACTTATAAAAAGATGATCCAGAACTTAATTTGGGCTACAGGATATAATATTATTGCACTTCCGTTAGCAGCAGGCGTCTTGTATAATCAAGGAATTGTTATAAGTCCAGCTTTAGGTGCAGCTTTAATGTCATTAAGCACTGTAATCGTGTCTATAAATGCAAGACTTCTTAAGATTGATTAAGCTTCTCTTTGACCTCACCACACTAGAACTCACCTAGAAATCGGGGCTCTGTCGTTAGAAGCGGAGATCAGAACTTAACTCTTACACAAGGAATCTGTTTCTTGATTCTACCAAGTAAATGCAAAAACTCTAAATAAAAGTGTCCGAGGATCTATTTCCTCAGTCACTTTTATCTCTTTAGTAAGTGGATTTGCCATACTTGGCCAAAGAACACCACAAAATGAGAATTAACAGAATGTAGAAAAAAGGCAGTGTCTCAACACAAAGACACTGCCTTTTTGACAATTAGAATTATTAATTTATCCCTGCTATATATGTCAATTTAATGATTAACAATATTCATGAGAAATTCACAACTCATTCACAGCATAATCGAATTAATCCAATATACTTTGAGACATAAAGTACAAAGCTGATCCATCGCGAGACTCACACTACTACAAGTGGGAGAGGAACCGCGGCTCCGCAGCTAGAGCTTGTGGAACTGGCTGAAGAGCCTGAGCTTGTGGAACCGACTGAAGAGCTAGATCCTGAGGTGCCGACTGAAGAGCTGGAAGTTCGATAGGGTTTATGAAGGTAAAATGTAAAGTAACATAAAGGGTCAGCATTAAAAATATTAACGCTGGCCCTTT
>DOPM01000010.1:12008-14749 GCA_003513495.1 Desulfosporosinus sp.
GTTTTAAAATTTGGATATTCTGATCCTCTATACTTCGGATCCTTAAGCCAGCTTTAGTAATATTCTCGACTGTCCTACGGTTAATATGTGAACCTATCATTCGCACGGTTAGAGGATCCAAGAGATCCATAATCTTTCCTAATAAGGGATTATCACTTCGGACATGTTCTAGAAGTATGACCTTCCCTCTCGGTTTACAAACACGCTTAATTTCTTCTAAGCCCTTGATCGGATCAGGAACAGAGCAGAAAACACAGGTCGCTACTACAGTATCAAAGCTTCCTTCTGGAAATTGAAGGTTTTGTGCATCCATCTCTAGTAAAGAAACAGTAATCTTTAATTTCTGAGCCCTCTCCTTCGCCCTCTCAAGCATACCTGGACTTAGATCAATACCCGTAATATCACAATTGGGTGGATAATATTCAAGATTTTTTCCCGTTCCCACTCCAACTTCAAGAACCTTGCCCTTAACTTGTTTAAGTATCTTTTTTCTTAGGTCGGGTTTAATCATCCGATCCATAATATCGTAGAACTTTGAAGTGCGATTATATCTTTTGCGAGTTAACAAAGTCTCTTTGTCCATAAAAATCCTTTCTCTTTAGCTCTTTACGAAAAATTCTAACTCTAGTTAGTGTGACAAACATAAGATGATATTATTCCTCTCTCCACGGGCATAGCGTAAGGTCTTAGAACAAATTAAACAAAAAATAGTTATTTTATTCATAAGAAATTCACAACTCAAAGAGATATATTTTTCGATAAACATAGGAAACGTTCGCAGAAAAGCATAAAGAACATTTACGAGCCATCGTTATAAAAGAAGTAGAGAAATTTCATAGATGCGGTGATCTAAAAAATGGTTTTAAGCTTTTAGTCTGTGAAGCATGTCATGATGTGAAGATCGTGCCGTTTCACTGTAAAGGACGGTTTTGCACAACGTGTTCTAGTGGCGAGACAGAGGAATGGAGCAGAATGATAGCTGAAGAGGTCGTACAAGTCGATCATCGTCATGTTATATTTACCATCGACGAAGGCTAAGAGTAATCTTCCAGATGCATCGAGAACTCTTGAAAGACCTCAGGGATGAATCAGTAAAGATTGTTCAAGACTGGTTTAAGAAGAAACATAAAGTGACACCTGGCATAATAGCCGGTTTACATACCTTTGGAGCCCGAATGAATTTCAATCCACATGTTCATATGCTAGTAACCATGGGAGGGATGAAAAAACAAGAAGAATGGAAAGTCTACGACTTTATACCGTTTCCCATGTTAAGAAAAGAATGGCAGACAGTTGTCTTGAAATTAATACGTCGAACACTCAGCGAAAGTGAGAAGAAGAAAGTACAACACTTATTACAAAAGGCCTATAGCGCCAATGGAGAAGGGTTCTATGTTCATGCACCGAAACAGAGTTCCCGGTGCACCTTCATTTGTTAGCACAGTGTGGGGCAGGGGATATAAGTTTGAAGTAATTGAGACTGAATAGGGATTTATGAAGAATATAAAGTACATGTGTTTGTACGGATGAACATTTTTCAAGGCTCAGAACATTTAATAGTTCTGAGCCTTGATATTTTCGTTCTGGAGTTTTGTATACTGTATCGGGGCCTTAACGCATCGTTTGATGTTCTCCAGAGCCATCTGAACTGCCTGAGTTATCTTGCATAGGTATTGGCATAGATTCTGACGAACCACCGCTCTTATGTTGGCTGCCAGGCATTGTGTATCCGGAAGATGTTGACTCTTCAGCTTTGTTGGGAAAGCTTTGACTTGATCCTGATGCGGAGGAATTCTTTGCTGGTGTACTCTCACCAGTCATCGGATTTCCCATTGAGTTAGTCATTTCCTCGTGCATCTCGCTTTGAGAAGATATGGCCATGCTCTCTTTCGGGAAAAGTGAAACTAAGGTGGTATTTGCCTCGGCCAACATATGAAGGGCATCTTTCGAATTAGAACCATCGGTAGTTACAATTAATCCTTGTTCCAGAATCCGCTTGTAAATCAGATAATGATTTACACTCATACCAAGGCTTTGAGCTGTTATTTGAGTTTTTTCATCTGTCTTACTAACCATCATGTTAGCAGAGATGTTTTTCTCAAGCATATGGCGTTCGATAGAGTCTCGCAGTTTCGCTTGATCGATAACGTCTACCGATTGATTATCCATGGGTATAATGCTCGTCAGAATCAGGCTGTTACCTTGATTAAATACTCCTTGGTTATTCGCTTTATCAATAATCAGGTCTACAGCAGCATAGATGTCAAAGTTTGCTGAATCGATAATTCTGGCACTTCAACCCCTCCACTTTAATGATATTTTCGAATATGTATCAAAAATTTTAGGGGGTACCCGGGGAAAAAGTCCCGTCAAAATTTTCTTAACCTATCCCTCCATAGTTATCGATAGTGCCGCTAAACGGTATTGGGGTCTGATTAGATAAAAGAAAGGCTCAGACCATTATTAAGGGTCTGAGCCTTTAGACTTCATTGAGTTTAAAAACCCAGTCAGTCTTAACCACGTGAAAGAATCTCCATGAATTCCTCTCCCGTAATAGTTTCCTTGTTCAACAAGTAATACGCCAGTTCGTGCAACTTATCTGTATTTTCTTTCAGAATACTGATTGCCTTTTTATGAGCACTCTTAATAATGGTTAGTACTTCATCATCAATTTTTGCCGCTGTTTCAGCAGAACAGGTAAGGGAAGTATCACCTCCAAGGTATGGGTTATTCACAGTCTC
>DOPM01000006.1 GCA_003513495.1 Desulfosporosinus sp.
GCCGGAGCGACAGGAGCCACTGGGGCAACAGGAGAGGTCGGAGCGACAGGAGCCACTGGGGCAACAGGAGAAGCTGGAGCGACAGGAGCCACGGGGGCAACGGGAGAAGCCGGAGCGACAGGAGCCACCGGGGCGACAGGAGAAGCCGGAGCGACAGGAGCCACTGGGGCGACAGGAGAAGCCGGGGCGACGGGAGCCACAGGGGCAACAGGAGAGGTCGGAGCTACAGGAGCCACGGGGGCTACAGGAGAAGCCGGAGCGACAGGAGCCACGGGGGCCACAGGAGAAGCCGGAGCGACAGGAGCGACAGGAGCGACAGGAGCGACAGGAGCTACAGGAGCAACGGGTGCTACGGGAGCCGGCTTATCTGCCTTCGGATATGTTTATGAACTTGCCACTTTAGTAGATGCAACCGTAGCTGGCGGCGCTGATGTACCATTCAGTAATAACGGACCATTAGTGGGTGTAACGCATACTGCTGGTACAACTACTGTAACTGTGCCTTCAGCCGGAAATTATCAGATTGACTATAGTGTAAGCATAACAGCAGGTGTTGGCTCAGAGATAGCTATTGCTGTAAATGGCACCGTAGATGGATCGACATCAATACCGGCACTAGTTTCTACAGGTCAAGTCGTTGGGCAGGTTATTTTAACTCTAGCAGCTGGGGACACTATAACACTTAGAAATAACTCGGCAACCTCACTTACGCTGACTTTGGCGCCAGGTGTAGGTGCTCAAATGACGCTAGCAAAGTTTGACTAATAAGTAAAAGGGATTCAGATAATAAAACAGCTGCGGGCTCCGGTGGACCTGCAGCTGTTGCATATCGTAATTAAGGGGCTTAACCGCTAAAACTAAATTTGACAATTCCAGAGGTTACTGTTGTGAGTTTTACGTAAAGTTGTTTAATTTAATATTATCACAAAGTTCTGGAAAAACAAATATTAAACGTGGTTTCCACCTCCAGGATATTTGAATACCATAGAGTATGACTAAATCTAACATTGAGGAGTAAGTAAATCATGTCTAATAACTCCATTACTATAAGTTTGTGTATGATTGTACGCAACGAGGAAAAAACAATCGCCAGGTGCCTCGACTCGGTAAAGGGAATTCCAGATGAAATTGTAATAATCGATACAGGTTCTATTGATCGCACCAAAGAGATTGTAAGTCAATATACGGATAAGATCGATAGCTTTACCTGGATAGACGACTTTGCTGCAGCTCGAAATTTTGCTTTTAGCAAAGCGACAATGGATTATATCCTTTGGCTGGATGCAGATGATGTTTTAGCAGATCCCGATCGCGACAAGTTTTTTAAGCTAAAGAGAAATTATGATCCCTCATTTGATGTTGTAAATATGCCCTACCTCTTAGCGTTTGATCAGTATGGTACAGTTACTTTTAGTTTAAGAAGGAATCGCTTGGTTAAAAGAAGCAAGAATTTTCGTTGGATAGGACCAGTACACGAGTATTTGGAAGTGTACGGCAATATTTTGAATTCTGATATTTGTGTAACCCACAAAGGACTGGGAGGTAATGATTCCAATCGTAACCTTAAAATATACGAAAATCGTAAGGCAAAAGGGGAAGCGTTTTCCCCCCGAGACTTATATTACTATGCCAATGAACTCTACGATCACCAGCTTCATGAACGGGCTATCGAATCTTACCAAGACTTTTTGAATACAGGACAAGGATGGGTGGAAGACAATATTTCTGCTTGTGGTAAATTAGCAGACTGTTACCAAAAGCTTGAGAAAAGAGATAAACAGCTCGAGTATACTTTGAAATCATTTCAGTATGCTCCCCCAAGAGCTGAGTTTTGCTGTCGATTAGGGTTTTATTTTTTAAGTGCCGAGCAATATGAACAAGGGGTTTTTTGGTACAAATTAGCTACTCAATTGGAAAAACCCATTAATAGCTGGGGGCCAATAAATGAAGCTTGCTGGACGTGGTTACCTCATTTACAGTTATGTGTCTGTTATGATCGCCTTGGTAAATATGAATTAGCTTATGAGCATAATGAAATTGCCAGAAAGTATCGGCCAGACAATAACCAGGTTTTATATAACAAAAAGTATTTGGAAGGTGTCTTTGAAAAACACAAATTAAAATTTCCCTATCATTCAGAGAAGGAGGTAGAGTAAAATGGCCGTATTAAATTGGCACGAAGACTTTATTGTTCACCTGGTAAGCCTAATTAGACCAAAGGTTTACGTTGAACTGGGGTTATATCATTGTACCCTTTTCAATAGAATAATCCACTTTGCCGAACAATTAGTTGGAGTGGATATTAGCCCTGAAGCTGGCAAATATATGCAACAATCTTCTAAAACACGTTTTTTTAACGGTACAACCCAAGAGTTTGCTAAGGAAGTAGAAAGTAATTCCCTAAAAATTGATTTGCTATTTATTGACGCAGATCATTCAAAAGAGGCAGTACTAGAAGATTTTAAAAGTTTCTTTCCCTATATTGCTCCACACGGTTTGATTCTACTGCATGATACTCATCCTGGAAATGAGCAGATGATTCGACCAGAATGGTGCGGTACAGCTTACTTGGCAATTGAAGAGTTATTTCGAGAAAAAGGATTGTCATATGAGTTAATGACAATTCCGCTATCTCCAGGCCTAACAATTTGTAGGAAACGTCAGCTTCAACTGGCCTGGCAGGAAAAAGAATAAATTACTAAGAGATTGTAAGAATTAATTGCATAGTAATTTTTATTGGATTTGAAAAACCAAACGGGTGAAGGCATAAGAGTTTGCTTTCACCCGTTTGGTTTTATCATGAAATGCCGTTTAGTTTTGAGTGTATACGAGAAAATAAACAAGTTGTAACAAAAATCAACCTGTACAATAAAATAGTTAAAGACTATAAAAAGAGAATATTCCAAATAAGAAGACTAAAGTAAGTACGGTCAAATATTAACTTAAATTATTAAAATAGAAACGTAAAGGAGTCTGGAAAATGCCTGAGTTAACTACCGGATTAATCGAAAATACATCGGTCGCTGGTGTAAGACCAACGTTAACGTTTACGGTAAGAATCAGCAACGACGACACAATCGCTACAACCATTGAAATATTGGGTTTTTTTGTGACAGGGACTACGAAGAACCTTTATGTTCATGAGGCGTTTGCTATAGCAGCGGGGGATGTTGTCACCGGAAACTATTTTGTGCAGTTGGATGCTTTTGAGTTTCAATTCATCACCAGTACCGATGCTGTAAAGGTCTCGGCTTGGGGGAAAGATGCTGCTGGCAATTTGGTTTCAGCTCATCGAGTGCTACCAGCAGAACTCGATCCAATAGGCCCTGATGGAATAACCGGGTCAACGGGAGCCACAGGAGAAGTCGGTGCGACAGGAGCGACGGGCGCTACAGGAGCACAGGGGTTATCTGAATATGCGTATGTTTATAATCTGCCGGCTCAAGTTGTTGCATTAGAAGCAGATGTAATTTTTAGTACCAACGGTGTTATTGTAGGTGCGATTGCTCATACACCGGCCACTTCTACAATTACAATTGGTACTGCAGGAGACTATTCTGTTTTGTTTAATGTTGCTGGTGTAGAAGCAAACCAGTTTGCTGTTTTCCAAAATGGGACTCCCGTTGACGGGGCAATTTATGTGTCCGGTGCCGGAACTCAGCCAAACCCAGGTATGGTAATTGTTACTGCGTCAGCAGGTGATTTTTTAACTTTGAGAAATCATACAAGTGCTGCGGCAATTACCCTGCAAACGCTAGCAAGTGGAACCCAAATTAACGCTAATGCATCGATATTGATTCAAAAGATAAGTTAACCCATGCATGTAAATTTCTCCGCAGGAATTAGAAACAAACGTTATTTTAGAAAGTAAAGGACCTAGTGTTGATCTAAACAACATTATCACATTTGTATTCCTAAAATTGTTATCAGATTAAATATGCTATTCATCGATGCTGATCATTCGAAAGCAGCCGGCAATACAAGACTTTAAGGCTTTTTCCCATTTTCAGCACCACACGGTCTCATTTTGTTGCATGAACCCATCCTGGATATAGGGTCTAATGGAATCACAGGAACTACAGGAGCAACAGGTACCACAGGGGCAACAGGCGCGACAGGGGCAACGGGAGCCACAGGAGAAGTCGGAGCGACGGGGGCAACTGGAGCCACAGGAGAAGTCGGGGCGACAGGAGCAACTGGAGCCACAGGAGAAGTTGGAGCGACGGGGGCAACTGGAGCCACAGGCGAAGTTGGGGCGACAGGAGCAACTGGAGCCACAGGAGAAGTTGGAGCGACGGGGGCAACTGGAGCCACAGGAGAAGTTGGAGCGACGGGGGCAACTGGAGCCACAGGCGAAGTTGGGGCGACAGGAGCAACTGGAGCCACAGGAGAAGTCGGAGCGACAGGAGAAGTCGGAGCGACAGGGGCTACTGGTGCAACTGGCGCTACAGGAGCCACCGGTACCTTTGAATCCGCGGCAACAATAGAAAATATAGGGCCTGCAGTTAGTTCTCAATTCAACGAGCTAAGGACTGCGGAAAAAACACCTATTATAGAATTGGTTTCAGTATATGGACTATCCGACCTTAGAGACGTTGTTACTATTACAGGTGCGGGGACAGTTGGAAGTAATAATACGGAATTTGTATTAAGTACAACTGCAAATTTTGTAGATAGTGCGATCTTAGAGACTGCGGAAAGAGGAAGATACGAACCAGGATTTGCGGGAGAAGCAGGAATCGGTATACGTCTTCCAGTGGCTCCCACCGGAATCAGGTGGTCAGATGGGGCGTTTTCGATGACCAAAATGGTTTGTTCTTTGGTCAAGATGTCGCGAACGGTATTTTCGTAGCAATTAGGAGGTTAGGCGTCGACACAATAATATCCCAAGCTGCGTGGAACGTGGATCGCTTAGATGGTACAGGACCCAGTGGAGCAACCCTTAGCCTTGCCGAGGGAAATATTTATGAAGTTGTCTTTACTTGGTACGGGTACGGTATCATTGAATTCAGGGTAGTTTTACCGGATCCCACAACCTTAGCCCAAGAAGTAATTACCGTTCATCGCTTTTCACCGACCGGTGAAACAAGTGAAAAAAGTCTAAGACTACCACTTTGAAAAAAGCTGGAGTCTTAGACTTGGTTAAATTCATTAAGCTCAACGGTCATTCTTCTATTACGACCCTTCCTTGTAAGTGCAAATATCTAGACCTCTAATCTCTTGAAACATATCACTGTGGTGTCAATAATAAGTGGACGGCCATATCATATAGTAATGGGATTGAGGAATGATGGAGGATTTATGATGGATAAGCTTGATGACCAGAGCAAAAAAAAACTATTAACCCTCCCACAAGTCGTTGGGGTAGGGTATGGTTTCAAAGAAGTTAAGGGTATAAAAACTGATCAGGAGGCTATCGTTGTCTTAGTAACAATAAAACTTCCTCCTGAACAGCTAACCGACCATGAACTCATACCCAAGAACGTATATGATATGATTACGGATGTCATTGAAGTGGGAGAATTCCAAGCCTTAGAAGTGGAAATGCTAGAACCGCTCCAAAGTCGCACGGAAAAGGTGAGACCTGCGCCTCCAGGAGTGAGCATTGGTCATTATTTAATTACGGCTGGGACCTTCGGAGCCGTAGTTTATGATAACTCTACCGGGCAACCGATGATCCTTTCAAATAATCATGTCCTAGCGAATACTACGAATGGCAACGATGAAAGAGCCAGTATCAATGATAGGATCTACCAACCTGGGCCCCTTGATTTTGTCCGCGTTGATCTTGGCTACGCAGCTCGACAGTATATTATTGCTTGCTTGAAGAGATTTGTTAATCTAGCCGATTACCCTGAAATTAATGTTGTAGATTGTGCTATTGGGGAACCACTGGAAAATAGCATGATCGTTCCAGATATTCTCGAGATCGGTTTGGTACAAGGAGTCACTACTCCAGCTTTAAATATGGCAGTCAAAAAATCGGGACGTACTACGGGTTTAACATTTGGTGAGATTATTGTTCTCGATGCTTTGGTCGATGTGCATTACGGAGCCGGACGAACTCTGCGTTTTGATCACCAAATTATTACCACTAAAATGTCCTCTGGAGGAGATAGCGGTTCCCTTCTGTTAGATCACAATAACTTGGCGGTCGGATTACTGTTCGCGGGCTCAGACTCTATAACGGTACACAATCCAATTCAAGATGTTTTGGATTTATTGAGTGTAAATTTCGGCTGATGAACGTCATGGAACTGCATTTTAAACAATAGATAAATCAACGGGGAGGCCTTAAAAATGTTTTACGTTACGACAGGCATCTTGGATAATACAGCTGTTGGAGACGGGAGGCCGACGTTCACACTAAATATAAGAATTACAAATAACGGCCTAGTTAATGATACGGTACAAATCATAGGCTTCTATATTAATGGTGATACGAAGGTGCAGTATGTCAGTGAGATTATTACTCTAGTACCGGAGGGTGCTCTGAATAGAAGTTACTATGCAAATTTAGATGCCTTCGAATTTCAGTTTATGACTATTCATAACTCAATGGAGATCTCGGTATGGGGAAAAAGCGCTAATAACAATCTAAATCCAGCGCATAGGGTATTGCCTTCCGAGCTCAATCGTATTCCCTTGTGAAAATAGATACGTATCCTCGGTGAGGATATAAAACCAAAATGATTAATGGAATGTCGTGTCAACAAGGGGTGGACTTCCATAACTTAAGTAATGAGTTATGGCGAGGATGGATCCAATAATGAAGATTTAGACTTCACCTGATTAAGAAAATAATAAATGAAGGGGCCGTAGCTGGCCCCTCCAAGTCTTTATACAATCACTCTTTAGTGATTTTCTATTCTTCCCTTCTGTTTCCTAATATTTTACAAGGTCTTACTTAAGGCTTAACAAGAACGCCTCTACTTGATCTGCAGTACGTTGCCAAGTCCAGGTTTGAGCGAAAAGGTGGCCAGCGTTTGCTAGGCGCTGACGTTCCATTTCATCAGTTAGCAAATATCTAATGGCTGAGCTAAGTTGATCAATGTCGCTAGGAGGAACTAAGAGACAGTTTTCACCACTTCTGACATAATCACGGTTTCCGCCACAGTCGGTGCTTATAACGGCCGTGCCGGAAGCCATCGCTTCAAGGGGAGGTAAACCAAAAGCCTCAAAGTAAGAGGTGTATACGAAGAGGTCAGCCTCCGCATAAAGTTGAGCAAGCTCTTGGTCTGTCGTCGAGGTTTTGACTCGACATGGAACGGCGCTGGCAAATTGAGCGTTCTCGGGTATGGATACGGTTAATTCAAAATCAATATGCTCCTTTACTTGATTGACAGCTTGCAAAAAATCCGAACCACCTTTCCAGGTATAGCCTGAAGTAGGATCACGCATGATGTAAAAAATGTTCTTACGGCCCGTTAGTGCAGAGGGTTTAGGATAAGGGCGGAATGTCGAAGTATCTACTCCGCCGGAAATTACCGTGCTTTGTAATCCAGTTTCTTGGAGGAGAAGTTGACGGTGCCACTGAGATATTGACATGATTGGAGCGCCAATCAGATAAGTCTGTTTTGCAGTTTCTGATTCCGAAACCCATAGAGGTTCATAACCCAAACTCAAGCGAACAACTTGCCCACGTCTAGATTCCCAAGCGGGTTTAACTGTCAAATAGAAGTTTGGAAGTATGAAATCGGCTGAAGGGATGGAGTATGGGGTTAGCTCTTTTACTCTTCGCAATTTGGCACGAAGCGGCCATACTTGGAGTCCTTTTTCGGGCATCACGACTTCAACATCATGCCCCTTGTCAACAAGGGCATTGGCAAGATGATAAATAAAACGGGCTCCCCCGCCCATTTCTAAACTAAGAACAGGAAACACGATTTTCATAGTTTGTCCTCCCTTTACTTTCCGGTACTACATATTATGCTTTCACAGAGGGTATTGGTGTGTCAGATGGCACTTTAAATGAAATTTTGAATATGATAGTAAAGAAACGAAAATTAAGGATGGAAGGATGTCAGCCTGTGACAGTCAATACCGTAAAGCATAAGGATTTTCTCGTTACCATTAATGAACTACTGTCAGATTCAAATACGGTCCTTGATGTAGGCTGTGGAGTAGGTGAAACCCTTGGAAAGTTCTGTTGTCCGATAAAAGTTGGGGTTGATGCTCATCGTCCCTACTTAGAAAATACTAAGTTGGGTGAAACGTTTTTAAAGATAAATTTTAGAGCAGAGGGCCTAAGAGAATTGTTTTTGCCTAAGTCGATAGACAGTGTAACATTGATTGATGTTATAGAGCATTTTGAGAAAGAAGTTGCTTGGGACGTACTCTGCCAAGTAGAAGAAATCGCTGCTAAAAGGGTGATTATCTTTACTCCAAGAGGGTTTTTCCGACAACTTGACGTCGATCACTATAATTTGGGGGGAGAAAGCTTTCAAAGGCATCGATCAGGATGGGAGGTAGAGGATTTTCAAAAGCTTGGTTACAATATTTTGATTTTTAGTAAGTTCCATGACCATAGTAATAAAGCTTTTTTGGAGGTCTATGGAAAAAATGCTGAACCTGTCGATGCCCTTTTAGCTTGGAAAGACTGTTAAAACGAATCCTAAGAGCGGGCTAACTGAAATAGTAGGGTTTCTAACTTATTAGCAGCGTGCCGCCATGTCCAAGACTGAGCAAACTGCAAACCAGCCAGGGCAATGCGAGTCCGTACTGCTTCCTGAGTTAATAGATGAGCTAATATAAGAGTTAGCTGATGAGTATCACTGGGGGGAACTAGAAAACAGTTCTCTCCATTTTTTGTATAATCCCGGTTGCCGCCATTATCTGTCGTTACGACGGCAGTTCCACATGCCATTGCTTCTAAGGGAGGCATGGAAAAAGCTTCGAAGTACGATGTTGAAACAAAAATATCTGCTTGAGCGTAGAAGAGGGCCATATCATTGTCAGCAGGGGCTTCAATGATTTTATAGGGAAGGGGTGCTTGATAATTTGCTCCTTCCGGAGCAACAACTTGTATATCAAATTCCGGAACCAATTGCGCTAAACCCTTACAAGTTTCCCAAAAGTCATCAGTGCCTTTCCAAGTATACCCATGTTCTTTAGAACGAAGAATATATGCGATGGTCAATCGTCCGGTAGAAAGAGATTTTTTAGGACTAGGTGTAAAAACAGAGGTGTCAACTCCTCCGGGGATAACCGTACTGTTTTTCCCTGTTTCTTGTAGGATTAATTGGCGATGCCATTCGGATATGGAAATTATCGGAGCATTTATATGGTAAGAAGCCAATGCTTTTTCTTTTTCTGCAACCCATAAAGGTTCATACCCAAGGCTTAGTCGTACGACGCGGCCTTTTTTTGATTCCCATGCAGGAAAAACTGTAGGATAAAAATTTGGCAGGATAAAATCTGCAGAAGGGATTCTATCAGGAGTAAGCTCTTTGATTCGAGTAACCTGTGCACGCAGTGGCCAAGCAACTATAGCTTTTTCAGGAAGTACAATCTCAACAATGTGTCCTTTATCCACCATCTCGTTTGCTAACTGATAAATAAAGCGTGTTCCTCCCGTTTCCAAGCTTACAACAGGGATTACTATTTTCATGTTTTGTCCTCCATAAATTTATTATCTTTTTAGTGTATGTTCTAACAGGCATCAAGGTTGCAAAACTTTACAGCTTTATCCAGCGGCGCAGAGATTATTTCTAGCAGATATATAGATCAGTTGTGTCAACTAAGAGTGGACTGCCATAACCTATAGTGATGATATTGGGGGAGGATGGTTTCCAATAATGAAAATCTGTGTCGTTGGGTTGGGGAATATCGGGTTTAATCTGTTCGCATATCTGGACCAGAAATTCTCTGGAGAGGTCATCGGGGTAGATGTAAATGAGAGCCGAGTCAAAGAGCTGAGACGCCAGGGATATAGAGTAACTACGGATTATAGGGCATTAACAGGGATAGATATATGGCTAATGGCACCTTCCACCGGTAACCAAGGTAAAAATTTGTTTTCAGCCCTAGAGCATATGATCATTTGTCCAGGCGCTTTGATCTCCATCGAATCGACGTTACCTCCGGGTACCATGGTGAGAATTCGAGAATTCTTGGAGAATAGAGGGTTTAAATTAGGGACAGATATTTTCTTAATTCATGTTCCTCACAGAGTAATGTTTGGAGTGGATAAAACCGTTTGTGATACCCCCAGAGTGATGGGAGCCTTCACAAAAGAATGCCTAAAAAAGGGCCGTGAGTTCTATTTCCCGTTGGTCCCACAACTGGTAGAGGTTTCAGATGTTCGAGTGGCTGAGTTATCGAAGGTTGTTGAAAACGTAAAACGTTATGTTGATGTCGCTTTTGCCCAGGAGATTTACGGATTTTGTGTTTCTAATGGCATGAGTTATGAAAAACTGAGAATGGCTGTTAATAGTAAAAACAATGTTGAATTACTGACAACTGATTGGGGAATTGGAGGGGAATGTCTGCCTAAAGATATGAATTTTTTAAGGACGGTTTGTCCCTCGGCTTTGTTAGAGGGGGCTGAGCTTGCTGATCAGGGTTATCGAGATCGAATCCTTAAACAGGTAGGTATAAGTAAAGAGGTATGGCTAAGAGGTATAAGCTATAAAACAGGAGTTAAGGATCTTAAGCATAGCAGAGGGGTAGATTTGGTTAGGGCTTTAGAAGCCGCCGGCAATACGGTTAAAGTTGAAGATCCATTATTTTCTGCAGATGAGTTAAGTGAAGCAGGCTTTAATCCAATCAATCAGCAAACGGTGGATTCTCAAAACAATGAAGAAGATACTGCCAGGGTTATTTTAGATCGGCATAAGGCCTTAGAGATTAAAATGTGGGAAAAGGAGCAATACGATGGCTAAGATTTTAGTGACGGGAAGCAAGGGCACGTTAGGTAAACGATTAGTAGAAGTACTCAAATTTAGAGGAAACGATGTTTGGGAAGTGGATTTGCAGCATCATCTGGGGGAAAAATATATTAGAGCGGATATCTCTGAGTATCGTCAGTTAGAGCGGGTATTTGAACAAGACTATGATTATGTTTTTCATTTAGCCGCTGAATTTGGACGTATCAACGGAGAACATTATTATGACACTCTCTGGAAAACTAATGTCATTGGAACACGGAATATATTAGAATGGCAATTGAAGAAGGGTTTTAAGTTGATCTTTACAAGTTCCTCAGAAATCTATGGGGAAGCGATGGAGCCATTGTTAACAGAAGATTTGCCTCTGAAGAAGACGATTATTCAGCATAATGATTATGCTCTGACTAAGTGGGCTAACGAAGTGCAAGTGATCAACTTCGAAAAGAAATACGAATCTCCAATCGTTAGGCTACGGTTATTTAACGCTTACGGCCCCGGAGAATACTATCATTCCTATCGCAGTGTAGTCTGCCTCTTTATTTATCGAGCTTTACAGGGAATCCCATATGAGGTTTATGAAGGCTACTATCGTGTTTTTATGTATGTAGATGATCTAATTCCTACCATAGCTAACGTTGCTCATAACTTTAAACCTGGGGAGGTTTATAACATTGGAGGGACGGAATACCGAAGTGTCAAGGATTTAAGCGATTTGGTGCTTAAATATACTAATGGCAATTCGAAATTAGTAAAATATCTTCCTGAAGATAAGCACAATACAGTTAGTAAACGACCAGATATCAGTAAAGCAAAAGAGGATCTGGCCCACAACCCAAAAGTGTTGCTAGAAGAAGGTTTGCCCCAAACTGTAGAGTGGATGAAGAAGATATACAGTAATTAAGTGATAATCTTACTTCAAAGGAGTGTAAACTCCATTGAAGTAAGATTCCTAAATAGACGGTAAATGCCAAAAACTTGAAGCATCCGTCATTTAGCCAATACTCAGAATGAGTCTAGCTTACTGCAGCAAGTAGGATTTTATTTTGAGTACGTGCTGCGATTAAGGAGGAAACTTAATGCTAATGCCTAAAGTTAGTGTCGTTATCCCTACGTATAATCACTCGCGATACCTGACTCATGCTTTAGAAAGTGTCATCAATCAGAGCTATGCAAATCTTGAGGTGATAGTTATTGACGATGGTTCCACGGATGGAACAGCAGATGTAATTAAGCCTTATCGTTCAAAGATCAATTATATTTATAAAGAAAACGGAGGAACACCCAGTGCTTTGAACCTTGGTTTATCGACGGCCAGTGGAAAGTATATTTGTTGGTTAAGTGCTGATGATGCCTTTTTAGAGGACAAAGTGGCAAAACAAGTGGGGCTCATGGAAAATGACCCGGGTATGGGGTTTAGCTACACAAGCTTTGTAGTCATTGATGCCTATGGAAAAAAGCAATACGAAGTTAATTCGGCATTTTATCCCAGCAGACAGGAAATGGTCACCCGGCTTATGGAGGGTTGCTTTATCAACGGATCTTCTGTGATGATGCGCAGTAATGCGTTAGAGGCTGTAGGATTTTTCGATATAGGTTTACCTCAAGCCCATGATTATGACTTGTGGTTTCGTTTCCTTCGCCACTATACCTGTGGATTTTTGCCAGAACATCTGCTGGCATATCGCTGGCATGGCGAGAATATGAGTTTGAATCCTGATGAAGCATGTTCAGTAATTGTTCAAGAAAGGGCGAAGAAGCTCTTTCCTGGATGGCTGAACTAAAAAGGAGGCATAAGATGGCTTCGCTAACAACCGGATTGATAGAAAACATTAGAGCTACCGGTGTACACCTCTGTTCAACTCTCTCCGTAACAGTAGAGAATAAGGACCTTATAACTAATACTATTAGAGTCAATGGATATTATTGGGATAGAGCGACTAAGAAGGAGTACGTTTTGGATTTGCTGACCTTGGCACCTGGGGAAGTAGTTGTTCATAACTATTTTGCACAATTTGAGGCTTTAGAATTTAGTTTTATATCAAGCTCTGACTCTTTAGAAATCACGGTTTGGGGTAAAAATGATGCTGGAAAATCGACTATGAACTACAGTGTTCTTCCTGCACAACTTTTTCCCATCGATAAAGAACGTATAACTATGGAGATGCAAAATTCAACTCTGCCATCTGCTCTCAACAGAATTTATCTCTTAGATTCCCGCAGCAACAAAATATCAGTTATTGATGGTCATACCAATACTCTTGTAGGAAATCTAATTGCTGGTTCCGGTCCTTTTGGAGTGGGGGTTAATCCGGTGACAAATCGAATATATGTTGCAAACTTTGCAAGTAATAATGTCTCAGTTATTGATGGAAGCTCTAATGAGGTCATAGCCCATATCACCGTGGGATCGAATCCCATGGGTGTGGGTGTAAATCCCACAACTAACAGGATATATGTAACAAATTGGGCTAGTCATAGTGTCTCAGTTATTGATGGGTTTACCCATATAGTCATAGGGACTATTAGGGTAAGTTCATATCCTGAAGGAGTAAATGTTAATTCAACCACTAATCTAGTTTATATAACAAATCATGCCAGCAATAATGTTTCAGTCATCGACGGAAGCAATAATACTATACGAGGGACGATAGAATTAAACGAAAATAACAATGATGAAAGATCATTGTAAGATCATAGAAGGAGCAAAAGGATATGCTCTTTCTGATTTACTTGTATCAGAAAGTATAAACTTGCGTTATATACTGCAAGAAGATTTAATACGTGCGAAGACAGTGCTGCAAGAAGGTCTAATACGTGCAAAGACAGTGTCTTCGTCGTCCAAGCATAAGAGCAACTAACCTGCCGCTTTCGCCAAAGGCTGCAAGAAAGCTAATACGTGCGAAGACAGTGTCTTCGAGCTCCAGCTAAGTTTTCTTTATATGTTTAGTTAGGAGAATGTTGTAATGAAGATTATGACGATTTTAGGTACTCGCCCGGAAATTATTCGCTTAAGCCGGATTATACCTTTCTTAGATGGACTATGTGATCATATTTTAGTCCATACCGGTCAGAACTTTGACCGAAGATTAAATGAAATCTTTTTCTCGGAACTTAACTTAAGATCTCCGAATTACGAATTAAATTGTCAGGCCTCGAGCATGATGGCTCAAATTGGTGAGATACTTTACAAGTGTGAGCAGGTGATGATCCGAGAAAGACCAGACCGCCTGCTTATTTTAGGGGATACAAACAGCGCTCTAACTGCGTTGGCAGCGAAACGGTTAAGTATTCCCGTTTACCATATGGAGGCGGGCAACCGCTGTTATGATGACAGGGTGCCGGAGGAAATCAATCGAAGAGTAATCGATCACTGTAGTGATATTTTAATGCCCTATACAGAACGAAGCCGAGCAAATTTGCTGAAGGAGGGAATCGAAGGAAAACGCATATATGTTACTGGGAATCCCATTAGGGAGGTTCTGAGATATTATACAGATAAGATTGAACAAAGCAACGTTCTAAAGACTTTAGAAGTAACTGAAAAGGGTTATTTCCTAGTAACTTTACATCGAGCTGAAAATGTGGATAATGAGGTTCGTCTGAGTAAATTCATAATGTCTTTTCATAGATTATATTCCGAATACAAAATACCGCTTATTTGCAGCCTGCATCCTCGTACTCGTTCTCAATTGGAGAAGCAAAGTAAAACTCTTGCCAGTACTGGTATTCATATTGTAGAACCTTTAGGACTATTTGATTTTGTTTGCTTAGAGCAAAATGCTTTTTGTGTGCTGAGTGATAGTGGAACGGTTCAGGAGGAATGCAGCTTATTTAAAATACCAAATGTAACCTTAAGAGATGTGACAGAACGTCCCGAAACCGTGGAATCAGGAAGTAATATTATTTCCGGTTGTGAACCGGAAGACATTTCTAGAGCTGTAAACGTTGTATTAAGCCAAGGATGCGACTGGGAGGCCCCGTTAGAATATATGGAACAAAATGTTAGCAGAAAAGTGCTCAAAATCCTCCTGGGCGGCTAAAAAGGGATCGGGTAATATGGCAAAAAAAACCCCCTACTTTTACTAGAAGTAAGGGTCTAGAAAACCTAGATGATGGAATACTACTATAACCTTGTTGCTAAGAACCTCGTAGGAGATTCTTTAATATTACTGCTGCAAGAATTCTTGAACGTAGAAGTTGCCATAAGCACTTCCGTAAGCTATTCCGACACCTACATGTGTGAAGCGAGGATCTAGGATATTTGCTCTGTGACCTGGGCTTTGCATAAGTGATGCCATTGATCCCGGTACAGATTTATTTGCTGAAATGTTTTCTCCAGCCCAGCGTACGGTAATACCTGCCTGCTGCATCATAGCCCAGGGGCTACCATAGGTAGGAGAAGTATGACTAAAGTAATTATTTACTTTCATATCGTTAGCCTTAGCTCGTCCTACGGCGGTCAAGCGAAGATCTGCAATTACAGGATTTAAGCCTGCCGCAATACGTTCTTGATTGATCATGTCCACCATGAGTTGCTCGTCAGAGGTTAATGCTGACACTGGGGGTATTAAAGGAATCGTAGGAGTAGGAGCCGGGGTAGGTGCGGGAGTCGGAGTCGCTGCCGGGGTAGGAGTAGGAACTGGAGTAGGTGTCGGAGCAACTGAATTAGTCCTAGTTAGGTTATAATTTTTTAAGGAAATAACATTTCCATAGGAGTTTGTCGGTGGTGCTCCAATGTTAATATACGTTGGGGTGGTTGGAGTTGGAGTTGTTGGGGTTCCTTGGTTAGGAGCTGGAGCTGGGGTTACAGGCGTAGTTACTGTTACCGGAGCAGGAGTTACGGCTGTCGTTACGGTACCAACAGAACGCAGGGTGACAACAGAACCTGATAACTGGCGAGGAGCTCCTACAATAAGGGCAGCTTGGACCGGTAGAGCAACTGTGGTCATTAAAACGCCAAGTTGAAATCCGATTAGTAGTTTTGCTTTCATTGACATGTCCGAAACCTCCTAAATTAATATTCTTACGCTAAAGCTTGTGCTTTTTTAGACAACTGCAGTATAACATGCTAAGTTAAACCTGGAAATGGTACATTATGCCACATATAAATAAGTACTAATTGCTTAAGCTATAAATTTCCCTCGGGGAATAAAACGCGCTATAATAAAACGAGAATGAAATAAGTAAGCGCATATAAAGGTTGTTACAAAATAGTAAACCTAGCGTAAGATAAACCTCGTCTGCGCCCGGTCCTATGTCAAAGACTTGTAATTGTTATGAAAGCAACTCAAGGGCCATGTCATCCTTCGCTGCGCTCAGGATGACATGATAATCGTTTTATCGTGGTACGGCAGCGTGTGAAAAATTGCTATGAAAAATAGAGTAAAGAAAGGGTGAAGTAACAAGTATGGCAAACGAGATGTTACTCATCTTTGCCCATCCTGATGACGAATCCTTTGCCTTAGGCGGAACTATCGCCAAATATGCCGACCAAGGG
Source organism: Desulfosporosinus sp. (assembly GCA_003513495.1). Classification (GTDB taxonomy): domain Bacteria; phylum Bacillota; class Desulfitobacteriia; order Desulfitobacteriales; family Desulfitobacteriaceae; genus Desulfosporosinus. The sequence continues at coordinate 16,387 of DOPM01000006.1, forward strand.
GTGAACGTTACCCTTGTGACGGCGACCAAGGGTGAAGCAGGTAAGGCTGCTGGGATTTGCGAGCCGGAAGAACTTGGTTTATTTCGAGAACAGGAACTTAGAAGAGCAGCAAAGGTCTTGGGGATTAAGGAGGTAATCTTTCTAGGTTATCGAGATAAGGAAGTTCCTACTGCACCACCCCTTGAAATAGTTGAGAAACTTGTCCGAGTTATACGGAACATCCGACCTCAAGTGGTGATAACCTTTGGAGCAGATGGTTCGTCCGGGCATCGTGACCACAAAGCGATCCATTACTTTACAAAGGCAGCTATACAACTTGCAAAAGAGCATATAGAACCCGAGTGGGGAGCCCCCCATACTCTACCGCGTCTCTGTTATGTCCAGTCTGGATGGAGGCTTTCGGAAGATGTACTGAAAGAAATTGACTATATCGTCTCAATTGATCAATGGGCTGAGCAGAAAAAAAGGGCTATTAAAGAGCATCGGACTCAACAATTCTCTCAGCAAAAGTTTGAAACCATGGATGAACGACTAAAGCAGGATTATTATACCAACGAATATTTTCAATGTGATGCTGAATTGAGTGCCTTTCCTGGGCGAGGTTCGGATATCTTTGCAGACTTGGAGAGGGTGGATTCTTAGGTGCAGGCCAAAGTAGTGCTGAAATTTTGCCCAGACTACACAGCAGATGTGGAAAACAGTTTGAGGGAAGGCCTTGAAGAATGGGGCGGTATGTCCACGTTTGTGAAACCTGGACAAAAGGTATTGCTTAAAGTAAACCTCCTCATGAAAAAACGACCGGAAGAAGCAGTTACGACTCACCCTAGCGTTGTCGAAGCTGTGGTTCGACTCGTTCAGGAGGCTGGCGGAATACCAATCATAGGTGACAGCCCCGGTGGGCCTTACACAGTAGGAGCTTTACAGGCTATTTATACAAAGTCAGGCCTACGTGAAGTTGCAGAGAGGACAGGAGCGATTCTGAACGAGGATGTTGGACAAACAACCTTTCAGTATCCTGAAGGGAAAATCATCAAGAGTTTAACCGTCACTAACTGTGTTTTAAATGCGGATGTAGTAATCCCCATCTCAAAGCTGAAAACTCATGGCATGATGACCTTTACCGGTGCAGTTAAGATTTTGTTCGGGGTTATCCCAGGACTATTAAAAGCCGAATACCACTTGAAAATGTTTAAAATCCCCGATTTTGCAGATCTTCTTGTGGACATTGCTGCTTGGGTAAACCCAGCCTTAAGTATAATGGATGGTGTCGTGGGGATGGAAGGAGATGGGCCTTCAGCGGGTAAACCACGAAACATTGGAGCCCTTATTATGAGTACAGACCCTTTCGCTTTAGATGTTGTTGCCACAGATTTGATTGGTCTAAAGCCAGAAAAGGTTCCAACGCTGATGGCAGCGCGCTTGCGAGGTCTGACAAGCCGTCTCAATGAAATAGAACTAAAAGGGGACTCCCGTTCTCTTTGGCGAATTCAAAATTATATAATTCCAAAAGCAGTATCCACTAATTTTCTAGACATGGTTCCGTTGCCAAAAAGCGTCAAGAATTTTGTACTCAACCGTGTTCGCCCTTTTCCAATGTTTGAGCATGAGATGTGTGTGGGGTGTAGAGACTGTTTCAATAATTGCCCTCCAAAAGCAGTAACCATGAATGAGAATCAGAGGCCGATCGTCGATTTACAAGCTTGCATTCGCTGTTTTTGTTGCCAGGAACTTTGTCCACATCACGCAGTCAAGCTCTTTAAGCCTTGGCTAGGAAGAAAGTTTATCAAGTAGTGAAAATTGTAGAGACAATTCATGAATTGCCCCTACGGGTAAGGGGTAATTGCATTGCCATTTGGAGAAGGTGGTGTTATTAATGACAGAAAGTGTAATAGTGATTGATGTTGGATCCGGAACCCAAGATATTCTTCTCTATCAGCCTGGGAAGAACCTGGAAAATTGCCCAAAGTTTATTGTTCCTAGTCGGACCCAGACGGTAGCGGCACAGATCCGTAAAGCAACAGTTCAAGGAGACGAAATCTTTCTTTATGGGCATTTAATGGGTGGAGGGGCGAGTGCTGTGGCACTTAAACAACATGTGAGTGCAGGTCTAAAAGCCTTTGCAACCCCTCAAGCTGCAGTAACCTTTAATGACAACCTTTCTCTAGTCGAGGGCATGGGAATCGTCCTATGCGAAGCAGCACCACAATCAGCAACGCCTATTTGGATGGGAGATGTAGATACTCGTTCTCTGAAGCAAGCCCTCGAAGCATTTAGCCTCGACTATCCCTTAAAAGCTGCAGTTGCGGTCCAAGACCATGGCTTCAGTGTCACAGAAAGTAATCGAACACTTCGCTTTCGGCTCTGGGAGGAGTTTGTTTTGCAGGGAGGAGATTTGCGAGGCCTTGTGTTCACTCAAGATATCCCGAAAGTCTATACAAGAATGCGTGCACTCCGTGAGATTATCCCAAAGGCTGTCGTGGCGGATACCGGGACAGCGGCACTTCTAGGAATTATGGCTGATCACTATGTTAAGCCCCACCTCAATCAAGGTATTTTAGCGGTTAATATTGGGAACTCGCATACGTTAGTTGCAGCTATTCGAGGGGAACGGGTATATGGAATAGTAGAGCACCACACTAGTATGATTAATATAGAATCCCTAGCCAAACTCATTCAACGATTTCAGATGACCGAATTGACAAATGCGGAAATCTATGAGCAAGGAGGGCATGGTGCAACTCTACATCCAGAAATGCGCCCGGGCTGGGATTTTGTTGTAGTCACTGGACCTAGGAGAAGTATGGCGAAGCCTCTCAATTGGTATGAAGCTGCACCTTATGGGGATATGATGTTAACAGGATGTTTCGGAATTCTAGCGGGTATGGGGATTGCATAGCGAAAAAATATTTCGTAAAGGCAAGGATTTTTTACATATATGGAGAATTTAAACAGAGTGAAAAAAACTCTATTGGTTATAGATTTGAGTAGTTAGAAACGGGGGGAGACCATGGCAGAATTCTTATCACAATTTGAAAACTTTGGACTGCGGAGTGCTATTGATATCATCGTGGTGGCAGTGGTCTTCTACCAATTCTATATGCTCATTAAACGTACCCGCGCAGTGCAGTTAGTTAAAGGGGTGATGGTACTTGTCGCTGTCTCCCTCCTCGCAAGGTACTTTCAGTTAACAAGCATTAGTTGGTTGTTGAGTAAACTCTTAGAGATGTTTGTCATTGCCATACCCGTTGTCTTCCAGCCCGAACTTAGGAAGGCTTTAGAACAACTGGGCAGAGGGCGGTTTTTAACTCGCCATCCCTCAACCCCGGGCTTGGATACCTTAGAACAGGTTGTCGAAGAGTTAGTACGGTGCACACAAGTTCTCTCTAAAAACCGAATTGGAGCGTTGATAGTGCTTGAACGAAAAACAGGCATTCAAGATTTCGTTGAAACGGGAATCAAAATTGATGGCATGGTCTCCTCTGAATTTTTAGTCAATATTTTCATTCCGAATACACCACTTCATGACGGTGCAGTCATTATCCGGCAAGATCGTGTAGCTGCCGCTGGGTGCTTTCTCCCGTTGTCTGAAAATCCCAATATCAAAAAAGACTTGGGAACACGTCATAGAGCAGCTATTGGTTTAACAGAAATCACTGATTCTTTGGTGCTTGTTGTCTCGGAGGAAACCGGGGCCATATCCCTTGGGATTGATGGAGCATTGACTCGCTTTACAGATGATAAAACGTTACGAGAATTACTGCTGCAGGAGCTTGATGTCAAAAGTGTCTCCTCATCCGTTATTCCGTTTTGGAGGTGGTAGCCATGATTGAGATACTTCGGCGAAACCTCGTAGTTAAGGTGGTTTCGTTCTTATTTGCCATTCTCTTTTGGCTTTTTGTACTGAACCAAGGGACACCTGATAAGCTAATTCCTGAGCAGACATTGACCATCCCAGTGGTATCTAGCGGATTGAACCAAAACATGGTTGTTATGACCCAACTACCTTTAGTTCGAGTTCGTGTGCAAGGAATCAATCCCAGTGCCAATATTAAAGATATTTATGCGCAAATTGATCTATCTGGTGGAGTACCTGGAGAAAACACTTATGTCGTTAAAGTTAACACTCCCCCAGGAACAAATGTGGTGGATGTTCAACCTTCAAATATTAAACTGACCTTGGATACGGTCCAAGAGAAGACAGTCCCAGTTCAGGCCGTCCTATCGGGTAATCCTGCCGATGATTATCAAGCGGGCAGCCCGATTATTAAACCTTCGGCGGTCAATGTACGTGGGCCGAGTTCTATTTTAGGTACTCTGGACAAAGTAATTGTTGAAATTAGCGTTACAGGCGCTAATGAAACGATTCAAGTATCTCGACCAGTAAGCTTTCGAGATAAAGAGGGCAACCCGATCTTTGGTCCAAACCCGAGCATGGACATTTTAAGTGCTTATCCCAGCAGTGTGGATGTGATCGCTCCAGTCCTAGCGAAGGATCTTTCTTCGAAAATGATCCCCTTGAGAGTTACTAGTAAAGGAGACCCGGCCTCAGGCATGGAACTCTGGTCATTAGTCCCATCTCCAGCAAGTATACAGGTTACCGGGACCCTACAAGCCTTGAAGGGATTAGACTCGGTCAACCTTGGCCCGATTGACATTAGTAATCTAACAGAGGATAAAACGTTCCAGATTCCAATTAATCAAGTATCATTACCAGCGGGAGTTACCATTCTGGACGGGACAACCCTGAGTGTTATTGCTCAGATTCGCCCCGGACCAATTCAAAAGGCCATATCCAAGGTTCCGGTTCAAATCCGAAATATTGGGAAAGATTTAGAAATAGAGCAACCAATTTCTCCTATAGATATTGTTGTCGAAGGTCTATCGGATATCTTGAATAATGTAACTGCAGATCAAATCCAACTCTGGGTAGATGTCTCGGGTAAAGAGGCAGGAAACTATACAGGTGTTGATGTTTATTGGCAACTCCCGCCGGGAGTGAAAATGCTTACAAAACCACAAGTGGACTATAGTCTAAAAGCTCACTTGGAAGAAGGAGCAGAGTAACTACGTGGATTTATTATGGTCTAATCTAAAAATTCCTGTAGAAGAGGATGCCTTCTTAAAGACGACGATGGCCCGCAAACTAAAAGTACCTGAACAGAGTATAAACGGTCTTCGCTTCCTGCGTCGTTCTTTAGATGCGCGTAAAAAACCTCTTCTCGCTTTTGTCTATACGCTTCAATTCTCTCTTGACGTACCTAGGACCCAGGGAAATCGTATCTTAGCCAGGGTTTCAGGGCTCAAAGAAATGCCGATAGAGGCCCCGGTTATATGGCCAAAGCCGAGTAAAACCCTGACCCATCGTCCCGTGGTGATTGGTGCGGGCCCGTCAGGGTATTTTGCTGCGTTAGCTTTAGCTCGGAGGGGGTATTCTCCTCTTGTCCTCGAACGGGGTGACGCTGTTGAGGATCGCACCCAAAAAGTTCAGGAATTCTGGGATACAGGAAAACTAGATTCTGAGAGTAATGTCCAATTTGGAGAAGGTGGAGCAGGTACATTTTCAGATGGTAAGCTCACAACTCGAATTCAAGATCGAAGAATTTCGGTGGTTCTAGAAACCTTTGTTAAGCACGGAGCCCCAGCTGAAATCCATTATTTAGCTAAACCTCACATCGGGACAGATATACTTAAAGACGTCGTCAAAAGAATTCGGCAGGAAATTGAGTCTTTAGGTGGCGAGGTGCGTTTTCGAGCTAAGGTGACAGGATTAAAGACATCATCAGGTCGCCTGAGAGCGGTCGTTGTTAATGGTGAAGAGGAAATCCCTGCAGAAGCAGCTGTACTTGCTATTGGGCACAGTGCTCGAGATGTCTATAAATACTTATTTGACATGAATCTCACTCTGGAAAAGAAATCCTTTGCCATTGGCTTACGAGTAGAGCACCCGCAGGCACTGATTAATCAGTCTCAGTATGGAGTAGAGGTGCACCCCCATGTCGGACCGGCTGATTATCAGCTAACGTATAAAGATGTGAGTACTGGCCGAGGGGCTTATGCCTTTTGTATGTGTCCAGGAGGAAAGGTTGTGGCAGCAGCTTCAGAAGAAGGTGGAGTTGTCACGAACGGTATGAGTGAATATGCTCGTGACTCGGCGATTGCCAACAGTGCAATCGTGGTAACTGTTGGAACTGACGACTTTCCGACGACGCATCCCCTTGCTGGTCTGGAATTCCAAAGAGAATGGGAACATAAGGCGTTTATTGCAGGCGGGTCAGATTATAAGGCTCCTGCTCAAAGAGTCGTTGACTTTTTAGAGCGACGTGTGACGGACCGTTTTGAAATGTTACCTACTTACTACCCGGGTATTAGATCTTATGAACTCCATGAGGTACTTCCGGGTGCAGTAGGAGATGTATTAGATCGTGCACTACGAGTTTTCAATGGTAAAATCAAAGGATTTGCCGGGGATAAAGCAAATCTGACAGGAATTGAGACAAGGACAAGCTCCCCCATACGAATAGTCCGAAATACTCAAGGAGAATCTATAGCCTTAGCAGGGTTATATCCGGCAGGTGAGGGAGCGGGGTATGCAGGGGGAATTACCAGTGCCGCCGTCGATGGGATAAGAATTGCAGAATTTCTTATGGCGCAATTTGCTCCTATAGAGTAAACTATTGAAGTTAACAAGTATCATTGAAATTAAGATTCTTATATATAAGAACGTTTTACTAAAGAAGTAAATATACTAAATAGGAAGGGAGGGAACGATTTGGGTCGACTCTTTGGAACGGATGGGGTACGTGGTGTGGCTAACAGCCAGCTAACCCCCGATCTCGCTTTTCGCCTTGGGCAAGCAGGCGCATATGTACTTAGCAAGGAGCATCCACACCCCCGCATCGTCATTGGTAAAGATACCCGGATTTCTGGAGATATGCTCGAATCCGCGCTGATTGCAGGGATTTGCTCTGTCGGAGCAAATGTTTTACGAGTTGGAGTGTTACCAACACCTGGAATCGCTCTCTTAACGCGTACCCTTGATGTTAGCGCGGGTGTTGTAATTTCTGCCTCGCATAACCCTGTCCAAGATAATGGAATTAAGTTTTTTGGTTCATCAGGATATAAATTGCCAGATGCTATTGAAGATGAGATTGAACGAATCGTTGTAAGTAAAGAGAAGCCTTGGCAGACCCCGACTGGCGGGGAGGTAGGAAGGGTAATTGAAGTACCTGACGCTGAATCTCGTTATAAAGATTTTCTTAAATCCACGGTTGGACGTTTGGACGGAATCAAAGTAGTTTTAGATTGTGCCAACGGAGCAGCATCCTTTGTCGGTCCCCAAATATTACAAGAGGTTGGGGTCGAAGTGATCTCTATATGTAATACGCCGGATGGTATAAATATTAATGAGGATTGTGGGTCCACTCATCCGGAAAGGTTACAGAAGGCAGTATTGGAACATGGCGCAGATCTGGGACTAGCAATGGACGGAGATGCCGATCGTCTTATTGTGGTGGATGAAAAAGGCACCATCTTAGACGGGGACTTCATCATACTTATTTGTGCCTTAGCACTAAAGGCCAAGGGAAAATTGGCACAAAACTCAGTCGTTGTCACTGTCATGAGTAACTTAGGATTACACCTTGCCCTAAAAGAGGCAGGGGTCAAGATTTATGAAACTCAAGTTGGGGACCGCTATGTCATGGAAGAGTTAATTAAAACGGGAGCCCAGCTGGGCGGAGAACAGTCCGGACATATTATTTTCCTTGATCACAACACGACAGGAGATGGATTATTGACTGCCCTTCAGTTATTATCCGTGATAAAGGAACGACAAGTTCCGCTGTCTATGCTTGCTTCCCAAATGCAGCGCTTACCTCAGGTCCTTCTCAATGCTAGGGTTCAACATAAGGAACGATTAATGTCGGATACCAGAGTGCTTGCAAAAGTACATGAAGTAGAGGAAATCCTCAACGGCAAAGGCAGAGTATTGGTACGTCCTTCCGGAACAGAATCTTTGATACGAGTCATGGTCGAAGGTCCAGATCAAGAAAAATTATTGGACTTGGCCCAAGAGGTTATTGACACTATTGTTCAATGTGATGAATAAAATACCATTGGATAACTTTTGAGAATTTGTTTATAATGATCCATGTGCCTTTTGTATTAAGGCTAAACTCTTTTGTGGAAAAGGGCACATGGACCCCTAGAAAGAGGTGATGCTATAGGTTTATAAATATGTAAAGAGATTGTTTGGATGGGCATTTGAATCAGTTTAGGCAATAATATAAAGCGCCAGGACCTTAGGAGTTCTAATTGATAAGGTCGACGAGGAAGAGGGTTATCGAAGAATTCGGCGGATCCCTCTCGGTGGCTTGTCACCGTAAAGCTTACTTAAAACCGAGGAGTAATTTTCGGGACAAAGGTAAAGCTGACAAGACAAGGGGAAGGTGTGTTCAATTTGATCCCCCTTGCTTGTGTTGCCTTTAATCTGAATCAACAAGTCGTCCAAATTAGGACGGCTTTATTATTTTCCGAAAATTATGTAGTTCGCACATACACTAAGATTGAAATTAGGTACAAAAGTTTAAGTTGAGAGGAGATACACATATGTGTGGTATTGTTGGGTATATTGGAAAACGGGTAGCTATCCCTATTTTGGTTGATGGTTTAAAGAAATTAGAGTACAGAGGTTACGATTCCGCAGGTGTGGCCGTCTTAGACTGTGAGAAAATCGTAGTGTCTAAAAGTGTTGGTAAGTTAGTTGCCTTGGAAGAAGAACTCGGTCAGAGTTATTCTCAGTCTTGCATCGGGATTGGACACACCCGTTGGGCGACACATGGCAGACCTTCTCAGGTGAATGCTCACCCTCATTGCGATTGTAAGCAGGACTTTGTAGTCGTGCATAATGGAATCATTGAAAATTACTTGGAATTAAAGGATATGCTTATTGAAAAAGGGCATAAGTTTGCCTCTGAAACTGATACAGAGGTTTTAGCACACTTACTCGAAGCCTACTATGAAGGAGACCTTGAGGGAGCTGTCCGGAACGTTCTGAAGACGATTCGAGGTTCTTATGCAATGGTCGTTTTAAGACGTCAGGACCCCAATAAGCTGGTGGCAGCTCGTAAAGACAGCCCTATGGTGGTCGGTCTTGGAGATGGAGAGTTTTTTGTAGCTAGCGATATCACTGCGATTTTGAACTATACCCGTAAAGTCTATATTTTGGATGATGGCGAAATGGTTGTTATTACTGAAGATGGAGTGAAGGTCTTTGACTTTGAAGGCAATCCCCGTGCCAAAGAAGTCTACGATGTGAAGTGGGATGCGGTGGCAGCGGAGAAGGGTGGATATGAGCATTTCATGCTCAAAGAAATCCATGAACAACCTAAAGCCTTGAAGGATACCATGTTAGGACGCTTGGAAGACGAGAAAGTAGTCCTTCAAGAGGTAGATTTAACCCTTGAAGAACTAGCTCAGATTAATAAAGTATATATTGTTGCTTGCGGTACAGCTTGGCATGCCGGATTGGTAGGCAAGACCTTGATTGAACGATGGGCACATCTGCCCGTTGAAGTAGATATTGCCTCTGAGTTTCGCTATCGCTCTCCTCTTGTAGATGATCATACCTTAGTTGTGGTCGTAAGCCAGTCCGGGGAAACAGCGGATACCTTAGCCGCTCTGCGCGAAGCAAAAAATCGAGGCGCGCGGGTGGTTGCCGTCACGAATGTGGTAGGAAGCACGGTATCGAGGGAAGCGCATGATGTGATCTTTACTTGGGCCGGCCCGGAGATTGCCGTAGCTTCGACGAAAGCTTACACAACTCAGCTCGAGGGAATGGTTTTACTGGGACTCTATCTCTCTCAGGTTAAAGGGACATTGCCTAAAGAAAGAATTGCAGAGATTATTACTGCGTTGAGAAAGATTCCGGCTCAGGTCCAAGAGCTTTTAGACCAGTCGAGTCTCATTAAAGAGCTTGCAGAGTCCTTTGCTAAGGTAGAAAATACCTTCTTTATCGGCCGCTCCTTAGATTGGGCTGTTGCCATGGAAGGATCTCTAAAACTGAAGGAAATTTCCTATATCCACGCTGAAGCTTATGCGGCTGGCGAATTAAAACACGGTACCTTGGCCCTGATCACTGAGGCCACACCCGTCATAGCTTTAGCTACCCAACGGGATGTCTATGAAAAGACAATTTCCAATGTCAAAGAGGTCAAAGCCCGAGATGCTAAAGTGATCGGACTAACCTACAAAGGGAATACCAGCATGGCGAAGTCGGTAGATCATGTGATCTATATTCCAGAGACAATGGATGAGCTCTCACCAATTCTTACGGTTATACCCTTGCAACTTCTATCGTACTATGTATCAGTTGCTAGAGGGTGCGACGTCGATAAGCCAAGAAATTTGGCCAAGAGCGTCACAGTGGAGTAGGACTTGAAAAGTTATTTTTTGAATTATGGTGAGGGTGAAACACTCTCACCTTTTTAAATTTGAAAGCCATCTCATCGATTAGTCTTGAGAAGGACCTGTCACCTAGCCTAGTTACTTAATTCGATCTTTTAGCCCTGAGAATGAATCCTGAATCATAGTTTCGTTAGCTCCTAACTCATTTATATGATGCAGGTACTTAAAAAAATATAGCAATAAAACGTGGGAAAAAATAGCGAACATAAAGGTCTCAGCGATACTCCAACCATGAAGGAATACCTGATTAAGTGTGTGGGCTGTATAGCTCATAGCCGTAGCCCATATAGCAAAAAACAATACAAACCATATCTGATATTTAGAAAAACGCCATAGCAAATAGCCAAAAATTACTGTCACGGCGAACCAACTTAATGTAAAGAAAACAGGTATATTATAAATCATTACTATGTCACCCTTAAAGGACCATCGCTTGAATATATTTACTGCAAATATTTGCACTATCCAAGTATAGATGAAACCTCCTAGAAAGGCGAAAGGCATAAGTCTTTTGATATAGTTTATGGGGACTAAGAACAAAACAAGGGACCAGTACGCGACAGCCTGTGTAACCCAATAGAGTTCCATATCGAACACCTCCTGCTATATTATGAGATATTTACTGACTTTCTATGAGAAAAAAGAATCTTATTAAGAAAATAGGATAATTTTATAAACAAAGGCATTTCAATACTCAAATGGGATTATCATGCCCACTGCTAGTACTAAAATGCCTTTTGTTTATATTTGTTTGCCCCTAGCACATATCGGTAATTTAGTAAGGTATCAGCCCACAATCCTCCAGGATCTGCTGACCCTTCTTGCTTAAAATTAGATCTAGGAAATTCTTTGCTAAGTCGGGGTTTTCAGTATTTTTTGGAATAGAGATGGCAAATTCAATGGGTGCACCGGGGACAGTAATCATCTCACCGGAATTTTTGCCCTGCAAACTTACTGTGGCCTGCTTGTAATACTCTGCGTAAGAGGGGTTCGATAGATTAATCTTTTCTGGTAGAGTCAGATATTTCAGACCGAACTGATTAACCACACAGAGATATTCGAAGGCATAGCCTAGTTTACCTACCAGCACATCTGAGGCTAAGTCGTAAGATTTAGGATAAATCAAATCCTCTCTGCACTTCTGGTCTAGTTGAGCAAAGAGACCGGATTGTTCGTAGTATTGTTCCGCTAACTGCCAGACCATTAGAGTACGATAGCCACATGGATCTAAATTTTGGTTAGACCTGCCAAAGGTGACGTCTTCGCGAAGCAGAATATCAAACCAGTTCTTGACGTTGATTTCTCCGCTTCCTCTAGAAAACTCATTATAGGCCAATACAATTTGGTCGTTGGCAAAAATATAGTATTTGTCCACGTATTCGGGTCCTAGCAGCTCATCAAAGAGCATGGGGTCTGCCAGAGCTAGGATATCAACGACCTTGCCCTCACGCACCTGTCTAGCACAGGCCCGTGAACCATAGGATTCTAGCTGAATGTCTATCTCCGGACAAACTGCCTGTAGCAACTTGGCACATTCAACAACCGGTTTGCGCAATGCCCCGGCGTGTAATATTTTTAAGATTTGCTGATAACTCAACTTCCTTTCACCTCCCGCTGGTATTGTTCTAGAAAAGCTTGCATTTTGGTTACCTTGTCGGTGATTAATTGCACACAATAGTCCAAGGCCTGGTAACCTTCGGGGCTTAACTGGTAGGACCGTCGTGCGGGACCAGTATTTTGAGTTTCCCACTGGGAAATGACCAACCCATCTTCTTCCATCTTGCGTAGGTTGCGGTAAATAGTGGCTGGGTCGGCTTCAATTTCCGAGAAGCCTGATTCGTTAATCTTTTGTATTAACTCGTACCCGTGTGCAGGCTTATGTGCTAGAAAGTAAAGTAGAGCGGGTACCAACATTTTATCGATACGCCCAGCAATATAAGCGAAGGCAGGATTTTGCAGGTCTTCTTTCACTGTTTTCACCTCAAACTTTTTCTACATTGAACATTCTTCTTCTATCACATAAAACTACCTAATACACTGACTGGTACAGCTCTAGACGATTCTAGTATTTAATCATAAGATATTCTTTGAGAGTCTATTGAACAATAGCCTTTTGTTAGAGGATTAGAGGAAATATTGTCCAATATAGCTAATAGCCAAAAATAGTATTAAACCAGTTAAAATAATCTTAATTATTCGATCAGGCAGGAACTTCTGGACTCGGGCACCTACATAAGTACCAAGCAAACCCCCAATACCAAAGAGTATGCCTAGCATCCAGTCCGGGGCTACTGAGGCACCTGCTGCAAGGTTGCTTGCGGCTAAAATATGGTAGTAGGCGACTCCAGCAATGGAGGTAATAAAAGTACCTGCTAAAGCAGCGCCGGCTACAGTATAAATGGGCAGACCCAGCACCGCAACACAAAAGGGAGATATAATGGCTCCACCACCAATGCCGTAGATACCACCAATTAAACCGACAACCAGAGAAAGGCATAAAATAGATATTCCGCTAAAGGAATAGGTCTCGCCCCAGAATTCATACTCGATTTTTTTCCATGAAATAGTCTTAGTCTTAACCACTGCTTCTGTAGGAAGGCCGGAAGCTAATCGACCAGAATTTACTTCTTTCATCTTAGCTACTTGTTCGGCAAACTTGTTTTGCATGATCTTACTTTGCTCTTTTACCTTCTTATTCCAGCCCATCACTTCGGACAGAAGCCGGTAACCCAGATATAATAACACCACGCCTACGAAGAGCTTGAAGACTTTGGGGTCTGGCAAATAGAGAATACGTACCCAGGCACCTACGAATACACCAGGGAGGGTACCGATAACCACCGCCCAAGTCAATGGCCATGCCATGCGACCCTCTTTGATATAGCGATAAAGACCTCCAGGAATGGCTACAATATTGTAGATAAGATTGGTAGGACTCACTGCTGGACTGGTGTAGTGCAAAACACTCACTTGGAAGGGGAGTAGTAGAAATGCACCAGACACCCCTGCAGAAGCGGTTAATGACGATACCAGAAATGCCACTAAGGGTGGGATGAAGGGTAATACATCGACACCGGAAACTGGAAAATGCATAGTTTCTCCTCCTAAAATTAAATTTTCTCAAAAAGTTATTTTTTGAAAATATATGTACAACTCACCTAGTGTCACTGTGCATGTAGGTTCAATGGATTGTATTCTATAAAGTTAATAATTATCCTGCTATATATTGGTATGCCAAGCTAATTTTTCTTCTAATCCTTTTAATATCACATATTGCTTTCAAAGGGGTTTTCCTGCTATTGTTAGATAGGGGTATGTCGTTTGGTACAGTGATGCATTCGAAAGGCTTCTGCCTACGATTATTCAGAGGGTGTAAGCAGGGATTTGTTTATGGTTTATTGAATATATGATTTATAAATAAATTATTTGGAGGATTTATGAGAAGTAAATTTCTAAAGATTGCAGGCGTTATGTTCTTATTGATAGCTGTGGCAGGATTTTGGGGATACGATAAATATTTTAAGCCTGACTTGGAAATCCAACATGAGCTTACTAGCCAGTTTGGAGAGGATTTTTTTACATCATTTGATGGTTTGAACGCTGAAAAGAATCCCGGTACAGTAGGTCAGCCAATCAATCAACCAAAAACAACGGATGATACGAATGAGATGACTGAAACTCCAGATAATAAGCCAAAGCAAACTGAACCTGAACCAGGGACGATAGCTGCACCTGTTAAACAAACTACTACTCCGAAAGAGTTTACTCTTGAAGAAATTAATAATAAGTATAAGTCTCAGTTTAGTTATCTACAGAGTGTAGCTTTGAGTCGTTTAGATACTTTGTATTCGGCGGCAGTTCAAGAGTACGCTCAACGCAAGAAAGAGGGTACAATAAACCGTTCAGCGTTGGCCCAAAAATATATTCAAGCAGGAAACATGCTTGAGGCTAACATGGATAGACAGTTCAGTAATACCTTGAATGCGATGCAGGCTGAGTTGATTGCAAATAATCTACCCACTGATCTTATAGATGCTATAGAGAGCGAATATGAAAATGCTAAGTCTGATAAGCGTTCACAGCTCTTGTCAAAACTCACCAAATAACAGCACCAGTGTAATTGATAAACATTGCTAAGGATATATAAGAGTGGATAATTAATTACGGCCTAGCTTTTAAGGATAGAATGATCCTTAAAACCTAGGCCGTAATAGTTGATCTAGTTCAATTCAGCTATAAATTTGCTATGAATCCAGAAGGGAACTAATCTCCAGGGGGGGATTCAGTAAATTTTAGTTTAGGTACCTCATGCCTTAAGGTCACTTCAAAATGTTTTATATCATTTATATGTTGTTGGTAGACGGAGAAATCTTCCAAATCAACCCAGTGCTTTTTAAATTCAACCTGCTCTTCCCCTAAAAGTATACGAGTAACCTCTATAGGTACCTCTACGTCTATGTGCCCATGATTAGCGGGAGAAATGGTTTTCTTTTCTATTACAAGCTCTTCACACTTAACAGGCACCGTAAATGTTTTTTCCTGAGTGTAAGATTCCTTATATATCGTTACCGCTCCTGTTCGTATCCACTTTTTTACGAGATCAAGTTGTTCCTCTTTAATTTGAAGGGACACATTTTCAATCGAGTCATTGGTTTGATTAGATGAACTTGTTTCAAATGATGAGTTCTCTTCCATACCTTCGGCCTCCACTTATTCGAAAAACACCCCACCAATCATAAATACGATGGGTGAGGTGTTTGTTATGCTACTGTAATTGCTGATCCGTTACACTCTCGATTACATCGGGATTGCCATATTTATTTACCCGACCTTCTTCATGTCTAAGAGTTTCATCGATATGCTTAGTATCTTCAACAATGTTCTTGTGAGCTAGAATTTCTCCGGTTACAACGGTATATTTATCGACGATAACTTTCTCTTGACTGACAGGAATTCGTATGGCATCTTCGTCAGCTATTGGCGAGTCCGTCTGTTCGTTGTTCAAGGCTCTTCTTTCGATAACAACTTCTTCACGCATTACAGGAACGTCGACGCTCCTTTGTTCTTCAATGATTTCCTTGCTAAGTTCTACTTCACCAGTTTGCACTCTGTCTTTTTCAATATTGAGCTCCTCTTTGCGGAGAACTAGCTTTGCGTCATCGTTAGTCTGCGTAGGCTCTTCTCGAATCTCTTCTGGAGCCTCGTCCTCATTCCCATTTCCAAAAATATCACTTAAGATACCCATATTATATAAATACCTCCTTAATTTTTATCCTTTGTAGCCCTTTTTATATTGCCCTTATACTGCTAATCTATGAAATGAAATTTTTCTGCAGATTTTTGCTACAATAATGGAAATAATAAATTGGATTATATGAAAGGAAGGATATAATATGGGTATTAAAGAGGATGTGCTAAGCGCAATGAAAGATGCCGGAAAGCCTTTAAGTGCCGGAGAGGTTGAAAAATTGACAGGGCTAGACCGTAAAGAAGTTGATAAAGCATTTAAAGAGTTAAAAAAAGAAAATACCATTGTTTCCCCTGTAAGATGCAAATGGGAACCTGCCAATTAAACCAAAAATCGATACGACTCCTGTTGTAGAAGCATTTGTAAATCTATAGCAGGAGTTAATTTTTTAACGTTATGCAATAAAGGCATCTAATTAAAGAATTTAGCGTAGAAGTGTTTATATACACATAAAGAAATAAATAATCATCAAAATTTCAGCCCCTAGCTTTAATACTGTTCCGCCAAGGATTCCGACGAGAGTGCCAAAGCCAACCCGAATTGCTCGGTTTATTTCTATTCCTCGCAGCAATTCAGCCACAACGGCACCGAGGAAGGGCCCAATTACGATACCCAGAGGTCCGAGGAAAATTAAACCAACAATTGTGCCGAGGATTGCTCCCCAGGCTGCCTGTTTACTGCCATTGAAGCGTCGCGTGCCAGCAGCAGAAGCTAGAAAATCTATAGAGAAAATAACCACGAGCGCTAATGCTTGTAAGAGAAAGAAGTTTGCATTAAGTGTTGCGAACTTAGTCATGAAGCCGTAAAGAAGCATCCCACCGTAAATGAGAATAGCACCAGGTAGAATAGGCAGTATGGTACCTAACAAACCAGCTATAAATAGGATAATCGTTAGAATTAAAGCTGTTGTCGCCAAATTATTTACCTCCTTTGTTAGTACCTCAGCTGTATAAATTTAGCTTATCAAAAATATTAAGTCTCGGCAATTCTTAATGGCCGGATGGGGTGAAATTTGCCTTGAACAAAGAAAACCAGAATTTATGCTCGATCAAATTAACAGACTAATAGTTAATTAAATGGATACCTGAGAAAGGAGTTGCATAATGACAGGGCCAGATAAAAATAAGCTATTTCCTAATGAACGTATAAAGACGATTTGCTATTTAAAGAACCTGCCACCAAAGACAAATGTAGAAATCGGAGAGTACACATATTATAGCGACAATAAAAACCCTCCAGAGAAATTTTACGATAACATAGAACATCATTATGAATTCCTAGGAGATAAGTTAATAATAGGAAGATTCTGTGCGATTGCAGAGGGTATCAAATTCATTATGAATGGTGCAAACCATAAAATGGATGGTATCACAACCTATCCATTTAATATCTTTGCAGGTGGTTGGGAAAAGGTTACTCCTACTGTAGAGCAATTACCCTACAAGGGCGATACTGTAATTGGTAACGATGTATGGATCGGACAAAATGTAACAGTCATGCCGGGAGTTAACATTGGTGATGGTGCCATCGTGGCTGCTAACTCTACAGTAGTAAAGAACATTGAGCCATATACAATTTATGGTGGCAACCCAGCTAAGTTCATTCGGAAACGTTTTAGTGATAAAACGATTGAATGGTTGCTAGAACTTCAATGGTGGAATTGGGATGAAAAAAAGATCTTTGCTAATCTTGAGTTTTTAACATCTGAGATAGAGTTTTAAAACACGGGTAAAACACGGGGACAGGTTCACTGTTTTGCTTTAGACAAAACAAGTGACCTGTCCCCGTGTTTGTCATCCTGAGCGTTAGCGAAGGATCTAGATCCTTCAGTCGTACCTCCTTCAGGATGACATAGCCCTTAAGTTGCTTTCATAGAAAAGACATGTATAGTAAAAAGACCCGTAGCGTTTTTTCTTAACCTTAACCGGTTTTTTGTATTGACATATACAGTGGAACTGTATATATTATATATATATAGTTCCACTGTATATTAAGACTGTATAGTTTAGATGTATAACATAAGAATTGGAGTTGAGCTTATGAACCGAGATAAAGATCTACCATTGACAGAAACCACATACTACGTGCTTTTAGCCTTGTTAGAACCTGCTCATGGTTACCTTATCATGCAAAAGATTGAGGAACTAAGTAGTCAACAAGTTAGAGTAGCAGCAGGAACCCTTTACGGAGCAATTGAGAATTTGCTGAAAGCAAAATTGATACAGTCCGTAAAAAGTGAGGATAAAAGACGAAAAACATATGTAATAACAGATAAAGGAAAAGAGATTTTACGCTTAGATTTTGAAAGAATGCAGCATATGATTAGCATAACAAAAGAGTTATTAAACTAATTGTTTGGAGGGGTTTATAGTGAGGAAGTTTAAGTATTTTATTGACTATGACAAAGAAGAAAAATGGTTAACTGAGATGGCTAAAAAAGGCTATCAGTTAATAGATACATCCTTTGGATATAAATTCCGTTTCACAAAACCAGAAGAGGCAACAATTAAGATTGATTATAGAACGTTTAAGCATCAAGAGGATTTCATTGACTACTGTACTCTATTTGAAGACAGTGGTTGGCAACACATAGTAGGCAAGAAGAACTCGGGGCCCCAATATTTTAAGAAAATTGATAAAGATAGTGATGATGATATTTTCTCAGACAAGATTTCAAAAGCGGGCAAATATAAACGATTATCTAAAATGTTTATAGAACTGGCGATCTGCTTTTTGCCACTTTTTGTAGCAATGATAGCAACAGAAGTTATTGATTTAGATATAATATTAAATCCAAAGTTATTATACTTGACTCCGCAATTATGGGATATGAATGGAGAACTATTTTGGAAAGCTTTTATATTTGAAACTCCCTTTGCCCTTTTAAGAGCCTTAGGATCCTTATTCATACCGCTTTGTATCGCTAGCTTCCTTTTTATTTCATATAGAGCTCAGAAACTTTATAAGAAAAACACTAATTGAAAGAGAAACACGGGGACAGGTTCACTGTTTTGCTAGAAGCAAAACAGTGAACCTGTCCCCGTGTTTCTCCCTGTATTTTCAGAATTAAGTTCGGAGTTAAAGGAGATTACTAATTTATATATGTTTATCACTTTGCATAACCGACTAATTCCGACAACAATCGTTTTAATCTCTTTAGTTGTGTGATATATTTTAGAAGAAAATAAGTGAAGAGGTCGAATATCCTGCGCGTAACTACGGGAGATTCGGTTCATATGTTTTATTAGAAGGGAATGAAAGGTTGTTGAACTATAAAAATCTTAATAGAAAACGCCTGGCTGCGGTGATACTTATGATCCTGGCCGTAGGGATATTAACAGCTTGTAACTCGAACAAAAATGAAACGGTTGAAGCTGATGACTTTGCTATGGGAACGGTTATTTCTCAAAAGGTTTATGGAGCAAACGGACAAGCTGCAGTCGATGAAGTTATGGAAAAAATAAACTATCTGGACAGACTCTTAACCTTTAATGCCTCGGAAGGGGATATTTACAAGCTGAACGAAAATGCGGGAATCCAGACTGTGGAATTGGATTCTGAAACGGTGAAAATAATAAAAAAGGCTCAGGAAGTAGCTGTGCTGAGTAATGGTGCCTTTGATATTACAGTAGGGCCATTAGTACGAAGCTGGGGTATAGGAACAAATCAGGAACATATTCCTAGCAACGAAGAGTTGAAAAATTTACTCCCCTTAGTTAATTATGAAGATATTTATATTGACGAATCCTCTGTGGGGTTGAAAAAGGCTGGTCAAATGGTTGATCTAGGAGGCATTGCCAAAGGGTATGCCGGAGATGTTGCTAAGGAGATCTATCAAAAGAACGGTATCCATTCGGCCTTTATTAACATTGGCGGAAATGTCGTAACTCTAGGAAATAAGCCTGATGGAACTCCCTGGAAGGCCGGTATTCGAAATCCTAGACCTGTAGGGGACCAGAGTGGTCAAATCGTGGGAATTGTTAAAGTAGCGAACAAAGCGGTTGTAACAGCAGGAGATGAACAAAGATACTTTGAAAAAGATGGTCAACGCTATCATCATATCCTTGACCCTGATACCGGATATCCAGCCAAGTCGGATTTGATGAGCGTCACCTTGGTCACAGAGTCTTCGTTGGAAGCAGATGCTCTTGATACGGCGGTCTTTATCTTAGGGTTGGAGAAAGGTAAGGAACTTCTCAGGCAGTATGGTGGTGTTGAGGCTGTTTTTATTACCGCTGATAAAAAGATCTATGTTACAGAAGGCCTGAAAGGGAACTTTGAATTTCATGATGAAAGCAAGCAATTCGAGTATATTGAATAAACCCATAACAGAAAAAGGAGGTAGTGATTCCTAAGATGAAAGCAATGCGTAGATTCAAAAAGGGTGACATAGTTCTTGTGTTATTCATTGGAATTATAGCCATAATCCCTCTGTTATGGACCTATCTCGGCGACAGAGGCAAACAAAGGGAAAACTTAACCGCGGTAGTTATTCGAGATGGAAAGCGTGTGAAGGAAATAGATCTTAATAAGGTGCAGGAGTCTCAATATATTAGGTTCGAAGAAGGCATCAAAACAACGATCTTGGCGGAGAAAGGACAAATAAAGTTTCTAGAAGCCGATTGTCCTGATCAAATTTGTGTCAAAACAGGTTTATTGACCAAGCCAGCCGACAGGGCGGTTTGCTTACCGGGTAAAACCATCGTGTTGATTGAAGAAGATGAAGGTAATAACTGATGAATAAAAACAGAAAGTATGCTTTGATTATAATTTTAGTCACTAACGCGATTTTGATTTCATTTCTAGAATCACTGATTCCTATACCTGTTCCTATCCCCGGTGTGAAACTGGGATTGGGAAATATAATAACCATGATCGGGATTGCATTTCTTGGCTTTAAGGATGTCCTGTTTATTGTGATTGTGCGCAGTTTTGTGGTAGCAATCCTGACGAGGGGTATTATGATGCTAGTCTTTAGTCTAACTGGCGGCCTTTTGAGCGCGCTTGTCATGTGGCTGCTTTACAAGAAATTCTCGAAACTATTTAGCATTAAAGGTATAAGTATCGCTGGAGCCATCGTTCATAGTACAGCACAAATTGTAGTGGCATCAATGATTTTAGGACAAGTTGTCGTAATGTTTTATTTACCGATACTTTTAATTTCTTCCATAATAACGGGCTTGATCACGGGAAGCATAGCCGAATTAACGATCAATGAAGTCAGAAAAAAAGAGGTTTTTAAGAATGTTAACCAATTCTAAAACCCAAAAAAACACCGAGAGCTGGGAGATGGATGGTCTAATTAAGTTTATTTTGGCAGCGGTGCTTTCTGTCATGCCTTTTTTAGTTCATAGGCTGATTAGTTTTGGAATACTTGCAGTTTTTTTATTAATAGTGACCTTGGTCTTTAGACTAGAACTACGAATCTTACTAATAAGTGCAGCCTCATATAGTATCATTGTTTTAATACCCTACCTATTCGGGGTACTGATGAATGCCCTTGCATACTGGTTATCTGGCAATGTACAATTCGCATATCAAGGATCCTATGATCTATTTCTGAGACTGTTTAGATTGTTAGTTATTTGGTATGTTAGCATCCTATATTTCCATACTACACCAATGAAAACCGTGATCGGGTTACTAGATAAACTTTTTACCCCGTTGAAATTTTTGGGTGTGCCCGTTACAGATTACCTTAACGTCGTCATGTGCATTGTTCTAGAGCTCAAGGAGACAGGAGCAGAAATGTCAAAGAGTTTAAGAGCACGTATGCACTCAATTATGGGGGAGGACAAACGAAGGTTTAGGATAAATGTGAAAGGTATATCCCAAATTATCGTTTCATTAATCGTTAAATCCTTTGAAAAAATTGATAGAATACAAAGCTTTGTTGAAAAAGTGAATCCTGGTGATTTGTATAATTATCGCTTTAAACTATCAAGGACTGATGTTATTGGGGTATTAAGCTTTATTATACTCACGACTGTGATTATAATTTTTGAAACGAGGTATTGGGGGTAAAATTTTACATCCTTTGTAGGGTGCCGTTAAATATTATAGTGTTTTGGTAAACTCTATATGTTTATGATCACTAAAGGTTCTGGGGCAAGAAGGCTTTTTGTTTCTCTGGTTTTCAACCAAAGTTCGATACAATATCTTACAATACACCTTATTATTCGACATAATAATTACTTATATCTTATTTATTGACAAAATGCGTTTAGGTTGGTATTCTCAGATAGAGCAAGAGAACGTTTTTACAAGCACAAGACTTGGTCAGAGATGAGTAAATGACCATAATATTGTGAAAAGGAGGATTAATCTTAAAAAAATCTTACTGAGTATCTTTATTACCATGGACTCATAAGCGCTCAAAAAAATTAAAATATGAAGGGGATTATGAAAAGTGAAGAAATTTAAATTGGCAACAATTGCACTCGCTTTAACAGCTTCAGTACTCGTTTTAGGAGGATGCGGATCAAGCGCTCCAGCAGCTACAGATAAGACCTCTGGCGCAGATCTTAAACTATCCCAAGGTGTAGGACAAACCTCCGTTTTTCGCGCAAAAGTAGATAAAACGACAAAGCAAGAATCATATAGCACGAATTACGTAACTGCTAGTGCTATTTTTGATCAGAACGACAAAATTGTCAGCGTTCAATTCGATATTTTGGAGATTGCTCAAGCATCCAAAAAAGAAGGTGCAACTCTTTTCCCTGGATGGCCTAGTGCAGAGATCAAGAAGGACGATGTAGTAACCGCTGTTGCAAACTGGAAAACAAAGCGTGAGCGCGGCGATGCAGCTTATGGGATGAATTGGACAGAGCAAGTCGACAGCTACCAAGAATTATTCAAAGGTAAAACTGTAGCTGAAGTGGAGCAATGGTTTGCTAAGAACACTTCTGACCTCAATGGAACGCCATTAGTCTCAGATTCAGAGAAGCCCGAAGATCAAGCAAAGTTTGCTAAGCTTACTGATGAAGAGAAAACCGCTCTTGCAGATGTAACTTCTGGTGCTTCAATTAGTTTGAAAGATGATCATGGTGATTTCATTGGAGCGCTCAAGGAAGCTTTTGAGAACAAAATTGAAGTTACTATGCCTGCTAAATAAGGTGTAATACAAGCGATCAAATTAGAGAGGGTATCTCGGATAGTAATTTATTCGAGATACCTTCTTTTTTGCTATCTTCCTTTCATTGACATAAGAAAATAATTAAACTACCCTTAGAGAGTATTAGTTTGACAAGCGTTGTTAGCATAAACGATAAGGATCGAGTTAAGGTGGAACAGGAGTAAACAATTATGCATGGAAAATTTAAAATTATTACTGCTATGCTTATTTTCGGAAGCATCGGAGCTTTTGTGAAGGAAATTGACGTATCTTCAAGTGAAATTGCCTTTCTAAGAGGAGTTATCGGCAGCTTATTCTTGGTTTTAACCTGTTTATTATTAAAGAAAAGACTTTCATTAAAAGCAATAAAAGAAAACTTTATCCTTCTAATTCTCTCAGGAACTGCAGTTGGGCTTAATTGGATACTTCTATTTCAGGCCTATAAGTATACGACAATATCTAATGCTACCTTAAGCTATTACTTCGCACCGATTTTTGTCATTATTTTAGCACCCTTTGTACTTAAGGAGAAATTAACGCCATTAAAGGTAAGTTGTATTATTGGAGCCATGATAGGATTATTTTTAATCCTTAATAATGGGGGCAGCAGTGCAAGTGGTTCTTATAATCATGTAGTTGGGATACTTTATGGTCTTTCAGCGGCAGTATTCTATGCCAGTGTTATTTTGATCAATAAGTTCATAAAAAACCTGTCTGGATTTGAAACAACCTTAGTTCAATTAATCATGGCAACTGTGGTGCTTTCTCCGTATGTTTTATCCAAAGATCATAGGGTTCTTTCGGCTATACATTTAGATTCTATTATACTTATCCTTACCGTAGGTATTGTCCATACTGGGATGGCTTACTTCTTATACTTTACATCACTTCAGGAACTAAAGGGACAGACAATTGCTGTTTTAAGCTATATTGATCCAATTTCGGCAGTTATTATTGCTGCGATATTCCTTGGAGAAAGTATGAGTTTTATCCAAATCGTTGGCGGCACCCTTATATTAAGTTCCACTTTTTTGAGTGAAAGGCTGGAAAGAAAAAATCAAATTCTAGACCTAGAGGCATAAGCACAAAATTTCTTGGTGTTTTTCTCGTATGTTAGATCCGTAATCTAGGATCGGACGACCTTTTTTGTTCGGTTTAAATGCTCTTAATAATAGGGAGAACAGAGGGACAGGTTCCCTGTTNNAACAGGGAACCTGTCCCTCTGTTTATTTGTCCCTCTGTTTATTCAGCTATTTCTCATATAAAACCTCAAGACGGGCACATTAATGGAAATAATATCAAGGAGTGAATGAATTCATGGAGTCTTATTGGATTTCCTCTACCCCTAAAACTAATTATCCAACCTTAAACGAAGACATGAATGTCGATGTCGCGATCATCGGGGGAGGGATGGCAGGGATTACCTCAGGTTATTTACTATCGGAAGATGGATTAAAAGTAGCTCTCCTAGAAGCGGATCGAATTCTATTGGGTACAACAGCCCATACCACGGCCAAGCTTACTTCTCAACACGGGCTGATTTATGACCAAGTAAAACGCCAAATGGGTGCGGAAAAGGCCAGACAGTATGCAGAAGCAAACGAAAAGGCAATTGCCTTCGTTGCCAATTTGATTGAAGAGAAAAAGATTGAATGTGACTTTAGTTGGCAGTCAGCTTATGTCTATACCCAGTCAGAAGACTACCTTCAGACACTTCAAGACGAACAGACTGTAGCCGCTGATTTAGGAATCAAGGCATTCTATCAAACCGATCTGTCAATACCGATCCCAATTAAAGGGGCTCTGAGGTTTGATAATCAGGCCCAGTTTCATCCCCGTAAATATTTGATTGAACTTGCTAAGATGATTGAAGCTAAAGGTGGCAAGATTTTCGAACAATCTAGAGTTGTAGATATCCAAGGAGAAGGTCCATACTCCATCTTTACACTGAACGGAAAGAAAGTCAGGGCTCGATTCGTTATTATGGCCTCGCATTATCCCTGTCATAACTTTCCGGGACTTTATTTCACTAGATTATATACGGAACGGGCCTATGCCGTAGTGGCTAAAGCCAAGGAAGCGTTTCCAGGCGGGATGTATATCAATGCTGAGAGTCCGACACGATCCCTCCGTTCATTACCCACTGAAGAGGGAGAAAGAATCTTAATTGTTGGAGAAAAGCATAAAACCGGTCACGGTCAGAACTTAAGCCAGCATTATGAGAACTTAATGGATTTTGCCCGGGAGCTTTTTACTGTAGAGGAGTTTCCTTATCGGTGGTCAACTCAAGATTGTACGAGCCTGGACGATATTCCATATATAGGTCAAATGACTTCCGACCGTCCCAATATCTATATCGCAAGTGGATTTAGAAAGTGGGGGATGACCAATAGCACTGTTTCAGGCATAATTTTGCGAGACTTAATTGTCAAAGGAGAATCTCCTTGGCAAGATGTTTATTGCCCATCTCGCTTTACATCTTCTTCAGCTGCAAATTTCATAGTGCAAAATGCAGATGTAGGGGTTAACTTTATATCTGGAAAACTTAAGCCTATGGAGGAGGACATTCAGGTTAATCCTGGTGAGGGCGTAGTTGCGGAAGTCAAAGGCCATAGAGCGGGAGTATATAAAGACAAGGATAACGAGTTCCATGTGGTAGATACGACCTGTACCCATATGGGATGTGAGGTGCAATGGAATGATGCTGAACATTCTTGGGATTGTCCCTGTCATGGTTCGCGCTTTACAGTCGATGGCAAGATCGTAGAAGGACCAGCGATGAAGGATCTGGAGACTATAGTTTTTCCATAATTCTTGGTTTGCCTGGGTCACAAGAGGGGCTTTGAACGTCGGAAACAGAGGAAAGCTTGATTAAATAATAGCATTCCTCTCGTAACATATGATCTGGAAATAAAGGGTCAATAATTCCTAAGGCGGTTTTGTTGAGAACCATTTCCTGAAGTTGAGTTAGAAATTGATTGAACTTTTGAATCTGTGCGGAGGCCTCGTGATTAAATTGAGCTAACTTAGGGAAATGCATCACCGCTCTTGTGAAACCAGCCATTTCAAGTGCTTTCTGGTAAGAATACTTAAAATCTTTAGAGAACTGTTTACTTTGTGTTCGTAAGGGTTTTTCAGATGCGTCGAGTGAGGTGGTGATTGAATCTGCATGTCCCACCGCATCCAGCATCCACAGCAAATGGTAGTGGGTAGGAGGGAGCAAAGGGACGTCTTCCTCCTTGATCAGAAACCCTAGTATTAGTTGATATTCTTCTAGCTCATTTACCATATGGCTAACTAGTGAGGGTGGTAAATTTAATCCAATATGACCTTCGAGATGTCGACGGATTAGGTGAAATTTGAACTCTTTCAATTGTTGGACTCGCTGCCAAATGAGTTTGTGTAATCGATTTAATTCCTCTCTGCCCAAACCCTGGCGGACTTGGGCAAGCAGACTATCAAACTCCTGAATAAAGTAATGAGCTCGACTTATTTCCTCCTTTTCAGAGGGACTTAAGGATTTGAAGAAAAAGCGCGAATGATCACCGAGAACCTGTAACCAGAAGCGGTGTTCATATAAGGCATGTGCCGGGAATTGGGTGGTCATGGAAAAACCTCCTCCATATAATTTGGCTTATTTATTAGGATATTAATTTTATAAGTGAGTTATTCGCATCTAAAGCCTACTAATGGCTTCGTACCTATATCTCATTTCCTTTAGGATTTCGAGAAGTGTCTAGGATCAGCCCTTTCAAACCTTAATATCTTTTTGATCATTGGAGAAATCTTTTTAAATCTACACCCTATGAATTATTGGATTAGACCTTGAGAATTCTAGTATTGGGCATTAATGGGAAAGGGGAACTTAAAATGCAATCCTGTAAAAAGTGCTTAATTCTCTTCGGCTTAATCTTTTTAGTTGTATATACTGCTCATAGGGTGGCTTATGCCTTTATGGCCGATCCTACTTTTTGTGTGAGATGTCATGAGGTAGCACCGTATGTTTCATCATGGGAAAAGTATCCACATAGTAATATAGATTGCCGGCAATGCCATGAAACAAGAGGACTTTTTCGCAGACTTGATTTTGCTGTTCGCGGTATAAGGGATATTGGAATTCATTTCAAAGGTGATTTCTCTTTTCCAATGAGGGCTGTAGTATATGATGTTAATTGTATTAATTGCCATTTAGGCACCTTTGAACCAGAATCGAAAGCACCGATATTGCCTAAAGACCATAAGAAACTGATCAAAAGTGGCGTAGGATGTAACAATTGCCATAGAGATACTGGTCATAAGAATGGTCTTGGCGTTGATGATAAGTTTGAGTCTATAAATCCTTAAAAATATCGTACCTGCCTAAAAAGGTGCTTTACTTATTTGTAAAGCACCTTTTTAAGCAATGATTTACATCCTGCTGCTAGGGCTTTCTATTGGTTACCAATATGATGTATGATTTGCTAGGTAATCAGAGGAGTAATACCTTTGTCAGGATATAGTAGCTAGAATGTTTAGAATATATCATATATGAAGCAAAATGAGCAATATTCTGGCATTTTAGTATACCAAAAGGATGATATTATAGTTTATACATACCGAATTATTAGTAAAGGGACAAAGGATAAAAACAATTATTAGGACTGAAATACCCTTTGAGTTATTGAATCATATTTAAAGGAGGGGGAACTAAAGAATGACTGATAAACGAAGTTTCTTCAGCAAGATCGATCGCCCCATCTTCTCAATTTCTACCGCTATTATGCTTATATTTGTCGTATGGACCCTACTGCAGCCTAAATTGGCTAGTAATACATTCAGCTTAGTCCAGAAGTTTATTACTGACAACTTCGGCTGGTGTTATTTAATTGGTGTAACGTTCTTTCTATTTTTTTCTGTATTTATAGCTTTAAGCAAATATGGAAGGATTATCCTTGGGAAAGACGGCGAGAAGCCAGAGTACAGTACTGTAAGTTGGTTTGCCATGCTATTCGCGGCCGGTATGGGAATCGGACTAGTGTTTTGGGGAGTAGCTGAACCCATGACACATTATACTAATCCTCCCTTTGGTCGACCTTCATCGATAGAATCTGCCCAAATTGCAATGCGCTATACCTTTTTTCATTGGGGTTTGCATCCTTGGGGAATCTATGGGATGGTAGGTTTGTCTATGGCGTATTTTCAGTTCCGTAAAGGCTTACCTGCTTTAGTAAGTTCTACTCTTTATCCCTTATTGGGTAAAAAAGGAATTAACAGTTGGATTGGAAAAGCTGTTGATATCCTTGCCATATTTGTAACTATCTTTGGAGTTGCTACATCTTTGGGATTAGGTGCTTTGCAAATCAGTACTGGACTTAATTATGCCTATGGTCTTCCTACCGGTACTATGTCAACAGTCATTATTGTGGTAGTGATTACTGTACTATTTATAATATCTGCAGTAACTGGTATTGAGCGGGGAATTAAGTACCTTAGTAATACGAATATGCTTCTACTCTTCCTGATTCTAATGTTTATGCTAATAGTGGGACCTACTAGGTTTATTCTTAACGGCATTACCGAAACTGTTGGCTCCTATGTTCATAACATCATTCAAATGAGTTTTTGGGCGGATTCATATAAGACTAAGCCTGGCTGGGTAGGGGGATGGACTATTTTCTACTGGGCATGGTGGGTTGCTTGGGGTCCCTTTGTTGGGGCCTTCATTGCTCGAATTTCTAGGGGTCGATCGGTAAGAGAGTTTTTATTGGGCGTGCTTATTGCACCTACCCTAATGAGTTTTATGTGGATGGGAGTCATGGGCAACAGTGCGCTGTATATTGATGTTTTCCAAGGTGGGGGAATTGCAACTCAAGTGGCTAAAGATATCAGTACTGCTATTTTTGCCATGTTCCAGCACTATCCGCTTAGTGGGATTTTAACAGTTTTGACGACTTTGATCATAGCGATCTTCTTTATTACATCGGCTGATTCTGCAACTTTTGTTATGGCAATGTTTACTTCAGGTGGAGATCTAAACCCTAGTACTGAGCTGAAGATTACCTGGGGCTTGATCGAGGGTGCTGTTGCTATTGCCTTACTCATCGCTGGAGGATTAGGTGCCTTGCAGACGGCCTCGATTGCTTCGGCATTTCCATTTATGTTTGTCATGTTTGCGATGTGTGTGTCGCTTATAAAGGCCTTTAAAGGAGAGTTGAAATAGCAAGCATCTTTAATTAGTTAAGGACTCCATACAACTATAGTATGGGGTCTTTTTGCTGTTTTTACCGTCCTTAGCTAATATTGGTATACACCTCTTGTTAGAAAATGTGAAAAAGATATCAAAAAATGAATAATTAGAATTTTCATTTTTGGCTCCAAATGTAGTAAAACGAGCATAACTGTAGTGTTAATGAGCAAGAACTATGGTGTTATGATGAATACAGAGAAAATCAATCAAGAAGTGTTTGAGTAACTGTTTAACCGCATTCAAAGATCTGGGGCTTAAAAACACTATAAAATGGGGGAGTTTATAATGCTAAAGTATACTTCAGAACAACATGTCTACGATATTAATGGAGTAAAAGTAGGCGGGCAGCCAGGACAATACCCTACCGTGCTTATCGGTAGTATTTTCTATCGAGGTCATAAAATCGTTCAAGATGGAATGAAGGGGATTTTTGATGAAGCAGCAGCGAAAGCCCTTCTAGATCAAGAAGCAGAATTAAGTGCGGAAACGGGCAATCCATTTATTCTAGATGTCTTAGGAGAATCAGTAGAAGCTTTAACGCGTTATGTCGAGTTCGTTATGAAAAATTCAAAGGCCCCGTTTTTATTGGACAGCATTAGCCCCGCAGTGCGAATGGGAGCTTTAAAACAACTTGGCAAGGATTCAGAAGTACGGAAAAGGCTTATTTATAACTCAATTGAGGAACATTATTCTGAGGAAGAGTTAGAGACAATTAAAGAAAGTGGTATTAAAACGGCTGTTATTTTGGCTTTTAGTAACAAAGCATTAAAACCGAAAGCTAGAATTAAGCTCTTAAAAGGGGACGGCGAGAAAGAGGGATTAATCGATGCCGCTAAGCGAGCGGGTATTGAGCAGTTTCTGGTTGACCCGGGTGTCTTGGATGTGCCCAGTGCCAGCTGGACAAGTGAAGCTATCAATGTGGTCAATGAAGAATTTGGTTACCCAGGTGGCTGTGCTCCCTCAAATGCCGTTTACCTGTGGAAAAAGATGCGTTCTAAAGGAACTCCATTCTTCGAAGTGGCTGGGGCTTCGGTCTTCACATACCCGGTAACTCAAGGCGCTGCTTTCATTCTTTACGGCCCTATGGTAAATGCTCCCTGGGTATATCGAGCAGTTGCTACTACGGATGCTATGATGGCCTATAATAATAAACTAACTGGCGTTAAGTCAGGAACTACTGAGTATCCGTTAATAAAGATTTTTTAAGTAACGTCATAAAACGAAAAATCAGGAAAAGATAGTTAATGGTTTACTCAATAGCACAAACTATTTAAAAATGTTAAAGGGGTGTCAAATCATGTTGCCAAAGTATAACGTTCTGACCCAAGAACAAGTTGAGATTATTCATAATGAATCTATCAAAATACTTGAAGAAATCGGTATGGATTTTGAATATGAACCGGCCATAGAAATCTTTAAGGCTCAGGGGCTAAAGGTAGAGGGAAACCGGGTGTATTTTACAAGAGAATTTATTGAGGGGAAAGTTAAACTGGCACCTTCTGAATTTACCTTGCATGCTCGCAATCCGGAACACAATTTGGTTTGCGGCGGTGACAATATTATTTATATGCCCGGCTATGGGGCTCCCTTTATCCAATTAGCTGATGGGTCGCGTCGTAAAAGTACGATGGAGGATTATGATAATATTGTTAAACTAGCTGGGGCCAGCAAAAACTTGCATATGACAGGTGGGACTGTAGCTGAGCCTCAAGATATTCCAGATGAAATACGGCATTTAAAGATGATCTATAGTTCGATCAAAAACTCGGATAAATGTTTCATGGGTAGTGCCGAAGGTCGGGAACGTGCACAAGATTCCGTTGAAATGGCGGCACTGCTTTTTGGTGGTAAAGATGTCATTAAAGAAAAACCAGTTCTCATTTCGCTAATTAATTCGTTGACGCCCTTAAAATTTGACGAGAGAATGTTAGGAGCTTTGATGGCTTATGCTGAAGCAGGACAAGCAGTTGTTGTCGCTTCTTTGGTTATGGCTGGTTCTACTGGACCGGCAGCATTAGTGGGTACTCTAGCACTTCAAAATGCTGAAGTTTTAGCGGGAATATCCTTAGCCCAAAGCATCAATCCTGGGACGCCAGTTGTTTATGGCTCAACTTCAGCTCTTAGTGATATGCGGAATGGCAGCCTCTCCATTGGAAGCCCAGAATGTGCTTTGTTCATTTCGGCCAGTGCCCAAATTGCTCGCTTCTATGGTATTCCCAGTCGATCTGGCGGTGGCTTAAACGATGCCAAGATTGTCGATGCCCAGGCGGGTTATGAGTCAATGATGACTTTAATGGCAGCCAGTGTAACCGGAATAAATTTTGTTCTTCATACAGCAGGAATTTTACAATATTTCATGGCCATTTCCTATGAAAAATTTATGATGGACGATGAAATGGCCGGAATGCTCTTACATTATATGAAGGGTTTCAACTTTGATGAGGATGGTTTAGCCTACGAGGCAATTGCTAGTGTTGGACCGGGAGGGCACTTCCTTACCCAAAAACACACCCGCAGGAATCATAAGAAGGAGTTCCGCACACCTCAATTGAGTGACCGCTCTGCTTATGAAGCTTGGTCTAGGGAAGGTTTAGATACAAACCAAAGAGCCCACAAACAATGGCAAGAGGTTTTGGCTAAATACGTACCACCAGTCCTTGATGAAAGTATTGATCAAAAACTCTTAGAGTTCATCGCTAAACGTTCCTAAATGTAATAGTCGATGAAGTGTTTTCTATAAGGATTTCGAAATGGGGACTCATCTTAATCAAAATTGGAGGAATACAAAATGAGTGAAGAAATTTTTGCAGGATTGAAGCAAGCAATTATCGATGGTGATGAGGATGTAGTAGAAGAGTTATCACAACAGGTTATTGAAGAATCTATTAACCCAGTTGATGCTGTACAAGTAGGTCTGATTAAAGGGATCGAGGTTGTAGGAGAGTTATGGAAAGCTGGGGAAGTCTTTTTGCCGGATGTAATGATGTCAGCTGAGGCTATGAAAGTCGGCTTAGGTCTTCTTGAACCAGAAATCGCAAAGTTAGGAATGAGCGAAGGGGATAGTAAAGGTAAGATTGTCCTAGGTACAGTGGAAGGTGATATTCACGACATCGGTAAGAATATTACGGGAGCTATGTTCACAGCAGCAGGTTATAAAGTTTTTGATATTGGCACAGATATCAAGGCAGAAGATTTTGTCTTGAAGGCTCAAGAGGTTGGAGCAGATATCATTGGTGCGAGTGCTCTCTTGACAACAACGATGAGTGCGCAAAAGCAAATTATTGATTATTTAAAAGAGAAGAATCTTAGAGATCAATTCAAAGTATTCATCGGCGGAGGTCCTACTAGCCAAGCTTATGCAGATGAAATCGGAGCGGATGGATGGGCGGAATCTGCCGACGAGGCGGTCACCCTTGCGGACCGTATCCTGGCGAAGTAATACAATTTCTTGTTGAACTAATTCTAATAGAAGACAGGGTTTGCTTATAGAATGAATCCTAGGGACCTTAATAATACACATTTTTAAAAGTCCCTAGGATTTCTTTCGGTATTAACGGCGATAGAGAGGATTCTTTAGACTGGCGACTCCACGCACCAGGACTAGAATGCAAAACTAATCCCTAAACGTAGAGTTTACGAAAGGAGTAGTGCTATTTATGACTAATAATAGAAGCTCAGCAAATCGTTCTGTTATGTACATTTCTTCAGTTATTATTGTTTTGTTTGTAATTTTCGGAATGTTCCTACCAAAGGAAATGGGTGTAGTTGCCAGCGCTACCTTCGCATTTTTAACGACGAATTTTGGATGGCTATACTTGTTAGCAGTTGCCTTTTTCACCGTTTTCATTTACGGTATCGCGTTTAGCCGTTTTGGTAGGATTAAGCTAGGGAAAGAAAATGATAAGCCTGAGTTTACTAACTTTCAATGGTTTTCTATGCTATTCGGAGGAGGTATGGGTATTGGGCTTGTGTTCTGGTCAGTTGCTGAGCCAATGATGCATTACCTGACTCCACCGATGGATACAGCTGGTACTCCGGAAGCTATGCGTACTGCCATGCGCATCATGTTTTTTCACTGGGGTATCCACCCTTGGGTGATTTTCGCCATTGGCGGTCTAGCTCTGGCGTACTTCCAATTCCGAAAGGATCTGCCCTTCCTAGTTAGTTCAGCGTTTTATCCGCTGATTGGTGACCGAATTTACGGACCGGTCGGTAAAGTAATTGACATCTTAGCAGTGTTTGCCACAGTATTTGGGGTAGCTACTAGTTTAGGTCTTGGCTCTAACCAGATTGCCACTGGGCTGCAATATATCTGGGGAATTCCGGCGACGCCCATGACCGTCTCGATCGTTATAGCTGTGATGACACTACTCTTCACTCTGGCCACGATCTCCGGTTTGCACAAGGCGATGCAGATTGCTGCCGATATTAAGATATGGCTTTCCATCGGCTTTATGGTATTTATATTCTTGTTCGGGGGTACGGTTATTATCCTGAACAACTTCACAGACACTCTAGGTGCCTACTTGCAAAACTTTGTCGAACAAACCTTTTGGATGGGTAATATTGACTGGATTAATGGCTGGACCGTGTTCTACTGGGCATGGTGGATTGCCTGGGCACCCTTCGTCGGACAATTCGTTGCCCGTGTTTCCAAAGGCCGAACCATCCGTCAGTTCGTGTTGGCAGTCACATTGTTGCCTTCCGGATTCTCCATGATTTGGCTAGCGATTTACGGTGGGGCGGCCTTCAACCTGGATAAGATTTCTAATGGTGCCATCCAAGCAGCCGTTAATGCAGACTATACTACTGCCTTATTCGCCATGTTGCAACAGTTACCCTTATATACCATCACCGCTCCTTTAGCAATTCTTCTCATCGTTGCTTGTTTCGTAGGTGCTGCGAATTCCGCGACTTATGTACTAGCCATGTTGACATCCAATGGTGACATGGACCCCGGCAAGAAATTGCGCAGCTTTTGGGGGATCATACAGGGTTCCTTTACCATCATTCTAATCTTAGTCGGCGGCGGAACTGCGGCGTTATCCGTCTTGCAAACTGTTTCGATTGTAGCGGCATTCCCCTTTATGTTAATTATGATCGCTATGTGCTTCAGTATTTACAAAGCACTTGGGCAAGAGAAGATTTAAGGCGGAAAGACCCTAATATAAATCAGAAAAGAACACCCGGGTTGTGATATGCTCCCCCTATGGTAGA
>DOPM01000058.1 GCA_003513495.1 Desulfosporosinus sp.
TGGCGAAAGGCTCCCCTTCGCCAGGAAGTGTTTCTTTGTGGTGGGTGGCTCGGCGATACTCTATCCTACGCCGGAAGATATTCCTTTACGGATCACGGCTTCGGCGATACCCTCCACTGGAGACTTTCGTACTGAAGACTATCGTGCCTTTCGTTCCAGAGTCAAGGATACTTGGAGCATAGCTCCTGGGAAATTAGGATCCAAACGGCAGGAAAATTCGTCAAGGAAGCCAGGCAAACAGCAAGAAACTATCACTAACGAGGTTCTCTTTGAAACATTGCTGTGAGCTAGATCACAGACAAACTACTAAAAATCGCTTATAATTAAAACTGGTAAGAATCAGTGTAAAGTTCACATGTCTTTTTTGAATCCTGACTAGTATATTTCCATGCACATACTGGTTCAGGTTTTTTGTTGCCAGTACGGGGTAGTTCTATTCGGCTCAAAGGAGGACGTATGTTAAAGTGTAAAGAAAAATACACTTGGCGCAGGAGCATCCAATTTGTATTTGCAATAATGGTTGTTTTAATTGGTATACAATTTATTGGTTTTGTTCAGAGTATCTCTGATTCAGACGTAAATTTATTTAAAGGAAGACCTGCCGGAGTGGAGGCATTTCTTCCAATTAGTGCTTTAGTCGCTTTAAAAGCTTGGCTGACCACCGGGTTTTTTGACCAGATTCATCCTGCGGGGCTTGTGATTTTTTTAGCTGCAATGAGCGTATCCCTTTTATGGAAGAGGGCATTTTGTTCATGGATTTGTCCATTCGGTACACTAGCAGAAGGTTTAGCTTTGCTGGGGCAAAAGATATTCAAGAAGAATTTTACGCCTCCGCGCTGGCTCGATTATGTTTTACGTTCTTTAAAGTATTTAATTATGGGTTTCTTCGTTTACTTCATTTTCGTCCTAATGGATGGGGCTTCCGCCTATGCCTTTTTGCAGACTCCCTATAACATGGTCGCAGATATCAAGATGCTGGAATTCTTCATTAATATGACTTGGGTAGGATTCTGCGTTATAACTGGTTTCATTTTTCTTTCTGTTCTCATTGAGAATTTCTGGTGTCGGTATCTGTGTCCCTATGGAGCGTTATTGGGTTTATTAGGTATGATAAGTCCTTGGAAGATACGAAGAGACCTCGACACGTGTATCTCCTGTTCACGGTGTTCGATCGCTTGTCCAAATCGTATCAACGTCGATAAAACTCAGATCGTATGGTCACCCGAATGTACAGGGTGTTTGAATTGTGTCAAGCAGTGTCCAGTGAGTGACACCTTGAAGTTTGATCTTCCCAAGCCCTCTTTCCCATTGTCGCAAAAGAGGTTAGCGTTATGTGTGGTCGGATTATGGTTCGTAATGATCGGAATCGCTCAGCTGACAGGTCACTGGGATACGAGTATCTCGATGGAAATGTATAGGATGTTGATTCCTAGGATGGATCAGTTTAGTCACTTTTAAGCAAATTTTGCAAAGGATTCCTTCGCCACGAAGTATTCCTTTTGGGGTGGGCGCCCCGGCGATACTCATCCTACACTGGTAATTATTCTTTGGAGAACAACGACTTTGGAGAAACTCTCCGCAGGAGACTTTCGTCACCGGAGACTATCGAGGGTTTTCGTGTCTATTGAAATACAGAGGGACTATCTCTGACTGATAGTCCCTCTGTATTTCATAATACCATCAAATATGAATCATATTTGATTTAGAACTGGCCCTGTTGTGATATAGATACTATATAGTTACCTGACTGCAATTGCTTTATAGTGCTTCTAATCCTCAATTCTGGAATTGCCTAATCGGCATAGGGGTTTTAGGATAGGAGAATTATAATATAGAATTACTCATATTTAAAGGATATTTTGATACATATGTCTAATTCCTCTAATTATAAATTGTCAAAACGAAAGGAGAAAAGGCGGAAAATGTCGGATGAAAGTGAATTTATAGAACTAAAGATGAATTCTGAAATACATGACCTTCTTTACGATCACTTATCGGAAGGGTTTGCCCTTGCCCAAATGATTTTAAATAAAAAAGACCAGCCCATCGATTACGAGATCCTGGAATTCGATATCTCATATACAATACATAAAAGTTTGAAACACAATCAAGGTTATGGCCACAGCTTTAAAGAGTTTTTGTCTGTTATTGAACCTGAGTGGACTCAGAAATTTGGAGATATTGTTCGATCCGGCAAGTCTGTAAAGTATGATAAATATATTAAAGTGCTCGACCGATGGTTCGAGGTGCAAGCCTATTCTCTGCATAGAGATCGTCAATTTATTATAATTATTGCAGATATAACAGAGCGGAAAAATACTGAGGAAAAATTAACTCTACAAGCGAACCTCTTGTCTAGCGTTCATGATGCTGTAGTTGCATATGATGAGAATACTAACTTTATATATTGCAATAAGATGGCTGAACAAATATTTGGCTGGTCTGCCCATGAGTTAATGGGACAATCCATGAAAGAACTGTTTCCAAGTAATACCTCTAAGTCTCGGGCAAAGGCCCTTGTTAAGTTGTATGAGGAAGGCAGTTACATCGGGGAGATAGAGTATCGCCGCAAAGATGGGATGATAATCAATACAGATGCTCACCTTAGAATGCTAGTAAATCATAAAGGAGAGTATAAAGGTTTAGTGGGTTCCTTCCGGGACATTACGCAGCGAAAACAGAAGGAAGAAGAACTAAAGATTCTTCAGTATGATTTGGCCGCCGAAGTTGAAGCCCTTAATAAGCTTCATTCTCTTAGCGCTCACTTCATTCTTAAGGATAATTTGCAGAGTATATATGAAGAGATTCTTGATGTGTCTATGAAATTGACTCATGCAGATAGAGGACATATTGCGATGCTCGACAAACAGGCTGGAAATCTAAAGGTCTATGCCCACCAGGGTTTAACAGAGGAAGGTATTAATTACTTTCATTGTGCCCCGGTTCAACATGGCAGGTCTGTTGCCTCAGCAGCATTAAAAACCTTACAGAGGGTTATCGTCGAGGACGTGGCACAAAGCCCCATCTTTAAGGGGACGCCAGGTTTATCGATCCTATTAAGTCGTGGGATTAAAACCATGCAAGCTACGCCCATGGTCAGCAGTTCCGGCAACGTAGTGGGCGTATTAGAAACAATGCATGAGGTTTCACACCTATTTAATGAACGTGAACTACGAATGTTGGACTTGTTAGCTCGACAGGCCGCAGATGCAATTGAGCGAACGATAGCTGAAGAAGCAATTCATCAAAACGAAAAACGTGCTATTGCTCTGGTTGAGGAATTGCGCAAAATGAATGAAAACAAAAATCAATTTCTTAGTATGCTCTCCCATGAACTTAGGAATCCACTGGCCTCTATTATGATGAGCCTTTCACTTTTGGATCGAGTGCCCCTTGGTGGAGAACAGGCGCGACAGGCTAAAGAAGTCATGAACCGTCAGACTGCCCAACTTTCTCGTTTAGTTGATGATCTGCTGGAAGTCACCCGCATTACGCGGAATATGATTAATTTGAAAAAGGAACCCGTCGAACTTAATGAACTTACTTCTAGGGCAGTTGAAGACTGTAAAGTACAGTTTGAAAAGAACAATGTCAGCCTTAAGGTTAAATTAACCGCTGCTCCGATATACCTGGAAGCGGATCAAGCACGTTTGACCCAAGCTATCGGAAACCTCCTGCATAATGCGTCAAAATATACATCAATAGGTGACCAAACCTTAGTAACAGTTTCAAAAGATGAGGATAATCAGGAAGCTGTGATTGATGTTTGGGATAACGGTTTGGGAATCAAGCCTGATGTATTACCCGATTTGTTCTTACCCTTTATTCAAGTAGAGAGCTCACTGGATCGGGGTGGTGGAGGGCTCGGCCTGGGACTGGCCATAGTAAAAGGCATAGCAGAACTTCATAACGGCAAGGTAATTGCTTTTAGCGAAGGATTAGGTAAAGGGACAAAATTTAGCCTTCGCTTACCTCTTCCAAAAATTAATTATCAGAGTCTAGAGAAACAATCGCAAGCTGATGAGAAATTCTCAAGAACACTACGGATTTTAGTTATTGATGATATACGCGATGTTGCTGAAATTCTTTGTTTGCTCCTTAGGCATTTAGGACATGAAGTTGTATCCGCTTATAACGGGATTGACGGGATAGCCAAGGCGAAAGAGTTCCGTCCGGAAGTTCTAATCTGCGATATCGGCCTGCCGGACATGAACGGCTATGAAGTGGCCAGGAGTATGCGAGGTGATAATGACTTTAAGAATACACTTTTAATTGCATTAACCGGTTATGTCCAACCGGATGATAAAGAAAGAGCCCTTAAAGCAGGTTTCGATGTACACCTAGCTAAGCCAGTGGATTTAGCTGTACTAGAGAAGATATTAGATAAAGTCTGGTAATCGCAATTTTTAAAAAGTCAGCGCTAGGAGCAAGTGGTTATTGCAAAAAAGGAGTCAAAAAAGAAGGGACAGGTTCCAATGTTTCTGTTGAAACAAGGAACCTGTCCCTCTGTTTTTTGTTTTTTGTTGATTTATCCCCCTGAAACGATGGGAAACAGCTTTATATGAGAGCCATCTTCTAAGGTTTCCGTATAAGGTTGGCCGTAGGGCAATAGTTTTTCGTTAACTATTACTAAGGTCAAGCCATCTGCCGATTCTTCAGCGGCCCTCAATGCATCAATCACTGTCATCCCTTTTTCATAGACGATTTCTCGTCCGTTAACCCTAATCATTAAAAATCAAAGAGTACATCCAATTCAAGGTCGATTATATCGAACTTTGAACCGGTTGCAACTGAACGCTCGTTATAGAAGAAATCAGGCAGTCGGTCGTCTTTGACGGTCATTCCGGCCATTTTGTTAAATGCTCTTTCAGTTAGGAGCGCTTTGATACCCATTGGGGCAATACGAGCCATACCACCTTGACCACCATATTGAGCTGCCATAAGATCACCCAGCAAAGGTAAATGTGTGACTGCATTAGCGAAGGCAAAGATACACATCATACTATCAGCAAAACTCATGGCTACTTGTAACTTGTTAGAGGCATAGGCCTGCGCTGCCCGTCCGCAATCATCGAATGCACGGCCCATGGTAAGGCCGGCGGTATGGTCTGCACCCATCGGACTCGTGGAATAGGTGATACCAGTACCTTTGGTGTTACGAGGATCGTATCCGGGTATAGACTGGTGTTTTACCACAGGGATACGTTTACATCCCAAGCTCTTACCCACGGCCTCACACCCATTACCAATGAGGTTTCCAAACTCGGTACCTTCTATCATGTCCTGTAGTAGAGCGAGAGCAGCATCTACATCTCCCCACTGAATTCTACCACCTTCCATGCACATGGCTAGGGCATTGGCAATTTCAATCGTATCGACACCGAGATCATCACAGATCCGGTCCATCTTGGCAATTACATCTAAATCATCAATGTGGCAGTTAGGCCCGAAGAGGGCTATTGTTTCATATTCAAAACCCGATGTGAGATACTTTCCGTCTTTATCATTGTATGAGTTTGAACACTGTACAACACAACCTGGCTGGCAAGAGATCTTATTACGTCCCCCTCGAGCGGCTAAGTTAGACATGAATTTGTTTGAGCCAACCTCTGTGTATTTAGGAAACAGTTTGCCGGAAAAGTTATCCACGGGAAGAACACCATTAGCACCAGTCACATCGATGGTAGAAATTGTCCCGATATTATGGAAAGCATCATCTTTGGCATTCTGAGCAACGACCTTATTAAACTTTTGGCATATTTCATTAAACTTATCTTCGTCGGCATAGGGCACCTTAAAGGGATCCAAGGGTTTTTCGATTACGACAGCTTTAAGCCTCTTACTGCCCATTACTGCACCTAGTCCGCCGCGTGCGGCCGCTCGGCTGGGATGACCCGAACCAAATTCTGAAACCTGTAAGGAAGCACTCTTATAAAGACGTTCGCCAGCACTTCCAATAGAAATAGTAGCGAGCTTATTAACGAAGCGTTCACGTACCTTCTCGACAAACTCGTAATTGTTGACTCCTTCGTACATCTTGGCGTCTTTCAAGGAAGCATTACCCTTTTCATCAATGTGTAAAAGCCAAAGATCATCATTGACGGGCAGGTTCTTTACAACTACTAACTTAATCCCTTGCTCTGCCAATAAGGCTGCTGCATAGCCACCAGCATTACTTTCTTTGATTCCACCGGTCAGAGGGCTTTTAGCTCCGACGGATAGTCGATGTCCGGTGGTAAGCTTAGTTCCTGCAAACACAGTTGTGCAAAGCAAAAGTTGGTTTTGATCGCTTAGGGGATCACATTGAGGAGGGACATTTTTCATGAGATAGGCTGCAACTAACGACTTGCCCCCTAGCTCCTGGTATTCTGCATCAAGAGGCTCTTTATTAACCGTTAGAGTTTTCATATCAATTACTAATTTTAACCACATAGTCATACTCTCCTTTCAATTCTTCAAGCAGTGCAATCAAGCATCGTAAGCAGATTTTAATAGTTCTGCGACCTTTGCTGCAGTAATACGGTAAGGCACAAGGGCAAAACCCGTATCCGCAGTGATCAAGGGTGGTACTTTAAGTACTGCTTCAAGTGGAATACCGAGATCTTTCAGGTTCGATATTCCAATCGATTTAATAAAGGATCGGAGGGCTGTACGAGCAATGGCTCCTATTTCCTCGGGAGTTGCATCTTCTGGGACGTCTGCCCCCAAACACTCGCAGATCATCCGTACTTTTTTGGATTCAGTTTTGGCCGCATACTCAATAACCTCTGGCAGTGTTACAGCGCAGGCAATTCCATGGGGTATGTGAAATTGAGCTCCTA
Organism: Desulfosporosinus sp.; assembly: GCA_003513495.1. GTDB lineage: Bacteria > Bacillota > Desulfitobacteriia > Desulfitobacteriales > Desulfitobacteriaceae > Desulfosporosinus. The sequence continues at coordinate 6,822 of DOPM01000058.1, forward strand.
GAGTATGACCAATTGAATGACCAAGATGAACTAAAGCATTCGTGAACGCCATTCCCGCAAACATAGAGGCAAGGATCATATGTTCTCTAGCTTCTAGGTTTGAGCCATCACGATAAGCAACAGGAAGCCATCTGGCAATCAAACGAATAGAGTCCCTTGCTAAAGCATCCGAGAGAGGGTTCGAATGTGCACCCGTTAAGGATTCAACAGCATGGGCTAAGGCATCCACACCGGTTGCTGATGTCATGGCGGGAGGTAATCCCAGGGTAAGATCAGGATCAAGAATTGCCAGAGTGCCTACGCATATTGGGCTTACAACGCTGTCTTTGTTTCCCCGTGAGGTGCAAGAGATTACGCACATGTTTGTGACTTCACTGCCGGTACCGCTTGTTGTGGGTATAAAGATCATAGGTACACCTGGTTTGAGATTTTTTTGAACACCGAAGTACTTCATAATTGGAGGAGTATTGTTGATTAATACATTGATTCCCTTAGCTGTGTCAATGGCACTCCCTCCACCTATCGCAACAATGCCGTCTATAGTCTCATTACGGGCCATTTCTGCTGCCTCTTCAACCATAGTATCCGGAGGATCTGGGAGTACCCCATCAAAGCATACGGTTTTGATACCAGCATTTTCAAGATTCTCAACTATTGTATCTGCAATTCCAACCGCTTTAAGCCCCTTGTCATAGACTACTAGTACTTTTTTACAACCTAGCGCGCGAACTTTGATGCCTGTACGTAGGGATGCGCCACTGCCCATTACTGAAGGAACAAATACTTCATACGATGTAATCATTTTACCTACCTACTCCTTCCATTTAGACGGTTTTTTAAAATAATTCTGACAACTTGTTGTACTTATGCTATCACAGAGATGTTTCGTGATATATGTACTAACCTTACAAAAAAATAGAGGTCAATTTGTAACATTTGCACTATTAAAAATAGTTTCAACTTTTACGAAATATATTGTGGTATATTAGTACTGGGTGGTGAGAAAATGTATTATAAAGAGCTGATAGACATACTTCAAGAAACTTATAAAATTCAAATCAAAACGATCTGTGACTCTCCTGCTATTATGGATATAAGACTTTTGGATAGCTCTGAATATCACTGGAATGAAAACGTATTATATATAGGGAGCCTTTTGGAAATAAAGACTCCACCGGATCGGCCTATTATGCTTTTATCAGTGGACGAGCCTCTACCACTACTGGAGGGTAGTAATCATGCCCATATCTGTCCTGAGGATCTAAGTAGTATTTCTAGAGTAGCCAAAGATTTGATTTTAGAGGATTTACGAGGAGATGGTCTGTACTTCGAATTAGCGCAGCTGGCTTTGACTGAAAAAAATATTAAGACGATTATCAACAGTGCGGCAAGACTGTTGGGAAATGCCTTAATCCTCGTGGATTCCAGTCAGAAGGTATTAGCACATTCAACTCTTTATGAAATAGTCGATCCTCTTTGGGCGCAGAACATCGAAATGGGATTTTGCTCTTACGAATTTGTTCAGAAAGTTCGTTCCAATAACCATATGAAGGAATGGAGCAAACATGGAAGAGCAACTCAACTCATTACACTACCTGGTGATCTGCAACCAAAGTTGGTGGCGCGTATTACCCAACAAAACAATGTTGTTGGCGCATTAATCATGGTTGAACACCATTCTCGTATTCAGCGGTTTCATTATCGTCTACTTCCTCTTATTGGCCGATTAATACTAGATATTTTTAATCGTGACTTGGTTTCCGAAGGAGCCCAGGGGTCCTTATTTGGTGCGACACTTTATAATTTATTAGATGAGGCAGAGATTTCGAACCCCCAGGAATACATTACTATGACAAAGCTAAAATTTCCTGAGAAAATGTTTGTTATTGTTGCTCGGTATGTTCACAATATAGACAACCGTTACCTTAAGAGAACACTTAACATGGAGCTGGAACGCATCTTTCCTAAAGGACATTCAGTAAAGTACAAGAATTATAATGGCATTCTTGTACCATCCATTTCCGAGGAACAAAGGGAGGAACTTAGCAAACTAGCTCAAAACGAAGATATTAGCATCGGTCTAAGTTGGCCTTTTAATAATATTTTAGAATTCAAACGACATTTTAATCAGGCCGTTGCGTCTATAAAGCAGGCACAAAGGTTTGGACAAATCAATCAGGTCTTTGACTATTGTGATTATAACTTTTATGACATGTTATATAATTACACTGGGAAAATGATTTTGGAACATTATACTCATCCTGCTTTGAAGGTTCTTCGCAAATATGACAAAGCTAATAGCACGGAACTATTTAATACATTACGTGTTTTTTTGGAGAATAAAAATAACCTCCGCTCAACAGCAGAGGCTTTATTTGTCCATAGAAACACTCTTATTTACAGAATGAATCGTATCCAGCAACTCACAAGCTTAGATCTTAACAGAGTAGGGGTAGTCTATTCTCTGATGGATTCATTCAGGATTGATTTTTTTATTCAGTCATAATGTGAGATCGTTGATAGTTTACTAAGAAACGGGACTATCCCATTATAATGGGGTGGTCTAATTGCATGTTAACCTTACCCAGTTGTGAACAATATATCATACTTATCCCTAAATAATGTGGTAAAATATAGTCAATAGTTTATTTCGTGTTACTGGTCCGACCATCAGACTATGCGATTTGATATGGCTTGGTGCGTAATTAGCTTAAAAAAGGGGATGAAGTTGTGGTCGCTAAGCTTAGTGAATTTGTTGCTAACAGGATAGTGGATTTTATTCATGAACAATGTGGGTTTTCTGTTATTGTTTGTAATGAGCAGGGGATAATCGTGGCAGATTCTGCTCAGACTAGAATTGGAGTACAGCATAAGGGAAGCCGACAAATTATGACCACAAATATTGACTCGACAACAATTACATCGGCGGAGGCTGAAGCTTCTGAAGGCAAGCTTAAAGAGGGCTATAACCAAGCAATTAAAATAGATGGCATAAAAATTGGTACTTTCGGAATAGCTGGACCGTTAGAGATCGTTAGTCCTGTTGCCAGAATTGCTGCTGGTATGGTCGTAATGATGTTAAGAGACGAAGAATTAAAAGACGTCATTCGCAATCAAGTACAAGTTTTAGGTAATGCAATAGAGCGAGCTGCTAGCGCAGTGCAACAAACAGCTGCTTCCGCACAAGAAGTAGCCTCTATTAGTCAAGTTATTGCGGCAGAAGCACAAGATGGAGAAAACCAACTTCAGTCTACCTCTGACATTTTAGAGTTAATTCGTAGGGTGGCTAAACAAACCAATCTCTTAGGATTAAATGCAGCTATTGAGGCAGCTCGAGCGGGAGAACATGGTCGTGGCTTTTCCGTTGTAGCAGGTGAAGTTCGTAAACTTGCGGATGAAAGTAATCGATCAGCTAATGAGATCAGTGTGCTTTTACTGGAGTTTCAATCCGTCATCCAAAAAATAGCATCAAGTTCGTTACGCAACAGTACTATTACCCAGGAACAAGCACAGGCTAATCAGGAAATTGCAGTTTTAATTGAAGGTCTGCAAAAAGTGAGCGAGGAATTGAAATCCATGTCATTAAGTTTATAGTTCTTATCTATAAGAAGAGCAATAATAACTTTTCTATACATATTATTAAAGCAATATTACTTAAAAAGGAGAACAGACTATGGATGTTTCTTTAGCCTATGGTAAGACGGGGTTAAATATCAATGTTCCAGAACATACAAGAATTGTTGAACCAAAACACATGAAATTACCCAAGGATGACCACGATCTTGTAGTTGAAGCCCTTCGAAACCCTATAGGTACAAAACCTCTTCGAGAAATGGTTAAGTCAACTGATAGGGTTGTTATAGTAATTAGTGACATTACCAGACCAACACCAAACCATAAACTCGTTCCCTGGTTACTTGAGGAACTCTCCCATGTTGCTATAGAAAACATTACGATTTTAAACGGACTTGGAACTCATCGTGACCAAACAAGAGAAGAGTTCATCGATATGTTAGGTAAAACAGTTGTAAATACTGTACGGATTGTGAATCATCATTGTCACGAGAAATCGGAACTCTCCCATCTAGGCACAAGTAGCTTTGGCTGTGAAGTATATTTAAATAGAGAATATGTCGAGGCAGATTTTAGAATTGTAACAGGGTTTATCGAGCCGCATTTTTTTGCGGGTTTTTCTGGTGGACCTAAAGGAATTATGCCTGGTGTAGCGGGAATTGAAACGATTCTGACCTTCCATAACGCCAAAATGATTGGACATCCTATGGCAACTTGGGGGAAATTAGACAATAATCCTCTTCAAGAAATGACCAGAGAAGTCAATAATTTTTGCAAACCGGATTTTCTTCTAAATGTAGCTCTAAATGGAGAGAAAGAGATTACAAATGTCTTTGCCGGTGAATTGGTTGAGGCTCATGCTATTGGATGTGCTTATGTCAAAGAGCAAGCCATGATTAAATGTGATCAGCGTTATGATGTTGTAATTACAACAAATGCGGGTTACCCTCTTGATCAGAACCTATATCAGGCTGTAAAGGGCATGGATGCTGCACGAATGATTGTCAAACAAGGTGGTACAATTATCTGCGCTGCTGAATGCAGCGAAGGCATGCCCGAACATGGAAACTTCGTTCAAATACTACAAATGCGCAACTCACCAAAAGAGCTTCTGGAAATGATTAATGAACCAACCTTTCAAATGTTTGATCAGTGGGAAGCCCAACGCCTGGCTATGATTCAGGAGTGGGCAGATGTCTACCTCTATTCTTTGTTACCAGAAGAATCAACAAAGATTGCTAATCTTACTCCTACGAACAATATTGAACAGACGCTAAAGGACCTAGTTAGTAAATATGGTGAAGAAATGAGTATTGCAGTATTACCACTTGGTCCACTTACGATACCGTATGTCGAGTAAGGTTATAATAACCAAACCCCTATACTGCATAGAAAGTATTACAACGAAAAGCTTTGCTTTTCTTTAGATTAGAATTAGGAGTCTGTGAAATAGATATAAAAAGGTAAACGTACCTAAATAAGACAAGGGACACGTTAAAAACGTTGTCCCTTGCAATTTTTAGCTCTTGATCCTAATCTATAATATCCGAACCTTGTTCCGCCATTTCTTTCTCTGCGAAGCTAATCATTTTTTTGACCATATTTCCACCAATTTGACCAACTTCTCGGGTTGTCATGTTTGCAAACCCTTTTTCTTGAATATCGTCGTCTAAATGGAGCTCTTCGGCTACTTCCCACTTAAGTTCGTCCAACTGTTTTTCGGATTCCGGAACTTCAGGTGTATTTCGACTCATATGACCATCCTCCTTTTTCAGTTGTTTAGCACAGTATTATACTAACCATCAAGAAGGACTCTATTCATGTAACAATTACATAATTTATTCCAAGGACTGTATAGGTAAATTTAAATGAGGTATCTGATGATTCTGCATTTTTAAAGGTTCACCTAAAGGATATCTACACGTCCTGTCGAAGTATTTATAAGTTAAGGGTTGTTTAGTATCTGGCTGTTATTAGGAGGAGTATCGGTCAGTGTACTTGTTCTAGGGGCCCTAACCTTGAATTATAAACTTGGAAAGGGAAAGAATACTAGGAAAGGATAGTTAAGTTTTTCCGGGTTTTCTTAACTGAGAAATGATGTGCATGAAATGTCTTTAATGGGAGGAGTATTTGAAGTCATTGAACAGACGATCTCCCAGCATAACGTAGAGAAAGTACTCCAGGTTAAACTTAAAGTCGGAGAACTAACGAATGCGGAACCAGATGCCCTTCAAATGGCCTTTGAAGCTTATAGCAAGGATACCATCTGTGAAGGAGCGGAGCTGATAATAGAGCGCGTTTCTGTGCAAGCTCGCTGCCGTAACTGTCATCAGGAGTTTAATGTTAAAAGTATGTTTTTTCTTTGTCCAAACTGTCAGAATACAAGCATTGAAATAATTCAAGGCGAGGAACTTTTACTTGAAAGCCTGGAGGTGGAATAATTGCTGGAATCTAACCGTCGTGAAATAGAAGTAATGGCTAATTTACTTAGTTCAAATGATACCCAGGCAGAAATAAATCGTGCCTTTTTCCGTAAGAGTCAATGTTTAGCAATTAATATTATTGGCTCACCGGGAGCAGGAAAAACCACACTCCTAGAAAAGACACTGCCTCTGTTAACTAAAAGTTTGCAAGTGGGAGTTATCGAGGGAGATATTTTTACCAGTAAGGATGCAGATCGCATTGCTACCCATGACATACCAGTCATTCAGATTAATACTGGTGGAGGGTGTCATCTTGACAGCAAAATGGTCAGTAAGGTTCTGCCGGAGTTTGATTGGAATGCCATGGATCTAATGATTATTGAAAACGTCGGAAACTTAGTATGCCCCGCTGATTTTGATCTTGGTGAAGCATTTAAGGTCATTGTGTTAAGTATTGTTGAAGGGGATGACAAGCCTTCTAAATATCCCGTAATTTTCCGTAATGCAAAAGCGGTTGTTCTTAATAAAATGGATCTTGAAGCGTTGACTGACGTGAACATGGAGATCATGAAACAAGATATTCTAGCGATTAATCCACACATACGGATTTTCGAAGTATCTTGTCGTAATGGTAATGGGCTTAGTCAATGGATTAGTTGGCTGAATCAAGAGGTTTTAAATTTCAAGGACCAAAACTTATAGTTCAAGGAAGAGAATTCTGATTCTATTGTGGAGATCCGGACGCTAACTAAGGTAATCATAGTGATATTAAAGAGCCTTACACTCACTTTATTCTTAAAGTGGTGAAAGGCTCTTCGATTTTATGCCGATGTAAATTTCCCTTCGTGCAGTATGGAATCAATTTCTTTGCGAACTAATTCCGAAAGACGAGGAAATAGTGCCAAGATCTCTGGGCTTACTTCGAGTCCCCATTCTAAGCTTTTAGGCTGGATACCAAAAATTAAGGTATGTGGAGCTTGCCCTAATACATTAGCCATGGCGAGAACTTCTACGATGCCAATTTGATGAAATGAAACTTCATATTGTTCTGGGATTACTTGGAGGTCTCCTGGTTGAAAGCGGAATAATGCCCCTGGCTCAGCGTTAGCATTTAAGGCATCGACAATAATCAGAAAGTCTACATCTTGGATTAGATGAACGAGTTCAAGGCCTGCTGTACCCCCTTCGAGAACCTCTACATTTTCAGGAAGCTCTAGCTTTGTCAATTCATCTAAAAAGCGAACGCCCAAACCCTCGTCTGATAAGAGGATATTTCCTACTCCCATCACCATAATTCTTGGTGATTGCATTATTATATGCTCTTCTCCTTTCGTCGTTTGCCGAAGAACATGAATAAAAACTGCTCATAGGCTGAAGTGAAAACAAGATAAACATGAACGGCGATCACGGCGATAAATAACCACATAAGGAGGTAATGAAATCCTCGAACCGCAGCTAAACTCCCAAAATAACTGGCAGCACCAGACAATTGTTCTGGCCTGTACAGTATGAACCCTGTCACAGCTTGAACCACTGCCATAATCGGTAAGGCAATATAGGCCATTTTTTGTAGGGGATTGTATTTTCCGGTTTTTGGGTGCTTACCGATAAATAGGTAGTACTTGATTTGGGGCCAGATTGTTTTGACATCTTGTGAGTTAAAGAAGAAGGTGTCATAATCTTTATGTTTGCCAAAAAAGGAATAATAGAAACGGACAATGCCATTAATTATTAAGAGATACATAAATATAAAATGTAAATTACGCATTAGATTCATGGGCATTCCAGGATAAGGGGAATGAATAAACCAACCGGTAATTGTTAATATCAAAAAATTGATTAGATTGATCCAGTGGCTAACGCGCTGAAACAATGGGTGATCTAAGTCTAATTGGCTAGACATGTGCTTCCCTCCTTCACTACCAGCCGATCTGGAATTTCTTGATATCGTTGGTTACTGGATTAATAAGGTGAATTGCACAGGCAAGGCAGGGATCATAGGAACGAACGACTCGGACAATGTTGACAGGATTATCCAGGTCAGGTACAGGCACTCCAATCAGAGCTTGCTCAACCGGACCACGGATTCCCTTATCATCTCTAGGTGAGAAATTCCAAGTGGTCGGAACAACCATTTGATAATTCTCTGTTTTGTGATCTGCAACCTTGATAAAGTGACCAAGTGAACCCCGAGGTACTTCGGTCATACCCGCACCTTGCCCGGTAGCTGGGGGATTCCAATGATCTGTGTCGTGAATGCGGAATTCCTTAGAACCCATCTCCTTTTCTAAGGCATCTAACCAATTGAACATATCTTGGGCCATTAGGAGAGTTTCATAAGCGCGTGCAGCGTGACGTGCGACAGCACCCGGCTTAATACTATACTTGGCGATGATTTCCATAAGACCTTTTGGCTGCATAACGAGCATCCGGGCCAGAGGTCCAACTTCTATCGGTTTGCCATCATAGCGAGGAGCTTTAACAAAGGTGTAGGCACCCTTTTTATCTAGATCAGGCACCGTATCCTCGGTATAGGGGGTTTTTCCATTAGCGCTGGCCTTATACCAAGAGTATTGGACGTCTTCAGTGATTTTAGCCTCATCGACTGGGATAATATTACTTAAGTTACCATCCATGATCACGCCTGCTTTAAAGAATAAATCTTTTCCAGCATCATCACGGGCAAAGCCACCATAAGAAAGGTAGTTAGGACTCCCTCCGCCGACACCCGCTTGGGCTAAGGGCAGAAGTGGCCCTGTGCCAAAGGTTAACACATCTTGCAAGTATGTTTTCTCAATAAATTCAAGCTGCTCATAAAGCATGGAACGGAATTGCTCAACGATTTGAATATTGGGAAGCATCGTTACGCCGCCAACAACGATTGAAGATTGGTGGGGCTGCTTTCCGGCAAATAACGCGGACATCTTTTTAGCCTTCGCCTGCATCTCCAGAGCCTTTAAGTAGTGCGCAACGGCCATGGTCACCAATTCTGGATCGTTGACGCTGAAGTCATCGGGCTTGTAGCGCGGGGTTAGGGGAGCAGTATCGCCGGCTGTAACGAGTTTAACAAGTTTATCTTTAACTGCCAGAAGGCCAGGGTCTTTCCCTTGATATTGAGCAACAGCCATTACATCTATATAATCCAGAGCGCTCAGATGATAAAAATGCAAGGGATGATCATGCAGATACATAGCTCCAATAATCAGATTTCTGATAAGTCTGCCACCGGCTGGAACATTTGCTCCAAAGGCTTTGTCTAGGGCAAGAGAGGATGCCCAGCCATGGGAACCAGCACAAACTCCGCAGACTCGTTCTGTAACATACGTAGCATCTCGAGGATCACGTCCGCGGAGCATTGCTTCTATCCCCCGGTACATGGTCCCTATGACATGAGCGTCAACGACTTTACCATTCTCGACTTCTACTTCAACCCTTAAGTGTCCTTCAATGCGTGTTAAGGGATCAATAACAACTTTAGCCATCTACATGTCCTCCTTATGATCCTTATTGCTCAGTCTTCCGCTGGCTGCTGTAGCAATTAAATGGGCTCCAAGACCTATTGCTGCAGCTCCACCAATAACGGTCCCAACCGTATCTGCATCGACTTGACCGATACCTGGAAGCTTAAACATTTCTTGTTTGGAGTAGAGCGGGCTGAATCCATTATAAAACTCTTTTTCTGAACATCCGGAACAGGGAGATCCAGCATTAATACAGAAGTTGGCGTTGTCATTCCACCATACTTGGGCACAATCTGTATAAGTTTTAGGACCTTTGCATCCCTTTAAAATCAGACAATACTCTTTTTGCAGAGGGTCATTCCAATCTGTAAGATAGTTTCCATTCTCGAAGTGACCGCGCCGTGGACAGTTGTCATGTAGTAAACTGCCATAAAAGGCTACCGGTCGATTTTGGGAATCAAGCTCTGGGGCTTTTTGATAAGTTAAGTAGTATAGAATTGTGCCAATTAGAGTTGTAGGTTTGACAGGGCAACAGGGGAGATTAATGACTGGTTTGTCAATCCCCTCGTTTCTGAGGAGTTCTGCCACACCTACGGCACCAGATGCACACGCTCCCGGAATTCCAGCCCCCTCAGAGGCACAGCTTCCGATGGCGAGAATCACCTGGGCCTTCTGAGCTGATTCAATAAGAATTTCACGGAATGGTCTACCCCCAATCATACAGAAACGGTCTTGCTCTTTTGTACCAGGAGAGGATCCTTCTACAACGAGAACAAATTTTTCTTTAAGAGCTTCATGGTACGCTTCCTCTGAGGTATAACCAGACCCAGCCATAATGGTTTCGTGATAACGAATGGATAGCATGTCTAAAATGAGTTCAGCAGGTGAAGGATTTAAGGTAGAAATGGCAGATTCTGTGCACCCGGTACAATCCATCCCTTCTAACCAGATAACAGGTGGCTTCTTTAGTGCCTGCTCTGCTGCGTTAGCTACTTGAGGGACTATAAGTTCTGGTAATCCGAGTGCTGCTGTTGTTGCTGCAATTACTTTCATAAAATCACGCCGAGAGATCCCTTTAACTTTGAGTAAATCAAAATTACCCATACTTTGCAGAACACCTCCTGAATTTGAATCGTTCCTTCATCTACAAAAAAGTTTAAAAAGATATATTTTACATATATTCTTCAAAATAGATATGATTCCCTTTGTTTACTTAAGAATATTTTGAAAATTAGCAATTTAATTATATTATTTAGTAATTAGAAATTCTGATGGCAGGTGCTTGTCGAAATATTTGTTATAATAATGTACTTGAAGGAGTTAGAGTTAGACATGTACAATAGGGGTAATATAGTGAACGTGACCTAACGCTAAAGCATCAATACTTCGGTGACGATAGTTAACAGTGGAGACTATCGTCACCAAACGAGATATGGGGATACCCATATGAAGTGAGTTATCCCATAATTAAAAAAATGTATTGTTAATTGAAAGCTGGTTTTTTATATTATGAAACTAAACGCAAAGGCTATCTATTTTAATGGCATCGTTCAAGGGGTAGGCTTTCGACCGTTTGTTTTTAAACTTGCAGAAGAACTAGGTATTAAGGGTTGGGTGAATAACTCGAGCAATGGTGTAACCATCCATGCAGAGGGAAATAACCTGGACCTGTTCTATCAGCGTTTAAGGACGGAGGCCCCTCCTCTGGCTCAAATCCTGATAGCACGATCCGAGGAGATTGGGATTAAACATTATGGAACCTTCGAAATAGTTGAGAGTGAGAGTGAGACAGAGTCCGAGGCAGATGTTTTGATTTCGCCGGATGTTGCCACATGTAAAGATTGCCTTCGAGACATGGATAATCCTAAGAGTCGGTTTTACCAGTTTCCGCTTACAAATTGCACAAATTGTGGCCCTCGCTATACGATTATTCGTGATATTCCGTATGACCGTGCATTAACAACAATGTCTAAATTTCAAATGTGCAAGACCTGTGCAATGGATTATAAGAATCCGAAAAATCGACGTTTTCATGCCCAGCCAGTTGCTTGTGGAAATTGCGGACCAAAGCTTCAACTCATGGACGATCTCGGTAAACCGCTTCCAGGTATAGGGCTAGATCAGCTTGCGCAAGGCGGGATAATCGCAGTCAAAGGTCTAGGTGGGTTTCATCTCGTTTGCGATGCCCAAAATACTAAGGCTGTTCGTCGTTTGAGGGAACGAAAAGAACGGGGAGCTAAGCCCTTTGCTGTTATGGCTCGGTCTATCGCAAAAGCGCGAAACGAAGTCAATATTAGTACTAAGGAAGAGAAGTTGTTAAGAAGTTCTGCTGCCCCTATTGTTGTTCTGGAACGTAAGCAGGAAAGCACTGATTCTTTACCAGAGGAGATTGCGCCAGGTTTACATACTTTAGGGTTCATGCTTCCCTATACTCCTTTACACTATCTACTCTTTGAAGGGCCATCTGATTTTTTGGTCATCACAAGTGCTAACTTGAGTGGACGTCCCCTTATTTATACAAATGAGGAGGCCCTGGAAACCTTACAGGGAATCGCAGATTTTTTCCTTATCCATGATAGAGACATATTTCATCCTTGTGATGACTCAGTTGTTCAAGTCATCGGAGAGGAAGAGGTTTTTTTTCGACGTGCCCGTGGCTATGTTCCCTTACCTATCTTAATGTCGGCCTATCACGTCAAGGTCCCACAACTAGCTGTTGGCGGAGATCTTAAGAATGCTTTTTGTCTGGCAAAGGGGCATAGGGCTTTTGTCAGTCAGTACCTAGGAGATATGGAAGGGTACGAAAATTTCCAGCGCTTTCACCAAGAACTAGAATCCTTTCAACGAGTTGTCAACATAACCCCAAGTTTACTTTCTTACGATATGCATCCAAACTACCAAATGACGAGATTTGCCCTGGAACAGCCTTGGCCCAAACAATCTGTACAGCATCATCACGCTCATCTTGTCAGTGTGTTAGGAGAATGGGATAGAACAGAACCGACCCTCGGAGTTATCTGTGACGGAACTGGTTTGGGAGAGGATGGTTGCATCTGGGGATTTGAATTTCTGTATGGTAATTCCTTGGGCTATGAACGCAAAGCTCATCTTGAGTATTTGGGGCTGCCGGGGGGAGATGTAGGTGCAAAACACCCTCTGCGCATTGCTTATTCTTATCTTAGGACTCTTTTAACAGATGAGACGTGGGATAAGACGAAGCACCTATGGTCATCCCTTTCTACACTCGAACGGCAAATCCTAGATCGTCAACTTGAGACTGGAGTTCAGGTCTTTCAAACCTCAAGTGCAGGGCGGCTCTTTGATGCAGTCAGTGGATTGTTGGGTACTTGTACAAAGGTTACTTATGAAGGACAAGCCGCAATAGAACTAGAAAGTGCAGCAGTAAGGTTTTTTAAATCCAACAAACAATACCAAAACAAATACGAACAGTTTTCTTATCCTTATGAAGTTAGGGTAGAAAACGAGGTTTTTATTCTTGGTGTCGGAGTACTTCTTGAAGAATTAGTCTATGACCTTCTTAAGGGCGTGAGTCCCGAAAAAATTGCCTATCGCTTCCATGTTACCCTTGCCCAAGCTATCGTTGATTTGGCAGTGCGCTTAGATGTTGAGAGTGGTCCTTTGGTTTTAACCGGAGGGGTATTCCAGAACAAGCTATTAACTGAAGCAGTGCTGTCGAACTGTAAAGAAAAAGGGATTAGAGTCTTGCGGTCTCGCACACTCCCTCCCGGGGACGGTGGACTGGCCTTCGGACAACTATTAATAGCGAATGAGGTGTTGTGAAATGTGTTTAGCCATTCCTGCCAAAGTAGTTACGCTGAAGGGATCAATTGCTCAAGTGGATATGATGGGAAACGAACGGATTATTAGTACAGACTTAGTACCGGAGGTTAAACTGGGTGATTATGTATTAGTTCATGCAGGATTTGCCATTGGAATAATTGACGACGAGAGTGCGAAAGAAACAGAAGAACTTTTGTTGGAGGTAGCCAAAGCCTATGAAGAAGAGGAGTAAGGATTTACTGACTAAGGCGGGTGACTATCAAGCAGAGATCAAGGAGCTGGCTAAGAGTCCGTATACAATCATGGAGGTCTGTGGAACACATACGGTCACCATAGCTAAAAACGCTATTCGAGAGCTGCTGCCAAACACGGTGCGCTTAATTTCTGGTCCGGGCTGTCCAGTCTGTGTGACGGATAGCAGTGATATTGACCGTTATCTGTATTTAGCTGCCCAGCCGAAGGTTATTACTGCAACCTTCGGGGACATGATTAGAGTACCGGGTACGGACAAAAGTTTGCAGGTACTAAGAGCGGAGGGGGCGGACGTTCGAATTGTTTATTCAACTCAAGATGCTCTGGAACTAGCCCGTAGAAATCCTGATAAAGAGGTTGTTTTTTTAGGGGTTGGGTTTGAAACCACGATCCCAACCGTTGCGGTAAGCTTAGAAATTGCGAAACGAGAAGGAATCAAGAATTATTCTGTGCTATCCATGCACAAAGTCGTTCCCCCGGTTTTAAAACTGTTGGCGGAGGATGACCAATTGGCTGTTAATGCCTTTCTTCATCCTGGTCATGTCTGCTCAATTATCGGAATCGAACCGATTGAGTTTATGGCCAAAGACTATGGTTTACCCGGAGCAGTGACAGGATTTGACGCTCTTGATATTTTAGAAGGGATTGTTATGCTTCTGCGTCAACGTGAAGAGGCACGTTCAGATATCGAAATCCAATATCAACGTGTGGTTAAGGCTGCGGGGAATCCTAAGGCCAAGAATTTCATTGAGCGGGTTTTTGAACCGGTCGATGCGTCCTGGCGAGGTATAGGGCTTATACCACAAAGCGGCTTGGGTATGCGGGAGGAATACAGTCTTTGGGATGCAGCACGCAAATTTTCCTTACCCACGTTTAATTCACCGGAAACACCGGGGTGTCGTTGTGGTGATGTATTAAGGGGGCTCATCTATCCCACACAATGTCCCTTGTTCGCTAAACACTGTACGCCGATGAAGCCCATTGGCCCTTGCATGGTTTCGACGGAAGGGTCTTGTGCGGCTTATCACCGCTACTCTCAAAGGAGTGTGGATTGAATGGAACGCATTATGTTAGCCCATGGAAGCGGTGGACGACTGAGCCACGAACTAATTCGTGACCTTTTTCAAAAACATCTTGGAAATAAGTACTTAGATCAAATGAATGATGCAGTACTGTTGCCTGGCCAAGAGCAACTCGCCGTAACCACGGACTCTTTTGTGGTGTCGCCTTTATTTTTTCGAGGCGGGAATATTGGTAAGCTAGCAGTCTGTGGCACGGTCAATGATCTGGCGGTTAGTGGTGCAATTCCTAAGTTTTTAACCTTTGCCCTTATTTTAGAAGAAGGTCTGGGCATGGATGAATTGGAACAGATTATTAAAAGTGTTGCTGAGACAGCCGCTGAAGCCGGAATAGTTATTGTAAGTGGAGATACAAAAGTTGTGGAACGCGGAAACGCTGATAAGGTATTTATAAATACGACTGGGATAGGGTATATTACAGATCGTTTAGTAGGCCCGGATCAGATAAAGTCCGGTGATGAGATTTTGATTAGCGGGACGATAGGAGATCATGGGATTGCAATTTTGTCGGAGCGTGAAGGGTTGGAATTCCAGACTCCTGTACTTAGTGACTGTGCCCCTTTAAATAACTTGATTGATGCTTTTTATCTGCCGGGAGTTAAATGTATGAGAGACCCTACCCGTGGCGGCGTGGCAACTACTCTCAATGAATTAGCCCAACAGGCCGGAGTGAGTATGCTTTTAAATGAAGAACAATTACCTGTGTCTCCCAGCGTACAAGGTGCCTGTGAGATGTTAGGACTGGATCCCCTTTATTTAGCAAATGAAGGAAAAGTGCTAGTCATTGCGGCATCAGACATTGCTGATCAAGTACTCTTGAACATGCAGGCTCACCCATTGGGCCGAAAGGCAGCTCGCATCGGACGAGTTCAAGAAGGAAAATCAGGGCTCGTGCTTTTGGAAACGTTTCTCGGGGGGAAACGTATTGTTGGTATGCTCGAGGGTGAACACCTTCCCCGGATTTGTTAGAAAGTATGAGGCGGTATTATGAGGATAGCAGTTATCGATGGACAGGGTGGGGGTATAGGCAAACACATTGTCGAACAGTTGCGCAAAAGACTCCCTGAGTTGAATATCCTTGCACTAGGTACGAATGCACTGGCAACCGGGGCAATGCTACGCGCTGGAGCAACAGAGGGTGCATCTGGAGAATCGGCCATTTGTTATAATGTGGAGCGGGTAGACATTATTGTGGGCTCGGTAGCTATTATGATGGTCTATGGCCTACTAGGAGAGATTACGGCGAATATGGCTACAGCAATTTCAGGCAGCAAAGCAGATAAATTACTTCTCCCCATCCAACGTGGAAATATTCAGCTCATAGGTGTACACCGCATCCCTCTGCCTCATCAGATTGAAGCCCTAGTGATAGAAGTAGAAGAACGACTTAAGAACCGTCCCCTTGTCTAGACTTGACAAAGGGTTTAATGATTGCTATCATTAAACCATAGTAATTTGATATGAAATGGGGTATTTGATGTGAGGGTTGTAGATAACATTACAGACTTAATTGGGAAGACCCCTTTGATTCGTCTGCAGCGTTTGGTTCAACCAGGTATGGCTAACATCTATGTTAAAGTTGAGTCTTTTAATCCTGGCGGGAGTGTCAAAGACCGTATTGCTTGGGGAATGATCAAGGATGCCGAGGAACGAGGGGTGCTTCGTCCTGGCGGAACAATTATTGAGCCTACAAGCGGGAATACGGGGATTGGATTAGCGATGATCGCAGCTGCCCGGGGGTATCGATTGATTTTGGTCATGCCTGATTCCTTAAGCGTTGAACGACGGATGCTTATGTCTGCTTATGGTGCAGAGTTTGTTCTAACCCCTGGGGCCCAAGGAATGAATGGGGCAATCACCGAAGCAAAACGCTTGCTCAGTGAGAACCCGGATTACTTCATGCCGCAACAGTTTGAAAATCTTGCTAATCCAGAAGCTCATAGAAAGAGTACAGCGTTAGAACTTCTTGACCAGTTGAAGGATATCCATGCTTTTGTCGCTGGAATCGGGACAGGAGGGACAATCACTGGGGTTGGTGAGGTTTTAAAAGCCCGGCTTCCGGAAATAAAGATCATCGGGGCGGAACCGGCCGCTTCACCGGTTATTTCAGGCGGAAAACCAGGACCACATAAAATTCAAGGAATTGGTGCGGGATTTATACCAGACGTTTTAAACAAGACGATCTTAGATCAAGTTGTTCAAGTGAGCAATGAGGATGCCATGGATACAGCGCGTCGTATGGCACGGGAAGAAGGACTTTTGGTAGGAATTTCTTCTGGAGCAGCAATCAGCGCAGCTCTCCAAGTTGCCGCAACTTTAGGGGAAGGCAAAAACCTCGTTGTCCTAGCCCCGGATACAGGAGAACGTTATTTGAGCACTGAACTTTTCAGCAACCGCTAAATGAAACAGGGGGACAGGTGTGGTGTTTCGGTATTGAAACACCGCACCTGTCCCTGTGTTTCTCCAAAGGAGCTCTTTTTTGGAGCTGCCGGTATTCTGTCACAGACATCGAGGAATTGCGTAGTCTTTTTAAGATAGGTGAGAGGGATGAATGAAACGATTAAACTGAGGTTTGCGATTGTCTTTTCTGTAGTTTTGGTTGGAGCGATTATATTTGGTGCAGTATATTGGGGTTCAGTTTCTTTTGGTAACAAGATTTCATATAAAGAAGTATCACTAGAGCAAATCGTTGCCAAGGAAGAGATTCAAAAAATAGAGAGTCAAAATGACTCAGGGAACCCATCCTGTGGTGTTATGGATAGTGGATTTAAAAACTACGCTACAATCATACCCCCAAAAGGGCAAAAAGTTGAAATTATTTCAGTGGGGAAATCAGAAAATGTAGGAATAGATATTGTTTATGATATTGTTGATGTATCTGATAACAATGCCCTGCCAGAAGGTATTGCCATAGAGTTTATAAATCTTTTTGGGTCCCCAGTTGGATTTGTCCAAAACCGGAGCAAATAGTATGCAATTTGGAAGTGATTGCTAAATATTGCATGTAACCACTCCTGTTTGCCTAATACACCTTTACAAGAGAAATTAGCTTGTGCTAAACTATTTAAGATTAGCATAAGGAGGCTTTAACAACATGTCGGGACATTCAAAGTGGTCAAACATTAAACATAAAAAAGGTAAGGCTGATGCTCAAAAGGGTAAAATATTCACGAAGCTGGGTCGAGAGTTGTTAATTGCTGCCCGTGCTTGTGGAGGAGACGTTAACGACTTTCGCTTAAAAATTGCCATAGAAAATGCTAAAGCCCAAAACCTGCCAAATGAAAATATTCAAAGGGCCATTCAAAAAGGGGCTGGTGGGACAGAAGGGGCAAATTATGAAGAGCTGCGTTATGAAGGATACGGTCCGGGTGGGGTAGCCATTATGATCGATATCTTAACGGATAATCGTAACCGAACTGCTGGGGAAGTACGTCATATTTTTTCCAAGAATGGTGGAAATATGGGGGAGACCGGCAGTGTAGGCTGGATGTTTGAAGACAAAGGGCAGCTGAGAATCCTGCGTGAGGGCCTAAAACTAAGCGAAGATGATTTAATGTTGACTGCCTTAGATGCAGGAGCTGAGGATTTTGAAGCAGATGAAGAAGGATTTGTTGTCTATACGACTCCTCAAGATATGGAGGCTGTGCGTCAAGCCCTTCTCGATCAGAATATCTCGGTTAATGAAGCGGAACTTAGCCCCATTCCACAAAATTCTATTGAAATCACTGACCCAGAACAAGCTCGTAAACTGGTTAATTTGATGAATAAGTTAGAGGATCATGATGATTCACAAGGAGTCTATTCCAATTTCGAATTGGCGGATGGTCTTGACTTCTAATGTATGACGATTACTAAGTTCATTCAAATCCACCATAGCTGAAGACGATTAAATTAAGCCCTCCTGGCAAGACTATAGCCAAGAAGACAATGTCAGGAGGGTTTTTCATTATGTCCAGGTGGAAAGTCATGAGTATGGTTCTTATAATAGGCGTGGGAATTGGTTGCCTGGTACCTGTTGCAACCTTATGGTGGTCCACGAATCATCGCGCCCATTCCGCATTGAATACGTTGAATCCAGAAAGCATAGTAGCAATTAATTCGGGAAGTGAAAGTTATCATTTTGGATTTGACCAAGGGGTGCTTTCCGTGATTGAAGGAAAGCCAGGTGAGAGCGGCAATGTAATTGTCACGGGATTAAATGTTGAGTCTTGGCCAAAGGAGATTTTAGATATGGCCCCGACGGTCGAATTCTACTCTTTAGATGAAGTTCAATCCTTTATTGATACTGCACAAGAATTCCCTGTGGCTGGAGTAAAAACAGATTAGAGAAGAGAGAAAGGGAATCATCCGTCTTCTGTCGAAATCTACAAAGACTGAAAGGAAGACGAACATGATTATTTTAGGAATTGACCCAGGAACTGCCATTATGGGTTATGGCTTAATTGAACAAAAAGGAAATAGCTTAAACGCCCTTGCTTATTCTTGTTGGCGAACGCCGGCTCATACCCCTTTGGCAGAGCGTTTATTGATGTTGTATGAACAAATTGACCCGTTTCTGAGTGTACATCAACCGGATCACATTGCGGTGGAAGAGTTATTTTTTAATAGAAATACAACTACTGCTTTAGCAGTAGGACACGCAAGGGGTATCGTTTTATTGGCTGGTGCCCAACATGGTATTCCGATTTATGAATACACCCCCTTGCAGATCAAACAAGCTGTGGTAGGGTATGGGAAAGCTGAAAAAAAACAAGTCCAACAAATGGTAAGAGGATTATTAGGGCTAGATGAAGTTCCGAAGCCAGACGATACAGCAGATGCTCTAGCGGTTGCGATCTGTCATGCCCATAGCTATGTTTTGAACCGCAGAATGGGGGAATTCTGATGATTGGCATGTTGCGAGGTAAAGTTTGGGAGATACAATCTGAACGTTTAGTGATCGATGTACAAGGAACAGGGTACTTGCTTACTGTGCCCTATGGACTATTGGCAAAAGCACACCCAGGACAGGAACTTGTCGTGTATACCCACGTGGTTATGCGTGAAGATGATCTATCCCTTTATGGGTTCTCCTCCTTTGAAGAAAAGCAACTCTTTCTTCAAATGTTAAGTGTTTCAGGTATTGGTCCTAAAGCAGCTATTTCCCTCCTTTCAACCTTTGGCGCGGTTCAGATTGAAAGTGCGATTGCTAGTGAAAATCTTAGTTTATTGACGAAGGTCCCTGGCATTGGCAAAAAAACGGCACAACGACTCATCCTTGAACTTAAAGAAAAGTTTAGGGGGCATAATTCACTTCAAGCTGAAGGTGTCTCGTACTCCGAACCTTCTACGAACACACAATCTGAGGCATTACAAACCTTATTGGCCTTAGGCTTTGGATTAGACGAAGCAAGACAGACCCTTGGTCAGGTCCTAAAAGTCGGTGGTGAATTAACGACTGAAGAACAGGTAAAGAAGGCCTTGCGTTTACTCGCACCAAGAAGTTAAATTTAGTCTGACAAGAGGGGGGGCTAGACTATGACTGAGCGTCTGGTTGCGCCACAAGAACAACCTGCAGATACTGAAGGGGAAGTACTGCGTCCTCAGCGCTTAAGTGACTACATAGGGCAGAAAAAGGTCAAAGATAACTTAAGTGTCTTTATTCGAGCCGCGTCGACTCGTGGAGAAGCGCTAGATCATGTCTTATTATATGGACCGCCCGGCTTGGGAAAAACCACTCTAGCAAATATTATTGCAGCCGAAATGGGCGTAAGCATTCGAACAACTTCCGGTCCAGCTATTGAACGTCCTGGAGACTTAGCAGCGATTCTAACCGCCTTAGAGCCAAGGGATGTTCTTTTTATCGATGAAATACACCGTTTAAGCAGTACGACGGAAGAAATCCTCTATTCCGCTATGGAAGATGGGTGTCTAGATATTGTAATCGGAAAAGGACCGAGTGCCCGTTCCATCCGCTTGTCTCTTCCTCCATTCACCTTAGTAGGAGCTACAACCCGAGCAGGCCAGCTAACCTCTCCTTTGCGTGATCGTTTTGGGGTTATCAGCCGTCTGGAATTCTATGAAGTAGAGGATTTAAAGGCAATCATTTCACGAACAGCAAGTATACTGCGTTTGAGTATTACTGAGGATGGTGCGGAGGAAATTGCCCGACGTTCTCGTGGTACGCCAAGGATTGGAAACCGCTTATTAAAGAGAGTTAGAGACTTTGCTCTAGTTTGGGAAGACGGAACTGTTAATCAGACAATAGCCAGAGAAGCACTAAATCGCTTAGATGTTGATCCAGAGGGCTTGGACCAGATTGACCAGAAAGCATTAAAGACGATTATTATGACCTTTGCTGGTGGTCCGGTGGGGTTAGAGACACTTGCTGCAACCATTGGAGAAGAATCTGTGACGCTAGAAGATGTAGTTGAACCCTTTTTACTGCAAATGGGATTTTTGCAACGTACTCCCCGGGGACGAATGGCCACTGCAAGAGCCTATCAGCATTTAGGCTTTTCACTTCCTCAGAGCAGGACTGAAACGATCCTTTTCCAGGATTAATGTGACCCATCTCACGAACAGAAATAAGGGGACATTGCTAAGTGAACACATTAGAGGAGTTCACGATAAAGCGAGTGTCGATTCTGAAGAGTTTATTGAGCCTAGGTTCACTTTCTGAACAACCTAGAGGTTGGCGCAATTCCTTGGAATCCAACGAGAGAGCGCTGACACAAGGATGTGTCGAGTGCACCGCCCGCCTAGGATGGCATAGGGCGGTGCGGAACGGGAACGTGTGTGAACGTGCAATGGCCCCTTACTTTTATAACCCTAAATGAACTCCACAAACCATCCCTTCGGTTCCCTGGAAAAATATTTGGAGCATAGATGCAGAGGAAAAAGGGCAATCTGAGCATAAACCCACCATTACGTGATTCGGATTAATGTGGAAAAGGGTGTGATTGAACATGCTCCAGATTGTGTATCGGTTACCCTTTTTGTGGATAGTGTCATTAATATTAATGCTGGCCCAAGCGACACCCTGTCAAGCAAAAATGATTTCGGTAGAGCTTGTATGGAATCTGAGTCAGGCCGGTTGGGTCCAAATAGATATTAAAAAGGGCGACTATCAACTTGTTTTAGACACTACAACTCGTAAGTTTCCAGCGGGTTCTACTCTGCAGGTTGGCTGGGGAGGATGGACTCCTGTCTTGCGAGTTAATCATGAAGAATTTCAAGTCTTCAGCGGGTCTGTTTTGGAAGTCAAAGAAACGAACCCGGGTAGTCTTCATGTTAAAACACCTGAAGGTATAGACGCAGTTTACCGTGGAGGTTTACAACTCAATTGGCAAGATGGTCATTGGCGGATAATTAATCAACTGGATAGTGAGGATTACCTAAAAGGGGTTGTGCCGATTGAAATGAGCAATGAGTGGGCAAAAGGAGGCGTGGAGGCGCTTAAGGCCCAGGCTGTAGCAGCTCGCACTTATCTTGTCAGACAGACCGAAAATGGCAAAAAGATGATTACAGATTCTCCGGATATACATCAGGCTTATGCGGGCATGAAGGTAGAAGGAGAGGCTTCAAAAGCAATCGAGGCTACTCGAGGGGAAATCATTGTTGATGCCAAGACCAAGCAACCCATTGATGCCCTTTATTCTTCCCATAGTGGAGGATATACTGAGGACGCTCAAAATGTATGGGGGAATATAGACATCCATAATATATCTCACCCGGATCTCTATTCCCAGGGAGTTGGGGGGCCGGTCAATCGATGGCGTTTCATTGTCTCTGCTCCGCTCTTGGGCTCAAAGTTTGGTTTAGGACCAGTACGAAAGGTAACACTTGATAAGTTTCCCTCGGGTAGGGTAAAAAGTGTTCAGATAGAAGATGAATTTGGACAAAATAAGACGGTTAAAGGTAGAACCTTTGTTCAAGCGTTTTATCCTTTTGGCCAGCCAATTCGCAAGGAAGCCTTTTTAGGAAGCTTATTTGAGGCTAAGGACGTTAACACAAACCGGGAATTGTTCCGAAAATCAGATTCTACAGAGTCTTTTGGTCCACTTGGATATTCAGGATTTTCCGAATTAGCAAAGTTGTATCAATCTAGACAAGGGCCTTTGTTATCCAAAGTAATGAGTTCATCCCTAGGTACCAGTGAGGATCCCCAGCCCTTTGGGGTCTTTATCTTTGAAGGCAGAGGTTGGGGGCATGGAGTCGGTATGTCTCAATGGGGTGCTTATCATATGGCCCAATTGGGGTATAAATATAATGAGATAATTGCGTATTACTATAACCATATTTCTATTGGGCAAAGCAGCCTCTAGTGATTTCGTCATGCCGTCACGGAGACAATCGTTACCAATCTAGAAAACAGGGTAGACTGTTAGAGTGCAAGAGTGAGATTGATTTATATAGTCTATGCTGATAAGCTTGACTGAAGGAGAAGGATAGATTGAACATCTCGGATTTTGATTTTGACTTACCGGAAGCCTTAATTGCGCAACATCCGGTAGAGCCTCGTGATACCTCCAGGTTAATGGTGGTTGATCGGGAAAATGGAAGGATAGCACATCATACCTTTAGAGATCTTAGCCTGCTGTTAAGTAAGGGCGATGTCCTTGTACTTAATAACACTCGAGTTATTCCTGCGCGTTTAATCGGAGAAAAAGAGGGAACTCAGGTTAAAATCGAGATTCTCCTGCTTAGGAGACTCGAACTGGATGTTTGGGAAGCTCTAGTTAAACCAGGAAAGCGTCTTAAAGTTGGGCAAAGGGTCAGCTTAGGCCAGGGAATTTTGGTGGGAGAACTACAGGAGATTTTGGCCAATGGAAATAGAAAGATCCGTTTTAGTTATACAGGGGTTTTTGAAAGCATATTGGATCAGCTCGGGGAAATGCCTCTTCCGCCGTACATCACGGCTCAATTAGAAGACCAAGAACGTTATCAGACGGTCTATGCTAAAGAGCGCGGATCAGTGGCTGCTCCTACGGCAGGGTTACATTTCACGCCGGAACTTTTGGGTGACCTCCAGAAGAAGGGCGTGGAAATCGTGGAGATTCTTCTCCATGTCGGCTTAGGAACCTTTCGCCCAGTCAAAGTAGAAGATATTCGTGAACATGATATGCATTCAGAATATTATCGAGTTGACATAGAAGCTGCAGAGCGAATTAATCGAGCTAAACAAGAAGGGCGCCGTGTCATTGCAGTGGGGACAACTGCCGCGCGGACGTTAGAATCAGTGGGGCATGAAGGAAGAGTTGAACCAGGAGAAGGGTGGACGGATATTTTTATCTATCCAGGCTATTCGTTTCAGGTTGTTGATGCCCTTTTGACGAACTTTCACTTTCCTAAGTCAACCTTGGTCATGTTAGTGAGTGCCCTAGCTGGGCGTGAGCTAATATTGAAAGCCTATGAAACCGCTGTTCAGGAGAAATATAGGTTTTATAGTTTTGGAGATTCTATGTTTATTGTGTGAGCCGACAGTATTTGTGTGAGCCGAAGGGTATTGGCAACAAGGGAGGTTCTATACCACTTTTGGCGATGCACTTAATATGTGAGAGCCACGAGGTTTGAGGCGCAGGCACAACGAAACATCCTGAGTGTTCGCAAAGGATCTAGATCCTTCAGTCGTTCCTCCTTCAGGATGACATAGCACTTAAGTTGCGTTCCTATGATAAAAAAAGAAGGAAGTGAAGGGTTTGGCCTCGGTTTATTTGGAAATACTTAAAGAAGATTCCCGGACAAAAGCACGGTTAGGGAAGTTGCATACGCCCCATGGAATTATGGATACGCCGGTATTCATGCCTGTTGGAACACAAGCGACAGTAAAAACAATTACCCCGGAGGAAATCAAAGAAATTGGAGCAGGGATGATCTTAAGTAACACCTATCATCTATTCTTGCGTCCAGGTCATGAGCTGATTCGGGAAGCTGGAGGACTTCATCGCTTTATGAATTGGGATGGAGCAATTCTAACCGACAGTGGTGGATTTCAAGTATTTAGCTTGGGCGATCTGCGGACTATAAAGGAAGAAGGCGTAGAATTTAGATCCCATATTGATGGTTCACGACAATTCCTAAGCCCGGAAATTTCGATGCAAGTTCAGATGGCTTTGGGTTCTGATGTGGTCATGGCCTTTGATGAGTGTGCGCCCTACCCATGTACTCATGAGTATGCCAAGGATTCCCTAGAGAGGACAACTCGTTGGCTTAAACGTTGTAAGGATACGTTGACAACAACAGAAACTCAATCCTTATTTGGAATTGTTCAAGGCGGTATGTATGAAGATCTTCGACGTCAGAGTGCTGCAGAGATTACGGAATTAGACTTGCCTGGATATGCTGTTGGGGGTTTGAGTGTTGGGGAACCAAAAGAAATGATGTATGAAGTTTTGGATTATACTGTTCCCTTGCTTCCAAGAGAAAAACCACGTTATCTTATGGGTGTTGGTTCCCCGGATGCTCTTATTGAAGGGGTTATACGGGGAATAGACATGTTTGATTGCGTACTTCCAACGAGGATTGCCCGCAATGGTACAGCGTTGACTCGTTATGGTAAAGTGATTGTCCGCAATGCTGGATCAGCCCGGGATTTTGGTCCGATTGATCCTTCCTGCGACTGCTATACTTGTCGGAATTATTCCCGGGCTTATATAAGGCATTTGCTCAAGGCAGACGAAATTTTAGGTCTCAGACTAATGACGATTCATAATCTGCGTTATCTACAGATCCTAATGCTAGAAATTAGGGAAGCGATCAAGGAGGATCGTCTGCCAGAGTACCGTGAAAAGTGTTTTGCAGATTACGGATACGATGACTGAGATCGGAGGTTATAATTTTTAGCTATCAGGAAGGATTTTCACCCTGATACGGTGAATAGTTCAAGTATAAATAAAGGGGGAATACAAAGTGGATCAATCAACATTGACATTAGTTCTATATTTTGTGGTCTTTTTTGGGATTATGTACTTTCTCATGATTAGGCCTCAGCAGAAGCAGGCTAAAAAGCGGGCTGCTCTAATGAGTAGTCTACGCACTAGAGACCAAGTAATCACAACGGGTGGAATCTATGGTAAGATTACAAAAGTGAAGGAAGATTCCGTTATGTTAGAGATTGCGGACAAAGTAGAAATTGAAATGGCCAAAAGTGGAATTGTAAGTGTAGAAAATCGTGAGATTGAGCTCGAAAAGGGTAAGTAGAGTTCAATTAATTAAGTCTGGACAAATATTGTCAAAAGAAGTTAACTATAAATGCCCAGAATAGTAATTATTAATAAAAGCAAGTGGCATAAACCACTTGCTTTTAAGCTGTTATTAAGAGTAAAAAGAGGTGACACTGTGCCCTTGTATAGAGATCCGAGAAATCATGAGCCATCTTATGAAGAACATGTGCGAGCAGAGTTAAACGTTTGGGTTAGGAAATTGTTACAAAGGCCGGGATTATTGGAACGCACCTCAAAGGTTATACAGACTAAAATAAATGAGAGAGTTATTCCAGAAAAGGTTCATACCATAATAACTGCAACGGTTAAAGGATTGGTGAGATCGGTTGTCTTTGGACTTGAGTATATTCCTAATAGCCCTGTCTATTATGGAATTGGGTTACAAGAACGTGATCAAAAAGCTCAGAGACTTCTTTCGAAATACAGAAAGATTGCTGCTGCTGAAGGGGCTGGGACTGGAGCAGGAGGTTTTACCCTCGCTGTCGCCGATTTCCCGGCCCTTATCGTCATCAAAATGAGGTTTCTCTTTGAATTAGCGCATAATTATGGGTTTTCTACTGAAGATTATCGAGAGCGGCTTTTTTTGTTATATGTCTTTCAATTAGCTTTTTCGAGCCAAGAAAAACGTCCTGAATTATACAAAATCATTCTGAATTGGGATAAAACCATAAAAAGTTGGCCAGAAGAGAAAGAGGGTATAAAGCAAGTTAATTGGGAACAATTTCAGCGGGAGTACCGAGATGCCATTGATTTTAGAAAAACCCTCCAACTCATACCTGGGTTGGGAGCGATCGTGGGTGCCTGGGCGAATTACGGACTGGTCGATGATTTAGGAATGGTGGGTATCAATTGCTATCGATTGAGAATTTTGGGAGGGGTTCAGGTTGACAAAAGTCACTCTGCAAGATATTAAGGCGGATCCTTATGTACAAGCTCTGATTGATGCGGGAAACCGCCATCTCGCAGCTATTGGTTTTACGGAACACGGACTTAGACATGCAGGCTTGGTCTCTCATATTGCTTCAAATATTCTAGAAAAAATGGAGCATCCCGAAAGGGAGTGTGAACTAGCCGCCATTGCAGGATACTTGCATGACATAGGAAATGCTGTAAACCGTGTAGCTCATGCCCATTCAGGGGCAATTCTGGCGGCAGGGATTTTAGAACGGCATGAGATGCTGCCAGAAGAAATTGCGATCATCATTGGAGCGATTGGGAATCATGATGAGCAGGATGGGAACCCTGTCAACGTCATTTCAGCTGCCTTGATTTTAGCTGACAAGTCCGATGTTCATCGTTCCCGTGTTCGCAACCATGATCTAGCAAAGTTTGACATTCATGATCGAGTTAATTATGCTGTTGAACGATCTTTTCTGCGTGTCTATCCAAAAGAGCGAATTGCTTTAGAACTCACCATCGATACCGAGATATGCCCTGTAATGGAGTACTTTGAGATTTTCCTAGCACGGATGCTTTTGTCCCGCAAAGCAGCTGAATTCCTACTAACCAGGTTTGAACTAAAGATCAATGATGTAAAGTTACTCTAAAATTGGTGTTTTCCCGTTTTTACCAGATTGACATTGTAAACTTGAAGGTTTTATAATGGAATTTGGCATGGGCTAGTCCCATTCAATTAAAAAGGGAGGAAAGCAGATGAGACGGGGAAACATCATCAAATTGGTAGCGCTTGTGCTACTTGTAGCTGTAGCCGTTGGGCTATCGATTAAACCCCTTGTGGATCCCGAAAAGGGCATCCTGTTGGGACTTGACCTACGTGGTGGAGTACACTTGGTGCTACAAGCCGAGCCAAATGAAGACGGTACTCCAATTACAAGAGATGATATAGACAAAGCGAAAGCGATCATCGAAAAGCGGGTTAATGATCTGGGGGTATCTGAACCTATAGTCCAGGCGGATTATAATAAAAACAGAATTGTAATTGATTTAGCAGGGGTCACCGATCCGGACAAAGCAGTTGATATCCTGAAAACGACGGCTAAGTTAACCTTTAGAGATCCTCAAGGAAATATTGTATTAGAAGGGGATGACCTCAAGGATGCTAAGGGAGGACAAGGTCAGCAACAAGGGTATGTTGTTAATCTGACATTTTCGTCGGAAGGTGCCAAAAAGTTTGGAGACATAACGACTCAGCTGGTGGGACAGAGACTTGGCGTATATCTCGATGATGACCTTTTGACAAACCCAACGGTGAATACTCCGATTCTCAACGGTCAAGCAGAGATCACCGGTTATGGAACATTGGAAGATGCTGCAAATCATGCGGTTCTCATGCGTTCAGGTTCATTGCCTGTGAGTATGAGCATTTCTGAAAAACGTCAAGTAGGAGCCTCTTTAGGAGTAGACTCCTTGAACAGAAGCATTAATGCAGGACTATATGGTCTGATTTTTATCTTCGTCTTTATGTTAGCTTTCTATCGTATACCAGGGGCAGTAGCGAATTTTTCATTGTTTGTCTATGGGCTTATTGTTCTTTGGATTTTCTGGATGTTTAGAGTCGTATTGACCCTTCCAGGTATCGCTGGGTTTATTCTTTCGGTTGGGATGGCTGTAGACTTTAATATTATTATTTATGAACGTATAAAAGAAGAAATAAGGGCTGGCAAATCCCTAAGAGCAGGTGTAGAATCAGGTTTCAGCCGGGCATTTATAACAGTTATTGATGCTCATGTAACGACCCTCATTGCTGCCTTAACACTCTTTTACTTTGGGACTGGGGCCATACAAGGGTTCGCCTTGACCTTAGGCGTGGGGATTGTTGTCACTTTATTTACCGGTATTACCTTTACCCGACAAGTACTGCGATGGATTGTGGGTATTAGTCCTAAGATGAACCCAACATGGTTTGGCGTTAGGAGGGATGTATAATGAAAACTGGACATCCAGAGACTAACGATGGAGTGAAGAAGATCCATCCACTCTACTTTAATATTATGAAGAGACGGTATTGGTGGTTTGCCCTTTCGTTATTAGTTTTGATTCCTGGAGTTATTTCCCTCTTGATGCAGGGACTCAATTTAGGAATTGACTTTAAGGGCGGTTCGATGCTTGACATAACGTTTAACAAACCTGTGACCCAAGCAGCGATTTCAGATACAATGAAATCCGTGGGACTTGAA
This sequence comes from Desulfosporosinus sp., assembly GCA_003513495.1. Taxonomy (GTDB): domain Bacteria; phylum Bacillota; class Desulfitobacteriia; order Desulfitobacteriales; family Desulfitobacteriaceae; genus Desulfosporosinus. The sequence continues at coordinate 35,752 of DOPM01000058.1, forward strand.
GGACCAGTGCAACTGTCTAACGGGGATACTTCAGCGTTAATACGAACTGAAGCCCTCGAAGAGGAGAAACGTAATGAATTACTGAAGGCCTTGCAAACCAACGTAGGAGAATTAGATAAAGATTCTCTTAGAGACGATAAAGTGGGCCCAGCAATGGGACAAGAGCTGACCAGAAATGCTTTATGGGCATTACTGATTGCTACAGTCTTGATGATTGGCTATATTACGATTAGGTTCCAGTTCGTTTTTGCTATCTCAGCGATTCTAGCTTTATTACACGATGTTTTAGTAGTAGTTGGGGTTTTCTCGTTGTTCCAATGGGAAATCGATTCTACATTTGTAGCAGCTGTTTTAACTGTTTTTGGATACTCTATTAACGATACCGTGATTATATTTGATAGGATTCGCGAGAACGAAGGGAAAATGAAAAGGGCAGACAGTTATGAGGATATGATGGATAAATCTGTATGGCAGACCATGCGTCGTTCCATTAACACGTCTCTCACGGTACTCATCGCCTTGCTCTCGATATTTATCTTGGGCGGTGAATCGACTAAATTGTTCTCCTTAGCGATGCTGATTGGAGTGTTTACAGGATCCTACTCCTCGCTCTTTATCGCAAGCCCAATCCTTCTAGAAATGAAGAAACGTATGAAGAAGTTACGCAGAGGCGGTAAAGCGGTTCGGGTTTAAGCTTAAGTGAACTTATATTTAAAAGAGATCTCGAGAATTATTCTCGAGATCTCTTTTGAATTCTATGTTAAAATACGTTTATTATTATCTTTATTTAACCGCAACGACTAGAAGTTTCCCACAATTTAGGCGGTGGGAGTATATCCCCGTAAAGGAGTTAGTGATGCTAAAGAAAATCATTAGAATGCAATTTTTATTGGTTCTTTTCCAAGTAGTGCTACTACTTGGAGTCAGTGGTTGTAGTAAAGAGAAGGCATTAAGTCCGACTTCTCAAATGCAAGCTGATTTAGTAAAGCCAAGTCAGACATCGAGTGAAACATCAAACACAACTGGCTCACCAAGTTATCAAAAGCCCATAGAGGTCCCTGTTCTGTACTATCATTCGGTACTATTAGAGGAAGGTAATAAAGTTAGAATGCCTCCTGACCAGTTCGAGGCTCAAATGATCTACCTGCGGGATAAAGGGTATGAAAGTGTATCTTTAGGACAGTTATACCAAGCCCTATACAAGGGAGGGGACCTTCCGGCAAAACCTGTGGTCATTACCTTTGATGACGGTTATGAAGATAATTACACCATTGCCTTTCCAATTTTAAAAAAGTATGGATTTACGGCTTCGGTTTTCGTCGTCTCAAGCTATATAAACGGAGAGGGATTTATGTCTGAGCCCCAGCTCAAAGAACTAATTGCAAATGGATGGGAAATTGAGGGGCATACGGTTAGCCACCCTTATTTAACCCAGATGGATAAACACACAGTGATTAATGAGCTTAAGCACTCTAAGGAACAATTAGAAAAAGTGCTTGGACAACCTGTGAATTTTTTTGCATACCCTTATGGAGATTATAATGTTGATGTTGCACAGGCAGTGAAAGATACTGGATATCTAATGGCTTTTACTACAGAACGGGGTTGGGTAAATCCTAATCTTGATGAATGGCATTTGCAGAGGGTTTATTGCTTTACCGATATGGGCCTGAACGAATTTTCCCGACGTCTTCAAGATCCTAATTACTAAATAAGTAGATTTCTAACCCGCACATCAAAGATTGAAGAGCGGGTTAAATTTTAGGCTTAATCATTATTGTTAAATATTAACAAATTTGGTATTTGATACATATGTTACTATCGAGACCAAGAAAAAAATAAATGGAGGTAGTTAATATGGCATACGGTGTAGGTGCAGTTGAAGGTGTCGAATGTGTTCCAGCAGGTCCCAATTTCTTACCAGGAATTGCAGTAGTTGTTGTAATCATCCTTCTGCTGATTGCAATGGGTATAGTATTCTAATCTAACTCTTCTTTAGAAAACTTTAGGAAATTAAGGGGGATATACCATGTACGGATATGGATATGGAGCTGGAGCTGGCTACGGTGCAGCTGGTTGCCCAGCTGTTGCACCATTCGGAAGCGGAGTTGGAGCAGGTATCATTGCAATTGCAATTCTGATCTTAATTGCATTAGGCGTTATATTCTAAAAATTAAAGCCTAAGTAGGTATTAAAGGGAGGCCATCAGTATGTTTGGAGCAGGTGGAACTGGGTTTGGGGGCGCTGGCGTCGGCGCAGGAATTGCAATAGTTGTTGTAATCATCCTTTTGCTTATCGCAATGGGAATTGTATTCTAGTTAGATTAGGTTAAGTAATTACAAAATACAAGAAGGAGGAGATACTATGTACGGATTTGGTGGTTTAGGAGCAGTTAATGCATTTGGAGCAAATGCCTATGGAGCGGGTGCCTATGGAGCTGGACGTGGATGTTATCCTGCAGTTTGTTGTCCAACAGTTGCCCCAGTCGCCCCAGTTGGAACTGGTGTAGGAGCAGGGATTATCGCTATTGCAATTTTGATCTTAATTGCCTTAGGCGTTATATTCTAAACGATTTAAAGTTAAAGCAGATAAAAGGGAGGTTATAAGTATGTTCGGAGCCGGATTTGGAAACGGTGCAGGGGTTGGTACAGGAGTCGGTGCAGGAATTGCAATAGTCGTTGTTATCATTCTTCTGCTTATCGCCATGGGAATCGTATTCTAGATTATTTCTGTAATGGTTGTGCTTAAAAGCGACCTTTGGAGGTGAGTTCATGTACGGATATGGTACTGGTACTGCTGCTGGTGCTGGAATTATAGCTATTGCCGTTCTAATTCTAATTGCTTTAGGAGCTATCTTCTCGTTCTAAGTCTTCACAAACAAAGAACCCTCTAACGGGGTTCTTTGTTTGTCTCTGAGCCTTTCTCGATACACATTACGTTAAAAACTATAATGCTTTACTGTAATAGGTAAGACCCCACTAGTTTTTTATACCTTAATCTCGAGCTAATTGAGATAATAAAAAAGCGCTAGTAAATAACAGCGCTTTTTTATGGATGATAATTATAAGAAATTATTAAACTTGTGAAAGAGATCAGAGTAGTCCGAATTTTTGAAGTTGATAAGCCTTACCACCACCAACGGCGGAAGCCCCACCAAGGACCAAAACCGAAACCGAACCATGGGAAACCCCAACCCCATCGACGTCCCCACCACATAAAGAAAACCTCCTTCTAATTCTCGTTACTCATTCGCTGAAAATCAGTAGCTTGATACTAGTGCTAATATAAATTATGAATAAAATGGGAGATTAGTTACATTTAGGTAATAAATTCTAAATATATTGGAGAGGAGTCTTTAATGAAATTTGTATAACCAGCATCTCACTTAGTACTATAGATTAGATTGGTACTTACTGGGATATACTACTACGAACGTAGTGGTGGGGGAGAGAAGTTTCTTGGGATTCATACAACTTGTAATACTAGAGGGAGTTCTTCTTCTCTCTGCAGGAATGATTTTCTTTGGAGGGATTAGGGGAACGGTTGTGGCAATGGCCACTTTAAGTGGAGTTAACTACCTGACCCATGATGCAGCGCAGTTTTGGTATTGGGAAATCCCCCTCCTCGTTGGAGGATGCATCGGGATTTTGCTACTGTTTATTGTGGGTAAAATAGCCAACAAAAGTCAAATTGTGGGTGGGCTTGTGGGGGGATTGACCAGTTTAGTTTTTTTTGGTGCTTTTGTCACGCCGATTGTAGCTATTATCCTTTGGGCCTTGGTATTTGGCATGGGTATAATCCCCAAAAGCAAGAAAAGTAAAGTAATATGGGGCTTTGCACCAACAATTTTGCGGATGGCTATGGGGTTGGGATGGATCATCTACGGGAACCTCTTAACAATTTAGCTCTAAACTCACCTAGAGCATAAGGATGATGCTCGAGTATGCTATAACAAAAACCTTGCTATTAAGTGGAATATTTGATATCTTATACATAAACTTATTAGTGTCAGGCAACTAGCTGGGCTTCGACATTGAAGCAGCGGAGGAAATCTGCGGGACTACCTTTTTGTAAGGGGTCCTATTTTTATGTACCTTAAGCTTTAACCCAAACAAAATGGGTATTAGGAGAGTGAAGTCGTGGATGAGAAAACACAGGTCGCCTCATTATCTGTCGCTTCGAACATTTTATTAACCGTAACTAAAGTTGCGGTTGGATTACTCAGTGGTTCCGTGAGTATCTTATCTGAAGGAATTCATTCAGGTATCGATTTGGTAGCTGCCTTTATTGCGCTTTTTGCAGTGAAAAGGTCAGGTAAACCTGCAGATTCCTGTCACGCCTATGGACATGGAAAGATAGAGAATGTTTCTGGTACCATCGAGGCTGCATTAATATTTGTTGCTGCCCTGATGATTATCATTGAATCGATTCAGAAGATCCAAGAAATTATACTCGGTCACGGAGGACATGTCTCGGATCTAGGCTTAGGACTAGGCATGCTTATCATGGGAATATCAGCGATCCTGAATATGATTGTATCTACACGACTTATGAAGGTTGCGAAACGAACTGATTCTGTGGCCCTAGAAGCGGATGCTTTGCATTTGCGAACAGATGTATATACCTCTGGCGGTGTTTTTGTAGGGTTACTGATGATAAAGATTACTGGTTGGACAATAATAGATCCCATCATAGCCCTCGGTGTCGCGTTCATGATCATAAGGGCAGCCATTGATTTGACAAAGAAAGCTTTTGCGCCCCTTGTGGATGTCAGTTTGCCCGATGAGGAACGTAAGATTATCGCCGAAGTTCTTCAGCTCTATGCTGATGAATTTGTTGAATTTCATAAGCTCCGGACTCGAAAGGCCGGACCGGAAAGACATGTCGATTTACATCTGGTTGTTGCTAAGTACACTCCAATTGTTGACGTTCACGAACTATGTGACAGGATTGAAGAGGAAATCAGTCAGAAATTGTCAGTAACCTTTGTTTTAATTCATGCAGAACCTTGCAGCAGCAGGGATGTGGCATGTCCTGTTGAGGACGGACTAGCTTCCTCTTGTCAGCGATGCCGTTTACATAACTCAGAGATTAGAAATCAGAAACCGGGTGTCAATGAGTAGCAATACCAGCGTGTACAATATGAAAGTCTGGGGGAATATATTTGTGAAACGCATATGGTCGGTACAGCATCCTTCCGGACAAAGGGCGGAAACATTGAGCAGAGCTTTAGGGATTTCTCCTGTCGTCTCTGAAATATTGGTTCAAAGAGGCTTGAACCAGCCTGAAAAGGCTATTGAATTTTTGCGGCCATCTCTCTTGAATCTAAACTCACCATTTTTGTTTTGTGATATGTTAAAAACAGTCGAGCGCTTGTCTTTAGCCTTAAAGCGTAAAGAAAAGGTACTTATCTATGGCGACTACGACGTAGACGGTGTTACCAGTACTACCTTATTATATAAAGTTCTTATTGATCTGGGTTTACAGGCTGTAGCCTATATTCCTCATCGCCAAGACGAGGGTTATGGGCTCCATTCTGAGGCCATTGAACGTGCTGCTAAGGCAGGTGTAAGAGTGCTTATTACCGTTGACTGTGGGATCACTGCGGTCTCGGAAGTGGAACTGGCAAAGTCGTTAAATATTGACATCATTATTACAGATCATCATGAACCACTTGAAATTCTTCCGGAGGCTTTTGCAATTATAAATCCTAAGCTTGAGCATTCAGGATATCCGTTCCGGGATTTAGCAGGGGTTGGAGTAGCGTTTAAACTAGCTCAAGCCTTATTGCAAACCTTAGGAAATAATGAAGTTGGGATACATACTGAAATGGAATTTTTGGATTTAGTGGCTTTAGGGTCCATAGCAGATCTAGTTCCTTTGGTAGGGGAAAACCGAGTCCTAGTCCATCATGGTCTACGTCAAATGGAAGCAACCACTCACCCAGGATTAGATGCTCTTCTTGAGGAGTGCGGCTTAAAAAATAAATCCCTTAAAGCAGGTCAAATTGGTTTTATGGTGGCGCCTAGAATTAACGCAGCTGGACGAATGGATAGTGCCCGGGCGGGTCTGGAACTTCTACTAACGGAAGATCCAGAGCGTGCCAATGAGCTGGCCCGTCAATTAACTCGGGAAAACCAGTCTCGTCAGGAAACTGAGAAGGAAATCCTGGCGGAAGCGATTGCTCTATTGGAGCAGGAACCTCTACCGAGAGTTATTGTCCTTTCAGCAAACCATTGGCACCATGGGGTAATAGGAATTGTGGCGTCCCGTTTAGTAGAACGTTATTATCGTCCGGTTTTTATGATTGCTGAGGATGGAGACGAAGCGAGGGGTTCAGCTCGTGGAATTCCAGGTTACCCTGTGCTGGAACAGTTGAGCACTCAAGCTGCTATATTGACAAAGTTTGGGGGGCATAAGCAAGCGGCAGGATTCTCTCTCCTAACAGAGAATATTGGGAAGCTTAGAGAAGGTCTTAATCAACAAGCTTTAGCTTTCAAAGAAAGTATGTTTCAAGAAGTCTTAAGAATTGACTGTCAAGTGACTCTTGACGCTGTTTCGGGGGAACTGCTCCGTCAACTGGAACAAATAGCTCCCTTTGGGTTTGGAAACCCGGGGCCGACTCTGGCCTGTAAAGGAATTCCCGTGCATTCAGTCAGTGCAGTTGGCAAAGAGCAGAATCATCTTAAATTCCGTTTTGGCTCTCAAGGTGAGCAAGAAGGAATTGCCTTTAGGCTCGGAGAACGTTTAGAAGAGCTCAAAGGAAGCCAAACAATCGATGCAGCCTTTGTCCTGGATTGGAATACCTATCGAGGGCGAGACGAAGTGCAATTAATGATTAAAGATATCCAGACTGTGGCAAACTGGCTAAAACAAACAATTCAAGACGATGACAGTAGAACGGTTTGTAAGGAAATTGCAGCGACACAGCAAGAACCCGAGATAGATTGGCTGGATTGGCGTAATTTGCCTCGAGAGCAGTGGCCCCTAGATGATTATGAACAATTATGGATTTGGGACAACACTGGAAGCGAACCAATCCTGCGAGTTGGGAATGATGAACGCTTAAATCAAGTTAGGGATAACAAACCAGGAAAGGATCTCGGTCTGATACTCGGAGTACCCCTTACGGACGAGGATTTCAAGGAAGGAGTCGAAAAATTGCGGAGGTTAGGAATTTTTCGTATTGCTCTGGCAGGATTTCAACTCCCTCTTGAGGAAATGGTTCATCAGCGTTGTTTTTTTATATCTCGCGAAAAACTTGTGCAGTTTTATCGTGATTTGCTTGCTGAATCCAAGAAAGCTAATCCTTTTCATTGGGTTGCTGACCTTAAATTACAAGGGAGAGAGAAAACTGCTTTAAAGATATTTGAAGAGTTGGGGCTTATCCGTTGCTTGGGGGGAACGGATAAGGTTGTTCTAGAATGGATTCCAGCTCAGAAAAAACTAGAGCTTGACTCCTCTCTACGCTATCGTTTGGCGAGAGTACGCTTTGAGAAGACAATTGAATTTCAACGTCAGCTGATAGAAGCATCATTCTAATCGAATCGTTTTGACTCAGCTATAAAGATTATTCTATCATCCCTGAGCGGCAGCGAAGGATCTAGATCCTTCAGTCGTCCCTCATTCAGGATGACATAGTACTTGAGTTGCTTTCATAGCAAGACTAATAGTTCTACTGTATTTGCTCTAAAAGAAAGGCGGCAGAATAATCATGGATTTGAGAGATCATATTCGCGTAATTTCTGATTTCCCTAAGGCAGGGATTTCGTATAAGGATATTACGACGTTGCTTAAAAACGGTGAAATTTATCAGGCTGCAATTAATGACTTAGTCGAAAGAATAAAGCCCTGGAAGCCTGACGTGATTGTCGGTCCCGAAGCGCGAGGCTTCTTATTCGGTGCTCCAGTGGCCTATGCCTTAGGCAAGGGCTTTGTTCCAGTTCGCAAGCCTGGTAAATTGCCTGCCAAAACCATTGTAGAAACCTATGCCTTAGAATATGGATTTGATTCATTAGAAGTCCATGCGGATGCTATCCAACCTGGCGAACGAATCGTGATTGTCGATGACCTGTTAGCGACAGGTGGAACAACCCTTGCGACGGCAAACTTAATGAAGAAGATTGGGGCAGACGTCGTTGGGATGGGCTTTCTAATAGAACTGACGTTCTTAAATGGACGGGAGAAGCTGAAGGATTATCCTGTTTTTTCTTTGGTGGAGTATTAGAGTTCATTGGCGAATGAGAGGAGTTTACCCATGTCCTTCGCGGAATTGCTGGTAAAAATGAAAAAAAAATCTCCACAAGCGCGTCTAGCTATTGTGGACAAGGCCTATCAGTTTGCTGAAGCGGCTCATAGGAACCAACTTCGCATCTCCGGGGAAGATTATATTTTACATCCTCTGGAAGTTGCCCAGATTTTGGTTGAACTGGAGATGGATGAAGCAACCATTGCCGCAGCCTTGCTTCATGATGTAGTGGAAGATACGGCATTTACCCTTTCAGATATCGAGAAGGTATTTGGATCAGAAATTGCGCTGCTTGTTGATGGTGTGACTAAACTTGGCCGAATTGAATATAAGAGCAAGGTGGAGCAACAAGTCGAAAATTTGCGCAAGATGTTTTTAGCCATGGCCAAAGACATCCGCGTTATACTTATTAAGCTAGCTGATCGCCTTCATAATATGAGAACCCTAAGATATCATTCGCCTGAAAAACAGAAAGAAATTGCCCAAGAAACCCTGGAGATTTTCGCTCCGTTAGCCAATCGATTGGGGATTTTTCGGATTAAATGGGAACTGGAAGATCTTTCCTTTCGATACTTGAAACCGCAAGAATACTATGACCTAGTTGAAGGAATTGCCCTTAAACGGAGAGAACGAGAGGCTTATATTAACGAAGTTATAGTACAAATGCGGGAACGATTAGATGAAGTAGAAATTTATGCGGACATTGCAGGGCGTCCAAAACATTTTTATAGTATCTACCGAAAAATGACCACTCAGAATAAAGAACTCAGCGAAATTTACGACTTGATGGCTATACGCGTGATTGTTGACTCCGTCAACGATTGTTATGGTGCTTTGGGAATCATTCATACTATGTGGAAGCCTATACCGGGCCGTTTTAAAGACTATATTGCCATGCCAAAACCCAATATGTATCAGTCTCTCCATACGACCCTGATTGGGCTCCATGGAGAACCCTTTGAAATCCAAATCCGAACCTGTGAGATGCATCGTACCTCCGAATATGGGATTGCTGCACACTGGAAGTACAAGGAAGGCAGCAACAAAGAATGTGGTAACAAGTCAACAAACAATAAAGATTGCGGTAACAAAACGGCGAGCGTAAACTTTGATCAAAAGCTCTCTTGGCTGCGTCAACTGCTGGAATGGCAGCATGATTCCCGAGATGCCGGAGAATTTATGGAGTCGCTCAAAATTGATTTATTTGCCGATACCGTATTTGTATTTACCCCTAAGGGAGATGTGGTGGAACTTCCAGCAGGTTCTTGTCCAGTTGATTTTGCTTATCGCGTTCATACTGATGTTGGGCATCGTTGTATAGGCGCTAAAATTAACGGCAGGATTGTTCCTCTTGAGACAAAGTTAAACAACGGGGATATTCTCGAAATACTGACCTCGAAGCCGAAGCAAGGGGGTGGGCCAAGCCGAGATTGGTTATCCTTTGTTAAAACCTCACAAGCCAAGAATCGGATTCGTCAATGGTTTAAGAAAGAGCAGAGAGAAGAAAATATCATTCGCGGGCGTGAAAGTTTGGAACGTGAGGTCCGCAAGCTGGGGCTTGATCCCCTCGATGTTCTTAAACCAGAAAGCCTCATGGCGATTGGGAAGACCCAAAACTTTGTAGGCTTAGATGATTTGTACGCTTCCATAGGAGACGGTGTACTTACGACAAACAAGGTGCTAATGCGCCTTCGTGAAGATCTGACGAAAGAAGAACGAGAAAGAGTACAGCTCGAATCCCTCCAACAGGGAGAGGGCAAGCCCCCAACTCAGACATCCTATGGCAAAGCCTCACATGGGGTGAGGGTTAAAGGTGTGGATAACGTCTTAATTCGTTTTGCACAGTGTTGTAATCCTCTACCGGGAGATTCAATTATGGGTTACATTACGCGAGGACGAGGGGTTTCCATTCATCGTGGTGATTGCAGTAATGTACTGAGTCATTCTCAAGACGAGAGTGACCGAATCGTGGAAGTTATGTGGGCGGAACAAGTAGATTCTACCTATCCCGTCGATATTCAAATTTATGGGAGAGATAAACCGCGTTTGGTCACGGAGGTTATGAATACAGTTTTAGATACTCGTACACATATTCTGGGTATTAATGCTCGTGTAGGTAAAGGGGATATTGCGCATATCCAATTGCGCATTGAAATTAGAAACGTGGAGCACCTAAAGATGGTCATGCATAAAATTCGTAAGGTCAAAGACATCACAGAGGTAAAGCGAATCCACTCAGGGGGAAGCGAAGATGCGTAGTGTTGTTCAGCGTGTTAAACGCGCCTCAGTGACCGTCAATGAGGAAAAAGTGGGAACCATCTCTGCAGGACTTTTGGTTTTGTTGGCAGTGGGACAGGAGGATGGAGCGGAAGACATAAGCTGGATGATTGATAAAATCGTCGGTTTGCGGATTTTTGAAGACGAGGAAGCAAAAATGAACCGCTCCGTACTAGATGTTGGAGGAGAAATCCTTTTAGTTTCTCAATTTACCCTCTATGGTGATTGCCGTAAAGGTAAGCGTCCAAGCTTTTCTACCGCGGCCCCACCTGAACGGGCTAAAGCCCTATTTGATCAGAGCGTCGAGGGAATTCGCAGTCGTGGAATCAAGGTAGAGACAGGTGTCTTCCAAGCAGAAATGGACGTTGAGCTAGTTAATGATGGACCAGTGACTATACTTTTAGACAGTAAAAAGACATTTTAGGGAGGGATTTTTCATGATTGAAGGACGAGCCATGGGTTCCATGGGAGCAAATTGTTATTTGTACGCTTGTATGGAGACTAAAAAAGCAGTGGTTATTGACCCTGGTGCTGATGGAAAAAGTATTTATCGTTGGATCTTAGAAAAAGGCTTTAAAGTAGAATATATTCTGCTTACTCATGGCCACGTAGATCACATTGGTGCGGTAGATGAGCTTAAAGAGCTATTGGGGGATGTACAAGTGGGGATCCATACGGGTGATGCAGGGATGCTTACAGATGGACGAAAGAACCTCTCTAGTTACTTTGGACCGGGACTTGCTCTCAATAAAGCGGATCTCCTACTTAGTGACGGACAAGAGCTTATAGTTGGTAACCAACGAATCAAAGTCATAGCAACCCCAGGGCACTCTCCTGGTAGTGTTTGTTTTTTATGTTCTGATGGGTTAATAAGCGGAGATACTCTCTTTGCTGGATCAATTGGCAGAACTGATTTTCCGGGTGGATCAATGAATCAATTATTAGATGGAGTTAAGAAAAAGCTCTTAATTCTTCCTGATGATACCCGGGTTTTCCCTGGCCATGGCGAAGAGACCAGTATCGGAGAAGAAAAACGGGATAATCCTTTTCTAGACTAGTAGTGAATGAAACCTTATAATCGAAAGTACCAATAAATTACAGAAATAGCTGATAACTATTTGACAAATAAGAATTGAATTTGATAAAATACATTGATATAGGCCAAGATGTTGGGATAAATAATGTTAGCATGTTGAAGACTCGTAAAACCTTTTGGACAAAACCGTTTTAATCTTTCTCCAGGGAGGGCTTGCAAAGACTGGAACTAGCCTGAAAGATACACGGCAGGACAACCAAAATGGGGGTTTTTTGCATCGGATAGTCTCGTTAACGACTGAAAAGTGGGCGGAGAAATTCCGTCAATTAGGGTGGCACCACGAGAAGTTCTCGTCCCTTGCGCAAAGCGAGGAACGAGGACTTTTTTTGAGTAACTTACCTCGAATAAATGCACCTTAACTGTTTGAACCGTCATCCTGAACCGTTGTCATCCTGAAGGTCGTGAAGGATCTTCTCAGAACGAAATAAGATCCTTCGCTGGCGCTCAGGATGACAGCCGCAGGCACTTGGAATGACAACTTCCGACACCGAGATCTCGATGAGAGGTTTCATTAATTTAGCGATTATTAGTCAAGGGAGGAATTTTAATATGGCAATTCAGCGTCCAAAAGGGACTCAAGATTTATTGCCTGGTACTATCGAGCAATGGCAATATCTCGAAGAAACTATTCGTTCGGTTTGCCGCGATTATGGATACGAAGAGATTCGGACACCAATTTTTGAAGCGACAGAACTTTTTCAAAGAGGGGTTGGGCAAACTACAGATATTGTAAAAAAAGAAATGTATACCTTCCTTGATAAAGGGAACCGTTCCATGACCCTTCGTCCGGAACTGACGGCTTCAGTTTGTCGTGCTTACGTGGAGGACAAGCTTTACGGTCAACCTCAACCTGTAAAGCTCTACTACATCGGACCTATGTTTCGCTATGAACGGCCGCAAAGCGGACGGTTTCGTCAGTTCCATCAATTTGGTGTTGAAGTATTAGGTGCCGACCAACCAATTGTGGACGCAGAAGTAATTAGCTTAGTTTGGAATTTATATCAACGGCTTGGACTAGTTGGGCTAGAAGTTCATGTTAACTCAGTCGGCTGCCCGATTTGTAGGGCAAGGCACCGTGAACAACTTCAGGAATTTTTGGCCACTCGAAAAGGCGAGCTTTGTAATGACTGCCAGGAACGGTTTGATCGAAACCCTTTGCGCATCCTTGATTGTAAGAACCCCTCCTGTCAAACCGTAACGACAGGGGCACCCACAACAAAGGATACCCTCTGTGAAGACTGCAGTACACACTTTGAACGAGTTCTAGCCATCTTAGAGAGGGCCGGAGTGGTCTATCGAGTCAATCCCCGCTTAGTTCGAGGGCTGGATTATTATACGAAGACAGCTTTTGAAGTTATGGTTGAGGAAATTGGAGCACAGAGCGCCATCTGTGGAGGCGGACGGTATGATAAGCTGGTTGAAGAGATAGGTGGACCACCAACACCGGGCATCGGTTTTGCGATGGGAATTGAGCGGGTCTTAGCGGCGCTTCAAGTGCAGGACAAGCTTCCTAAAGAGGAACCTAAGCTGTTTGGGATGCTTATTGCCCTAGGCGAGAAAGCCCAAACTGAGGGCTTTGCTCTCCTTAGTACACTGAGAAGCCAAGGTATGCCTGTGGGTATGGATTTACTGGGTCGAAGTCTTAAAAACCAACTTAAATCCGCTAATCGCCAAGGTGCACGCTATGCCTTCATTCTAGGCGAAGAAGAACTTGCCCGAAATGTCCTCGTCATAAAGGACTTAACGTTAGGGGAGCAAATGGAAGTCTCACTGAGCGACGCAATCGAAGAAATCAACAAGAAGTATCAGAGAGGTGTGTAACATGACAGTATTTTCAGAACGTGTTGAAAATGGAGAGTTAGAATTAGCAAAAGTAGGCGAGATCGTTCGTTTGTTAGGATGGGTTCAGCGCCGTCGTGACCACGGAGGTTTAATTTTCGTTGATCTGCGCGATCGTACAGGAATCGTTCAAGTTGTCTTCGACCCAGAAAAGATGGGAGACGGATTTTCCACGGCAGAACGATTACGGTCAGAGTTTGTTGTCTCCATTCAAGGAGAAGTAATTGCCCGTCCTGAGGGGATGATTAATCCAAACATAGCCACCGGCAAAATTGAGATCGTGGCCCAGTCCCTGGAGGTATTAAATGGCGCCAAAACTCCTCCTTACTATATTGTTGATCAGGTAGATGTTGACGAAACAGTGCGGCTAAAATATCGCTATCTGGATCTGCGACGCCCTGAAATGCAGGCCGTGTTTAAGATCAGGCATCGAGTTACACAAATAATGCGTAATTTCTTTGATAGCCAAGGTTTTTATGAAATCGAAACTCCAATGCTCAATAAGTCAACCCCTGAAGGAGCACGAGATTACCTAGTTCCCAGCCGCGTACATCCTGGTGAGTTTTATGCCTTACCCCAGTCCCCCCAAATATATAAGCAACTTCTCATGGTAGGCGGTATGGAAAAGTATTTTCAAATTGCACGCTGTTTCCGGGATGAAGATTTAAGAGCAGATCGTCAACCGGAGTTTACTCAACTAGATGTTGAGATGTCTTTTGTTGAAGTCGAAGATATTCTGCCCATGATGGAGGAATTGATGGCTGAGATTTTTTCAGAGACCATTGGGAAATCAGTAGCTATTCCTTTCCCACGTTTAACCTATAAAGAAGCAATGGACCGCTATGGTTCCGATAAACCAGATACTCGCTTTGGCATGGAACTCATTGATGTGGGGGAAATCGTGGGCAAGACCGGATTTAAAGTATTCGCTAATGTGGTGGCCAGCGGGGGAAGTGTAAAATGTATCTGTGCTAAAGGGTGTTCCGGCTTGCCTCGCCGAGAAATCGATGATCTGGCTAAGTTTGTTAGTACTTATCGGGCAAAAGGTTTGGCTTGGATTGTTTTAGCTGAGGAAGGGATCAAATCTCCTATTGCCAAGTTCTTTACGGAAGAGGAAATGGCTGCTCTAATTAAATATACCGGAGCCGAGACAGGGGATATCTTGTTCTTTGTGGCTGATACCTATGCTGTGGTTTCCGATGCCCTGGGACATCTGCGCTTGGAATTAGCGAAGCGGTTAGGTCTAATCGATGAGAATATGCTTCAATTCTTGTGGGTTACGGAATTCCCGCTCCTAGAATATGATGAGGAACAGAAACGTCATATCGCTATTCATCATCCATTCACCGCACCTATGGACGAAGATTTACAGCTCCTCGAGACTGATCCTCTTAAGGTTCGTGCTAAAGCCTATGATATGGTTCTTAACGGAACAGAACTCGGAGGTGGAAGTATCCGGATTCATCGTCGTGAGGTTCAGGAGCGGTTATTTAAGTTATTAGGATTCTCTGAGGAAGAAGCTATCGCTCAATTCGGATTTCTCATGGAAGCGTTTGAATATGGGACTCCACCCCATGGTGGAATTGCCTTCGGTCTTGACCGACTAATTATGCTTTTAACTGGAAAAGATAATATTCGCGATGTCATCGCTTTTCCAAAAACACAAAGTGCCTCTGACCTAATGGCTCATGCTCCTTCAACCGTTGCGGATAAACAATTAAAGGAATTGCATATCAAAACTATTGAGCAACCTAGTATAAAGTAGGCAACAGGTTTAATAATATCTAGAATAGGAGTATAACTCATGATATTAACGTGCTGTACCGAGGTTATGTGACTTGGTAGTTGTAGAGTAGGCTGTAGAAGAGTTGACAGAGAGGGGAGCATTGGCTATAATATTTATTGTAGCTACCCCCTTAGGGTATGGAGGATGCATAGCATGACGAATTCAACCCCCTATTCGGAATCCAAAGAGGATATTGTGCGTAGGCTTAAAAAGATCGAAGGTCAGGTAAAAGGGATTCAACGTATGGTTGAGAGTGACAAGTATTGTGTTGACGTATTAATTCAAGTGGCTGCTGTTCGTGCTGCGCTTAATAAAGTTGGCACAATTGTCTTTGAACACCATTCACGGGGATGTATGCGCAATGCCGTTGAGAACAATAACCAGGAAGCTGCCATTGAGGAGCTTATTGGGGTGCTCGCTAAATTCATAAAGTAAATCTATTTGATTAGGAGGAATTTTAATATGGCTGGTGCAAATGTTAAAACCTTTACGACTGCAAATTTTGATTCGGATGTTTTAAAGTCTGAGCAAGCGGTTTTAGTTGACTTTTGGGCTCCTTGGTGTAGTCCGTGTCGCATGGTTGCTCCTGTTATTGATGAGCTTGCTGATGAGTATGTTGGACGAATTACAATTGGTAAGGTTAACGTAGACGAAAATGGTCCCATCTCTAGTCAATATGGAGTTATGAGCATACCAACCCTGGCGATTTTCAAAGGCGGCGAAGTGGTAGAGAAAATCGTAGGTTTCCGTGGAAAACCGGATCTTATTAAAATGCTCGAAAAACATATCTAAACTATAAGGTATTAAAAAGCGATGTCCCATTTAAGCGGGCATCGCTTTTTTGTACTATCAGAAAGTATAAACTTGTGTTTTATACTTTCTAAGCATAAGTGCAACTAGGGCGGCCGCCTTCGCGGGGCTTGGCGCCAGCCAAGTTTTCTTTATGTCAGGGAGATTCTTTTCCCATACCTGAAGATATGTAAAAGGTTTGGCCTTGAACACTGGGTGGCAAGTAAGTTTGTTTGACCCAGTGGTTGGGGAAGTCGTGTGGGTATAAATACTCTTTTCCGTTTCCCAGCTTTTCTGCACCTGGATAATGCGCATCTTTAAGATGAGCGGGAACTTCTCCAGTGGGGTGTTTCTTTACATAATTTAGAGCACGGTCAATGCTGGTGACAGAACTGTTGCTTTTTTGAGCAGTTGTAATAGCTAAGACAGCTTGAGCCATAGGAATCCTTGCTTCAGGTAGGCCAAGCCATTCTAGCGCATTGGCTGCAGCATGGGCCTGGAGCATGACCATTGGATCTGCTAATCCCACATCTTCAGATGCATGGACGATAATCCGACGGATAATGAAACGCGGATCTTCCCCTGCCTCTAATAACACAGCTAACCAATAAAGCGCAGCATCTGGATCTGAGCCACGCATACTTTTAATAAATGCGGAAATGATGTCATAATGATTATCTCCTGATTTATCAAACCGGATAGCCCGCTGTTGTATCGATTCTTCTGCTATTTCGAGGGAAATGTAACGCAGCCCGTTTTCCGGCGGCGTAGTGAGAACTGCCAACTCAAGGGCATTAAGGGCGCGTCGTAAATCTCCGTTAGCATAATTAATCCAATGCTCCCACGCTTCAGGGGTGATCTCTACGTTATATTGGCCAAGACCACGTTCTGTATCCTTTAGGGCTTGTTCGAGTCCAAAACGAATTTCCGCTGGGACAAGAAGTTCTAATCGAAAAAGCGTTGAGCGGCTGAGGAGCGCAGAATTGAGCTCGAAAAAGGGGTTTTCGGTTGTAGCGCCGATGAAGGTAATTGTACCGTTTTCAACTGCAGGTAGGAGTGCATCTTGTTGTCCTTTATTAAAACGATGGACTTCATCACAAAAAACCAGAGTGCGTTTTCCGTAAAGATGAAGTTCATCTGAAGCCTTAGTGATAATTTCACGAATCTCTTTAACTCCAGAGGTTACAGCATTTATACGAACAAAATGAGACGTGGTTTTAGCAGCGATAACTTGTGCCAAAGAAGTTTTTCCAGTTCCTGGTGGTCCATAGAGAATCAAAGACGAAACACGGTCAGCCTCAATTGCTCGGCGTAAGAGTTTTCCGGGACCAAGAATTTGATCCTGACCGATATATTCATCAATTGTCCTCGGGCGCATGCGTTCGGCAAGAGGTGCAACCTGATGTTGATTGAATGTTGCAGAAAAAAGATCCATGATTCATGTTCCTTTCCAATTGTAGGAGCGATTTGTCTTGCTCCATCCGATCTCTTGTACTATCAGACCTTATGCCGCTTTGCGGCACCACTATTGCGTTCTATACTACAAGAAGGGCTAACCCGTGCGAAGACGATGTCTGCAAGAAGGGCTAATACGTACGAAGACAGTGTCTTCAAGAAGGGTTATTACGTGCGAAGACAGTGTCTTCGTGTGTGTGGGCGCCAGCTAAAGGTTTCTTCACTTGATTATATCATGCGGAATGGGCATCTGCTCGAAGTGGACTTCAGAAAAATGTTAGTTAGATCACAGTTAAGAGGGGAAAGTTTGATGTAAAATACAAAAGAAGTCTAGTTAACAGAAGTCTGCTTGACAAATCCCGAGTGTTTTTATAAGATATAAGGGGATAAAAGAAATGGACTGATTTAAGGGTTTATATAGCAGAAAAGAGGTGAGGGTGTTGAAACTCTCGACCAAAGGTCGATATGGGGTAAAAGCTATGTTTGACTTAGCTCAACATATGGGTGAAGGTCCGACTTCTTTGAAAAGTATCGCGGAGAGACAGGGGATATCTGAACACTATCTGGAGCAGCTTATTTCGGGCTTGAGAAAGGCTGGTCTCGTAAAAAGTGTTCGTGGTGCACAGGGCGGTTATTTATTGGGAAAAGAACCGGATAAGATAAAAATTGGGGATATTATCCGAGTCTTAGAAGGCCCGATTGCTCCGACGGATTGCGTCTCAGAGGAGGACCCTGAAACTTGCGCTAAAGCACAGTATTGCGTTACTCGAACAATTTGGGAGAAAGTTCGGGACTCTATCGCAGAGGTTCTAGATTCGATTACACTTCAAACAATGCTTGAGGATGCCAAAAAGATTGAATCTGAGCGGAGCCTCTATATGTACTACATTTAATCCGGTTTTGCTACAAAGTTATATATAAGGAGTGAGCCTCTAATGCGACGTGTTTATTTAGACCATAGTGCAACGACTCCGGTTGATCCGGAAGTGGCTGCCATAATGATGACGTATTATACAGAAAAGTATGGTAACCCGTCAAGTGTTCATGGTTTTGGTAGAGAGGCTAAACAAGCCTTAGAGCAAGCGCGAAATCAGGTAGCAGAGCTGATTGGAGCTGCATCTGGGGAGATTACCTTTACCAGTGGGGGAACCGAGGCGGATAATCTGGCAATTCTAGGGACTGCTGAGGCACTCCGAAAAAAGGGTAAACATATTATCACCTCTTGCATTGAGCACCACGCAGTTTTGGAAACTTGTGAATACTTAGAAAAAAATGGCTTTGACTTAACAGTCATTCCGGTAGATGAAGAGGGAATTATCTCGGTTGATGCTTTAAGAAAGGCGATTCGGCCAGATACAATACTAATTACGATTATGCATGCGAATAATGAAGTTGGTTCAATTCAACCAATTTCAGAGATAGGTAAATTGGCCAAGGAACAGGGTATTGTTTTTCATGTGGATGCAGTTCAGTCCCTTGGAAAAATCCCTGTCAACGTCGAAGAACTGAATGTCGACCTTTTGACGGTTTCCGGGCATAAGATTTATGGCCCTAAAGGTGTGGGAGCACTCTATGTTCGCAAAGGATTACGGATCGTTCCTTTAGTTCATGGCGGAGGGCAAGAAAAGAAACGTCGCTCGGGAACTGAGAATACACCTGGAATTATTGGCTTTGGTAAGGCTTGTGAACTGGCTGGACAACGGATGGCTGACGATGCGGAGCATCAAAGAAAACTGCGCGACAAGCTGATAAACGGTATCTTAGAGCGCATTGATTTTGTCAAAGTTAATGGACCTTTAGGGGAGAAACGCTTACCAAATAACGTGAATGTCAGTATTCGTTATGTTGAAGGGGAGTCTTTATTACTCTCGTTAGACATGCTTGGAATAGCTGCCTCGAGCGGTTCAGCATGTACTTCAGGGTCTTTAGATCCTTCTCATGTATTGCTGGGGATGGGATTAATTCACGAAATTGCTCACGGTTCGCTTCGTTTTTCACTAGGGCGTCAGAATACGGAAGAAGATATTGATTATGTTCTTGAACAATTACCTAAGATCGTGGAGCGTTTACGAATGATGTCTCCACTGTATGATCAGGCTATTCATTCAAAACAAGCATAAGAGGAGTGAGGAAGAAATGTATACAGAAAAAGTAATGGATCATTTTACAAATCCGCGCAATGTTGGCGAATTGGAAAATCCAGATGGTGTCGGTGAAGTAGGAAACGCCAAGTGTGGAGATATCATGCGTATATATTTAGATATCGAAGGAGACATTATTAAAGACGTTAAATTTAAAACCTTTGGTTGCGGTGCTGCAGTTGCTACCAGCAGCATGGTTACGGAAATGGTCAAGGGTAAAACCATTGAAGAAGCAATGGAAATTTCCAATGCGGCTGTTGCTGAGGCGTTAGGAGGACTTCCGCCGGCAAAAATGCATTGTTCAAATCTAGCCGCTGATGCACTTCATGAGGCTATTAAAAATTATCACGACAAACAGCACAAGAAGGAATAGATGACTATGACTCTGACTCCAAAACCTAAAGTAGTTGTGGGTATGAGTGGCGGTGTGGATAGTTCCATGGCCGCCGCTTTGCTCAAAGAAGAAGGCTATGATGTGATCGGGGTTACTCTGCAGATATGGGAAGCAACGGGTCCGGAAGTTGAAGGAGGCTGCTGCTCCAACTCAGCTATTGATGATGCCAGGCGGGTTGCATTCATACTGGGAATTCCCCATTACGTCCTGAACTTTCGTTCGTATTTTAAGGAGACTGTGGTAGATTATTTCACCCAGTCTTATTTGTATGGGGAAACTCCAAACCCCTGTTTAGCCTGCAACAAACATGTAAAATTCGGGGAAATGCTCCGCAAAGCACGTGGTTTGGGGGCTGAGTATATTGCAACCGGACATTACGCTCAGGTTTTACGGGATCCGGGCAGTGAACGGTTTCTCTTAAGTAAGGGCGCAGATAATCGGAAAGATCAGACCTATGCATTGTACATGTTGACCCAGGAACAGCTTGAACATACCTTATTTCCATTAGCAGACTACCGAAAAGAGCATGTTCGGGAAATGGCTCGGGAGCGAGGCTTAGGTGTCGGTGATAAGCCGGAAAGCCAAGAAATTTGTTTTGTACCGGATGATGATTATGCTTCCTTTGTTAGGGAACGAATCGAAGTGCCGATTAAGCCGGGCAATTTCGTGGACTTAGCCGGAAATAAGTTAGGCCGGCATGAGGGGATTATTAACTTCACTGTTGGACAGCGTAAAGGCTTAGGGGTTACTTTTGGTAAACCAATGTACGTAGTAGGGCTAAATCCTGAACTCAATGAGGTGGTTTTGGGCGAAGATCGGGAAGTCTATACAGATACTCTTTGGGCAACCGAACTTAACTGGATATCCATTCCCTATTTAACTGAACCTCTCAAAGTTGAGGCGAAAATCCGCTATAACTCAACTGGAGCTCCTGCCACGATTTTTCCTGCTGAAATTGGGTCAGGGTATGAGGTAATGGTGCGTTTTGACCAACCACAGCGTGCAGTGACACCAGGACAGGCAGTCGTCTTTTATCATGGCAACTTAGTCGTTGGCGGGGGAAAAATTATTTCGGATCCTCGAGGCCGTAATCGAGGTTCGAAGTTCGAGGTTCGTGGTTCGATTTAAGGCACGGCTTTCCGATGCATAAAGGTTAAAGAAGCTGGGCAGAGTATAGATAGAATTCAGTTTAACGAGGTGGAAAACAGATGCGACGCACTCGAGAGATTGTCGGACTACCCGTTTTAGATTTGAAGAGTGGTAACTCTATTGGCTGGGTACATGATCTTGTCCTTGACAATGACAAAGACGAGGTTGTCGGAGTCCTCTTAGAAGGCGGGCACTTCTTCCACTCAGCAAAAGGCATTCCTCGAAAGGCCATTGCAACTGTCGGTAAGGATGCCCTAACAGTTCACGAAAAAACAATAGAAGAACTAAATGGGATACGGTGGTCTGAAAAGGTAGGAAATGAAGTCTATACTCAAGGTGGAGACGCTAGAGGCACGATTGAAGATGTTTTTCTCGATGATTCCATCGAAAGAATGGTTGGATTCGAGGTATCTGACGGGCTCTTCGCTGACCTTCTTCATGGTCGGGGAACGATTCTTAAGCCGCATGTCATGATCGATGGAAAAGACATCTTAATTGTTGATAACCAGGTATCCCCCTTGGATCAGTCGAATGAAGGGGGATTAAGAGCATGAATTGTCCAGTTTGTAATGGACGTGCCATTGGCAGAGTAGGCGTTGAACAATTCTATTGCTGGGATTGTTGCGTCGAGTTTGCCACTCAGACTGATAAAGTGGTTATTTATGATTTGGCGGAAGATGGTTCTTTGGTGGCTTGGGATGACGTAAGCTTCAACGAGGGTGCTTTGAATGCGGTTATAGAGTGATCACAGACAGCATAGAGAAGGAGCGATAAATAATGAGATCAAAGCATATGGTTAACAGTATTATGACCGGAAGTGTCGCTTTAGCAAGTGCTCTCGCTTTATTCATGTTTCCTCGTCGAAAGAAGAATATGTTAATGCGACGCAGTATGAATCTCTTGACCAAGGGAAGGTACATGCTTTTGAAAAGAACAAAATTATTCCACTAAAATAGATTTAAAAAGCGCGCATCGCGCGCTTTTTGTTTTACTATCAGAAAGTATAAACTTGCGTTATATACTTTCTAAGCATAAGCGCAACTAAGGCGGCCGCCTGCGCCTACGGCTTGGGCGCCAGCCAAGTTTTCTTTATTAAAGAAATGCTGAAATAGTCAGTTTCATGTCATTGCTCCTAAGGCAACTTAAGTGGTGTGTCATCCTGAAGGAGGGACGACCGAAGGATCCAGATCCTTCGCTATGGCTCAGGATGACGGAATAATCTCGCTAGACAAGGGACGGTTCTTCTGTCTATTTAAGGCTGTAAGCTAGGTAACGTGTCAAAAAGGACCGTCCCCCTGTCACGACTCCTTGTCATACCTTAGAAAGGAAGTGTACTTTTCTGGTTATGAAACTTAGTAATTGGAAATGGATTTTCGCAGGCACCTGTTTGCTTGCAGCTATACTAGTTCTTTTCAAGGTAAGGGCAATTTTGGGACCGTTTTTTTTAGCCTTTGTGCTCGCATATCTGTTGAACCCGCTGGTGGTTCTTTTGGAACGATATAAGCTTAGTCGAAACAAAGCAATTGCCATTGTTTTTAGCTTGATTATTATCTTCTTCTCAGCCACTGTCTTTTTGATCATCCCAATTATTTATAATGAATTAAGTAAATTGGTAGCGATTTTGCCTCAGACAATCCAGTCGATTACGGATATGATCGATGGGTATCGCAATGAGTTTAAAGCGACGGGGCTGCCCAGTCGTGTTGCCCTCGTCCTGGATGAGCATTTAGCAGAGGGAGAAACAATGCTTGCAGAGCGGCTTAATCTGTTTCTCGATAATTTGCCGAGGGCCTTGTCCACTGTGACTCTTTATATGCTATCTCCTGTCATAGCCATCTATTTCCTAGCAGATTGGAAAGGGTTAGGAGAAGGGTTTTATCGAATTGTCCCGCAACGTTGGAGGATGGAATGGCGACGTCTATGGCAGGACATCAACCATGTTATTCGGCAATATGTACGAGGAGATCTGGTCGTTGCCATGATTGTAGGGATACTAATTGGCATAGGAGTAAAACTAATTGGGATGGACTATGCCTTGCTAATCGGTCTTATTTGTGGGACGTTTGATCTTATTCCTTATTTTGGACCAGCAATTGGAGCAGTGCCTGCTGTCCTCTTGGCCTTAACCCATTCTCCAGTTATGGCGCTTAAGGTGGTGTTGATCATTTTCGTAGTTCAACAACTCGAGGGAAATGTCATATCTCCTAAACTCATGGGTGAGAGCGTTGGGCTTCATCCCCTTTGGGTTGTGTTTGCCCTCTTAGCTTGTGGAGAAATTGCAGGATTCTGGGGACTATTCTTGGCTGTCCCTTTGGCTGCTGTCATTCGAGTTATTCTAAAGCATGTTTATTTCCGGCTGGTTTCAACCAAAGTCTAACTAGTTGACAAATAAGACATTCCCTGTATATACTTTATAGACAATGGGAATTTTATATAAACGAATGAGAATTAAGTCGGAAACGTTCTTTAGCCCGTAAGATAGCAGGGTGATCCCAAAAAATCTCGTCCCTGATTGAAATAGGGGGAGATTATTTTTTTATGAAATTCAAAGGGGTGTTCGCATTGTATTCTGGTAATGAATTAAGGGACATGTTTCTTAAATATTTTGAAGCTAAAGGACACAAGATTTTGCCTAGCGCTTCGCTGATCCCCAAAGATGATCCAACCTTGTTGTTAACAGTGGCGGGCATGGTCCCTTTTAAACCATACTTTCAACGTCGGGTTGAACCTCCTTTTCCGAGAGCAACCACCGCTCAAAAGTGTGTGCGCACTCCGGATCTCGAGGAAGTTGGAAAAACTGCCCGACACCATACATATTTTGAAATGCTGGGAAACTTTTCCTTTGGAGATTATTTTAAAACTGACGCCATTCCTTGGGCTTGGGAGTATATAACTGAGGTTTTAAAAATACCTGTAGAAAAACTGTGGGTGACGATTTACCCAGAAGATGAGGATGCAAAAGGGATCTGGGAAAAAGCGGGTGTTAGATCCGAACGTATCGTTGGAGATCCAGAGAACTTCTGGGCGGCTGGTCCGACGGGCCCTTGTGGACCTTGTTCTGAGATCTATGTTGATTTGGGTGAAGCCAGAGGGTGTGGTAAACCTAGTTGTGCTATCGGGTGTGACTGTGATCGTTTCTTGGAAATATGGAATTTGGTCTTCATGCAGTACAATCGCGATGAGGCGGGTGTCCTGACGCCGCTTCCTAAGCAAAACATTGATACGGGAATGGGTTTAGAGCGGATTGCCTCTGTAATGCAAGGGGTTGAAACTAATTTTGACACGGATCTATTCCGTCCCATTATTGATTATGTAGCAACCTTGGCAGGGGTTAAGTATAAGGAAAACCCTAAAAGTGATTTGGCTTTAAAGGTGGTTTCAGATCACCTTCGAGCAGTTTCCTTTATGCTCTCTGATGGAATTCGGCCGAATAATGAAGGCCGTGGCTATGTCCTGCGTCGTATTTTACGTCGTGCTGTCAGGTATGCAAAACTCCTTGGGATTGACAAGCCGTTCTTAGAATCCGCCTTTAGAATAATTCAAAGGGACTATGCACATGCCTATCCTGAGCTTAAAGAAAATGAGAATTTTATTTTAAACCACTTAATTTTAGAAGAAAAGAACTTTTTGGCGACCTTAGAGCAAGGTACTCAGCTATTGCAGGAAAAGGTCAAGGAGCTTTTGAAACAAGAAGAGGCAGTGTTAACAGGAGCGGATGCCTTTTATTTATATGAAACTTATGGTTTCCCAGTAGAATTAACGGAAGAAATGCTGGCGGAACAAGGGCTGACTGTAGATATGGTATCCTTTCAAGCGGCAGCAGAGGAGCATCGCCTCAGGGCTAAAGAACAATCCCAGCAAATGCGCGCCGTGGTGGAAAGCCCGGAACTCATAGAAAAGGCCAAATCTTTAGGAACGACACCCTTCATTGGGTATGAAAAAGCATCGACAACAACTCGTATAGAGGGTCTGTTTGTGGATGGCAAGGAGATGCAAGATGCGGGTGAAGGGGAAGAGGTCATGATCTTCCTTTCTGAAACGCCGTTCTATGCAGAAAGCGGAGGTCAGGTATCGGATGTAGGTGTCATTCGAACATCCCGGGCCGAGGCCCGAGTACTTGAAGTCAAAAAAGGTGTAACAGGTACCCTTTACCATAGAGCAGAGGTCACGACAGGAGTTCTGCACGTGGGTGAATCTGCTGAGGTCGAAATCGATAACTCTGAACGTCTGGCAACCACTCGACATCACAGCGCGACTCACCTCCTTCAGACCGCGTTGAGATCAGTTTTAGGAGAGCATGTACAACAGGCCGGGTCTTTGGTGACTCCGGAACGCTTGCGTTTTGACTTTACTCATTTTTCACCCATGACACCGGATGGGTTAAGGGCTGTAGAAGGTTTGATTAATGAGGCAGTGCTAAAGAATATGCCTGTTAAAGCGACAGAAATGTTGTTGAAAGAGGCTAAAGAGAGTGGAGTAACGGCACTTTTTGGAGAAAAATACGGAGAAATTGTTAGAGTCATCAGTATGGGGACATTTAGTCAAGAATTATGTGGTGGAACTCATGTCAGCAGCACGGGAGAAATTGGCTTGGTAAAAATCCTCAGCGAGGGTGGAATTGGAGCTGGCTTACGGAGGATTGAGGCAGTTGCTGGATTAGAGGCCTTGGCTTACTTCCGCTCCCTTGATGAACAAGTAATGGAAGTAGCCCAAACCCTTAAAGCTCAGCCATTAGAAATAGGTAAGCGAGTAAATGGTTTAATGTCACAAGTTAAAGACCTCGAACGAGAGATCGGACAGCTTCAGGCAAAGCTCGCTAAAAACGAAGTAGATGGTTTGCTGAATCTAGTAAGCGAGGTGGAGGGCGTTCAGTTTATAGCTGCCCAAGTACATGCTTCAGACATGGAGAGCCTTCGTCAAAGAGTGGATCTTATTCGAGACAAAATGAAATCCGGGGTTATTGTCTTGGGTGCAGTTAGTGAAGGAAAGGTAAATTTTGTCACAACTGTAAGCCCGACAGGTTTAAGTGGGCTTCATGCCGGACAGATTATTAAAGAAGTAGCCAAAATAACCGGTGGCGGTGGCGGCGGAAGGCCAGATATGGCCCAGGCTGGTGGTAAAGATCCTAGTAAACTGGGAGAAGCCATTGATCGAGTTCCTCATCTTCTCCGTAGTTTTCTCAAAAAATAGAGGAGAATCTTTTAACCAGTCAGAATAACTAATATTAGCAGGAGATAGCGAGAAACGGAGAATCGAAAGGCGAAAGGGGGCAGGGAATATGGATCGAATGGAAGAAACCATGATGTTTAAGGCTGTGGTAGAAGAAGACATTTCTGCCCGGGATATTTTGCAGAAGGTGTATGCCGCGTTACAAGAGAAAGGATATGACCCGATTAACCAAATGGTTGGTTATCTCATGTCAGGCGACCCTGTGTACATTACCAGCCACAATCAGGCGAGATCAATGATTCGTAAACTTGAACGCTTTGAGCTGATCGAAGAACTGGTTAGAACCTATTTGCAAGAAAAATAATTTTTAAGTTGAAACCCTCACTCAACGTGAGGGTTTCAACTTTAGCGAAGCTCGAGGCTCGAAGCGCGAACATTGGAATTTCGTTCTACTATCAGTATAAGATTAGCGCCTTGCTTAGAGAACAATTCAAGCTGTGTCATCCTGAGCGATAGCGAAGGATCTAGATCCTTCAGTCATTCTTCTTTCAGGATGACTTAGCCCTTAAGTTGCTTTATATAGCAATGACGAGCCCTTGACGTAGGATCGAGGGTTGCTAAGGCTTTACGTTTCGAGCATCCCCGGGAATCGCACTTGCACCTGAAAGGAGGGCGTGGAAATGCGTCAAGTCAAACTTGGTTTATGGGGAGCAGAAGTTTCAGAGGTGTGCTTCGGAAGTTTAGCAATATCTCCGTTACAAGGCCGGGTAACGGAAGCAGAAGGAGTATCTGTTTTACGCTATGCTCTGGACCAAGGGATCAATTGGATTGACACGGCGGAAATCTACGATAACTATGGACAAATTGCTCAGGCAATAAAAGATCATCCGGACGTTCGAGTTGTTAGTAAATCCTACTCTGTTTCTGCTGAAGATATGAGCTTTAGTCTAGAAAAGGCACGAACTGCTCTAAATAGAGATACTCTTGACTTTTTTCTCCTTCATGAACAGGAAAGTGCTTTAACTCTCAAAGGGCATGAGAAGGCCTGGGAAGAGCTTCTGCGGGCAAAGGAAAAGGGTATTGTGCGTTGGATCGGAATTTCGACTCATGCTGTTGCAGGAGTGCGAGCCGGAGCGCTATTACCCGGTCTGGATGTCATTCACCCGATCTTAAATTATCAGGGACTTGGGATCATTGATGGAACCTTAAGCGATATGCAGGATGCCATTTCCTTTGCTTCTGACTTGGGGATCGGGATTTACGCTATGAAGGTTTTTGGGGGCGGGCACTTGGCAAATAATCCTGAGAAAGCCTTGGCCTTTACCCGAAGCGTTCCAGGTGTGCAGGGAATTGCTTTGGGAATGTCCAGCCGAGAAGAGGTCGATTATAATCTGCTCTTGATGGCTGGAAAAGAGGTTCCCCAGGCCTTACAAGAAAAGGTTAAGCATCGGAAACGGAAACTCTACATTGCCGATTGGTGTCAGGGATGCGGGCTTTGTTTAGAGGCTTGTCCTCAAGGTGCTTTAAGTATTGAAGATACTGTATCCGTCGTTAATGCTGAAGCATGTGTACTTTGTGGGTATTGTGGTAGGGTTTGTCCGCATTTTTGCCTCAAAATCGTTTAGGCTATGAGATGTAAAGAATTAATACGAGGAACAAGGAGAAACTATGAGCTGGATATATTTAATATTAGCTATAGCTTTTGAACTCTGTGGCACAACATTAATGAAGCTTTCAGATGGATTGACAAAACTAGTTCCATCAATAGGTATGTTTGTTTCATATACGTTATGTTTTTGGCTTCTATCTTTGTCTTTAAAAGAAATTGAGGTAAGTGTGGCCTATGCGATTTGGTCAGCTGTAGGGATCGTGGTTATTTCAGTTATAGGGATCGTGTTTTTTAAAGAAACAGTAAATACGCTTAAAGTAGTTTCAATACTGTTGATAGTGATTGGAGTTGTAGGATTAAACTTGAGTGGTACCAGCCATTAGCAAAAAGACAATGACCATTAACTAAGGGTTCTTGTAAGTAACGATAAGGCAGTTTGGAGGAAACTATGTGAGAATAATGGGGCTGGATTTTGGGTCGAAGACAATTGGTGTGGCGATGAGTGATGCCTTATTTTGGACGGCCCAAGGGGTTAAGACGATCAAGCGCTCTAAGAGAGAAATCGATGAGCTGCGTGAGCTCATTCGAGAATATGAGGTAATGGAGATTGTGATTGGCTACCCCAAGAATATGAATGGAACTCTAGGGCCTCGTTGTGAGATGACTCAGGAGTTCGCTGAGGTTTTGCGCTCAGAGTTTGGGCTTGAAGTGAAGTTATGGGATGAGCGTTTAAGTACTGTAGCAGCCCAACGAACTCTTATCGAAGCGGATGTTTCCCGGGCCAAACGCAAACAGGTTATCGATAAGATGGCAGCGGTTTTTATTCTTCAGGGTTACTTAGACAGTAGGAGCAAGTGAACTTGTGGATCGTGATCTACTTTTAAAAAATATTTTTGGGCAAAATTTGACAATCATTACCTACAATAGTACAATGACAATATTCTTTGATAAGAGGTGAATCTAATGACTGACCATCCACATAACCATGATGAGCATGATGCTGAAGAGTTTGACACTGTCATTCTCACAGATGATGAGGGAAAAGACCATGAGTTTCTTCATCTAGACACTTTGGAACTAGAAGGTTCTACATACTTTGTCTTAATGCCTATCTCCGAGGACGAATCTGAAGAGGATGAGGCTATTATCCTTAAACTCGGCAAAGATGCTGAGGGGGGCGAAATGCTGCTTGACATCGAAGACGATGAAGAGTGGGAGAAAGTGGCCGATGCTTGGGAGAACCTTGTTGAAGCCGAAGATGATGACTAGAACTAAGACAGACTATTGCTAAGACATCTCCTTAATATTTGGTGTATTGGAACAAAAAAACTCGCCGACAACCTCGGCGAGTTTTTTTGTACTTAAATCGACTATTAGTTTTCAATAAATTGTAAACGTATTTTACCTCTAAAAAGACTGATTTGGAGATTAACAAAAAACTCTACGGAAATAATAAGGTTTATAAAAGAGGAGGTGATGATGATAACAAATGAAGAAGGAACTTTACGAAATTATTTTCTTGCAAGTGTTCTTCTTTGCCTAATAGTCTTATTAAGCGGTTGTAATCTTGTAGGTTATACTTCGGAAAAAGGTGGACCAAAGGATTCTAGAACGAAGGTCATTTCTGAGGGAACTGCAATCGAAGATTTGGATTTAAGTGGCACTCCGGTTTCTGAAGCACCTCTAAAGATAAAGAATTGGGCAAAGGACAAGCTGGAAGAAACTCGTGTCCTGTTGTACAATGATACAGAGATTCCAGTGGCTTTAAAAGAGATCGGGATTGAAGTTGATACCCGCAAGATGATCGAAGAGGCCCAACTTAATCCCGGAAAGACGTTGCCCTGCTTATTGAAAGTGGATCCACTGGCAGCAAGTCAAAAGCTACAGGAAAGACTAAAAAAGTTCAACAAACCTGCTAAAGATGCCTCTTATAAAATCGAAAAAGATAAGGTTGTGATTCGTCCAGCCCAAAGTGGACGGTCGGTTGCCGTTGATCAATTGATTCGTCAGATTCAAAGTGTTCCTCTGAGTGAGGTGCCGACAAGAATCGATATTCCCATGGAAAATATTCCAGCAAAGGTTACAACAGAGTCCGTAAAAGCCTTGGCTTTTGATTCAATTATTGGGGAGTTTTCGACTAATTTTTCCGTCGGGGAGATCAATCGTTCAGCAAATTTAGCTGCGGCAGCAAAAGCTTTGGATCGTAAACTCTTGCGTCCAGGACAAACTCTTTCTTTTAATGAGACAGTAGGTCCTCGTGAGCCTGAAACAGGGTATAAAGATGCTTATGTGATTATCAATGGAGAATATGTTAAGGGAACCGGAGGAGGGGTATGCCAGGTGTCCTCGACTCTATACAATGCAGTTTTATTGAGTAATCTAGAAATATTAGAACGAATGCCTCATGCAATGGTCATAAGTTATGTACCACCTGGACAAGATGCAACAGTTAATTATCCCAACATAGATTTTAAGTTTAAAAATAATACAGGCAGTTTAGTTTATTTACGGACCGAGGTTAAACAAGGGGTGCTGACGGTTCGCATTTGGGGTAAGAAAACCGGGAAATCCGTAAGGATTGAACATCAAGTGGAGAAAGAAATGGCTTTTAAAACCATAAGAAAATATGATCCCAAGCTGCCTAGTGGACGAGTTATCCAAGATCAAAAGGGTTCCAAAGGTATGGTGGTCAATACGTGGCAGATCGTTAGGGATGCAAAGGGCCATGAGACTAAACAATTTTTGGGTCGGGATTGGTATGCACCGACGAATCGTATTTTACGCGTAGGGACCTAAGAGGGTTCGTTTCGGAGTTATTGAAAGAGAGAGTGAGAAATGTCCAGAAAAAAGAAGAAGTCAGGTATATTTAAGTGGATTATTCTTCTTTCCTTAATTGGAGGATTTGGTTTTCTATCTTGGTGGAGTTGGGCGACTAAGCCTTACTCTACTTCAGGCAACAGTGTGAACGTCACCATTGCTCCGGGAACTACGGCAGGACAATTGGCGGAAGTATTACAAGAGCGTCAGCTCATACGCAGTTCTTGGATGTTTAGATTTCTAGCTCGCGAACGTCAAGAGAATTTTAAGTTATATGTTGGAGATTACCAATTGGCACCTACTATGTCTCCCAGTGAAATTATCAATCGCTTAATAAGTGGTTCGGCAACCTTAGAGACGAATATGGTGACAATCCCAGAAGGGTATAATACGCAACAAATTATTGAACTCCTCGTTAAGAAAGGAATTGGGAGTAAAGAGGAGTATACAAAAGTTGTTACGCAAGATGAGTTTCCATATCCGTTTTTAAATAATACCCCCAAGGGAATCCATCGCTTAGAAGGATACTTATTTCCCAATACCTACAACATCTCTGTTAAAACTACCCCTCATGGAGTCATTGATTTACTCCTCCGACAGTTTGCTAAAGAACTGACACCAGAGGTTGAGAAGCAGCTTCAGACAATGAAACTTACTGTTGCCCAGTGGGTTACACTGGGCTCTCTCATTGAAAAAGAAGCGGTGAAAGAAGAAGACCGCCCTTTGATTGCTTCCGTGTTACTGAATCGATTAAAAATTAACCAGCCCCTTCAGATTGATGCCACAATTCAATTTTTGCTTGAAACCCCAAAACCAAATCTTTCTTACGAAGATCTCAAGATTCCGTCTCCCTATAATACCTATCTTAACGCAGGATTTCCGCCCGGGCCGATTGCCAATCCCGGACATGCCTCTCTGCAAGCGGTATTGTATCCGGCCCAAACGAATTACCGATATTATGTGGCGAAAAAAGACGGCTATCATGTGTTTGCCGAAACCTATGCTGAGCACTTAAAGAATGTAAAATTGCACCAGTGAAGGCGTAAGCGAGATGGATTTTGCACGTTCACCCGAAACTCCGTTGCTGCTCACTGGACGTTAAAGCGAAAACGCTAAACCCTTCTGCTTTCAGAAAGTGAACCACTAGCGTTTTCAGGCTTTAACGCCAGCGTTCGCTTGACACAACTTCGTTTGACGGGATTCTCTTTGCAAAATCCATCTCTGCTTTGGAGAAGTTAGGCTAAGGCGTTGGAGTAAGAGATGGTTTGCCTTGGGTCTCTGGATCATGAGACGATCCGGCAGCCTTACTTGGGGGACTTGTGGGTTAATTGGAAGATTTGTTCGACGTCTTTGTCACCACGGCCGGAGATATTAACGATGAGAATTTGGTCTGGATTCATGGTAGGGGCGAGCTTAAGTGCATAAGCCACAGCGTGAGCACTCTCAAGTGCAGGGATGATACCTTCGGTTCTGGAGAGCCGATGGAAGGCTTCCAGAGATTCATCGTCTGTAATGCTTACATATTCGGCGCGTCCGATGTCTTTAAGGTAGCTATGTTCGGGACCAACCCCGGGATAGTCCAGCCCGGCAGAAATGGAATGGGTTGCAAGGGGTTCACCTTTTTCATCGGCCATAACATAACATTTAAAGCCGTGTACGATTCCGGGGGCTCCGGCGGAGAGAGGCGCAGCATGTTTGCCGGTTTCTAAACCCAGACCAGCAGGCTCAATTCCTATAAGCTTAACAGAGGAGTCATCGATAAAGTTGGCAAACATGCCAATGGCGTTACTGCCGCCGCCGACACATGCCATAACAGCATCCGGAAGTTTACCTTCTGCTTCGAGTATTTGTTGACGGGCTTCCCTTGAAATAATCGCTTGAAAATGTTTTACAAGGGAGGGGAAGGGGTGGGGACCCACGGCGGAGCCAAGCATATAAAACGTGTTTTCATAGTTCGTAGCGAAATCCTCTAATGCAGCATCCACGGCATCCTTTAGAGTACGTGTGCCTGAGGTAACTGAGACTACTTTGGCACCTAAGAGTTCCATGCGAAAGACATTGAGGGATTGGCGTTTTGTGTCTTCTTCCCCCATATAGATGACGCATTCCATATCAAAGAGGGCACAGGCTGTTGCAGTGGCTACACCGTGTTGTCCGGCTCCGGTTTCTGCGATGACACGTTTTGCTCCCATTCGTTTAGCCAGTAGGGCTTGTCCAAGAACATTATTGATTTTGTGGGCTCCGGTATGGTTAAGATCCTCACGTTTAAGATAGACCTTAGCACCACCTAATTGTTTAGAAAGCTTTTCTGCATAGTAAAGGGGATTCGGGCGACCTACATACTGACGGAGATAATAATCCAGTTCTCTGTTGAAGTCAGGATCATCCTTATAGGTTTCGAAGGCCTCATCCAGTTGAGTGAGTGCATTTTCTAATTGGGGTGGAACGAAACTACCGCCATATTCACCAAAATAACCTTTTTCCATTTCATTTACCTCCATTTTTAATTAAAAAATAAAAAACTTTCTATCCTGAAAAAAGGATAGAAAGTTAATTTCCATTAAGCCACCTTTTGGTAGTGGGATTTACGATTTACATAGTAAATTACCCATATTCCAAGCTTAGATACGGAGTAGGATGGACTTCTCGTGCACAAATAATCAGATGCGGAGAGTCGACCTCTCGATATCCGTGTCTCTGTAACGGGAAACCCCCGGTATCACCTACTGACGCTTAATTGCGTGTTCGGATTACGACTCTGAGATCCATTCAGTCTACGGGAAGTGTATCAGACTCTCACCTTCTCTGACTCGCTAAAACATTCCTCAAAGACTTACTAATTCTCATCATTGTCTTGCATGATAATTTTCTGTATTGTAATATGTCAGCAGGTACTTCGTCAAGGGGTGTTATGGAAAAGATTTTTTATTGGCCTTATATTTATACAATGATAGCATTTTTGATTACTAGACCTCCTTATTCGGGAGGTCTTTACTAATTCCATTAAAGCACATTAAATCTTGTTTCAGTGCGAAATTATTTGAATGGAGAATTAAATGAAGTAGGGTTCTGAGAATAGTAAAAAATTCTAAATTTTACCTATAAGCGTTAACTTATATACATTACAATAGAGTATAATGTAGAACAAGATATTTATATTACCTCTTTAGAAATGGAGAGATGGTAATGGGAGGCTTTGAAGGCTATAAATTCACCTATAAGCTAATAGCATCTCACTGTTTCCAGAATGATAATAACCTTTCTTCTGTTCATGCTCATACCTTTGAAATTACTTTATATATTGCTCAAAGGAGAAAGGGCTTTACGAAGTTTCAGATTATTGAAGAAATTGTCGCTAAAATCCTTGGTCCATACTCTGGAAAACTCCTAAATGAGATCCCTCCCTTTGATAAGATAGAACCAACTGTTGAAAATATGGGTGATGTTTTTTATCAGCTTCTAAAAGAGATTCTTGCCCAAAATCTTTTCACATTAGCGACATTGGAAATAAATGAAAGCCCAGCTCGAACGATTATCGTTAACGAAACTAATGCAGAAAAGAGCATTCTCTTTGGTAATAAGATAATCAAGGTCTCCCACTTGCTCATCCAAAATATAATTGCTGGTGCGACTCAGCAGATGCTTTCAGATAGAAAAAAACCAGTAGAGATAACGAGTTCAGTGATTCATGCTCCCTTGGCCGCTACAATTGAATCCGAGATTTTACCTTCAATTCCCCGTACGGTCTACTCGATTGTGCCAAATCGGCCATCGACGAAAATCTTGGCTTTCCGTTTTGCTTTAGGACTTTTTTGTCTGTTGATATGCGGAACAGTTCTCACGTTCTACTTAAAAAATACTGGTACATATCCCGCTGGCTCGGATATTTACGGTCATCTTTTTAAGTCTGATTTACTATACCATAATCTTAAGGAAGGAAATTTGTATCCTCTTTATACCAATCTTTGGTACAACGGCATGCAGCCCTTTCGTTACTGGGCTCCTTTCCCTTACTACCTTTTAGCAGCGCTTCAATTCTTGGCGGGGGGCGATGCAATTGTCTCATATCTTTTGTTTGTGTTTTTAGCTTTTGTAGCGGGGGGAGTAGGTTGGCTGTTATGGGGGGTGACATATAACAGGATGTTGTTTTGTACCTTCCTAGGTGTTTTGTGGTTTTTTCTCCCCGACAATTTAAGAGTCTTTTTTTCCGAAGGCAATATTCCGCGTATGGTAATAGCCATCATACTGCCTTATCTCTTCTATTTTGTTTGGCAATTTGTCGAGTATCGAAAAAAGTGGGCTGTTTTTCCTGTCATTGCCTTAATGGCTTTCGTTATTCTTAGTCATGTAATGATTGCCGCCATGGTTGGAATCGCTAGTTTCCTTTTTGTTACAACTTATTGGATTTTACAAAAGCGAGTTATGGAGTCCTTTCAGGTAATAAGTGTTATGCTATTATCTTTTGCTCTTTGTGGATTTTGGCTATTTCCAGCCCTAAGGGGTGGCCTTTTAGGGATGGATGTCTCAGCAACCTCGGAGGTCATGCGTTCCCTGAGTACACCTGTAACTGTATCTCTAAATCCTATCCTTCGTGTTTATGGGCATATTGATTTCTTCTACTATAGCCTTTCTGTCTTTTTGATCTCTGTAGCCGGGCTTTTTTTGGCAGACAAAAAAAGTCGACCGGGTTTTTATACTGTCATCCTTGTTTTCTTTGGTACTACTACTGCAATGGTGCCTTTTCTGGAAAAGCTTCCAATGAACCAACTCTTATGGATGGCGCGTTTTACCCCAATTGTATACGCACTTTTTCTTTTGGCACTTTTGGAATGGCAAAAGTGTAGGCGTTATGTTGTTGTTATTATGGCACTATTTCTTGTTATGGATTGCATCCCTTCTGCTAACTTCCCAAAGTATTTTTCTCAAATCGGTTCAAAAATTACTTACTCTCTCTCTATTGCCAAGGAGATGACTAAACAGAGAGTCTCACTCTTAGATATGAGCGTCTTTGGTTCATACCCATCCTTTGAAATATGTGCCACTGATCCCAAAAAACAATACTCATTTGGCTGGGCTTGGCAGGGTGCAACAACTGCACACAATATTGTGATGATCAATACAGCTTTGGAAAAAGGCTATTTCCACTATCTTTTTGACCGTAGCCTCGAACTGGGTGACGACACAGTCTTGGTGCGTAAAGAGAATATCGACAAGTCGGGTAAAAGTCTTTCCGAACTCATTGTTGCTGCCCAGGCATCTGGGTACGTGTTACAGAAAGAGACGAACTTTACATATATCTTTCAATGCGATACTCCTACTAACTTTGGAGTCTATGCGCAGTATCCAGGGCTTGCCATCGGTCGATTTGCTCAGCAGATAACACTCCAATATCCCTGTTTTCAGGAAGGCGTAAAGTCGAGTTTAACAGATTACAACTTTGAAGAGTTGACCCAATATAAAGTGATCTATCTTTCTGGATTTTCCTATAGTGATAGGGAAGTTGCTCAAGATTTACTGACTAAAGTTGCAGATGCAGGTGTTCTAATAATTGTTGATATGAACCAAATCCCAATTGACCCCGTCACCAACCGCATGTCTTTCTTTGGAGTGACGGCCCAGCCCATCAGTTTTTCCACGAAATATCCAGAACTGATGTATAAAGGGAAAATCTATGAAGCTCTGCCCTTCAAAGAGGATTACACGACTTGGAACACGGTCTATCTAGAGAATATCAAGCACCCGATCGGGTATTCATGGTTTCAGAATAAGGAGCTCCCATTTTTGGGGACCGCAGAAAATGAAAATATAATTTTCATGGGCTTTAACTTTCTCTTTCATGGGATGGAAGCACAGGACAAAACGGTTACAACGTTAATGAGTAACTTGTTGGAGTTTGAACCTACCCATCTTCCCCCACGTGAGCTTGTACCTATAACAATCGAGTATGGACCGAATGAAATGATTATTGACTCCCCCAAAGGCAACATTAATACTACCCTTGCCTTTCAGGATAATTTCAGAAGTGAGCAGCAAATTACCAACGAGAATAATCTTCTCATTATTAAAGAACCCCACACTGAAATTAAATTTGTCTATCCTTATTTACTGCAAGGCATTCTTCTGAGTTTGGTGGGACTGCTTGGAATCCTAATACTGCTTTCTTTTATCTTTAGGAAAAAGAGGGATTTGCAATGAAAAAGGCTGTCATTCAAACTATTGTCTTTTTATTCTTCCTCATGCTGGCATTTCCTTCACCATGCTATGGGTTTGATTATGGTGCTATCCAAATTGACGGCTATTATGATGACTGGGAGGATAAGCCGCACACTCATGTTTATTACGGAACCTTGCCCAATGTTTCCGAAATTCACCTTGTCTCTCTGTTTCGGGATGAGACAACACTCTATGTTCACGTTAAAATGTCTGAGAACAACTATAATGAGTTTCCTAATTCCAATCTTAAGTTAAGTACAAACGCAGGCTCTATGGCTTATTTAGTGAACTTAGATTCCCTCCCTGGGAAAAAGAAGCCGGTGGAGGGCACGGCGGGTTTGACGGTTCGTTTGCAAAATAACTGGAATTACATAGTCGGATCGGGATATTACACTAGAACAGATGGAGAACCCGATGAAGCAGAGTTTTTCATCCCTCTTTCCACGATTTCTGCTCAGCCTTCTGGAATCACTGAGATTACTATGAGAATTTACGAACTTGGGCATCAGCTAATAATCTGTGTTGGCGCCAACACAGGCCCATATATTGGAGCTGCCATTTGTGCGGTGATCGCCTTTAGCTCAGGTGGCTATTATTACTACAGAAAGAAGAAAAATCAATGTTAGCCTTGAAACTCATTGCCCTAATTGTTTGGATTTATTCTATATGGGTTCTAAACCGAACAAGACTTCATTTTTTCAAGTTCTGTTTAGGAAGCGTAGGTCTTTTTTTCTTCCTGATGATATGGGTACAACCTCATATAACCCAACCCTTAACTATGGCAGTTGCAGCTGGGTCTGGCGTATTAGGCGACCTTTCTGGAATGTATGATTCTTATTATAAATATTCCATATTGTTTATTCCCAAGGAGACGGCAACGGTTTCACTCGCAATTGATTATGAATGTTCAGGGGTTATTGAAATTATGGCT
This sequence comes from Desulfosporosinus sp., assembly GCA_003513495.1. GTDB lineage: Bacteria > Bacillota > Desulfitobacteriia > Desulfitobacteriales > Desulfitobacteriaceae > Desulfosporosinus. The sequence goes on from DOPM01000058.1 coordinate 73,665, forward strand.
TACAGCTGCATGCTATGGTTTTTTCCACTTTACAATACGTTTGAGAAGCTAATCCTGAACAGTATTGGTATAATTGTTATTTTTTGCGCCAACATTCTGAGGATTTTCGTCATCTGCACTTTAATTTATTTTTTCGGCAACGAAATCTTTTATTTTGCCCACACAATATTTGGCAGGATCATCTTTTACTTGTTGTCGATCGCCCTCTATTTTTACGTATTTACCCGTAATCAGATCATCCGTCAGAAAGTAGGTAATTTCACCTATGGAGATTCTAATCAGTAGAATTTTTCGGGAGATCATTTTCTGGATGGCTTGGATCATCATTCCCTTGGTCATGGAAATCATTCCAGCTTTTGGAGGGTTTTTTATTCTGCTTAAGAAACGACTGAACTCAAAAAATGTCCCTATTCCTTCCCACTTGCCAGAAATTACACTAATCATTCCTGTCTATAACTCTGCTGCTACATTACGTACATGCTTAGAATCTGTATGTCTTTCAAGCTATCCGCTGAAGTTAATCGAATTATTGCTGGTGAACAATGAAAGTTCAGACAATAGCTTTAAAGTTTACACCCAATGTCAGGCAGAGTTCAAAAATCTGCCAATGACTTGGTTGAATGCCAATCAGGGCAAATCCAAGGCGCTCAATATGGCCCTATTCAACAGTCATGGTAAATACATTATTCAAATAGACAGTGATGGGAAATTGCACCCGGATGCACTTAAAAATATGGTGGTACGCTTCGAACAAAATCAGCATATTCACTGTCTTACAGGGTCGATCTTAACGAATCTTCAACTAATTGAAGGAACTGAAAACTCATTAATGAAGTTTGTTCGCCGCTGTGAGTTTTTTGAATACTGCCAATCCTTTTTAGCAGGGCGAAATTTTGAATCGGAGATTAATAGTTTATATACTCTGTCTGGGGCTTTTTCCGCTTTTCGCAAGTCGGCGATTCTTAAATCCCAACTCTACAATACAGCAACTGTCAGCGAGGATACGCATGTTACCTTCCAGATTCGTCACCTACTTAAAAAAGGGGTACACTTATGCGAAAATGCTTTCTTTTTCGTAGAGCCCATCGAAAGCTATAATAAGCTCTATACCCAGCGTCAACGTTGGCAGCGAGGTGAAATCGAGGTGTCGCATATGTTTTTACAGAAACAGCTGACAGTCTTTAGAGCTTTCACCTCTAATTTTATGATCCGGCTACTGATGTTTGACCATACCTTTGCCTTTCCACGCATGATTTGGTATTTTGCTCTCATATTCTTAATATTTATGAACTATCCAATCTCTCTTGTTCTTGGTTCAATTGCTATTATCTATCTTTTATACGCTTTTTCAATGTTCTTATTTTTTCTTAATGTTCGGATGTATCTTGCTGAAGTAAAGGATATTCAAACATATTATGTTTCGAAATGGTATGTTATTTTCTTGCTTCCATTATATAATTTCGCTATTTTTTGGATAAGATTTGCAGGTATTATTAATAGCATCAAAAGTGAAGGAAGCTGGAAAACAACTACATTGACTGAGGAATGGCAAAAAATTAAGTCTGTTGTCAATCAAGATTTCTCGTTACCTAAAAGAATTATCGCCCGTATGAGGAGAAAAATAAACAATGATTGAATTAAGCGTTGTTCTGCCCGCCTACAATGAAGATGAGAATATTGAAACCTTGGTAAACAGATGGCAGAAATATCAGGGAATGCTGTCAAATGACTACGGAATGGCACTCCGGATCTTTGTAATCAATGATGGTAGCGTGGATCAAACGCGGGAAGTCGCAGAACGTCTGGAGAATTCATATTCAAACTTAACATTAATCAATCACCTCCAGAACAAAGGATTGGGGGAAGCGATAAAAACCGGTATCACTCATGTTCTAAAGAATTGTCCCAACAGTTCCCATCTATGCCTGATGGATTGCGACAATACGCAGGGTCCTCAGTACATATTGGATATGCTTGATGTCCAATGCAAATCAGGATGCGATGTCATCATCGCCTCCCGCTATCAAAAGGGTGCGCAGGTTATAGGAGTCTCAAGGTTCCGTCTGTTTACGAGCGAAGGTGCTAGGTATTTCTTTTCCATGATTTTACGTGTTCCAAGTGTCAGGGACTATACCTGTGGCTTTCGCCTTTACACTAGGCAAATCCTGCTGCAAGCTTTTGATAGATTCGGTGTAAATCTGATTGAAGAAAGAGGCTTTACTTGTATGGCGGAGCTCTTATACAAGCTCTACTGTTGTGGAGCAGTTTTTGCCGAAATTCCATTCGAACTAAGATATAACTTCAAGCGGGGGGCAAGCAAAATGGCAGTTTTTAAAACGGCTGTCAATAGCTTTCGTCTAGCCCTGCGCCTAAGGAGAATCAAAAAATACTCAAATGGAGTGCCTTTATGATAGAACTGCTAAACGACAAGTATCAATTTCGAATTGAACTCTTTCTAGCCCTTATCATCACGGCGGTAGCTTGCTGTGCAGGTTTTTCTAATCTCTTATTCGCTTCCAATGATTTGTATCCAGCGTCTACAGATGCCATGGGGCATATGGCAAAAGTCAAGTTTTTGGCTGAAAGCGTTGCGCGAGGTGAATTTCCAACCTGGTTCCCCTATTGGTACAATGGCTCGACAGTGGTACAGTATTATCCTCCGCTTACTTATTGGCTGATGGTTCCAATCTACTTGCTTACCCATAATGTTATGGTTACCTTTAAGATTAATAGTTTTATTATGCTTTTTTTAAGCGGCATCGGTGTCTGGTTTTTCTGCAGGTGCTACATAGGGCGTTGGTGTGGATTGTTCGGTCCTGTAGCTTTCTGCCTCCAACCCTATATTCTACAGACTTTCTTTAGCCAGGGGCAGCTAGCTCAGGAACCTGTTGTTGCCGTAACACCCTGGTATTTAGTTGCCCTACTTTCCTATGGACAAAAGTCTACAGCCAAAAAATTTTTACTGTGCACTTTACTTTGCTCATTGATGATACTTAGTCACCCTAATTCGACCTTTATGTTTTGCCTCTGTATTATGGTTGTCCTTATAGTATTTGTTATCATGAAAAAAATCCCGTTTAAATCATATGTTTTTATTGGGGTATCCATAATGTTTGCTGGAATACTTACGGCGTTCTGGTCATTAGTTGGTGTTACTGGGCTTGAGAACCCTGGCGTTCCCTATCTCCTTGGAGAAGCAGCTATGACTTTCACTGCAACTGCAGATTGGTTTTTAACTCCGACTCACTTTTTTTTCTTTGCCATCCCTATTTCACTAAGCAGTATCGGAGCTATAATGATGTTTTCCTTCTTAGCTTCCAAAAGGAAAGTGAGTAAAAATGACTACTATTATGTTCTCTTCTGCATCATGCTCACTGTTTTTTCTGTGATCTTCTCTTTTGGACTCCACCTACCACTTTTTAAATACTTGCCTTTCGCTGAGAATTTTGTGCCTGGACGTATTCTATGCCTGACTTCAGTTTCTGCAGCAATTTTATGTTCTTATCTACTTTATGGGATTCAGAAATTATCTTATGATAAGGGTAGAAACGTAAAACTATTTACGACTATTAATTGCCTGTCAATAGTAGTATTAATTTTGATTAATATGAATCCGTTTCGATTTGAATATGGTACTAATAGTGATAGTGACTTTAAGAAAATGATAGATTCAATTGATTTTGACGGTGAGAACTTTGAAAAAGGACGTTATTCCTTTCTTGGTCCTTTTGATTCTACTGAAACCTATTTCTCTATGACCAATAATTTTAGTTTTACTGAAGGTTGGAATATTGAAGGTACTCCTCATAATCAGGCAATCTGGAATCATATTATAGCTATCCCTAGCGGTGACTTTGATTATATAGTGAAAAATTATGCTTATTGGAATGTCCGTTCATTGCTTGTGCAAAAAAAGTACGAAAATATTATAAGTAACTTAATCCCAAAGTACTCTTTCGTTGTTAAAGCTGAAAGAGATGGAAACTGGTTTTATTATTGTGATAGTCCATCCTCATATTTTCTGACTGACAAGCGCAATGCGCTTGTTTTTGGAAAGGGTTCTTCCGCAGTAGCGATTGAATTCCCTTACCTTGTCAAAGGCTCAAGCAATAAAATTTCTGACTATCCCTTCGAAGAATTAGAAAAATACAAACTTGTTTATCTCTGTGAACCATCGGTAGAAACCATTCAGGAACAAAAGAGTATCGAAAACACAGTTACTCATCTTATTAATAAAGGAGTAACCGTCCTGATCGAACCAGCCGCTACTAAGAGTTTTTCACTCTTTGACGTTGCTGCCTCAGATGTGGTGCTTGAAGATAGTCCGACATTACAACGGCAGTACCAATCCCCGATTAAAAGCGCAATCGATAAAATCCTAATCGATGAAAAGTTTGGCTATTCCCGAGTGTTGTTCGGACTTGATGATGAATATTATAACTTAGTTCAAAACGATGGACGTCTGCAAAACGGCATCATCGGAGTGAAGCGAGTAGGAAAGGGGCAAGTCGTTTTCCTTGGCATGCATCTAAGCCAGTTTCTCAAGCCAGCCTATGCTCGCAACTGGGGAGTACCTCAAAACAATGAATTCCCGGAATGCACAGCAGATGTAACGACATTGTTTGAAGATATTTTTCGAACATATGGAGTTAATACTAACTTTTGGCCGGATCCTTTTCCGATAAAAAATGCATACTGGAATTACAAGGGAGTAGACTTTAACTATTCCAGCCAGGTATCACAGGAGATGACTCTTAGCGTTACGTATACTCCTCGTTGGAAAGCTACCCTCGATGGTAACCTCTTGGAGGTGGGCCAAAAAGAGAACCTGATTACCCTATACCTGCCAGCAGGGGAACATAACGTCAGTTTACGCTACGGCGTGACGATATTCGGAATAATTGGATATTCTATTTCGGTAATAGGTCTTATCCTCTTATTCGTTTTTTTTAAATATTATGATATAATTCTGTATCGTTTTTCTCGACTTTGTGACTCTTTTAGTAAGTATTTTCAATTTAAGACGTAATTCAAATTTCTATGAGTTCGCATGAGAGTTGGGATAAAATGCTGCTAACTTCGAGGATAAATTACAAAGTCAAAGTTTATGCGATTTGTGTTTTAATGTTCTTTTTCGTACTGTTTTGTTGGGCTTATATTATGAATGAATCACTGGAATATAAAGATAGTATCATTCAAACCTTCAGTTCAAATCAAGAAATCATGGTTTCGGAAGTTGCTAAAAGTGTTAGAGGAAAAATGCAAGCCTTTGCTGCTATAAATGGTTATTCGCCTAAACAGTCCCAAGCCCAAGTTGTTGAGGAGATTATCAAAAATGCTGAAACTTCTGGAAGCAGATATTGGTTTTTCTACTCATCCAGTGAGGTCATCTATGAAAAGGATGACGCCACTACTCAAAGTCTTAAAGGTAAAAACTTAACAGAAATGATTCAGTCTTGGCGACTGCAGGGTGGAACTGGAGTGGAAGCTTTTGAGGACCTAATTTTAAAAGAGTCAAATGGTTCTTTAGTGTTCTCGAAAAGCAATCGTTCAGGAACTGAGATTATTTCATTAAGGTCCTTTACCATTGATAATGTTCGTTACATATTAGGAATGTCTACCCAAGCAACTTATCTCATGAGTGTTAGCAGAGCGGATGAGCATGTCCAATATTTATACCTTTTTTCAGGGGCAATTAGCTTAGTCATCTTGATCCTGACACTTTTACTATGTCTTAATATCTATAAACATCAAATGGTGTTAAACAGAACAAATAAAAGCTTAACTGATAAGAATAATCAAATCCAAGAATTGACAAGGAAACTAGCCCAAAAGACAGAAGCAGCCTCAAACGCTAGTATCTATGATGGCTTAACTAAACTATATAACAGGAAATTTTTTGATACCTTAGCTTCTAGAATTAAAGATGAGGTATTCTTGCCTGTAAGTATTGTTGCACTCGATATCAATGGTCTTAGCAAAATAAATGCAGCAAGCGGTATCGAAGCGGGGGATGAAATCTTGGAAAAAACCTCCGAAATATTGCAACGGGTTTGTATTGATACGGACGTTATGTCTAGAACTAGTGGTAGTGAATTCACCATTCTAATGACAACGACGGATGAATCTAGTGCTTATGGAACAGCTGAAAATATTAAACGTCAATTTGCAAGCCTTAATCATGCAGATGTAACCTTATCCATGGGTGTTGCTCAGATGCAGGAAAACGAACAATCTATTTTTTCTGCAGTGGAACGTGCTCGTAAAAATCTTACTCTTGATAAAATGACGGACAAAAACAGTAACACCTATAGTTTTATCTCATTACTCATGGAAACCCTGTTTGCGTATTCCCGTGAGACTGTTTCCCATTGTAACCGGTTGAAGAAAAGAGCTGTAAAGCTTGGGAAGGTTCTTGAATTATCCCACTCAGAGCTATCCAAACTATCAATTGCTGCACAACTTCATGACGTAGGTAAAATTGGTATACCTGATAATGTTTTAAACAAAAAAGATATTCTCTCAAAATATGAACGAGAACTTATTCGCAGGCACCCGGAGCTGGGGTATCAGATTGTTAAATTAATTCCTGCGCTAGATGAAGTTGCTGTCGATATCCTACAACATCACGAAAATTATGACGGTTCAGGTTATCCGGCAGGAATAAAAGGGGAAGAGATTACTCTTAATGCTAGAATTATCGCGGTCGTGGACAGCTTTGATACAATGATAAATATCAGTGTATATGCAAGCACAAAAACAGTGGAAGAAGCAGTTCGTGAACTAAGTAACTGTAGTAGTCGTCAGTTCGATCCACATATTGTCAATACGTTTATCAAGGAAGTTCAAAAACAGAACTCCACAAGAAGCGAGACAGCTAAATGAATACAATCCATGACGTTTTCACTGTAACTAAGGCCGCTATTTCAAGATATTTAATATATTCTTTGCTAGTGGCCTTAGTCGATACTATGATTGTCTGGTCTCTTACGCGTTTCTGGTCAGTCTCTTTAATTACAGCAAATACAATAGGGATAGTGTTTGGATTTATACTCCATTATTTCTTAGCCTCAAAATCCGTTTTTCACACAGAGTATGGGTATAAAGGATTGCTTATTTATCTGTCTACTTTTATTTTTGGACTGGTTTGTGCCAATTGGTTGATTTATATGTCCTATGAATATATGTTCGATTTCTGTATGATAGATTTAAGACTAATATTAAGCAAAGGGGTTTCCCTGGTTATCCCTTTTTTTGTTCTATACTTTGCCAGAAAGTATTTATTTTCGCTGCTTAATAAAGGAGGGCAATAACCCTTGCAGTATAATCAATACCAATTTAAATTCTATTTTAATGCAAGCCATGCCATCTATCTACTAGGTGAATTAGGACAAAGCCATCCCCATACTTGGGAAATCATTGTGCAAACAGTTAAGATTACAGATAACTTTGTGCTTTTCAATGAAATTGAACAAGCCATTGAAGGCTTCCTTTCACCCTATCAGGATGTCTTTATAAACGATGTTGAACCGTTTACAACTATAAATCCGACTTTGGAAAACATCTGTACGTATTTTAAAGAATGTATCCAAAAAATGCTTTATGAAAAGGGATGGTTAGTGCTGTCCATTGAGTTAAGTGAAACACCAACGCGATCGTATGTAATCAGTATGTCTAATGAATTGGATATGAAAGACGCTTTTTACAACTTTCAGTCAGAAGAGGTCTTAAAGGACATTTTGGATAAAATGGCTCAAGACAAACTAGATGAATTAACTAAACGTAATGAAACATCCTTACGGGAGGCTCGCACTGATAACCATGAACAAAGCAGCCTAAAATTATTAAATGTACCTGATCAAAGGCACAATATTGTCAGCAGCGTTTTTAGTGAACCTAATGCTTGGGAAATCGCTATCAATATTACTAAGACTGAGAATTGTAGGGTTAATTTTAATGAGGTTGAAAATACTATTATAACCTTTCTTTCCTGCTATCAGGTTGTCTCAATGAACAAAGTTGTACCTGTCTCAACCACAAATTCAACTTTGGAAAACATCTGTGTGTATTTTAAAGAATGCATTCAGGAAATGCTTTGTGAAAAGGGCTGGTTACTGCTTTCCATTGAATTGAGTCAAACACCAGGTAGGTCCCATGTGATCGATGTTTCAAATGAAACAAATAGGAACATATCTTCATATAACTCTCTGAGTAAAGAAACCTTACAGCAGATTTTGAGTCAATTAACCGAAGATAAAGCAAAGGTATTGATAAATCACGAAGAGACTTCATCTCAGGAGGCTTTCGAGAATAACCATGAACAAAACGCTGCTAACTCACCAGAAGTCTCTGAATACAGGCCGAATATTTACCAGAGGCTGTTTGAACGTATAAAAAAGTTTAAATGACTTGATATTAGTTCTATTGTTCATTCTACTGCCATAGGGCTTTATGAATTTTTTGATTTCGTTATGTTTATGGTAAACTATATAGATAAGCAAAGTGTAATTGGCTTAGATTAAACGTTAGGGGAATCTTCATGAAAAAACCAGAATTGTTAGCTCCCGCTGGGGATATGGAGAAATTAAAGTACGCTCTGACCTACGGAGCGGATGCAGTTTATATAGGAGGACAGGCCTTTGGACTGAGGGCCTATGCAGGAAATTTTGGTTTAAAGGAAATGAAGAAAGCGGTAAATTTAACCCATGATCTTGAAAAAAAACTTTATGTAACAGTGAATATCTTTGCCCATGAGCCGGATTTTGAGGAACTTCCGGCTTACCTTAAGGATTTAGAAAGGCTGGGCGTGGACGGAGCGATTGTTTCAGATCCTGGAATTATCGTCATGGCTCAGGAAGTGGCGCCTCGGTTACCCCTTCATCTGAGTACCCAGGCGAATAACACCAATTCATATTCAGTCGGTTTCTGGATGAAGCAAGGAATAGAGAGGGTTGTACTCGCCCGGGAGTTGACCCTTGAAGAACTAAGATCTCTTAGTGCTAAAGTGCATGGGGGATTGGAGATCTTTATCCATGGAGCGATGTGCATGTCCTACTCCGGTCGATGTTTACTGAGCAACTATTTGACAGGACGGGATGCTAATCGGGGAGAGTGTACACAGCCCTGTCGCTGGGGATACTCATTGGTGGAGGAAAAAAGGCCTGGAGAGGTGTTTCCAATTGAAGAAGATGAGCGAGGAACCTATGTCTTTAACTCACACGATTTATGCCTCCTGCCGCATTTACCCTTGTTAAAGCAAATTAATATCGATAGTTATAAGATCGAAGGGCGAATGAAAAGTGTTCAATATGTTGCCAGCACAGTCAAGGTATATAGAGACGCCATCGATACTTTGTGGGACCAAGGAGAGGAAGCCTTTCAAGCTAAGCTCCCTGTTTGGCTAGAAGAAATGGATAAAGTCAGTCACCGGGATTATTCGGCAGGATTTCTCTTTGGAAAACCAGGAGCAAAGTCACATAATTTAGTGTCGTCCCACTATGTTCGGGATTATGATTTTGTGGGAGTTCGGTTGGATGATGGAGAAATGAAGAGCATCGCCCCAGACTCCGCAGATCAGAACACGGCTTGGATAGAGCAGCGGAACAATTTTAAACTGGGAGAGGTTTTAGAAGTCCTCACTCCGCAGGGGGCCTGTTGGTCCTTTGAAATAAAGGAGATGTGGGATAAAGAAGGGAATCCCCTAGAAGTAGCTCGTCATGCTCAGCAAAAGATTAGAATGGCGGTACCAGAGAAAATTCTGCCCTATAGTATATTGAGGCGGGCGAAAAGCGAGAAGAAAGCATAAGTATTAATGTTAGGAGATTCCGATGGATAAAGATTTCAGAGACCAATCAAGCTCATCGTTTGCAGATTCGGATGTTATCATAAAAGCCCGCTTAGCACGGGTGGAAATGCAAATGTTAGACAAACTTGTCGAGGGTTTAGGGCATTTGGGCATCGTTACTACAACGAACAAGGCCCTAGGAGAAGTCATGATTCAAACAACGAAGTATTGTTGGCCGGATTTAAAGAAGGCCGTAGAGAATATGCCCTTTGAGATAGAGTTCATTCAGTAAAAGCTTTAACTAATGAAGAAAATTAGAGAATTAGGGGACGAGTTAATGAATTATTCAGAACAAGTCAGCGATCAGCTTTCGGATATTGACCTTATCGTTAAAGCGCGCATAGATCGGTCTGAAATCCAGATGCTTTGCAAACTTGTCGAGGGCCTTGGACATTTAGGTGTTGTGACAACCACCAACAAACAAATCGGAGAAGTTATGATCCAAACGACAAAGCAGTGTTGGCCTGAGTTAAAAGAATTGGTTGAGAAGATGCCGTTGGAAATTGAATTCTTGTGAGACCAAAACAATCAATCGCAAAAAGGAACCCTCTAGCGGGTTCCTTTTTCCTTGGGACAGGGGGACAAGGTCACTTGTCCCCCTGTCCCACTCTATTTCCGAACCATCAGTTTTTTAATCCCTTGATCAAGGCCTTCTAAGGTTAATTCGTACATAGGGAAGACACTGCGCACCATTTTTAGGGTTTGATACCCGTGAACTCGCTCCCAATACTTCTCAGGTATAGGATTAAGCCAAATGTTATACGGGAATTTCCTAGCTAAACGCTGGAGCCAAGTTAAGCCAGGTTCGTCGTTGCCAATATCCCAAAAGATATTACCATCAACCATGGTAAGTTCACTAGGTGCCATAGCAGCATCCCCAATAATAATTATCTTATAATCTGGACTGAGGGAATTCATAGTATCTATGGTTTTGACGGCTCTTCGGGGACTACAACTAGCGTCAGAATATAGGAGGTCATAGATGCAGTTATGAAAATAATAGAACTTTAAATCCTTGAAATGTGATGACCTATGCACCGCAGAGAATAACTGACTACAGATTTTGGCGTAAGGGGCCATAGATCCACCCGCATCCATCAAAACGATAAGTTTGACGGCGTTTTTCCGGGGCCGAGTCCACACAAGTTTTAATTGACCGGCATTTTTACAGGTTTCATCAATGGTATCCTCTAAATCCAATTGATCTTTTGCTCCATCGAGACGTGTACTAAACTGGCGTAAGCGGCGTAAGGCAACTTCAAATTGACGTACTCCCAAGGTTTTGTCCTTGCGATACTCTCGGTAATTTCGCTCTGAGGCAACTTTCACGGCAGATTGCCCCTGGGACTGTCCGCCGATTCTTATTCCTCCCGGATGAAAGCCAGAGTGTCCAAAAGGGGAAGTCCCACCAGTTCCGATCCAGGTATTTCCGCCGTGATGGGGGGCATCTTGTTTACGCAGACGTTCTTCTAGGGCCGCTTTTAAACTATCCCAATCAGGTAAACCTAGCTTATTTAAGAGTTGGTTCCGCTCTTCTTCGGAAAACTGCTTAGCAGGCAGAGGATTTTCCAGCCATTGAGAAACTTGATCCAATAATTGTTCAGGGGTCTCAATCCCCCGAAAATACTTCTGAAAGGCTAGGTCATATTGGTCAAAGTGGCTTTCGCTCTTTACGAGTACGGATCTAGCAAGATAATAAAACCCAGATAGGCTTGATCCGGCTAAGCCTTTAGACAGAGCCTCCATCAACGTCATCCATTCTGTGATAGAAACTGGAATCCCTTCCCGGCGTAGTAGGTAAAAAAAGTTCGTGTACATAGGCAGCGCTACCAACCACGACTTGTGGCCCGGGGAGAACTATCCGTCCCCCGTAAATGTAGCTGCCTTAGAGCCAGATCGAAATCCTGATTTTTCTTTAACAACGCTCCTAAGAAAGGGATCTCCCCAGAAATTTTCTCCGGTTCTATACCGCCGATGGTTAAGGCTTGTATCCAATCTAAAAGTTCACTCGTACTGGGCTTTTTCTGTAAACCGGGGACACTTCGTAACCAATAGAAGGACTTTAATGCTTCTGCCAGTAAATTGGCTTCTAGTTCAGGAAAATGGACATGAACAATCTCTTCCATCATGGCTTCGTCGGGAAAGTCAATATAATGGAAAACACAACGACGCAAAAAAGCATCGGGAAGTTCTTTCTCTGCGTTGCTCGTGATAATCACGATGGGACGATGTTTTGTGGTGATGGTTTCTCCAGTTTCAGGGATATAAAAATTCATGACGTCTAATTCCCAGAGCAAATCATTGGGAAACTCCAGATCAGCTTTATCAATTTCGTCAATGAGAAGGACAACCCGTTCCTTGGACTCGAAGGCTTCTCCCAGTTTACCTAACTTAATGTATCGCTTGATGTCTGATACATTTTGCTCGCCAAACTGACTGTCATAGAGGCGTTGAACTGTGTCATAAACGTAGAGGCCATCCTGTGCTTTGGTAGTGGATTTAATATTCCAGATGATTAAGCGGAGTCCCAGTGAACGGGCAATGCTTTCAGCGAGAACAGTTTTACCGGTGCCTGGCTCGCCTTTGATTAAGAGCGGTCGCTTTAAAGCGACTGAGATATTGACACTGTTGCGAAGATCGTTGGAAACGATATAGTCCTCAGTGCCTTGATAGGATATATGATCGGACATGAACAATTTCCCCCTTGTTTACTTGTACTTATTTTAATGTAATGATATCACTTGTTGGGTTATTTTTGTAACAAATCAGACTTATTAAAAAACATTTGAATTTTGATAGCGAAAATTATTTATCTATTGACTATTACTTAATCTATACATAGTACAATAATAGAATTATAATAGGTCATAAGTCCTTTAACGATAGGACTAAGGCCCTAAATAATGGATTAAAATCACAGTATCATCATTATTATGTTTATCTACTAAGACATTGTTCCAGGTAAATATAGTAGGTTCTTATGTTATAATATAGATATATATCGCTTAATCACTAAAAATAATAATTAGTCAGATAATTTGGAGATATAAGTCATATACTGGTTCCTTATACTATCTATCTAAGCTTGTTTTGAAAGGTGTCAGTAAGTGAGTATGGAAAAATCAAAACAGAGAATTAAGCTGGGCGAGCTCCTGATGGGAGCTGGAATGATTAGCCAAACGCAGCTTGAAGAGGTGTTAGCTGAACAACGAAAGTCCAGAAAACGGATGGGACAGATCCTGATTGATCTTAACATCTTAACAGAAGATGAGATCATGGATACTCTTGCTGTTCAACTTTCTATTGAACGCTTTGATATAGCTAAAGCATTTATTGATCCAGAGATTGCTCGAAGTATACCCAAAGAAGTCGCTAAGAAATACAATCTTATTCCTTTTGGTGAAAAAGATGGTAAGCTGCTGGTCGCCATGAGTGATCCACTTAATATTTTTGCCATCGACGATATTTCGTTTATAACCCAGAAAATTATTCAACCCTGTATTGCCGGGTATGAGGCTATAGAAAAGGCTATCGAGTTATATTTCAGCAAACAATCAACCGATAAAGCCTTAGAAGACTTGAAAAAGGAATATAAGGTTGAATTAGATGGAAAATACGATCAAGCGATTATTGACGAAGTCCAGAGTGCTCCTGCAGTCAGGCTTACTAATTCTATTCTTAATCAGGCCATTACCACTGGCGCAAGTGATATACATATAGAACCTTTTGAAAAAGAAGTCAAAGTCCGCTATAGGATTGATGGAATTTTAGTAGCAAGTATGGCGATACCTAAGAGCTTATATTCATCTGTGTGCACCCGTATCAAGATCATGGCGGGTATGAACATCGCTGAAAATCGAATTCCTCAAGATGGAAGGAATGAAATGGAGCTTGGAGGACAGAACTATGATTTCCGGGTTTCCTCGTTGCCTACAGTATTTGGGGAAAAAATAGTTATTAGAATTCTTGACGGAAGGAATTTTGAATTAAGTCGAAGTATGCTTGGTTTTACTAACCATGATAATGCTCTTCTTAATCGTATTTTAAGTATGCCCTATGGAATCATTTTGTTAACGGGGCCTACAGGAAGCGGAAAATCTACAACACTCTACACCATCTTGAAGGAATTAAACACCATTGACAAGAATATTGTTACAGTTGAAGATCCTGTCGAATATACCTTGATGGGGATCAACCAGGTTCAAGTCAATACGAAAGCCGGACTAACCTTCGCCTCCAGCTTAAGAAGCATATTAAGACAAGACCCTGATATTATCATGATCGGGGAGATGCGGGATGAAGAAACTGCACGCATCGCGGTACGAGCAGCTATCACCGGACACTTAGTCTTTTCAACCTTACATACTAATGATGCTCCTAGCTCCTTGACCCGCTTAGTAGATATGGGAATTGCTCCTTACCTCGTTGCAGAAGCAATTATTGGTATTATCAGCCAAAGACTTCTGCGCAAACTCTGCCCCGCCTGTAAGCGGGGGTATCTTGCAGATGAACGTGAAAAGAAGATTCTACGAGAACAAAAAGATCATAAGTTGTACAAAGCAGTAGGCTGCCCTGCTTGTAACAGCACAGGTTATAAAGGGCGTATTGCAATTCATGAAGTATTGCGTCTAGACAATAAAATGCGGAGCATAATCGAACGCGGTGCTAATGCCGACGAATTGAGGACCATGGCCCTCAAAGAGGGCATGGTGACCCTTTATAGTAACTGTAGACGACTTGTCTTAAATGGAGTAACCAGCATCAATGAGATGGTTCGTACTGTCTTTGTCAGAGAATAATTCTGTCTGAAGACTGAAAGTCTGAAAAACTCTTAACTAGCGAGCTAGAAGGTGGTAAAACGATGCCTATTTATACCTTTAGGGCCAAAAAGCTGAATGGTGAAGAACTCACGGGAACTCAAGATTTTTCGTCTCTAGAGGTCCTCAAGGCTATGCTGTCAGATCAAGGATATTTTCTAATTGATGCTCAGATTAAAGGAAAAGAATACAGCTTTGGTGAATTACTTAAACGAGTTGATATGAAGGATATTTCCCTTTTCTGCCGTCAGTTCTCGGTTATCTTAAATGCAGGCATTCCAATTGTCGAGGCTTTAGCCATTTTGAGAGATCAGGTGGAAAAGAAAAAGTTTCGAGATACACTGGAAGATGTTCATGAACAACTCCAAAGAGGTAATTTGTTTTCCAGCACCTTGCAAGCTCATCCTAATATCTTCCCGGAATTCATGAGAAACATGGTGGAAGTGGGCGAGGCCAGCGGAACCTTGGATACCATAATGATTAGTTTGGCAGAATATTATGAAAAAGAGAACAAGCTACGTCGCAAAATCAAAAGTGCTATGACCTATCCGGTAATCTTACTAATCCTCATGGTGGGGGTGGTCACCTTACTAATGGTTAAGGTCCTGCCGACGTTTGCAAATATTTTGCAGTCCATGGGTGGGGAATTGCCGGCCTTGACCAAAACCTTAATGGGAATGAGCGGTTTTATGGTGAAGAATGGGGGGCTTATTTTTGGGATCACTGTCCTTGGCGGGCTAGCAATAAGAATTCTATCTAAGAATAATGAGTTTAGATTTTGGTTGGACTCTTTAAAATTAAAGGCCCCTGTTCTTAAAGTAACCATAGTAAAGATAATAACCGCTCGGTTCGCTAGAAGCATGGGGATCTTACTCAAAAGTGGTATCCCGATTATCCGTTCTTTTGAGATCATGGGTGGTTTATTAGGGAATCGGGTAGTCGCTCATAGATTTGTCGAATGTCGGGATGAAGTTATGGAGGGCAAGGGGATTTCCGGCTCCATTAAGAAAATGGGTGTTTTTCCTCCTATGTTAATTCATATGATAGAAGTAGGGGAAGCCACGGGACAATTGGATGATCTACTTACAAGAACAGCAGTATTCTTCGATGAGGAGGTGGATGAGGCGATTGAAAAACTGACGGCCATGATTGAACCCGCCATGATTGTGATTATGGCAGTCGTCGTGGGCACCGTCGTTATGGCAATGATGTTGCCAATGGTTAGCATTATGCAATCGGTTCAGCAATAAATAGAGGAGGTTGAAAATGCATGGAACTAAGACAACACATGGGCAAGCTTAGACAAAAGCAAAAAGGCTTTACACTTGTAGAGTTAATTGTCGTTGTAGCTATTATCGGGATTTTGGCGGGGGTTATGCTTCCTAGGTATTTTCAATTTAGCAATGATGCCAGAGCAGGAGCTGTGATATCTGAAGCGAAATCAATTAGGACAATAGCGGAAACATATTATGCAAAAAATGGAGCATGGCCAGCGATAACGTATGTTTCTGGTACAACTGGTCCATTCACTGTAGGTGATGATACAACAAGGTTTACTGGGGAAATAGCGCCTGACGATGCAGCCTTTGTTGATGGCGCTTTTGTGTATACTAAAAATGAAATGGAAGCAACATGTGCAGCTGACGGTACAGTCACTGATACAACGACATAATGCATTTCAGCTCGCTTGCCTTGACTTTAAGTTATAGAGTTCGTTCTAATTGCCTCTGGTCAAACCCAACAATGTAAAGGTGGTGTAAGGAAATGGAACTAAGCCAACGTTTAAGGAATTTAAGAAATAAGCAAAAGGGCTTTACTCTTGTGGAGTTAATTGTCGTTATTGCCATTATTGGAATTTTAGCAGGGGTCATGCTTCCAAGGTATTTTTCGTTTAGTAATGATGCCAGAGTAGGTGCTGCGATATCTGAAGCAAAATCTATTAGGGCGATAGCAGAGACTCAATATGCAAAGACTGGAAGTTGGCCAACTGTAAGTAGTGCGGGTCCTAATTTTACTGTAGGTACAGACACAACGGTTTTTGCTGGAACGATAGGTAATTCAACTACAAGTACAACACCTCTTAGTGATGGTTCCTTCAAGTATACTAAAAATGGTATGAGTGCTACGTGTGATGTGAGTGGGATTGTAACAGGTAGCTAATTTGGTTAGAGAAGTATTGTTTTAGACAGAGCAACATTACAGTATGCAAGAGAGTAATTGCTCTGTCTAAAAAGAAAATTCACACGGCTATCATAGTCTGTTAAGAAATAAAAATGTCTAACGATTTAGCATTAAAATCAGATGGCGCAGTTAAAACATTTTAGTTTGACAATATACTACCTAGTCAAAGATTTAGACTAAACAGTATCTCTGGACTTAACTTCAAATTAAATTTGCAGTAATTGTTCTGATTGCCTACGGACAATCAGTTTAATAATGCTAAGGGGAGGTAGAAAATAAATGGAACTAAGACAACGTTTGGAGAAACTTAAACAAAAGCAAAAGGGCTTCACGCTTGTGGAGCTAATTGTCGTTATAGCAATTATCGGGATTTTAGCAGGGATTATGCTGCCAAGGTATTATTCATTTACTGATGATGCCAGAATGGGTGCGGCAATATCTGAAGCTAAATCTATAAGAACTATGGGTGAGACTTTTTATGCTAAGTATGGTGAATGGCCGAAAGTTGATGATCCTGAGGATGCAACTTTTAAGATACAAACAGGAGTAGATGGTAGTGATAATCCTATTTATACAGATTCACCCACATTCTCCGGCACGATAGATGAATTAGATGGTGAGGATCGTCTGGATGACGGTGCCTTTACTTATGAAAAGGATGGAAAGACAGCGAGATGTAGTGAAGATGGAGCAGTAACTGCTGACTAATAAAGTTTTTATAGCAAAGAATAATGTATTGCTATTCACAAGGAGTCATTGGCATTGTTCAAAAATAAAGGATTCACTCTAATAGAAATAATGATAGTGCTCGTGATTATCGGGATTATTTCTGCGATGGCATATCCAAGCCTTTCAGGAGCTAGAGATATGTCCAATGAAAATGATCGTGCTGCACATGAAAAAATAGTGAATAAAGCCTTAATAGAGCACTATGCCTTAACAGGAACTTATCCTAATCAAGGAGTTCATGACACTGATACTCCAAACCTTACAGCAGCTGAATTGTCGGCCTTAGCTTCTGATTTGGCTCAGGAAACTGGTGTTAGGTTGAATACGACAAAATATCGATACACCTACGTTCGTAATGGTAGTGGAACTTATGGTGTTAACTCACTCCATGTTGATTTAAGATAATACTGGAGGAATCAATATTGGAGATGGAAAAGAAGAAATCAAAAAGGACACAAGGGTATACCCTAATTGAGCTCATCGCTGTTTTAGCAATTATGGCCATTTTAGGCACTATGCTGGTATCTATGTTAAACATGGGTGTTAAGTTCTATCGCAATGCCAATACGACGATGGAAAATCAAAGTGATGCGCGCCTGGCAATTGCTTATATCACAGTGAAAATTCGTCAAAACGACGTAGCCGGCGGTATAGCGGTAATTAGTGAAAGGGATAGTTTTAATAACCCAATTGAGGTTTTGAGAATAAACGATGCTAGTACTCCAGGGAATACGTTTTGGATTTATTATGACGCTAATACAGATAAATTACGTGAACAAAGCGGGAATACAGGCTTTAACCCCGTGTTAGCAAATGGCATAGAAATTTCGGAATTAAGCTACTTAAAAATCGAACAATTTGGGGCCAATCTACGCTTTAGAGTTAAATCAATGGATAATACAGTGGATTTAACTCAGGAAATCACGCTGCGCTCACCATAGAAATCGCCCTTTTACATAGCGCATTACATAAGGCCGGGAGGAACAGCATGTTTAGGAAAAACGAAGTCCTAGGAATTGATATCGGAACGCGTTTGACGAAGTTTGTGCTACTGAAACAAGGGACTAAACCAGAATTAAAAGCGTGGGCAATCGTTCCTACGCCGCCTGGAATTGTTTCAGACGGCTTGATTAGGGACCGGCAAGCGGTTTTAGATATGCTTAAAAGTGCAATCAGTGACCATAAATTGACGGCTAAGAAGGTTGCAGTCACACTTCATTCCTCAGGAATTATGCTTCGAGAGCTTAACCTAACAGCACTTAATGACGATGAAATCGAACCCGCTGTCCAATTTGAATTAGCTCAAAGTTTTCCAGACATGCTGCAGACCCATTCTACGGCTTTTAAAATATATACCAGAACGAGTGAAATTCTCAATGGTATTAGCACGTCTTGCCCGAAAGAAATTGTCAATAGCTATGTGGAGCTGTTTGCGGATTCCGGTATTTCCTTGAAATATGTGGATGTCAACGCTAACAGCCTTGCTAAAGCATATAATTGGTTTGTTCAGTCCCCAGCGCCAGGGGATTCGGTTTTGTTGGTTGATCTAAGCTACACCATGTCTCAAGTGAACGTATTAGTCGATGGAAAGATTATTTTAAGCCGCAGCGTTTCTGGCGGAGGTGCTTTCGTCGATAGCTTGATAGTCAACCGCTTTGAGATTACTATGGAAGAAGCGGAAGCAGCCAGACAGACCGGGTACAAGGATTTGTCAATTAATCAAGATGAACTGGACTCCTGCCTTCGACTTGGATATTCTTCCGTGGAAGATCAGATGCGACAAACCCTGGATTATATCCGTTATAGTAAGCTCCAAGATGGAATTCAGAAAATCTGCTTTACAGGTGGAGGCAGTAATTTTCCGGGCTTGGAGACATACTTCAGTGGGATGTTCAGGACTCCTGTCACAGTAGCTCAATCAGATAGTATTCCCCTTGAAGTCTCTGACAAATTCTTTATTCTCATGCCGGCGATTGGCGCGGCTTTAAGGGAGGACTAAGGCCTTGAAGGACATTAATCTTATTTCACAGTCCCATCAGCAAAAAAGAGAACGCCAGAATTCAGGGATGGGTCAAAAATTAGGGATAGCCGCTCTGGTTGTTTTGGCCCTGGGGGCGCTAGGATATGGAACTCTTACAATTCTTCAGGCCAAGATAGAAGCTAAGCAAGTGGCTATTGCACAAAAGATCAAGGAGGCTGCTCCCATCGTTGAGCTGAAAAACAATATTCAGGTCAGACAGGACAAGATAAATCAGCTCTCAGGAATTGTTGATTTAGTGGTAGCTCAGTCTACCTTTAATACAAGAATATTTGATAGAATTTCCAGTGTCATGCCTGAGAATGTCTTCATTGTCAACTATGCCCTCAGTCAAACTGGCGATTTGAATATTATAGGGAAAGCAAAGGACAGGGATAGCATCGCATATTTCATATATAACCTGAAGGGGAGCGGACTGTTTAGTGATGTTTATCTGAGCAATGTAAGTGGTACCGCCAGTAACGCTACAGAATCTAATCCTACTGGTTTAACAGAGTATAATTTCTCGGCGCTTTTAACTATGAAAAAGTGAGGAAAATCCCATGAAGTTAAAGATTGACTGGTCTAAACTTAAAAGCTTTGAGTCCTGGTCTCAGTTGCTTAAGTCCTTTAAGAAGAGACCAAACTTTTTTAAAAAGGTAAAAATAAATCGCCCAAAATCATCCTCGCTTAGCCTTTCAAAGAGGGATTTTATTCTCTTAGCGTTATTAATACTAGGATTTGAGGGGTATGGATTATACCATTATCTCCTAAGTCCTAAATTTCAGGAGTATAGCAGCTTGAAGACTCGTTATGCTGGGGAGCAATTAATTGCCGCAAATTTTGAAAAGGATATGGCTCAAAAAGATCAATATATTGAGAATCTTAAGCTGTTGAATTATAAGTTTAGTACCTTGACTAAGGTTATACCTAGCGAGATTCCTCAAGAGGAAATTGTACATATACTTAATAAATTAGCTAAGGATAGAGAGCTGGAAATCAGCGGAATATCCTTAAGCACTATATCCGCTGTGAGCAAACAAGAATTTGCCGCTGGGAAAACATCCTCTGGGAAGACTCAGAATACTGGTAAGTTAGTTGCGCCAACAAGTGTACCAGATGACATCGAAAGTAAACTTGGAACTTCGACAACGAGCACGGCTAATAGTAGCAAAACTACTCAAGCAAAACCTAAGTTGCCGGGAATGGTCCTTGTCGAAGACGTAGATATCGCGTTTTCAGGGAGTTATGGAGCTTTATATAATTTTCTCAGTGATTTAGAAAAGAGTGACCGCAAAATCATTGTCAAAGAAGTGAGCATGGTCCGAGGAAGTGCCGACTTGTTAAAAGGGCAGATCAAGCTTCAGTATGTAGGATATGTGATCCCCGAAGAAAAAAGCACCTATTCCTTAGATTCTCCACCAGTAAGCGGCAAAGCTAGCCCCTTTGAGGCCTATCAAGAATATGAGGACAAAGTTATAGTTTCGACAGGGTCCTCTCCAAGTTTAGGATCAAGTCAAACGACAGCACCAGTCAAGACCTACAATCCGGATTTCTACCTATTACTCAGTACATATGATGACAATGCCCCCAAGATAATCATGGGAGATTACACCAAGAACGGTACTGAACTTTACAGTAATACCAACGCCAGTGTCAGAGGTAAATTAACCATCAGTGGTAATCAAGATAATATGTCCTATTCTTATTCCCTAGGAGGAGCTACCCAAACTAAAAATGCTAAATTGCTGATGGATGGAGGAAAACTACGGTTAGAGGTTATCTCTCATGCACGTAAAAATGAGCAAGATAAGGTAAGTTTGACTCTCGATGTTGAAAATAAAACAGACTATCCCTTGGAAATCAGCATTATTAGTGATGATCAACAAGTTCCCCGTTTTAGTCTCGGCACTCAATTAGGTAGCGTGACGGTAAAGTAGGTGATCTTGTGAAATGTAAACATAACGAAGGCTTTACCTTAATTGAAGTGATGGTGGCGTTAGCCATAGTAGCCATTATCTCAACCCCCCTCTTACAAATGTTTGTGACAACAAGTTATGCTAATCATGAAGCCCAAGTCATGGATATGACGAATACTATTGTTGTCCAACAAGCCGAAACCTTCAAATCCAACCCTGAGAGCTATAGAATAAGTAACGGAGAGACCTCGTATTATTTTTACAAAAGAGACGGAACTTTCCTTGAAATGTATCCCGATTTATCCGTTATCCCAGATGGAGCGGCCATTATGGTAAAAAGTTCTTTGCCGGATCCAATGCTATCGGCTGTTCCTGAATTAGGGTATTATCCTAACTTTGCAGGCACCATAGATTTCTCACGATACTCTTCTGACATAGATATTGTCATATCTAACATTTACGAAATTGAGGTGGAGCCTTCTTCGCCAAGTTCGTTTGTATACGATAGTTCCAAAATAACTGATAGAGTTATACCTATAAGGGTTGATTTTCACAGAGATTCAAGGATAATTAATGTAACAAACGACTCTGATAAAGAAGCAGAGTTTTATATTTTTAATACAAACAGTAATAGTGATGTAATTATTAATACTGTCAGAGGAACTTCGAGTAAAGTATATGTTCCCACCAGCGGTACTACATCGAATATGAAGTACAATTTGACACTTACTGTCAGCAGCCTAAGTAAGGGCATTTGGGTGGAGGAGCTTACTAACACAGTTAATGCCAATGTCTACAACTAGATTTTTCAGAATGGAGCGATGAAAATGAGATTCTGGGTGCGCCTCAATCTGAAAAGTGAAAAAGGTAATGCGATGCTTATGGCATTAGCGATAATCTTCATGCTCACATCCTTTGGTACCATATCTCTAATGACAAGCGTGGCCAATGTACAAATGAGTGCTAAATATAGGGATTGGTCCAAGGATTACTATGAGCTGGACAGCAACGCTGAAACTGAGGTAAATGCCATAAACTCCATTTTGGAAGACGCTGAAACAAATGCCCAGAGTTATATGGCTGGACAATATTACTTATCTCCAACTGAGGTACCTTTGGGGGATCTGTACATTCCATATTCAGCCCAGTCCTATATAAATGGACAATGGACGGCTTTAGTGGAGCCCTATTTAGAGGATATGGACAGTGAGGACTATCGAGACAAACAGCCGATTTTCAGGCAGGATATTTTAAAAAGACTATACTATTATTACGCATCTAACTTACTTGATAACAATGGTTATACAGTGTTAACCCAAATGAATGGTTCAGACATACTTCTAGGCGAATATAAGAGTAATCTGTTTGATCCCACAAAGCCCCAGGTTCTAGAAGATGGAAATTTAGCAGTGAAGCTTAATTCCCATATTGTTAATGATAAGAAGATAGCGGTCAAGCTTAATGTGATATTTCCGATTTACAAAACCCTTGATCTAACCAAGGTTGTAACCTTTCAAGGAAATCCCATCTGGACAAATGCCATTACCGCTGCCGGCAGCATAGGTTTTATCAATGGAACAAGCACAATTCGAGGAGATCTATTTTCATCAAACAAGGATGAAAGCCTTTATCTTAACGACAACCACATTATAGCTTCCGGCATATATAGTGATGGTGCACAAGTCGATATCTATGGCAATGTATATTCTAAAGGAAACCTTCATATCATTCGAAGTAATTCAGAAATTAATGTTAAGCCATATCCTGACGATTTTCAAACTGCTTTAAAGTACAACGTATTCGCAGACAATGACGATCCGGGCCTGTTCTTTGATTATAGCGACAGTACCGTATATCCGACACCAACAAATTATACCTATATTCAGGAGGATCCAACGGACGATTCAACCCTTTATTTTGTCAATCAGGATATTAAGGGTGGTAATATTTACTGCAACAGCTTGGCTGTGAACCGTACAGTCGACGATGAAAGAGTCGACAATGCTGTAATCAATGCAGAAGGAAATGTAAGTACCTGGAATGATATTAAAATGAATAATAGCATTCCAGGCTCTACTACAGACGGAACGGCTTCGAAAATAATTGTATCAAAAAACTTTATTGGTATTAACGCTGAAGGGCACAATGGGGATCCCAATGCCAGTAGTACTGTGATAAACAATACTGCCCTGTCTGGAAATACGATTACCTTAAAAGGTAAAATGATTATACCTGGGACCGCCTGGGCGGAGTACTCAGGAGTTAAGAAAAATGGCTGGCCACGTTTTCTTTGGCCGGATACTAAACCAAACCCAATTAATCCATGGCTAAGCTACCAGTATTATCAGACTGGTGAAAGCATCACTGCCAAAAATGCTAATATCTATGGAGCTTATTTGTCGCCGGTGATTAATCCCGATCCTTTGTATAACTATTCCTATGAACCATATACATTAGATCCTGAATCTGAACCGTATGTTGAGACGGAGATCAACGCCTTCAATTTATTGCGTGGAGATGCCGTGAGTGGAGAGGATCAGGATAGCTTGATTCCGAAAAAGGGTCAATTAACGGATTATGTTATGAGTAGAATACTTAGTGGAACTCCTGTTGTTTCAAATGTTTTTTCTGGTTCTACTGTCGAAGGATATTCACTGGGAGAAGCATTGCTTCATAGCACTGAGGAATCTCCGTCGGCGAGTGTATATGGTGGCCCTATTCCCAATTCCAATCCTTCGGCAAATCAACCTAACCCTATGACCGACAATGAGCTCTATGCCCACTATCGTGCATATTATTTTGCATTTCAAAGTACTTTGTCTAAGATCTTTCTCTCAAAAGTGCAAAATCTTGGGACTACCAAAAAAATGCCCATTAGTTTTGAGAATCTAATAGATAAAACTAAAGGTTATGTAGAGGACTTGGAAATGGATCTTGAATATTTTGTCGATAAATCTGCTGTATCAGATATTAACGGCAACTTATTAGCAGGAATCAAGACGAATCCAATGGGAATGACAAATTCTTTTGTCTATCTACAGCCACCAATGGGTAGTGACACATATGCCTTGAATATGACCGATAACACCAGCGGAATAATTTACTGTGAAGGGAACCTTAACATTACAGGTAATGGAACGTTCAAGGGTGCAATTGTTTGTGAAGGCAATATAATATTGGAAGATGATGTGACTATCACCTATGACAAAGTAGTTATTCAAAGTGTAATGGAATCAGATGATGATGCATACAGTTTTTTTTCCAAGTTAAGCGGGTTTGAAAGTCCTATCGATAAATCGAAAGGTTTTATAGATAAAACTGCTCTTGTAAATGATGACGGCAGTTTGAGTGTTAGTTCCGATCCAACCGGAATGCAAAAGTCCTTTGTCTATCTACAATCACCAACGGGTAGTGAAACATATACTTTAAGTTCTGGAAGCTACAGCGGAATTATTTACTGCGAAGGAGATTTAACTATTGAAGGTAACGTAACGTTCAATGGAGCGATTATTTGCGAGGGTAATGTCACAGTTGATGGACATTCTACCATAACCTATGACGAAGGTATTATTAACGCAGTATTAGGAACAGATAAAAATGCTAGAAGATTTTTTAGTCCGGGAGCAATGGGAGATAGTAATGAATTCATTTACGAAACCCCTGCCTATGACGGAGCAGTTCGACAAAATATTGTGAAGCGCTTTCAGATTGTGGAGTGGAAGGAGGAACAACAACCTTAAAGCGTATTAATCTGACCTCTAGAAGGAGATACCACACTTATAGTGAAAGGGGAATTTCTATGCGAGGGAAAAATGCAATAGTGCACAAACTCTTTACCTGTTTTGTTATTACTCTTCTTTTACTCGGCTATTTGCCAACACCTGTTAGGGCAGGCACTTCTGTTGTCGATCACACAGATTTGCACACACCTGCCCCATGGCCCGCTTCATTTATTCCTTACACAGATACAGACGGCAAGGTCTTCAGCGACAAAAACGGGGAAATAAGTCCCACTCGAGCGGACATTACAAGTGGCCCTAACCTCAAGGGAAAGCAATACGGATCACAGCCTTCGGTCTATTTTCAATCAGACGGAACTAATCTGTTTTTTCGTATGAGGATTGGTAAAAATCCAATTAACAAGAGTAAGTTTTTAAATACGCATTATTTGGCTTCTATTGGAACCCTCACAGTTAGGAATAATCATTGGGAGTCAGCTTTAGTTGTCGGTTTTAATGGAAATGCTAACGGGTCCTACGTATATACAACCAAAAATGGAAACTCAATCTATAAAGTATATGACGTAACTGCTTCTGGTTCAGTTGCTGATCCTAATCAAGGGGCAAGAGTTGTTCCTGTCTCTGATGGCACAGGCCAGTATTTTCTGGATTTCCAAGTGCCGATTAGCGAACTTGCAGAATTTGAGGACACCAATGGAAATGAATTTCAAGGCACAACCCCAATAAAGTTATTCTATGCTACGTCTCAAGCCAATAATCTATCTGTAGTCAATAAAGATTATGTTGGAACATCTGATTCCGGTGGAACAATTACACCCGGAGGACCGGCAGCACCAGCAGTGCCAACAGAGTTAGCAGCATCAGGAATAACTCAAACATCCTTTACATTAACCTGGACAGCAAGTCCGGGAGCCACATCCTACAAAGTCTACAAGGATGGAATCTTATACGCAAGTCCAACCACAAATACAGCTCTAATAACGGGTCTAACAGCGAGTACGACTTACTCCCTTGCAGTATCAGCCGTAAACGCTAATGGTGAAGGAGCTAAGTCCGCGGCTTTACCCGTAACGACGCTCCCAGCAATACCAACAGGCCCTCTCTTGAAAGTCTTAGAGGTACAACCGGGTACAACCTATGACCTTTCAGTACTCCTTTTATCCGGAGCCTTTCCGAACAATCCTATTGATATTACCCAAATGTCTATGGCTGAATTCATCAGTAAAGTCGAAGAAATCAATGGGAAATATGATGTTGTTTACATTGGTAATAATCCCTCTGGAGCTCAATACTCTGCCTTGGGAACAGACCCAACTTATCTACCCCAAGGGGGATCGAATAATGGCTCAGGAACGTCTAAAGAATATTATAGCGACAACGATATTACTAACAGACGAGCGAAGGTCTTAAAGGACTTTGTTTATTCCAAACAGCTCACTATCTTTGCACAAAGTATATTTGACTCAAGAAAAACCCACCCTAAACTCTATGATAATTTTATTGGTTTCAAAAACAACTCTACCTATCCAAATTTTGTGACTGTAAACACCAATATTATCAATAATCTAGTTAGCTCATTTTCCAACTATGTCAATAGTAACGTTGGAAAAAGACCTGTTCTTACCATGAAAAGTCAGCCATCTATATATGATGGTACGGATGCTAGTTATCAGGAAGTTAAATCATTAAGTTTTAGATTTGATATTAATAATAAGACCAGTCTCAATAATATGGTCGCCAAGCTGTATATTGATATGAATGGAGATGGAATCTATAATGCTTCTGATGATTATGCAGGCAGATCAGAAGTAGTTTATGAAATGGGTAACCTAAAAAGTGGTACCGGATTCACCCTTAATTTTCATCTGCCAGATTCTTTCGTTGGTTTGCAGCCTTGGAAGTTAGAGTTAACCGATACTTCGACAGCCACAGAAAGCTCAAGCGGGTCAAAATCATACGTAACTGGCGCGACAGCGTTTAAAGGGAATAGTGGAGATGAAGTCATCATTCGTCTGTTGCAGCTAATTCCTAATAACAATACTTTTTCTATCTACAGCCTTAGTAATATTAACGGACAAAATTTATTATATAAAGATAAAGTCTACAAGATTAATGTCACTGAAATGAACGTCTCAAATTTTAATGCTGCCTATAATAACCCAACTCCAACACCTGTTTCTGCTAAAGTCAATGGAGTTAATACGACTGCCCCTACGATCCTGAATGGAAATTATGACATGTTGATTATGGGATTCGCCGATGTATATGGCAATAGTGATCTAACAAACACTAAAGCCATCGACGCTCTGAAGAATTTTATTGCTACTAACCAAAGTGTCATGTTGACACATGATACCCTTACCTTTCAAGTCAATAGTCCAAACACCTGGGGATACAATATAACCCAGAATTTCCGGAAGCTTATTGGGCAGCAAAGATATTATCGTACGGCTCCGGATTCTAACCGAACCTATGATCCAATGCCGAATGCTAGTAAAGATTCCTATGGCTTCACTAATTTGACCCTTGGTAGGTACAACAATGGGGTCTATGACAATGGTAAAACTTTTGAAACGACTACCGAAACACACAAAATTAATGATAATTTAGTCACCCAATTCCCCTTCCCCTTAGGGGATATCACGGTTTCCGCAACACATTTTCAGTACTTTCAGCTTGATTTAGAAGACAAAAGTGTTGTTCCGGTTTATACCTTGACTAATGCAGGAAGTAGTAGTATATATAATCATCCAGGTGATGGGAGAAATGATTATTATACCTATACCAAAGGTAATATCACTTTTTCTGGTACAGGTCATAGTACGGTAAACTCTCTAGAAGAGAAAAAAATGTTTGTCAACACAATAATCAAGGCTTCAAGGGGTGCTAATCATGCTCCGACGCTTGAGGTTCATGGCATAACTGATGGAATGAATATCGCTAATACACTACCTGCTATTGATTTTAGTTTTACCGCAACGGATATTGACCTTAACGATCAATATCAAAATGCGGATATTTACCTGGCGACTAGTTCTAATGGAACAACGTTTAGTGAATATCAAAAGGTTAAACACTATAGTGCAGAAGATCCTGATGTGAGCAAACGGATTAAAAGCGGGATCCCTCAATCCGTCAGTGTACCCACGGTAAGTCCTAGTATTGAAGCTTACAAAGTGAAAGTTGTGGTATTTGACAGCAATAATGCTGAGATAACTAAAGAGATTAGATTAAATAGTGTAGAGGATCCGCAAATTAGTATTCAAAGCTTTAATACGTCCCTCTTAGTAGGTGACAGGATAGACATTCCTGTGAACGTTACTGCAACAGCAACCGTTCTCAAAGAAACCTTCAAAAATATTTCCCTACGAAGTGTAATGACTAAACCCGATAATTCCACACCAACAGTTTACAATGATGATCTGCCTGATCTGACCTTCAATCCTAGTCCATCATGGCCGAACAATGTTCAAGAAGAGAGTTTTTCATTTACCTTTAATGATGTAGGAAATTATTCCATACTAAACACCCTAAATTATGATGCTTATTATGGAATCTCTCCTCATTTGTCGGGTAGGACTGCCAGAACAAACCAACAGTCGTTTAGAGTTAGTGTCGACTCTGGTAAGATTGACGTAGAAGTTCTTGATACGAGGTTAAGAGGAATACCAGGTGTGACAGTGAATGTCACAGGCACAAAGTCTCTTGCTGGAATAACAGCTGACAGCGGGCTTGCTTCCTTTACAGACTTAAGCAGTGGGAATTATACGGTGACTTTAGTTGTTCCTGAGGGCTTCTCGATTGAAGGAAGTACAAGTAAGACAGTAACTTTGTCCCCAAATAATCCACGTGAACCAATTAAGTTTGGATTGAGCGGAAGCTTGCTCAGCAATCCAAGCATAACAGCTACAGGTGGGGGGGGGACGACAGATGTCTTCCTAAATGACCCTCTCCTGGCAAAGGTAGGACTTACCTTAAATAGACCGGCAAGTTTCATAAAGTTAGATTTGAATAACAACCTAAGTGATGGCAGCACCATGAATGTAGCCATTACTAAAGTAAAACTTAACACCACAGATATCGATTTTATTGTTGACCCTAGTGACCCAATGAAGATAATTCCTAAACTGTCCAATAGCTCTTTCCCAAGCGGCGCATACACCATCGATACCACTATTACCCTCAACGGTAGTAGCGTTCAAGCAGGTCAAAGCTATTTAGTGACACTTACCCAGATGACCTCGGCTAGGGATGCAACTACCGGGTACGAAGATAATATTGACTCCGTGCCTCCGCCATTGACAGTTAATGTAGTGTCCGCAACCCTTGACAAGTTGATTTCAAACGCCAAAATCACTACAAAAACAGGATCTAATCAAATTTCAGTTTTGGAGAATGTCCCCATTCAAGGTAAAATTCAAGTTGACCTGAGTAGGCCTGCAACCTATCTGAAAATGGATTTTAGTAATAGCAACGTCAAAGTTGGGCTTTCAAATCTTTATTGTGATTATCGGGGCAGTCGTCAACAGATCAGCTTTGAAGTTGATCCTGACGATCCTACTAAATCAAAATTAAAACCTATTGGTCCCAACACTGTATTCCCAGCTGGAACCTACTCCTTTGATGCCTTAATTACTGAAGCAGACAAAAACTTAGTCATAAAACTTATTGCCACTGCGCAGGACGCGGGAGATGAAAATTTTATCGATTCTACCGAAACTGAGAGCGAGGCGACGTTTCTAACCATCACTATTGGGACACCACCTCCTTTACACTAAATTAATGTGCATTACCTCATATTAGTCTAAAAAAAGATAAGACCTCCCGAACGTTTGAGTGTGAGAGCATGGATGCTAAACTTCAAACTTCAGGAGGTCTTTGATGTAAAAGACTGTCTGGGCAACTCTTTAAAAAGCGTTGTCTAGTTTTCAGAAACTAATACAAGGAGGTTTACGATTATCAGCTACATCATCTTTGTCTTCGGTCTTATCATAGGCTCATTTCTTAATGTATGCATATCCCGAATCCCGCAGGAGAAGGCCGTAGTATCTAATCCCTCCAGATGTACTCACTGCGGAACGAGACCCAAAGTATTTGATCTCATTCCATTAGTTAGTTATCTTGTTTGCACTGGAAAATGTCGATATTGTCATCAGAAAATATCTGCTAGGTATTTTTTGGTAGAATTGATTACTGGTATAGTTTCAGTGACTTTGTTTATCAATTACGGTCTGTCAGCAGACTTGGGATTTTTCTTATTTCTGATGTATCTTCTAATAGTCGTATTTTTCATTGATCTCGAACACCAGATCATTCCTAATGAGCTGGTAATGATAGGCATGCTCGGAGGAACGATCCTTTTTTTCTATACACTCTTTAGGCCGTTTCAGATTTTTGCTGATCATTCATGGTGGAACCCATTACTGGGGATGGTTTCTGGCTCGGGTTTTCTCTTGGCTGTAGCGTTCATTGGCTCCCTACTTTATAAGAATGAAGAAGTCATGGGAATGGGAGATGTGAAACTATTTGCGCCGATTGGACTATTTCTTGGTTGGAGAATGACGTTGCTGGCTTTATTTCTTTCGGTTGTTCTAGGCGGAATGACAAGTTTAGTTTTAATTGTGCTGGGGAAAGCGACTAGGAAGAGTGCTATCCCCTTCGGTCCTTTTATTGTCGTCGGAGTCTTTATTACCGTGATGTGGGGTTGGGATATTGCGCACTGGTACTTAGATTTCTTTTGGTATTAATAAAGTATAATATTTATAATAAATGGTGGATAAGCAAATTTCCCCCCCTTTGAGCATAGGTATTAAAACACAGTGCGAAAGGGGTGAGATAATGCTTGCGGAACTCTTTTTTGTCAGTATTGCACTCTCTGTCCTAAAGGGAGTTACCTTACTAGTCTCGTATATCAACAATAATGCATTTCCTCAGCCCTTAAATGAGCAGGAGGAAGCACGTTATTTAAAGATCCTCGCTGAAAGCAAAACTGAACCCTTTACTCTAACTCCCGAAGTTGAAAACGCGCGCAATACCTTAGTAGAGCATAATTTGCGGTTAGTAGCTCATCTTGTCAAAAAATTTGATGGAACCGGAGAAGATGGAGATGATTTGATCTCCATTGGAACCATTGGTTTAATCAAGGGGATTAATACCTTTGATCCCAATAAAGGGACTAAACTTGCCACCTACGCCGCACGGTGTATCGAAAACGAAATCTTAATGCATTTGCGGTCCTTGAAAAAGTCCCGCGGCGAAGTCTCAATCTATGATCCAATTGGTACGGATAAAGAGGGTAACGAAATTTCATTGATTGATGTGCTGGGTTCGAATGAAGAGGATATCTCTTTAAAAGTTGAAAACGAGGCTGAGCAAAAGGCTTTGCTCGAACTTGTTAAGAAGCTGACAAAGCGAGAAAAATTAGTTCTTCAATTGCGCTATGGCTTGATGAACAGTCCGAAGCGCACCCAACGAGAGATTGCCAAGGCTCTGGAGATTTCTCGATCCTATGTCTCAAGGATTGAAAAGAAGGCCATTCAAAAATTGATGGAAGAGATGGGAAAGATTGATTCAAATAGGTAAGTCCATTACTTGCTCTTGCGGCATTCTCTAGAGTATAATGATATAAACTTATGTGCTTTGGAGGATTCTATGTTAGAGTATTTTCGACCGACACGTCAAGCTAATTCGCTCGATCTTATTTCGATAGAACAACTTGATCAGGATGGAATTCGAGGGCTGATTATTGACTTAGATAATACGATGACCCCCTGGAATAATGTAGAAGTAGGTCCCAAAGTGGAAGCTTGGTTTAAGAAAGTTAAGGCTGCCGGAATTCGAGCGTGTGTGGTGTCTAATAATAGTAAGCGGCAGCGCGTAGCCGTGGTTGCTGATCGATTAGGAATTCCCTTTGTTTTTGGGGCGACAAAACCGCGACGCAGAGCATTTCAGGCGGGAATGGAACTTTTGCAAACCGGACAAAAGGACACCGCTGTTATAGGGGATCAGTTGTTTACAGATATTTTAGGCGGAAATCGTCTCGGTTTGTATACGATTTTGGTCACGCCCATTAATGATCATGAGTTTATCGGAACACGGATTATGCGTCGAATGGAGAAGGTGCTTGTTTGGATCATGAAGCATTTTGCTTCGGCCAAACCCTTCAGCCCGAAAATTCATTAAGCATCTAGGAATGGCTCGGCCATTCCTTTTTCGTACTACACAGCATGTCTTTACTTATCAGATAGAATAAGTACAGGGTCCCCCTTATACTCGATACTAAGTACTTTGTCATTCTGAGCACAGCGAAGAATCTTCTTTACCCCTGCTTTCGGATTAATCAGGGTAGATTCCTCACTTCGTTCAGAATTCCCCTGCGTTACCCGCATCAGGATAAACAAACGATTATTCTGTCATCCTGAGCGATAGCGAAGGATCTAGATCCTTCAGTCGTTCCTCCTTCAGGATGACATAGCGCCTTAAGTTGCCTTTTTATAGCAATAACAATCCACTTGTTTCAGCTACTCACAAAGGTTAAGAAAAGGAATGTGATCAGTGGAAAAACATTATGCAGTTATCGGTGATCCAATTGAGCATTCGCTCTCCCCTATAATGCACAATGCAGGGTATCAGGCCCTGGGAGTCGATGCACAGTACCAGCGCTTTCAGGTCCAGGCCGGCCTTTTAGCGGAAGCGGTAAAAGGTCTCCAGGCCTTGGGTTTCTCCGGTTGGAATGTAACCTTACCCCACAAGGAGTCCATTATTGCATACCTGGATGTCCTTACTCCCCAAGCTATGCGTGCCGGGGCGGTCAATACCGTTAAAATTCATGAAGGAAAACTGATTGGACACAATACGGATGGGGACGGGTTTGTTCTTTCCGTGGCTGAGGAACTTAAGGAATTTAAGGGGAAAAAGGCAGTCCTCTTAGGTTCAGGTGGGGCCTCTAAAGGAATTGCTCTAGCCCTAGCCGAGCAAGGAATGAATTTACATATTCTTAATCGCACCCCGGGTAAGGCGAAGGACCTGGCTCAAGTCATCCAAGGCCAGGGAGGAACTGCAACATCAGGAGAGTTTTCTCCAGGAGAGTGGCTTAGGGATGTAGACCTTTTAGTTCAGACAACCTCGGTAGGGCTTAAAAGAGAACCCTTCCCATTTCCATTGACTGGGATTTCTGCCCAGGCGCTGGTTGTAGATATCATATTTAACCCAATGGAAACTCCTTTTTTAAAAGAGGCGAAGAAACTGGGGTGTCGTACCCAGAATGGCTTAGGGATGCTTTTATATCAAGGAGCGTTGGCCTGGGAGTTCTGGTTTGATGGACAAGCTCCCGTCGAGGAGATGCGGCAGGCATTGAAGCAACGCCTCCTAGAGCGGATGTTTTATAAACACTAAAGGTGAATAGAAGTTTGGTTTTGTTAGTTTGAGAATCTTGGGGTCTTGCATTGTAGATGCTTTAGAGATATAAAAGTGAGTAGAAGCAAGTGGAAATAGGGGAAGAGGGAAATGAGCGAAGTAAAGGCTGATGATCAAGGATTTACATTGCTGGAGATATTGCTCGTTTTAATTCTCTTAGCTGGTTCAGGGTTTTATCTACTTATTAAGCTTCCAGTGAACGTTGAAAAACAACATCTAGCCTTCGAGTCAACCAAATTATTAGAGGACATACGAGATACCCGTCAGGCTGCATTGGCTGAGAATATCTCCTATGTGGTTAAGTTTTATTATATGGGAGATCCCCATTATCAGATTTTCAGGCAAGGCAAATTGATAAACAATACTTATCTTCAGGATGGGATCGAGTTCTTGGGAACCCCACAGGATTTAACCTTTAACGCTTTAGGGCGAAGTGCGGGAACCACCATCACTCTGAAAAATTCATTGGGTGAGCAAAAAAGTGTCATTATTGCCCCAGTGGGTATGCGCATACGCGAAAAGTAGGGAATAGAGAGAAGGGACAAACGTGAGATTTTTAACGGCAGGGGAATCACATGGTCAGAAACTAGTGGGAATTATCGAAGGCCTTCCTTCGGGTATGAAAGTTTCCAAGGCTCAAGTTGATGAGGTTCTCAGAAAACGTCAGCAAGGCCCGGGACGTGGTGGGCGAATGGCGATTGAACAAGATGAAGTCCAGCTTATTTCCGGCGTAAGAGGGGGATTAAGTACGGGAGCCCCTATCGCTTTGGAGATTCTTAATCGTGATTGGGAAAACTGGGAGAAAATCATGACTTGGAGAGACGACGCTGACTTAGAGAGTCGCAAAGTTATGACTCCTCGTCCGGGACATGCGGATCTGACAGGAGCTCTAAAATATCGTACAGAAGTACGAAATATCCTCGAGCGGGCTAGTGCCCGAGAAACCGCCATGAGGGTGGCAATTGGGAGTATTGCCAGGCAGGTACTAAATGCCCTTGGAGTGGAGATCAGGGGGCATGTGCTGGCAGTAGGGGGTATTCGGGCAGACTATGTGGAACAGGAAGACTACTGGCAGCGAGTTGAACAATCTGAGTGGTCTGTAGGAGACCCGGTTGCTGAACAGGGGATGTGGGAAAGGCTTAGCATTGCACGGGAACAAGGGGAATCCCTGGGCGGACTCTTAGAAGTACAGGTGCATCAAGTCCCTGCAGGATTGGGATCACATGTCCAGTGGGATCGTAAATTAGACGGCAAATTGGCTCAAGCTGTTCTCTCAGTGCAAGCAATGAAAGGGATCTCCTTTGGGATAGGGTTTGAAGCTGGAGAACGTCTGGGGTCTAAGGTTCATGATCCAATTCGTTTTGAAGAGGGGCAAGGTTATAGAAGAGCCTCCAATCATGCCGGAGGAATTGAGGGGGGCATGAGCAACGGAGAACCTATTATTCTCCAAGCGGTTATGAAACCAATTCCTACCCTTTACCAACCTTTAGATACTGTACATCTTGAGACCAAAGAAGTTGTTAAGGCAACTGTCGAGCGTTCTGACGTCTGTGCCGTGCCGGCCGCCTTGGTAGTCCTGGAACATGTGGTGGCTTGGGTTATTGCCGAAGCAGTCCTTGAGAAATTTCCTGCAGATAGCTTTATAGAATTACAAACAGCTTGGCAAGATTATAAAAGTTCCCTACTGGGGATAGAGTTTTGACTCTTCGCACCCCCACATCGAATATGAGAGGAAGGATCTCCATGCGAAACATTGTTCTCATTGGATTTATGGGAACTGGCAAAAGCACGGTCGGAAAACGCTTAGCTCAGTCGCTCGCTTGGGATTTTGTTGATACAGATTATGAAGTTGGAGAAGTGACTAGCTTAAGTGTCAGTGAAATTTTCAAGAGGCATGGGGAGACACGTTTTCGTTCAGAAGAAAGCATCGTGGTGGCACGGCTTAGTCAGCAAGAGCGACTTGTCATTGCAACGGGTGGAGGGACGGTATTAAACCCCCTTAACTGGAATGCTTTAGCTCAGAATGGGGTCGTCATAGCTCTGCATGCTTCTCTAGAAGCAATTCTTGCACGGATCGGGCATAAAAATGACCGTCCACTTCTCAAAGGTCCGAGAGAAGCCATCGAGAAATTGTGGTTGGAACGGCAAAAGTGTTACTCTCAGGCAAACTTCATCATAGATACATCGCAAAAAAACGTAGATGAAGTGGTGAAAGAGATTCTGACACTACTAGAGGGGATGGGGAAGAATGAGTTTAGCGAAATGGCCAAAAATTGAAGTAACGGCGGATAAACCCTACCCAATTTTTTTAGGGTCATCCCTTAAAGAGTTAGGCGATTACATACACCTTCGGTTTGAGGACTTAGAGCACATTCTTATTATTTCACATCAGGTAGTAGCTGATTTATACGCCGAACCTCTCAAGCAAGGGCTTCTTGACTACCGTGTGGATCAATTAATTGTCCCCGCTGGAGAAACGGAAAAGTCTCTCGAACGTTTGAGTCAGCTTACAACAGCGGCCCTTAGTTGGGAAGCCGACCGCAAAACCTTGGTTATTGCTCTCGGAGGTGGGGTTATCGGGGATTTGGCGGGTTTCTTTGCCAGTGTCTTCATGCGGGGGATTCGTTTGATACAAGTCCCTACTACGTTGTTAGCGCAAGTGGATAGTAGCATTGGTGGAAAAGTAGCAGTCAATCATCCGGCAGGTAAGAATATATTGGGAGCCTTTTATCCTCCACAAGCGGTTTGGACAGATTTTTCAACCCTCGAAAGTTTACCTTGGGAAGAAGTTGAAAACGGCTTAGCTGAGAGCATTAAGCATGCCTTGATTGCAGACCGGGACCTTTTTGAGTTTTTTGAGAAGGAAGAAAAGAGGATCAAGCAACGGGAAAAATCGATTTGGAGCGAAATGGTGACACGGTCTTCCGCTGTCAAGGTAAAAATTGTTTCCCAAGATGAACGAGAACAGGGAGTGCGTGCCCTACTAAATCTGGGACATAGTTTCGGACATGCCTTGGAGACTGAGATGAACTATCGCGGTATAACTCATGGGCAAGGGGTTAGCATTGGCATTATGGCAGCCACCTATCTGGCAAACGCTAAAGGCCTACTGACCATTGAAGAAGTTGATCGAATCAAACGTTTGCTTAATTCTTTTGGCTTGCCGATTATGATTAAAGAACAAGATCCTCAAGCTTTGTTGCAACGCATGCAAGCGGATAAGAAAAACCAAGGAGGCCGAAAGATTCTAATCCTGCCTAAGGGAATAGGGCATGCGATTGTTTCCAAGGAATGCACTGATTCCGAAATTCTAGCTGCCTGGCAAAAGGTTATTTCTTAACACAAAGTATATAAAGAAGCTTAGCGGTTTTAACTGTAGTTGAGCAAGGGAACTATATGAAATCTGACAAAGGCCAAAGGGTCTTTGTCAGATTTTGCATTTTATGGAGGAGTAATCTGTCTGTTGATGGTGTAATAAAGAGTATTACAAGGGAGAAGGGCAATTGAACATATTTTCAAGGAAGATCTGTCGAGAGAAGAAGGGATTTTAGAATGGATAGAGAAATCAAGAAGAATTATAAGCAAAAAATAATTTTTATATCCTTGAAAGATGTGAAATAACGTTGAGAACCGTGAAATATGGAATAAGAGCGGCTTTGCAAAGGGCGAAGAAAGTAGAACATTCCGGTTTTATATTGTGGGAACTTATCGTCGTCCTATTCCTAATGGGAGTGATCCTAATCTTGTGCACACCGCATTTTAGTTCGGCCTCTAACCACCTTCGAATGAAAATGAATCGGGCGAACATACAGAGTATCGAAGGTTCTGCCCAGCTTTACCGGATTGATGTTGGAACTTATCCGCTAAGCGTTACAGATCTGATTGAGTCTCCCATGGGTTCGACTCGTTGGCAAGGCCCGTATTTGAAAGAAATGCCCATTAATCCGTTTAATTCAGAGCAGGGATATGAGCTTAATTCTTCGGGGCGAGTTAAAAACTCCTAGCATCTTAGCTTACAACGTTCTTGAGCGAGACCAAAAGGGGGTAGATGCCATCAAAAACCATAACTTCGTACCTGCGAAAGGATATGTTTTATTCGATGTGTTACTAGCCCTATTTCTTTTTTCCTTAGGTTTTGCAGCCCTTTTTGGATTGACGGTGGGAGCGCTATATGAATCAGGCCAAGCCTCGAATCTAATGGAGGGGGCCAACCTTGCCCAGAGTAAGATGGATCGCCTGGCAGCCCATGAGTGGAGTGATAATTTTGCTCGGCGTGACTGTGTCCCAGGTGGGATTGTGGAAGGAACCGACGGGAGATTCCATTGGCTCATCCGTTCAGAATGGCACGACAGCCCTGAGCTTTTGGAAGTCGGGGTGGAAGTCCATTGGATGGAACGAGGACACCCCTATCAGTACAAACTGGAGAGTCTTTATGCTGTTGAATAGGAGGGGACATTCGGAGCGAGGGTTAACCCTTATGGAAGTATTATTTGCCCTATTGATCTCCGGCATTTTCTTAATGATTGCCATGCGTTTATTAACAGATCAGTGGCGGGGATCCAGGGCACTTAAGGATCACTTAGAAGCGCATTATGCCGTCATGACGGCTGGGAAAACAGTTTCAGACGCAGTCCGGATGTCCGAAACTGTGAATTGGACAATGGAGTCCAGGGTCTTGAAGGTTTTACCCTTGCCAGATGATGTTAACCCCTTACCTACACTTGATTCGTATTTCATCGATGACTTAGACCGGGATGGGAAAAGGGATCTTTATTGGAAACACTTGGGAGTTTCTCAACCAGTAGCGAGTTATGTGACTGGCTGGAACTGTGTGGAGGTGGAACCAGGCTTGTGGGAAATCGTCCTAAAAGCAGATGCAGATGGGCAAATCGTGACTTGGCAATGCCTCATACGGCAGAGGCTATCTCCTTAGGGTTTTTGAATAACTTCACTAGGTTCAATTATTTCGGCAAGCAAAGGCCTAGAGGTTATGTTAGTCTACTTATCCTCCTGCTCCTGACGTCGTTTTCAGGATTAGGGATGGAAGGTTATCTCAAGGCAAATGCGGAGCATCGCATGGTAAAAAGGGAGACCCAAAGCAGGCAGGCCCTTTACCTTGCTGAGGGGGGGATTGAGTGGGCTAAAGCGCATCTACTGGCTAATCCAGGTTTGCGGCGAGGGAGCTTGTCCTTCGAAACGGGGCAGGTTGACATCCTAATAGAATTGAGTGAAGGAGAGTATATTGTGACGGCTAAAGGACTTTCCGGGCTTGCTGTTCGAAAAATTGAGGAACGACTACAGGTGGAGAATGGAACTTGGATCATCCTAGGTTATCAGGAACTTCATTGGTGACGATCATGCAGAACTATGATGGATTTGGTCAGTTTTTACTCGCTCAGGGCTATGTCGATGAAGAGGGATTGTCTGTAGGAACAGAATTAGCGTCGCAAAATGGAGAATCCCTTGTGGATGTTCTTATGAGTAGGGGTGTCTTACCTAAATCAAGGTTATCTGAAGCTGTCAGTCGATATTTGGGCATCCCGGAAGTTAATCTGACTAGAGTCAACATTGACTCTTCCGTAGCAGGCCTAATTCCTGAAGAAATTGCTCGCCGATATACTCTGATTCCCTTGGAACGGCGATCGGGAGTTTTAAGAGTTGCTATGCTTGATCCCACTCACGAACGAGCCCTTAGGGATGTTCGAATGCTTACCGGGTTAGATGTTGAGCCGGTATTCGCCAGGGCTGAGGACATTGATGCTGCTATTCGTAAGTTCTTGACAGTAGAACAATCCGTTGCTCGCCTTGCTCATTACGCAGACGGCGTCTTTGAAGACCAGACCATTTGGTCCATAGAATCATCCGAAACAACTGACTTCGAAGCTCAGGAGGGCGAGGTCCCAACCCTTAAATTTGTGTATTCAGTCTTACATGAGGCAGTTGTGCAAGGAGTCAGCGATATTCACTGGGAACCTCGAAATAGTGGTTTTGTCGTTCGGTATCGTATTGACGGCAAATTAATTAGAAAACATGATCTATCTGCAAAGGTTGCACGAAGTATTGTCTCCTGTTTAAAGGTCATGGCACAAATGGATGTTGCAGAGCGCCGTTTTCCACAAGATGGGCGAATGACCTTTAGTGCGGGACTTCGGAGAGTTGATCTTCGAATGTCCTCCATGCCAACGGTGTATGGAGAGAAAATTGTGGTACGTATTTTAGATCCAGAGATGGCTCAACGTTCACTCAATGATTTAGGGATGAGGTCAGAGGTCGAAAAAGGGGTCCAGACTTTATTGCAACGCCCCAATGGTCTGCTGTTAGTGGTCGGGCCAACAGGAAGTGGTAAGACCACGACCCTTTACGCACTGCTCAGGGAGTTAAATGCTGAGGAGCAAAATATTATATCGATTGAAGAACCTGTAGAATATAAACTAACAGGGGTAAACCAAGTGCAAGTCAATCTTCCGGCGGGGCTCACCTTTCCTGTCGGGTTGAAACATAGCTTACGCCAGGATCCCGATGTCATCATGATTGGTGAGATCCGAGATGAAGAAACCGCACGAATTGCCATCACCGCTTCCCTCACAGGACATTTAGTTTTATCAACCCTACATACAAACACAGCAGCTGAGGCCTTAGCTCGACTTATTGATATGGGGGTAGAGCCGTTTTTGCTAGCCTCAGCGGTTAGTGGAGTTTTGTCCCAACGCTTAGTGCGTAGATTATGTGAACACTGTAAGACCTTATATAAGGTATCAGAGGCTGAGAAAAGAGTACTTCGAATTCCGACCTCAGTCTCCCAACTGTATCGTGCTGTGGGATGTCTCGATTGTCTGGGGACCGGATTTAGGGGGAGAATTGGTATACATGAATTCTTGCTCTATGATCAGGAGATTAAAGAATTAGTACTTTCAGTGCAAAATGCCAGAGACATTGAACAGCAAGCGATCGTTTCCGGGATGCTTACTGTGTACGAGGATGGTCTGTTAAAAGTGATCCAAGGACTTACGACGGTGGAGGAAGTATTACGAGTTACCTCGAGTATAGAAGGATAAGGAGACAAAAACGATGATTTCACTTCAAGAACTTATGGTCTTGGCTGGAGAAAAAAAGGCCTCAGATATTCATTTAACGGTGGAGAGTCCCCCAGTACTACGGATTAATGGTTCATTGGTGCAACAAGCCATGGCGAAGCTTTCTCAGGCGGAATTAGAGAAATTTTCCAAATCCATGATGAATGAAATTCAGGCTAAACGATTTGCCGAATGTGGTGAATTAGATTTATCCTATAGTCTCCCCGGTGTTGGACGTTATCGAGTGAATATGTTTCGCCAAAGGGGATCTATCGGGGTGGTTATACGCTTGATTCCCTTTGTGATCCCAAGCCCTCAAGACTTGGGACTCCCCCCCGTAAGTATTGAGTTAGCAAAGTTACATAAAGGATTAGTTCTGGTAACAGGCCCCACGGGAAGCGGTAAATCGACAACATTGGCTTCCTTGTTGGATTACATTAATAGCACACGGGCATGTCATATCGTAACCATCGAAGATCCCATTGAATATTTACATCGGCACAAGCTGAGCTTAATCAATCAGCGAGAAGTTGGTAACGATACTAATTCCTTTACGAATGCTCTCCGCGCCGTTTTAAGGCAAGACCCGGACGTGATTTTAGTCGGGGAGATGCGAGATTTAGAAACCATTGCGACTGCCGTGACAGCTGCTGAAACCGGACATTTAGTTTTCAGTACGCTTCATACAAATGATGCCACTCAGTCAGTGGATCGTATGATTGACGTTTTTCCTCCCCATCAACAGCAACAAATCCGTGTGCAACTGGCGGCAGTTCTACAGGGAATTATGTCCCAGCAATTATTTCCTAGGGCAGATGGCAAAGGAAGAGTCGCTGCTATAGAGGTTATGACAGCTACCCCAGCCGTTCGCAGCCTCATACGAGAGGGAAAAACTCATCAACTTCCGACGGTTATTCAAACCAATGCCAAGTTAGGGATGCAAACCATGGATAAGGCAATTATGGATTTAGTTCAAAGAGGTTTAGTGGCTTACGAGGTTGCGCGGGAAAAGTTACAGAACCCTGATAGCTTACGGAGATGAGCAG
Source organism: Desulfosporosinus sp. (assembly GCA_003513495.1). Classification (GTDB taxonomy): domain Bacteria; phylum Bacillota; class Desulfitobacteriia; order Desulfitobacteriales; family Desulfitobacteriaceae; genus Desulfosporosinus. Next base: position 115,446 of record DOPM01000058.1, read on the forward strand.
GCAACGATTCATCTGGAAAGCGGTGGATCTAAATGGAAAGATCCTGCACGGAGTATGGATGGGAGAAAGGATTTCTGAGGTTCAAGCACGCCTGCGGAAAGACGGTTACTTTCCTGTATGGGTACGTTCAACTCTAAATTGGGAGACCCTTTTCTCATCCAAAGTGAATTTTAAGTGGAGTAGCTTCGCCCGCCGATTATCCACGTTACTGGAAGCGGGAATTCCTCTACTACAGGCTTTGGATTTGATGACTTCTCATGAACGGAAGTTAACTCTAGAGCAGGAACAATGGAATAGGGTTAAGAACCGAGTGGAAACAGGGAGCGACTTGTCAGAGGCTTTAGCGTGCCTTAACCCGTCCCCCAACTCCTTTATGCTTTCCATGATCAAAGCAGGGGAATACACGGGAACCGTCGGAAAGGCCCTTAGTGAAGTGGCGGATGAATTAGATCAGGAGTATGAATATCGACAAAAAATTAAGTCCGCTTTAGCCTATCCCATGTTATTGTTTTGTGCGGTGATCCTGGTAGTCTACATCCTCTCTGTTTGGGTCCTTCCAATGTACGAAAAACTCTTCCTAAGTGTAGGTGGTGCAGAACTGCCATTTTTGACTAAGGTCATTTTTGCCAGCAGTCAAAAACTTCCCCTCTTCTTGTGGAGTTTGGTTGGTTTGGTTAGTGGTGGTTTACTGATTCTAAAATTCACGAACCAAGATCGATGGAGAATTCGTGTTGGGAACCTGGTAGGACGAAGTCCCTTCATCGGAAAGCTCTACCACTATCGGGATTTTGTTCAGTTCAGTCGTATGTTAGGTCGCTTATTAAGCGCAGGAATTCCCTTACTAGAAGCACTACGCCTCACAGCAGGAATGTTGCGTAGTCCGGAGATGCTGGAGTTAACGAACCAACTCGTATTAAATGTTCGTCAAGGGAAGCGAATGGCGCCTTTGTTGCGTGCCAGCAAAATTTTTCCCAAGGAAGGAGCTGAAATGATCGGAGTTGCTGAGGAAGCAGGGCAGTTAGATCAAATGCTGCAATATGTCACTCAAATGTTCCGCCGTGAACTGGAAAGTCAGCTCGACGGTCTAACCCGAATGATTGGCCCCGCTCTTATTCTCCTTTTGGCTGGGCTAATTGGTTTAGTAGCTGGGGGTGTCATGCTTCCTGTTTTTGATCTTAGTTCACATCTTTAATAACAGCAGTCTGAGGCATAATCAAAGGACATACGTCAGAGGCCAAAGGTCAGATGGCGAATTACCTTAGAAAAAGTAAGTGGGCTATGCCCGGTCGTTATGATGTGAAGGAGGTAAAATATGATGAATTATCTCAAGCGGGACAAAGGGTTTACCTTAATTGAAGTATTGGCAGTCATCATTATTATCGCTGGGCTTGCTGCTATTGCGATTCCGAAATTAGCCTCAAGTACGGCAAATGCACGCCAAAAAGCTGATGTGGCGACAGCGCATCAAGTTAAAGCTGCTTTAGATCGCTATCAGGTTGAAAATGGGATGTATCCAAAAAGTACAGACTTGTCAGCGAGCGGAGGAACAGTAACAAGTACTAAACTCATTCCCAAATACATAAGTAAGCTGGACAAAACGACAACCCAGCAGATTGCAGAAGGTAAAGAAGGTTTCGGAGTTAAATCCCTACTTGATGATGGAACAGATGAAACCCTGTTTGTAATAGAAGATGACGAGCCTACGAATATAGTAATGATTTATTTGTTTGGAAATGGATTGGGCGCCGAAGTTCGGGCGTATAATGCGGCTTTAGATGAGGTCCTCTGGACTTCTGCTAACTAACAATATTATCTGCTGCAAAAACTATATACTACCCCATTCTCAAGTCATCCATGACCATCAGTGAAAATAGCGGTAAATCGATTGAAAAGAGGTACCTCATTGAATTGGATAAGTATAACAATAGGGCTCTTAGGGCTTCTGATTGGGAGTTTTCTGAACGTGGTCATTTATCGTGTTCCTCGTGGAGAATCCATCGTATCCCCGGGTTCTCATTGTACTGCTTGCGGACATGCCTTACGGGCCTGGGAACTGATTCCTGTCTTTAGCTTTATCATTCAAAAAGGGCAATGTCGTGAATGCCACACATCAATTTCTTGGCGCTATCCTGCTGTAGAACTTCTAACTGGCGCCCTCTTCTTTCTTACCGCATCCTTAAGTTTCTATTCGCAAATTTCTTCGGCTCGATTATTCTTAAACCTGGTCTTTGTAGCGGTTCTAATCGTTTTATCCTTTATTGACTTTGACACCTTTCGGTTACCGGATGTGCTTACCCTTCCCCTTCTAGGTCTCGGTTTATTAGGTGCCTTTTTCCTGCCAGGAAATCCTACTGGTTGGGAGAGCCTACTTAGTGCCCTGGGTGCAGGCGGTTTATTCTTGATTATTGCCCTTGTTTATCCCCAAGGAATGGGTCTTGGGGACGTAAAGTTGGTTGCGGCAATGGGTGCCTTCCTAGGATTTCCTTCAATCTTTCTAGCAGTTTTTCTTGGAAGTCTTATAGGGGCAGTGGTTGGGAGTTTGCAACTTATCACTGCACAGAAGAGTTTTCGTCAACAGATCCCCTTTGGACCCTATCTAGCGTTAGGGGCAATACTGGCGTTATTATGGGGAAGCCAGCTCTTTGAATGGTATTGGGCGTGGGTTAGATAATCGCGATGCACGATGCACGATGCACGGGCATGAAATCTAACTAGAACTTCGAACTCTAACCTCGATTTGAGGAGGTGAACCATGAAGAAGAGTTCAGTGGTTTTTGAAATAATGGATTCAGAAATTCGAGCGTTTTGGTTTTCGGTCCCTCGATTTCCGAAACTCGGTCATAGTTCTACCGTAGTCAAATTTGACCGTATTCCAATACCGACTGGAATCATCGAACAGGGAACCGTGCGTGACGAAGGCGCCTTGATCGGCATTTTATCAACCTATGGGTCACAGAAACCTGTGAACAATCAGATGGGATATTTGGCTATTTCTCTTCAACAAGGATTTATCCAGGCCTATACCCTCCCTTGGCTTCCCAAACGTGACAGAAAATCTGCCATCTCTTTATTAGTCGATGAAGAGATTTCCATAGCAAGGTCGGATTTATTCTATGATTTCTTTGTCCTTGGGGAGGAGAAGAACAAAAGCCTGAAAGTTTTGCTAGGTGCGACTAGACGAAGTATACTCGAGCAGTATGCTTTTATCTTCAAAGAAGCTGGCTTTATAATAAGTGGAGTAGATTTTGGCTTGTCTATTGTTGGACAGGCTTTAGGCTTTGAGGCAAATGAAGACGTGCTCTACCTTCAGGAGGAGCCTAAAGGTTTACAATTGGTTTTGTTTAGAGGAACTGTTCCGGATAGTGTTCGTGCTTTATCCCTTCCCCCTTTTGAGGATGGGAGTGAGGAAGCCCTAAGAGAACAGATTGAACTATGGGAAAACGAAATTAAGCGGTTCCTCTTCTACCACCGAACCCAGTACCCGGACCTTAACTTAAGACGCATAGTTTGGAGTGGAAACTCGGTGCTTGATAAGCTGGCTCAGAGGCTATCCGCTTCCTATCAGGATTTTACCGTTCATCGAGCTAGGTTGAAGGATATCCCCGACACATGGCAGAAGGGGATTGGAGAGAACCCTGGGTTTGGTGAGGTCTCGGTTGGGTATGCTCTGAGAATCTCCTCACATCGTCCCGGGTTTAACCTTTGGTGGCAGCCGATTAAAGACTATAAGGTAAAGCAAACCTATTTAGGATTAGCGTTTTTCGCGGTAGCACTTTTCATGGTGGGAACCTTGCTCTGGATCTCCCTCTTACATATGGCATCTCCTTTGCAGCAGGAGGTTGCTCTGCTTTCACGTGAAGGAATAAGGCTCGAGGAGCAGAACAAACTTCAGACTGATCTAGCAAAGGCCTGGAATAAGGTAAGTGTACACCCGGGCGAAATTGGAAAGAGACTCGCCTCGGTTCAAGATTTGGCTGACACGAAACTTAAGATTGAGCAGGTGGGTTATAAACAAGGTATCCTCTCTGTGCGGGGAAGCGCCAATGAGTCCAAAATTGTTCAGGACATGATCCGAAATTTGCGAGACTTGGGCTGGGAAGACCCCGCCTTGTCTAGCTTTAGAATAACGAACCAAAACATGGTCGAGTTCGCCTTGAGTGCAAAGGAAAGCAAAATTAGTGAGTAGGGGCGGTATTTATGGCTTTTTCCTTAAGTGAGATAAAGGTTAAACCAATCGCTAAATCTTCTACAAATCCCCTGTGGCGGCGTCTTTCCCTACGTAGTCTAAGGGGTATCATCGTGGGGGTTTTTGCCTGTGTTGTCATCATGTTTATGATGCTTTGGCAACCTACGTATTACAGACTAGACTCCTTACGAGAAGAGAAGACTCATTGGGAAAAAGTATTAAAGACGGGAGTAACCTATACTGGCGCCGATATCCCCACGATGGATCAGTTACCCGCTATGATCGAGCTGTGTCGTGGTGAATTTGTAAACCAAGGTGTGGACGTGGTTTCCTTAAATGTTGAGCGTTTTGGGGAGCGGAGAGAAGTTGGAAAAGGTGCAAGTATAGATTACTCTTTAGTTCGCTTGCGCTTACACGGCCAATGGCAGGGGATCGTCTCGGCTCTCAAAGCACTTGAGGAAATGCAAGAGGTAAGCGTTCATGCTCAGGAGGTATTGTTAGCTAAGGAGGGTGGGGAAGCTCTTCTGCAGATTTATTTTTGCTCAGGAGATTATATGGGGATTGTAAGGTAAATCAAGGAAATTATTGAAACAATTTGTAACAAGACATTCCCTGTTTTCCATAGTCTAATGGAGAGGAGGGGGATGTGTGATGGGTAGGGAATATTGCATTCAACCCGGGGATAATTTCCATGCCTTAGCTCAACGTTTGGGTGGGACCTGTGAGGATTTCTTAATGGTCAATCCAAATGTTGATCCACTTAGACTTCAAATTGGACAAAAGATTGTTCTTCCCGAATTTAAAGGAAGTAAGGGCGTAGAACAATATGCAGATATTAGTGAGAATGTAGCACATCAGTTTGCAGGGGAATATCTAGATGAAGTTGAAATGGAAGTTGAAGGAGTCCGTGTTCGTCTTAAGCGGATTGGTGAACCGAAAACCCCCCATGAGATTCATTTAATCCTCCCTCGAACTGAGATACGTAAAATTCAGCCAGCAGGACCGTGTGGACCTACAGAAGTACAAATTATGTTGAGTAACTTGAACGTCGTGCTCTCCCCTCGCCTAGTGAGTGGAAATGGAGATAGTGCAGAACAAGGCAAAATGCAGGTACAGACCAAAACCCAAGAACAAACAACTCCGCAGCTATCTCAGCCTCAACAGCAGGAGCAAAGCCAACAAACCCAATTCGGTAATGCGCCTCAATATGGCCAAGGAGCGAAACCGACGTTTTAACAGTTAGGTTGGTAGAGCTAAAGTTTTGAGTGTAGCCAGTAAGTAGGGTAAGTAGGCCAAGGCTATTGTAAAACCCATGTTTAGTAACACGAACTTAAATCAGAAAGGGTATGTAATGAAACCTAATAGTTTCGTTACATACCCTTTTTCTCCATTCATATACTAGAAGCTAAATCACAGCTGATGTGTAAGTTATAAAGATCTCCATACCGCTTCGCGGTACCACTGATGAATGAAAAATCCAGTACGCCAACTCAAGGTTTGTGTCATCCTGAAGGAGGTACGACTGAAGGATCTAGATCCTTCGCTATCGCTTGGATGACAAACCTAAATTATTTTCAGAGCAAATAATTCTAAGTAAAATACTCTCATAGTGGAAAATACTATGCTACAGTAGGAAATTGTGTTAAAATTTTATAGGTGAGTTGAGGAAGTGATTAATTGGGTAAGATATGGGTATTCAATGGTCCTAATTTAAATTTATTGGGTCTGCGTGAACCAGAACATTACGGGTCAAGCACATTGGCAGAGATTGATCAGGAAATGTTAAGATTAACAAATGAGGCAGGAATAAGCGCCGAATGTCGGCAAACCAATCATGAGGGAGTTCTCTTAGATTGGATTCAAGCCTTAACACCTGCTGATTTTTTAATTCTCAATCCTGGGGCTTGGACGCATACTAGTTATGCCCTTCGGGATGCTATTAGTGCAGTGAGAGTTCCAACCATTGAAGTGCATCTATCTAATATACATGCACGAGAAGCATTTCGAGCCAATTCAATGATCGCCCCGGTCTGTATCGGACAAATTTCGGGTCTTGGTGCAGAGAGTTATGAATTAGCGATGCGTTATGCCATCAAACACCAAGTTCGAAACTCAAAGCCCTGAATTTGGTATTTTAACATGAAACTACAACCACGAACAACGAAAAGGGGGAGACATTAATGAGTCGCCTACAACAAATGCGTCAAAAGATGCATATGGATAATATAGACGCTTATGTTGTGATGCGCCCAGAAAATGGACGATATCTAAGCGGGTTTTCCGGTGGAGAAGCAACCCTGTATATCACTTTAGAAAAAGCCCTTTTATTAACCGACTTTCGTTACATAGAACAAGCTAAGGCGCAAGCTCCTGATTTTGAAATTGTTGATGCTGGACAACATGATCACTTTACAAAGTTAGCAGAGATTGGGCAAGGGGCTCAGAGGGTTGGGTTCGAGGGGGACTTCATCACATATCTGGATTTTGGCAAACTGAAAAATGCCTTTTCACAAGCAGAACTTTTATCTTTGCCAGACCTTGTTAATTACTTGCGCTCAGTAAAGGATGCTTCCGAAATCGAGCTGGTTCGGCAAGCTGTGAAGATTGCAGACGCTGCCTTTGACGAAGTATTAAAGACCATCGAAATCGGGCAAACTGAGGAAGAAATTGGGCTAAACTTAGAATTCTCGATGAGACGTGCCGGGGCAAGTGGAGGTTCGTTTGACTTTATTGTGGCTTCAGGTATCCGTTCAGCTATGCCTCATGGAACGGCTAGTTTGAAGCGAATTCAATCAGGAGAGTTCCTGACAATGGATTTTGGAGCTATTTATCAGGGCTACTGCTCGGATATTACACGAACCGTGTTTCTCGGTGATCCTGAGGACAAGCATCGCAATGTTTATGAAACTGTCTTGGCCGCACAATTGGCAGGGATTCAAGCAGTTGCACCAGGGAGATCTGGAAAAGAAGTTGATGCTGTAGCCCGTGGGATTATTGAAAAAGCCGGCTACGGAGATTATTTCGGACATGGCTTGGGACATTCCGTGGGGTTGGCTATCCATGAAGGTCCTAATCTCAATAAGCGTGAGGAGCGCATTCTGGAACCAGGCATGCTTATTACCGTCGAACCAGGCATCTATATTCCAGATTGGGGCGGCGTTCGGATTGAAGATATCGTCTTAGTAACTGAAAACGGTTGTGAAGTCTTAACAAAAGCACCGAAAGACTTTATTATTTTAGAGTAAGAATATTAGGGGGAAGATAAACATGATTTCTACAAATGATTTTAAGACAGGTTTAACCATTGAAATAGATGGTGATGTATTTTCAGTGGTTGAGTTCCAACATGTTAAGCCTGGTAAAGGTGCAGCCTTTGTGCGTACTAAACTAAAAAATGTCAAGACAGGTGGAGTCGTTGAGCGAAAGTTTAATGCCGGTGAAAAAGTTGAAAAAGCGCATGTTGAGCGACGCGAGATGGACTACCTCTACAAAGATGGAGAACACTTTGTTGTCATGGATAAGGAAACCTATGAGCAAACCTCTCTGACAGAAGTTCAAATTGGAGACGGTGTTAAGTGGTTGAAAGAAAATATGACATTAGGGGTCCTTTTCTTCGGGGTACAGGTTATCGGAGTTGATCTGCCAAATTCAGTCCAACTGGCGGTTGCAGCGACTGAACCAGGAGTTAAGGGAGATACGGCAACCGGTGGAACAAAACCCGCAACCTTAGAAACAGGTGCTATAGTGCAAGTCCCATTCTTTGTGAATGAAGGGGATGTCCTGATTATTGATACAAGAACAGGAAGCTATGTGCAACGGGCACAGTAGTAACAGTAGTCAGTTGGAGCCTTTTAAACTTAGATATTCTTAATTTAAACATGAAAACACCTTCAATGGGGCAAAGTAAATCTAGTGCTACATAGGAGGTGTTTTTTGTGTTGCCCAATAAGACGTCAAAACTTAGTGTAATTCCCCTGGGAGGAACCGGAGAAATTGGTAAGAACCTGCTTGTTTTTGAATATGAGGATTCTATTGTATTAATTGATGGGGGAGTAAAGTTCCCGGATGAAGAACTGCTTGGTATTGACTTAGTAATTCCTGATATAACCTATTTAGAGAAAAATCGTGATCGTATTAAAGGCCTTTTTATTACTCATGGACATGAAGATCACATTGGTGGGCTTCCCTTCATTTTGCCCAAACTGAATATACCTATTTATGGAACTAAGTTAGCCATGGGATTAGTACAGGCTAAGTTTCAGGAACGAACCCCTTACCCCGAAACGTTAATGCACATTCTAGAGCCAGGCCAACCCATCCAAGCAGGGGCATTTCTAGTAGAAACCTTTCGGGTAACTCATAGTATTCCTGATGCTGTAGGGTATTCTCTACTTACCCCAGTGGGGCGAGTGATTTACACTGGAGACTTCAAGGTAGACTACACTCCCATAGACGGTCAGGACATGGACCTGGGAAAACTAGCTGCTTGGGGGCAGGAAGGGGTACTAGCACTGCTCTGTGACTCTACAAATTCAGAAAGACCCGGCGTAACTGTTTCAGAGATGGCGGTTGGGAAGTCCTTGCGAGAGTGGTTCGAACGGGCTAAAGGGAAGATTATTATGGCAACCTTTGCCTCGAATGTCCACAGAATTCAGCAAGCGATTGATGCAGCCTCCGATATTGGACGCAAGGTTTGTGTTGTAGGAAGAAGTATGGAAAATGTCGTTCGAACAGCAACAGAATTAGGGTATCTGAAACTGCCGGATGAGAGCATCTTAGTTCCCAGTGCTGAGGTTGGTAATATGCCCTCTGAGAAATTACTTGTGCTCACTACTGGAAGTCAAGGAGAGCCCCTGGCAGCTTTGACACGAATGGCAACACGGAGCCATCGTCAGATCAATGTACAAGCCGGGGATATGGTCATTATGGCGGCAACGCCGATTCCAGGGAACGAGAAACTAGTTGGCAAGACGATCAACCATCTTTATCAGCTCGGTGCTGAAGTCGTTACTAAGGAAATGGGGCAGGTCCATGTTTCCGGACACGCCAATCAAGAAGAAATTAAACTAATCATTCGTCTCGTCCAACCACGTTTTCTTATACCACATCACGGTGAAATCCGGCATCAAGTTGGATTTAGAAGAATTGGACATTCCCTTGGTTATACTGATCAAGACATCGCCATCACTCAGCTAGGTTCACGTGTTCAACTTTCTCCAGATCGAATGGAATTTGGTGAACATGTTCAAGCAGGAAGTGTCTATATCGATGGGCTGGGTGTGGGCGATGTAGGACAGGTTGTCTTACGAGATCGTCAACAATTGGGGCAAGATGGAGTAGTTGTGGTTGTAGCCGCGCTTTCAAAAGCTAAGCCCTATAAGATAATATCTGGGCCAGATATTATCTCCAGAGGATTTACATTTATGAAAGAAGCTGAAATCTTAGTGGACGGAGCTAAGGTGGAAGTAACGAATGCCTTGGAAAGACAACTTCAGAAAGATCAAATAGAATGGGGGGTCTTAAAAGCAAATATTCGCGACAGTCTTGGCAAATACTTATGGGATAAGACTCGGAGACGCCCTATGATTCTTCCTGTATTATTGCACTATTAGAACTAACTTATGGAATTTCCCTGGGTTTAGAGCGCTGCGGCAGAATTGACCGAAGCGCTCTTAGTTTTGCTTTAGACTTTTACGAAGAATACCACTTGCAGTTTTCTTTTGTGGAACTTAAGAGTAATTGCAGGAAAAATGATTAATATTGCAGAATAAAATAGATAAGATATTTGAACGTTAATGCTTTAACGAAAAATACTCAGTTGGCGCTAGTAAAAATCTCAGGCAGCCTTCAGTTGCCCTTATGCCCTCTGTTTATTTCAAGAAAGGAGTGCTTGGGAAATGAACTATAAGTGGAATTTTAGCCAGGTCACTCCTCTGCGTATTGCCATTCTTTATGGGCTCGTTGGCTGGTTATGGATTCTTTTTTCTGACCGTTTATTAGGAAGAATAGAAACGAATGATCAGAAATTACTTCAGTTATCGACATTTAAAGGTGGACTCTTTATCCTTGTGACGTCAATCTTGCTTTACCTACTTATTCATTACGGATATAAAACTCTCCAGAAATCAGAGCAAGCTCTCATCAAAGATCGCGCAGTCTTAGAGCGATATCGGCTTTTGGCAGATGAGGTGCTGGATATTATAATATTTATCAGCCCGGAAGGGCAGATTATTGATGCTAATGAGGCGGCAGTGAAGCGATATGGTTATTCTCGTGATGAATTAACGAATATGCCTTTCAGTAAGCTTCGTTTGCCAGAGGACCATTCAACCGTTCCCTACTTTCTCCAAAATGCACCAAAAGGAATGCAGTTTGAGCTGAAGCATATTTGCAAAGATGGAAGTGTTTTTCCTATTGACATCAGCGCCAAGGGCGCAACCTCGAATGGCAAACCAATTATTATTAGTCTCATTCGGGATATTTCCAAACGTAAGGAGGTCGAGGCTGAAGTCTGGTTGGAGAAAGAACGTGCTCAAGTCACTCTAGAGTCCATCGGAGATGCAGTAATCACCACGGATGTTCACATGAACGTAGAGTATATTAACCCAGTTGCTGAGGCCTTAACAGGTTGGTCAAATGCCGAGGCGGCGGGACTTTCCTTAGAGTCGATTTTTAAGACTGTCAATGAAGAAACTGGTGAAGCCGCGGAAATTCCCATTGTCCGCAGTCTTAGAGAAGGACGTGTAGTCTGTCTATCTGATAATACAGCGCTAATAAATAAAGCGGGGGTTACTCTTGCCATCGAAGAATCCGCTGCCCCCATACGTGATAGAGAAAATACAGTTATAGGTGCAGTTCTCGTTTTTCGTGATGTTAGTTATAAGAGAAATCACATGAAAGAACTTGCCCATCAAGCCCAACATGATGCCTTAACTGGGCTTCCTAATAGACTCCTGTTTAATGAGCACTTAAGGCAAGCAATTGCACAAGCCAAGCGCAAAAAGGGCAAGTTAGCGGTTATGTTTTTGGATTTGGACCGCTTTAAGCTCATTAATGATACCATGGGGCATAACCTGGGGGATCAACTGCTCATTCACGTTGCTGAACGGATTCGTCAAACTTTACGTGAGGGAGATACCGTTGCTAGGCAGGGCGGAGATGAATTCTTGGTTTTACTACCGGAGATCAGGGATGAGTTAGAAGCAGCTTCAGTATCCGAACGAATCTGTGGAATCTTTGCTCAACCAATTATATTAGAGGGCAATGAAATTTACATAAGTGCAAGTATTGGAATTAGTCTTTATCCGACTGATGGGAATGATTTAGAAGCCTTGGTGAAGCAGGCAGATACTGCAATGTACTATGCAAAGGAGAAGGGACGAAACAATTGTCAGTTTTTTACTGCTGGACTTAATATTAAAGCTAATCAAAGGCTTTCGACGGAAAACAGTCTTCGTAAAGCCTTAGTCCGTGGTGAATTTGTCCTCCACTATCAACCCCAGGTGGATTTAGAGAGTGGAGTCATTGTGGGACTGGAAGCCCTCATACGCTGGAATTCTGTCGAGCTCGGAATGGTTTCTCCAGAGGATTTTATTTCTATCGCTGAGGAGACCGGCTTGATCGTACCAATTGGAGAGTGGGTTTTACGTACAGCCTGTGCTCAAAATAAGCTCTGGCAAACTCAAGGATACGAGCCTGTGCGTATGTCGGTAAACATTTCCGCTAGGCAATTTCAAGAACCGAATTTTATCAAGTTGGTACAGCAAATTCTCGAGGAGACCGAACTAGATTCACGCTGGCTGGAACTGGAGATTACCGAAAGCATTGCCATGGAAAAAGGTGAAACCACACTGGAAATGTTGAGTGCCTTTAAACAGTTAGGTGTACGAATTTCAATCGATGATTTCGGAACGGGCTTTTCCTCACTAAATTATTTAAGGCGCATGCCTATCGATACCCTGAAAATTGACCGATCCTTTATTAATGATATCAGTACCGGAGAAAATGGGGAGGAAGTTGTCACAGCTATAATCCAGCTTGCTAAAAACCTACACTTAAAAGTTATTGCAGAAGGGGTAGAAACGATCAACCAACGAGCCTTTCTCAAAGACAGATTGTGTGACGAAATGCAAGGATACCTATTTAGTAAAGCGGTCCCAACGGAAGAAGCCGAAAGGTTATTTGCTACTAGGCAGACCCCTATGCCGCTGCGCGAAACCACTGATGGATGACATTAACCTAAACTTATTTTCAGATAATCTGAATATGGATTTACATTAAGCCGGGTACATGAGTTGTCATGTACTCGGCTTTTTTGTAAGGAAACATGTCTAAAACCAAAAGGTTGGACATACCTTCTAACAAGGGGGGGCATTAAAGTGTCGCTACATTATACTCTATCTGTTGTTCAGGAACCAAAAGTTATGTCAACCTTACTGAAGTCAATCCCTCCACAAAAGAATGGGAGTCATCCTGAGCTTAGCAAGAGCGCAGCTTTGTGGACAGACATGGCTAAGTGGTTTGGGGACGACATACGTTTCATTTTAGTCAGCCTTAAGGGTGTGGATTATCAGAAGATCGAAGAGCTGCGCTTAAGAGTGGGTAAGCCACTCTTGCTACGAACGTTAGACAGAGATCTTTTTATCAATCAGGAAGGTGAGATAACAAGTCCCAATAATGCCTACTTCATAAAACATGAAGATTTGGCCTGTGCCCTTGAACGGATGACCCATAGCTCGGTTTACGCAGTTGAAGAGGATCTCAAGCAGGGCTTTATAACCCTTCCCGGAGGGAATCGAGTAGGTGTAGCAGGTGAAGTAGTTCTGCAGCAAGGTAAAATTCAAACAATGAAGCATATCTCTTCTTTAAATCTACGTATTGCAAGGGATATTCCTGGATTGAGCCAGAAGATCTTGCCATTGCTACTTAGTATGGCTGGGACAGTTTATCATACCTTGTTGATTTCCCCTCCCCGTGCTGGTAAAACAACTCTCTTGAGAGATCTTATTCGTTCGATCAGCAATGGAGTTCCTCAAGTAGGATTAAACGGGCAGACTGTTGGAGTTGTGGATGAACGTGGAGAACTTGCTGGAATGTGGCAGGGGGTTCCGACCTATGATTTGGGATATCGGACAGACGTTCTGGACGGATGCCCAAAGGCAAGTGGGATGAGTATGCTAGTGCGTTCCATGTCCCCTCAAGTGTTGGCTATGGATGAGATTGGGCATGCCGACGATGCTAACGCTATAACGGATGCTTTACGTACGGGGGTGCAGATTCTAAGCACGGCTCACGCCAGCTCGATTGAGGAAGCACGGAGTAGACCTGTTATTAAACATCTCTTAGAACAAGGAGTGTTTGAACGTTTAGTTGTCTTAAGCAGACGACATGGACCTGGAACGATAGATGGAGTTTATGATCTGAGAACAGGGAGGATCCTGTGATGCTGGTACTAGGATGTATTGCGCTCATTGCAGGGTGTGGATGTTTGGGACTTTGGTTTGCCCATCGAATACGACGACGACCTTTAGAATTGCGAGAATGTTCGATGGCCTTAGCACTTCTAGATACTGAAATAGTCTGGGGAGCGACTCCTTTGCCTGAGGCATTCTGCTTAGTAAAAGAACGGACAGATACACCTTGGCAAGGCTTTTTTGAAGAACTCCAGGAGCGATTGCAACGGGGGGAGTCAGCAAGTACAGCTTGGAAAGAGACGGTGATAATTCAGAATGCACACTTTTGTCTAAAGCCAGAGGATTGGCAGATAATCGCTGATGTTGGAAAAGGATTGGGACGGTCTGATCGGACGGAACAGCACAAGCAGATCGAACTTGTTCAACGGCAACTTATTTTAATGAAGGAGCAAGCGGAAATTTGGTCAGGGAAACAAGCGAAAATGTGGTCGTATCTAGGATTTCTTGGTGGAATTGCAGGAGTGCTCGTTTTGATTTAACCAAGGAGAGGAGTTGGGTTAATGAGCTTTAACTTAATTATAACAGTCGCAGGTATTGGTATTTTGGTAGGAGTATTAGCAACTGTCCTAAATCAATCCGGGCGCAGTGAAATGGCTCAGGGTGTTACAATCATGGGTGTTATAGTGGTCCTCTATATTGTAGTACAATCAATAGCCGAATTATTTACTTTGGTTAAGAGTGTTTTTAACCTTTATTAGGGGGCTAAAGCGTGGAAATTTGGCAAATCGTGGGACTAGCCCTAATAGTTACCGTGCTTGGTGTAGTTCTTAAGCAGATTCGACCGGAAATTGCCTTACAACTTTCAATTTTAGCAGGAGCATCCATCTTTATTCTTGTTATTAGTAAAATCAGAGTTATTGTGGATTTGCTTCAGACTCTTGCAGACCAGGCCAATATTAGTTCTTACTATTTACTTATCATTCTAAAAATTGTCGGTGTCGCCTATCTCGCCGAATTCGGTGCTCAAATTTGCCGGGATGCGGGAGAAAGTGCCTTAGCCACTAAAATTGAACTAGCGGCAAAAGTCGGGGTTATTCTCATAGCGATACCTATTATTGTAGCCATTACAGAGTCACTGGTACGACTCGTTCCGTGAGGTGATGTATTTGCCACGATTCATGGTCAGTTTGGTACTATTAGTTTTCATCTTTAGTGGGACAACTTCGACGGTTTTAGCAGAGGAGGTTGCCCCTCAACCCTTGGGACAGGTCGATCTTTTACAAGAGGTCGACTTGAGTCAAATGCGGGGCTTTCTGGAACAGTTGGATAGCGACGTTCAGAAAGCAATGCCAGGTTTTTCTTTAGTACGAACATTTGAGGATCTTAAGAGTGGAGAGCTGAGCCTAAAACCAGAAAACTTGGGAAAGACGTTCCTTTCCGTATTAGGTCATCAAATTCTAGGGACTGCACCCTTGATTGGAAAACTACTCATGTTAGCTGTACTAGGTGCCGTACTTGGACAACTTCAAGTTGCTTTTGGGGGAAATGTCGGTAAAATTGCCCAAGTCATGACTTATCTCGTCCTTTTAAGCTTAGCTATAACCTCCTTTAGAGAGTCTTTGAATATTGCTACAGGAGCTATTGATCGAATGGTCGGTCTCATGCAAACTATGTTTCCGGTTATTTTGACCTTACTAATTACCATGGGGAATCTAACCAGCGCAGCATTGTTTAAACCTCTGATTATGGGTAGTTTGACAGTATTAGCAACGATTATTAAGACGGTTATATTGCCGCTTTTTTTTCTAGCAGCTGTTCTTAAGCTTTTTAATCATATCTCGGAGCAATTCAAGCTAAGCAAACTGGCTGGACTGTTTGAATTCGCTGGTAAGCTTTCCTTAGGTGTAATTATGACCGTATTTATCGGAGTCATGACAGTTCAGGGGGTAACCGGAGGGGTTGCCGATAGTGTCGTTTTTCGGACGGCCAAGTATTCTGCCGATTTAGTTCCTGTGGTAGGCAAGTTTTTTAAAGATGCCGTTGAACTAGTGATTACATCAGGACTGCTTATGAAGAATGCCGTGGGAATCATTGCCTTAATTGCTATCATTATTATCTGCTTAGGGCCTCTGGTAAAAATCTTAGCAATGATCCTAGTATTTCGCATTTCTGCTGCACTTATAGAGCCTCTTGGTGAAAAGCCCCTTGCAGATAGTCTTCAAGATATGTCAAAAAGTTTAATCTTCATATTGGTCACGGTTGCTTCAGTAGCAATTATGTTTTTTATGGCTGTAGCCGTGGCAGTTGGGACGGGAACCTTTTCAGTGATGTTGCACTAAGGAGGAGAGTGCCGTGCAGACGTTACAAACACTTGTGCGTAATTTGGCATTAATTTTATTACTAGCTACTTTTTTAGAAATGCTTTTGCCTAATAAATCCATGCGCGGGTTTGTTCAGATGGTGATGGGACTATTTGTGATCTCGGCGATTCTCACTCCAATTACCACGTTTCTACATACTCCATTGTCCATGGATATTCCAGCTTGGACTATCACAACTCCTCAGGATTTACCAGCAATAGCCGTCGAAGGCCAAGGGGCCCAAATTGGGAGGGATGCTGTTCAGGAACAATATCGTCAGATTCTAATTAACCAAATTAAAGCGCTAGCTATGGGAGTTTCAGGGGTTGGAGATGCGGAGGTTGAGGTTCGATTTGAAGAGGGTGCAGGAGGAATGATCGACCAGCCTAGGATTAACGAGATACATGTCTCGTTAACGTCTGCCCAAGAAATTCAATTAGTAAAACCTGTAATTATTGGGGAAGCACAGGATACAGTGGGTATACATTCTCCAAAGGCAGAAGAGGTGAGAGAACGAATTGCAACCTTTATGAATTTGGCTAAAGAGAAAGTCTTCGTTCAAGAAAGCTAAATAGTTGTGGATAATTTGGGAGGAGGTAAACTTGTGGATTGGATGAAAAAGATTTCATCGGATAAACTTTTGGTAAGCTTAGTCTCTCTTGTAGCAATAGGTATGGCCTTTATTTATCTCGGAAAGGGACCTGGATCTATTCAGAGCCCACAAACAGAAGCTGCGACAACAAGTATTTCAAGTCCAAGTACAAAGATTGGTGTTTTAGAGAAGGAGTTAGAAAATAAACTGCAAACTAATATTCTGATGATGGATGGGGTAGGCAAGGTTCAAGTTTCTGTAAATTTTTTAACTGGGCTAAAGAATGAGTATGTTCGAAATAACAATGTCACTAAACGAACAAATAAAGAAACTGATAAGACGGGTGGTACTCGTGAAACGACGGAGATTACAGAAAATCACCAAGTTGTCATGCCCAGTGGTTCCGCCCAACCAGTTATCGTGATGGAAGATCGTCCGGAAATTGGTGGAGTATTAATTATTGCTGAGGGGGCACGAGACCCAAAAGTAAGGGAAGGGATTCATACAGCGGTTCAAACCTTATTGAATATTCCCAGCGCTAGAATTACTGTCGTACCAATGGGTGGAGCATGATGTTAAAGCATATAAGCAGGCCGATCCTTTTATTGGTTGGGCATAAATCTAAGTTATGGATAATAGGCATTATTGGACTTGTAGCATTAATGGGAATAATTGGTGTGAGGTTCATCACCTACGAGCCCCACGCGTATCTGTCAAGACAAGCAAGTTTACCTGTTAATGCTCAAGTAGTCGATCCCTCAATTCAGTTTGAAGTTGAAACTGTCAAACCTAATGACGCAGGGGGAGATTATTTCGTCAATTATCGCTTAAAACGAGAACAGCTTCGCCAAGAGGCAAAAGCAATGCTTTCAAAGTTGCTGGACTCGACCGTTGAGAAAAGCAAAGCACAAGCACAAGAGAAATGGCTAGAACTCAGTTCTAAAATACAAAGAGAAGAAGAAATTGAAAATTTACTTAAACTAAAAGGGTTTGAAGATGCAGTGGCAGATGTTTTTCCTGAACATGTCACGGTGATTGTCTATGCGCCAACACTAACTCCTCATGAAAGGGATCTTATACAAGAAATTGTGGTTCGAGTAACCAATGTTAGCTTAGATAAAATTACAATATCATCTAAGAAATAGGTCATAGTCTAAAAAGTTCTATCATTGTTAAGCAGGAAAATGACTCTGTCAAAGCGAACTACTTGATATAGTAGGACGAAAGTCCCAGGACGAGAGGGTGGGAGACACTGAAAATGAGCAAAATTCTCATTGTTGATGATGCGAGTTTTATGCGTCTAATGATTCGTCAGATTCTTGCTCGGCAGGGTTTAACCGACATTATAGAGGCTGAAAACGGTCGCCAGTCAGTAGAACAATTTAAGTCGATTAAACCAGACCTAACGCTGATGGATATTACCATGCCTGAACTTGATGGATTAGCGGCTCTTAAGGAGATTTTGAGCTTTGATCCGATGGCTAAAGTGGTTATTTGTAGTGCTGTGGCTAATGAAAACATTGTTCAGGAAGCCTTGAACCAGGGTGCAGTTGACTTTGTGGCAAAACCGTTTCAACCTGAGAAATTGCTTAATACGGTGGTTAAACATCTAAAGAATTGAACAAAATGAATAGTCCCCACTTTGGAAACAATAAAAGCTGTTACCTTTTATGATAGGAGACAGCTTTTTGAATTGCCAAATTTGCTATATTAGGCAACATAATTAAACCATGAATACTTAAATAGTGATCACAATAAGGTGTTTATTGTATACTTAAACTCATTTTGTTGAAAAAGACTAGGTACCCCCATATAATAGTACATAGCTGTTTCATTATATAGAATAAGAAGTGAGAAGCTCCCATTATAGAAACTTACAGAATGGGCGCATATAAAAAGAGGGGATGACGGCAGTGAAACCAATTAAGATTACAGATACGACGTTACGAGATGCTCACCAAAGTCTTTGGGCGACTCGGATGAGTACAGAAGATATGCTGCCCATCCTAACTGAACTGGATGAGGCAGGGTATTTCTCTCTGGAGGTATGGGGAGGAGCCACCTTTGATGTGTGTCTGCGTTTTTTGGGTGAAGATCCTTGGGAACGTTTAAGACAAATCAAAAGTCGCGTCAAAAAGACGCCCTTGCAAATGTTGCTGAGAGGCCAGTCTTTAGTCGGTTATCAGCATTATCCCGATGATGTTGTGCGCGAATTTGTGGAATTGAGTGTTAAAAATGGTATCGATATCATCCGGATTTTTGACGCGCTTAACGATGTTCGAAATATGGTTGTTCCCATCGAAGCAGCCAAAAAGTCAGGAGCCCATGTTCAGGCATCCGTTGTTTATACGATTAGTCCTGTGCATACCACAAAACATTACTTGGAAACAGCTACAGCACTTGCTGAGCTCGGCGCAGACTCCCTTTGTATTAAAGATATGGCCGGATTGCTTACTCCGATTAAGGCTTATGAACTAATTTCATTGTTGAAAAAAGAATTAGGAATTATGATTCATTTGCATAGTCATTATATTGGTGGAATGGCTGTCGGAACCTACTTAAAGGCAGCTGAAGCAGGGGTAGATATCGTAGACACCGCCAGTGTTCCCTTAGCCTTTGGTGCAAGCCAGCCTCCTGTCGAAACCGTGGTTCGGGCCTTTCAAGACACCGAATTTGATTCAGGCTTAAATTTGAAAAAACTGTTTCATATAGCAAAATATTTCGAAGCACTGCGTAAAAATCGTGGCTTCGAACGTGGTATCACTCGGATCTCGGATATGAGAGTCTTTGAACATCAGGTTCCAGGAGGAATGATCTCCAACCTAGTGTCTCAATTGGAAGAACAAGGGGCCTTAGAACGCATACATGATGTCTTAGAGGAGATCCCGAAGGTCCGCGCAGAATTAGGATTTCCGCCCTTAGTAACCCCTACCAGTCAAATAGTGGGGACACAAGCAGTATTAAATGTCCTTAGTGGGGTAAGATATAAATTAGTGCCAGGTGAAGTCAAAGGCTATGTGCGTGGATTATATGGCAATCCTCCAGCGCCGATTAACACCGAAATTCAACACAAAATTATCGGAGATGAAGAACCCTTGTCTGGTCGTCCGGCAGATAGTTTAGAGCCTGGTATGGTGAAGGCAAAGCTCGACAGCATTGAGTTAGCTCAATCTGCAGAAGATGTCGTGAGTTATGCACTTTTCCCTCAGATAGCTAAGAAGTTTTTTGAAGAGCGAGAGCGTGGAGTTGTATCAAAGTTGGAAACAAAAGTGGTCAAGGAAACACGGACTACTTTGTTATCTAAGGAGGATTCGAAATTGAATTTACAAGAAATCAAAGAATTAATCCAAATTATAGATGAGACAGAAATAAGCGAACTAAATCTTGAAAGCGATGGCGTAAAAATTGCAATTCGCAAAGGACCAGGTATCATTACAAGTGTCCCAGTTACCGCCGTTGCCCGGCAAGAGGTGAGCCCAGTAGTTACCACAAGCGAGCCTGGTCAATCAACTCAAAAGGTTGAGACAGCCATCAAAGCGGCGCCGGAACCTGTGATTAGCGCGAATACCGAAACTATTACATCTCCCATGGTAGGGACCTTCTACAGCTCACAATCCCCTGAAGCGCCTCCCTATGTAAAAGTTGGGCAGCATGTTGAAGTGGGTCAACCTGTTTGTATCGTTGAGGCCATGAAACTTATGAATGAAATTGAGTCCGAGGTTGAAGGGAACGTAGTTCAAATTCTTGTTGAGAACGGTCAGCCTGTAGAATATGGTCAGCCGTTGTTCGTCATTGAAAAATAAGGAGAAGTAAGCATGTTTAAGAAAATCCTGATCGCGAATCGCGGAGAAATTGCTTTGCGCATTATTCGAGCCTGTCGCGAGCTTGATATTGAGACCGTCGCCGTTTTTTCCGAGGGGGATCGGGAAGCGTTGCACGTCAAGGCCGCGGACGAAGCGGTCTGCATTGGCCCTGTGGCAAGTGCTAAGAGTTATCTGAATATCCCTAACATCATCAGCGCTGCAGAATTAACCGGGGCGGATGCAATTCATCCAGGATACGGTTTCCTTTCTGAAAATGCCCGATTCTCAGAGATATGCGAGTCGTGTAATATCACATTTATTGGACCATCCCGTCAAGTTATTGAAACTATGGGAGATAAGGCCATGGCCCGAAAAACAATGATCGAGGGTGGCGTTCCTGTCGTTCCAGGTTCTAAAGATATTATTACAGACGAAAAAAAGGCGGCCATCGTTGCTCAAGAAATTGGATACCCGGTCTTAATCAAAGCTTCAGCAGGAGGCGGAGGAAAGGGGATGCGAGTTGCTCAGAATCCTAAAGAATTGAGCAAATCCATCCAGGCAGCTCAAAACGAGGCCCAGGCTTCCTTTGGAAATTCCGAGGTTTATCTTGAGAAATACGTAGAAGAACCTAGACACATCGAGATTCAGATACTAGGGGATAACTATGGTAATGTGGTTCATTTGGGAGAACGAGATTGTTCTTTACAACGTCGTCATCAAAAGCTTCTGGAAGAATCTCCTTCAAGTGCTTTAACTCCAGAAATGAGAGCAAAAATGGGCTCTGTAGCGGTCCAAGCAGCCAAGTCTGCTAACTATTCAAATGCCGGAACCATCGAGTTTTTGTTAGATCGTCATGGGAACTTTTACTTTATTGAAATGAATACGCGTATACAGGTGGAGCATCCGGTGACAGAAATGGTAACCGGGCTGGACCTAGTCAAAGAGCAAATTCGTTTAGCAGCAGGCGAACCGCTGGGCTATACTCAAGAGGATATTCAACTTCGAGGCTGGGCAATCGAGTGTCGAATTAATGCGGAAAATCCGGATAAAAACTTTATGCCTTCACCGGGGTTAATCAATCTCTACCATGCTCCGGGTGGACCAGGAGTTCGAGTCGATAGCGCAGTCTACCAAGGGTATACGGTTTCCCCATATTATGACTCAATGGTTGGGAAGTTGATTGTTTGGGGAGCCACTAGGCAAGAGGCCATTGCTCGTATGAAGCGTGCGCTAGAGGAATATGTCATTGAAGGAATTCATACGACGATCCCTTTCCACTTGAAAGTTTTGGACAATGCTTTCTACCAACGTGGAGAAGTGTATACGAACTTTATACAGCGCCGTATCCTAGGAGAGTAAATTCGTGGTTCGATGTTTGTCATTCTGAGCGTAGCGAAGAATCTTGCGTGCGAATAATTTTGCCTGCGAAGTACTAGATCCTTCAGTCGTTCCTCCTTCAGGATGACATAGCGCTAGAGTTGCTTTCATAACCGGATCAGAACCACTGACTACGGACCAACTGCGGACCGGAAGCACAAATTATCAATATAGCCTTTGCCAGGCCCGCCTTAATTTGGTATAATATCAACGTCATGTAGATAATGGAAACTTATCATAGATGGAGTGTAACACTCCATCTATAGTTTAGTTGACTTATCTGGTAAAGAGGGATATGTTTACTTAACGTAATATGTGAAGTCCAATATTGGATATTCTAACCAAGAATATCGAATATCGAACTTCGAACTAGGGGGTGAGGGCATGGAAAGTTTAGGAACAGATAATTCCCTGGGCTCTATTCGAATTGCAGATGAAGTGGTGGAAGTTATTGCCGGATTAGCTGCTTCTGAGGTAGAGGGCGTAGTAGGCATGAGTGGAGGTCTGGTAGGGGATCTCGCGAACATGTTAGGGAGAAATAAAAATCTGTCTAAAGGGGTTAAGGTCGAAGTCGGCGAACATGAGGTAGCCGTAGACTTATTTATTGTAGTTGAGTATGGGGTATCGATTCCCGATGTGGCATTTAGTGTGCAAGAAGCAGTCAAAGATGCCATTGAAAGTATGACTGGACTGAAAGTTGTAGAAGCTAATGTTCATGTGCAAGGGGTAAATTTTAAACCATTACCTGAAACCAAAGAGGAAGATTTACGTCTGAAATAAAAAAACTTAAGAAAACCCCCTCTGGAAACACCAGGGGGGGTTTCTGAAAGAAGGGACGACGATGTTGGTCTACACGTTTGGATTCCTTCTGATCCTTGTGGCACTTTGGATATTAGCCATCGCCACAGGATGGGGACTTCCATATTTTTTGATCGCTGATGGGTTAAACTGGTTAAGAGTAAACCCATGGGAAAGTATCGTTGTGGCTGGAGTTTTACTCTTGCTAGGGTTGCTATTGTTCCTGCGACCGCGTGCAAGCACAGACCATTCATTTCGAACGTCCTCCAAAAATGGTGATGTTCGAATTTCTCAGGATGCTTTGCAGGAGATTATTGCTCGCAGTGCAAAATCCTTGCAGGGAGTAGTCCAAGTGAAATCAAGCCTCAGACAGCGTGAAGCTGGACTTGAAATTATTGTAATGTGTCAGTTTGAGCAGGGTGTCCTGATACCTCAAGTATCCGGAGAAATATTAACCAAAGTCAAAGAGGATGTCGAACTCTATACGGGAATTATTGTAGCAGAGGTGAAAGTGCTGGTGCGTAATTTGGAAAAGGTTCGCTCAGTACGCGTCCGATGAGCGGGTTTTGGTCGAAGGTTGGAGCGAAAATTTCGACGTTTTTAGTTTGGGCCTTGGACAGCCATCCTGGTAAGTTCTTGGGAACATCATTAGGATTTTTGTTAGGATTACTACTGGTAACCCTTGGATTTTGGCGAACACTAGTAGTGACCACCTTTTCAGTGCTTGGATTTTTCTTGGGTAAGCGTCAAGATGATTATAAGGATATTTCTACGTGGTTTGAGAAAACTTTTAATAAGTTCTAGCAACTGCTAGCTTAATAAACTATTGTAACTTTAGGGAGGAATTTTCTTGAGTCGAAGACTAGCTCGAGAAACGGCATTACAAGTGCTCTTTCAAAGGGACCTGACAAAAGAACCAGTGATTACAGATAAAGAAGTGCAACGTTGGGCTGAAGAATTTGTTGTGCCCGAACCTAGCAGGGTCTTTGCACAGGAACTTGTCGATGGGACAATAGCCCATCAGGAGGAAATCGATCAAACCATCGCCTCCTATGCTCAAGATTGGACGATCAGCCGTATGGCAAATGTAGATCGAAACGTTATGCGTTTGGCTACCTACGAAATTCTTTTTCGTTCGGATAT
This sequence comes from Desulfosporosinus sp., assembly GCA_003513495.1. Lineage (GTDB taxonomy): Bacteria > Bacillota > Desulfitobacteriia > Desulfitobacteriales > Desulfitobacteriaceae > Desulfosporosinus. The sequence goes on from DOPM01000058.1 coordinate 139,118, forward strand.
CCCTGGTCGAGTAAGTCTCAACGAAGCTATTGAATTAGCAAAACGTTTTGGTGGGGAAGAATCTGCAAAGTTTGTTAATGGTATTTTAGATCGGATTGTGGACAATGCCATGAAAGTAGAACAAAAGGGATTTGATTCAAGTAAATCTTAAGAAACTACGGTAAAGCTATAATCAAGATAAAAGTCCACGATTAATCTATATATTTAGAATAGTCTGACGATTGCAAGTAGCCATAACTAATAATTATTAAGATTAATTAATAGGAGTTTCTTGTGAAATAATCACTTTTCTTGTTTTTTTAAATAATTGTGGCAACTATGAAGGATAATTAGTAAAGATATCGAATTAAGTGTTATCGAATTAAGTTAAGACCATGAATAATTATATTGAGGAGGAGACAAATGTACCACGTTGTTAAAAAAAGATTGTTGGCAACCGGTATTGCCTTGCTGGAAGTCAATGCACCGGCCGTGGCCGCGAAAGTGGAGCCAGGGCAATTTGTAATTGTCCGTTTAGACGAGTTAAGTGAGCGTATTCCGTTGACTGTAATGGATTTTGACCGTGAAAAGGGAACTATCACGATTGTTGTACAAGATGTAGGGTATTCTTCAGCCATCATCACCCGTATGAACGAAGGGGATGAATTCCAAGATTTTGTAGGGCCTCTGGGAGTTGCCTCAGAAGTTGAAAATTATGGCACGGTTGTTTGCATAGGCGGAGGTTTAGGTATTGCTCCTGTTCATCCAATTGCTCGAGCTTTGAAAGAGGCCGGAAATCACGTCATATCTGTTTTAGGATCGAGAAGTGCGGATTTATTGATTTTAGAAGATGAAATGCGCGCCGCAAGCAGTGAAGTTGTAATTGCCACCAATGACGGGAGTAAAGGGGTTAAGGGGTTCGTTACGGACGGGCTTGCAGAAGTTTTGGCTCAAGGACATCAGGTTAAGGCGATTTGGGCAATTGGTCCTATGATTATGATGAAAGCCGTTGTAGATTATACCCGTTCCTTAGGTATTAAAACGATTGTAAGCATGAACCCAATCATGGTTGATGGAACAGGAATGTGTGGTGCTTGCCGTATTAGTGTAGGCAATGAAACTAAATTTGCCTGTGTCGATGGACCTGAGTTTGATGGACACCTAGTTGATTTTGATTTAGCTATGAAACGCCTAGCTTTTTATAAGGACGAAGAAAACCAGGCAAAGGCACGCCTAGAATGTGATTGTGGTAAAGAAGGAGGGCATCACTAATGACAGAGAAAGTTGAAAGCACAAAAAAAGTAAAAATCCCTCGTCATGAAATGCCTTGCCAAGAACCTGAGGTAAGAGCACGTAATTTTGAAGAAGTCGCGTTAGGCTACTCAGAAGAAACAGCTATAGAAGAAGCAAAGCGTTGCTTACAATGTAAAAACCCTAAATGTATTGCCGGATGCCCTGTGTCCGTTCTTATACCGGATTTTATTAAAAAGATTGCCGAAGGTGATTTCCAGGAAGCTGGGAATGTACTGAAGATAAAAAATTCCTTGCCAGCGGTTTGTGGTCGAGTCTGCCCGCAAGAAAACCAATGTGAAAGCAAGTGCATCCTAGGGATCAAAGGAGAGTCTGTGGCAATTGGTCGACTAGAACGCTTTGCAGCTGACTACGGCATGAAAGCTGGTAAATCCGAGTTTGAAAAACCTGAACCAAGCGGTAAACGTGTCGCCATCATCGGAGCTGGCCCTGCTGGATTAGCCTGTGCTGGAGACTTAGCAAAAGCAGGACATGCAGTGACTGTTTTTGAAGCCTTACACGTTGCCGGGGGCGTACTAATGTATGGAATTCCACAATTCCGTTTGCCGAAGGAGATTGTCCAAACAGAAATTGACAACCTCAAGGAAATGGGTGTTGAAATTCTTACGAATCAAGTTGTTGGTAAAATCACTTCTGTGGACGAACTCCTGGAAAATGGATATGACGCAGCATTTATTGGCACAGGCGCCGGACTTCCGTACTTCATGGATATTCCCGGAGAAAACTTAAATGGAGTCTATTCAGCTAATGAGTTTTTAACTCGGACAAATTTGATGAAGGGTTACAAATTCCCTGATTATGCGACACCAGTAAAAGTAGGCAAAAATGTTGCAGTGCTGGGTGCCGGAAACGTTGCTATGGATTCTGCACGTACTGCCTTACGCTTAGGTGCAGAAAATGTTTACATCATCTATCGTCGTTCACGTGATGAGATGCCGGCACGTAAAGAAGAGCTTGAACATGCAGAAGAAGAAGGAATCCAATTCCGTCTGCTAACGAATCCTGTTGCGATCGAAGGGGACGAGCGTGGATGGGTAAAAAGCCTGACCTGCTTGCGTTATGAACTTGGAGAGCCAGACGCTTCTGGACGACGTTCCCCTATTGCCATTAAAGGATCCGAATTTGAAATTCCTATGGACACGGTAGTCGTAGCAATCGGACAGGGTCCAAATCCTCTCGTAACAACATCAACCCCTGGCTTGGAGTTAAATAAGCGAGGGAATATTGTCGCAGACCCAGAAACACTGATGACATCAAAACCAGGCGTTTTCGCAGGTGGAGACATCGTAACAGGTGCTGCAACCGTTATTTTGGCTATGGGCGCTGGCAAAAAGGCTGCCGCTGGTATAGATAATTATCTCAAAGGAAAGTAAGCTCGCTCTAGCAAAGGCTCATTTCAGTGAAATCCGGGCTCTCACTAATAACGTGGGGGTCCTGGAAGTACAAAAATCATAATATTTCGAAAGGGGTGTGTATTTTGGCACAATTACTAGATGGTAAAGCAGTATCTAAAATCCTTAAGGAAGAAATACGCGAGGAGATTGCACAGTGGAAAGAAAAGGGAGTGCAACCTAAACTTGCAGTGATTTTAGTGGGGGATGACCCCGCATCCGTCGTGTATGCACGGTCTAAACAAAAGGTATGTGAGGGCATAGGTATGGCTTTTGAGCTTTTTGAAATGCCCGGTTCTACGCCCGAAGCAGACATTTTAGCAAAGATTGAAAGTCTCAATAATGATCAAAGTATTCATGGTATTATGATTGAACTCCCACTTCCTAAAGGAATTCAGAAGGAAAAGGTAATGGCAGCAGTTCGCCCAGACAAGGACGTCGATGGAGTTCACCCAATTAATCGTGGATATATTCTCAGCGGTGAGGACGGACTATTTCCAGCTACCCCTCAAAGCTGTATTGAGTTACTTCTGCGTTCAGGTGTTGAAATTGCCGGGAAACATGTGGTTATCGTCGGCCGTGGAGAAACCGTTGGCAAACCATTAGTTTTCCTAATTCTCAAGCACAATGCGACTGTAACGATTTGTCACTCAAGAACTCCGGACTTAGGTGCCCACACACGTCAGGCAGATATTTTAATTGCTGCTGTGGGCCGCGCAAAACTGATTAAGAAGGATATGGTTAAAGCAGGAGCGATTGTTGTCGATGCTGGGATTAATGAAATTCCTGGAGGAATTTGCGGGGATGTTGATTTTGAAGCGGTTCAAGAAGTGGCCGATCGGATTTCTCCAGTTCCTGGTGGCGTGGGTTCCTTAACCACAGCCCTAATTATGCGTAATGTTCTAAAGGGAATCGTTCTGCAAGGAGGGGCTCGCTAATGGATATGAATAAAATTTGGGAGTGGAGCACGGAAGAGTTTTTAACCGTGTCTGCAAGTTCCTCACCAACACCTGGGGGCGGAAGTGTTTCTGCCTATGTCGGAGCACTTGCTGCCTCAATGACTTGTATGGTAGCTAACCTCACCATCGGTAAGGAAAAGTATAAAGAGGTAGAACCTGAAGCGAAAGAGATCTTGGCTGAGGCAGAAACAGTCTTAAACAACCTAAAGACTGGATTGAGTCAAGATATCGCTGAATTCTCCAATTTCATGGATGTCTTAAAATTACCAAAAGGCACTGACGAAGAAAAAGCTGCACGTGCTGCAAAAATGCAAGAAGTCTTGGTATCCGCTACAGATACTCCGCTGGGAATTTCCCAAAATTGTTTTAGAGTTCTGCAATTAGCTCAGAAACTTGCGCCGATCGGAAACAAAGGGGCCATCAGCGATGTCGGGGTTTCCGCTTATTTAGCGGAGAGTGCTCTCAAATCGGCTATGTTGAGCGTTGATATCAACCTTCCAGGGATCAAAGACGAGGCGTATCAAGAGCGAGTTAAGGCTGAACGAGCCAGACTCTTCGAACAGGCTGCCATCATTTGTGCTGAAACAGTGGCTGTCGTTCAAAGTAGAATGTAATTATCTAGAATGTCTAAAGAGGTGAGGATATAATTCCTTGCCTCTTTATGGTGTGACAGGGGGACGGTCTTTTTTGACACGCGTGTCAAAAAGGACCGTCCCCCTGTCACACCTGCGAAAATATTTCCTCCTCACTTTTCTTTATGTTATGATAGGCTTGAGGTGAAGGTTGTGCCGAAAATATGGACAGTTTCTGAGTTAGTGGGCCGAATCGGACAAGTCCTGCAGGAACGAACAGAGCTGCAAAACTGTTGGATCAGTGGTGAACTTTCGAATTTTAAAAATCATCGAGCTTCAGGACACTGGTATTTCACCCTTAAGGATGAGTCTTCCAGCCTTAAAGGGGTTATGTTTAAAAGTCGGTCAGAACGAGTACGCTTCATCCCGTCGGATGGTTTAAAAGTTTTGATACGTGGAAATATTCGTATGTATGAGCGGGATGGAACGATTCAGCTATACGGCGAAGAGATGGAACCCAGTGGTCTAGGTCAACTTTATTTGGCCTTTGAACAGCTGAAGAAGAAACTTGCGGAGGAAGGCTTATTCGATCCGACAAGAAAAAAGAGTATACCAAAATTACCACGGAGAATTGGAATTGTAACCAGCCCAACGGGTGCAGCGATCAGAGATATTCTTAATATCATCGAACGACGGCATCCGGGAATGTCGTGGATCTTGGCACCTGCAGCAGTCCAAGGAGAAGCAGCGCCCCGTGAAGTAGCTCAAGCTATATCTCGACTTAATCGCCATGGGAATGTGGATGTCATCATTGTTGGTCGTGGTGGAGGTTCTTTGGAAGAACTGTGGGCCTTTAATACGGATATCGTCGCTCGTGCTATTGCGGCATCCGTTATACCGATTATATCAGCTGTGGGTCATGAAACAGATGTGACCATCTCAGACTATGTGGCAGATTTACGAGCACCGACCCCTTCAGCTGCCGCTGAATTGGCGGTACCGATACTACTAGATCTACAATACCATGTAACTCAACTAAGTGTTCAGCTTCAGAGTGCCATGACAGAACTCATCCAACGGAAACGCCTGTATCTTGAAGGAATCGCCAACAAAGGACCGCTCAAAGACCCTTTCTGGCGGATTGATCAGAATCGACAACGCCTTGATTCCCTGCAAATGCGCCTTCAAGAGGGTATGACTAGATTTGTAATCGATAAAAATGGTATACTAAATCTATTGGCTGCTAAGCTCGATTTGTTGAGCCCATTGGCCATTTTAGGAAGAGGATATTCGCTGACCTACAACGCAGAAGGACAGCTTATACGCTCTGCAAGCCAATCAGAGCGTGGTGATCAAGTCCGGATTCGTTTAGGAGAAGGAAGTTTACACTGCCAAGTGTTGGAGAAGGAGATTTGATCTATGAGTACAGATCGATGGACTGAGAACCTTTTTGACCTAGAGCAAGATAAAATAAATGACAACACTACGGAAGCACCGAAATCCCTGGAGACGGGGCTTCAAGATTTGGAAACCATCGTCAAAGCACTTGAGCAAAAAGATCTTCCCTTAGACAAAGCCTTAAACCTATTTAAGGAAGGGGTCGGTCTTGTTCAGTATTGTTCTAAGGTTTTGGATCAAGCTGAAAAACAAATGGAAATTTTGCTTGAAGCTCCGGATGGACAGTTGCAAATCAAGCCTGCTAGTTTTAATGTGGAAGGGTGAACGTAAATCGTGTTTAAGGAAACCTTTCAACGCTATCTTACGATGATTGACGAAACTCTTACCCAATTACCTTGGGATAAGAATAGTCTGTATGAGAGTATGCATTATTCCCTCATTGGAGGAGGGAAACGAATTAGACCAGTGTTAGCTTTAGCCTCAGCAGAAGCAGTGGGTGGAAATCCGAGAAACATTCTACGTGCTGCGGTGGCTCTAGAACTTATTCATACATATTCCTTAATACATGATGATTTACCAGCGATGGATAATGACGACTATAGACGGGGAAGATTATCCAATCATAAGGTTTTCGGGGAAGCCCAGGCAATCTTAGCTGGAGATGCTCTGTTGACCTATGCCTTTGAATTGCTCGCTGATTCAGAGCTCGGACAGCCTGAGCGACAGCTGCGCATTATACGTGAGGTGGCTGTAGCTGCTGGAAAAGACGGGATGGTTGGAGGTCAGGTTGCTGATGTAGCAGCAGAGGGAAAAAGCCTTACTCTAAACGAAATAGAAGAGATTCATAAAGCTAAAACAGGGGCCTTATTGACAGTTTCAGCTCGCTTGGGGGGAATCTTAGCAGGGGGCACAGAGGAACAGATTGGAGCTTTGACTGAATATGCCCAAGCCTTAGGTTTGGCCTTCCAGATTAAAGATGATATTTTAGATATCGTCGGGGATAGTGAAACTCTCGGAAAACCTACTGGAAGCGACCTTCGACAAGGTAAGTCCACTTACGTCTCTTTACTAGGATTGGAGGGCGCAGGCCAACAATTGCATGCCCAAACTCTGAAAGCACTATCTGCCTTGAAGCCATTTGCGGAACGGGCAATCTTTCTTAATGAGCTGGCACACTATATTGAAGAACGTAAACATTAAATGAGGTCGTTATTATGACAATAGTCCCAGGGATTTTCAATAATGCAATCCTGATCTCGGCAGTGACTGCTTGGTTCATAGCTCAGTTACTAAAGGCTGTCATCAATATAATTTTATCAAAAAACTTAAGCTTTAGTATGATTGTTAGCTCAGGTGGTTTTCCCAGTTCCCATTCTGCCACGGTTAGTGCTTTAGCCTTAGGAATTGGGAAATACTATGGATGGGATTCGCCAATCTTTGCAGTCGCAGCTGTTTTTGGGATGATTGTCCTGTACGATGCTGCCGGGGTACGGCGGGCTGCCGGGAAGCAAGCAGAGGTTCTTAATCGGTTAGTTGAGCGATTATACCATGGCCCTGATCTTACTCAAGAACAATTGAAAGAGCTCATTGGACATACCCCTTTAGAGGTCTTTGGGGGTGTGATGGTTGGAATTATTGTGGGACTGCTAATTTAGATAAACAGTCCTGTGAAAAATAAATGACCTAATTACGAGGGGGCATAAAGGATGGGACTACTCGAAAAGATTCACGAACCGAGGGACTTGCGCGCGCTAGATCTACCTGAACTTAAAACCTTGGCACAGGAGATTCGGCAGGAAATGATTGAAGTGGTCTCCAAAAATGGAGGGCATTTAGCGCCTAATTTAGGAGTCGTGGAACTTACCTTGGCGTTACACCGAATATTTGATAGCCCTCACGACAAGATCGTCTGGGATGTCGGTCATCAGACCTATGTGCATAAGCTTTTAACCGGACGATTGAAACAGTTTAAAACCATTCGCCAATATAAGGGGTTGTCTGGCTTTCCCAAACGGGGAGAGAGCGCTCATGACAGTTTTGAAACAGGTCATTCCAGTACTTCGATTTCAGCAGCGGTGGGCTTTGCTATGGCACGAGATGTCCTTAAAGAAAACCACCATGTTGTGGCCGTCATTGGAGATGGAGCGATGACCGGCGGAATGGCCTATGAAGCCTTAAACCATGCGGGTCATAGCGAAACAAAAGTTATCGTAATTTTAAACGACAATGAAATGTCCATTTCCCCCAATGTGGGAGCCATGTCGACATATCTAAATAGACTCAGAACAGATCCAATGTACGACAAACGCAAAGAGGATCTGGAGTACTTATTAAAACGAATACCTGGAATTGGCAACCAAGTGGCAAAATTAGCGGCCAAAGCCAAGGACAGCTTAAAATACTTGCTGGTGCCGGGACTTCTTTTTGAAGAATTAGGCTTCACCTATTTGGGACCCATCGATGGACATGATCAAGCCTTAGTCGAACAAGTATTAGACCAGGCCAAAAACAAAAAATGCCCTGTCCTTGTTCATGTCGTGACCTGCAAAGGAAAAGGGTACAAACCTGCGGAGGAAAATCCAGATGTTTTTCATGGGATAGGTCCCTTTGACCCCGTTACCGGAAAAGTGGCAAAGAAATCATCCCCGCCAACTTATACGGCAGTTTTTGGGGAGACCCTCTGCAAGCTTGCCCAGGATGACCCAAAGATCGTAGCTATCACTGCAGCGATGCCCAGCGGGACAGGTCTTAATAAATTTGCAGATCAATTCCCAGACCGCTTTTTTGATGTTGGAATTGCTGAGCAACATGCTGTAACATTTGCTGCGGGATTAGCCTTCGGGGGATTAAAACCTGTTGTCCCGATCTATTCTACCTTTTATCAGAGAGCTTATGATCAAGTTTTGCATGATGTTTGTTTACAGCAAGCCAATGTTGTTTTAGCCATCGACCGTGCAGGAGTGGTCGGGGATGATGGACCAACTCATCATGGGGTATTTGATATTTCCTTCTTTAGAATAATTCCTAACTTGGTTCTTATGGCTCCTAAAGACGAAAACGAGTTGCGCCATATGCTTTATACGGCGTTAAAACATAATGGACCTATAGCCTTGCGTTATCCGAGATCCGCAGGTCAGGGTTTAACATCAGAGGAGACATTAACTGAAATCCCTATCGGCAAATCAGAAGTCCTGCGAGATGGTCGGGATGTCACCTTGATTGGAATCGGCCCTATGGTACGCACTTGCCTTCTTGCGGCTCAAGAATTGCGTCATCTAGGAATTGATGCAGCGGTCATCAACTTACGATATATTTCTCCCCTGGACCGTAACACATTGTCACACTATGCTAAGCTCACAACAAAGATAATCACAATAGAAGACCATTCTCTAAAAGGAGGTATGGGAAGCGCAATTTTAGAGTTCCTTGAGGAAGAAGGAATCAATGGGGTGGCTGTTGAACGTTTGGGATATCCAGGTTTTGTGGATCAAGGACCTATTCCCCAACTCTTAACGACCCATGGATTATCAGTTAAAGGAATAGTGCAGGCAGCTGAACGATTAAGATTGTTTCCCCGTGCCGCGCAATCCTAGGATGGTTTTGCTCATGGACAAAAGGATGGGATACAATGGCTAAAGGGAAAGAACGAATTGATGTTTTAATCGTTAAGAATGGATTGGCCGCCAGTCGGGAAAAAGCTAAAGCAATGGTGATGTCAGGGATTGTGTTTGTCGGTGGGCAACGAGTGGATAAACCAGGAGTAGAATTACCGCTAGAGACATTGATTGAATTAAAAGGAGACATTCTACCCTTTGTTTCCCGCGGCGGGTTAAAGTTAGCTAAAGCCTTAGAAGCCTTTCCAATTTCGTTTAAGGATCAAGTTGTCGTCGATATAGGTGCTTCAACCGGCGGCTTTACAGATTGTGCGTTGCAAAATGGAGCAAAACGGGTTTATGCCGTTGATGTAGGGTATGGGCAGTTAGATTGGAAACTTCGGACAGATCCGCGGGTCATTTCCATGGAACGAGTTAATGCCCGTTATCTTACCAAAGATACTCTGCCAGAGCAGGTAGATTGGGTGGTATCAGACGTAGCATTTATTTCAATTACCAAGATTTTTTCGGCCATGATTGCCATTCTTAAAGAGGAAGGACAAGTATTATCTCTGATCAAGCCCCAATTTGAGGCTGGGCGAGAGCATGTTGGTAAAAAAGGAGTCGTTAAAGATAGTAACATACATAAACAGGTTCTGGAAACTGTCCTTGGTCAAGCAGAAGGTATAGGATTTAAAGTCTTAGGTTTAGACTATTCACCGATTCGTGGCCCAGAAGGAAATATTGAATATTTAGCCTGGTTAGGGTTACAATCTATATCGGGAATAGATTGGCATTCAGAGCTGGAACACATCGTTCACAATGCTCAGAAAGAGACGGAATAAGGAATGGAAAGAATCGTTGGTTTATGGCGTAATATGACTAAACCGGAAGCCTTGGCCTTGGCTCCCCAGATAGAGGATTGGTTTCAAGCTCGTGGTTGGACCGTTTTAACTGAATGGGAAGACATCACCCGGTCCAAGCCTGACTTTCTAATATCCTTAGGAGGAGATGGTACTCTTCTTCAGGCAGCTCGAGAAGCTTCCTCCTATAAAATCCCAGTATTAGGGGTTAATTTTGGACGTTTAGGGTTCCTATGTGAAATAGAACGGGAAGAAGTCTTTAGAGCCTTAGAGCAGATTCTGCGCGAAGATTTTGAGATTCAAGAACGTTTAATGTTAAGTGCGGTTATAAAGCAGGACGGTCAGGACAATATTTCTCAATTGGTCTTAAATGATGTTGTTTTTTCCAGAGAAGGCAGAGAAGGATTAATTACCCTTCAGGCGAACCTTTCTGGAGAACCCACGGTTAGTTATCCGGCAGATGGTTTGATTGTGTCCACTCCGACAGGTTCTACAGCTTATTCCCTTTCTGCTGGTGGGCCGATCATTAGTCCTAATGTCCAAGCGATTTTACTAACTCCTTTAGCAGCACACTCTTTGTCTGCGCGTCCCATGCTTGTCTCAGATGAGGAAGAAATTCAAATTCTATTAGCAAACGGGGAAAAATGCATGGTAACTTTCGATGGACGTCAAAGTATCGTGCTTCATGCTGGACAGACCGTAATTATTAAAACTGCTCCCATCAAAGCATTGCTAATACGTTTAGGTGCTCGTAGTTTTCCCCAGGTGGTGCGAGAAAAGTTAAGAGATCGTTGGCACGAATAAACGCGAGGCACGATGTGCGATGCTCGAGGCACGAATTAAGGATGGTAATGCCACGAGGTTCGGGCTTCGTGCCTCGAACCTCGTGCATCGCGAAAGGAGGCTTGGTATGAAAGCACGTCGCCAAATGAAGGTACAGGAAATTATCACGAAGGAAATTATTCATACCCAGGAGGATCTTGCAGAAAGACTGCGTTTAGCTGGTTATGATGTTACACAAGCAACCGTTTCTAGGGACATTAAGGAATTGGGCCTGATCAAGGTTCCTAGTGCAGATGATGAATATCGCTATGCTGTTCCGACAGAGGCTCATCCAATCAACTTGCAGGATCGCTTAAAGCGTTTGTTGAGAGAAACGGTCGTTTCCATCAATGACACAGAAAGTCTGATTGTCATTCGTACTATACCAGGAAATGCACATGCCTTAGCTGCTGTGATGGATAATAGCAATTGGGAAGAGGTCATTGGTACAGTAGCTGGAGATGATACGATTCTCTTGGTTATTAAGCCAAAGGAAGCCGTTCAGACGGTCTTAGAACGGATCAGCACCTTGCTTTGATAGGAGGGTAGGTTATGTTATGTTAGCAGAGCTACACGTAGAGAATTTTGGGCTTATGGAGACAGTACGTCTGAATTTAGGGTATGGTTTAACTGTATTTACAGGAGAAACTGGTGCCGGAAAATCCATGCTGATTGACTCCCTTGGGGTTCTCTTAGGTGGACGAGCCAGCACAGATCTTATCCGGCATGGTGAAACCCGGGCGCGGATTGAAGGCGTCTTTGAAGATTTACCAGCAGAATGCTTACTTCGACTTGAAGAGGCTGGATATCCGGCTGAAGAGGGCCAATTGTTTCTTTTTCGGGAAATCAACGCCACTGGAAAAAATATTTGCCGTGTTCAAGGTCGATCCATTCCTTTAACCCTCTATCGATCCCTTTGTGTAGGTCTTGTCGACATCCACGGACAAATAGAACATCTATCTCTCTTTAGCCCTGAAACACACCAAGATCTCTTGGATGCCTTAGGGGGACTCCATGAGGAAGTTCAATCTGTAAACCAAGCAGCCAAAGCATACCAACGGGTTATCCGCAGAGAAAAAGAGCTGTCTGTTTCAGAAGAAGAACGTCAGAAGCGTGAAGAGTTCCTTCGTTATCAAATCGAGGAAATCGACCGGGTTAACCCCATTCCAGGTGAAGAAGAAGACCTGATTCAGGAAAAAAAACGATTAAGCAATGCTGCACGTATTACGAGTTTAGTTTCTGAAGCTTATGGAGCACTTTACGAAGGCTCGTCAGGCAAACTTGCAGCCTTTGATATGTTGGGTCAAACCCGTAAAGCTCTTCAAGAACTTGAACGTTTAGATGACGAATTTACGATTTACGAGCAAATTGAGTCTATTTATTATGCCGCAGAAGACTTGGCTGAACAAATAAGAACCTATCGTGACAATTTTGAATTTGAACCAGGGCGGCTTGAACAGATTGAAGAACGACTTATTCTCCTGAAAAAACTACATAGATATGGGGCGAATATCCAAGATATTTTAGAAAAACGAGAAACCATGTATCAAGAGCTGGAGCAAATCACTCATGTTCAGGAGCAGTTCGAAACCATTCATAACGAAAAGCAGACAGCACGCCAAGCCTATGAAATCCTAGCAGAGCGGTTAAGCTCTAAACGGCAAAAAATTGCAAGGAAAATAGAAAATGGCCTCTCGGTTGAACTAGCAGATTTGGGCCTGGAAAAAAGCCGATTCGAAGTTCGGTTTATGCCAAATGAGGACCCCGCAATCGGTGGCGCAGAAACAGCAGAGTTTTATTTCTCAGCCAATTTCGGAGAGCCCCCCAAACCTCTGGCAAAAGTGGCCTCTGGAGGAGAAATGTCACGCTTGATGTTGGCTTTAAAGAGCCTCCTAGCTAAGGTCGAGTCAGTTGGTACGTTTATCTTTGATGAGGTAGACAGCGGAGTGGGAGGCAGAACCATACATCGAGTTGGTGAAAAGTTGGCCAAAATCGCCCAAGATAAACAGGTTTTTTGTATTACCCATGCAGCGCAGGTCGCTGCCTTTGCAGACGCTCACTATGGTATTATAAAAGAGGTAAACGGTGATAGGACTCGAACAATAGTGGACTCACTATCAGAGTCTCAGCGTATTGAAGAACTCGCACGAATGCTTGGGGGTGGAGAAATAGAGATAACCCGTAAACATGCCCAGGAATTATGGCAGCGATCAAGGCGAGGCACGAGGCACGATGCGCGATGCTCGAATCGTACTGTATAGGTACAGGTTAAATAATTAAAAAATAATAACCCATAATTGGATTTTGTTTTTAGATTGCGTAAATTAATTTATGCAGTCTTTTTATTTTGCCTAATTTGCCATTGATTTAGGAATCTGGAACACTTTTGGCAGGATGAAACATTAGCGATTTGGATAATTTAAGATTAGTGTTTTACAATTAAACGTTCACTTCACTTATTATGTACCGCTCTTAATAGAGGAAAAAGGGGAGATTAAATGGGGAGAAAAGAGTGGAGGATGATAAGAGAGTGAAAAAAAGAAGCATTCTATTATTAATCAGTCTCTTGTTCTGTACCTTCCTTCAACTGTTAGTTGAATTACCTCAGATTCATCAAACTCAAGTTAGTCAAATGGAACCTAACCTAAAAGGCATTTGGTCCAGTATAATTAAAGTCGAAAAAATTTCATCAAGTCCGACTGTCTCTGTATCTTCCGGAATGTCTGCGACCCAGATTTCAGAAAGATTAGAAGTCTCCTACAAACTTTTTGGGATTTTTCCCTTAAGATCTGCTGAAGTTGAAGTGATGAATCCCATGAAGTTAATACCAGGTGGCCAATCTATCGGTGTAACCTTACAGACAAAAGGTGTAATGGTCGTTGGACAAGCTCCTGTTGTAGACAAGAATGGTAAGGATAGCTTTCCCGCAAAAGAGGCTGGCATTCAGGTAGGAGATATCCTATTAAAAATTGAAAATCAGGAAGTTAAAACGGATCAAGAAGTGTCCAACGCAATAAATTTAGCCGGAAAACAAAAAGGAAGTGCTAGTGTACTATTCAAGCACGAGGATCAGATTGTCGAGAAAACAGTCCATCCAATTTTTTGCGTTGAAACCGGAAGATATCGCATCGGTTTATTTGTCCGCGATGAAGCTGCAGGTGTTGGTACCCTCTCATTCTTAGATCCAGTTTCTAAACTATATGGAGCCCTGGGGCACGTGATTACAGATGCTGATACCAATCAAAAAATTGAAGTTTATAATGGTAAAATCATAGGATCAACAATCTACGCTATTGAAAAAGGCAAACGTGGACATCCAGGCGAAAAAATTGGTTCGTTCATTCCCAACTCTGCTTTTAGCGGAACGATTGAACGAAACACAATGACAGGAATTTTTGGTAGGATGAGTGGACAAATCGAGAATCCATATTTCAAAGAAGCAATACCCGTTGGATGGGAATCCGATATTAAAGTAGGTCCGGCCAAGATTTATACGGTAATACAAGGAGAAAAGATTGAGGAGTTTGATGTTAATATTGATCGTGTTATGCATAATCGAACAGACAGTAAAAATATGATTGTGCGAGTCACCGATCCAAGACTGCTTGAAGTAACCGGTGGGATCATCCAAGGAATGAGTGGAAGTCCGATAGTTCAGAATGGAAAGCTAATTGGAGCCGTGACTCATGTTTTTGTAAATGATTCCCAGAGGGGCTACGGAGTGTTTATCCAAAATATGCTAAATGATAGCAACCAGCTGACTAAAAAAGAAGCTGCTTAAGGTGAAATCATAAAAATCAAAGAATAGAGTAGCCTTTATGGCTGCTCTTTCTTTTGAAATAAAAAGTACAAATTTCCATGGATAAAAGAAGGAGTATTTAAACAATTGTCGAAAAGAATAAAGTGAAAGCGGTAGAAATGAGGGGGATCCTGGGAAATGCAAAGGCCTATACGAGTCTTATTAGCAGATGACAACAGAGAATTTGTCGAGGTTGTCAAAGAGTATATTGAGCGGCAGGAGGATATGAGCCTTGTTGGGGTAGCATATCATGGAAATGAGGCCCTGGAATTAATATCTCGGGAGGAACCTCATGTTGTACTTTTAGATATTATTATGCCTCATCTTGATGGTTTAGGAGTACTTGAAAAATTACAAAATGCGCCTCTTAGACCGAAAATTATTATATTAACAGCCTTTGGTCAGGAATCAATGACCCAACGTGCTGTAAGTCTTGGTGCAAATTACTATATCTTAAAACCTTTCGATCTTGATATCTTAGGTAAACGAATTCGCCAATTACAAGATGATTTTTCCAATAACTTAAACATTGCTGCAAACGTTAATCCCGTATCCAATAGAAATAATAATTCAAACACAACTACAACCATGAATCCTAATCCGAATCCGATTCCAAGCATGAATTCCCAGTTTTCCACTGGGGTTTTACCATCAAACTCTAAAAACCTTGAGGTAGAAGTCACAAGAATGATTCATCAAATGGGAGTACCCGCTCATGTTAAAGGTTACCAGTATTTACGTGATGCTATCGTAAACGTAGTAACCGATGTATCACTGCTCGGAGCAGTTACCAAAGAACTGTATCCAATGATTGCATCTAAATATCAAACCACTCCAAGTCGTGTAGAGCGCGCCATCCGTCATGCTATTGAACTAGCTTGGGACCGCGGCAATGTAGACTTCATGAATCGGTTCTTTGGCTATACAATTAATGTAGATCGTGGAAAGCCCACCAATTCAGAATTCGTAGCAATGGTAGCTGATAAACTGCGTATGTCCATTATGTACTAAACATTGAAAAAAACTTTCTGTCCGCAAACATCTCTGTGTTGAAAAACTTGGAGGTGTTTTATTATGGATGGCACCTTGATGTTTGTTCTGTCTATAAGTTTGGCAAATTTACCAATTGAAAATAGTTCAAATCAATGAACCTCTATTGGTGATTATACACTTATTAGCATATATATTAATAATAGATTTTTGTAAACCTTTATATAGTTCCGGGTACAGTATTAAACCTCCATTTGTCGATACAGATGGAGGTTCTTTTAAGCAGGTACATTAATTTTGGGTCTTTAGCGAGGGTCGATTGCCTATTGGGATAAGCATTCTTCTTTTATTCCCATATGATCATGCAACACTGTGATGAAAGTTTTCGTCATGACCTTAGACCCTATTGTCAGAAAGCTTTCCAAACCATACTGCTACCCAAGTTAACACAATTCCATAAGTGATATGCTTTATAAAGGATATCTCTGCATGAAGTATTGAGCCAAAGGGATAAACTGAACTTAGTAGTTTACTAAATACAATATATAAAAGTACCCAACAGACCAACCCAATCATAGCACCCTTAAAGAGATAATAATCATGTCCCCAATGCTGGAGTATCAATACGGAAATGATTCCAACAACAATACTCACAATGAGGTCAATCTGAAAGCCAAGGAGACTTGGCCAAAAACCACCACTCATCATTTCATTGGGTGTCAATAAAAGACCTCCTGCAATTCGAACGCAGTTTATGTATGTTGGTAAAAAGAACGTTATTATAATAAACCCAATAGCATCCTGAATAACTTTGGCAATAGTACCCGCAACTGCTCCTATAAGCAGAGTATCTTTTTTAAACCGCTTATTCAACTCGTTCACCTCCAGTGCTTAGTTTATCCATTCTGAAAAGCAATAATCGACAGGACTCATGATTGAATCAAAAATATCCCAAACCTAAAGTTTCTAAGATGTTTCATAATTAGCAGATATTGCCCTAACAAATCAATGTTAACCATTGAGATTCGTCTCATGAAGGTTCAAATGGTAAAATAGTTATATGATGTTCATTAAAACGTATTACTAGCATGTTTTGTACTGATGGGAGAGTGGAATATGGAGGAATTTGACGAGCTAAGGGCCAAAGTAAACACGTTGCAAGAAGTTCGCATTCTACTTTCTGCAATTATTGATTCCACTCAGGATGCGATTTCAGTGGTGGACGAAAACGGACTCGGATTATTAATAAACCCGGCTTACACGCGAATGACAGGCCTTACGGCGAATGATGTCATCGGTAAACCTCCTACCGTTGACATTGCAGAAGGGGAAAGTATGCATATGCAGGTCCTAAAGACCCGTCTTCCTGTTAAAGGAGTCCTTATGAAAGTTGGACCTAAGCGTAAAGAAGTAATTGTCAACGTTGCTCCAATCATTGTTTCTGGGCAGTTGCGGGGAAGCGTAGGGGTGCTTCACGATATCTCTGAGATTCATAAACTCTCGGAGGAGTTAGAAAGTGCTAAACGTTTGATTCGTCATTTGGAAGCAAAGTATACTTTTAGGGATATTATCGGTGAAAGCGAAGCGATTATGGCAGCGATTGAACAAGCGAGACGTGCAGCGGTGACACCGGCTACTGTCCTATTGCGTGGAGAGAGTGGGACAGGTAAAGAACTTTTTGCTCATGCTATTCATCGTTCGAGTGAACGACAAAAAGGACAGTATATTCGAGTGAATTGTTCAGCCTTAGCGGAGGGACTTCTGGAGAGTGAACTATTTGGCTATGTTGAAGGAGCATTTACAGGCGCCAAACGTGGTGGTAAAGCAGGCCTTTTTGAAGAGGCCAATGGGGGAACGATTTTTCTTGACGAAATTGGAGAAATCAGTCTGAACCTTCAAGCAAAACTTTTGCGCGTACTACAAGAACGTGAAATTGTAAAAGTCGGAGATAATCGTGCCCTTAATATAGACGTGCGGGTTATTACGGCTACAAATGCAAACTTAGAAGCGGAATTGCGTGCCGGTAGATTTCGTGAGGATTTGTATTATCGGTTAAATGTAATCCCAGTTATTATCCCCCCCTTGAGGCAGCGTTGTGAAGATATTCCCTTACTTATTCAACATCTTATTGGGAGTTTTAATCAAGACTATGGCCGTTGTGTAGAGAGAATTAGTAATGAGGCTTTACAAATCTTGATGGGATATCATTGGCCGGGCAATGTTCGAGAATTAGAAAACATTATAGGAAGAGCTATAATAAACATGCGGATCGGAGAAACGGTTGTAGAATTGCACCATCTTCCGATTTTGGCTAACCCCAATGCTAATCCAGAGCTAGCTTTCGTCAACCCACAGCAGCCTTCATTGACGAGGGAAGATGAGGGATTCGAGGGTCTGTATAAACAGTGGGAACGCTCCATCCTTTTAGCTACACTCCAAAAAAATGGGGGCAATAAAACAAAGTCAGCTCAGGATCTAAAAATGTCCATACGGAATTTCTACTACAAACTTAAGCGACACGCCCTCGTCTAGAGGAATATCAAAAGAGGACTTTTTAATTGTTCATGGTATGCAATCTAGCGTGCAATTACTTGCATGCAGTTTATTGCCTACCATGAATTTTTTTGCATTAAAGACAAGTCGGCAAAACGTTGAATTCCTAATGCCCAGTGTTTTTATACTATTGTCCTGGGGAGCGGAGTCCTGATTATTTCAGAAAATTCTAAAATAATTCCAGATTGGGGATAAAATTTAGATTTATGTACGTCGATGGCATTTATATTGCATTCAATAAGTGTAGGTAATATAAGAACTGTAGCTTATTCCGAGACAGGAGGAGCGTCTATGCGTAAGGTTGAGTTCGATGAAGAGCGCTGTAAAGGATGTGAGCTTTGTGTAGAGGCTTGCCCAAAACATATTATTCTAATGGCTGATCACTTGAATGCTATGGGCTTTCATCCTGCGACAGTAGTGAAGGAAGAAGCGTGCATTTCCTGCGGTTTTTGTGCTAGGATGTGTCCGGATGTTGCAATTACAGTGCGAAAGGAGGAAAAATCTCATGGCGAAGGTCCTTATGAAGGGTAATGAGGCTTTAGCAGAAGCGGCGATTCGCGCTGGTTGTCGTTATTTTTTCGGGTATCCTATTACTCCACAAAATGAAATTCCCGAGTATTTGGCTAAACGTCTTCCGGAAGTCGGAGGGGTATTTGTTCAAGCTGAATCTGAGATCGCGGCGATTAATATGGTCTATGGGGCGGCGGGTGCTGGAGCACGTGTGATGACCTCCTCATCAGGTCCGGGTATCAGCCTCAAACAGGAGGGAATCACCTATATCGCGGGTGCGGAGCTCCCCTGTGTCATTGTGAATATTCAACGAGGAGGGCCCGGGCTTGGCGGCATTCAGCCTGCCCAATCTGATTATTTCCAGGCAGTCAAAGGTGGAGGACATGGGGATTATAAACTGCTTGTGCTTGCTCCGGCTACCGTTCAAGAAATGGTCGATTTGATGGGGAAAGCTTTTGACTTAGCAGATGAGTACCGCAATCCCGTCATGATTTTGGGAGATGGTATTCTCGGACAAATGATGGAACCCGTTGAGCTCACTGAACAAAATCATACTCAAAGAACGGAGAAGCCGTGGGCAACGACTGGTGCCAAGGGGCGAAGCCCTAATGTAATTACTTCGTTATTTCTTGATCCCGTAGAACTTGAAAAGCACAACCTTCATCTTCAAACTAAGTATGACAGAATGTCCCAAGAAACGCTCTGGGAAAACTATAAAACAAAGGACGCAGAACTGGTTTTGGTTGGGTACGGTACGTCAGCCAGGATAGCAAAAGCTGCAGTAGATCAAGCAAGAGAACAAGGAATTAAGGCTGGGTTATTCCGACCCATCTCCTTATTTCCATTTCCGAAAAACGCTTTACAGGAAGCTTGTAAGCAAGCAAATCATGTTCTCACCGTTGAGATGAGCATGGGACAACTTGTAGAAGATGTTCGTTATAATCTAGAATTCAAGGTTCCGGTCCACCTATATGGGCGTGTTGGAGGCATGGTTCCTACTACCCGCTCAGTTCTTGAAGAGGTTAAACGTTGGGTTAATAGCGGAGAGGGAGGTGGAAACCTATGAGGCCTGTCTTCCATCGACCGGAAGCACTAACTGCGATCAAAACCCACTATTGTCCCGGTTGTACCCACGGCATTATTCATCGCCTAATTGCTGAAGTAATTGACGAACTGGGAGTTAGAGAAGAGACCATTGGCGTATCTCCGGTGGGATGTTCAGTCTTAGCCTATAGTTACTTCAATCTCGATATGCAACAAGCCGCACATGGCAGAGCACCAGCTGTTGCCACGGGAATTAAACGAGTACATCCCCAAAAGGTAGTTTTTACCTATCAGGGGGATGGAGATCTGGCCGCTATTGGAACGGCTGAAATTGTGCATGCCGCTGCCCGCAGTGAGAAAATCACGACGATTTTTGTCAATAATGCCATTTATGGTATGACAGGAGGACAAATGGCCCCTACAACTCTTCTCCGCCAAAAAAGCATGACGTCTCCCAAAGGGAGAGAGGCCGCTCCTCAAGGATATCCCATTAGAGTATCTGAAATGCTCGCCACTCTAGACGGTGCAGCATATATTGCACGAGTGTCAGTGCACAATCCCCAGGAAGTGTCCAAAGCTAAAAAAGCTATTAAGACTGCCTTTGAATATCAGATGGCAGGTATCGGGTTTGCCTTAGTTGAAGTCCTATCCACCTGTCCTACGAATTGGGGGTGCACCCCCACAGAATCATTAAAGTGGTTAGTTGAAAATATGCTTCCTGTTTATCCCCTTGGTGTCAAAAAAATGCAAAGAGAGGTGTCGATCTAATGTCGCAAGAAATTATCTTGGCTGGCTTTGGAGGACAAGGGGTTATGTCTATGGGACAGCTGCTGGCTTATGCGGGCCTAGTAGAAGGGAAACAGGTCAGTTGGATTCCTTCCTATGGTCCGGAAATGCGTGGCGGAACAGCTAACTGTTCTGTCACAATATCAGATGAAGAGGTAAGTTCTCCCATCATAGCCGAACCAGATACGCTTATTGTGCTGAATCGCCCCTCCCTAGAGAAGTTTGAGCAGGATGTTAAACCAGGAGGACGATTACTCATTAACTCGTCACTGATTGATATAGAGCCTCAACGCCAGGATCTTCAAGTATTAAAACTACCAGTGAACGAGCTTGCTCAAGAAAAGTTAGGGAATACACGAGTTTCTAATATGATTATTCTCGGCGCTTTTATTGAGTTAACTCGCTCGGTAACCCTAGAATCCGTCCTCGGGGCCTTAAAGAAAGTTCTGCCGGAGTACCGCCATAACCTTATTCCCCTGAACCGTCGGGCCCTGGAGACCGGGATGAAGGTAGCAAAAACAGAAATCCTCCATCTTAGATCTTGTGGTTGATCGAGGATTGTAAGCAGTTGTTTGTTTTCACAACCAACTGCTTATTTTTATTTCAGTCACGTTTCTTGGCATTATGGGCAGAACATAGGGTAAAATAAGTATAGGACTATGGTAAAGGAAAGAGGGAACTTGATTGAAAAAACAAAACAGACAAGAAGAACGCCTCGAAGGAGAAGTGCTTTTTGAGGGAAGAATGCTCCGCTTGGACCGGGATACGGTCCGTTTACCTAATGGACTTCAAACATCCCGCGAAGTTGTTAGGCATCCGGGAGCGGTAGGGATTGTTGCTATACAGGACCAAGAATTACTTTTAGTTCGCCAATACCGATATGCTATTGCTCAGGAAACCTTAGAAATCCCTGCCGGGAAACTTGATCCCAAGGAACCGCCCCTTGAATGCGCTGTCCGAGAACTTCGCGAAGAAACCGGCTATCGGGGCACTATGGAACATATCAGTACCTTTTATACCACACCTGGTTTTACGGATGAGGTGATGCATCTTTTTCTAGCTCGGGATTTGGTCTGGGATCCTCTCACCCTGGATGATGACGAATTTATTGGGGTGGAGAGAATTTCGTGGGAAGATGCCGTGCAAGGGGTACACCAGAATAAATTCAATGACGCTAAAACGATTCTAGGGATTTTACTTGTTCAGGGGCGGCTTGGATGATCTTC
This sequence comes from Desulfosporosinus sp., assembly GCA_003513495.1. Classification (GTDB taxonomy): domain Bacteria; phylum Bacillota; class Desulfitobacteriia; order Desulfitobacteriales; family Desulfitobacteriaceae; genus Desulfosporosinus. The sequence goes on from DOPM01000058.1 coordinate 160,914, forward strand.
GCGGATCTACATATACATATTGGACAAAGTTTAGATGGGAAGTTTGTCAAGATTACAGGAGCTAAGACCTTAACCCTGCCCAATATTCTTCAAGTTGCCAGAGAAGTCAAAGGACTTTCTCTGGTTGGGATTGTTGATTCACATTCCACGGGTGTCCAACAGGATTTTAAGAGGTTACTTGCTTCGAATGATTTACGGTCAATGTCTGCAGGAGGGTACGATGCCCACGGTATAACACTGATACCTGGTCATGAAATTGAGTTACAGGTGGGAGAGGGGAATGCTCATTTTTTAGCCTATTTCCCTTACATTGAACAAGTAGAACAGTATGTCAGGTCCATAAGACATAGTATTAAAAACTGGCAATTAAGTACTCAAAGAGGCTTTCTGCCAATCGAACTATGGCTTGAGGCAGTTAGCAAAGCAGAGGGAATCTGGTTTCCGGCCCATGTTTTCACTCCGCATAAGGGTATCTATGGAAATTGTTGTCGGCGATTGAGAGAGGTTCTTCCTGTCTTGCCTAAAGCCATTGAAATTGGGCTTAGTGCGGATCGTGCAATGGCTGAAAGTATAAGTGAACTAGACTCAGTGGTTATGTTTAGTAACTCAGATGCCCACTCTTTACCAAATATTGCTCGGGAGTATAACTCGTTTGCTTGCGCAGACCCCTCCTTTGGAGGGTTGTTGGATGTAATTTCAGGGAAATCCAAGGAGATTGTTCGAAATTATGGTTTACCCCCCAGAGTTGGTAAATATCATCGTACCTATTGTCTAAGCTGTGAAAGAATTGTCGGTTCTTCCCCTCCACAATTGATCTGTTCAAATTGTGGGAGTACGCATATTGTCATGGGCGTCTTGGATCGCTTAGTAAGTATAGCGGATCGTCCTATGGGGAAACAGGATGCCTCAAGCTATGTCCATCAAGTTCCACTGCGACAGCTTCCTGGAATTGGGCCTAAAATGTATGATCGACTCTTAAAGGCTTTTGGTACAGAAATGGTCATACTTCATCATGTTGACGAGGAGAAGTTGCGCGGTATAGCTGGAGAAAAGGTCGCGGTATGGATTATCAGAGCCCGTCATGGAGAATTACAGGTGGAAGCGGGTGGTGGAGGTCTATTTGGTAGAGTTGTGGACATACTTTCTCCTGCTGTGGAATAAAATCCCATAGGGGACTATGGGAAGGGGTGTGCAGGATGTGGAAACAACTTGGCGAACACATTCGTCAATATTGGGTCATTTATCTAACGCTTTCAAGTGTTTATCTCGCCGGAGTGGTGTTCGGAGGGGTTGGAGTCAATGCCTTAGGAGTGTCTGAAACCTCCCAACTAGGGAAATTTTTAGATACACTTCTAAAATCTCAACCGACAACGTTTGAACCAGCGTTTCTAGGACAACTTGCTAGGGATATGTTCATTATGATGGCTGGAATATGGATCTTAGGACTGACGATTATTGGGGCTCCCTTGATTTATCTAATTGTCTTTACGAGGGGGTTTATTCTTGGCTTTACGATTAGCTTTATTATTGGAGCAAAAGGAACCCTAGGAATAGCACTCGTGTTAACAACGGTTTTTATACCAACTATTTTTGGAATTCCATTATTGCTCCTCGGGGCAGGACTGGCAACGATCTTCTCGTTTCTTTTACTTCGCGGGAAAGCCAGAGGAGAATCGTTGCGCAGAGAGTTTCTCTATTATACTGCGGCAGCTGCGTTTGTTTCTATTGGTGCAGTCGCAGTTGGAGTTGCTCAAGGGTATTTCTCTATCCTCGGACTGCGCTTATTCAAACTTTAGTAGGAGTGCTTTTTAAGGAAATGAACCGGATGAAGTGGGTGTAAATTAGTTGGAAGATTACAACGCTTGCTAACGGGACAATAATTGCATTATAATACAACTATAAATACAACTATAAACGTGCTAATGCAGAGATAATGGAGGTTTAATCATGCTGATTGGAGTACCCAAGGAGATAAAAAATAATGAGAGTCGTGTCGCTATTACACCAGCAGGTGTCCATGCTTTTACATTGACTGGTCACCAGGTTCTCGTAGAAAAGTCTGCTGGCGAAGGCAGCGGCATCACTGATCAACAGTACATCGATGCTGGTGCTCAGATCGTTGATTCAGCCGCAGATGTTTGGAAAGCTGACATAGTGATAAAGGTTAAAGAACCTATAGCCGAAGAATATGGCTATTTTAAATCGGGACAAATATTGTATACCTATTTACATCTGGCTAAAGAACCGGAATTGACAAAGGCTCTCATGGAGAAAAATGTTGTGGCCATCGCCTATGAAACTATCCAATTGGATAATGGTTCATTGCCTTTGCTCACTCCCATGAGTGAAGTTGCAGGGCGCATGGCAATTCAAATTGGTGCTCAATTACTAGAAAAACCCAGCGGCGGAAAAGGAATTCTACTTGGTGGAGTCCCTGGGGTTACCCCTGCAAACGTAACCATTATCGGTGGCGGAATTGTCGGTACAAACGCTGCGAGAATGGCTGTTGGACTAGGTGCAGGAGTTACGATTATTGAAAAAAGCACACAACGGCTTAGAGATATTGATGAAATGTTCAACGGTCGAGTAAGAACCTTGGCCTCAAATCCCTTTAATATTGCTAACAGTGTTGCAAAAGCGGATTTGCTGGTTGGAGCTGTACTTATTCCCGGCGCCCGTGCTCCTCACCTCGTTACTGAAGAGATGGTCCAAGCAATGTCACCTGGAAGTGTTATAGTTGATGTGGCAATTGACCAAGGTGGCAGTATTGCAACCATTGACCGAGTTACAACCCATGATGACCCCACCTATCTTAAATATGGAGTGGTTCATTACGCAGTTGCCAATATTGCTGGAGCTGTTGCAAGAACTTCAACCTATGCTCTGACTAATGTTACCCTTGGATATGCTCTTGAGATCATAAACAAGGGTTACTTTAAAGCAATTCAAGAAAACCGTTCCTTGCGTAAAGGGGTTAACGTCATTAATGGCAAGTTAACCTATAAGGCTGTGGCAGAATCGCTGAACATAATGTATACACCCTTAGAAGAAGCCTTACTATAGTAGTAGCTCGTCAGTAAATTGCTGAACGAGGAACATCAATATAACTTAAACGAGCAGAACCCGATCTTCGGTTCTGCTCGTTTTTTTAAATGACTTTTAAGTTTAGACGAGAATGGCAACTTTCGAACTATACCAAAAGGAATAAAATGGTATTGTAATCGGTTATTGGGTATAATTAAGAATTATTTGGCAAGGAGTGAGGGCATTGCATCATACCCGAACAAATGTCGTTCCTATATACGATCATTATCCGTATCAAGTACGTTGGTATCCCCTAAACTATAAAGGAGGGTACGAACCTGCTTGGTGGGAACGATTTGAAGAACAGTTTGAACCTCGATGGCTTAGAAAAATGGAGAAACGTATGGGCTTTTTACCTGGGAAAGAACCGCTTTGGTGGGAACTTTTTGAAGAGCAATTTGAACCTGCATGGCTGCAGCGTTTAGAACGCCAGATTGGAATTCCACAACCCTTTAATCCTCGTTATGACCTACGGTAGATTCAGAGCAATTGGGACCGATTATATATTCGGTCCTTGCTTTTTTCTAGGATAAGGACAATCAGGAGGCGCATAGGTTTTAAGGATGGGGGGGAGCGTGATGCAACCAACAAAACGCTGGGGAGATTTTTTTCTATATCTTGGAAGGGTTTTTGTTCTTCTAATTTTACTAGCAGTCCTACTACCAAAACTAGTAGCAGTGTGTAATAGTTGGATGTCTTCACTCTTGCATAATGATCAAAAACCCCATGGGAACCCCTTGCGAGTAGAATCTACTATCTCAACAGAGATAAATGGTTGATAAAGGAATATCCCCGTCCGATGTAGAACATAGTAAGAAAAGGGGGGGATATTGTGACCTCCGAAGAAAGAACTTTGAAAAAGTATTTAACATACTTGCATGTAGAGCGGGGGCTTTCTGAAAATACGAGGCAGGCCTATGAGCGCGACTTGCGTCAGCTAATGATTTACCTTAAACAGCGGGGTACGGACATTTCCATATGTGAGGGCAATGACTTGTTTTTATTTCTGCTAAAATGCAAAGAAGATGGCAAAGCACCTCGAACGATTGCACGATGTAATGCGACACTCCGAGGATTTTTTGCGTTTTTGCTGGATGAAGGACTACGTGATGATAATCCAAGTACTTATTTAGTAACACCAAAATTAAATCAACCACTTCCGAAGGTGTTGTCGGAAGCTACAATGGACAAACTATTGAAATCAGAGGAAGAAACCCTTCTAACCATGAGAAATTTAGCAATGCTAGAGGTCCTTTATAGTAGTGGATTGAGGGTTTCTGAATTGATTAGTTTACGTGTGTCAGATGTGGCATTAGATGTGGGATATGTGCGTTGTATCGGAAAAGGGAATAAGGAGAGGATTGTACCCCTGGGCGAACCTGCGATTCGTGATTTGGAGCGGTACTTAGATGGATCACGTCCTCGTTTATGTGGCAAACAAAAAAGTGATCGTCTTTTTTTGAATGTCCATGGGCGTCCCCTGACTCGACAAGGAGTGGTTCATATTCTAAATAAATGGGCAAAGGACCATCAACTTGAGCAAAAAGTTTCCCCCCACATGTTTCGTCATAGTTTCGCAACCCATCTCCTGGATCATGGAGCTGACTTGCGTTCTGTTCAAGAAATGTTGGGGCATGCTGACATCTCGACAACTCAGATCTATACCCATTTGACACGAAAACGCTTGTTAGATGTCTTTCAAAAAGCTCATCCACGAGCGGATCTTAAGAGTAAGGAGTGAAGGAAGATATATGCCGCGAAGAGTTGTAATTATTGTCTTAGACAGCGTTGGAATTGGAGAACTGCCGGATGCTGGGGATTATGGGGACTTAGGAAGCGACACATTAGGTAACCTGGCTAGGCAGCGCGGCGGACTCAATCTGCCTAATTTAGAAAAACTTGGACTAGGAACGATACATTCTATTACAGGAGTTCCCGCAGCCCTCAACCCGGAAGGCTGTTTTGGAAAAATGGCAGAACGATCACGAGGGAAGGATACGACCAGTGGACATTGGGAAATAGCGGGGGTGATTTTGGAGAAAGCACTTCCGACCTTCCCTCAGGGTTTTCCTAGGGAGTTTATTGAAGGTTATGAGGCAGCCATCGGGAGAAAGGTGATGGGAAACGAAGTAGCTTCTGGAACAGAGATCATACAACGGCTTGGCGAAGAGCATGTAAAAACAGGAATGCCCATCGTTTATACTTCAGCAGACTCTGTATTTCAAGTTGCAGCGCATGAAGAAATAATCCCGCTGCCGGAACTGATGCGCATATGTCAGATTGCACGCACCATGCTGAAAGATGAACTTCAAGTTGGGCGGGTGATTTCCCGACCCTTCCTCGGAGAAGTCGGACACTTCTACCGTACTCCAAACCGGCACGATTTTGCCCTTGAACCCCCCCAGAAAATATTATTTGAATATGTGCAAGAACAGGGACTAGAAGTCTGCGCAGTTGGAAAGATCAACGACATTTATGCTGGACGAGGTGTGACTGATCATGTAACTTCCAAGGGAAACATGGAGAGTGTCGATAAAACATTAGATTATATGGCTAAGGTTGAAAAGGGACTAATTATGACCAATCTAGTGGATTTCGATATGATTTATGGTCACCGTAACGATGTGGTCGGGTATGCTCGGGCCTTAGAGGAATTTGATGCTCGCTTACCAGAGATCTATGCTGCTTTGCGCTCAGAGGATATGCTCGTTATTACCGCTGATCACGGATGTGATCCAACCATGCCTAGTACAGATCACAGTAGGGAATATGTTCCGTTACTTGTTTGCGGACCGGCCTTAAAAAAGGGAATTAATCTGGGCGTGAGATCGAGCTTTGCTGATTTAGGAGCAACAGTGGCTGAATACCTAGAAGCGGAACCGCTGACCAATGGGAATAGTTTTTACGCTTTGATAAAAAAGGAGGGATTGTAATGTTTTCAGAAATGAAAATGGAACATAAATTAGAAGAAGCACGGAGTTACCTTGCGGAGCGAGCTCCTTCACTGCCTGAACTTGGTATCATCCTGGGTTCGGGGTTAGGTGCCTTTGCAGATTTAGTCGAGGATAGGGTCATCGTTCGTTACAGAGATATTCCGCATTTCCCAATATCAACAGTTGAGGGGCATGCAGGTCAATTAGTTTTTGGAACGGTTGAAGGTCGATCGGTGGTGGTAATGCAAGGGCGCTTTCACTACTATGAAGGATATAAAATGCAGGAAGTAACCTTTCCAATTCGGGTGATGCAGGTCTTAGGCGTCAAGGGTCTTGTTGTCACCAATGCTGCGGGTGGAATCAATCCAGAGTTTCAACCAGGAGATCTAATACTCATCAAAGATCATCTCAACCTCATGGGCGAAAATCCTTTGCGTGGATCAAACCTATCCAATCTAGGCCCGCGTTTTCCTGACCTAAGCGAGGCATATCATTCTGAGTGGCGCCAAAAGGCGTTAGCCATCATGCAGGACTATGAGATTCGCCCACAAGAAGGGGTGTATGTAGCAATGAGCGGCCCTAGCTATGAAACTCCGGCAGAAATTCGCTATTCTCGTTCGGTTGGAGCAGATATGGTTGGCATGAGTACGGTTCCTGAAGTGATTGTTGCTAATCACGGGGGTATGAAGGTTTTAGGGATATCCTGTATCACCAATATGGCAGCCGGTATACTACCTCAAAAACTAAGTCATACAGAAGTTATGGAGACTGCTGTACGAGTTGAGAAGAAATTTGTGAACTTTGTACAAGGACTTATGAAGGTGCTTTAGGAAACCTCACGACAAAAGAGGGTGTACATAAAAGTCGGGAAATTCAAAGAGTGAACTAAGAACTATAACTAAGTGTTAATTGATAGAAAGAGTGATTTCGTATGCGCATGGTAGATCTTATCGAAAAGAAACGGGATGGGGAACCCCTTTCTAAGCAGGAAATCCACTTTATTATCCAGGGATATGTGCAAGGAGATATTCCCGATTATCAGATGTCGTCTTGGGCGATGGCTGTTTACTTTCAAGGTATGTCAATTGAGGAAACCGCCGAACTTACCTCAACGATGGCTAAAAGCGGAGAACAACTCGATCTTTCAACACTTGGAGGGCGATTTGTTGATAAACACAGTACCGGTGGTGTTGGCGATAAGACCACCTTACTGCTGGGACCCATGGTTGCAGCTTGTGGTGTGCCGGTGGCAAAAATGTCCGGCAGAGGGCTGGGGCATACCGGCGGAACAATAGATAAGCTTAGTTCTATACCGGGGTTTAGGGTAGAGCTTAGTCAGGAAGAGTTTCTAGAGCAAGTCAAGAAAATCGGTATAGCTGTTATTGCTCAAACGGGGAACCTTGTCCCAGCCGATAAGAAACTATATGCTCTTCGTGATGTCACCGGAACTGTTAGTTCAATTCCCTTAATCGCCTCTTCAGTCATGAGTAAGAAAATTGCAGCCGGAGCCCAGGGGATCGTTTTGGACGTAAAGTACGGCTCGGGAGCCTTTATGAAGACAATTGAAGATGCTCGAAGGTTAGCAACGACGATGGTTGATATCGGCAAGGCCTTAGGGCGTCAAACAATTGCCGTATTGAGCAATATGAATGAGCCGTTAGGGCGTGCTGTAGGGAATAGCCTGGAGATTCTTGAAGTAGCAGATGCCCTGCAGGGTAAGGGGCCAGATGATTTAATAAAAGTATGTCTGGAATTAGGGGCTTGGATGCTGGTGGCCGGAGACTCGGTACCCGATGTCGATACAGGAAAGAAATGCTTGCTCCAAAGCTTAGAAAGTGGTGCAGCTTGGGATAAATTCCTAAACTTTATAGCGGCACAGGGAGGAGATGACCAAGCGGTTGTCGATAGACGTTTACAGGTTGCTCCCTGGAGTCTACCAATCCTTGCAGCTGATTCGGGGTATGTGCAATCAATTGATGCCCATAAAATAGGGATCTTAGCTATGACCCTCGGAGCAGGTAGAGTTACAAAGGATAGTCCTATTGACTTAGGAACTGGGGTTTTGCTGGTCAAAAAGACAGGAGAGTGGATTGAAGCGGGAGAACCTCTCTTGCAGCTCTATGGAAGAGATAAGGAATCCTTAGCCGAGGGGCTTCTTCTCGCTCAGGATTTAGTTCCCATTGGAAGCGAAACTCCTGAACAGCTTCCTTTGATCGAGGAAGTAATACAGTAATCGACTCATCCTTGGTTCAATGGACAAGGGTCAATCATAAAAACCTCCTTTCCACGTATGCATATATTATTGCAACAGGGAAGGAGGTTTTTATATGGCACGTGAGAAAAAAATTTATCCTTTGGCAGGAGGGTTAACCACTCAAGATACATATGCCGTGCTAGGGAATACGCAAAAGTTTCAGAAGCATAAACATGCCTGGAAGGTTTGGCGGGCATTGAAAGATTTTGGATGCGTTGTATATCCCGTTGCAGAGGGCTTAGCTCGCATAGACGGGAGTAAGGTTTATCCAAACTTAGCTCAACTTACAGATAAAGTGACAGTTGTAGTACCCTGTCTATTGCCTGAAAGCCTTAAATCCTTAGTTCTGGATACTGTTTCCGCAGGATGCAGCAAGATATGGTTCCAAGAACAAACCTGGAGCCAAGACCTTCAACAAGAGTGTGACAATGCCGGAGTTGAGGTAATCCGGGGATGTGTGCTGCGGCATAGAATTTATCCATCTAAACTAAGTCTACGCTATTTTAGTCCTTGCTATTGGCATGGATTTAGAGATGTTAAAGTACCTATGAAACGTTTTGGTAGGTATTAAGGAGAGGTATGCAGAAAAGCAGGAAAGCAATGGAAGCAAGGGGGGCGGTTCCCTTGCTTCCATTGCTTCCACCCTTTACTTCCCTCAGGTTTCAAAAAAGCCTTTTCACAAAGGTTCTTTGTTATTTTATAGTAGGATTTCAATATAATTTACTTTTTCGGGAATAATAAATTCACACTAATTATGAGGGGGGACAAAAGATGCGCAAAGTTTTGGCAATCGTTTTAGCAATGGGTATTGTTCTAGGAAACCTTGGTTTTTCTAATGTAAAGCCAGTTCAAGGAGTCGAAATTGAGACGGATGCCGCAAGTGCAATTTTGATGGACGCGGTTTCTGGTCGGATTCTCTACGAAAAAGAATCCCACAAAGAATTAGCACCTGCAAGCGTTACTAAGATTATGACCTTACTAATCGCAGCAGATGCAGTGGCCCAAGAAAAAGTTAAATTGACAGATACTGTTACAGCTAGTGAAAATGCCTGTAAATTAGGAGGTTCTCAAATCTACCTCGAACCAGGAGAAACCTTTTCATTAGAGCAGATGTTAATTGCCATAGCCGTTGGGTCCGCCAATGATGGCTGTGTCGCAGTCGCTGAACATATTAATGGAACCCATGAAGCGTTTGTAGAAGATATGAACCGTAAAGCTCAAGAATTAGGGCTGAAGAATACTCATTTTGTCAATGCTTATGGTCTGCCTGCTGAGGGGCATTATACAAGTGCCTATGACTTAGCCGTGATTTCCAGAGAAGCTCTCAAATATCCCCTGATTCGTAAGTTGACCAGCATTAAGGAATACGACTTACGGGAGGGTAAGTTTAAGCTCTACAATACCAACAAATTATTATGGTGGTACCCAGGAGCGGATGGACTTAAAACAGGATGGACTAATGAAGCTAGATATTGCTTGGCTTCAACTGTGGAAAGAAATGGCTTACGATTGATCTGTGTCGTGATGGGTGTACCCCAAGTTAGAGGACATTTTGCAGAATCTATGAAAATCTACAATTACGGATTTGCAAAATACGAATTTAAACAGTTTGCCCCCGCTGAGCAAAAGCAAGGGGTAGTTAAGGTTCGTAAAGGAGTCGAAGACGAGATCGTCGCTGTTACGGAAATTGCCTTAGGAGCCACAGTAGAAAAAGGAAAAGACAAAAATTTCTGGGTTGAGACAAAGCTAAACCCAGAAATCAGTGCACCTGTTGAGAAGGGACAGACATTAGGACAAGTACTCCTTTACCAAAATGATCAATTACAAGCCACTGTCAAATTGATAGCCGATCACGGAGTGGCAAGGGCTGGCTTAGTTGATCAGTTGACACGAACTATAAAAGGAGTCTTCAGTTTCTAGCGTTAAGGTGGCTAATCCGAGCTAGAGTTTTGATTGTCAAGATCTGAACGATCGTTGATCTCAGATAGTTTACGAATTCTAAGGAGTGCCGCACGTTCAATGCGAGAAATCTGAACTTGTGAGAGATTAAGCAGGCTGGCGATTTGACTCTGAGTCTTATCTTCAAAGAATCGCATCAAAAGAACACGCTTTTCTCTTTCAGGCAGCTTGTCCAAGACTTCGTTAAGGGCAATTTTTTCGAACCAACTAGATTCAAGACCCTTTTCTTCAGAGAGTTGATCGAGAACGTAGATGGGATCTGAGTCGTCTTGATAAAGCGTATCGTAGATAGAGGTAGGGCTTTGGATAGCTTCAAGAGCTGCGACGATCTCATCCCGATCAACACCTATATTCGCTGCGATTTCCCCGATGGTCGCGTCCCTACCTAATGAGGCAGATAATTCATCTCGAGCTCGATTCACTTTGTAGACAAGTTCCTTATAGGAACGTGGAACTTTCACTGGGTGATCATCCCGGAGAAATCGACGTATTTCTCCGATAATCATGGGAACAGCATAGGTTGAGAACTTGACGCCATAGGAGAAGTCAAATTTGTCGATGGCTTTAATCAGTCCGATTGTTCCAATCTGAAAGAGGTCTTCCAGCTCATAACCTCGATGGGAGAAACGTTGAACTAAGTTAAAAATGAGCTTCAAGTTGCAATTAATGAGACGTTCGCGGGCCTCGGTATCTCCTTCTTTGGCGGCATGAAGGTATTCCATCATCTCTTTATCAGAGAGTAAAGGAAAATGGGGAAGATTCATTTCTGAAAGTCGTTGAATCATATCGCGCCCCCCTAATGAGAGGAGATGGGTGTTTGCTTGAAGTGCTTCTTCATGGTGACGATGGTTCCCTCTTCAAGTGCAGATTTTACTTGAAGTTCGTCCATGAAAGATTGCATGAAGACAAAGCCCAGGCCCATTCGCTCAGGATCCGTACTATACGCAGGTTGCATGGCTTGCTCTACATTAGAGATCCCGCATCCTTCGTCTTTTACAACAATTGTAAGAAGATTATTGGTAATGTCTAGATCGAGGTAAACAATATTATTTGGGACATTCTGATATCCGTGGATGATTGCATTAGAGACCGCCTCTGAAACCGCAACTTTTAATTCTTCGATGTCATTAAGTGAAAGATCTAGTTGCCCTCCTACAGAGGCAATAAGTAAACGGGCAAGGCTCACATTTTCAGGGATACTAGAAAATGTGAGGGATATTTGGTTTGATTTCATTATTAAGCTCCCCTTCCTTCCTCATAGGCGTGTGCTTCATCTACATAGAAGCTGATGATTTTAGGTAAACCGGACAATTCCATAATCTTATAAATATGAGGGGGCACATTCGTGATTTTAAGTTTCCCGCCCAAGGGAAGTAATTTCTTGTACCTGCCTAAGATCACGCCCAGTCCAGAACTGTCGACAAACTGAACTCCTTGAAGATTAAGAATAACTGTACGAATTCCTCGTTTCTCAATCTCACTATCAATAGCATGTCGTAGAGTAGAAGCAGTGTGCATATCAAGTTCACCATCTAAGCGCAGAAGTAGGGTCAGGCGTTCTATTTTTTTTTCAAGGTTCAAGACCATTCCCCCTAATTTTATCAATACTAATGATTTCGCTATAACCCATAATTTTCCTGCTAGGTTTTAGAGAATTCCTTGGAAAGCTATGTCGAATTAAGAAGTATTAGACTTTCATGAGCAGCATCACCAAGGGATGGAAAAATAATATTGGGTCCAAGATACTTCACTACGTTCAGTATGACTTAGTACAGTGTCATCCTGAGCGCGAGTGAAGGATCTCATTCCAGGGCAGAAAGTCTAAAATAAGGAGTATAATTATCCTTATTATGCCAAATAATAGAATTTGTATGTGGTTGATACGAAAGGAGGGATTTGGGGTGGCTGATCAAACTCTGCGTAAGCCCTCAATCTCTGTTACCCCGGAAAAATATCAAGCATTAACTCAGCAATATACCCCAAAGCCGACAATTTCTAAAAATGTTGTGAGAGCATTTATTGTCGGAGGAATTATATGTTCCATAGGGCAGCTATTCATCAATTTTTTTATTACCCTCGGGATGGTGCGAGTTGAAGCATCTACTGCAGCAACCGCAACCATGATTTTCCTAGGAGCCTTGTTAACAGGCTTGGGAGTATATGATGAGATTGGAAAGTTTGCCGGCGCAGGTTCAATTGTTCCAGTGACAGGGTTTGCAAATTCCATCGTTGCACCTGCTATGGAATTTAGACGTGAAGGGTATGTAATGGGTGTTGGGGCAAAATTGTTTACTGTTGCAGGGCCGGTACTAGTGTATGGCATCGCAACGTCGATTGTTGTGGGTTTTGTTTATTTCTTCTTACACTAGTCGTTGCTCAGTAGGAGTACTCCAACTTATGAATGGGGATGATATAACAGTGAACTTGAAACGAGTTGGAAATCAGACTGTGGTATTTGATAACCCCCCGGTTATCTTATCATCTTATTCCGTGGTAGGTCCAAAGGAAGGCAAAGGTCCTCTCGGAAAAACCTTTGATAAGGTCTGGAACGACGGGCTCCATGGGGAAAAGTCCTGGGAAGTCGCTGAGAGCAAAATGCTTCAAGAGGCTATGCAAGGGGCAATGAACCAAGCATCTGTCCAAAAGGAAGAAATTGATTTTATGTTAGCTGGAGATTTGCTTAATCAGATCATCTCTTCAAATTTTGCAGCGCGTCAAATGGCATTACCCTTTATAGGGTTGTATGGCGCTTGTTCAACAATGGCCTTAAGTCTGGCAGTAGGAAGTATGTTAATAGATGGCGGTTTTGCCGAAAAAATTTTAGTAGGGGTTTCTAGTCACCATGATACGGCTGAGCGTCAATACCGCTTGCCAACGGAGCAAGGTGCTCAAAGGGCTATGAGTGCACAATGGACAGTAACAGGCGCAGGCAGTGTGCTTCTTGGCAGGAGCGGAGAGGGTCCTCGAGTTACCTCGGCAACCATTGGAAGAGTGATCGATTTTGCTATCAAAGATGTCAACAATATGGGGGCAGCCATGGCCCCCGCAGTGGCTGATACGATCCTAAATCACTGCCAAGATATGCAACTTAAGCCTGTCGACTATAATCTGATAGCTTCGGGAGATCTAGGAGCGATTGGATTATCACTTGCCTGTGAGCTATTGAAGCAAAGCGGTCTGGATACGGGGACGAGCTTCACGGACTGTGGAGTTATGATTTACGATGAGAGCCAGGATTCACACGCAGGAGCAAGTGGCTGTGGCTGTTCGTCGGTGGTTTTTGCCGGAGATATTATGCAGAGAATTAAAGCAGGTGAGTTGCAAAAAGTTATGCTGGTAGGGAGCGGTGCCCTTCATAGTCCAACCTCCGCACTACAAGGAGAATCTATTCCAGGCATTGGGCACGCAGTGGTTATTGAGGGATAGAAGAAAGGATCGTAACCGTATGTTTGAGATGATTATTCCTGCCTTTATTGTGGGTGGAACAATTTGTGTCATAGGGCAGCTTCTAATGGACCTGACAAAACCGACGTTTACTCCGGCCCATGTCCTAGTTTCATTCGTCTCTGGGGGAGCAATTCTTGGGGCGTTGGGAGTATACGAACCATTAGTAAAAATCGGAGGGGCAGGCGCAACGATTCCCTTATCAGGATTTGGCTATACCCTAGCTAAAGGGGCCATGGAGGCAGTTGAAAAGCGTGGAATTTTAGGCGCCTTTTCCGGAGGAGTTGAAGCAACCGCAGTAGGGATCGCAGCGGCCGTTTTTTTTGGCTATCTAATGTCAGTAGCCTTCAAACCAAAAGGATAACCGCTCGAAGCGATGTTCGTTCATTCAACGTTCAGCTTTAGCTGAACGATCCCATAGATCTACATTCGAACCACGAACCACGAATATCGAACCACGAACCACGAATATCGAACCACGAATAGGGGGTGCATGTAATGGATAACAATTCAAGCGAGAAGAATATTCCTATAAGTAAAAATTATCAAGAAAACGTCGATTATCTCAACCGGGAGTTAGGAGTACCTGATTGTTTTGATATCGTACTTAGGGAAATGTCCATTGGCGGCAAGAAGGTCGCCATCTATTCTGTTAATGGGATGGTCAACACCCAAGTTGCAAGCCTAATTATTGACGCTTTAATTGACCTAGAACGCTCAGACCTTATTGTCAATGCCTTAGATAAACTCGTCAAGGGGCGTATCGTTAATTTACAAGTTTCTGAAGCTCAAACCATGGATAAAGTGTTCTATTTCGTTTTGTCAGGCCCCATGGCAATCTTTGTCGAAGGACAAGATAAAGCCATTATTGTCGATGCGCGGTCCTATCCTGCTCGTACGCCCCAGGAACCAGATATTGAGCGAGTCACTCGGGGAAGTCGAGATGGATTTACTGAGACACTAGTCATGAATACAGCTTTAATACGCAGACGTTTAAGAGATCCCAAACTGCGTATGGAGTTAGTTCAGGTGGGCGGACGGTCGAAGACGGATGTTTGTATTGCCTACATTGAAGATATTACCAACTTAGATATGGTTAAGAAAATCCAAAACGACATTCAAGGCATTAAAATTGACGGAATTCCTATGGCGGAAAAAAGTGTTGAGGAATTCATTCTGGGAAGTAAATTCTGGAACCCTTATCCACGTGTTCGTTATACTGAACGCCCAGATGTTGCTGCCATTCATTTGCTTGAAGGGTATGTTGTAATCATTGTAGATACTTCTCCCTCGGTCATGATTGCACCGTCGACCTTCTGGAGTCACGTTCAGCATGCGGAAGAGTATCGGCAGGAACCGATTGTGGGTGCTTATCTGCGGTGGATACGATTCTTAGGAATCTTTTCGGCACTCTTTCTTTTACCCCTTTGGTTAGGGGCAGCCTTAAATCCGCATGTACTTCCTGAACCACTTCAGTTTATTGGTGTCACAGAACCGACAAAGGTCTCCCTATTAATGCAAGTCATATTGGCTGAGCTGGGTGTCGATCTGTTGCGAATGGGTACAATTCATACTCCGGGTCCTCTAGGAACCGCCTTAGGTTTGATTGCTGCGTTTATGCTGGGAGACATTGCGGTGAAAGTGGGACTGTTTACCCCAGAGGTTGTCATGTATATAGCTATTGCTGCGGTGGGGACATTTGCGACACCTAGCTATGAATTAGGTTTAGCCAACCGATTATCCCGATTGTTCCTCATCATTATGACGGGACTCTTCAATTTCATTGGGTTTTGGATCGGTTTTGCAGTGGTATTCTTTCTTTTATGGCGGACCAAATCCTTTGGCGTACCTTACCTCTGGCCTCTCATTCCCTTTGATTACAAAGCAATGAAGGCGATTCTGGTACGTTCGCCAGTTCCAATCAAAAACCAGCGTCCAAGTATTCTAAAACCTCAAGATAAAGATCGACAACCCTAAGCGAGGCACGAAGTTCGATGTGCGAGGTTCGATTCTGGTACACTTATAAGTCTTGAAAATTGTATTCTGGAATAGGATGGTTTACTTATCTTACAAAGGGACTGTAATTGAGGGCAATGTCATTGCTATGAAAGCAACTAAGGGCTATGTCATCCTGAAGGAGGGACGACTGAAGGATCTAGATCCTTCGCTAACGACAGGATGATAGAATAATCTTTTGTATTTCTCAGAAAAAATCTTACAATTTGGAAGGTATATGAAAGGATGCAAGCTTAGTGAGAATTGGGTTTCCACGTGCTCTATATTATTTTGACTACTATCCTTTTTGGGCTGGCTTTTTTCATTGCTTAGATATTGAAGTAGTGACTTCACCGCCCACCCATCGACAAATTATGGATCAAGGTTTGAAAAAAGCTAGTGATGAGACCTGTTTACCCCTCAAACTTTTAGCAGGACATATTCAAGCCTTTAAGGATGTTGATTGGATTTTTCTGCCCCGTATCGTTAGTGTCGAGGCAGATACTTACACCTGTCCGAAATTTCTTGGCATTCCAGAAAGCATGCTTCCGGCCATTCCTCCAGGAATGTCCGTCCTAACCGTCAATCTAAACTGGCGAAAGGGTAAGCGTCAGGTACTGAAGGACCTGGAGGTTTTGGGAGAGCAACTGGGTAAAAGCAAGGCCGATATACGTAAGGCCTTCAGCCAAGGTTTAGAATGGCAGCAAAACTATCAAGACTCTATGGGAGCAGAGTGGAATTTTGAGGAGAGTATCCGAGAAATTAACCGGGCTAGGAAGAACTCAACGGAAAGTGTTCAAGTGCCCACCCTCGTTAGATTGAAAGACCGTGTATTGGCAAAACTGCCAGCGAGGACATCCAAATATACGCCTGAGTCTCGGATAGTTGATCAGAAGACTACGGAACGTCTGAGAATTGGTTTAGTTGGACATTCTTATTTAACCCACGAGTCCTATGCCAACCTAAACCTTCTTAAAAGGCTTCGAGAGAAAGCAACGGTTGAATTAGTTCAAAACGTTAATCAAGAAGAAGTAAAGAGACATTTATCTGGACTGAGGAAAAAGTTATTCTGGAGTCACTCGAAGCAAATCTATGGTGCGGGTAAGAAGTTTGTTGCGGATCAAAAGGTTGATGGAATAATATATCTTACTTGTTTTGGATGTGGAACGGACTCTATGGTACAAGAACTTGTATCACACAAAGCTAGAGAACAACATAAACCCTATATGGTGGTTACTTTAGACGAACATAGCGGTGAGGCGGGTTTAGTCACTCGGCTGGAAGCATTTTTGGATATGGTGGAAAGGAGGAGGGCCCATGAAGGTTACGTTTCCACATATGGGGAATGCTTGGATCGTAATTCAAACACTGTTTGAATCCCTCAATGTTGAGGTCGTAGTTCCGCCCTTCAATAGTAAACGGACGTTAAATTTAGGTACAAAATTATCACCAGAATCCGCCTGTTTACCATTAAAATTAAACCTTGGCAATTATCTGGAGGCCGCTAGCCAAGGAGCGGACACGATTGTAATTACTGGAGGAATTGGCCCGTGCCGATTTGGCTATTATGGGGAAGTGGAACGACAGATCCTTCGCGACGCTGGGTATAACTACGAAGTTGTTACACTTGAACCACCTGATGGAAGTTTACTGGGCTTGGGCAAACGTATTCGTTTTTTAGCTGGATCGAAGAATTCCTGGACAAAGATTTTAAAAGCTATGCGATTTGCCTATTTAAAAAGTGTTGCTTTAGACCGAGTCGAAGATTTGATCCACGCAGCTCGACCGAGGCTTCCAGAACCTATCCTTACAGAAAAATTATATGAACAGGCCAGGGAGCGGCTTGCCCAGACAATGTCGGAAAAAGGGATTCAGGATACGGTTCGTTGGGTGCAGGAGAGCATTCGTGAACGTCAAGAGGCAGTCAATAATTCAGAGAGAATTAATAAACCCTTGAGAATTGGAATTGTTGGTGAGATATATACAATTCTTGATCCCTTTAGTTCAGTGGGTATAGAGGAAGAACTCGGACGCTTAGGGGTGGAAGTAGATCGTTCTATTTATCTTTCAGGGTGGGTCGGAAGTCATATCTTTCGAGGGATCGCACCAGGCTATCGCTCAATTAGATCCTATCCTAGGCATGCTAAGCCCTTTTTGCCGCATTTTGTAGGGGGGCATGGTGTGGAAACTGTTGGTGCTGCCGTAAAGTATGCACGGGAAGGGTATGATGGAATCATTCAAGTGTTTCCGTTGTCTTGTATGCCAGAAATTGTAGCAGCCAGTGTTTTGCCGAAGGTTCAAGAAGCTTATAATATACCGATTATGACGCTTATCGTCGATGAGCATACGGGTCATGCAGGAATACAAACTCGCTTAGAAGCCTACGTTGACCTGCTTGAACGTCCGCGTCATCTGCGAGAGAGCATTGAAACAAGAGAAGGAGTGTTAAGTGTTGGTGGATGATAAATACTTTCTTGGTGTTGATGTTGGGTCAGTTAGCACAAATATGGTCTTACTCAGACCGGACAATACCGTGAAAGAAGCGCTTTATCTAAGAACACAAGGACGTCCGATGCAAATCATTCAAGAAGGGATTAAACAAATTAGGTCTAAGATAGGGAAATCAGCTGAAATCATCGGCGTGGGAGCTACTGGCAGTGCCCGTCAGCTTGCGGCAACGTTATTAGGAGCTGATGTGGTGAAAAATGAGATAACGGCTCATGCAGTAGCCGCTTCTAGAGTTAACCCTCAAGTGCAAACCATCCTTGAAATTGGCGGACAGGATTCTAAGATCATTATTCTCCGAGACGGTGTTGTCTCCGATTTTGCCATGAATACCGTTTGTGCAGCCGGAACAGGATCGTTTCTTGATCAACAGGCCTCTAGATTAGGAATTAAGATTGAGGAATTTGGTCCTCTAGCCCTTGAAGCGAAAAATCCGGTGAGGATTGCCGGACGCTGCTCAGTTTTCGCGGAATCCGATATGATTCACAAACAGCAGCTAGGGCATTCACTTCCTGATATATTAGCAGGACTTTGCCAGGCCATGGTGCGGAATTATTTAAACAATGTCGGTAAAAACAAAGACATTCGAGGTCCTATCTTTTTCCAAGGGGGTGTGGCTGCCAACCCAGGCATATGTAAAGCCTTTGAAGAAGAGATAGGTCAATCCATTATAGTACCCGAAAATTATGACGTCATGGGTGCCTTAGGTGCGGCTTATCTCGCTCAGGAAAAAGTAGGATCACGTCCAGGTACATTGACCCAATTTCGTGGCTTAAATCTAGGTGAGACTCAATTCCAAGCGAAAAGCTTCGATTGTACAGGGTGTGCAAATCGATGTGAAGTTGTTGAGATCACACAAGATGGAGCGAGCTTGGCCAGATGGGGAGACCGCTGCGGCAAGTGGTCTGGTGCAGGGGTTGCCGGAACTATTACTGGTACAAGTGAAGTAAACCTAAAAGAAGAAAAACAAAAAGAAGAAAAACAAAAAGAAGAAAAACAAAAAGAAGAAAAACGGGGAGCTTAGCGAGTTAGGGATAAGGTTAAACGGAGTGGGTCAAGATGATCCTCAAATTATAAATAGACGGTTTTAGCATATAAGTGATTGCTAAAAACCGTCTATTTTTTAACGTATCATAAAGTATAACTTTAGGGTCCTCTTCACTCATGTCATCCTGAGCGCAGCGAAGGACCTAGATCCTTCAGTCGTCCCTCCTTCAGGATGACATAGCGCTTAAGTTGCTTTTATAGCAGAGATGTATAGTAAAAAGACGCGTAGCGTTTTTCTTATCCTAGAGTTCTGAGGTTCACCTGTGCAGATTTTTAGGGGCTATTTCCTATTTAGAGTACTTTTTTATTGCTTGATTTTGAAATTCATCACCGGGTAGCAAAAATTAACATATGGCATGAAGTCTATTATTCTTAATAAGATTTAATACCTCATCTCTTTAGGAGTGTGGCAGAGGTATCGAATATATGAGGACCCTTGAGAAGGAGGCATAAAGTGTGAGGTTGCACGGAACCCAAGTCATAAATCAGCAGGGTCATTTGGAAATAGGCGGATGCGATACGGTTGAACTGGCTAGAGAGTTTGGAACCCCCTTATACATCATGGATGAAGCCCACATTCGTGACACTTGCCAGCAATATCATCGTTCCTTTGTCAGAGGTATGGAGAATGCAGAAGTTATTTATGCATCAAAAGCATTTTTAACCTTAGCAATGTGCCGAATTATTGAAGAAGAGGGTTTGGGTTTAGATGTGGTCTCCGGGGGAGAGCTCTATACGGCCCTTCAAGCTAATTTTCCAGTGAAAAATATTTACTTACATGGCAATAATAAGTCCAAAGAAGAATTGTCGATGGCGATCAATTCCGGAGTAGGGAGAATTGTCGTTGATAATTTTTATGAGATGAGCCTACTCAATGATTTAGCTAAAGAGTTGAATCAACAAGTTGACATTCTCCTTCGCATAACCCCTGGAATTGAAGCGCATACACATGAGTATATACAAACAGGTCAAATCGATTCTAAATTCGGTTTTACGTTATCGGACGGTACTGCAGACCAAGCACTCGATTTAGTGTTAGATTACTCCAATCTCGTGGTTAAAGGGCTTCATGCTCATATCGGGTCGCAGATCTTTGAATTAGATTCCTATCGGCATGAAGTTCGGATTATGATCAAGTATATGGCAAGTGTTTATGCGCGCAGGAATTGCCTTCTACAGGAATTGAACCTAGGTGGGGGATTTGGGATATACTATGCCTCTGGTGATGAACCCGCTAAAATATCGGATTATGCTAGAACGGTTCAAGCTGCTGTAGAGGAGGCTTGCCAGAGTTTGAATTTCCCACGCCCTAAAATTATAGTTGAGCCGGGGCGTTCAATCGTGGGAACAGCTGGAATAACCCTTTATTCAATAGGTTCAATCAAAGAAATTCCAGGGATTCGTAAATATGTTGCCGTTGATGGAGGTATGACAGATAATCCTCGTCCTTCACTTTATCAAGCCCGTTATGAGGCAGTTGTTGCGAACCGATCGAATGAAGAAGCAACGGAGACTGTTTCTATTACAGGAAAGTGTTGTGAGTCCGGAGATATGTTAATTTGGGATATCGATTTGCCAAAGATAAACTCGGGGGACCTGCTTGCCGTTTTATCAACGGGGGCCTATAACTATTCTATGTCCTCCAATTACAATCTGCTTCCACGACCGGAGGTTATCCTGGTAAAGGACGGTCATGGGGATGTCATTGTAAAACGTGAAACTCACTCGGATTTGTTGAGAAACGATGTTTTGCCTGAACGGTTAAAGCAAGTGCAAATAGCAAGCAGATAACTTCTTGATCTTTAGTTGAAGGAGTCCACTTAGAAAACTTAAACAAGTAAGGTTATGAAGAACCGGGATGGCACAGAAAAGGACGTATGCACGTTTAATTAACGTAATACGTCCTTTTTTGTGGACGAACAATGACAAGATCGAGGGCAACCAAGATAAGGGTTGCGATCAGAACAATGACCAATCCTTTAGAGGAAACCGTTGGTGCATAAGAAAAGGCGGGAACAGAATAAGAGGAGAGGGGAATAGGGGAAGGGCTTGGGTATCCGGATGGGGCAGGATAATAAGGATAAGGTTGCGGGGCATAGGGCTTGGGTGATAGAACGCTGTAAGGAGATTGAACTCTGTAGGAAGATTGAGGAGTATAGAGAGAGGGTGTAGGGTGATAGGCGTTGCTTCTATTAGCATTGACTTGTTGCGGGGGATAATATGTGGGTGTGGATCGAGTTGAGTAATGATGAAAGAGGCATGGATTCCTTAGAACAGGTGTATTGACACGGGAGTATCCATGATTCAATTCACGTCTCCCCTTTCTAATTGAACATCGGTTTTGTAAATACCAAGATTAAGAAATCAAGACTGAAGCTCTTGTATTGGTATTATATGTATATATTTTCCAAACTGCTACCTTTTGTAAAGAATTCAAAATCAAGATCGTAACAATAAGGGTTTCCAAGATTATTCTCTTTTTTTTGCTACAGATCAGGAATATTTACGAGGAGATTGTTTGATGCTAAAGGAAAAGAGTTAGAATGGAGTGGACTCGGATGAAAGAAACTAAAAACTCTGCGAAAACGCTTTTCCGGGTCATTGAAGTCTACACAAAACCCTTACTGCTGGGATTCTTTTTAGGAATGAGCTTAGTTTTAGGGTTTTTCCTGGCAAATCAGGTTATTGGAAATGAAAAAACCCCTCTTACTCTCGCCAAGATGAGGGAAGAATCAAACCGACTGGAAAAGGAAAACCCAATCGAAACAAGTTTAGTCGATCAAGGTGAGACAAACTACAACCAAATAACAGAAGAAGCCCAAGATATAGAAGACCTTGAGACAGAAGCTTCCAAGTCTAATGATAGTCCAGATCCGATGCTTCATAATACTAATGATGACGTTGAAGAGACAATCCTCGCCTATAATAAAAAGCACTTTTCAGTACTCTTAGTAGGTGTAGATCAACGACCTAATGAAACAACCATCAGTAACACGGATACTCTTTTGGTAGCCAGTATCAATACTGAGAATGGTCAAGTCACTCTTCTCTCTATCCCCCGAGATACACAGGTTAATATTCCTGGTTATGGGAAGGGGAAAATCAATGCTGCTGCACGATTAGGTAAAGGTCTTAAGACAACTGAAGCCCTAGTTGAAGAACTAATAGGCCAACCTATCGATGGCTATGTTCTAACGAATTTCACAGGATTCAAGTCAATTATTGATACTCTTGGAGGAATCACTCTTACGATTGATAAAGACATGTATTATGTTACAGGAGACAAGGAAGATGGTATTATCAACTTGAAAAAGGGTACTCAGCGTGTAAATGGCACTCAGGCCTTACAATATGCAAGGTTCCGTCAAGATGCTTTGGCAGATATTTCAAGAACTGCACGGCAACAATCCGTTCTAAAAGCAGTTCAGAAGGAGTTTCTGCAAGTTAAGACCTTGCCAAAATTGCCGGGGCTGATTTCACAGATTACCAAATGTACAGAAACCAACCTTTCCGTAGGGCAACTTTGGTCACTGTCAAATATTTTGCTGCGCTTTAAAAATCCAGACATTAACTCTCAGACCTTACCGGGTAATTTTCTTATTGAAGAGGATGTTAGTTATTGGAAAGTAAATCCTCGGAAGGCACCTGCCCTTGTAAAGCGGTTAATAGAAGAGGGGAAAACAGCTTCAGTATTTTTTCAGTAGGGCAATCCACAAATTTTCCCCCAATACAGTCCCTTGTCATTTTAGTTAAACGGTTATATACTATATAGGATTCATTTTGAAGGTAAATTTTTGGAGGGTGGACATTGGATAAGCTGCTTGAGAAGTTGAAAGAATACTTACACATGGAGACGGAAATTCCCTTTGAGGAGTTTTCCCAGTATTATCAGAAACTAATTGCTGAACTAAACCTAACGTTTAATGACCTGGATAATGATGCTCGCGTAAAGGCTCTCTATATTTGTTCCATCGTGCAGTCTAATGCGGAAGCACGAGCAAAAGAGAGTAAAGTCAATGCCAAGGCTTTCAAAAAAATGAGTGCCAAAAGCGGATTTTGGGCAGATGCTATTAAGTTCAACTTAGGCAAAAGTGGAATGTCTCCTGAGGAGATTGAAAAAGCGACAGAAGAAATTAATGAGAACATTTGATTAATCGATTATCCAAATGAATTGTTGGTTAAAGTTGAAGACCAGACTATAAGACGTAAGTCTCCAATGGAGACTTACGTTACCGAAGAGGATCATAATAATACCACTTGAAGAAGTGGGCGCTGCAAGATAGGATAGATAGAAGAAGTATTACCTACACAGGTAAAAGTTTTCTTCTATTTTTTTAGTTTATCGGAAACATTTCAACCCACTCATTCATACGTAATAAACGTGTAGGTAAAATTTTGACTAAGATATGGAGGAGCGAACATGCCTGAGAGAGTCTATAGGTCGGTGCGAGACAAGATGATTGGAGGGGTTTGTGGAGGTCTTGCTGATTATTTCAGAGTTGACGTCACCCTAGTACGAATTATTGCCCTAGTTGCCTTATTTGCTGGGGGCGTGGGTTTTTTGGCCTATTTAGCAGCTTGGGTGATTATACCTATTGATCCTGCAGAACAAGAACGGTATCCCTATAGGCGTGAGGCCGGGGCTGAGGTCAAGGAACTAGTTTCTAATGGCGACAAGACGGCTAAGGAGTTTGGAAGGCCTGAGTATCCTGACAATCGTGAGAATCACGAAAACCGCACGAAAATTGCCGGTGGAATTTTGGTCGTC
The DNA here is from genome assembly GCA_003513495.1 of Desulfosporosinus sp. Lineage (GTDB taxonomy): Bacteria > Bacillota > Desulfitobacteriia > Desulfitobacteriales > Desulfitobacteriaceae > Desulfosporosinus. The sequence goes on from DOPM01000058.1 coordinate 184,903, forward strand.
TTGGGGATCGTGTTTTTGCTTGAGCGCTGGTTTCCCTATTGGTTTGATATGAGTAAGATGTGGCCGATCATTCTCATTTTCCTAGGTCTCGTCATAATTGTGAGGGGGGGAAGAAAATGAGAAGAATCTCAGATAGCCTTAGTCGAGGATTACTCTTAATTGCGTTAGGGATTATCTTCTTTCTGCTCAATTATGGCTACTTATCCTGGGGGCTATGGACACATGTCATCGATTTATGGCCTCTAATTCTTATATTGGCTGGAATTGGATTATTATTTAACCAGCGGATACCCATAAGTACTGTTTTGTTAATTTTTCTATTGTCTATGGTAGTCTATTCGATGGTTGTGGGAGATAAACCATCGACAGGGCAGCTTAAACACCATTTTCCGAATGCTCAATATAGAAATGAAACCTTCTAAGTTGCTGTAAGTAACCTAAAGATGGTATAATTTTAAATATTGACCTAAAGTGGATTGAGTCCAAGAGGATAGGAGTTTGAGGATGTAGATATGGATATCATTTTGGCACATCGCCAAATCGATTTTGATGCGCTAGCTTCTATGGTGGCTGCTCAAAAAATTTATCCAAACAGTGTTTTGGTCATGGACGGGAAACCGAGCGTCTTTGTTCAAGACTTTTTGGCGTTATCAAGAGATCAATTGAGGTTTCGCAGGGCCCAAGATATTAATTTAGAAGAAGTCTCTCGGGTTATATTAGTTGATACTCATGAACTTCATAGAGTAGGATTCTTAGGGGAAAAGGTAGCAAAGCTTCCTGGAGTGGAGGTGGAAATCTATGACCATCATCCTTATGCAGGAAAACTTAAACAAGGCATGGTTATCGAACCCGTTGGGGCTTGCGCAACCCTCCTAGTTGAAAAACTAGCGGAGATGGGGTTACCGTTGAGTAGCTTTGAAGCTACACTAATTGCTATAGGAATCTATGATGATACCGGAAGCTTATTGTTTGATAATACCACAGTACGTGATGTTCACGCTGTGGCTTATTTATTAGAACAAGGTGCGAATTTAGGGGTAATCTCCAAAAATTTGCGTCGCCCGCTCACTGAGGAACAGAAAGAACTCTTGCAACAGTTATTAGATCAGGGACAAACAGAGGTCTTTGATGGACTACCTGTGTATATATCCTATGCTGAGATCGAGGAGTATGTTGGTGGACTTGCTCTATTAGCTCATCGAGTAGGAGAACTTGAAGGCGCAGATACTTGGTTTTTGCTGGTTAAGATGGAGAACAGGGTCTATATTGTAGGCCGCTCTCGAGGTCGTGGTTTGCCTGTTAATGGATTAGTTCAGTTATTTGGAGGTGCAGGACATGAGAGAGCTGCGTCTGCCACCATCAAAGATGCTAAGCTTTCCGAGATCCTGAAAGAATTGCGTTCAGCTATTCGGACTCGTGCAAAACGACCGCATCTTGTGAGAGATATCATGAGCTTTCCAGTTAAGACCGTATCTCCTGAGACGCGGCTAGGTGAGGTTGAACAAATTCTATTGCGCTATGGGCATACAGGAGTTCCGGTTACAGAAGGCCAAAATATAATAGGGATTATTTCCAGGCGTGATGTTGATAAGGCAATTAAACACGGCTTACAACATGCTCCTGTAAAAGGTTTTATGACCACTAGGGTCGCAACAGTAGATGTAGAGGCACCTTGGGATGAAGTTCAGCGACTCATGATTCAGCATGATATCGGACGTTTGCCCGTTGTAGAAGAAGGCAATCTCGTTGGCATTGTTTCTAGGTCAGATGTATTACGCCTTGTTCATGGTGGATCCGTTCCGATTGAAGCACAACTTGCTCGGGAACGCAGTGCTGCTGTGCGTCAGGATATTTTGGATTTGATAGGCCGTCTACCCGAAGAAGTACGAAGTCTTCTTGAAGCGGTGAGAGATACTGCAGGAGAAGAAGAGTGTTCAGTCTATCTGGTAGGGGGGTTTGTCCGAGATTTATTACTTTCCGTTCCAACCCAAGATTTGGATTTTGTCGTTGAAGGCAGCGGTGGTCAATTTGCCCAAGCCTTGATGCGTCGTATACCGAATGGAAAGTTAACTCATCATGTAAAGTTTGGAACTGCCCAGATTATTTTTCCTGATGGAAGCCATCTTGACATTGCCAGTACCAGATGGGAACATTATTCTTTCCCGGGAGCCCTTCCCCAGGTGGAGGAATCTTGTCTACGGGATGATCTGTTTCGGCGGGACTTTACGGTTAATTCTATGGCGATTTGTCTTAATGCTGAGCGATTTGGAGAACTTGTCGATTACTATGGCGGCAGGCAGGATTTACAACAAAGGAAGATTCGCTTTTTGCATAATATTAGTTTTATTGATGACCCAACCCGTATGTTGAGAGCTATCCGATTTGCAGAACGATATAAGTTTAATTTTGCAAAAGAAACTCTTGATGCCTTACATACAGCCATTGAGACGGGCGTTCTTTCCAAGCTCAGTGTTGAACGTTTTACTGAGGAAATCATGCTTATTTTTAAAGAAATGAATTATCTGGCAATGGGCCAATGCCTAGTTCAGAGTGGTTTGTTCAAAGCGTGGTTTGGCGAGGAATTGGCTTGGAATTTTGACCTAGATGATGCTGAGGTGAGTCTCGATTGGTCACTAAATATGAGGTGGTTAGTCTCTGTTTCCAAAATGGAAACCAACCAAATTCAAAGGCTGCTTGAACGAGTAAGTCTAAATAAATCCCTTAGAGATGAAACAAATGCCTACGTACACTTGCGTGAGTCGTTACAGGAACCCTTAACTTTAAGTGAAATGGATCGCTTATTAAACAAGGCCCCCAAGAGAGTTGTCCTCGCTTTAGCGCGGGATGAACGGTTTAATAAGCGAATAAGAGAATGCCTTGAGGCTGGTCAAAGGATTAAAATGTCCCTTGATGGAAAGGCTCTTATACAGATGGGAGTAAAGCAAGGTCCAGAGATCGGAGAAATTCTGGATCAGGTACGCATGGCTTGGCTCGAGGGTAGGATCAGTTCCTCAGAGGAAGAGCAGGGAATGGCTCGTCAGTGGGTTAATAACCGGCGTTAGAAGGGGGTAGGGATTTGTTCGATTTTAATTTAACGACCATTATTGCAAATATTCCCGCATTAATGATCGGATTTGCCTTTCATGAATTTGCCCATGCTTGGGTTGCTGATCGTTTAGGAGATCCAACTCCACGAAGTCAGGGGCGTTTAACCTTAAACCCTTTCGTACACTTAGATCTGTTTGGAACGATCATGGCTCTTTTATATCGGTTTGGTTGGGCTAAGCCTGTTATAACGAATCCCCATTATTACCGGGGAGACAAAAGACGAGGGCAAATATTAGTTGCTTTAGCAGGTTCGATCATGAATTTGGTCATTGCTTTTGTGCTAATGCTGTTATGGTTTATAACCATGCTTGGGATTCAAGGTTCCGAATGGAGCGGAATTATTTCTCTTGTATTTCAGTCGGCAGTACTTATGAATCTTGGCTTAGGAGTTTTCAATCTCTTACCGATCCCTCCTCTTGACGGTTTTACTGTTTTCGGAGGGTTATTGCCTGAACGATTTGCTCCTCAGTTACGGGTGATTGAACAATATGGTATGATTATCTTAATTGTACTTCTCTTTACTGATATTTTAGGGAAAATCCTTTCTCCCGCGGTCATTGGGATATTTTACGCTTATCAGAAAATCATATCGCTGATATTGACCCCGTTTTTCTAGTGCTATCAGACCCCATGCCGCTGTGCGGAACCACTGATGAAGGAAGATCCAGTACGCTCTTGTCATTCTGAACGAAGTGAAGAATCTTAAGCCCTAGATCCTTCGCTATCTCTCGGGATGACATTAACATAAACCTATTTTCGGAGTAGAGGTGTCTCTAAATTGTTTAAAGGGGTTGTTTATAGTGAAAGGTAGAATATTTAGTGGAATGCGTCCAACAGGGGCGTTGCATATTGGACATCTAAGTGTAATTCAGAACTGGGTAAACTTACAGAATGATTATGAGAGTTTCTTTTCAATTGTTGATTTGCATGCCTTGACAACAGCATATGAAGATAAGTTGAACTTTCCTAGTTTAAGAAGAGAAATTGCTCTAGATTGGCTTAGTGTTGGAATTGACCCCCAGAAAAGTGCTATCTTTTTACAATCTGATATTAAAGAGCATTCGGAACTTCATTTGCTATTTTCTATGTTTACACCCTTGTCTTGGTTGGAACGTGTTCCAACCTATAAGGATCAAATTCAACAATTAAGTCTGCAGGGCAAAGACTTAGGGACCTATGGTTTTCTAGGATATCCCCTTTTACAAGCTGCTGATATTTTAGTATATAAAGCAAATGTAGTACCCGTTGGAGAAGATCAGCTTCCGCACATTGAGCTTTGCCGGGAAGTTGCCCGTCGTTTCAATCACCTCTTCGGAACCGTCTTTCCCGAGCCCCAAGCACTTGTGGGTAAAGTACCTCTCTTGCCTGGAGTTGATGGACGAAAAATGAGTAAAAGCTATCATAATGCTATCTCCCTTGCAGCTTCTGCTGAAGAGATTAAGACTCGCGTACAACAAATGGTTACAGATCCCGAGAGACTGCGGAAAGATGACCCGGGACATCCTGAAGTTTGCGTTGTGCATAAATTTCATAAAATCTACACCCCAGAAGTTGCTGAAGTAGAAGAAAAATGTCGCGCAGGAAAAATCGGTTGTGTCGCCTGTAAACGTCACCTTGCAGAGAATCTAGAGAAACTGATCAGCCCCTTTAGGGAGCGACGTGCGTATTGGGAAGAACCAGGACGGGTAGAAAAAGTCCTAGAAGAAGGTGCCCAGCGTGCGCGGGTGACAACCTCGGAGACCATGAAAGAAGTACGCTGCGTCATGGGTTTGTAAATGGAGCATGAAAGCACCAGCCCTCAAGTTGAACTTCCTGCCTACCAGGGTCCTCTTGACTTGTTGTTAACCCTTATTCAACAAGAAAAGGTAGATATTTATGATATTCCTATTGCGCGAATAGCTGACCAGTTTGTGGACGTTGTACGTCAGATGGAATCTATGGACATGGAAGTCACTACAGAATTCCTCGTTCTTGCAGCCCAACTACTTTATATTAAGTCTAGAGAACTTTTGCCAAAACCTCCTAAAAGCGAACAAGATCCCGCTGAGGAGGAGGATCTACGCCAAGAACTCGTTGAGCGGTTAGTTGCCTATCGAGCCTTCAAACAAGTGGCAAAAGTATTAGAAGGATTAGAAACTTCTTCAGGACGATCCTATTATCGTGAAGTTAATGTCGAAGGGCTATTGGCCAATGTCAAACCGGAAGATCCCCTTAAAGGGATTGAGTTTGATGATCTTTGGCAAGCATTTTGTAAAGTCATAGAACGCGCAGAGCGAGGAGACGAAATCCGCTATGTTGAGCCGGACGAAATTGCTATCGATCTGATGCTTGCGGATGTGTTGCGTCGGGTTGTGCTTCATCCGAAAGGGATGCGTTTTAGTCAGCTTATGAGAAGTGGCTCGCGCATGGAGATGATTGTCTCTTTTCTGGCCTTGCTTGAACTTTTGAAATCCGGAAAGGTGCGAGCTGAACAAACTACCTTATTAAGTGATATTATGCTGTTTCCAACTAAGAAGGCGTGGGAATTCACGGTAGAGGAGGAGTAGATAGAATTGCTGTTTAGGGAACCGGAAACGGCCGCCTTAGAAGCGCTTTTATTTGTTGCCAAGGACCCGTTAACTCCAGAATTGCTTGTTGAACTACTGGAGTTGGACTTAGCGAAAATCGAAGAGCTTCTTTATGAGCTGCGCAATCGCTACGCCATAGATTCCTGTGGATTAACCCTTCTAGAAATCAATGGCGGTTATAAATTAGGGACTAAGCCTGAAGTAGCTCGTTATATTGAGACTCTTTATAAGCAGCCTGCCCAAGCTCTTTCCAATGCTGCTCTCGAAGTATTGTCAATTATTGCTTATAAACAACCGGTGACCCGGGGAGAAGTGGACTTCATCAGAGGGGTGCAATCTGATCGTGCTTTAGCCACCTTAGTAGAAAAGGGTTTAGTGAAAGAGGTAGGTCGTAAGGAGGGGCCGGGTCGCCCAATTCTTTACGCCACAACGGAACAGTTTCTACTGCATTTTGGCTTAAGATCCCTAGATGATATGCCCAGCTTAGAAATGGCCTCCCTCAGTGAGGCTGAGGCGGCAAGCACAGAAGATTCAAATTAAAGCAATCTCCATCAGAGGCTTGATGGAGATTGCTTTTACTTTACAGAAACGAAGCCGAAGGCCCACGGTTTAAGTCGTGGGATGAAGGCGGCTCCTGTTTCGTTACTATGATTATTCACCACCACTATTTAGTACCCTATAGGAAAGATACACGGCGAGCATAACTAACACAACACTCAGTAACGAATCATAGATCTCAGCCAATGGCTTAGCCTTTCCGATATTCATAATTTTTCGATACATTTCAGGTGACTCTTTTTCAAGGGCTCCCAGTTTATCTTGCAGATTATCAAAGGTCTTTGTCATTTCTTGATACTTATCGCATAAGAGTTTGTTTTTCTTTTGTATAAGTCGATCCGTTGAAGGTCTTCTTGTCACTGGTTGTGGTGTATGTGGAATATCAAACCTAAAGCTTACCGTATTACAATAGATTATTAGGTCCTCATCAGCATAACCGGCATTTTTTAGACCCACCACAAAGGCGTCGCGCATGAGTACATCTTTTAAGGTAATATTAATGTTCATGACAAGCTCTGAAGGCTCTGAAAACTCACCCAACTTAAAACCTGTAAGCCACCAGTGTTTTCCTTGTCTTGTAAAGAGTGTCTTACCATTCTTCGTTAAAGTATAGGACATTTGCAAAAGATCCGTATCACTTGCACAACTGTAAAAGGTACCAATAAAAACACCGGGTATCTTAAGATCTAATGCACCAATATAGACCCCTATTTCGGCACCAGTTACTAAGTCATACTGTCCTTTCCATAAGCCAATCATCCATTTTTTGTCGTTGTATTCAAAGTAAATTGGTTCACAATCTATGATCATCCCCATAGGAGCTGCCGCCTCATCATACAAACGACAGTAACCAACCTTTCTCTGCCAGGGATCCAACGTAGAATAGAAAATATCTTGTAGAGAATCATATGAATAGCCAGCTATTTCTATTAGTTTTTCCAGTTCCTCACTATCCATATCCTGAGATAAGAATCCTAAGTCGTCATCCTTTTTTATGATGTTCATTTCGTCTTGAGATCCTGTCTGAACGGACATACATATCCCCCCCTATTACATATTATTGGGGCTATGCATTGTACGGTGCATAAATTGTCAAATTTGGTTTGTAGTAGTTTTAGCTTATGACACTGTGAAGGATTTGCAAAACCAACGTAGAATAGTTTAAATTAATATATGGCCATCCAAACGACTGTCCCTGGTCTTAATAAGACATTGATCTGGAGAGGATAAACTATGCTGACCTTCCCCTATGGACAAAAGGAAATGGATTACCTGAAAGTTAAAGATAAGAAACTAGGCGCAGCTATCGATAGGATAGGGGTGATAAAACGTGAAATTACACCTGACCCCTTTATGGCGCTTATATCAAGCGTAGTGAGTCAGCAAATTTCGAAAAAGGCTGCGGAAACTGTCTGGAACAGATTAGTTACCTTGCTGGGACAGATTACACCGGAAAGCATCGCTGAAAAAGATCTGTCTGTAATTCAAAGCTGCGGTATGTCGGAGAGAAAAGCGGGATACATCAAGGGGATTGCTGGCTCTGCTATAACGGGCAGGGTAGATTTTAAAGGACTTCACAACTTACCGGATCAGGAGATTATTGAAACCCTTTCCTCCCTGCATGGTGTGGGAGTTTGGACCGCAGAAATGTTACTTATCTTTTCATTGACTCGTCCTAACGTTGTAAGTTACAAGGATTTAGCTATCTGTAGAGGTATGATGAACCTATACGGACTCAAAGAACTTCCCAAGGAAAAATTCGAGAGATATCGAAAACGATATTCTCCTTATGGCTCAGTCGCGTCATTATATTTATGGGAACTATCCTAATAATCATGTCAGGTACTGTATTATGAAGTTTTAGCACTACACCGGAATGAGGTCGTTTAGAATGAAAACGAAACTTCGCTTTGTTTTTTTCGTCATAACTATTTCATTACTTCTAGGATCCACTCATAAATTGACAGCCGCAGATACCGCAGAAACCGGTAAAACCATGACCCTACTTTTCACACATGACCTGCATGATCATTTCAGGCCCTTTAGGATAAATCATAATGGGACAGTCAAAGAATTCGGAGGATATGCACGGTTACAGACGGCAATTAATCAAGAAAAGGAACTTGAACCTGAGTTGCTCTTGGTTGATGGCGGAGATTTTTCCATGGGTACTCTCTTCCAATCGATCTACGCCAGCGATGCACCTCAGCTTAGAATAATGGGTCAGTTGGGATATGACGTAGTAACCCTGGGAAACCATGAATTTGACTTCAGAGCCAACGGTTTAGCAGAGAGTCTAAAGACAGCAAAAAAGAGCGGGGATAAACTACCCCAAATAGTTATCTCGAATCTTTCCTATCCAAGTGATAAAGAGGGCAATTTATCTGAGTCTCTGAGCAACCTTAAGCAATCAGCCCTCGATTATGGTGTGAAAGACTATACAGTAATTGAACGAAACGGTGTAAAAGTTGGAGTTTTTGGTTTGTTGGGTAGGGATGCTGCCTCCAAAGCACCTATGTCGGAGGTTGAATTCACGGATACTATTGAAAATGCAAAACGGGTTGCCAATCAATTAAAAAAAGAAGAGCAGGTCGATCTTGTAGTATGTCTTTCCCATCTGGGTACATGGGCAGATAAATCGGATTCAGAAGATGAAATCCTAGCTGAGGAAGTACCGGAGATCAATGTCATCATTAGTGCTCATACCCATTCGAAGTTAACTGAACCGATTTTGGTTGGTAAAACCATCATCGGTTCGACGGGAGAATATGGGGAGAATCTAGGAGTGCTTAAAATTTCCCAGGACTCCCAGTCGGCTTGGAAATTAGATCGCTATACTCTGAAGCAAATTGATAAGGGTTTTAATCTTGACCCGGATATTACGAAGATGATAGATGATTTTCAAGATAAAGTTCAAGAAACGTACTTGGATAACTTTGGTATGAAGTTTAATGAGATTTTAGCCAATTCACCCTTTGATTTTGTAGCTACTTCGGAAATCGGGAGCAAACACGCTGAAGATACACTGGGTAACCTCATAAGTGATGCTTTCATTCATGCGGTAAAGCAAGCTGAAGGCGCTGACTATGATCCAATTGCAGTGGCAATTGTACCTTCAGGAACCCTACGGTCCTCTTTTCTGCAAGGAAATATCACGGTTGCCGATACCTTTGCGGTGAGCTCTTTAGGGGTAGGAAAGGATGGCATCTCAGGTTATCCTCTGATAGCTGTCTATTTGACTGGCAAGGAGCTTAAAACAGCTTGTGAAGTTGATGCATCGATTGCCCCCATTATGGATGATGCTCAACTTTATATGTCAGGTTTGAATTTTTCGTTTAATCCTAATCGTTTAATTTTTAATAAAGTTACACAGGCAACCTTGCAAAAACCGGATGGCATGGTTCAAGAGATTGACGACCAAGAACTATACCGTGTTGTTGCTAGTTTATACACGGCCCAGATGCTTTCCGTTGTGGGGGACAAATCCTTGGGACTGTTATCCATCGTACCCAAAACAAAGGATTGTAACCCGATAACTGATTTTGAAGCACAGATCATAACGGATAAGGTCAATGGACGAAACAATGAAATCAAAGAGTGGTTGGCAACGGCTGAGTATCTTAAGTCCTTTGATAAAGTGGCCGGAGTAGCACAGATTCCACAGTATTATAAGGAGATACAGGGCAGGAAACTAGTCGAGCATAATAACAATGTCCTTGCTTTGCTAAGTAAGCCAAATAGTATTGCTCTGGTTGTCTATACCTTCGTTATTCTTGGGAGTATAGGTATAGTGGTCATCATCAAGTACCTGATAAAGCGCTTGAAACACAAAAATAACATGCTGCGAAAGATATAATCTAAAATCCTATCCATAAGCGATAAATGGGTTGTAACAAACAAATCTGATTGTTACAGCCCATTATCTTTTCGACCCTAATCAACCATGCCTAGGATCAATTTCTTCGTTCTAAGGACATGCCGAGCATAATCATCCCAAATATAGCAAAGACATGTAAGATAAACCAGCCTGGCTCTAAAAAACTAAATGTACCGGGATCAACTTTTCTCATTTTCATCATAACTAAACCCTCCATCTTCCTAATTAATGATCAAGTTTAGTTTCTGTACCTTTCAGGTTAAAATACGGATTACAACCAGGAAATACTTGCGGAATTTTGTTTATTAAGGAAATTCGTTGAAGAGCCTGATTGAATAATTCTGTATTAAATAGGACATCTTACTTATTTAGGGTCAGTCACTATGAGGATGTATGGAGTACGGAGGGGTTTGGGTGCGGGTTTTAGCGTTTTTCCTCGCTATGGTTCTACTAATACTAATCAGCTTTGTATTTAAAATTCAAGTTGACTTTCGATATCGTCGAATCCAAGAGGAAGACCATATTGATATTAGTTTTCGTGGGTTTAACGGACTATGGCAAGCAAACTATCAAATTCCTACCCTGCAATTAGAGTGGGAAAAGGGTCCCCAGCTTGAATTCGAGCAAGTTGCAGAATCAAAAGGCGGAGTACGTAAAACAACAACCAAAGCGCGAGTTCGCTATTTACGATTGGAATGGTTAAGTCGACTTTGGCTTAATATACCTTACCTATTGAAACACTTCAATCGTGTTAAAAGGAAATTTTACAGAGGGATTCATTGTAAGAAGATCCATTGGAAAGTTGAAATAGGCTATAAAGATGCATGTCATACAGCCATCGCAGCGGGTTCTTTTTGGGCCATGTTTGGCTATGCCCTTGCGTATCTTTATAAACAGGTAACAATGGAGGTAAAATCCCCGGTTATTGAGGTTATACCTCAGTTTAAAAAAGAGGGTTTCTTTTGTGATGTGCAATGCATATTCCATCTAAGAATAGGTCATATTATTCTCGTAGGATTGACACTATTACGAACGTTTAAGCGGGGTAGAAGGGGGTAGACAATGTGGGGAATCATCCTATTGAATCCTTAATGAAAACAGCCATGGAAAGCATCCAACAAATTGTCGATGTAAATACTATTGTGGGGGATCCTGTCGAAACCCACGATGGCTCTGTAATTATTCCAATCTCTAAGGTTTCTTGTGGTTTTGCAGCCGGCGGTAGTGAATTTGCTCCACCGGAGGACAAGGAGATTGGGAATTCCGGAGGCGGTACGCCGGGTCAAGGACCATCTCTTCCTTTCGGCGGTGGTGCTGGAGCGGGAGTTTCAGTCCAACCGGTCGCCTTTTTAGTTGTTGGTAACGGGTCTATACGACTTCTTCCAGTCGATAGTAATGTGGTCGTTGATAGGCTCATTGACACTGTTCCAGATCTTCTGGAAAGAATCACGGGAATGTTTCAGAAGAAAAAAAGAGCGTCTGACGAAATAATTATTGCCCACGAATAACGGATCGTGATTAAAGAATATAGACCAAGCAGAAAGAACGGGAAAGATCTCGTTCTTTTTTGTTTGTCCTTTTCATACATTTAGGCAGGGGGTGGGAAATGGTTAATCTCATCTGGCTTTTAATGTTAGCGATCGGAATAATCGTCTCTGCCTTAAACGGACACATAGAAATCGTGACAACATCAGCGATGAAAGCGGCAGAACTTGGAGTTCAGGTCGCCATTGAACTCATTGGAGTCATGAGTTTATGGTTAGGTATCATGCGCCTAGCAGAGGAAGCTGGTCTTGTTAGGGGGATCGCTCGGATCTTTGGGCCCGCAATTCGTCGTTTATTTCCAACCCTTAGACAGGATAGTCCAGCCTTAGGAGCTATCATTATGAATCTAAGCGCTAATATACTCGGTCTGGGTAATGCGGCAACTCCCTTTGGACTTAAGGCCATGCAAGAACTCCAAAAAGAAAACTCCACACCGGATGAAGCAAGCCCTGCAATGATCACGTTTCTGGCACTTAATACCTCGTGTATAACCCTAATTCCGGCAACGATTATTGGGGTGCGCTTAAACGCCAATTCTGCTAATCCAACCGAGATTATCGGAACGACCATTGTGGCGACAGGATCTGCCATGTTCGTGGCAATTTTTGTTGATTACTTTATTCGTCGCAGGAGGAAAACATGAACGTAATTGCCGAGATTTCTCGTTGGGCAATTCCCTTAATTTTATTGCTAGTCCCGGTAGTAGCATATTTTCGCAAAGTTCCTGTTTATGAATCCTTTGTAGCTGGTGCAGAGGAAGGTTTCAAAACAGGTGTACGAATTCTCCCTTTCTTAATTGGGATGCTGGTTTCCATTCGAGTGTTCGTGGATTCCGGGGCCCTGAATATTGTTTCCTATTGGTTGCAGCCAATCTTTTCGTTCTTTGGCTTTGAAGAAAATTTTGCGGCAATTATTCCCTTAGCAATCATGCGGCCATTGAGTGGCTCCGGTGCCTTAGGAGTAGCTACCCAGCTTATTAACGAATACGGGCCTGATTCCTTCATAGGACGTTTAGCGTCCACTTTACAAGGGAGTACTGATACGACATTCTTTGTGTTAACAGTTTATTTTGGTTCTGTTGGCATTAGGAAGTATCGCTACGCACTTAAAATCGGGTTACTGGCAGATATCATAGGCTTGATAGTTTCAATTTGGATTGTCACTAAAGTGTTTTATTGAACCTTACTTTGTGCATACTAACAGTGAACCGAAAGGGGGCATTGTTAGTATGCTATATATTGTTTTACCTGCCTATAATGAAGATGCTGCACTTCCTGCTTTGCTCGAAGATATCGAAACCAAATGTGCAGCTATTCCTCATCAAATCATTGTTGTCAATGATGGAAGTACAGATCATACCTTTGATATCATCCAGAACTATGCCCAGACACACAAGAATGTGCATGGAGTGAATCATGAACAGAACCAAGGGCTTGGGGCAGCTATCAATAGCGGCTTTCAATACGTTTTATATCAAAATGAGCTTGCCCAACTAAAGTTCAACCTCGAGACTTCGATTAGGAAGGAATCTAGCCCCGCGGAGGCAAGGTACAGGGAGGAATACTCGCTAGAGAATCTTCCTGGCAATCTTCATCAAAAGATTCGTGAAGCGCCTGATGTGGTTATTACAATGGATGCGGATAACACTCAACCAGCAGACTGTATTCCCTTGCTGTATGAGGAGATTTGTTCCGGAGCTGACCTTGTTATCGCTTCTCGTTATGTTCAAGGCGGGGAACAGCATGGGTTGTCTTTAGGGCGCAGAGGACTTTCTTGGGGAGCGGGAAAATTCATGCAATTTTTTGCGCCTATTCAGGGGGTTCGAGATTACTCATGCGGCTATCGTGCCTATCGACTCAAGTTATTAGCTGAAGGAACCCGGCAATATGGACCAAATATTATTAAAAGCCGGAACTTTTCAGGGATGGTTGAACTATTACTAAAATTGGCTCCCTATGCAGAGCGCGTTTCCGAAGTTCCTTTAAAACTTCACTATGAACTTAAAAAAGGTGCCAGCAAAATGAGAATTGGGGCAACAATTTGGGGATATATTCAACTCATTTATCAGTTAAAACGCCAAAAGTGGAGCACAGTTGAATGGGCCGAGGAATAAGCCCCGCTGAAAGCAACGTAAAACGATACATCCCTTTGGCCTTAATTCTCTCGATTGCCTTGCTGCTTCGTCTACGTGGAATTGCAAACCCATTATTAGATGATCAAGCCTGGCGGCAGGCAGATACCGCCAGTATGGCGACTCATATGATGGGTCATCTCTTGGATTTTCCTAATGTTTTCTTACCTAAGCTTAATTACGATGGAGTTATACCCCAGAATGTCGAGTTAGAGTTTCCTTTTTTGCCATATCTTTTAGCTTGGACCTGGACAATTTTAGGTTGGTCAGATTTGTGGGGGCGTTTATGGTCTGTCACTTTGTCTTTGGTTACAATAGTAGGAATCTATGATTTAGGTCGGAATATGTTTAACCACCGCGCGGGATTATTTGCAGCGGCTATATATTCCATAATGCCTTTATCAATTTATTATGGACGAGTTGTAATGCCTGAACCTATGGCCCAAGCCTGGAGCATTTGGGCACTGGCTATGGCTTGGCGGTGGAGGATTAAGCAAGAGGAAAAGGGAATCTGGAAAATAGCCTTGTTAATGGCGGCCGCAGTCTTAGCTAAACTTCCCCAGCTTATGCTTTTTCCGGTGGCTGTCTTGCTTGGTTTTTGGCCTTTGAAGAATGGACGGGTAAGGCAACTTATCCAGTACAGTATAATTGTACTAATTCCTCCAATAGTATATTATTTATGGGTACATTATAACGTCTCTTCTTCCAGTCAATTTGTCTCGGGAATTTTGACTGGACAAGTTGCTAATTCTACAAATTTAGACTGGAAGTTATTAACTAGGAATATTCAACGAGGATTTACCGTATTAGTTTTAGTCCTCTCGGGAGGGGGCCTGCTGCGCCTCTTCTTTTCTCCCTCCCCTGTTCGTTTCGCCCTCTTAACTTGGGGAGCAATAGGCAGTTTATATATTGGATTGGTTTGTGCTAGTATTCCCTTGGATTATTATTTAGTACCTGTTTTACCCTTAGTCGCCTTATTAAGTGCATATGCCCTTGACTGGATGGCTTCTTTACCTGGAACCGTGCTTGGAATAGTGATCTTGGTACTCATCTACAAGAGTTCATATGCTGATTTAACCCCGAAATATCAGTGGAATCAGGAATACCTCACCCAAGCTCGTTGGATTAAGGAGCATACCCCAACGTCTAGTATTTTGGTTTTAAGCGATCCACCGCCAATGACCTTTTACTATGCGCAAAGGGTTGGATTTCGTCTAATCAATAAAATCAACCAGGAAACTCCTTTTAAAGTTCTGGAAAAATTTCCGGGAGATTACCTTGTGCATCTTCCGAGAAGCGGTCAGAACGAACAGTTTTGGAAAAACGTTGAGGAAAGATATCCTGAAATCGGACCAGGAATTTTTGACTTGCGGTAGGGGCAATTAATGAATTGCCCCTACACCGCCCTTGAGTGGGATTCGTAATAATGATAAAGTACCAAATGGCCATGTAGTTGCTCAATTAGGAAGGGGAGAAAAGGACTGTGACTCAAGAAAAAGAGAGTGGAGAACGTTTGCAAAAGGTGCTGGCGAAAGCTGGAGTAGCTTCACGACGACGGGCTGAGCAACTTATTCTAGAAGGTCGAGTAAGTGTCAATGGAACTAAGATCTGTGCTTTAGGACATAAAGTCGAAACACAAGATTATATCGAAGTCGATGGAAAGCCTGTAGAACATCCCGAATCGTTACACTATTATTTGCTGAATAAACCTGTTGGCACAATAACTAGTGTGTCTGACCCACAAGGGCGCCCTACGGTCATTGATTTAATGAAAGACATTCCAGTTCGGGTTTATCCCGTTGGTCGGTTGGATTACGATACATCCGGCGCATTATTGCTGACCAATGATGGAGAATTAGCCCATCGCTTGATGCATCCTTCCTATGGAGTTGAGAAGACTTACCGAGTCTGGATACAAGGTCCAATAGGAATTAATGCTCTTGAAAATTTGCGCCAAGGAGTCTTACTGGAAGATGGAAACACCGCTCCCGCCAAGGTCGTACGCGTGAGCGGTGTTTCAAGAACAACGAATAGTCAACCTAAGGACACGAAGTTAGAAATCCTAGAAGCAACCATTCATGAGGGACGAAATCGCCAAATTCGTCGAATGTTTGCAACGGTGGGGTATCCAGTTCTAAAGCTGGAACGTGTCCGGTTTGGATCGTTAAGTCAGGGGAATACCCTTCCCCCAGGAGCATATAGAGCCTTGACGAAGGAGGAAATCAAGGAATTACGCAACAGTGTGGGATTATGAGTAAGGATAGATAGGATGGTCAAGTTCCTTATTCCATATCTCTATGTCTTTCCCGCCGAAATTCCGTAAAGTATTGCAGACGGATTTGATTTTTTCATGTTCAGTCTGGATCAGAACGAACCAATGGCCTGTGCGCACCTCATGTTCGTAATGTCGTGCTCGTATTTCAGAAAGTCCGTAGGTGAAAAGTTCTTCAACAAGCCCACGTCCTTTAGGTTGATGCATGAGTTGACTGGCTAGTGGACCAGCAGCTACTACTTCTCCAATATTTGGTACGATGAAGGGCGGAGCTTGAACGAGCCAAGCGTTAAATTGGTCTAAGTTGATTTCGCTGGGGTAATAGGCTAATTCATGCGCGATTTCTTCACGGAATTCTCCTTGATGAAGGTATTCACTGCGAACCACGACGGATATTTTACTATTTGCCAAGGATTCCCCTTGGATTTCTTCGATTGCCTCTTTCGTCTGTTGAGGTCCTTTAAAAATTGCAACGGCTGTTCTTAACATGGACATGTTCTGATCCTCCTTTTAAAGCAAACATTAATTACCTTTTGCAGTTTTCTTAGTATGTCCATAAATTCCAACCCTAAAGCAAGGCTTGCAGGAGAAATTTGAACCTGTGAAGAATATTAAGACAACAATAAACGATAGAAATGATCGAATTGAGGAAACGGAGAGAACCAGAGATGAAGATTCGAATTGGGAATGAGCTCCTTACAGAACACATTCGCGTACGGATCCGAGTGGATTATCGTGGTGAATCCAAAAGTGGACGCTTTTTCTTTGGAGGTAAGAGCAAGGAGCTAATGGCTGAAACAATGCGAGAGCAACAAGTCGCCTTACTGCGCAATGTACCCCTTCAAGGAATCATCATTGAAGACGTCGATTTGAGTCTAGACGTTTATACAGTGACAGAAGAGAACGGCCGACGAAACCATGAAGCAGCTTATGCTCCGATAATTTTAACCCTGCGCATTGAGAATGTAGACGATTTGCTGCCTCTTTTAATCAAACCAGAGTTTCGTAAAATTGAGTTTCTAAGTCCTGAAAATATATCTCTTCATCGTTTGGATATGGAGAGATTACTCTTTCGGCTTAGTCAATCCTTTCAACAAGAACTGAGATTACTTGAACAAAAATATTCACGTTAAATTATACAATTCAGTAACTTCTCCATAAATTAGGTATCTAGGGAAATATTGAGGGAAGGGTTAATAACTTAATTAACCCTTCCCATTAAAATTAAGAAGAAACTGTTTTACATGTTGAAATTTAATGATAATTGCATTAATATATGGGTTAGGTGGTCTGACAGTCAGGCATAATTATAATTTTCACAAACATATAGGGGGTAGATGGATGTTAGCTCGTGAAGTCTTACAAGAACTGATTCAAGTGCTGGGTGCGGAGAATGTTCTCACTGAGCAGGAAGACTTAATGACCTATGCTTATGACGCGACAGCCGCGATGAAACATCATAAGCCAGATGTTGTAGTTTCGCCCAATTCTACTGAACAAGTGGCAGAAGTCGTCAAAATAGCTGCAAAGAACAATATTCCGATCTATCCACGCGGTTCTGGCACAAATCTTAGTGGAGGAACTATTCCCATAAGTGGAGGCATTGTTCTTTCAATGCTCAATCTCAATAAAATTATAGAAGTTGACCAAGATAACTTAACGGCTACAGTTCAACCTGGGGTAATCATTCAGACACTCAATGATGAAGTGGTAAAACATGGTTTGTTATACCCACCGGATCCTGGTACAGTCAAAACAGCAACCATGGGTGGATCTCTTTCAGAGTGTTCGGGCGGATTACGTGGCCTGAAATACGGGGTAACCAAGCATTATATTATGGGATTACAAATTGTCTTAGCCAATGGGGAAGTTATCCGTTGGGGTGGAAAAACCGTTAAAAATGTCACCGGATATGATTTGGTGGCACTCTTTACAGGAGCCGAAGGAACCCTTGGGATTATTACGGAAATTATCGTCAAACTAATTCCTGCTCCAGAAGCCCGTAAGAGTATTTTAGCTGTTTTTGATGACGTTGATAAGGCAGGAAAGGCTATCGCTTCAATCATCCGTAATAAGATTATTCCAGCAACCCTGGAAATTATGGATAATGTAACGATTCAAACCGTTGAAAACTTTGTTCATGCAGGACTCCCTATGGATGCTCAAGCAGTCCTCCTGATTGAAGTAGACGGATATAAAGAAGTTGTCGAACGGGAAGCCGTTTTGGTCGAACAAATTTTGCAAGAAGAACAGGCTGTGGAAATAAAAATCGCTAAGAATGATCAAGAACGCGATCTTCTATGGTTAGCTCGTCGTAGGGCACTTCCTGCTCTCGCCCAGAAGAGGCCAACCACAGTACTCGAGGATGCTACGGTTCCTAGAAGTAAAATTCCCGATATGATTAAAGCAATTCGCAAGATTGCTGAAAAACACAATCTCCAGATTGCCACATTTGGACATGCAGGAGACGGGAATCTTCACCCTACAATTTTAACCGATGAGCGAGATGAGGATGAAATGAAGCGTGTTCACCTTGCAGTCGATGAAATCTTCAAAACTGCAATATCCTTGGGAGGAACTCTTTCAGGAGAGCACGGGATTGGGATTGCTAAAATGGGATATCTTGATTGGGAGTTTGGAGAAGCTGGAGTCGCAGCAATGCGAAGAATGAAAGAAGCCCTGGATCCCAACTATTTGTTGAACCCTGGGAAGATAGTAAGGAGGGACTAATCGTGTCCGTATATAATTCGCTGGATTCGATTACTGAAGAACTCCATAACTGTATGAAATGTGGAAACTGCATGGAGGTTTGTCCTATATACAAGGAAACTCGCCAAGAAGTAGGAGTTGCAAGAGGGAAAATCAGCTTAGTTCAGTATCTCCTATCAGGCGAGCTTGAAATGACAGAAAAGCTGGCTGATCGCTTTTCCTTGTGTACAACCTGTATGGCTTGTAACACGAACTGTCCATGTGGAGTTCGATTCGATAAAATAATCCTGGCTGCAAGGGCAGAAGCGGTTCGAAAAAAGGGTTTACACCCTGTCAAAAAGATAGCTTTTACAGCACTTAAGATGCAGCGCATGTTTGATTTTGGGATGAAGACCGGAAGTATTTTTCAGGGCATGGCCTTGAAGCATGTACCCCACAAAAGTGACCGTATTGCTAGGATGCGTTTTGACATTGGTATAGGTACAGATAAAGTATTCCCGATGTTAGCTAGTAGGACCTTGCGTTCTGAATTTCCGGAAGTAGTTAAAGTTAAAAATCCGAAGATGAGAGTGGCCTTCTTTACTGGATGTATGATTAACTATTTCTATACGGATATCGGAAAAGCCGTCGTCGAGGTACTCAAAGAAAACGACATTGAAGTAGTGATTCCTAAAGGTCAGGGATGTTGTGGTATTCCTGCCTCGGTGAATGGTGATGTTCACTCTGCAGCAGCCTTAGCAAAACGAAATTTAAGAGCCTTTGAGAAGCTTGGTGCAGACGCGTTAGTTGTGGCTTGTTCATCTGGAGGAACCGCATGGAAGCATGTTTTCGGTGAATTGCTCGATAATGAGCCGGAATTTAAAGCCTTAGCGGATAAATGGGCTGGTAAATCCTATGATATTTCGGAATTCCTGATTAAAAAAGTTCCCTTTAAAAAAGAAGGCTTAGGTCGGGTTGAACGGAAAGTAACGTATCATGATCCTTGCCATTTAAATCGTGGGCAGGGGGTTAATACTGAACCTCGAGAAATTTTAAAGAGTATCCCCGGGGTTGAACTGATTGAAATGAAAGAGCCTGGCCGCTGTTGTGGAATGGCCGGTTCCTTCAGTCTAGTGCATCCGGATCTTTCAGTACAGATTTCGGATCGGAAAACAGCGGATATTGAGCTAACCCATACAGATACAGTAGCAACTGGTTGCCCTGCTTGTCGCTTACAATTGAAAAGCGGAGTAGAAAATGCCGGGATCGAAGAAGAGGTTGTGCATACAATCCAGATCTTAGCGGAATCTTATAAAAATGGTAAAAAGAAATAGTACAGAGCTGAAAATATGGGAGCACTTTTAATAATAAAGTGTTCCCATATTTCATATATCGGAGACCTATGATACACTTAATTTATACAACCGTGTGCAAGGAGTGAAATAGGGTGTTATTAAAACCCATTAGAACCCGCAAAATCTACGAGCAGATTGTTGATCAGATTGGTCAACTGGTCGCTCAAGGGCAGCTAAAACCCGGTGACCGACTGCCCTCAGAGCGGGAATTGGTTGAACGGTTTCAAGTCAGTCGGGCATCAATACGTGAAGCTATTAGTGCTCTGGAAATGATGGGATTAATCGAAGTTCGTTCTGGTGAAGGTACGTTCATCAGGCAGGTTAATATAGAATCAGTAGTGACTCCCTTAGCCTGGATGTTATTTATAGAGAAGGATACGGATCTAGAACTTTATGAAGCACGTAAGATCCTAGAGGTGCAGGCTGCTGGCTTAGCTGCTGAACGAGCGGATGAAGATGAGATTAGTGAGATGTTTGAGGCTTTAGAAATCATGAGGAAAGATTTGGAATCCCATCACCTAGGGGAAGAGGCAGATC
This sequence comes from Desulfosporosinus sp., assembly GCA_003513495.1. Classification (GTDB taxonomy): domain Bacteria; phylum Bacillota; class Desulfitobacteriia; order Desulfitobacteriales; family Desulfitobacteriaceae; genus Desulfosporosinus. The sequence goes on from DOPM01000058.1 coordinate 205,541, forward strand.
ATAATTTTCATTACGCAATTGCCAGAGCAACCCATAATAAGATCCTCTTCCGCCTCATGAACACCCTTTCGGATACCATGAAAAAGGCCTTAAAGAGTAGTAGAAGCAAACTCTATGAACATGAAGACACCCCTGAAAAGTTATTTCAAGAGCATTTAGCGATTTTTCAGGCTATTAAAAACCGTGATGCGGAGCAAGCTCAGAAGCTTATGTTAGATCACTTAGTGGGCGTTGAGAACCATCTTGCCAAGGCACTTCTTCTAAAATAATAGGTAAACCTAGTAGGGTGAACCACTCTAATTTGTAGAAGTAAAGGGCCTTACCATTGAATTAAAGAGGCGGAAACACTTTGTTAAAGTGTCTCCTGCCTCTTTTGAACTAGACAGAAAGTATAACTTTTCGTTGATACTGCAAGAAGGCTAATACTTGCGAAGACAGTGTCTGCAAGAAGGGCTAATACGTGCGAAGACAATGTCTTCGTGGGCGCCAGCCAAGTTTTCTAAACACTGAAGGTTACGAATGAGGGTGATAGTGAAAGGTAATCCTATAGGAAGGTAATCTGAGATTGAAAGCGAATAGTCAAGTACAAGTACTCGATAAGTGAGGATATTAATATGACATGTCAAATGGTCTTCCATAACGGCAATTGTTTAAATACAAAAAAACCCTATGCCCGTTCATGTAAACTATGTATAGAGGGATGTCCGCATCAAGCGATCTCCGAATTTCGAGAGCTAAATACTAGACAATGCACAGAATGTGGAGTTTGTATGGCGGTCTGTCCGAGTGATGGTTTTGCCGATCAGACAATGGATAAGCTCCATGATTATCTTTTTCATGCGGAAGATGTTATCTTAAGCTGTCCAAAGGCAATCCCTCTCGGTTTCGAGATTCCCTGTATAGGAATGCTGGATCGAGATAGTTGGATGACTCTGATGCTCTTAGCTAAGGACAAACCAGCTAAAATCATTACAGGAGTTTGTGCAGATTGCACGGATCGACAAGCATGTGCTTCCAGTGTTGAGACCTTTAAACAAATTCATTCGGACTGGCCGGAGCATCCTGTAATACAAATTCAAGTCCGACCTGATAAAGGGGATACAATTGAGTCAGGGAACTCTGAAGGTGTAGCTCAAAACTCTGTTGGTCAAACGAATTCGCAAATTGGCTGGAGGCAGAAAAGTCGAGAGAAAATCGAGGAATGGCTGCCCAGTATGGCTGCAGATGAAGCCTATGCTATACCAAAGTCACGGCAATGGTTAATCGAAGCTTTCGAGGCTTCCTCGGAAGAGAAGATTCCTTTTCACACTATATCTATTGCTGATTCATGTACAAACTGTGGGGTTTGTGCAGCAATTTGTCCCCAGGGTGCTTTGCAAAAGCGGGAGGAAAGGAACCCGGATCCGATAAGGTTAGATCCTACTAAAGAAGAAAAGATTACATCCCTGCGGCTCATTTATGAACCTCAGAAGTGTGTACAATGCCATCGTTGTCTGGAAACTTGTCGTTCACAAGCCTTGGAATTCAATTATAAGCCATTGACGCATCGGTTCCTCACGGGCAAAATATTAATCCATGAAGGCAGTCCTAAATATTGTAGTCAATGCGGCAAGCGAATTTTTGATAATGGAGAGTTATGTTTAGTTTGTGCAACTAGCGATCCGGAGAGCAGGGGATTTTTCTCCCTTTAAGCATGGTGTCCGCCACACCCACAATGGGCACTATGCTCGTGGGTTTTTTTCTGCGGCTCACGTAGAATTTGATTGGTTAAATGGCTCACATGTGAAATAGGTTGTTGCTGAACATCCTTAGCTAAGCTGATAACTTCTTGGATTTCTGCTTTAGTTAAACCTGCATCTAATCCCTCAGTAATGGCAAGACGGAGCGCTGCTAGGGCATTACAGGCTACTGCAGCCGAAATCTGGGCTACAATAGTCGTTCGATGATCAAGACTCATAGTATATTCCCCCTGAACTAAATTTTTGAACTGTGATAGATTACTCTCAATCTTAGCACAGATTGGATTTTTGGGCAAAAATACTCCGTAATCAGTGCCAAGATTAGAAGCTTGACCGGAGGGTTAATACTAACTATAAGATTAGAAGGCTGGGTTAAGTTCAGTAAGAAAGGGATGTATAATGAACGAATATCAAGTAATAGTTGTTGGTGGCGGGGCCGCTGGGATGATGGCTGCAGGGCAAGCTGCAAAAGCAGGGGCAAAAGTCCTTCTACTAGAAAAGAAGGAACGCCTAGGCAGGAAAATCGCAATTTCAGGCAAGGGACGCTGTAATATAACAAATGTAGAAAATGTGTCGGATTTTATTAGTCATTATCCTGGAAATGGGCGCTTCTTACACGGCATTTTGCGAGGTTTTGATAACGTAGCCTTACGGGAATTTTTCTCGAGTTATGGAGTTGAGACGAAAGTCGAGCGTGGAGGACGAGTTTTTCCGGTATCTGATGATGCAGAGAAGATCGTAGAGGCTCTTTCAACCTTTCTGTCGGATATGGGAGTCAAGGTACAATCCGGAGTCACGGTGGAAGAAGTGTTAGTGGAGGATGGACATGTCGTAGGGGTACGAGGAAGCGGTTCAAAAAAATATTATGCACCCTCTGTAATTCTTTGTACTGGTGGATCCTCTTATCCAGCAACCGGGTCAAACGGGGATGGGTTCCGTTTTGCCCGAAAACTGGGCCATAGCGTGATTACTCCTCGGCCGGCCTTGGTTCCCCTTAAAACAGCCGAGGAGTGGGTGAAAGAGCTGCAGGGACTTGCCCTGCGAAACGTCGAATGCTCGCTATGGATCGAGGGCAAGAAGAAGGCTGCAGAATTTGGAGAAATGCTGTTCACCCATTTTGGAGTATCCGGTCCAATTATTTTGACTTTGAGCCGTCAAGCGGGGGATGCTCTTCGGGAAGACAAACAAGTTGAGCTTAGGATTAATCTGAAACCGGCTCTTTCGGCGGAACAGTTAGACATTCGAGTACAACGGGATTTCCAGAAATTTAGCAATAAGCAGTTTAAGAACGCTCTAGATGAACTCTTGCCTCAAAGTCTGATTCCAGTTTTAATCCGTCTAAGTGGAATAAATCCTGAGGGGGTAGTGCATCAAATTAGCCGTGAAGAACGCAAGGGTTTGATACGATTATTTCAGGAATTACCTCTCACGATTACCGAAACCCTTTCCATTGAGACTGCGATTGTTACGGCTGGGGGAGTAAATGTCAAGGAAATCAACCCTAAAACTATGGCCTCCAAATGTGTCGAAGGGCTTTACTGGGCGGGGGAAGTTGTTGATGTAGACGGCATTACGGGTGGTTATAACCTTCAGGCCGCTTTTGCCATGGGTTACAGAGCAGGCCAAGCTGTCGGGAATGTTGTAGATTAGATGGTCTGATTGATAAGCTTCCTGCATAAACTCTTATCGAGGTGATGTACGTGCGTCGAAGAGGAAGCCTATTAGAGTGGTTCTGGAATGTGGTTCAGCATGGAGAGCGTCGAATTATCAGAGTTTTGGTTCTGGCATCTGTTATACTCTTATTAATGCAGTTAAGTGCTGTAAGGGATCCCCTTGATTTCTATATGACCGTAGCAGCTGAGGTTGAAGCTCCTGCTATGGAATTACCGGCACTCGCTAAACCTGAGCTAGGAGAATCCGTTAAAACTTGGCAGATAACGTTGAAAGCGACGCCAGCCGCTCCTATTCGTGTCGTTCAAAATGGGACAGTCATTGCTACCCTAACAAAAGGAGAACAACAGATAGGAGTTAAATCTGGGCAGATCCAATTGGATGGTATAGGAATTGCTCAGAGTGTTAAGGTTCAGGTTATAAGAAAAGACCCCCAATTGCTTGAACCACGTCAAAATCAGACGTTCATATTGCAAGGGAACATTCAGAATCTAATCGTCAAACCGTAATGTTGCAAAGCGCTCTATGTCGTACTATAATTGTTGGTAAATATTGTGTTTGGCTGTTTTCTCATACAATTTAGATGAGAAATGGAGGGTAGTATGGTAGGATGAGTTATAGTTAATGCAGGATGCTTGTGAATTTTCCCCATTCAATTAATTTGCAACTTAATAGTTGAAGAATGGTGGGATGGTTTTTAAGAAATCAAGACACTGAGAGGTGTCTTTTTCTTGCTAGAGTTAACAAGTTTATTTTAGAGGAGAGGAAGAATAATTATGGCACAAAGTAAAAAAATTGCACTTGCTGCGTTAAAGATGGCTATGACAGAAAGCCGAGATGAAGAGATGCATTTAAAAGAGTCCTATTTAAGGAATGGGGTTAAGACTGCCGCAGTGGATTACGGTGGTGAGTATGTGGCTTCGATTCGTAAAATTGTAGAGCGCGCTATAGTAGCCTCGAAACGAGAAGGGGTAATTCAAGAGATCCATGGGGATGAAGGGGCGGTAGCTGGTGCTACTCGTGAAGCTTTAACTCAAATAATGAACAAAGCCATAGGCTTGAATATAGGTGGAAAAATTGGAATCGCTCGTCAGAACGATCATTTAAGTGTGGCAGTATTTTTTGGAATCGGGCTCTTACATTTAGATGAGGTAGCTGTTGGATTGGGACATCGCGTGGCTCCCAAAGAATAAGGGGGGAGAATATGCAACGAGGTATACGAGGTGCGACAACCGTCAGTCGCAACGATGCGGAGGAGATTCGGGAAGCAACCCAAGAACTTTTACAAATGATTCTAAAGGAAAACTCACTTTGTACAGACGATTTAGTAAGTGCTATTTTTACGGTTACCCCAGATTTAAATGCGGATTTTCCTGCTTCAAGTGCAAGAGCCATTGGCTGGCAGTTAGTACCGCTTCTTTGTTCGACGGAAATTCCAGTGCCGGGTGCACTTCCATTTTGCATACGTGTACTTTTACACGCTAATACTACTCGTAGCCAACGGGAAATCCGACACATCTTTTTGCGTAATGCTGTGATATTACGTAAAGATCTGGTAGATGCTGATAATTAGTAAGGTTGATGAAAGCTTTAGTAAGGAAGAAGGGGAGCGCGATGAAACTTATCGCTCGGCGGAAGGATGAACAACAGGAAACCACTAAGGTTCGAGTGGGAGATGTTATCATCGGAGGCTCTGAGTTGGTCGTTATTGCAGGTCCTTGTGCTATCGAAAGCTATGAGCAGTTATTAAGTACCGCTCTGGAAGTTCAACGTTTAGGAGCCACAATGCTCAGAGGGGGCGCCTATAAACCAAGAACTTCTCCCTATTCTTTTCGAGGCAAAAGGGAAATCGGCTTAGAAACAATATCCCAGGTTAAGGCCCTAACAGGGCTTCCAGTGGTAACGGAAGTTATGGATGCTCGTGACATCGAGCAGGTTGCGAAAGTGGCTGATATGTTTCAGATCGGATCTCGTAATATGCAAAACTACACCCTGCTAACGGAAGTGGGGAAAACTAAACTCCCAGTTTTCCTAAAACGTGGTTTGGCCTCAACCCTAGAGGAATGGATCTATGCCGCAGAATACATTATGGCCGAAGGAAACGATCAGGTCGTTTTATGTGAACGTGGGATCAGAACCTTTGAAACGTATACTCGAAACACGGTAGATATTACTGCAATTCCTGCCTTGAAAGAATTAACTCATTTACCGGTATTTTTGGATCCTAGTCATGGAACAGGAAAATGGTCACTCGTCAGCCCAGTAGCGTTAGCGGGGGTTGCCGCAGGGGCAGATGGGTTAATGATCGAAGTACACCCCCAACCGGATCTGGCTTTAAGCGATGGAGATCAATCCCTGAACTTCAAAAACTTTGCTGAACTCATGGAAAGAATCGAACCCGTGGCAAAAGCCGTGGGACGAGCCTTGGCGTGACAAGGGCAATACGTGACAGGGGGACGGTCCTTTNNAAAAGGACCGTCCCCCTGTCATACTTCAAAGGTAAAGCTCTTCAAGGTCATCAGGAACGTAAAGATTGCCGTCATAATACTCTTTTCCCTCGGCGGTATACAATTCCTTGCGATGTGTTATCGTCTGATCCTCTGTATGCCATAGAACTAGGTTCTTGATGCTTAACTTTTGGGCAAGTTCACAAGCGTCCTTCACTGTGCTGTGGTGTTTCTCATATGGTTTGTATATTTCTCGATCCCGATGAAGACAAAAGGCTTCGCATAATAGCCAATCACTGTTTTCTACATACTTCTGACATAACGGATTATAGGGTTCATCACCCAAGCAGGTAAGAGTTTTACTATTGTTCAGTTTAACAGTGAAGCCAAATTGTTTTGCCTTTGTGGAGTGTATATCAAAAAAGGTGAAATCGTAACCAGCTAGGTTTTTAATCTGCCCATCTGCCACAGGAATTAGGATGATCCTTTTGCCGATAAAGTCAGTAATGACCTTATCGAGGGTCGCTGCTGTTATGGCACTTATATTGCCAATTAACTCTGGATGGCAGTAAATATTGAAGTTCCCATCATACTGCTCCTCGAGAATTGACATAGCAATTCTACGAATAATCCACACCATACCCAGCAAATGATCAGTGTGCTTATGTGTGACAAAGGCGTTATGAATTTTATGATAAGGGATCTGAGCCTTCTCTAAAACTCCCAATATTCCATTGCCACCCCCAGCATCCACTAAAATATGGTCAGTCCCGTTCGTAATTGCAAAACAGGTATTATAACATTTAGTTACTGCTGCATGACCCGTTCCTAAAACTATCAGCTTTTCCATTGGTATCTCCGCTCCTTAATGAGTCATTAGTGTTGTCCATTTCACATCTACTGCATTTGAGATTACGACTATTTTATCATGACTTCGATTATAACAAATACCCCGCATACTGTATGTTTTATATACAATACAAGGCTATTAGTTAGCATATCTGTCCCAATTCTATACAAGATAGACCCCTCTGCAGAAAAATTTGTAAAATAAAGTGGCTTTATTAAGCCGAGATTACAGAAAGAGTGAGTCTCTCTAAAGTTTCCATAGGCTATGAAGGCCAAGCCTTTTATGTTTTTTTGTTTGGCTTGGTTTAGTCTGATTCCCAGATTGCACAAAGTATTTTCTATGCGTTATCCAAGGTTGGCACGGTTCTTGTAATATAATCAGTTATTGTTTGCCTTTGCTAATGGCGAAGGCTTACTAGAATTGGAGGAATTTGCATGGAATTTAAATACAACACTCGGGATTTAAAGTTCATCTTAAAAGAATGGTTGCCTACTGAGGAAGTCCTGGAATGTGACCGTTTTAAGGAATTTTATAGCATTGAGGATATTGATCAAATTATAACAGAAGGATATAAAGTTTGCCGTGAAGTAATAAGTCCAATTAACGCCGCAGGTGACAAAAACCCTGTGCGCTTTGAAAATGGGGTAGTAACATCTCCTCCAGGATATAAGGAAGTATTTCAATTTATCCAGCAAAACGGGTGGGGTTCCAGTAGTGAGTGTATTGAAGTTGAAGGAGGCATGCCCTTAATCATTTACAAAGCAGTATTCGAGATGATTGCGGCGGCCTGTCCGGCAATGGGTTCGAACATAAAATTAACTTCCGGTGCTGCTAATGTGATTCTGAATTATGGTACGGAGGATGATAAGAAAAGGTTTATTCCCAAAATGTTGAATGGTGAATGGCAAGGGACTATGAACCTCACAGAACCTTCTGCAGGTTCAGATGTAGGAGATGCTTTAGCGAAGTCCTATCCAACAGATGACCCTAGGGTATATAAGATTAAAGGGACTAAGATGTTTATCACGGCTGGTGATGGCTCCATATGTGATAATATTATCCATTTGGTGTTAGCACGACCCCCTCAGGGCTGTAAAGGATCAGCTGGTTTAGGGCTGTATATTGTTCCGAAATATTGGGTTAACGAAGACGGCAGCGTGGGTAAGCCTAATGACGTAACTACCATAGCGGTCGAGCATAAGATGGGTCTCAAGGGATCAGCTACGTGCATGTTAAACTATGGTGAGAATGATGAGTGCTACGGTATCATGCTGGGTGCACCTCCGGATGAAAAGGGACGATCCCAAGGTTTGGCTATGATGTTCCGAATGATGAATGAATCCCGTATCGGTACAGGACATAATGCTAATGCTCAGGCTTCTTCAGCTTATGCTCAAGCTTCCCAGTATGCGGTGGAAAGAGTCCAGGGCTACATCAAAGGAGAGAGGGTACCTATCGTTAAACATCCCGATGTGAGAAGAATGTTGATGGATATGAAGGCTCACACCGAAGGGATAAGGGCAATGATATTTAAAGGATACTATAGTCTGGATATCGCCGAAAACTCAAATAATAAGGTCAAAGCCAAAAAATGCGAAGCTATTGCTGCTATTCTTACACCCTTAATCAAGTGCTACAGTAGTGAAACAGCGGTTGTTATGACTTGTGAAGCCATGCAAGTATTAGGTGGAGTAGGCTACACTAATGAGTTTCCTATAGAGCAGTCTGTACGGGATAGCAAAATATTGACGATCTGGGAAGGAACCTCTTACATTCATGCCCAGGATCTTGTTAAACGTAAAATGAGGATGGGAGATGGCCAACCTTTTGCTGATTGGATGGCAGATATTGTGTCCTTTATTCAGACTAACAAGGGTACCCCTGGCTTAGAGAAGGAATTCAATAACCTTGAAAAGGCCTATCATTGTATGGATGAAGTAAAGAAAATATACGATTCATGGCAGATAAATAAGATGGAAGAATTAATCGGCTTATATGCGACAAGAACTTTATTTATATGTGCCCAGGTAGTGGTAGCCGAAAGTTTGCTTGAGCAGGCTCTGATTGCCCAAAAACAAATAGACCAATCGGCGGACCATTTCGACATTAACTTCTACAAGGGAAAAGTAGCTAGTGCTAAGTACTATGCCAAAAATATTTTGCCCAATGTATTTATCTTAAGCGAAATAATTAAAAACACTGACTTATCTAGTCAAGAATGTCCTGAGGAGTCTCTGATAGTAAATTAAAAGTAACATTCCAGGTCGCCCGAGGGAAAAACCCACAGAAGAAATAAATAACTTCTGTGGGTTTTCTTACAGTTTTGGATTCTTTGCGTTGCTGGATTACATGAAATTATTCCTTGAGAGATTTTCAAGGGAGTAAATCTAGTTAATTGTATTGGAGGAATCTGCAGATGGAATTTAAATACGATACTCGTGATTTAAGATTTATTTTAAAAGAATGGTTACCTACTGAGGAAGTATTAGAGTGTGAACGTTTTAAAGAATACAGTATTGAAGATATTGATCAGATTTTGAATGAAGGATATAAAATGTGTCGTGAGGTTATAAGTCCAATTAATGCTGCAGGTGACAAAAACCCTGTGCGCTTTGAAAATGGGATTGTAACATCTCCCTCAGGCTATAGAGAAGTGTTTCAATTTATTCAGAAAAACGGGTGGGGTTCCAGCAGTGAATGTGTTCAAGTAGAAAGTGGGATGCCTCTCCTTATTTTCAAAGCAGTATCAGAGCTGGTTTCGGCGTCCTGCCCAGCCATGAATACAAACATTAAACTTACTTCGGGTGCAGCTAATGTGATTCTGAATTATGGTACGGAGGATGATAAGAAAAGGTTTATTCCCAAAATGCTAAGTGGTAAATGGCAAGGGACTATGAACCTCACAGAACCTTCTGCAGGTTCAGATGTAGGAGATGCTTTAGCGAAGTCCTATCCAACAGATGACCCTAGGGTATATAAGATCAAAGGGACTAAGATGTTTATCACGGCTGGAGATGGCTCTATATGTGATAATATTATCCATTTGGTGTTAGCACGACCCCCTCAGGGCTGTAAAGGATCAGCTGGTTTAGGGCTGTATATTGTACCGAAATATTGGGTTAACGAAGATGGCAGCGTCGGAAAACCTAATGACGTAACTACCATAGCGGTGGAGCATAAGATGGGTCTCAAGGGATCAGCTACGTGTATGTTAAACTACGGAGAAAATGATGAATGTTACGGTATAATGCTAGGTGCACCTCCGGATGAAAAGGGTCGATCCCAAGGTTTGGCAATGATGTTCCGAATGATGAATGAATCCCGTATCGGAGCGGGACACAACGCTAATTCTCAAGCTTCTGCAGCCTATTCACAAGCTTCCCAATATGCTGTTGAAAGAATCCAAGGCTACATAAATGGAGAAAGAGTACCAATTATTAAGCATCCTGACGTGAAAAGAATGTTAATTGATATGAAGGCTCAAACTGAAGGGATAAGGGCTATGATATTTAAGGGATTCTACAGTCTTGATATTGCCGAAAATTCTAGTGATAGAATCAAAGCCAAGAAATATGAGGATATTGCGGCAATACTCACTCCTTTGATCAAGTGCTATAGTAGTGAAACAGCGGTTGCTATGACATGTGAAGCTATGCAAGTATTAGGTGGAGTTGGCTACACCAAGGAGTTTTCAATAGAGCAGTATGTGCGAGACTGCAAAATATCGACCATCTGGGAAGGCACCTCATACATTCATGCCCAGGATCTTGTGAAACGTAAAATGCGGATGGGAGATGGCCAACCTTTTGCCAATTGGATGGATGACATATTGGCCTTTATTCAAGCTCACAAGGGCACCCCTGGTCTAGAGAAGGAATTCATAAACCTAGAAAAGGCCTATCATTGTATGGATGGCGTCAAGAAATTATACGATACCTGGCAGCTTAACAAGATGGAAGAGTTGATCGGTTTATATGCCATCAGAACTCTCTTCATATGTTCTCAGGTTATGGTTGCTGAATGTTTGCTTGAACAGGCACTGATCGCTCAAAAACAAATAGCTCAATTATCTCCGGATCATTTCGATATTACCTTCTACAAAGGGAAAATAGCCAGTGCTAAGTACTATGCTAATAATATTTTACCCAATGTGTTTATCACAAGTGAGATAATAAAAGATGCAGACTTATCCAGTCAAGAATGCCCTGAGGAGTCACTAATAGTAAATTAGTTCGGAACCGATGATGAGGAGAATTAATCGAATTGTATCGATTAATGCCTACTAGACAATCACTGATTTCAAGAAAAACCGAGGCTAATGCCTCGGTTTTTCTTGAAATATGCTTTAAAGACCTAACATTTCTTTGAGTATACGGGATTTGGTTCGACTCATTGGGATTTGGCTGCCTTCATGGTCATCAACCACTATGGTGTAAGTCCCATTAAAATAGGGAATTAGTTCTCGCATGCGTGAAACGTTAACTATATAACATCGATGGGAGCGGAAAAAGAGAGTGGAACTTAAACGCAATTCCAACTCCTGTAAGGTAAACAGGGTTAGGTAAGAGTCCTTTTGGGTTTTAATGTAGACATTACCATTATTTGTATAGATAAAGATTATGTCTTTCTGGTGTAATAAAACTATTTTACCCCTATGTTCAACCGGTACAACCTCTAGACGCATAGGCGGTGAAGGTTCAATAACTCCATTTCTAACAGAGGGTAGCGGATTACTCTTTGGTATAGATAGGATGCCTTGAAATTGCCGCACTTTCGTTAAAGCCTCTTCAAGACGTTTAGGGTGAATGGGTTTAAGAAGATAGTCTAAAGCATTTAGGGCAAAAGCAAACCCGTATTCTGCGTTAGCAGTGATGAAGATAATTGCAGGTGAATTCGGCTTTTTTCGGGATAGATTTGCTAGGTCAACCCAGTTCAAGCTTGGCATAAAAAGGCCTAAAAAAATTACTGAATAATCCTGATGACAGATTAACTCTAAGGCTTCTGGAGCATTTGTGGCTTCGCCAACAACCTCAACATCCTCAAAGGGCTGGAGTAAATAGCGAAGTTCTTCAAGGGCAGTGCGCTCGTCATCGATTAGTAGGGCTCGAAGTTTCAAGCTAATCCCTCATTTCTAGAAGATTAAAAAGTACCTACCACGTCTCCTCTATACAAACATAAATGAAATTACTTATCCTGGTAATGTAACAGTTATATTATAAAGTGTTTTTGACCAGAATTGGTTAGTGCTTTTTTCCTAAATGTTTGGGACAATTGAACTATTGTGTTAAAAAATGTATAATTATTAACACAATATTAAAAATATTATGTTAATAATTATCCCATAGACTGGAAACTTTTGTCAAGGAGTAATTTGGGCAGACTTTCAGCCTCTCAACCGAATAAATGGTACCCAGAAACCCTTGATTTTTGTTAATTGACGGATAATCTTACCCCAGATATAATCAACGTAAACCTTAATAGGGAGGAGGCGAGAGGCTTGTGTTTCCAACGACATTGAAAGAGCTATTGGAAACTAGCTTGGTGTTATGATATGGGTAGAAGAAATCATGACCCAGATATCAGTTTGTCTGAACGAGACCAATTCTTGCTTGGAAGCCTTGCAGAGGTTAAGCAAAGCTGATTCTTCCGGCTGGCCTGTCGTGGATAAAAATGGGAAGCTAATAGGAATAGTTACGATGAAGACACTTGTCGAGAGCGTCATCGATAACGACTGTTCATTTGCTGAGTTGAGTTGTCTACAAGCTGTGGAACGGGATCCAATCATTATTAAGCCTTCTTTGCGTCTGAGTGAGGCCTGGGGTTACCAATTTGATTTGGCAGTGGTAATTGAAGAGGATGGGCAGATAGTTGGGATTTTGAACCGTGCTGACCTAGCTGTTGCATTATATCAAGAAGCTGAATTCCAGATTAAAGAACTCGAAGCTGTGCTAAGTTCTGCGCATAATGGTATTGTAGTGATTAATAGCGATGGTATAATATCCTCATTTAATAGGGCAGCCGAAGGATTTACTAGGGTTTCTCGTGGAAGAGCTATTGGACGCCATGTCTTAGATGTCTTGGTGCCTATGGGTCTGATGGAGACTCTAGAAACAGGAAAATCGGAGTACTCCCAAAAGCTTCGAGTAGGACGTGGGACTTATATCATGAACAAAGATCCAGTAATTCAAAACGGTCGGATTACTGGGGCTGTTGTCGTATTTCAAGATATATCTGAGATTGAATCGGTATCACAGGAATTAGCTACAGTCAAGGAACTTAATCGTGAACTCGATTCCATAATCCAGTCCTCCTCAGACGGTTTATTAGTTACTGATGCGGCGGGCCTTGTCCTAAGATTTAATGAAACGTTTAAAAAAATGAGCCTTTGTAATGCTCAGGATTTTATTGGAAAAGGAATCAGAGAAATTGAAGACGTTACCTATGTTCATTCATTAGTTGAATTGGTTCCGCAACGCAAGCAACCAGTTACAATTATGGAAAATAAGCAAAATCATAGTTTGCTTGTCACGGGTACTCCTGTTTTTGATGAAGAAGGAAAGCTCATGAGGGTAGTTATAAACCTTAGAGATATGACCAGTCTTAATCAACTACGGCAGGAACTGATTGATACCAAGCGTCTAAGTGATAAATACCATCAAGAGCTATCGGAATTGCGTAATCGTCAGGATACAGGGGGGATGATTGGCAACGGCCCCGAGATGGAACGAATATTCGAATTAATCCGGCGTGTAGCTAAGGTTGATTCAACGGTCCTTATTTACGGTGAATCCGGTGTAGGCAAGGAAGGTATTGCGAAACTCCTTCATACCCAAAGCAATCGCTCCGAAGGCCCTTTTATTAAACTCAATTGTGGGGCTATCCCGGAGAATTTGTTAGAATCCGAACTTTTCGGGTATGAGTCAGGGGCGTTTACGGGGGCTCGTAGAGAAGGTAAGATGGGTATGTTCGAACTCGCTCATAATGGAACGCTTTTGCTCGATGAAATTGGTGATTTTCCCTTGAACCTTCAGTCCAAGCTTTTAAGGGTTATTCAAGAACGGGAGTTTGTTCCAGTTGGAGGAGCAACTCCGCGCCGAGTTAATGTACGAATCTTAGCTGCAACACACAAAAATCTTGAAGAGATGACTAAGGCGGGGCAATTTAGAGAGGATCTGTTTTTTCGATTAAATGTAGTTCCGATTTTGATTCCGCCATTGCGTCAACGATATGAGGATATCATCCCTCTTCTTTATCATTTCAGAGATAAATTTAGTAAAAAGTACGGTTTTAAGCGAGAATTTTCTTCCGAGGTGATTGAAGCTTTTCTGGAATATGATTGGCCAGGTAATGTTCGGGAGTTAGAAAATATGGTTGAGCGTTTAATGGTTGTTTCGGCGGGAGAATTGATTTCCATATCCCAGTTGCCTAACTCCTTTAACCGGAGTACCAGTAAATTAGGTGGAGTATCAATCAATACATTAATGCCATTGAAAAAAGCTGTATATGAAGTAGAACGACAACTTATCGATATGGCATTGGATAAATATGGTAGTACCTATCGAGCAGCCGCTGCCTTGGGAGTTAATCAGTCTACCATAGTTCGAAGAATGGCTCGTTTTCGAACCGATGCTAAGTCGTCAGTTTCACAGTAGAGCATTCATCTGACACCGAATCATTTCTGCATTATGGCGATGCAAATATGACTCGGTCCAAGCTGCGATTCAAGAAGATTTTTTACGGAAGATAATAAACACCACTGCAGGTTTGCAGTGGTGTTTATTATTATTATTATTTAAATATTTAAAATAATTTGACATATATAAACCGTTGACTCTTCATTTCATACACTTGAACTTTAGGTTTCAACACATCGTCAATATAGTTATTAAGTGCTTTGTAAAATGGCACTGTGCTTGCATATAAGACAACTAAGAACTAAATATTTCCAAAATGATGGAGGGAAGTATGCGGAGATTGGGATTTAGAAGGTTAGAAGATTGATTCAGGCTATTATTAAGGAGGAAATTGATGATGGACTTAAATAGTTTAAACCGATGGCCCCGTCAAACAGATACAAAAAATCATGAGCTATATGGAAATGAACACTTTGGAACTGAAGCACCCAGCGTTTTGTATGAGAAAAAGCCCATCTTAGACCCCCAAGGAAACATCGTGCCAGATCTTTATTCAGCATGGGTAATTCTAAACAACCCCTCACAATTTAATTCTTACACAACGGAAATGGTTAAAGGGGTTATTGCCGGTATGCAAAAAGCATCGGCTGATCGCTCTGTTGTTGCTGTTATCTTTACTGCTGTTGGAGACAAGGCATTCTGTACAGGGGGCAACACAAAGGAATATTCTGAGTATTACAGCATGAATGGTACGGAGTACGGCTATTACATGGATCTCTTCAACGCCATGGTTGATGGTATCCTCAATTGCAAAAAACCTGTTATCTGCAGGGTAAACGGCATGAGGGTTGCCGGCGGTCAGGAGATTGGTCTAGCGTGCGACCTCACTGTGGCTTCCGACCTTGCTGTTTTTGGGCAGGCAGGCCCGAAACACGGATCTGCTCCCGTTGGTGGAGCCACAGACTTTCTCCCTGAATATTTAACTATGGAGCAGGCTATGTGGAATTGTATTTCCTGTGAAATGTGGAGCGCTTATAAAGTTCATCGGATGGGCATGATCAGTAAAACCTTCCCCGTCTTGAAAGTAGACGGAAAGTTTATCCGTAACCCGATGGTTAAGACGGAAAACTATGTTGAAGACGGAGAGATCGTTTATGGGGACTTTAAAACAGGAGAAGCTGCTGCAGAGGCTAAAAAAATAATGAGTGAAGCCATTATAGACTTTACCCTGTTGGATAAAGAAATTGATAGGATTCTCTATGTGTTTACCAACTTGTTCCCTAACTGTCTGATGATGTCAATTGATGGTGTCCGCGGCAAGAAGAAATTTTTCTGGGATCAAGCAAAACTACTGAATCGTCACTGGTTGGTGGCTAACATGCAAAGTGAGGCGTATATGGGCTTTAATGCTTTTAACAACAAGAAAACAACCGGTAAAGACACTATTGACTTTATTAAGTATCGTCAGTTGCAGGCAGAATGTAAGCCATATACCACAGAATTCTTTGAAGAAGTCATGGCACCTCCCCTAGATAGAGGGGTTGAAAAATGAGGTATGCAGAGACAGGGTATAATCTTGAAATTGATTTATCTCGAGGAAATATTGAGAAGGTAGAAACAGATCCGAAATTAACGGAACTTCATCTTGGGGGGCTAGGTACAAACGCCAAGATATTATGGGATAGGGTACCTGCTGATGCTGACCCATATTCACCTGAGAATCTACTGATATTTAGCGCAGGTCTTTTAGGTGGAACGCCAGCTCCTGGTGCAAACCGTACCATTGTTTCTTCCTTTTCTCCTCAGACTAAGTTAATGGCCTTTTCAATGATGGGAGGATTTTTTGCTTCGGAGTTAAAACATGCCGGCTATGACAAAATAATTATTCGCGGTCAATCCCCTAGTCTGGTTTATTTATGGATAAACAATAACAAAGTGGAAATACGTGATGCGAGTCATCTTCAGGGGAAAGGCACCTTGGAAACGGCAGACATTATTCGGCAGGAGTTAAAGGAACCAAACGCTCAGGTAGCTTCAATTGGCCTAGCTGGAGAGAATAGAGTCTATTTTGCCTCAATTGAGCAGGGCAAATCCAGTTGTAGTCGTCAAGGAATGGGCGGCGTGATGGGGGATAAAAGGTTAAAGGCGATTGCTGTTCGTGGCACCAAGGAGATTAATATTGCCAGACCGGCTGAGTTTATGGAGCATTGTAACGATATACTGAAATATGTAAAATTTAGGAGCAAAAATCCCCTTGGAATGGTAGAGCCTATTTTTGAAGGGCTTGGGGCGCCGCAAGAAATGAAACTCCATGATGAAAAGTGGCACACCACCGGCTTCGCGTGGGGCAATGCCCGTACACGTAGAAAAGATTTTTGGACGGAAGAAGTCGAAAAGAATTGGACTGAAACTGCAGAAAAGACGCTGGAACGGTTTTTAAGCTGTTACAATTGTCCTTTGAGTTGTGGTGCATCTGTTGCCTATCCGGGCATTCCTAAATACATGATGAAGTGTTACTCAAAACTTACTTATACTATGGCTGCTATGTCGGACTTGGACTTTGGTTATAGAATCAATGCTAAGGCTCAAGCCTATGGAGTAGACGGATTTACAACCCCGCAATCGATTGCCTTTGCCATAGAACTTTATGAAGCTGGCATTTTGACTGACAAGGATCTACCGGGAATGCCGTCCGATACAGAGGAGAGGTTTTTCTGGTTCCTTGACAAAATTGCCCAGCGCGAAGGAATAGGAGATATTTTAGCTAATGGTACCTACTGGGCAGCCAAACAGATTGGTAATGGTGCAGAAGCGTATGCTCATAACAACATAAAAAAACATGAGCAGGTACCGCTTAAATTAGGGATGCTGAATCCTATTTATTTCCTTATGTATTGTACCGGCGAGAAAATAGGTATCAATCAAATTGAAGGTCAGTTCCCCCAAGGACCATTTCCTAACAGGGAGGATCGAGAAGAGTTTATTAAGGATTGGCACCATGTTCCAGATGAAAAGTTCAAACAATATTTTCTGGATTGGAACCCACGGGGAGAAAATTCAAATCCCTATTACCCAACGGTTCAAATGTCCTGTGAACTTGTAGACTGGATGGAGAGGATGCATTACATTGATGACTCCCTCGGGATGTGCGCCGGTTTGTCCTCATTCCCTCTAAAGCCGGCTTATCATATGCACAATTACCCTGAGGTAATCTCAGCAGCTATCGGGGTGGATTTTGACGAAGACAGACTAACAAAGGCAGCTAGGAGAAACCGGACTTTAGTTAGGGCTATCAACAACAGAAGAGGCTTAAGAAGAAAGGATGAACGTCCGCCGGAGGATCATTGGAGGCATAGGTTCCCCGAGCTTGAAACGAAGCTCTTAGATGAGTATTACAAATTTAGGGGATTTAACAATCAGGGTATTCCTACTAAAGAGACACTACAGGCATTAGGTTTAGATTATGTTGCCGAGGACTTTGAACAGAGAGGGATTTATGATGAGCAAAGTTAGGAAAAAAGTCAAGTCTATTAAAATTGATCTTAATAAATGTAATGGCTGTAAGGCGTGTGAGGTAATCTGTTCATCCTTTCACGCTACGCCAAAATACAGTAGTAATAATCCGGCGAGGGCTCGTATTAGACTAACACGTGATCCAATAAGAGACGTATTTGTTCCTGTATATGCCGGTGAATATACTTCAGCGGAATGTATGGGTAGAGACAAATATGTGATTGACGGAAAGGAATACGACGAGTGCGGCTTTTGCAGGGCTTCCTGCCCATCTCGGGGCTTTTTCAAAGAACCCGATTCCGGCCTTCCTCTCAAATGTGATATGTGTGAAGAGAATGATCCGGGACAAGAACCTCTGTGTGTTCAGTGGTGCTTAGCTGATGCCCTGACTTACGAGGAAAGGGAAGAGGAAGTTGAAGAAGAAGTGAAGCTAAGTGATATAGAGAGAGGATTGAAATCATTAGTAGACAAACATGGATTACAGAACCTCTTGGATACGGTTGTTCGAATGTCACAGAAGAGCTAAATAAGGAAAGGGGACACACCTGCTGAAGCTTGGGTGATACTTTATGGACAGGAATGTCCCCAATAAAAGGAATGTCCCCAACTAAATGGGATAGAAGGTGATTAAACTCGTGGAGACCGTAGCACCTTTCAAAGAGGTAATCGATGAAATAAAAGAGAGCGGGGCAGAAGCCTTTAAATTCTGTTATCAATGTGGAAAATGCGACTCTCTTTGTCCCTGGAATAGGGTTAGAACGTTCAGTATGCGCAAGCAAATTCGAGAGGCAACCTTCGGTTTGACGGAGATAGAAACTGAAGAGATCTGGCGTTGCACTACCTGCGGAAGGTGTCAGCAGCAATGTCCTCGGGACGTAAAGCAGATACAAAATATGATAGGCCTGCGCAGATTTGCCACGGGATATGGGGTTTTTCCTGAGGCTGTCAAGCCTATTCGCGCAGCAAGCTCAGGACTCACCTCTGATGGTAACCCCTTCGGAGAAGATCGAGGAAAGAGGGCAGACTGGGCAGAGGGCCTCGGTGTAAAAACATTTACCGAAGGAATGGAAATTTTGTATTTCCCTGGGTGTTATCTCAGCTATGACTCAAGATTAAAGAAAGTAGCTGTTGCTACAGCCAAGATTCTCAAAAAGGCGGGCGTAGATTTCGGAATACTGGGATCGAAAGAAAATTGTTGTGGAGAAAGCATCCGTAAGACGGGAAATGAGGAATTATTCAAACGCATGGCAAAGGAAAACATCAAAACGTGGATCGAAAACGGAGTTAAGAAAATCGTTGTTAATTCCCCTCATTGCTACCACACCTTCAAGAACGAATATCCCGAATTCAATGTGAACTTTGAAGTGATTCATATTTCCCAGTATATATCCGTGCTTATAAATGAAGGGAGACTTCAGGTTAGCAAGGAGTACGGGAAGAAAGTAACCTATCACGATCCATGTTATCTTGGCCGTCATAATGACATATATGACCAACCGCGAGAAATCCTAAACAAGATTCCTGGTTTAGAAATGAATGAGATGGTTGAAAATCGAGAAAACAGTCTCTGCTGTGGAATGGGGGGAGGCAGGATTTGGATAGAGACGATCAAGTCTGATAGATTCGCCAACCTCAGATTAGAACAAGCTACTGAGGTCGGGGCTGAAGTGTTGGTTACTTCCTGCCCCTATTGCATCACCAATTTTGAGGATAGCAGGTTAGTCATGAACTATGATGATGTCATACAGGTCAAGGACATTACGGAAATCCTCCAGGAAGTAATTTAGAAGGGTAAAGGGGTGATAGAAAATTGGAACACGAGTTACTGGTAAAAGAACAAGTTCAAAATCTTTGTAATAGTGTTGGAAACAGTCATTATGGAGATGTCATGGTTGTTGGTGGAGGGATCAGCGGTATTCAAGCTTCTCTTGATCTGGCGACTGCTGGTTATAAGGTTTATTTGGTTGACAAAGCACCGAGTATTGGAGGTCATATGGCTCAACTTGACAAGACCTTTCCTACTAATGACTGCTCCAGTTGAATACTCAACCCCAAACTGGTCGAGGTCGACCGGCAGCCAAATATTGAAGTTCTAACTTATACTGAAGTGGACAATGTAGAAGGGGAAGCTGGAAACTTTAAGGTAACATTGAGTAAAAAACCTAAATATGTTAATGAGGACAAATGCACGGGTTGTACTACGTGTGTAGAATACTGCCCGGTGAAGTACCCGGATCAATTTAATCAGGAAATTTCACAAAATAAAGCAATTCATATATATTTCGCTCAGGCAATTCCTCTTGTCACTTATATTGACAAAAGCTGCCTTTATCTTAAAGAAAAGAAGTGTGGTCTTTGCCAATCAGTTTGTAAGGCGGATGCCATTGATTTTAACCAAACTGCGGAGAAGGTAGAAGTCAATGTAGGAGCAATCGTTTTATCTCCGGGTTTTGAACCCTTTGATCCTAAGCTAAGAAACGACTATGGCTACGGAAAGTATCAGAACGTTGTAACCAGCCTTGATTTTGAACGGATTTTGAGTCCCTCAGGAGCATACGAAGGTGAGATATTGCGCGCTTCCGACAAGAAGCATCCTAAAAAGATAGCGTGGATTCAATGTGTCGGTTCTAGACAGGTTAACCCGGCGGGCGCAAATAGTTACTGTTCATCTGTCTGCTGCACATATGCCCAAAAACAAGTAATTTTGACAAAAGAACATGACGCTGAGACCGAGTGCACTATATTTCATAACGATGTTCGTTCTCATAACAAAGATTTAGAGCGATACTTCCAAAGAGCAGAAAATCTTCCTGGGGTTCGTTTTATTAGAAGCTATGTATCCATAGGAAAAGAGATTCCAGAGAGTAAGAATGTCACGATCAGATATTCTACACCAGAGGATGGAGTAAAAGAAGAAGAATTTGATATGGTAGTATTATCCGTCGGATTGAACCCTCCTGCCGAGGCGAAGAGTTTTGTTAATAAATTCGGAATTGAGCTCAATTCTCATGGATTCTGTAAAACGAATCCTTCCAATCCTTCGGAGGCCACTAGGCCTGGGATTTTTGTAAGTGGAGCCTTCCAGGGCCCTTCAGATATTCCTGAGTCGGTCTTTACTGCCAGCGCTGCTGGCTCCCGATGTGGTGAACTCCTCGATTACAGGCGAGGGAAGCTGAACCAAGAAAGGATATATCCTCAAGAAAGGGATGTCTCTCAAGAGGAACCAAAGATAGGTGTCTTTATATGTCATTGCGGGGCAAATATCTCAAGGATAGTAAATGTTCCGTCCACAGTTGAATATGCCTTAACCTTGCCCAATGTTGTTTATGCTCAGGAACAGTTATTTTCATGTGCTACTAATTCGGCCAAAGAAATATCGGATATGGTAAAGGAAAAAGGGCTCAATCGAGTAGTTATCGCCGCCTGTTCTCCCAGAACCCTTGAACCTTTATTCCGCGACACCCTTAGGGAGGCAGGAATTAATCAATATTACTTAGATATGGCTAATATTAGAGAACATTGCTCCTGGGTTCACGGGAAGGAAAAGGAAGAGGCCACCCAAAAGGCCAAGGATATAATCAGAATGTCCGTAGCGAGGGCTTCCCATCTGAAGCCTTTGCAAGAATTTGAATTGCACGTTAACAAGACTGCTTTAGTGATAGGAGGAGGTATTGCAGGCCTGACCAGTGCTCTGAGTGTTGCTAATCAGGGACATGAAGTTTACCTGGTTGAAAAGGATTCAGACCTAGGAGGAATTGCACGAAGGATTTACTATACCCTTGAGGGGCTGGATGTACAAGAGTACTTAACAGATCTAATACGAAAAGTTTATAAGCACCCTTCAATACATGTATATACGGATGCAACCATTACTGAGACAACCGGTTACGTTGGGAATTTCTTAACCAAGGTGAAATCAGAAAGAGGGTTCATAGAGATAAAACATGGAGTAGCTATCCTCGCTACAGGTGCTGAGATATACAAACCTACTGAGTATTTTTATGGTGAAGATGAGAGGGTAATGACTCACCTGGAGTTGGAGGAGCACATCGCCAAGAGGAATGAAAAACTACTTCATTCCGAGAGTCTAGTCATGATCCAATGCGTTGGGTGCAGAAATGAAGACCGAAATTACTGTAGCCGGGTATGTTGCAGTGAGTCTATAAAGAACGCCTTGAAGCTAAAAGAGATAAACCCACAGATGGAAATCTATGTTCTCTTTAGAGATATGAGAACCTATGGTTTCAAAGAAGATTATTACAGGGAGGCGGCAAATAAGGAAGTAAGGTTTATCCGTTATGAACCCCAGGATAAACCCGAGGTGGAGGCAGTTTTGAATGAGGAAGGGCAGCCTGTCTTAAGGGTTTCGGTGAAAGATCTTATTTTAGGTAAGAAGCTTGAAATAGAGGCTAATGCACTTGCCTTGGCTGCTGCAGTTATCCCGTCATCCGGAAGCCAGGAAGCAAACCTGCTATTTAACTTAGCAATCAATCCGGATGGTTTTAACAAAGAAGCCCATGTCAAATTGAGACCTGTTGAATTTGCTGTTGATGGGGTTTATCTTTGCGGAATGGCACACTATCCCAAATTTATATCCGAAACAGTAAGTCAAGCTTATGGAGCTGCTGGTCGAGCCATAACCCTTCTCTCTCATGATACCGTGGTAGCCTCCGGTTCTGTTTGCGAGGTGAATGGAAATAAATGTATTTCATGTGGGGCATGTATTACAGCTTGTACCTACGGTGCTATAGAATTTATTGATACACCACAAGGCAGAAAGGCCGGAGTTAATCCTGCTCTCTGTAAAGGTGATGGGCTCTGTAACACAAAATGTCCAACAGGAGCTATATCACTCAAGCACTTTACTGATGAAGAACTTTTGAGCCAGATTGATGCAGCGGTTTGTATATAACAGTTTGATATAAATTAAGAAGGGATCACTAAGTGAGGGGGTGAAAACGAATGAGCATAGAACTTAAATTTAAACCTAAGATATTAGGATTTGTATGCAACTTTTGAGTATATGGGTCAGCGGACCTGGCTGGCGTGTCCAGACTACAATATACGACTGAAAGCAGGCTTATTCGTGTCATGTGTTCCGGTAGGGTCGACCTGTCATTTGTACTGAGAGCTTTCTCAAATGGCATGGATGGAGTGATAATTGGGGGTTGCCGTTTTAACGAATGTAATTATGCGACTCATGGAAATTACCATGCATTAAACATGGTACTTCTATGCAAGAAAATAATGAAGTATATCGGACTAAACCCAGATCGGTTAAGGCTGGAAACTATGTCTTCCAGTGATGGAATTCTTTTTGCCGAAGTTATGAGCGATTTTGGTAAGCAGGTGAAGGCGTTAGGACCTCTCGGCAGAGGCGAAGGAGCCAATGAAAATGCATTGAAGGCTAAACTCGAGGCAGTTACAAACCTAGTTCCCTATATCAGGCTGGTGGAAAGAGAGAGAATGAGAATATCTATTCAATCGGAGGAGGCATATTATAAATTTTTTAACAGTGACGAGTTCAATAGATTATTTAAAGAAACAATTGGCGAAAAAATTGCGATCAGCCAAATTATCACACTCTTGCGGGAAGGACCCCGTACAACCGAAGAGATTACAAAGGTTTTAGACCTGACCCCCTCTGAAGTATCAATGCACCTTAATAGTTCGTCAAGGCAAGGACTAGTCAGGTTCGAGGAAGGCGAGAAGAGCTTTGCTCTCGCCTAAGGTAAAAGAGTATGCTGGATTAGGGGAAAGAAGGAGGTCAGGATAGAGAAGCTATGAATAACGACAGAATTAACGGAATTTTCAATAAATACCAGGGCCAAGCCGGTTCACTGATACGAGTAATGATGGAGATTCAGGAAGAGGAACACTGGCTTTCCAGGGAAATATTAGTGAAGATCAGTGAGAAATTAGAAGTGCCCTTAAGTCGAGTACTGAGAATAGCAACCTATTACAAATCATTTAGTGTAACACCCAAAGGACGTCATGAAATTCAAATCTGTACGGGTACTGCCTGTCATATTCGTGGTGCGCAGAGTGTTCTCGACACGGTGCAAGACCTAATAGGAATTAAACCTGGTGAAACGGATTTGGACCAAAAGTTTAGCTTGGAGACCGTTAACTGCCAAGGAAGCTGTACCTGTGGTCCGATGATAAAAATTGATCAGGTGACTCAAAGTAGGTTATCGAGTGCCCAGATAGCAGACCTTTTAAAAAAATATGATTGAGGGATGATTATGACAAGGATAAATTCAGCTGCTGAATTAGAAGAACTAAGGCAGGGCATCTTGTCAAAAAAAGATCCCGATAAGCCTAGTATCGCTATATGTGCTGGACTCAGCTGTCTCGGTCTCGGAAATGGAACGATTATTAGTGCATTTAAAGAAGAAATCAATAAACAATCCTTAGAATCTAAGATTGATATTGTAACCACTGGCTGCCACGGCTTTTGTGAAAAAGGGCCGATAGTAGTTATTAATCCGGAAGAAATCTGCTATTTGGAGGTAAAACCAGAGGATGTCCCGGAGATAATTTCCCAGACGGTCATTGAAAAAAAAGTGATTGACCGACTGGTTTATACAGACCCCAATAGCGGTGAAAAAGCAACACATATGGCGGAGATACCTTTCTATAAAAACCAGATGCGGGTTCTTCTGGGGAATAACTCAAAGATTAATCCGAAGTGCATCGATGATTACTTGATGATTGGCGGGTATTCTGCGCTAGCCAAAGCTCTTTTTGAGATGAGCCCTGTGCAAGTTCTTGAAGAAGTAAAGATAGCAAACTTGCGCGGACGGGGCGGCGGTGGATTCCCTGCAGGTAGGAAATGGGAGACTACCCGTAATGCACCCAACGAAGAAAAGTATGTTATTGTGAACGCTCATGAAGGGGAGCCCGGGGCGTATATGGATAGAGCCCTCTTCCAGGCTAATCCCCATAGCGTACTAGAAGGATTGATTATTGGTGCGTATGCTATCGGTTCACATCAAGGATTTATTTACACAAGACATGATACCCCGGAGTTGAGAAAGAATCTTGACATTGCTCTTGCCCAGGCAGAGGAATACGGACTTCTTGGTGAAAACATCCTTGGTTCTGGTTTCAACTTTAAGGTTGAGGTGCATTTTGATGTCGGAATCTTCGTATCAGGCGAGTCAAGTGCCTTAATGAGGTCTATCGAAGGGAAGGCACCGGAGCCAAAACCAAAGTATATCCGCACTTCAGTAAATGGTATTTGGGATAGACCGAGCAACCTGAACAATGTGGAAACTTGGGCCAATGTACCTCAGATTATCAGTAAGGGTTCCGAATGGTATAACAGTATCGGGACAGACCGGAGCAAGGGGACAAAACTCATATCCTTATCAGGCCATGTATGTAATTCAACAATTGTAGAAGTTCCTATGGGGACCTCGCTTAAAGAAATTGTCTATGACTTTGGTGGTGGAATTCCAAACGGAAAGAGACTTAAAGCAATTCACCTTGGAGGACCTATGGGAGGGACAATTCCCGAGAGTCTCATCGACAACCCGTTGGATTTTGATGTGCTTGCAAAACTTGGAGCTTCAATGGGCGCAGGCGACATATTGGTAATGGATGAAGGCACTTGTTTAGTTGAGCTGGCTAGGTACTTCATTGATTTCCTCTCTGGTGAGTCGTGTGGCAAATGCGTTCCATGCCGTGAAGGGATCAGGCAGATGCAAAATATCCTGACTAATATGACCAAAGGTAAAGGAAGAGAAGGGGACATTGAGCTTATGGAGGAATTAGCCGAGGTAATGGGTGCGGCGGCCCTTTGTTCGTTGGGCAGGAGTGTTCAGAATCCGTTATTGAGCATGTTAAGGTACTTTAGAGATGAGTTTGAGGCGCACGTCAAGGAGAAACGGTGCCCGGCGCATTCCTGCAAGGAAGCTGCAATAGAGGGAGTATAGAAATATGAGTGAAATTATTTTACAGATTGATGGAAAGGAAGTCACGGCAAGTGAAGGCATGACCGTTTTAGAGGCTGCACAACAAGCGGGAATAACAATTCCGACACTTTGTCACCATGAGAAATTGGATCCTTATGGGGGTTGCCGCTTTTGCACAGTAGAAGCAGAGGTTCGCGGCTGGACAAATTTTGTTGCTGCCTGCCTTTACCCAGTGGCCAACAATTTGGTCGTAAAAACTAGGTCTGAGAAGTTAAATCGAATTCGCAAAATGATCTTGGAGCTATTACTTGCTCATGCACCAGATGCCTTTGATTTGCAGGATTTAGCTAAGGAGTATGGAGCAAAAAAAGACCGTTTTGAAAAAGAAGCCTCGTTTTGTATTCATTGCGGTCTGTGTGTAAGGTACTGTGCCGAAGTCAAAAAAAAGAATGCTATTACATTTGTTGACAAAGGAAAAACCCGGGAGATAAGTTTCATTCCCGAGATAGCCTCCAAGGAGTGCTGGAGCTGCAAAGAATGTTTCCCTCTTTGCCCTACCGAGGCACTACAAGCAGCTTACGTTTTAGTTCAAGCCCTCGCGTTTCCCTCTTTAGAGTCCACGCCAGCGGAATGAGAGGCCCTTATTTTAGTAACCCTCACTCTTCAAACGAATGAATTGAGGTTTTAAATGCAATTAGAAAATCATTTTGAAAAATTTAGAAATAATTCAATAGGTTATAATCAAGTGTTTAGGACCTTTTATGGAAATCTAAGGATGATTTATGCGGACTGGACCGCCAGTGGCAGATTATATCGTCCAATTGAAAACATAATTATTAATAGTTTCGGACCCTTCGTTGGAAATACTCATTCAGAGTCTAGTGAGACAGGAATGTTGATGACACGGGCTTACCATTTTGCCCATCAGAGGATTAAAGAGCATGTAAATGCAGATAAAAATGATGTTATCATTACAGCGGGTTCTGGTATGACCGAAGTTCTAAATAAACTGCAGCGAATACTGGGACTCAAGGTGCATGAAAACCTTCGTCCATTTGTCAATATCCCCCAAGAGTTAAAACCTGTAGTGTTCATCACCCATATGGAACACCATTCCAATCAAATCTCGTGGCTTGAAACAATCGCGGAAGTTAAGATAATAAGTCCTGACAAAAACGGGTTGATTGACCTGGATAATCTAGAGGAGCTATTAAAGGAGTATAGTGCTCGAAAATTCAAAATAGGTTCTTTTACAGCTTGCTCCAATGTAACAGGAATTCGGACACCATACCATAAGATGGCCAAGCTGATGCATCAGAATGGGGGTATTTGTTTTGTGGATTTTGCAACTTCGGCGCCCTATACCCCTATTGATATGCATCCCGCTGATCCCGAAGAAAAACTAGATGCTATATTTTTTTCACCGCACAAGTTTTTAGGAGGTCCTGGAACATCAGGTGTGCTCATATTTGATTCAAGGCTATATTTAAACAAAATACCTGACAATCCGGGTGGCGGCACATTAGATTGGACGAATCCTTGGGGAGAGCATAAGTATTCTTCTGAAATAGAAATTCGGGAGGACGGGGGAACTCCTGGATTCTTACAGGCCATCAAGACCTCACTTTGTTTAGAACTTAAGGATAAAATGGATGTTGAGAAGATAATTAAGAGAGAAAAGGAATTAATAAAGATACTGTTCAACGGACTCAATAGTATTGATGGACTGCACATTCTTGCAGAAAATATCAGGGACCGACTGGGGATTCTGTCCTTTTATGTGGAAAATATCCACTATAATCTTTTGGTAAAAATACTCAATGATCGATTCGGCATTCAGTCAAGAGGAGGGTGTTCCTGTGCGGGGACTTATGGACATTATCTGTTGAACGTTGATCGAAGAACATCCTGCCAAATTACCAACTTGATTGATTCAGGAGACTTGTCGCAGAAACCAGGCTGGGTAAGGTTATCAATACACTCTATTATGACAGATGAAGAAGTACATTATATTGTTTATGCGATAAAAGAGACTGTCAAAAATATTGGAAAGTGGAAAGAAGACTATATTTACGATACTAGATCAAACGAGTTTAAGAATAGACATTTCCTTGGACACGACAATATCGTAAAAGAATGGTTCAAAATTGTTGAATCAGAGACTTTGCATCATGTGGATCCGAATAGGTTTTTAGGAACTTATAATAAGGGCGTTGTATTTATGTGAAAAAATTATGTATTGGAGGAAAAACCATGAAACTTGCTGGAAAAGTAGCGTTAGTGACTGGTGCAAAGGATGGCATAGGCAAGGCCGTTGCCTTAGCATTTGCTAATGAGGGAGCAGATATTGGACTAGCGAGTCGATCTATCACTCGTGAAGATGAAGTTGTGCGGGAGATTGAAGCTCTTGGACGTAAAACCTGCGTAGTTAATGTAGATGTAGCAAATAAAGAATCTGTAATGGCAATGGTTCAAAAGATTAAGGAAGAACTAGGCCAAATTAACATCTTAGTGAATAATGCTGGTTTAAGTAAACCAGCTATGATGCTCAAAATGACGGAAGAGCAGTGGAATGACGTTATAAATATCCACTTGAAAGGTACATTTCTTTGCATGCAAGCTGTGGCAGGAGACATGAAAGCTAATGGTTATGGTCGAATCATAAATGTGACATCATCCGCTGGATTGCAAGGTACTATCGGGCAAGTGAATTATAGCGCCGCAAAAGGCGGAATAAATGCATTGACAAAATCTGCGGCTCGTGAATTAGCTAAATATGGAGTTACTGTTAATGCAATCTCTCCTTTTGCTGTGACAAAAATGACTGAGAAAATTTCAACAGATCCTGTCTTGAGTGTCAAGTATATTGATAGAATCCCTATGGGTAGATTCGGACAACCGGAGGAAATGGCTGGTGGTTTTGTCTTTTTGGCATCTCAGGATGCGAGTTATATTACTGGACAGATTCTATGTATTGAAGGCGGTATGATCATGCGTTAAGCGACGATACTTACGCCGCTAAGAAAGCCTTAGTTGGAAGTATCGGTTAATTGTATGCCATTACACGATTCCTAAAGATTGAATATTGAGAAAATAGGAGAAAAGGGAGGACCAGAATGCAAGAAGTTGTAATCGTTAGTGCCGTGAGAACTCCAATTGGCACCATTGGTGGGACACTTAAAGACGTTACACCCCAAGATCTGGGGGGCCTTGTCGTAAAAGAGGCAGTTACTCGGGCAGGTATAAGTCCTGATTTAGTAGAGGAAGTTATCATGGGTTGGTCCCGACAAACGACTGAAGCAGCAAATATAGCCCGCGTTAGTTCGCTTTTGGCGGGCATTCCGGAAGCAGCCTCTGCATATACAGTGCATTGTCAATGTGCAGCCAGTTTAAAAGCTATCAGTAATGGAACCCAAGAAATACAGACCGGAAGGGCTGAAGTGGTTGTTGCCGGCGGAACAGAAAGTCTTAGCCGAGCACCTTACTACCTTAAAAATGCCCGTTATGGTTTTGGTGCTGGAGATGGGGTTTTAGTTGATTCTTTAACAGAAGCGGGACCTGGTGGGCAACCTCACTCAATTTATGGCAGTGTTTCTATGGGTGATACCGCAGAAAATGTAGCTGAACAGTTTAATATCTCTCGGGAGGACCAGGATAAATTCGCGTTTCAAAGTCAGGAACGGTGTCAAAGATCCTTAGCTTCAGGGGTTTTTAAGGATGAAATTATTCCGGTTGAAATTAAGACACGGAAAGGCACGACTATTTTTGATACAGATGAAGGCCCTAGAGTTTCGACGCTGGAAAAACTAGCAAGTTTGAAACCAGTGTTCAAGAAAGGCGGATCAGTTACTGCCGGTAATTCCTGTGGTCGAAATGATTGTGCAGCGGCTCTGGTTCTAATGTCTTCTGATAAAGCCAAGGAACTCGGTATTAAACCAATGGCCAGAGTTATTACAGATGCGTTGGCTGGCGTACCGCCACAAATCATGGGAATAGGTCCTGTACCAGCTGTGCGAAAGGCTTTAAAACAAGCCGGACTGACCCTGAACGATATTGACTTGATTGAACTGAATGAGGCCTTTGCAGCCCAATCCTTAGCCGTTATTCGGGAACTTGGGTTAGATATGGAGAAACTAAATGTCAATGGTGGTGCAATTGGACTAGGTCATCCCGTTGGAGCGACTGGAGCGCGCTTAATGACGACTCTTCTTTACGAACTGCGTCGACGCAAGGGACGATATGGAATGGTTACCCTTTGTATAGGCGGAGGGCAAGGTATGGCTACTATTATTGAGGCGCTGTACTAACGTGAGCCAAGGAACGGGGATAAATACAATCGGATCGTCTATACCACGCTCTGACGAAAAAACATAGAAAACACGGGTGTAGGAGAACCTTTCTTCCTGCACCCGTGTTTCCAGACGAATCATCGAACAACACTCGATCTGCTACGGAGGTGAAAGAGGTGTCTTGGTTTAATAAATTAGAAGAGGTATTGAACGCTGTACATAATGGAATTGTAGCTATTGATGCCGAAGAGCGGGTTACAATCTTTAATCGCCAAGCAGAGCGCATGCTGGGAGTACCAGCTGGCAAAATTATTGGGCAGAAAATCGGTGATTTATTACCGGCAGGGCTTACGTCGGTACTCTATAGTGGTAAACCCCAATTCGGAAAAAAGTTTGAACGAGGTGACCTCATCATGGTCACCAATCATACGCCAATTATTGAAGATGACCGGGTTATTGGAGCCATTGCTGTCTTTCAAGATGTTTCTGAGATAGAATCTTTGGCGACTGAGTTATGTAAGGTTAAAGAGTTAAATAATGAATTTGAGGCTATTCTTGAATCCTTTTACGATGGCGTTGGGATTATTGATGGTGATGGGACTCTGTTACGAGTAAATACCAGTTATGAAAGGATTACAGGTTTGTCTAAACATGACAACGGCGTTGGTCGTAATGTCAGAGAGCTTCAAGATGACGGGACGGTTTCTCAAGCGGTAGCATTACTGGTTCTTAGCCAAAAAAAACCAGTAACAATTAAACAGATAATTAAAACTGGTAAAGAGATCTTAATAACTGGCAGTCCCTTCTTTAACGAAAAAGGGGAAATTTTGCGAGTAGTTTGTAATGTTCGTGATATGACTGAACTCAATCTTTTGCGTGAACGGATTGAAAATACCGAACAACAAAACATTCGGTATGCCCACGAAATTAAGGAATTGAGAACAAAGCTGCAGCGACATGAGGAGTTTGTATTCCGAAGTGTGAGTATGCAGAGAGTTTATAAACTAATAGTCCGTTTGGCTCAAGTCAATTCTCACGTCTTAATCACAGGGGAGTCTGGGGTAGGAAAGGAAATTGTGGCTACGTTGATTCACCAGTTAAGTCCACGTGTCAACGGGCCCTTTTTGCAAATCAATTGTGGGGCCATTCCAGAAAACTTGCTGGAATCAGAACTTTTTGGTTATGAAGATGGGGCTTTTACAGGCGCACGTGGTGGGGGAAAAAAAGGTATTTTCGAACTTTGCGAGGGCGGGACGTTGCTTCTTGATGAGATCGGGGAAATGCCCATGAATATGCAGGTTAAACTATTGCGGGTGTTGCAGCAACAGGAGGTGCTTAGAGTAGGTGCAGCTAAACCTGTCAAATTTAATGTGCGGGTGGTTTCAGCTACAAATAAAAACCTAGAAGACATGGTAGCCCAACATAGTTTTCGGGCCGATCTTTTTTACCGATTAAACGTCGTACCAATTCATCTCCCTCCATTGAGAGAGCGCACTGATGACATTGTACCTTTGGCTATCCACTTCTTAGAGAGATTTAACCAAAAATATGGAAGAAATATTAGGTTTGAACCTGAAATTTTAATGGCTTTTGAACGACATCCTTGGCCAGGTAATGTCCGAGAATTAGAAAATCTGATTGAACGAATGCTGATTATGAATGAAGATGAGGTTTTGACTCTTAAACATTTGCCTTTTAACCTGAGTATAGTTCCCAAACATCAGGCTCTAATAATACAGGTTAACGATCCTATGCCTTTCGAAAAAGCCGTCGAAATGTTGGAAATAGAACTCTTGCGTAAAACTCTGCAGGCTTATCCGTCCATAAGACAAGCAGCCAAGGTTTTAGGTGTTTCCCATCCTACGGTTCTTCGTAAAATTCATAAATATAAAATCATGTCAGTTGATTAGTATGAAAATCTAAGCAAGTGTCATTTGCCTTAAGAAGGTGGTACCTTCTTGGAAAGAGTGGTAAATAATGTGTGACGTAAAAATTGAAGAGTCATCGGGTGGGAACAGCATTTCAAAAAGTGAAGGAAACAAAGTGGTGTTAAAATGTACCAAGGTTATTCTTGAAGTCTGTGTCAATCATGGTAAGAGGACCGTTAAGAGCCAAGATTATACCGTCTGAGCCCCTACTTAAGATGTTCAGGCTAATATCGACGTCTTTATTCAAATTAGGAACTGATCTTGCATATATACAATCTTGTGACTCTATTAGGGGGCTCTGACTTAAATAGAGTAAAGTTGCAAGGTGGTGATAGTAGATAAGGAGTCTCAGTGCTCTCGAAAGGGCATTGAGCATAGACCCTATTTTTTATTTCAAAAAAATAGTCAGAAAATATAAAATATTAAATTTATTAATTTCCTGTGAATGATCAATGAAATAAATTTGAACTTCGGGGGTGAAGTCTTTGTCGGATATCAACTACTGGGAGCCTGAAAACCTGACAGATGCAGTTTCTATACTAGCTGATAGGGCAGATCAGGTCAGGGCTTTAGCAGGGGGAACTGATCTGTTAGTTAAAATGAAGAAAGGCCTAACGAACTGGAAGGGTATCGTTAATTTAAAAGGTTTGACTGAACTTAAGGGATTTATCTATGAGGGCCAAACAATTTCGATTGGGGCTTTAACACAAATAAGTGCCCTTATTGATAACCCGTTACTTAGTCTTCATTTTCCTGCCTTGGTTGATGCGGCGAGGAGTTTGGGTACTCCTCAAGTGCGTAATCTTGCGACTGTTGGGGGTAATCTGTGCAATGCGTCTCCTGCCGCTGATGTTGCTTTAGTTCTTTTAATGTATGAGGCGCGCCTCCTAATTATGGGCCCTAATGGATCACGCCAGGTTTCAATTCAGGAGTTCTATGTTGGGCCCGGTCAAACGGTTTTACAACAAGGGGAAATACTGACGGCGATAGAAATAGATCTTCCACCTCTTAACAGTAAAGGTGTGTTCTTTAAACATGGTAAACGAAAAAGTCATGAAATTGCCCTAGTTAATGTAGCGGTGCTTTTAACGCCTCATCCAGGAAGAAAGCAAATTGCCCAGGCAAGGATTGCAGTTGGTTCTGTAGCTTCTACTCAGTTGAGAATTAAGGATGCGGAAGATAGCTTGACTAATTCTTTAGCTACGTTAAGCGCTTTTGAGCAGGCAGCGGAATTAGTTAAGGAGGCAGTTAATCCAATTGACGACGTTCGCAGCACCGCCAGTTACCGTAAGCAAATGGTAGGTGTTCTAACAAGGAGAGCACTTGTTGAAGCTTGGGGGGAAGAACTATGAAAATGTCGATAAGTTTACTGATTAATGGCGAGACCTATCAAGTAAATGTTCCTCATAAGAAGACCTTACTAGATGTGCTTAGAGAAGATCTTGCACTGACTGGAACTAAAAAGGGCTGTGATAGCGGGGAATGCGGTGCTTGTACTGTATTAATGGATGGGAAACCAGTCAACTCTTGTATAGTTTTAGCGGTTGATGCAGTGGGTAAGCAAATTACCACCATTGAAGGTATAGGTGGGATTACGGAATTAGATCCTATTCAGGAAGCACTAGTTGCTCACGGGGCAATTCAATGTGGTTATTGCACTCCGGGAATTGTTATGACAGCTAAGGCGTTATTGGATAGCAATCCTCATCCTACAGAAAGCCAAGTGCGAGAGGGAATAACAGGAAACCTCTGTCGGTGTACAGGTTATGTTAAGATTGTCGAAGCCATTATGGATGTAAGTCGTCGATAGGGAAAGGAGGGAAAACATTTATGAGTTATTCTGTTGTAGGTCAGTCAGTACCACGCGTAGACGCGAGGGAAAAAGTCAGTGGGAGTGCTTTATACACTGGCGATATGATGTTACCTCATATGTTAATTGGTAAAGTGTTGCGCAGTCCTTTCGCTCACGCCAAGATTATCAGTATTGATACATCAAAAGCCAAGGAATTGCCAGGAGTAAAGGTTGTTCTTACTTATGAGGATACACCCAAGATTTTGTGGAACAGTGCAGGTTTTCCTCCTTCTCCAGGAGCGATTTTAGTAGAGGATCAATATATTCTCACAAATAAGGCTCGCTATGTTGGCGACGGTATCGCGGCAGTAGCCGCTGTTGATGAAGCGACTGCTGTTCAAGCCTTAGAGTTAATTGAAGTAGAATACGAGGTGTTGCCCGCATTAATGAATATAGAGCGGGCAATGTCAGATGGGGCAGTCTTAATACATGAGGCTGAAAAAAACATTTATGGTCATACGCCAGTAGTGATAGGAGATATTGATGCCGGTTTTGCCGATGCTGATTTTGTCTTTGAAGACACTTATTACGTGCCAAAGGTTAATCAAGTAAGTTTGGAACCCTGTGGTGTATCTATGGCGGCACCGGATAAAGACGGTCGAATAACGATCTGGACTTCGACCCAAATGCCTCATTTAGTTCGAAGCATTACAGCCCATGCATTAGGTTTAAAGACTGGACAAATTCGAATCATAAAACCACCGGTGGGAGGAGCATTTGGTAGTCGTTTAGGAGTGGTTAACGAACCCATCGCCGCTTTATTGGCTATGAAGGTTGGTCAACCGGTAATGCTTAAGTATACGAGAGAAGAGGCCTTTTTAGCGACAGAATCTAGACATCCCATAACGATGACCATCAAAACCGGAGTTAAAAAAGATGGTACGTTTACAGCACGACAGTTAACTTCTTATATTGACGGTGGTGCGTATGCGACCCACACCCCATCCTTAGCTGGTCCTGTGGCTGGTTGGTTTTTGGCTATGTATAAGTCTCCGAATATAAAAGTAGATAACTATTCTGTATATACAAACTCCACCCAGTGTGGTGCTTTTCGCGGTTATGGAAACCCTCAGGTGGTATTTGCGGTAGAATCACAGATAGACGATATTGCAGAAAGATTAGGTATAGATCCACTGGAGCTGAGACTCAAAAATCATCCATGTGCCGGAGAGGTTTGGTTGTGGAGCGGTTGGGTTATAGAAAGCTGTGGCTTTGAGGAATGTATCGCTAGTGGGGCAAAGGCCATTGAATGGACTAAGAAGAGAAGTAAAATAGGAAACGAAAGCAGTCATCAAGGAAGCAAGAAACGTGGAGTCGGGATGGGGTACATGATGCATGTAAGCGGGGCACGTCCTATGCTTCACGAAACATCGGCGGCAATGATTAAAATAAACGAAGATGGTACTGCTAATTTAATTTACAGTAATTCTGATTGCGGGCAAGGGGCTGGTACATCCCTAAGCCAGATTGCGGCCGAAGAACTTGGAATTCCTTTTGAGGATGTGATGATTACCAAAACTGCCGATACGGATGTAGCAGGGTTTGATATTGGCAGTCATGCCAGTCGCCAAACTTATTCCGGTGGGAATTCAGTAAAGAATGCTGCTGCTAAGGCTAAACAAAAAATATTAGAAATGGCTGCTGAAATGATGGAGACTCCGGTTTCGGAACTTGTTGTGAAGGGTGGCAGAGTCTGGGCAAGTAATAAATCCTCTGAAGAGCCTGCTAAATCTGTAAGTATAGCAGAAATATCACACCGTGCACATTTTGGCAGCCATGGAAATCAAATTATCGGAGTAGTAAGTGAAGAACCGCCAGGTAATCCTCCAGTGTATGCAGCCCAATTTGTAGAAGTTGAAGTTGATACTGAAACCGGAATAGTAGAAGTTCTCAGAGTGGTAGCTGCTCATGATGTCGGCACAGCAATTAATCCGGCCATAGTTGAGGGTCAAATCGAAGGAGCAATTCAGCAAGGAATAGGGTACGCCCTAACGGAGGAGTATTGTTATGACCAGGAAAGTGGTAAACCTCTGAATCCAAATTTATCGGATTACAAAATTCTAACCTCTGTAGACATGCCGCAAATTGAAACAATTTTAGTAGAGGCAGCTTGTGATACTGGACCTTTTGGAGCAAAGAGTGTAGGAGAGTCTGGGTTAGTTGCTACGGCAGCAGCCATTGCAAATGCTGTTTACAATGCCATTGGTATCAGATTCAAAGAGTTACCGATGACCCCGGAACGAGTGTTGGCTGCATTGCAAAATAAAAATAAGTAGGCGGGAGATTCCTTTTAATAGCGTGGAACCCATTAAAGAAGAGGGCTCCACGCTATATACAAGAAGCTATACCACGTTAGCAATTTGTTTTTGGTACGTAAATATACCAAAAACAAATTGCTGAGGTGTCAACTAACTAGAAAGTCGCCGATTTTAATCAAAATTGTACTGGTAAATTACTGTACCAACCTAGTAACGGGTTGTAAGAGGGAAAGTGTTCGTAGGCTGGCGTGTTTCGAGAAGGAGAGTGGTACAATAGAGAACCGATTTCGTCCAATATAATCAGAATATTTATAATATTTATAATAATTTAAAACATTCAACCTTATAAATGTACCGTTGGCACTCAAAAATAAGCTTTTGAGGACAAATCGTAGCTCAAAGGGAGGAGCTGGAAGTAAACTTGCAATACATTACTGAAATAAAACTAGTTAAAACTGGAGGAGGTGTAAAGTTTGCTGCAATTTATTGTTCAGGGACGTGGTGGTCAAGGAGCTCAAATGGCTGGAGATATTTTGGCTAACGTGTTTTTCCGTGAAGGCAAGTATGTCCAGGCCTATGCCACTTATGGAGGGGCTAGACGGGGTACAGCTGTAAGTTCCTTCATTAGAGTTGATGACCAGCCCATTCGTTTACGCTGTAACATTGAAGACCCAGATGTTATAGTTTGCTTCGATCCTAGTCTACTTAATGATGTTCTACTAAAAGATGCTAAAGAGGATACGTTGGTCTTAATCAACTCAGCTCAACCACCCGAATATTTTAACGGTTTAGGGAGGTTTCGGATCGTTACAATTGATGCCATGGCTATAGCTCAAGAAAATAAGCTAGGACGGATAGTTAATACAACCTTGGTTGGGGCAGTTGCGGGTTTGCTAGGACGACCTTCGCTAGACGTTTTATGTGAAGTTGTCTCAGATATGAGTCCGGTTAAAGTGGAACAAAATGTTAAATCCTGTAAGGATGGGTATAGATTGATAAGAAAGGAGGGTGCTAAATGAAAGAAACGTTTAAGGAAGTTCCTTCAATCTGGACGACCGGTTGGACGGACATTTTGAACACAGGGACTTGGCGTAGTGCAATACCAATTTATCAGAAGCGTTTAGCACCTTGCCACTCTGCCTGTCCCGTTGACGGTGAGATACCTACTTGGATTATGTTAGCGAGGAAGCAACTCTATCACGAGGCTTGGTCTGCTCTAGTGGTCAACAATCCTTTTCCTGCAGTAACTGGGCGAATTTGTCACCATCCCTGTGAGGGTGCCTGTAATCGTGGTGAATACGATGGTGCAGTCGCTATTAATGCTCTTGAACAATATATTGGCGATTTAGCTTTGAGCGAGGGTTGGACCTTACCCCACCCAACAATAGAACTAGACCAGAGGATAGCGGTGATCGGCGGTGGACCAGCGGGACTATCCTGCGCTTATCAATTAAGACAACTTGGATATAAAGTTACGATCTTTGAGTCTCGACCCGAACTTGGCGGTGTCTTGCGCTATGGGATTCCTAGATATCGGCTATCAAAGGAGATCTGGGACGGGGAATTAAAACGATTACTAGCGTTAGGTATTGAAATTAAGGTGAATCATTTAGTTAAAGCAAATGATTTAAGTAGTTTGGAAAGAGACTATTCAGCCGTTTTTCTAGCTTTAGGAGCTCAGAACTCTAAAACACTCCCTCAATTTTCGGTGGACGATCTCAAAGTATTTAAAGGTTATGAATTTCTGGAAAGGGTTAATCGAGGAGAAGTCCCTCAATTAGGGCAAGAAGTAGTCGTAATCGGTGGTGGTAGTGTAGCTTTAGATGTAGCGGGTACAGCCCGACGGTTAGGTAGTCAGGTTAAGGTCCTAGCCTTAGAAGCTATGGATTCACTGCCCGCTCAGCCTGATGAGCTTACGGAGTCTCTGGAAGAAGGCGTAGAGATTTATGCAGGAGCGATGGTTCAGAAAGTAAACTTAGGTCCTGAAAGAATTAGCTTAGATTGTATCAAGGTTACTTTAGATGAGGCTTTCCCGGCAGGAGTACTTAGGCCAATCCCACGTTCTGGGACAGAATTCAACGTTTCAGCAACCAGTGTTATATTGGCTGTTGGCCAAGAAACTGAATTGACAGGATGGGATAGCGTAATAAATATCGGACAATCACTAGTTAAAGTAGGTGCTGACTTAGCTACTAGTCGACCTGGAGTTTTTGCAGGCGGAGATGTTACTCCAGCAGAGCGCTTTGTTTCAACAGCAATTGGTCAAGGTAAAAAAGCCTCATCAAGTATCGATCGTTATTTAACAGAACAAACTTCCGATAGTCAATCCCTTAGCAAAACGGAAAACTCAGAAGATAAAGTGGCTTACCAAGAAATTAATATGTTTTATTTCCCAGAGAAGGCTCGGGAGCGTAAAGGCCTAGTCCCAGTTGAACAAAGGCTTCAAAACTTTGATGAGGTCAGAATAAGTTTTAACTTTGAACAAACACAGTCCCAATCTGAGCGATGTTTTAGTTGTGGAAATTGTGTTGAGTGCGACAATTGTTTCTACTTTTGTCCAGATATGGCAGTGGTTAAGGACTCTTCCTTAGCAGAACATTACAGCATTTTAGATCAATATTGTAAAGGCTGTGGAAGCTGTGTCCAGGAATGCCCACGAGGAGCGGTTGTATTGAAGGAGGAGACAGGACGATGAACGAAAAAAACAACCGCATTTTAGTTAATGGTAATCATGCTGTTGCCTATGGTGTGAAACTGGCTCAACCACAAGTGGTACCTATCTATCCTATTACCCCTCAAACCCCTATTGTTGAAAAAATATCAGAGTTTCAAGCTGCCGGCGAAATGGTCGTTGAATTGGTGACTGCCGAATCAGAGCATTCCGCAATGGCTGCTTGTATCACAGCTTCTCTAACCGGTGCTCGAGTGTTTACGGCTACTGCTTCTCAGGGGTTAATGCTAATGCATGAGATGTTACATTATGCTTCCGGAGCTAGAGCGCCCATTGTCATGTTTAATGTCAATCGGACAATTGGTTCCCCTTGGGGTTTTTGGCCCGATCAAACTGACAGTTTGGCACAACGGGACACGGGTTGGATTCATTATTATTGTGAACATGGTCAAGAGTCCCTGGATACAGTTCTCCAAGCGTATCGAGTTGCCGAAAAGGTTATGCTTCCAGCTATGGTTATGCATGAAGCTTTTTATGTGTCACATGCCCTAGATATTGTTGAGGTTCCAGCTCAGAAGGATGTTGATCAATACTTGCCAGCCTTTAATCCCCTCCATCGTTTAGATCCAGAGATCGGGGAGTCTTGGGGGAATACTGTCAATCAAGAGATGTTCTATCGTCATCGTCGAGATCTAGGTTTGGCAATGGAAAGTGTCATTGATGTGGCTCAAGAAGCTGATACTGAGTGGCAGGAACTGACGGGACGCGGGTATGGAATTATTGAAAAGTATCGTTGTGATGATGCTGAATTAGTGATAGTGACAATGGGAAGTATGGTAGGAACCGCCCGAGATGCAGTTGATAATCTGCGCATGGAGGGAGTCCCAGTTGGTTTATTAAAGGTTAAATTATTCAGGCCGTTTCCAACTGAAGCGGTGCGCCAGGCCTTGATGTCTGTTCC
Organism: Desulfosporosinus sp.; assembly: GCA_003513495.1. Lineage (GTDB taxonomy): Bacteria > Bacillota > Desulfitobacteriia > Desulfitobacteriales > Desulfitobacteriaceae > Desulfosporosinus. The sequence continues at coordinate 245,273 of DOPM01000058.1, forward strand.
TAAAGTAATGGTTTTGGACCGTAATTTTGCTCCTGGTACAGGTGGCTTTCTTCATCAAGAACTAAAGGCAGCATTATATGGGGTGGACGATGGACCCGGAGTACATGGTTATTTGACCGGTGTAGGTGGTACGAATATTTCACCAAATAATATTGCAGCTCTAGTTCGAGAAGCCATGAGTACTACACCAATCGCTAGCTCTGTTTGGAAGGGGTGATACGAATATGGGTTATCAAATCAATGAAGAAAAGGTGTTTAATTCCGGTCACGCTGCCTGCCCAGGTTGTAGTGAAGCCTTGGCTATGCGTTATATTGTTAATACTTTAGGCCCTGATACCATCGGAGTAGTGCCTCCTTCTTGTATCGCAATAATTTCCGGTCCCCAACCCTTAAGCTCGATGCGGATGCCAGTATATCAGACGACTCTAGAGGCAAGTGCGGCCTCAGCAACAGGTATTGCTCGTGCACTGAAGGCCAAAGGTAATGACCATACTAAAGTTGTAGCTATTGCTGGTGATGGTGGAACTTATGATATTGGCTTTCAATCTTTATCTTCTGCGGCAGAGAGGAATGAAGATTTTATTTACATTTGTTTAGATAATGAAGGGTATATGAATACTGGAGCTCAGAAAAGCTCCTCAACCCCCTACCTAGCATACACAGCGTCTACTCCCGCCGGGAAGCCGACGCCAAAGAAAAACTTGGCAGAAATTATGGCGGCCCACCGTATTCCCTATATGGCTACTGCTACTACAGGTTATCCAGAAGATTTGGCGCGGAAAGTTGCTAAGGCCAAGGGAATAAGGGGGTTACGATTTATCGTAGTTTTGACTCCCTGTCTAGATGGCTGGGGATTGGCAGACAATGCTGGACCAAAAGTTTCTCGTCTTGCAGTAGAAACAGGGGTTTTTCCCTTGTATGAAGTAGAAAATGGTGAACATTATACGTTAAATTACGGTTCTAAAGGTACACCTATTAACCAGTATTTATCTCTTCAAAAAAGGTATAGACATCTTAATCAAGCTCAGATCGAGGAAATTCAAATAGAGGTTGATAATAATTGGCAACGCTTACATCGCAAATTTTCAACTTGATTATATTCACTTCTTGAGATTTTACTGATTTACGGGTACTTGATTTAGAGAATTTCAGTGAAAAGGATGTAAATTCTCTGAATCTTTTAAATAATTAATCTATTTACTAAAAAGGGGAGGTAATTAAGAGTGGGCCAATTAGTATTAAAAGATGGTCGTTTAGTCATTCCAGGCCAAGGTATTGTTGAGGCAGATGTAACGATGGAAAACGGTAAGATTGTGGCAATTGGTACAGGTCTAAGCGGTGAGAAAGAAATCTCTGTAGCTGGAAAATATGTATTACCTGGTCTCATTGACCCTCATATCCATTTAGGTATTTTTGGTGATTTAGCAGAAGAGATGGAAAAAGAAACAGCTTCAGCCTTATTGGGCGGTATAACGACTGTAGGTGCTTTTATGGGTGGACCTAATCCATATATGTCTTATTTTAAAGATGTTATTAATCTCGCCGATGCTAAAGCTGCTGCTGATGTCTTTTTCCATTTGGCCATTATGACTCCCGAACAGCAAAGTGAAATCACTAGCTATGCTAAGGAACTTGGTATTACCTCCTTCAAGATGTACATGTCAGGGATCCCCGGGCTTATACCAGATGTTGACGATGGCTTTATGCTTCAAACTCTGGAAACGGTAGCTGCTTTAGGGGACAAGGCAATTGTTTGTGTGCATGCGGAAAATCCTCATCTTATTAGAGTAGCTACTGAAAAAGTAAAGGCTAGAGGTAGTGAAACCCTTGCTGATTGGGCGGATACACATCCTAATGCTGCCGAAGAAGATGCAGTACGCAGGGCCGCTTATCTCAATGATCTGGCAGGGAGCCGCATGTATATAGTTCATGTTTCCACTGCTGAGAGTGTAAGGGCATTGGCGGAACTGAAACCGCGCTACCCAAAACTTTTTGCCGAAACAACATCGCCTTACCTATCTATCGATAAATTCAGTCCTTTAGGGCTAGTTGCCCACATGGTTCCGCCTTTCCGAGAGCCAGAAAGTGTCGATGCCCTCTGGCAGGGGTTAGCAAGCGGTTTATTGGATACAGTCGGTACGGACAATGTTACGCTGACGTTAGATCTGAAGGGTGCGGAAAAAGGAATTTGGGGCGCAATGCCCGGTTATCCAGCAGTAGGTACTAGTTTACCAGTAATGCTTCATTATGGAGTCAACAGTGGTAAGCTTGATCTTATTCGTCTGGTTGAAGTTATGGGCAAAAACCCAGCAGAGATCTATGGTCTCTACCCACGTAAAGGAACCATTACACCGGGCAGTGATGCCGATCTTGTGGTTATAGATCTAGATTTGGTTAAAACCGTACGTCATGAGGAACTAGGCTCAAGGGCCGACTTTAGCCTGTATGACGGACAGGAGCTAAAGGGATGGCCGGTTATGACCATCAAAGGAGGGCAGGTTGCAGTCATTGATGGAAAAATGGTCTCTGAGGCTGAAGGTCGTTTCCTTAAGAGAAGCCTATAGAATGTGAAAAGAAGAGAGCTGGTGGAGCAAGGCTCGATAAAGCTAGAATTTTGATTGTTAAAAAAACCTGGAACCCTTGTAACGGAAGGGTTCCAGGAGGTCAAAAGGATGTACCACGCATTTTCCTGTAAATGAAAATTGCGGCTTTCCCTAGACTGAAACTATTGTACCACAAGAGTTTTGGCCCTAAAAGAATTATTTGAAACAGATTATCTTGATAATTATAAATTTGATGACAAGTGTTTTGTCAAACGGGAATAAAGCTGAGGAGTTAAAGAAGGAGGTATGGATTTTGCGTCAAGCAGAATTAACAGCCCAGAAGGATTACTGGGCAAAAAGCGCCTGTAAAATGTGTATTCATAGTTGCGCAATTAGGGTTCACGTTGTAGATGGGATCGTTGTTAAAATTGAAGGGGATCCCGATAACGAGAACAATAAGGGGAAGCTTTGTCCCAAAGGCCAAGCGGGAATCATGCGTCTTTACGATCCTAACCGGGTCAAAACTCCTTTAAAAAGAACAAACCCTGAAAAGGGAATAGGTATTGATCCTAAGTGGCAAGCAATTTCCTGGGAAGAAGCTTACGATATAACTGCTAAAAAACTTAAGAAGATACGAGACGAAGACCCTCGTAAACTGTTAGTTTCAATCAATGATTTTCATCGTATTCACATTTGGGGCTGGGGTGCAGCTTTTGGATCAGCAAATTATTTCTCAACGGTTGGGCAATATTGCGGGGCTGCTTATCACCCCATCAATGGAACACTAGACGGCTCTTTTGCTTGCACTAATGATTATGAATATTGCAATTATTGGATTCAAATTGGTGGAGGCGACGGATTTTCTTCCCACTTGCATGTGGCTGGATCCATTAAACGTATGGCGGAGGCTAGGGTTAATCGAGGAATGAAGGTCGTTGTAGTCGAACCAAGAATGTCGACTGGAGCTGCTAAGGCCGATGAATGGATACCTGTGCTACCCGGAACCGATCGGGCCTTCGTCTTAGGCATGGTTAATGTTCTACTTCACGAACTCAATATCTATGATGCGGAATTTATTAAAAAGTATACAAATGGTCCTTACCTTGTAGGGCCGGATGGTAATTTGGTTCGCGATCCTGAAACTGGGAAGGCGCTGGTTTGGGATGCTGGGGTTGGCTCACCCAAAGGTTTTGATGATAACAGTATCCAAGAATATGCTATTGAAGGAAATTATACGGTAAATGGAATCAAATGCCGACCGTCATTTCAGCTAATTAAAGATACGTTAAAGAATCATACACCAGAGCGCATGTCCAAGATTTGCACTATACCTGCTGAAACCATTAGACGGATCGCTCGTGAATACGGGGAAGCTGCTCGGATTGGTAGTACCATTGTTATTGATGGTAAGGAATATCCCTATCGCCCGGCAGGCGTTAACTATTACCGCGGAGCCATAGGTCATGTCGACGGTGGTTTGGATTCTCTGGCCATGAAATTAATTAATCTAATTATCGGCAACATTGATGTACCTGGAGGTCACATTGGGGTCGGATTAGATCATCGTTGTTTAATTGTGGAACCGGGAGCGGACGGGATGATTAAGCCCCAGCCCCATCTATTGCACCCACCCTACGATTATGCCAACAATCCTTACAGCTTCCAACTGATGGAATGGTTCCCGATAGGAATTGACCCTGGTCACCTTAGTGCAGATAACATTTTATACCCAGAGAAACATGGTTTTGACTTTAAGCCAGAGGCCTTAATTATTGAGCATTCTAACCCCATGTGGAATCTATCGGCAACAGATAAAGTTATGGAAGTTTTTAAACGCTTAGATTTTATCGTCGCTATCGATGTTGTCCTTAATGAATCGACTGAATGGGCAGATATTGTCTTCCCTGATCATACCTATCTGGAATCCCATCTACTTGTAGATATTGAGCCTCCGGTGATTACCGGTCACGTTTATCGTCGTCCAGTTATAGAACCTTTATACGATAGTCGGGACGCTACTGATATATTAACCGAACTGGCAGCGCGCATTGGTTTCTTGGAGCAGTGGAATGGCCTATTGAACTTCACAGTCTTCCTAAAACCCGAGTATTACTTGCAACCGGATAAAAAGTATACGAATCTTGAGCTTACAGATCGAATGGCTAAGAGTATTTATGGCCCTGATCATGGTCTCGATTGGTTCCAAGAAAATGGACATACGGTAAGACATCAGACACTAGAAGAAATGTATATGCCTTATCGAGGACATCGGATCCCCATTTATTTCAATTTCTTTAAAGAAACGGGGGATGACCTCCAAGTCAAAATGAAAGCAGCTGGACGAAAATGGGATACTTCCAGTTATTTGCCGATTCCTATATGGCGGGATAGTCATCCTTTGCACAACCTGCCATCAGAATATGATCTTTATGCCTTTGCCTTTAAAGAGACCTTACTCAATTTCTCGGAAAGCACTTCGATACCTTGGATTAACGAGGCGATGGAAAATATCCCTATGCATATGGGCGCTATGATTAATACTAAAACAGCTAAAGCCAAGGGAATTAAAAATGGTGACGCTATCCGGATCCAATCACCTTTTGGTGAAGTAACTGGTCGGGCGAGTGTCGTTGAGGAAATCCATCCTGGGTGTATAGCTTTGTCAAATGGGATCAGCCGCTGGTCGAATCATCCCATACCAAAGAAGAATAATACTCATTTTAATCGCTTACTGCCTGCGGATGTCAAATGGACAGATGGGATGACAGGGCACTTGGAGACTTCGACAAAGGTTAAAATTTTTAAAATTTGAGGGGGGGTTAACGCTGATGCATTTAGGAATGGTTATTGATTTAAAAAGGTGTGTAGGCTGTCAAGCCTGTACCATTGCCTGTAAGGCAGAGAATGGTACTCCGCCAGAAGTACTCTTCACTAAAGTTTTGGAGCAAGTGGCTGGGGAATATCCCATAGTTAAGAAAAAGTTCATTCCTATATTATGTAATCATTGTGACGATGCACCGTGTGTCCGTGTCTGCCCGACAGGGGCTACTACCAAGCGTGAAGATGGAATTGTCTTGGTAGACCATAAAAAATGCATAGGTTGCAGAGCTTGTTACGTAGCTTGCCCGTATAAAAATAGGATATTTTTGAAGAGAGGTTCCCTGAAAAATGGTTATTTCGGCAAAGAACTGACACCCTTTGAAAAAGTGAAATATCCTAAGTGGCAGGAAGGTGTCGTACTGAAATGTACCTTCTGTGTAGAACGGGTGGATCAAGGATTGGATCCCTCCTGTGTTCAGACTTGTCCTGCTGATGCGCGTATCTTTGGTGACCTATCTAACCCAGAAAGTAAGGTAAGTCGATTGATCCGTCAGCGGGGGGGCTTTCAGCCCTTATCTGAGGATAATACAGAACCTTCCGTTTATTATATAGAATAGGGGGTGACCAAGTTGGCAAAAACTACGCCTTTGGTAGGTAAGGAATTTGTTTCCGGTTTTCGTCTACAAACAGAATGGGCAACTTTGATAGCTGCGGCGTTCTTTTTTGGAAAAATTGGTTCAGGTCTATTCCTAATGTCACTTTTTATCAATTCTTGGGTGGGAGCCTTAGTGGGTTTGCTGATTGTGCTTATCGGTAAAGGTGGTGCCCATCTGCTCTATCTAGGGAGACCAGAACGATTTTGGCGAGGTCTTACGAAACCTGGAACATCCTGGGTTGCTCGCGGATTTTGGGCTATGATGATAATGATGGTCTCAGGAACAATCTATTTGTTCTCTCCAATAGGGAGTACTGCAAGTTCGGTATTCGCAGTAATTGCAGGAATAAGTGCCTTTGTCGTGGCGATCTATGACGGGTTTCTAATGAACTCTTCGCCTTCTATTCCTTTATGGAATACAGCCATGATGCCAGTGCTCTGCTTGTTTTATTCTTTGCTTGGGGGAACCACACTTACGCTATTTCTGATTGAATTTGGTTTTGCCGAAGTGGCAGTTGAAACTATTTTCTTAAGTAATATGGAAATAGTCTTGTTGTTAACAAATTTGATTATTATGATACTCTATTTGCTAAGTATGGCCAATGCAACTGCCGCAGCGAAAGAGTCGCTACGCCTTCTAGTTAGGGGAACTTTCGCCTTGCCATTTTATGTTTTGGCCCTAGGCATTGGGCTTGTATTTACTCTCCTAATGTCTTACTTTGTGGGTACTCACGGTGGCGCAGGAGTGGTTGGTTTAATCACTGCCGCTGATCTGGTAGGGCATTACTTCCTATTTTACCTCCTGTTAAGGGTTGGTGTTTACAAACCTGTATTAGGTCAGTTAACAATGTAGGATTAGGTTCAAGGAGGAGGAAACGGCTTTGACAGAAGTTAATAATGACGTTATGAAAAAACTGGAACGTAATTGGCGTTCAATGATTTTTATTTCCCATGATTTTTTTCATCGATGGAGGATGGTTCTCGAGGAGAAGTATGGGGCAGAAGAAACGGCCGACCTGGTTAACCGCTTTTGGGAATCAGTCGGGGAGGGTACGGCAGAAAGCTATCTAAAGCGTGGTCGGGATACAGCAAACCTTGAACAAATAGCAATGTCCTTTGTGCGAGCAAGTCTTGTCATGGGAGAAAATGCAAGGTTAGCTAAGGATGGAGATGACATTCTAGTCATCCATGATGCCTGTCCATGGATCGATTCCTACAAGGATTACGGAGCACCGGGGCAATGCCAAGAAGGATGCGATAAGTGGTTTGAGACTGCCCTAAAGACAATATCATCTGATTTTTCAATCCAAACTGATAGTTGTTTGGCAGCGGGTGAAAGCACCTGTACCAGACGTTATTCCAAAAAGAATTAGTGAATAGTGTAAAAACAGTATGTCAATTGGCTACAATTTGACATACTGTTTTTTACTTAATTATTAAAGCAGTATTCATAGCGCAGACATTTTCTTAACCTTTGATATAGCTTTTTATCTCATGAATCATCAAGATATAAAATAGGGGTTGTGAGAAGAGCCCTTTCTATGGTAAGATAGTTTAAATTTAATTAAAAATTCATGATGGTTTAGCAAGCTTTGTCTGGCAAAGCTTACGTAGAACGGTATCCTTGTTTCCACTGTATCAGGACTAGGTCAAAGAGTGTAGGATAGTAGGATGGGCGCGATTAAGAGTTAGAGCACCCTCTATTCAGGGTGCTTTTTTACTATTCGGAAAGTAAAACCTAGCTTGCCGCGAACCCATCTCTAAACTCCCAGGCAGTAACTTAGCTCACAAAGCTAGTTTAATGCATATGAATGAAGGTAAAATGTAAAAGATGTAGGATGGTAGAAAGGGGTAGGAAAGATGATTGTTGTTATGAAAATGGGTTCAACGGTAGAACAGATTGAAGAGGTTTCCACACGCTTAATGGAAGAGGGATTCAAAGTCCATCTTTCTCAGGGAGTAGAAAAAACCATTATGGGGGCCATTGGGGATCGCACACGACTTGAAGCGCTTGATCTAGAAGCACTTCCTTTTGTAGAAAAAGTTGTGCCCATTTTGGCACCCTATAAACTAGTTAGTCGGGAGTTTCACCCGGCAGACAGTATTATTCGGATAGGCAACCAGGAAATTGGTGGAAACAAGGTTCATGTCATGGCAGGGCCTTGTGCCGTTGAGAGTAGAACTCAGATCTTAGAAACAGCTCAAGCAGTGCGTGAAGCAGGAGCGACCTTCTTGCGCGGAGGTGCCTTCAAACCGCGTACCTCTCCTTATTCCTTTCAAGGGCTGGAGGAAGAAGGATTACGTTATTTGGCAGAAGCTCGAGAGAAAACCGGTTTGCTGGTAATTACAGAGGTTATTGATGCACGGGATGTTTCTTTGGTAGCAGATTATGCGGATGTTCTTCAAATTGGTGCCCGGAACATGCAGAATTTTATCCTTCTCAAAGAAGTAGCAAAGTGTGGAAAACCAGTTCTTCTTAAGAGAGGCCCCTCGGCAACCTTAGAAGAATGGATGATGGCGGCCGAATATATCCTGGACGGGGGAAATTACCAAGTTATGTTCTGTGAACGGGGGATCCGAACCTTTGAAAGTTATACCCGAAATACTCTCGATTTAAGTATGGTTCCCGCTTTACACGCTCTTTCCCACTTACCAGTCATTATTGACCCCAGTCATGGAACAGGAAAATGGAATTTAGTCCATCCAATGTCGAAAGCAGCCCTTGCTGCAGGAGCGGATGGCTTAATCGTTGAAGTTCATCCTCATCCCGAAAAGGCTGTTTCAGATGGAAAGCAGTCCTTGACACCTGAAAAGTTTAAAAATATGATGGCTGATCTGGTAAGACTTACTTCCGCATTAGATCGTGAGTTAGGGGAAGTGAGTCATCATGTTGACTGAAAAATTTGTAATTCCGGAGGATGAGAGAATTTTAACACCCGGTTGGTCAGGCCAGCGGATACCTAGGGCTTGTATCCTTGGATTGGGGCTGATTGGCGGGTCTTGGGCCGGAGCCTTGCATCAGGCTGGCTGGGATGTGTGTGCAGTTGACTCGGAAAAGGCTAGTATCGATGAAGCCGTGAGAAGAGGCTGGCTGAAAACCGGGTGGACATCTATGCCGGAGTTCTTAGACGTGGATTTAATCGTTTTAGCCCTGCCTCTTCATGTCTTAGCAAGAGGTCTTGATCAATTAGTAGGTAAGATCCCCAAGGGGACGATTGTAACGGATGTGGGAAGTATAAAGACCGAGATTTGCAAGAAACTATTGGATAATCAAATGGGTTATAACTTCCATTTTGTCGGCGGGCATCCTATGACGGGTTCAGAACAATCCGGGTTTGGGGTCGCTGATCCTGACCTATTTCGGGGATATCCCTACGTCCTAACCCCTGGCAAGGATTGCCCTAAGCAAGTGGTTCAAAAACTGGTTGATACAGTACGGGGCTTTGGTGCTAAAGTCGTGTTCCGAGAACCTGATAATCATGATGTAGAAGTGGCAATGGTCAGTCATATTCCTCATCTATTAGCAGTAACGTTAACCCTAGCTGCCCAGGATGCTTCTAAAGAGGGTGAATCTCCTCTGGCATTAGCGGGTAGGAGTTTCCGAGATTTAACACGTATTGCAGACAGTTCCCCAGAGATGTGGAAAGAGATTATGGTAAAGAATGCTGATGCAATCTTAGGGGGACTTGCCCTTTGGGAACAACGAATTAACGAATTGAGGGAATCCCTTCAACAGGGAGACGGAGAGATGATAGCGGAAGCCTTTCGAAAAGCCCATAGGGCTCGAAAAGAAACTATAAATTAGGGTACGTTAGTATAGAAGTTCAAAGAGTAATCATAGCTAGGGGGAAAACATCTATGGGGGGCGTGTTTATAAAGCCGGTCTCAAAATTAAGAGGAGAAATCAAGGTTCCTGGTGATAAGTCGATTTCACATAGGGCTGCGCTCTTCGGAGGCATGGCTTATGGGGAAACACATGTATCAAATTTTCTTCTGGGCCAGGATTGTTTAAGTACGCTTCAGTGCCTAAAACAACTTGGAGTCTCCTGGGAGAGAAAGGGAACGGAGGTCTGGCTTCGCGGCGAAGGCATGGAAACGTGGCAAGAGCCAATTGATGTTCTTGACGCAGGTAATTCTGGGACGACCATGAGGCTAATGCTGGGAGCCTTAGCCGGAAGTCCGTTTACCGTAACAATGAGCGGAGATGAATCTCTTCGCTCACGCCCCATGCGGCGAGTTACAGATCCTCTAAAGCAAATGGGTGCTCAGATAATGGGACGTGGGGACGGTAACTTTGCTCCCTTAACAATGATGGGTGGGCAATTACAGGGGCAAAGTTTTCGAACCGCTGTCCCTTCCGCTCAAATCAAGTCAGCCATCATTCTTGCCGGATTAAGAGCAAGGGGGGAAACTAGCGTTGAAGAACCCGCGCTCTCTCGGGATCATACTGAGCGCATGCTGAGGGGATTCGGCGTCGACGTTCAGAGTGACCGAACCCTGGTCAGAGTTCATGGGGGTAGTCGCTTAAACGGGCAGGCTGTGTCCGTACCTGGGGATATTTCATCGGCGGCTTTTTTTCTTGTCTTGGGGAGTTTAGTTGGTCAAGGGGAGATCGTCTTACCGGATGTAGGTGTGAACCCAACTCGTACTGGAATCCTAGATGTTTTAAAAGCCATGGGTGCGGATATTGAATTGCTGGACTCCTCGGAAATCTGTGGAGAGCCGAGGGCAACGTTACGAGTCCGCCCGGCAAAACTTAAAGGGATTGAAATCTCAGGGGATATGATACCCCGCTTAATTGATGAAATCCCTATTCTTGCTGTAGCAGCAAGCCTAGCGGAAGGGGAAACCTTGATTCGAGATGCTGCGGAATTAAGAGTTAAGGAAACAGATCGGATAAAAACCGTAGTTGAGGGGTTGAATGCCTTAGGAGCTAAGGTTGAGGAACGCCCTGATGGAATGCACATCCAGGGTCAGACTTCCTTGTACGGAGGCCAAGCCAGCAGCTTTGGAGATCATCGCTTAGCCATGGCTTGGGCTATTTCTGGTATGCTATCAGAGCAAGGGGTTAGCATAGAGGACATGGCCGCTGCAGATGTCTCTTACCCTGAATTTCTAACCGTCATTAAGAAAGTAGCTGGATAATCAAATGCTTAGAGAGAAAGAGAAACAGAAAAGAGTAACTGAGGACAAGGGCTTTCTGTACGGCCTGAGTCAATCATTCTCCATTGTAATCGGATATACGCCAGTGGCAATAACGTTTGGAATCCTAGCGACTCAGTTCGGTTTAACCTTTTGGGAAGCTGGGCTGATGTCTTTCTTTGTCTTCGCAGGTGCCTCGCAGTTCATTGCCATTGAAATGATCCATCAAGGAGCGACCCCATTGATGATCGGTGTTACCACCCTGATTGTCAATATTCGACATCTGTTGATGAGCTTATCCGTTGTCCCCTTTTTCCCAGAAAGAACACTTCCCTGGTCTTTGGGTTTGGCCCAAGGGCTTACAGATGAAACCTTTGTGCTAAATACAAATGTTTTGAAGGATATCGACAGAGAAGAAAATCGTCGCCGAGTTATGTTAGGGATTAATATCGGGGCTTTCACAACTTGGGTCACCTTTACAATCATAGGTGGTCTGATTGGTAAATGGCTCCCAGTGCAGTTCTCAGGTTTTCAATTTGCTCTCTTGGCTCTGTTCATTATATTAACGGCATCATCCTTGTCTAAAAAGAACTATATGACGTATCTTCTAGCGGCCTTACTAGCCGTTGCTTTCAAACTACTTATTCCAGGGAAACTATACTTAATTATGAGCGTCGTCCTTGCCGCAGGTATTGGGGCATGGTGGCGTGGGAGGAAAGCCCATCAGCCCGGGTTTGACGTTCCTAAGAGCATGCCCTGAGTAAAGCCTTAGCAGAGAAGGGAAGGTACTTATGTCAGACCAGCTTTTACTAACCATTTTATTAATGACTTTAGTCACATATGGTTCGCGGGTGTTACCGTTTCTTTTGTTCAAAGGGAAGAATGTTCAAGGCTTTGCCCGGGATTTTATCGAACTGGTTCCCATTGCTTTACTAGCAGCCTTAGTTGTTCCAGAGTTGGTAACACCGGCTGGAACAATTGTACTTATACAAAATCCTTATTTATGGACAGGTATTTTGACCTTTCTCTTTTCTAGATTCGTGCCCAATCTTTTTTTAGGGATCGTCTTTGGGATGACGATGTTTTGGGGACTGGATAGATTACTTCTGTAACAAAAAAATCAGAAAAAAGGTTAGGAACGAAATAATAGTTCCTAACCTTTTTTAAATTCTAAAAAGAGATTCTCAAAAAATGAAGAAATTAAAAAAATGGAACAAATCTCCTAACACCTTATAGAATACTTACCATTCGACCGCCAAGGAGTTCAGTGACTCTTCTGGCCGCTTCAGTAATCAATTCAGCACATCTATTGATTGGCGGACAGTAGGACTGGTGAGCCAAACCTACACAACCTATTACGAGGATGACTTTACCCTGAACATCAAAAATCGGTGCCGCAATTCCAAATACTCCAGGTGTATATTCTTCTAAGCTCAGAGCATAACCATTTAGTCTTACTTTATCTAACTCGTTTTTAAACTGTTGAACATTGGTAATGGACTTACTAGTAAATTGCTTAAAACCAATTTCGTTGATTAGTCTGTTTGCCTCGGCTTTATCAGAAAAAGCCAAATAACATTTTCCGAATGAGGTACTGGTTAATGGAAACTGGCGCCCAATGCTAACCGTCATACGGATTGGCGAATTAGTTTCTTCTTTCGCCACATACATTAACTTAGTGTCAGAAATTGGTTCGAGCAATACACTAGTTTGTTTAGTTTCAGTACAAAGCCATCTTAAAATTGGTCTTATAACTTCTAAATAATTTGTAAACTCTGAGGCTCTTGCTCCAAGTTCAATTAAGTATGTTCCAAGGCTATATTGCTTTGTTTCAGAATTAAAAAATACTATGTGGTAATCCTCCAAAACCTTTAGAATACGGTGACATGTGCTTTTATTAATTGATAAGTTCTTGGAGATATCGGACAAGGGGCTCAATTTGTTTTTGTAACTGCTAAGATATTTTAGGATTTGGATCGCCGCTTCAACTGCAGGAACCTCTGAGCGATGCTTTTCGACATCCATTCCGATCGACCTCCAATTTTCGATTAGTGTAATTTAAATTATAGACAAGTTAATAATAATGTCAACCATCCTTACATAAAGGTCGGTTTATACTGGAAATAAGAGGGAAAAAGGTGATATAATTAATTAGAAATTTCAGAATTTAGTATTGACGTCTGAATATTTTGAGTATATCATAAACTCAAATAGGGAACAACATGCCGAGTACGGAACAAAGTGCTGATTCATTGATAATAATGCCTAAAAGAATTGAAATGAATGGAGGTGAACAAGACCAAAAATACCCTATCGATTATTTATATAACGCAATTTTTAAGATGATCGATCAAACTGAGTTGGAATGGATAATTATTCCTAATTCTAATGAAAGAAGTAGTAAAGATATTTTGGGAGGTAATATTATGGCGGTTAAACCCCATGTGCCAACAATATCTGATTTTTTAACATGGCAAAAAGTCGCCAGTGTAGTCGCGGTCGCAATGACAAGTTTCCAAGTCTATACTGCGATCTTCGGAATCTTTGAATCGACACGTCAACGATCAGTTCACCTATTATTTGCCTTAATACTGACGTTTCTACTGGTTAAAATCAATGGCTCTAAGCCTAAAACAGATCTAAAAGTGCCCTGGTATGATATTGTTTTTTCTCTTCTAGCCATTTTAACTTATGGATATCTAGCCTTAAACAATGAAGAAATATCTAGCAGACTTGCCTATGTAACTCCATTATCTACTCTGCAATTAGCCATTGGGATAGCAGGTATGGTAGTTTTGATCGAGGCTGCCCGGCGAGTTTTGGGTAAAGCTTTTGCAGTAATTTTAATGGTTTTTCTTCTTTATGCGTTTTTTGGTCAGCATATCCCCGGTATTTTTAATCACAGGGGTTACAATGTTAGTTGGATTATTGACCATTTGTTTTTTACAACTGAGGGCATTCTAGGTATTCCACTCGGTGTATCTGCAACATATATTTTTATCTTTATTCTTTTTGGTTCCTTTCTGGAACGAACGGGTGCAGGGGATTTCTTCATTCAGATTTCCTTAGCTTTGATGGGGAAATATCGGGGAGGACCAGCGAAGACAGCTGTAGTAGCAAGTGGTTTTATGGGAATGCTTTCCGGCAGTGCTGTGGCAAATGTTGTAACAACTGGGGTATTTACCATTCCACTCATGAAGAAGTTAAACTATAAACCTAATTTTGCTGGAGCTGTCGAGGCCTGTGCTTCTACAGGGGGGCAGTTTACTCCACCCATTATGGGAGCGGCAGCCTTTATTATCGCAGAGTTCACTGGGATACCCTATCTAAAGATTGCTGCGGCGGCTGCAATACCTGCGGTTCTGTACTATCTAAGTATTCTTTTGCAGGTTCATTTTAGGGCCCTGAAAGAAGGGATTAAGGGGCTGCCAGAAGAGGAATTACCCAGTACCAAAAAAGAGTTTTTGAAAGGGTTTCAGTACATCCTTCCATTTATTTCGATTATCTATTTCCTGATGATGGGATATAGTCCCTTAAAAGCAGGACTTTATTCCTCATTAGTCCTTCTGGCAGTAACATACTTAAGAACACCAAAATTAATAAAACTTATCGATTACTGGAAGGTATTTGAAACATCTGGTAAAACAATTGTTGAAGTTGCCGTAGCAACTGCATCAGCGGGGATTATTATAGGGATTATTTCTCTCACAGGTGTTGGTCTTCGTTTAAGCGCTTTGATCATGGCGGCTGCCGGCGGAAGCCAACTCCTGGCTCTTCTCATCACAATGATTACAGCCCTATTTTTAGGTATGGGTCTCCCCACGGTTGCGGCATATATCATTCAGGCTGCATTAATTGTTCCAGCTTTAGTTACCCTAGGTGTTCCCTTGATTGCTGCACATCTTTTTGCATTCTACTTTGCCATTATCTCGGCAGTAACCCCACCAGTTGCACTTGCGGCCTATGCAGCAGCAGGTATAGCCAATTCGAACGTGAGCCAAACAGCATGGTCTGCCTTTAAACTTGCTATCGCAGGATTTATTGTACCCTTCATGTTTGTTTACGGACCATCCTTACTATTAATAGGTACTACAGGGCAAATTATTCTTGCGATTACAGGAGCATTAATTGGCATCTTTGCATTGGCTGCAGGCGTCGAAGGATATCTTCTCAAGCGGGCGACTCTGGTCGAACGGATTATTCTCATAGTTTCTGCCTTGTCGTTAATTAAAACAGGTATTTACACAGATGTACTTGGCTTAATTCTGTTAAGCACTGTTTTTGCACTGCAAAAAATTCGAAAGAAAGAAGTAAAAGCGGATACTGTAAATATTTAGATCTATTAAAGATTTTAAAAGACAATTAAAGACATACCTCATAAAGTCTAAGAGGGAGGCCGCTTATGAAAGCAAAAGAGAAGATTCGTATAAGCATTGATGAAAACTTGTGTAAGAGATGTGGTATCTGCTCAGAATTTTGTTCTGAGAAAGTTTTTTTAGAGCTAGATAACGGGATGCCGCAAGTAACAGTTCCTGAAAACTGTATAGTCTGTCATTTGTGTGATTGGCGATGCCCTGATTTAGCAATCACTTTGGAGGTGATTTCGTGAAAAGGCCTGTTGGGAAACAATTCATGCAAGGAAATGAAGCATGTGTTTTTGGAGCTATTGATGCAGGGGCTCGGTTTTATGCCGGTTACCCAATTACTCCTTCTTCCGAAATTGCAGAGTTATGTGCAAAATTCCTACCTCAAGTTGGAGGAGTATTTCTACAAATGGAGGATGAATTGGGAAGTATGGCTGCTGTGATTGGGGCATCTACAGCCGGAACGAAAGCGTTTACGGCAACGAGTGGCCCTGGATTTACACTCATGCAAGAGAATCTCGGGATGGCCATATATACAGAGGTTCCCTGTGTCCTGGTAAATATTCAACGAAACGGCCCAAGTACGGGACTTGCTACACGCCCTGCACAGGGAGATGTTATGCAGGCGCGGTGGGGGACACATGGAGATCACCCTATTATTGTCTTAAGCCCTTCTTCAGTCCAAGAATTTTACGATTTGACCTTGCGCGCTTTCAACCTTTCTGAGAAATATAGCATCCCAGTTATCTTACTTAGTGATGAAGTAATCGGACATATGAGAGAAGATCTTGTAATTCCAGAGTTGGAAGATTTAGTAATTGTTAATCGAAAATTACCGAACAAACCCATAAAAGAATACAGAGCTTATCAAACTGAAAATGATGATATCCCAAGGATTGCCCCTTTTGGGTCAGAATATATTGTGCATATCAGCAGTTCGTGTCACGACGAAACAGGTTTTACCCATAGTAAACCTCAAACCGCAGACCAATTGGTTCGTCGGCTCCACCGAAAAATTGAGAGGAACCAAGAGGATATCATTCAAGTAGAATGGTTTGGACCAAGAAAGGCAGATGTCTGTATCATAGCTTATGGAGCTGTATCAAGGACTGCAAAACAGGTTGTCGTAGATGCTCAAGAAAAAGGGTTGTCTGTTAACCTTCTTCGATTAATCACTCATTGGCCTTTCCCGGATGAACAAGTCAAAGAGGCACTCTCCCAGGCTAAAGTTATCATTGTCCCGGAGATGAATCTTGGGCAAGTTGCACAGGAAATACTTCGTTTAAATTCTCTTCAGACTCCTATCTATTCCATTACCCGTATCGACGGAGAAATAATCATGCCTTCCGAAATTATGTCTAAAATTGAGGAGGTGATACGTTGATGTCCACAAATTCTTACAAGAACTACTTAAAAGAAGAACATTTTCCTCATATTTGGTGCCCCGGTTGTGGAGACGGAATTGTACTGCATGCTTACGCTATCGCTTTAGCTGAATTAGGGCTTGCACCGAAAGAGGTTGTCACAGTAACTGGTATTGGTTGTTGGGGAAAGTCAGATGATTATGTTGCAACACATGCTTTACATGGTACTCATGGCCGCGCTTTAGCCTACGCAACAGGAGTAAAATTAGGGAACCCAGTCCTCACAGTTATTGCACTAATGGGAGATGGAGATGCAGTAACAATAGGGGGAAACCATTTCATTCATGCTGCTAGACGTAACATTGATTTAACAGCGGTCGTTATAAATAACTTCAATTATGGAATGACCGGAGGTCAATATTCTGCGACGACGCCACTCAAAAGCAAAACCACGACTTCTCCCCTGGGTAATGCGGAACCAGGTTTTGATATTTGCTCACTCGCAGAAGCCGCTGGTGCAAATTTTGTGGCACGTACCACACCCTTTCATGTAGTTAGTCTGAAGAACCTCCTTAAAGAAGGCATTCAAAAAAAAGGATTTAGTTTGATTGAGGTGATAACACCCTGTCCTACTTACTTTGGTCGATACAATATTAACTCTAGCCCTGTAGCGAATATGCACTGGCTTAAGGATAAAGCCGTTTCTGTGTCTAGATATCAACATATGACAGACGAAGATAAATTACAACATTTTGCGATTGGGACATTTGTTAATAAGGACCGCCCTGACTTTTATACTATGTACCAACAAATTAATGATTGCAAATGGGAGGGGGGACGTTGAGAGGTAAACGATGGCAAATTATTTTAGCTGGAACCGGAGGTCAAGGCCTGATTTTAGCAGGTGAAGTTTTAGCAAAAGCTGCGATATTTGAAGGCAAAAAAGTTATCCAAACTCAAAGCTACGGTGCGCAAACGAGAGGGGGGTATAGCCAGGCTGAGGTCATCATTAGTGATGAAGAAATATATTTTCCTAAATGTGACCAACCAAATTTAATTTTGGCTTTGAGCCAAGTCGCTTACGACAAATACAAAGGCAATGTAACAAACGATTGTATCATTCTATATGATCAAGAAATCGTAACAACTAATTGTAGAGAAAATGACATTGGCTATTCATTCAACCATAGGGCAATTGAGTTAGGTAATACTAAAATACTAAATTCAATTGCTTTGGGTGTTGTCCTTAGAATTTGTTCGATCCTCAAAAACACGAGTGTTATAAAGGTATTAAAAGAAGAGTTACCTGAAAGGATTTTAGAACTCAATCTTGAGGCTTTCAATTTAGGTTATGAAAGTAATAATTAAGAGGGGGAGAAATATGAAAAAAATTTCTAAACTTTTAGGGATTGTTTTAATGGGAAGCTTGATTTTTAGCACCACAGGGTGTGGTGGAACCCAGCCAGTGGAGAGCACAGGTAACGCGTCCACTACCAAAACCATCAATATAACTCTTGCGAGTGGACCGGCTGGTGGAACATGGTATCCCCTCGGCGGAGCACTTGGTAAGATCATTCAAGATAAGATCCCCGGGAGCGTGGTCTCTGTCCAGCAGGGCGGTGGGGAAGCTAATATTAAGGGAGTAGATCAAAAGATGTATGACATAGGCATCACTTTTGCTCATACCGCTTATGAGGCCATGGAGGGAAAAGAAAGCTTTACTCAACCAATGAAGAATATAACAGCCCTCGCTTCGCTTTATCCTAACGCTCTACAATGGGTTGTACGGGGAGATTCAGATATCAAGCAAATTGAAGATCTAAAAGGAAAGGCCATTTCCCCGGGTCCTAAAGGATTATCAGGCGAAACTCTAACCCGCATTGTTTTACAAGCTCATGGACTCAAATTCGAAGATATGTCCAAGGTCGAACGTGTTTCTTACAGTGATTCTGCAAGTCTATTACAAGACCGCCAGATTGATATGTTTGATCCCATAACGACTTGGCCAGCCCCTTCCATCCAGGAAATTGCCCAAACGGGTAGTGGTGTAAATCTTTTGCCGTTAAGACCAGAGAAAATGGAAGAACTTAAGAAAATCAACTCCGGTTATGGATATGTCACAATTAAAGCGGGAACCTATAAGGGACAGAATGAGGATGCTCCTTGTTTAGGAAGTAATGCAATGCTTATTATTCGCAAAGATATGCCTGAAGATTTGGTGTATCAAATTACTAAAGCTATCTATGAAAGCCTTTCAGATTTAAAGAGTGTTCATAACAGTCTTGAATATATGACGAAAGATACCATTACAAAGGACCTCGGTCTTCCTCTGCATCCAGGCGCCGAGAAGTTCTACAAAGAATCCGGGGTACTGAAGTAGGCATATGAAAGCTAGAGGCCTCAATATTAATTAATTAAGATATTGAGGCCTATTTTCGTTTGAGTTGGGGAAATTGAAAAATGATAAGTTTATACAAATAGACTAGTACATTTTGAGACTATTTATCAGTGATCGGAGTGTCTTGCCAGCTTCAGACGTTGAGATTTTTGGTACATAAAAATGTAGGGGAGGAGGGTGAGGTTTTGCCAAGTAAAGAATTACTTCATCAAGTCGAGAACATCGTTGGAAAGCAATCGGTCATGACTAAAATTGAGGATAGGTTAACATATGCCTACGATGCCAGCTTTCATCGACATATTCCAGATCTGGTTGTTTTTCCAACTAATGAAGATCAAGTAGTAAGGCTTTTAACTCTCGCCAATGAGGAAGAGTTACCCATCGTACCTCGTGGGGCAGGTACAGGTCTTACCGCCGGTTCAGTACCTGTAAAAGGAGGTATTGTACTTTCTCTCACTCGAATGAATAGAATAAAGGTTATAAATCCAGAGAATTTGACAGCTATTGTTCAACCCGGTGTAGTTACTGGATTTTTTCAAAGGGAAGTTGAAAAACAAAAACTTTATTATCCTCCCGATCCTCAAAGCTTTAATACATCAACACTAGGGGGAAATATTGCCGAAAATGCCGGTGGCCCGAGATGTTTCAAATACGGTGTAACCCGAGACTATGTTCTTGGTTTAAGGGTAATTTCACCATCAGGAAAAACATGGAATTTCGGTGGTCAAACTATGAAAAACGTTACAGGCTATAACATGTCTAGCCTAATCGTTGGTTCAGAGGGTACTTTAGGAATAATTACCCAAGCGACGTTGCGGCTCATCCCTCAGCCAGAGGCGAGGAAGACCATTATGGCCGTATTTAACCTTATAGAACAGGCAGCTGAGACCGTATCCGGAATTATAGCAAACCGTATTGTCCCGGCAGCACTTGAATTTTTAGATGACGTTTCTCTTCGTTGTATAGAACAAACCCTCAGTATAGGACTCCCTCTTGATGCAGCAGCCATTCTTCTCATCGAAGTTGATGGTTTCCGTGAAACTATCGAGCGAGAGATTCAACTCATCAAGGAGGTTTGCATTAAATGCGGTGCTAAAGGGATAACTATTGCTCAAAACGATGAAGAAAGTCAAAAACTTTGGGCCGCTCGCCGTGCCTTTGCCCCGGCATTACTTAAGTTAAATCCCACACGTATAAGCGAGGACGCGACGGTTCCAAGAGATAAATTGATTGACTTTATTAAGGGTGTCAAAGAGATTGCAATAAAGTATAACCTAAAACTTGCCCTCGCAGGGCATGCTGGGGACGGTAATATGCATCCCAACTTCCTTGTTAACACTCGAGATCGTGACGAGATGGAAAGGGTTGAGAAAGCTGTAGGAGAATTGTTTGCTCTTACGATTTCCCTTGGAGGGACACTATCAGGAGAACATGGTATTGGAACAACGAAAGCGCCCTATCTTAGTCAAGAACTGAACAAGGATACGATTGGAGTAATGCAAGCCATCAAACATGCCATGGATCCTAAAGGGATCTTGAATCCTGGAAAAATATTTTTCGGAGATTCGGTGGCTTTGCCATTCTCTCAGGAATGAATTGGGGGATGGTCTATGGTAAATATTAACGAGTTGCAGGGGATGCTAGATTTATGTAGTAGGTGTGGAAATTGCCAACAAATCTGTCCTCTATATGCGGAAGTCAAACAGGAAACCGCGGTGGCTAGAGGAAAGTTGCACTTAATCTCTCTCTTAGTAGGAGATGAGATAAACCCAAGTTCCAGACTTCAACAGATTTTGGATTTTTGTCTTTTATGTGGGAGATGTTCGAGCTTGTGTCAAAACGGTGTTCCCTCGGACACTCTTATTGTTTTAGGGAGGGCTTTGGTTAACCAAAGCATTCCAAAATTTAAACATAAGCTGATACGTTATATGCTCAGAAAAGAGCGAATGAAGTATTCTTTCCATGGTCTATATTTTACACGTAAGATGAGAATTGATATGCCCTTGCAATGGGTTGGTAAAATGAAACCTTATTGGCCGTATTATAATTTAATTACCTCAAATTTAAAAAAGCGACCTCTTACGGAATCTTTGCCTAAGGTAACCGAGATTTCACAAAGCAAAAAACAAAAGGTTGGCTATTTCATAGGATGTATGAACAATTTTATCAGTCAATCAGTTGGTCAGTCCACATATAGTATTATCACGAAGTTAGGTTTCGAAGTTGTCATTCCCGACCAAAAGTGTTGTGGTATGCCTGCCTGGACTAATGGGGATTTAAAGTTAGCTGAGGAGCTTGTACAACTGTATGTCTATACGTTTAACAACTCAAATGTAGATTTAATTGTAACTGATTGTGCTTCATGTGGACATTCATTAAAGCATTTACCAGAATTTTTCTTGAAAGAAGAGGGTAGACAATTCCAGACAAAAGTAATGGATATAAGTGAATTTTTATGTAACTATTTAGAACCCAGTTTTTTAAGATCTTACGAGGGAGCCATATCATACCATGATCCATGTCATTTGCGTTATGGACAAAAAGTTATCGATCAACCGAGAAATGTTCTTAGGCTCATTCCAGAGCTCGAATTAAGAGAGCTAAATGATCCAGGATGCTGCGGGTTTGCAGGAACCTTTATAACTAGTTATTTGGAGACCACTCAAAAATTTGGAATGCAACGTGCAAAAGCAATTATTGATTCTGGAGTAAAGAAAGTTATAACCAGTTGCCCGGCATGTCAGTTACAATTAGACAAGAATTTAAAAGATCTGGAAAACTCCGTTGAGGTACTAAACCTAGTAGAGTTTGTTGATCGTCTGATGAAATAGACCAAGGCACTGTTTGTTACGGCGCCTTTCAGAAAAAGACTGATCGTAGGCTTGGGGCTATAAATTCTACCAGACCCTTTTTGGGAATTTATTGGACAAAAACAGAGTTCACAAAGGAAGGGCCGTAGCGAATCCGATTCGCTACGGCCCCATTTCATAAAATATTCAAAATATAAAATAAGTATAGAAATTTCAGAAAAAAGTATTGACGATTAAATGTTTAGCATATATCATTAATTCAATAACGGAATGATATTCCGTTAACGGAATAATGAGGGGGGAGTAACTACTCTTTGAATGTTTAAAATATATAAATATGGTGTTACGGAGGTAGTAGCAGGCTAAAACCTAAATTATCTAGGTGAATAGGAAACCTTCGCACTAAGATACAAGATTCCCCAAAACACAAGAAATGAAAGGTCATTATAGTGGTGTGTGTGTATTCCGATTACCTTATAAGTAGTCTAAAACATCCGTGCGGAATAGAATGGCGAGTCTAATGAATTTCATGACTTAATGGAGGTGTTTAGATGGTTGGGCCATTGCAGGGGATTAAGATACTAGAGCTTTCACGTACATTAGCGGGCCCCTTTTGCAGCATGTTGTTAGCAGATATGGGGGCAGATGTACTAAAGGTAGAACAACCGGGAGTTGGAGATGAAACTAGAGGATATACACCTCCAGCATTGGAAGGTGAAAGCTGTTATTTTATGAGCCTTAATAGAAATAAGAAGGGGATGACATTAAATCTTAAGACTGAGGAAGGGCGAGAAATCGTTAAACGATTAATCAAGGAATCAGACATACTAATTGAAAATTTTAGAACTGGGACAATGGAAAAATTTGGATTAGGTTATGAAGAATTAAAAAAAATTAACCCCAGATTGATATATTGCGGAGTTAGCGGCTTCGGCAGAACAGGACCGATGAAGAACGAACCAGCCTATGACCTGCTCTTACAAGCATTTGGAGGTTTAATGAGTGTTACTGGCGAACCTGATCGCCCACCTGTTAAAGTGGGTTTCTCGATAGTTGATCTGACAACCGGATTATATGCAGCGCTGGGTATAATGATGGCGCTTTGGGTTAGAGAAAAGAATTCAAAGGGACAATATGTCGAGGCGTCACTTCTTGAATCAATTGTATCGCTTCAGACCTATCTTGCCCAAGGAGTATTAGCTACGGGCAAAGTCCCTCAACCTATGGGATCAGCACATCCGAATATTGCTCCATATCAAGCCTTTGAAACAAAAGACGGTTACGTAATTATTGCAGTTCCGAATGACTGGCTTTGGCGAAAAATGTGTGATGCACTTGGTTTAGGAGAACTCAAAGAAAATCCAAAGTTTGCACTTAACAAAAATCGAGTTGATAATCGAACAGAACTTATAACATTAATGACCGAGTTTACTAAGACTAAAAGTACTCTAGAAATTACGAAAATGTTGAAGGAAGCTGGTGTCCCAGGAGGACCAATCAACAATATCGCTCAGATTTTAAGCGAGCAGCAGGTTATTAACAGAGGCATGGTTCAGGAAATAGATCATCCGACTATTGGAAGCTTGAAGATACTTGGTGTCCCTTTTAAGCTTTCAGAAACGCCAGGTTCAGTTCGGTTGGCACCGCCGTTGTTAGGACAACACACTGTAGGTGTCTTAGAACGACTGGGTTACAGTGCCAGTGAAATCACGGTACTAGAAGAAAAGGGAATAGTTTGAATCTCAGAGGAGGGAAGTATTTGTGAATTTTAGTATCAATGAAGATTTAGCAATGATAATAAAGACTGTTAAGGATTTTGTAGATAGCGAAGTAGATCTTGTTGCTCAGCAAATTGAAGAAGAAAATCGTATACCTAGTCAAATTATTGAAACTGCTAAAGACATGGGTCTATTTGGTTTGAGTATCCCTGAAGAATATGGGGGTACTGGTTTGGACATGGTTGGCAAGTGTATGGTGTTTGAACAATTAGGTAGAACATCGAATGGGTTTACTACGTTTATTGGTGCCCATAACGGGATTGGTACTGTAGGAATTGTTGAGATGGGAAACGAGGCGCAAAAGAGGAAATATCTTCCGGACTTGGCCGCTGGCAACCGATTTGGTGCCTTTGCTCTTACGGAACCTGGCGCAGGTTCAGACGCTTCCAACCTGGGTACAACTGCCGTCTTGAAGGAAGATAAATACATCCTTAACGGCACTAAACACTTTATCACTAATGCAACAGATGCCACTGTTTTTACGGTCATGGCCGCTACTGACAAATCTAAAAAAGCCAAGGGTATTACTTCGTTCATCGTTGAAAAGGATTTCCCAGGTTTCAAGATTGGAACAGTCGAACGTAAAATGGGTCTTAGGGGTAGCCATACTGCAGAAATTATTTTTGAAGATTGCGAAGTTCCTGTAGAGAATCTTCTGGGGCAAGAGGGCCAGGGTTATGTTAACGCACTTAAAATATTAGCTAATGGAAGAGCTGGATTAGCCGCCAGAAATCTTGGATCAATGCAAAAGCTTCTGGAGCTTAGTGTTCAATACGCTCAACAGCGAGCTCAGTTCGGGAAATCAATTGCCTCTTTCCAAGCTATTCAGCACATGTTGGCGGACATGGAAGTGGACATTCAGGCAACAAGAGCATTGACCTATAAAGTTGCGTGGATGGTGGATCAGGGAATGAAAATTATCAAGGACGCAGCAGTTGTAAAATACTTCGCATCAGAGGCTTACGGTCGAGTGGCCGATAAGGCACTGCAAATTTTCGGCGGCATGGGTTATATGAAAGATTTTCCGATTGAACGATATTATCGAGACGCTAGGATTACGAGAATTTATGAAGGAACTTCAGAAATTCAGAAGAATATTATTAGTGCACAGTTATTGAAAGAGTACGAATTAATCTAAGGAGGGAAGAGCTAATGAGTTTAAAAAAAGTCTCGATTGTTGGTTCAGGAACTATGGGAAGAGGAATTGCTCATGTATGTGCTCTAAATAGTTTTGAAGTAACTATGCAGGACATTAGTGATGAAGTATTAGCTAAATCTCTAAAGATTATAGAAGGAAATATGCAAAAAGGAGTAGATCGTGGTAAAGTAACTCCTCAAGCTAAAGAAGAGGCCCTAGCTCGTATACACTGTGTCACAGATTTACAAAAAGCCGTAATGGATGCTGATCTGGTGATTGAAGCCGTCCCCGAAATAATGGAGTTAAAGTGGGAGGTTTTCACCAAGTTAGACCAATTCTGCCCAACCCATACTATTTTAGCTACAAATACCTCGGCAAAAAGCATTACAGAAATAGCAGCTGTTACAAAAAGACCCGAGAAAGTGATCGGATTGCACTTTTTCAATCCTGTTCACATGATGAAGTTGGTAGAAATAATCTGCGCTTTGGAAACTTCTGAAGAAACCTACCAAATAGCAACTGCGATGTGTCAACAAATGGGCAAGGAAACAGTTAAGATTAATGAATATCCCGGGTTCGTAACCACGAGAATCAATGCTATGATTGGAAACGAAGCCTTTAATATGCTTCAGGAAGGACTTGGTACACCTGAAGATATCGACAAAGCATTAAAGCTTGGTCTGAATCACCCCATGGGGCCTTTTGAGATGGTAGACCTAGTTGGATTGGATGTTCGGTTAAAAATCCTTGAATATTTACACGAAACACTCGGTGAAAAATATAGACCCGCTCCTCTCATGGTCAAATACGTAAAAGCCGGTAGATTAGGTCGTAAAGTAGGTAAAGGCGTATACGACTATACTGAAAAATAGGGGGCAGAATGTCATGGAACTTAAAAATATTTGCATAGAAATTGATGAATGTATTGGTATCGTTACTATTAACCGCCCCGAAGTACGTAACGCTTTGGATTGGCAGACTGTAAGGGAATTGGCAGAAGTTATTAATTCAGTTGAACAGAATAAAAAGATCAAAGTAGTTATATTTACTGGAGCCGGTGAAAAAGCCTTTGTCGCAGGGGCTGATGTAGCAGCCTTAAAAGAACGTACGGTTTTGGAAACGTATTTAAACGAAAATCAAGCGATTCTTAACCAACTTGCAGCCATGAAGAAGGTTACGATTGCTGCAATCAACGGCGTTGCATTAGGCGGTGGCTGTGAGCTTGCTTTAGCATGTGACCTCAGAATTGCCTCAGATAATGTCAAACTTGGGCAACCAGAATTAACCTTGGGTATTTTGCCTGGGGCGGGAGGAACTCAGCGACTGAGCCGACTTGTTGGTCTAGGTAAAGCTAAAGAACTAATATTTACCGGGGAAATTATTGATGCTTCAGAAGCCTTGAGGATAGGGCTTGTTAATAAGGTTGTTTCAAAAGGAGAGGCACTCCAAGCAGCTAAAGAAATGGCTCATAAGATATTGTTGAAGGGCCCCACCGCTGTGTGCTTTGCCAAGGAGGTAATTAATTTAGGTATAAATACAGACTTAAATACTGGACTTTATATAGAAAGGTTGGCTCAGACAGTTTTATTTAGTACGGAAGACCGATATGAGGGATTGTCAGCCTTTTTGGAAAAAAGATCTCCAGATTTTAAGGGTAGGTAAGGCAAGTCTTATATTAATTCAGGATCATTTCATGCCATGTTCCGAACTCACGAAACTTCATAATGAGAAGTAGAAAAGTAGAATCAAGAAAAACTTTCAGTTATGGGGGGAATTCAATGGAAGAAGTAGTCATCGTATCGGCTGCTCGTACAGCTGTAGGGAAAATGGGGGGAGCCCTTAAGAATATTTTGCCGGAAGATTTGGCCTCCTTTGTAATTCGGGAGGCAATTAAACGCACTGGAGTAGGGCTTAAGCAACTGGACGAAGTAATTTTCGGTCATGGTAAACAAAGTGCCGATAATCCCAATATTGCTCGTTTAAGTGCACTAAAAGCAGGACTACCTGTGGAAGTGCCTGGTTACACGGTCCATCGACAATGTGGATCTGGTCTTCAAGCAATTCTCAATGGATCACACCAGATTGCCTTGGGGCTAAATGACGCTGTTGTTGTTGGAGGAGTCGAGTCAATGAGCACAGCTCCCTATTACAGTCGTCAAGTCAGGTATGGTGCAAATGCTGGAAATGTTTTATTACTAGACCCTAATACGGAGAGTCAACCCCGTTCTCAACCAGCCAAGGAATACGGGGAATTGACTATGGGGATGACTGCCGAAAACCTGGCTGCAAAGTACAATATTAGTAGGCTGGAACAAGATCAGTTTGCCTTACAAAGCCAGGAACGGGCTTTCATGGCTATCGATACGGGTAAATTTAGAGAAGAAATTGTGCCATTACCAATTCCTAACCTCAAAGGGGAAATTAACCATTTTGCAGTTGATGAACATCCGCGAAAGACAAATATTGAAGCCTTAAGCTCGCTTAAACCGGCCTTTAGACAAAACGGAACAGTAACAGCGGGCAACTCTTCTGGTCGAAATGATGGAGCATCTTCTTTAATATTAATGTCTGCTCGGAAGGCAAAAGAGTTAGGAATTAAGCCCTTGGCAAGAATTATCTCGGAAGGAGTCTCAGGTGTTTCGCCTGAAATCATGGGCATTGGTCCAGTTGAAGCAACTAGACAAGCTTTGACCCGAGCGAGCTTGACTCTGGAGGATCTTGATCTTATTGAATTAAATGAAGCATTTGCAGCCCAATCGTTAGCCGTACTTAAAGAACTAGGTTTGGGTACTGAAAAAGTCAATGTAAATGGTGGAGCAATTGCTCTTGGTCACCCTATCGGAAATTCTGGAGCTCGAATTGTAGTAACTCTCCTGTATGAAATGAAGCGTCGTCAAGCTCGATATGGTTTGGCAACCCTCTGTATTGCAGGGGGGCAAGGGTTAGCAATAATAATTGAAAATGTTCGCTAGTATTACAATAAGCAAAATCCGATGCGTCAAAAAAGTCATCGGATTTGCTTTATTATATTAAAGCTTTTTAATGGTTTGGCAGTACTATTGGTAGGAAAAATGCCTTGAGCAACGGGTAGTTTTTCACTTTAACGTCTAGAATATTCACGAAATAACTGCAACCATACATTAATCTGATGCCCATTTGCATCATCGCACATCATGAAAGTCTTAAGATAGAGAAGTAAAGTTCATATTAAATCAGAAATATAAAATGTCTAAGTGCATTTTGTGACTTATAGATTAACTTGGAGCTGTTGAAAATCCCTTATGAAATAAGTGAAAACCTTGGCGTGAAAATTGCATAACAAATTGGCAAAGAAAGAGCGTAAGAGGCCTTGATTTGTACTTTTGAAGGAAATACGAGGGGGATGATAGCATGAGTGAAAAACTTGGAATTCCAGGACTAAAATCCAGAGCGTTAATAGAAAGAAAAAACAAGTGTACAGCGAGAGGGATCTCGCAGGGAACTCCTTTGTTCATTGAGAATGCTTCAGGCGCTGTGATGACGGATGTCGATGGTAACCAGTTCATCGATTTTTACGGTGGTATCGGGGTTTTGAATGCTGGTCATTGTCCCCGACCAGTTGTTAATGCTATAAAGGAACAAGCTGAAAAATTAATACACACTTGTTTTATGACATCTATGTACGAAGGTTGGGTAGACTTAGCAGAGAAATTGATACAAATCACACCTATTAAGGGAGATCTTAAAGCAACATACGTTAACAGTGGTGCGGAAGCAGTGGAGAATGCCATAAAAATTGCTCGTGCTTATACTAAAAGGACGGGAGTTATTGCTTTTGAAATGGCCTTCCATGGTAGAACAAATCTTGCTATGGGCTTAACTAGTAAGGTCAAGCCTTACAAATATGGCTTTGGGCCTTTTGCACCTGAAATCTATAAAATTCCTTCTGCTTATTGCTATCGGTGTTTTTATCGTTCCAATTATCCAAGCTGTGGTATGCACTGTTTAGAACAATTCGAACGTTTCTTTGCTGCTGAGGTTGAACCAGAAACCATTGCCGGAATGATTATCGAACCCGTTCAAGGAGAAGGTGGGTTTATAGTTCCACCTAAGGAGTTCTTGCCTGGATTAAAAACGATTGCCAAAAAATACGGTATCGTATTTATAGCAGATGAAATTCAAACAGGTTTTGGTAGAACTGGCAAGATGTTTGCGGTTGAAAACTACGGTGTCGAGCCTGATCTTATAACAATGGCGAAGTCCATTGCTGCTGGTATGCCTCTAAGTGTAGTAGTTGGCAAAGCTGAAATTATGGATGCACCGGGGCCTGGAATGTTAGGCGGAACTTACGCAGGTAATCCACTCTCTTGTGCGGCAGGTTTAGCGACGATAAATTATATCGAGGAAGAAAAGCTTCCGGACAGAGCAGCAAAAATCGGAGATTATGTTGTTGATCGCTTGAAGGTGATGCAGGAAAAATATCCGTTGATCGGCGATATCCGAAGTCTAGGTGCTATGATTGGAATTGAGCTAGTCAAAGATCGTGAGACAAAAGAACCTGCTAAAGAAGAAACTGCTCAGATTACTCAAGAATGCTTGAGTCACGGGTTAATAATCATTTCGGCGGGAGTATTCGGAAATGTAATTCGGATGTTGATGCCGCTGGTGATCACAAATGAGCAACTTGAGATAGCACTTAACATTTTAGATGAAGCCTTTGATAAGGTTCAGAATGGAAAAAACTATTAAACCTGAGAAAGGCACCCTTTGTATGCTGGAATTTATTCCATACAAAGGGTGCCTTCTGAATTACTATATGAAGCTAAAGTTGATTTCCCAAAAACTCAAAATGAGCTTGTTCTATGGATCTGCCTAGTTTTTCAACTAACTCTATTACGTCCGTTTCAGTAATAACTAATGCCGGTGACAATTGTAATCCGTCGTCAACCAACGGGCGTAAGGCCAATCCGTTTTCCCAAGCAATAGCCGATACACGCTTGGCAAATCCTATGTTTGAGTTAAACTTAGTCCTATTTTCCGCATTTTGGACGAGCTGGACGGCATTCATTAGACCTATACCCCTAACTTCGCCGATACAGGGTAACATCAAGTCTCGAATTCCGGTACGCAATTGTTCGCCTTTAACATGGGCATTTACTGCCAGGTTTTCCTCTTCGACGATGTCAATATTCTTTAAGGCTACTGCACAGGCTACAGGATGACCGCTGTAGGTATAACCATGCATAAAAATGCCATGGGCTTTAATTGGATCAAACACTCTTTCTGAAATTCCAACAGCACCCATAGGAATGTAACCGCTGGTAATCCCTTTAGCCATCATCATAATATCGGGTTTTACCCCCCAATGCATCATACCGAACATCTTACCCGTCCGACCAAAGCCGGTAATGACCTCATCGGCTATAAACAAGACGTTATATTTATCGCAAATCTCTCTAATTCTTTGGTAATAACCCTCCGGAGGAACGATTGCCCCACCGGTTCCGATAACTGGTTCGGCAGTAAAGGCAGCTACATTGTCCTCGCCAAGTTCTAAAATTTTTTGTTCAAGAGCATCCGTACATTCTAAGTCACAGCTGCCTTGTTCTTTCCCCCAGGGGCAGAAATAACAGTGAGGATGTTCAATGTGGTGGAACCCAGGAACTAGAGGTCTAAAGCCGTCCCAGAATCCAGGTAAACTGGTGGCACTAACTGCTCCGTATGAAACCCCATGATAGGCTTTCGTCCTAGCAATGATATTATTTTTGCTAGGCTTTCCTTGCAAATACCAATACATCCGGGCCAGTTTGTAAGCGGTATCATTGGACTCTGAACCTCCACTGGTAAAAAAGATCCTGGGGTTATCCATAGGGATCATGCCGGCTACTCTTTTGGCCACCTCTATGGCTAATGGATGAGAATAGCCATTGAAGGTTTGAAAGTAAGACAACTTTTCCATTTGTTGTTTAGCGACTTCTGCCAATTCAGTCCTGCCAAAACCAACATTATTTAACCAAAGACCTGCGCCGCAATCAATATAGGTCTTACCCTCAACACTCTTTATCCGAATTCCACTGCCTTCTTCAATAATCTTAGGACCACCCCATGATTCAATGTCGGCTATTGAACTTGTTGGATGTAGAAAATACCTCATATCATCCTTTTTCATCTGGTCGATTTGGTCCTTAGTATAGCCTGTCATTTTAATCACCTTCTCTTCTTTCAATATAAAAGCTCAAATAAGTTTTTCCAGAGGGGTATATTCTAAATTAAGTGCCTCGGCAACCGCAGCGTAGGTAACTTTGCCTTTAATTACATTCACCCCTAAGGATAAAGCCTTATTTTCTTTTAAGGCCGCTAAACCTTTATTGGCTAATAATAAAGCAAATGGCAGCGTAGCATTAGTTAAAGCAAAGGTTGACGTTCGAGCGACCGCACCGGGCATGTTTGCAACTGAGTAATGAATAACACCATATCGCTCGTATATCGGATTTTGATGGGTAGTAACGTGATCAATGGTAGCAATAGATCCTCCTTGGTCGATGGCAACATCCACAATAACTGAGCCTGGTTCCATTGCTTTGACCATTTCTTCTGAAACTAAACGAGGAGCTCTTGCTCCAGGAACTAAAACTGCACCAATCAGTAGATCTGCTTTCTCAACGGCTTTGGCAACATTATAAGTATTGGACATAATCGTCGTGATCCTATTAGCAAAAATATCATCGAGGTAACGCAACCTATCAGCATTCTTATCAAGTATAGTTACATGAGCTCCCATACCTAAAGCCATTTTTGCTGCATTTGTACCTACTACACCTCCGCCGATGATTACCACTTCTGCCGGCGGAACGCCGGGAACCCCTCCTAATAACATACCTTTACCGCCCTCTGGACACTCAAGGAACCGCGCTCCGATCTGAACGGACATTCTCCCAGCAACCTCGCTCATAGGGGTTAGAAGTGGTAAGGTTCCATTGTCCAATTGAATAGTTTCATAAGCGATGCCCACGACTTTTTTATTTATTAGTGCTTGAGTTAGCTCAGGTTCCGGTGCGAGATGTAAATAAGTAAATAGAATTTGCCCTTCTCGGAAAAGGTCATACTCTTGCGGTTGGGGTTCTTTTACTTTCATAATCATATCAGCTCTTTGGAACACTTCTTCAGGGCTAGGGATAATCTTTGCACCGGCAGCAATAAAGTGTTCATTGCTAATCCTGCTACCCGTGCCCGCTTCGTTTTCAATTATTACCTCGTGGCCTGCCTTGGTCATGGCCTCTACCCCGGCAGGTGTGATTGCGACCCTGTTCTCATTGTTTTTAATCTCTTTAATAATTCCAACGATCATACTTATGAGCCTCCTTTATTCTAATGAACCGTCTCAACGTCTAATAAATTACTAACAATGCAAAGTGCGTGCCAGCCTATCTATGGATTCAGAAACCATGTAAATGCTTAATTGCTATGAAAGCAACTTAAGCACTGTGTCATCCTGAAGGAGGGACGACTGAAGGATCTTAACTTGTGTGGAATAGTGCAGGAGTCAAGATTCTTCGGCTATGTCTCAGAAAGACATGTATAGTAAAAAGAAGCTTAGCGTTTTTCTTAACTATGCATAACTGCATCTGAGGAATGGGCATATTTCTGGCCAAGCGCATATTTAGGCTTGCATTGGAAAAATGCATATTTGAATTTTTGTTCGTTTTCCTAGAATGAGATAATTTTAATATTTAAAGAAGGAATCAATGGAGTTATATAGAATACTTTGCTAGTCAGAAAAGTAAAAAAATTGAAAATAAACTTGGGAGGAATATTTATGCTTAATCTTCTTGATTTTGCTTCCCGTGAGTTTATTGTATGTTCAAACGAAGCTAATCTAGGGTCTCTTATCGATGAGGATATATTCGGACAGAACAAAAAGGTGATTATAGTCTTTAGTGAGAATGTTGTACATAGGGTATTGACCGTAAATGGACTTTTGCATGAACTTAGAGAAGGAAAAAAAGATGTTATAACTAGCAAAAGTATTTCTATTTCTAATTTGAAGTGCAGAGTATCGTTTACTGTTGTTTCTAAAGACCTACCGATTGCAGAATTGAACAATAATTGTTCTGAGGTCATTATAATAGTAAACGATGAGAATTATCCTGTAGGATTTATTAATACACAAAGTTTACTTGATAAAATTTTAAATGATTACATCAATTATACTCCTGATATGAAAACAACCTTATTAGAATATGAAAAGATTTTTGAAAATATTGAAGAAGAGATATTTGTTACCGATCAAAATGGCTATATTTTGCGTCTTAACCCAGCTGCCGAAAAAGTATGTGGTGTTTTTGCCAGAGATGTAGTTGGTAAACATGTCAGAGAACTGGAAAAGGAAGGGATAATATCTTCCAGCATAACTATGCATGTACTTCACCAAAAGAAGAAAGTAAATATGATGCAACAATTAAAAACCGGCAAAACAATTATTAGTACTGCCATCCCTATTTTTAATGAAGAAGGTCAAATCGATAGGGTAATCTGCACATCAAAAGATTACCAAGAAATTATTAGACTAAAAGCTGAGTTAGATGAAAAGATTACAGAATTGGCAAGGAAAAATCAAGAAATCTCACTTTTGCGCCAGGAGATTTTCTCTAATGTTAACTTTATATATGAAAGCAAAGAAATGAAAAGTATAAGAGATACTATTTCTAAAATAGCACCATTGGATTTAACCGTGTTAATTCAAGGGGATTCTGGAGTAGGTAAGGAAGTTATCACAAAGGCTATTCATAATGCGAGTCCAAGAAGAAACCAACCCTTTATAAAAGTTAATTGTAGTATGATTCCCGAGAATTTAATTGAATCTGAGCTTTTTGGTTACGAAAGTGGGGCTTTTACTGGTTCTACAAAGGGAGGGAAAATAGGTAAGATTGAATTAGCGAATAACGGCACACTGTTTTTGGACGAGATTGGCGAGGTGCCACTACTGATTCAGGTTAAATTACTTGAATTTCTTCAAGATAGGGAAATTTGCAAGGTCGGTGGTACTAAGCGAATAAAAATAAATACAAGGATTATTACAGCCACCAATCGCAATCTGCAGGACATGGTTGAAGAGGGACTTTTTCGAAAAGATTTATATTATCGGATTAATGTTATACCTATCTACATACCGCCTCTTAGGGAAAGGAAAGAAGAGATTCCTGTTTTAGTAGAATACTTTCTAAATATATTTAATCGTAAATACGAGATGAATAAAAAAATTGCCCCAGAGGCAATGCAAGCACTTTATAATTACAATTGGCCTGGTAATGTAAGAGAATTAGAACATGTAATTGAAAGGGCAATTGTTATAAGCGAAGCAGATGTAATTACCCATGAGTATTTACAGAGTTTATTAGAACGAAAGACCCATTATTATAATATTATTTGCAACGAAATAATGCCTTTAAAACTTGCAAAAAGAAAAATAGAGGAACAACTAGTTAAGAATGCCTATAACATATACAAATCTACTTATAAAGTAGCAAAAGTTCTTGAAATTGATCAGTCTACAGTTGTCAAACTTATGAAAAGATATCGCTGAAGCCCTAGGAGGGGATTAGAAGGAGAGAGCTCCTTCTTGTCCTTTTCGTTTATATATAGAGTTATTAACTAATTTTAAAAGTATCATGCGCTCTTATTCTGCAGAATTGCATTAATAAGATGCATTACGGCATTTTATATTAAGTCTTCCCCAGAAGTCCATTAGAAACAATTTATACTAAATTAGCCAAGATAATTTAATGCTTGTATGCATTAAATATCTAAATTAAAAGTTGCCAGGTCCTTTAAATATTCAGAAATAACTAAATATTCAATAAAGGTTGGGATGGCACAAAAGTTGCTAGTACTGTTATATGTACTCGGAGGTGTTGAACTTTGCAATTAGAAGCGGGATTTCAGGAGCTATATCATGGAGTTATGCTGGTAGATTCCAATGGAAGTATTGTAGCTTGCAACAAAGCAGCCAATGAATTGCTAAATATCGACGGCCAGGTCATAGGAAGACAGGCTAGAGAATTACTTCCAGATTCAACTATGTATAAGGTGTTAGAAACGGGAACTCCTGTAATTAATAATAAAGTTGACATTGGAGGCAAAGTAATTCTTTCTAATCATAAACCTATTTTTGAAGAGAGTAGGATCGCTGGAGTTATTACATCCTTTCAGGACATAACTGATCTGGATTCAGTGGCTCAGGAATTGGAAGCTACTAAAAAGCTTAATACAGAAATGGAGGCCGTTTTTAACTCCTCTTACGATGAAATTTACGTCACAGACGGAGAGGGCTATACACTTAGAGTAAATAAAGCTGGTGAACGCTTTTACGGAATGAAAGCGGAAGAAATGATAGGTAAACATGTTTCAGAATTAGAGGAATTGGGGCTATTCTCACCTAGTATCACACCGCAAGTTCTGAGAACAAAGAAACGTACTACCTTAATACAAACTACTAAGAAAGGTCAAAAAATCATCGTTACGGCAAACCCTGTATTCGATGAAAAAGGCCAGATTATTCGTGTGGTTACGAACTCACGAGACATAACCGAGCTTAGCAACTTACGCCAACGCCTAGAAGACACTGAGAAGTTAATGGATAATTATCGATCGGAGATTGCAAAATTGCGTAAAGAGAGGATGAAAACATCCGAAATCATTAGTAAGAGTTCAATAATGCAGCAAATATTGGCGCTTGCTGAAAAGGTGGCAGGCGTAGATTCTACAGTTTTGATTGAGGGAGAGTCCGGTGTTGGTAAAGGTGTTGTCGCTCTGAATATTCATCAGTTAAGTAAGCGAAGTGAATTTCCGTTTATAACTATTAACTGTGGTGCTATTCCGGAAAATTTAATCGAATCAGAATTGTTCGGCTATGATGGAGGAGCCTTTACTGGGGCTAAAAAAGAAGGTAAAAAAGGACTTTTTGAAGTGGCAGGTAATGGAACGGTTTTCTTGGACGAAATTAGCGAACTTCCACTGAATCTTCAAGTTAAGCTATTGCATGTTATCCAAGATAGAAAGTTAAGACGGGTTGGGGGAAATGAATTCATTGATGTTAATGCACGGATTCTGGCAGCAACAAATCGAAATATACCACGTCTAATTAAAGAAAGAAAGTTTAGAGAGGATCTCTATTACCGATTAAATGTTGTACCCCTAATTGTACCACCCTTGAGACACCGCAAAGAGGATATACCAGTCTTAATTGAGCATTTCTTAGATGCTTTTCTTGAGAAGTACGATTTGCACAAAATAATTGCTTCAGAGACTATGGAACTATTGATGAATTACCATTGGCCAGGTAATGTACGGGAATTAGAGAACTTAGTTGAGCGGGTAGTAGTGACAGTAGACACTTTGGAAGTATTGCCGATTCATTTGCCAGATTATATCTTGCACGCAGATGGGAGTAAGGAGAAAATTTTTGTTTTGGATATCTGTTCTTTGAAAAATGCGACAGAAGAATTAGAGCGACAATTATTAAACAAGGCTTTTATTAAATTCCATAATACGTATAGGATGGCTGATGCTTTAGAAGTTAATCAATCAACGGTCGTGAGGAAGATGCATAGGTATGGAATTCTTAAAAATAAACTACCAGTGCCAGCGAATCAATTAGAGTAATTGGAATTCTTTAAATTATTATCATTTTGCTTAGCCAAGGTACTTTTTGAAGATTACCTAAATATGGTGCCTTTGTTAGTAATAGATCTTATGGAAGGGGGGAGATAGGGCTAGTTATAGAATATAAGCTCTGACATAATACTTGATCACCCCATAGCTCTCTAACAGATAATTGAGGAGGAAGAAACCATGTTTAAAAAACTACCAATTAGGCGAGCCGTAGTAGTGTTGGCTATCTCTTGTTTGATATTATCTTTAACTGGTTGTGGCGGTGCGAAAACTGGTGCTGATGCAGGTAATAGTGCCAGTACAGAGGCAAGAGACTATTATAAAGTAGGTGTAATTACATCCTTATCGGGAGCAGAAGTTCAAGGCGGGAATATCACTAAATATGGTTATGATTTGTGGGCTGAAACTGTTAATAATAAAGGCGGCATTAAGGTTGGAGATAAAGGTTATCAAGTTAAATTAGTCTACGCGGATGATCAAAGTGATCCTGCAGCGGGTGCCAATGCCGTAGAAAGAATGATAACCTCCGAAAAGGTAGATTTTATTCTTGGGCCATACACTAGCGGTGTGACAAAGGCAGTTGCTCCAATCCTAGATAAATACAAAGTACCCATGATTACAGGGTCAGCTGAATCACCATCTATTTGGACCCAAAAATTCAAATATACCTTTGGTTCCGTTCCTGCTGCTGATTTGACAGCAATTTCACCCTTGGAAACCCTTTCTAAACTGCCAAATCCTCCGAAGACAGTCGCCGTCCTTGGAGTAAATGATGCGTTTTCAAAAGCAGTTGCAGAAGCCTTCAAAGCGAGTGCTGAAAAAAATGGAATCACCGTGGTTAAGTTTGATGTTGTACCTGCTGGTACCGATTTTACTCCCTTAATTAGTGCTATTAAACAACTCAATCCAGATGTGCTTGCTGTAGGTGGTCATGAAAATGAACATATGGAAGTCATCAAAGCCTCTAAATCTTTAGGTTTTATGCCTAAGGCATTTGTTATGCATTATGGGATTACAAACCCGGACTTTTCAAAGAATCTTGGAAAAGACGCAGACTATACTTTTGGCGCAGCGGTTTGGACTCCTGATTTGGATCTAAAGGACGATTTGTTCGGTTCTGCTCAGGATTACGTCAAAGCTTACAAAGATAAATATAATGCTATTCCAGACTATACGGCAGCAGCATGCTCGGCAACTGGAGAATCCTTTTCAGCCGCATTAGCAAAGATTGGAGCAAAACCACCACTTTCTGACCAGCAGAGGGAAGAGTTAACAAAAACACTTGAACAGATAGAGGTAAATACCTTCTATGGCCCCATAAAATTTGCGACTGATGGGAACTGGTACCATGATAACGTGGGTTTAAAAGCTTTAGTAATCCAAATGATTAACGGCGAACAAGTCATCGTTGGGCCAGAAGCAATGAAAGCTAAAGACCCAGTTTATCCAGTTCCTGCCTTCAATGTTCGATAACCCCCAATAGAGTAATTTTGAGGAACCGAGGTTTCTCGGTTCCCTCAAATATTGGACAGGAGATGTTTTATGGGATTATTTATGCAAACTTTAATAAATGGAATCCTGATCGGTGGAATCTTTATAACAATAGCTGTTGGTTTCTCTATTTCCTATGGCGTTATGCACATTGTAGATTTTGCAGTTGGGGAATGGATAATGTTAGGTGCTTTTACTGCTTTTTGGCTGAACATGTACACTAATGTTGACCCATTATTGTTAATACCTTTCATTGCTCTGTTTTTTGCCTTGATCGGTTACCTATTTCAACCCGTTATACAGAAAGTGGTTAATATTAAGCACAGAAGTGCAGCTATGATGGCCTTAGCCTTTACGTTTGGTCTTTCAACGTTAATTAGAGGATCTGCCCTAACTTTATGGGGTTTTAACAATCGTAACCTAATTACAGTGCTATCGGAAAAGAATGTTGATCTGTTTGGTATTACCGTTCCTGCCATTAGAGCTGGAGCGACGGTGTTTTCTATCTTAGTAACGGCAGCTTTTGCCTATTTCCTTTATCGTACTAAAACTGGAATTACAATTCGTGCAGCAGCTGAGAATAAGACCGTTGCTGGTTTAATGGGGATTGACGGTCACCGCATCTCTCGGTTAGTTTATTCAATTTATGTTGGGTTAACGGCTATGTCCGGTGTCTTTATTGGATCGATTTTTTCAGTCTTTCCAGATATGGGTTTGCGTTATACCGCCTTCGCCTTCTTTGTGGTGGTTGCCGGAGGAATGGGTTCTTTCTCTGGAGCGATAGTAGCTGGTTTAATGCTAGGCTTAATATCAAGTTTTGTATCGGTCTACATGGGTGGTGCCTACGTTTTCCTTATCCTATTCTTCATCCTTTATTTGATTTTGGTATTCTTCCCCAAAGGTATTCTGGGTAAAGGCTGGTAGAAAGGAGAGGTCAACATGTTAAAAATGAAACAATTAACTCAACCCAGAGTGATCATATTCATTCTTTCCTTAATCGTCTTATGTACATTACCATGGGTTGTTTCATCCTTTATATTGAGAATAGCTACAGGAATAATGATGTGGATTGGCCTGGCCTTAAGCTGGAATATGTTAGGCGGTTACATGGGCTATATTAGTTTTGGTCATGGGGCCTCTTTTGGTGTCGGTGCCTATATAACGGGTTTGTTAATGATGCTGCTACATTTGCCGTTTTTTGTTGCCCTGATAATCTCGGGTGTTATTACCTATATTTTTGCTATGATTGTAGGTTATCCTACTTTGCGTCTAAGCGGCTCTTACTTTGCCATAGGCACCTGGGCCTTCGCAGAAATGATGAGACAATTGGTACTAGTTTTGGATACTACAGGTGGGCCAGAGGGCTTACGTTTGCCACCAATGCTTAACGATAATTTCTTTTATTTTGTTATGTTTGGTTTAGCGTTACTTGTTTTTCTTACTGCGTATTTCTTTTTTGAAAATAGCGATTTCGGTCTAAAAGTTAAGGCAGTTCGGGAGGAAGAAGTTGCCGCACGTACTTTAGGGCTTAATACAACTTGGATTAAAAACCAGGTATTTGCTCTTAGCTCAATGTTTGCAGGAATCATTGGCGGAGCCTTTGCCTATTGGATTACGTATATTCACCCAGATAGCGTGTTGGGACCACTTATTGCTGATCAAATGGTTATAATGGTGCTCTTAGGCGGTATTGGGACCTTGTTTGGACCGGTTATCGGTGCAATTGTACTATACGTTGGAAATCAATATATGTTGGCCGCCTGGGGGCAAAGTTCTGCTTATTTAATTATCCTTGGGTTAGCGATCTGTTTAGTTATTCTCTTCTTGCCGGAAGGACTCTTAAGTTTACCTAGAGTTTTTAAGAGTACTACAAAAGGCGCCTTTGCACGTTTATTTTCACCTCCAAGAAAAACTAGGATCTAAACTAATGTTAAGCTAAGCACTTTACTAAGGAGGTCTGACTATGGAGTTGCTGGAAATTAAGAATCTGCAGCATATGTTTGGCGGATTAAAAGCTATTTCCGATTTGAATATTAAAGTTAAACCGAGGATGATTTATGGAGTGATTGGAGCAAACGGAGCCGGTAAAACGACATTGTTCAATTTAATCACAGGCATATATCGTCCCACTGTCGGTCAGATTCTATTAGAAGGAAAAAGCTTAGTGGGTAAACAATCTTACGAAATCTCTCGTCTTGGAGTAGCGAGGACCTTTCAGAATTTGCGCCTGTTCAATGATCTTACGGTTATTGAGAATATCCATATTGGACAAATCTATACGAACCGCGGACGAGGAAAGAATAGAACTACTAAGGATCTGCCAGGTGAAATTAGAAGGCTATTAGAACTCTTTGGGCTTGATGAGCGTGCGACGGAAAAGGCAGGAAATTTACCCTACGGAATGCAGAGGAAATTGGAAATCGCCAGAGCTTTGGCAACGGATCCGAAATTATTATTGTTGGATGAACCTGCCGCCGGAATGAATCCAAAAGAGGTAATGGGTTTAGTTGATCTAATCAAAGAAGTAAAAAATCAATACCCTGATATAACGATTGTACTAATCGAACACCAGATGAAATTGGTAGAAGGTCTCTGTGAGTACGTTTCAGTTATGAATTTTGGCCAGATTATTGCAAATGGGATTGTCAGGGAGGTTCAAAGCAATCCAATAGTAATCAAGGCCTATTTAGGTGAAACGGAGGTGGGATAATGACCAAAATAATGGAAATTGAAAACCTCGAAGTAGTTTACGGTGTGATAAAAGCATTGCAAGGAATTTCATTTTATATCGATGAAGGGGAAATCGTGACCATTATCGGAGCAAACGGAGCAGGCAAATCAAGTACATTGAGAGCTGTTTCGGGAATGGTGCGTCCTAGCTCCGGCAAGATAAGGTTCAAAGATAAGGATGTTACTAATACTCCATCCCATATAATCGCTCGCCAGGGATTATCTCATGTTCCGGAAGGGCGAGGTATGCTAACTAAATTGACCGTCGAGGAGAATTTAATATTAGCTACCTATAACAGAAAAGATCATAGTCAGGTTAAAGAAGATATGAAAAACGTTTATGACCAGTTTCCCCGTTTGTCTGAACGAAAGAGGCAAGCCGCGGGAAACCTGTCTGGTGGAGAACAGCAGATGTTGGCAATTGCCCGTGCTCTTATGACGGGAGCCGATACTTTGCTCTTGGATGAACCCTCCATGGGTTTAGCACCTTTAATTGTTCAGGAGATCTTTGCAGTGATCAAACGCATCAACCAGGCTGGAAAAACGATTTTACTGGTCGAACAAAACGCTATGACCGCCCTACGCACTGCAAACCGTGCATATATCCTGGAAAATGGAACGTTACTGAAAAGTGGTAAAGCGAGCGACCTTATCAGTGATCCGGAAGTTAAAGCCGCTTATTTAGGTGGGTACTAATCCGTTTAAAAAAACTTTA
Organism: Desulfosporosinus sp.; assembly: GCA_003513495.1. Classification (GTDB taxonomy): domain Bacteria; phylum Bacillota; class Desulfitobacteriia; order Desulfitobacteriales; family Desulfitobacteriaceae; genus Desulfosporosinus. Next base: position 286,870 of record DOPM01000058.1, read on the forward strand.
GTTGATGGAAACAGGGGTGGAAACAGGGGGACAGGTGCACTGTTTCGTTTAAAAAAATTTAGTTGATGGACTAGAATGGAGGACGAGATGAAAGGATTTTTCGGTAGACTATTAAGAATTAACCTTACGACAAAGTCATACATGGTCAATGAGATTTCGGAGGAAATATTAAAAACATATCTTGGGGGGAAAGGCCTAGGTTCCTACTTGTTGTTAGAAAACGTAAGCCCTGGGGTTGACCCTCTTTCAGATGACAATAAACTTATTTTTATTGCTGGTCCTGCCTCAGGAACGCCGATGTGGGGGTCAAGCCGTTACGGAGTATATAGTAAATCGCCGCTAACAGGATTATATGGAGAATCCTATTCAGGGGGCAAGGTTGCACCAGTTATACGTAAAACTGGATACGATGCTATAATTTTAGAGGGAGCATCAGATATACCTCTTTCTCTAGAGATATCCGATAGCAAGGTTGAGTTCCGAAATGCTTCGCATCTATGGGGCTTAGATACCTACGAGACAGAGGATAGTATCTTGGCAGAGGTTGGAGTACCTGATGCCCAAGCCATTGTCATAGGTAAGGCAGGAGAAAATTTAGTGCGGTTTGCCTGTATTGAAAATAATTATTGGCGATCGGCTGGTCGGACTGGTATGGGCGCAGTAATGGGCTCGAAAAAGATAAAAGCAATTGTTTTTCACGGTCATGCCCAAGCAGAGATAGCTGACCCAGAGCTACTCAAAGACTTAATTAAGTCTATAACGACGAAAGCAAAAGGGAATGCTGCTGTAAAAGCCTATCAAACTTATGGTACAACTCAAATGGTTAAAACCATGAACTGTGCAGAAACCTTTCCTACAAAATACTGGTCCAAAGGGGTTTACGAGAACTGGAGAGAACTTAGTGGGGATACTTTACTCGCTGAACATGAGGTTAAGCCGAATGCCTGTCCCGCTTGTTTCTTAGCATGTGGCAAGCTTACAACCGTAACAAAAGGTAAGCATAATGGGCTGAAAGTAGAAGGCCCAGAATATGAGACTATCTATGCCTTTGGGGGGCTTTGCGGTATTAGGGATTTAGCTGAAATCCTTCACTTAAATGATCTTTGTGATAGGTTAGGGATTGACACGATAACGGCAGGAAATTTAGTGGCTTTAACAATTGAAGCAGTAGAACGTGGTAGAGTTCAAGCGGATTTGAGCTATGGTGACACAAAAGGGGTAGAAGAATTACTTAACGATATTGCCAATGTAAGAGGCTTAGGGATTATCTTGTCCCAAGGGATTAAGTATGCCGCTAAAGCCTGGGATCTTGAAGATGTTGCAATACATGTTAAAGGTTTGGAACCTCCTGGCTATGACCCTCGAGTGCTTAAGGGGATGGGCCTGGCTTATGCAACTTCGTCTAGGGGAGCCTGTCACCTGAGGGCAACTTTTTATAAGGCTGAATTAAGCGGAATGATCGACCCGGCAATTATTGAAGGCAAAGCTAAAATGTTCATAGATTTCGAAAACAGATTGACCCTTTTTAATGCCCAAATCTTATGTGCCTTTTATAGGGACATGATCCTCTGGCCAGAACTTAGTCAATTAGTAAAGGCACTTACTGGTTGGGATTATACTCAAATAGAACTCGAAGAGATTGCCAATAGGATTGTAACTCTAGCAAAGGTATTTAATCTTCGTGAGGGTGCGACGAGGGAACAGGATACACTGCCCAAACGGATGTTCAAAGAGCCTCTGAACGAGGGCCGAGATATTATCAACGTTGAAGAACTTAACTATATGCTTGATGAGTATTACAATTTAAGAGGGTGGGATAGTCAAGGTCGACCTAAACAATATAAGTAAAACTCGTTCAAGTAAGCGAATTTCCGCTGACAGAAAGGGAGGTCAGAAAGGAAGGCCGGGTATTTTTGTCGTTTAAGCATTGAATTTGTAAAAGGATTAAGGTATGCTTCTCTTAGAAGGTTTGCATGGGGGGTAGATCGGATTGATCGCGTGGACTCTAAATTCACGTAGGCGGGTGAAACTCCCGCACTCCTCGCCAATAAATTTGATATATTTTTGATAACGTAACATAGTTCGGTGATCTTTGACACCGGGCCTTTTCTTTTTGTAATCCACCACTTTGAAGCTTGGCATAGGTATTGCAATTAGGCTAGGTAAGGACGGCCCTTAATCTAATTAAAATGAAAGTGAGTTTAGGTCATGAAGCAGGTTATGTCTAAATTAGATGGTATATTAGAAAAGGCAACAATGGAGGTCCCCTTAGGGAGAGAGGAACTCCTGTTTTTGTTAGGGTTGTCTGAACAAGAAGACCTTATTAAAGTGTTTAAAACAGCTAGGTTTCTACGGACTCGCTACTTTAAGGACAAAGTATTCATCTATGGCTTTGTTTATTTCTCTACCTATTGCCGGAACGAATGTTCTTTTTGCTTATATCGTAAGTCGAATTTATCTTTGGCACGTTACCGTAAAACTGATTCGGAGATTATGGAGACCGCTATGAGTCTTGTGAAATCAGGGGTACATTTGCTTGACTTGACTATGGGTGAAGATCCGTTCTATTATGATAATCCAAAGCTAGGATTTGATAACTTAATAAAAATTGTGAAACTGATTAAAACACGCTCTGATATCCCAATAATGATTTCCATGGGTGTTATTCCAGAGGATATTCTTAAAGATTTCAAGGATGCAGGTGTTGATTGGTATGCCACTTATCAAGAAACCCATGCGCAGGATTTATTCCATAATCTAAGACTAGGACAGAACTTCGCTGAACGGATGGAACGAAAAAAGTTAGCTCGGAAAATGGGATTTCTTATAGAGGAAGGATTGCTGACCGGAGTAGGAGATACAGACGAAGATTTGGTTGATTCTCTGGAAGAAATGAAGACTTTAGAGGCGGACCAACTTCGGGTGATGAGCTTTGTTCCTCAGAAGAACACGCCTATGCAAAAGTTTCCGTCTGTACCTCGTCAAAGGGAGATGTTAATTATTGCAGTGATGCGTATAGTTTTTCCAGATCGCTTGATCCCGGCCTCATTGGATGTTGATGGCTTAAATGGTTTAGCAGAGCGTCTCAACGCGGGAGCAAACGTAGTAACTTCGGTTATACCCCCTCAATCTGGCTTAGCTGGAGTATCGAATCAATCTTTAGATATCAAAGATGGTAACCGAACGGTGAGTAAAATTCTCCCCGTTTTGGAACAGTGTGGATTGATCAGAGCGAGCCGTGAAGAATATGCTGAGTGGATCTTGCACCATAAGATTCGTTAATCCTAGGAAGGAGTATGGTATGCGGGTAGTAATTGTAGGTGGAAAACTTCAAGGAGTGGAAGCAGCCTATCTGGCTAAGAAGGCTGGCTGGGAAGTTATTTTAGTCGATAAAAAAACGAATGTACCTGCTGCCGAGGTTTGTGATCAATTTTACCTCTTCGATGTAACAAAAGTTGTTGAGTGGATTCCATTTTTGAGAGAAATTGATCTTATCATACCCGCTTTAGAGAATTTGGAAGCCTTGGACAGCCTTGTTCGGAGTGCAAATTATGCTGGTGTACCCATTATCTTTGACGAGAATGCTTATAGAATATCCTCATCAAAGATCAATTCTAACGCTATGTTTGCTGAAACAGGAGTCCCATGCCCAGTCTCTTGGCCAGAATGTGGTTTTCCTATTATTGTGAAACCTTCTGAGGCAAGCGGTAGTGAAGGAGTCGTTAAAATAGATAGTGCTCTGGAATTTAAACGTTTATTTGCTGAAGAGGATTTAACGAACTGGGTTATCGAGGAGTATTTAGACGGACCCTCCTATTCATTAGAGGTGATCGGTTTCTCGGGAGTTTACAAGGTATTGAAAATCACAGAGCTTCATATGGACGAGAGTTATGACTGTAAACGTGTAGTAGGTTCGGTGATGCTGTCAGACGAACTTAGAGAGAAATTTGAACAGATCGGTCTGGGTTTAGCTCATAGCCTCAGATTAAATGGAATCATGGACATCGAAACAATACTCCATCAGGGGCAGTTAAAGGTCTTAGAAATAGATGCCAGACTTCCTAGTCAAACCCCCATAGCAGTTTATCATTCGACTGGGATAAATATGTTGAAAATCCTCGGAGAAGCGTTTGTACAAGGTAAGCCTTGGCATGCCTTTGACGTCTCTGAAAAGCGTGGCGTGATATGTGAACACATCCATGTCAGGGATAATCTCCTAGAAGTATCTGGCGAACATGTAATGACTGACCACGGGCCGCTCCGTCATTATACGGATTTCTTTGGTGCAGATGAAGCAGTAACTAGTTATCTTCCAGGAAAAACAGAGTGGGTGGCAACTCTGATTATTACCGAGAAGGACTGCCAAGCAGCGTGGAATAAACGCAATAGTGTAATTCAAGAGATCCAGAAGGAATTCGGGATTAGACATTACCAGGATAGGTATTAGGTGATCGAAACCAGCGACGGATTAATTAGGGAGTGATTAGATTGACTCGACTTAAACAGAACGACGTAATTATGATTCCGACTGCACTAGAGGAATATAATGCTGAGTTAGTGAGAATTACAGGTTGCTCGTTACGGGAAATCGCTGCTCATGCAGCAGGTAAGGGAGCTAGCGAAGCTAGCACTCTCAAACCGAGGGTTGCAGTGATTCCAATGACCTGTGGGCAAGGTATTATCGAAGGTTTTGTAGAATCTGTAGCGAGTATCATATGTTTTCTAGGATTTGATGCTGTTATTACAAAGAGTCGGGATGCAGGTGGTTTGGCTGAGGCAGTACAGAATGGCTCAGAGATTTTATTTATGGCGGATGACGATCGTTTTGTGGCCATTAACCTGAGAACTGGTAAGGTATCTGACAATGGAGATGCCACTGGCAAGGGGTATGTATCTGGCTTATTTCATATGTGCGACGGATTAGAAAGTAAGAACGTATTGGTGTTCGGGGCTGGCCCTGTAGGCAGTAGTGCAGCGCTAGCCTTAAAACGCTTTGGGGCGGAGGTTTCAATATATGATATTGATTTGTCAGCAAGCCGTTTATTATCTAAGAAGTTAATGAACCAGGGGTATGCCATAAAAGTGGAGACTGACTTAAACGAGGCCTTGGGGAGTCATAACATTTTGGTGGATGCCTGTCCATCAGCAGATTTTATCATGCCGCAGCACATCTCAGAGGATACGATGATTGCAGCCCCTGGTATTCCTTTAGGCATCCAGGCGGCAGGCTTAGCCAAACTATCAAACCAATTGCTTCATGATCCTTTACAAATAGGAGTAGCTACTATGATTTTTGATGTTTTGGAATGTTCTCCTTGAGTTGAGACGCGCATTTGACTAGAATCGCTGAAATTAAGGTTAGAATGGAGTTGTAAGAATGACTGTTGATTCTGCCAAAAAGAAGCGATATTATCGCAAAAATATTGACTTTTTCAAGTTTGTAGAAAAGCTTAAGTTATGGCCTTCCAGAAGTGGAATACTTCATGGTGTTAAAAGCATGACAATCAGAGGAAATACTGCTGAGATTACTACCCATTGCAATGAGAAATTTCAAATATATAATTCCAAGCATAGTCGTGCTGCTCGTTGCCTTAGAAATAAATTATTTTTTCATGCCTGTACTACGTGCAAAATACCTGACTGGAAATTAAAGAAATATGCGGTAACCTACGTTAATCAAAACTATGGTTCCCGTTTGTAGGAAACGAATTAATTTAAGAGAAAAGGATCTCTCCAATAGGTTTTTCTGAATATAAGGACGCTTCTCCATAGAAATGTTAAGTTTTTATGGAGAAGCGTCCTTTTTCTTCGGAGCCAACAGGGACGATGGCTTTAGGTTTAGTCGAACCAATGAAAATATTCATAATTAGGTAATGAAAATTTTCATTGGCAAATTAAACAGAGCTGTTACCTAAAAACTCTGAATATTTAAAAATATTTCGTTCTTGAGTGATGAAAAAAATCATTAGTTAAATGTAAGATTTTTTCTGATAATTAGATCATCAGCCAAAAAACTACTTGGCATAACTTTTGCACTACAGAATATTGTGAAAGTTTAGAACAATATCAGCTTAAAATTCTTATAAGGAGGCAAATGAATGAGCGAATTTTACACTAGATATGGTGATGGTTCTCCGACGAGAGTAAGCGCAGATGAGATGCGCCGCGATCTTGAAGTGGGAACCAATGATGCAGCGGATCGTGGCAAAATCCCAGCGCTTAGCCAAAGCGAGCTTGATCATCTTTTTGATATTTGTACGAGACCGGATAAGACGGTGAGTGTAGAGCGAGGAAACGAAGTCGTTGTAACCTTTGATGCAGGAACGTTAAAGCTGCCGATTCGGGCAGGCGTTCCCATGGATCGGTCATCTGCGATCTTGACCCACGAACGGGCATTTTGTTCGGATACGATGGAGTTAGCTCATGTTGACTATAGTTATAAACAACTGAAAGCAATTATTCACGAAGAGACGGCAGCCATGGAGCACGTCCAACTTAATACTATAATACCTATCTTTTATGGGGCTATGCCAAACCTTGGCCTTTATACAAAGCCGGATGGTCCTATTGAAAACTGGTCTGAACTGCTTCCGCTAGCGAAAATATCTGAAGCCAAAGCGGCTCAAGAAGAAGCAATGGAGCATGCCATTAAAGATATGGTCTATGTTGCTAGTCGTATGTATGAGGCTGGGGCAGACGGGATTAACTTTGACACAGTAGGGGCTTCGGGGGATGCTGATGTTCTAGCATCCTTGAAGGCGGTTGAAATTCTTAAGAACAAATACCCGGATATTGCCATTGAGTTTGGAATGTCTGGAGAGTTTATCCTCGGTATGCATGGAGATTTGTTCTTTGACGGAAAGCGCTTAGCAGGACTCTATCCTCATCAACAGGTAAAAGTGGCGGAAAAAGCTGGCGCAACAATATTTGGGGCAGTCATAAATACGAATAGCAGCAGGACATTTGCCTGGAATCTGGCGCGTACCGTTACCTTCGTTAAGGCTTGTACTGAAGCAGCCAGTATACCAGTACATGTGAACGTTGGAATGGGAGTAGGAGCTATTCCTAATTCTAATACCCCGGCAGTAGATGCTGTATCAAGGGCAGATAAGGCTCTGGTAGAGATTGGTAAGGCCGACGGATTATAGATAGGTCATGGCGATCCTTATGGTATGGCTATAACACATGAGACGTCTGCGGGCATGGGCGGAATACGGACTGCCGGAGATCTGGTAGCACGTATGCAAATGGCTAAAGGCATGAAAATTAAAGAAGCAAAAGAATACGTTGCCGGTAAACTAGGGATTTCTACCTTCGAACTATGTGACGAGGCCGTCATGCAGGAGATCAGAGAAAGCTTAGATATCGGTCACGTTCAAGCACGTGATGGAGCCTCAATTGGAATCCAGGCTAAATTTAATATTGCAAAACTATTAGGTATAGATATTAGGTCAGTAGAAAACTTCAAACGGCTAACTGGATTGAAATGATCGAAATCAGGAGTCAAACAAAAAGGAGGTTTAACCTTTGAGTATTGAAGATATTTTTTTAGAGGCTAGGGAGACTATCTTGCAATGTGATCAAGAAAGGGCAGTAAGATTAGCAGAGCGTGCCCTTGCAGAAGGATACGATCCAGTTGAAGTTATTAGTTCAGGATTTAGCTACGGGATTAGACAAATGGGAGAGCTCTTTGGAAGAGGAGAAGTTTTCCTTCCTCAATTAATTATGTCATCTGAAGTGATGAAGGCAGCAGTCCAGATTTTAGATGCAGCCATTATTCAGGGTGAGACAACTCAATATAAAGGAACCATTGTAATTGCTACGGTTGAAGGGGATGTACACGACATTGGCAAGGGAATTGTGGTATCACTCCTAAAAACTCAGGGTATTCAAGTCTATGATATGGGCCGGGATGTGTCCACCGTCAAAATAATCGAAAAAGCTCTGGAAGTTAAAGCTGACATTATTGGTACTAGTGCTTTGCTTACGACTACTTTAATGAGTCAGAAAAAGCTTGAGGATGAGCTTCGCAAAAACGGACTGCGTGACCAGTTCAAGACGATGGTAGGCGGCGCTCCTGCAACCCAACGTTGGGCGGACAGAATCGGTGCAGACGCTTATGCAGAAGATGCGGCAGAAGCAGTAACAAAGGCGCTTTTGCTCTTGAATAGAACCTAAAGTTAACAAATTAACGGAATCTGTGGAGGTGAGTGTGATTGAAAAGGAACTTATTTGCCGGAGCAAGCCGACAAGAGGGAATAGGGCTTAATATGTTTACAGAGGACGAACTGTATGCCATCCATTGTTCCACTTTAGATGTTCTGAAAAATACCGGTATTAGGGTGGAGAGTGAAGACGCTAGGGAGATCTTCGCCAACGGAGGAGCTATCGTCGACAATAAATCACACATGGTTAAGTTTCCAGCGCACCTAGTTGAAGACTCCATTCGTTCTGCCCCTAGTACCATTTTCCTAGCAGGCAGAAATCCTAAAAATGACATAATTTTAGAAGCTAACCGGGTAGGTTTTACGAATTTCGGTGAGGGCATCCGTGTTATTGATCCTTTCACTAAAGAGTATCGAAAAACGACCAAGCAGGACGTTGCTAATACTGCTCTTATCTGTGACGCCATGAGCGAAATCGATGTTTACGAAAGAGCGGTAGCCGCTCAAGATGAAAATGCCAAGGTGGGCTCACTACATGAAGCGGAAGCCTACTTTACTAATACTTCAAAGCATTGCTTCTCAGGCGCGAGTAATGGCAAAAACTTCAAGAAAATTGTAGAGATGGCTGCTGCGATCGTTGGAGGTATGGATAAGTTAAGAGAACGACCCATTTATAGTACGATCGTTTGTCCGACCAGCCCTTTACAGTTGGTTACTGATTGTACAGAAGTTATTATTGAGGCTGCTAAGGCGGGTATCGCAGTCAACATTCTGTCTATGGCAATGGCAGGTGGATCTTCACCTGTCACGTTAGCTGGAACATTAGTTACTCATAATGCTGAAGTTTTGAGCGGTATTGTCTTAAGTCAGCTAACAGTTAAAGGGGCTCCCGTAATTTATGGTAGTTCAACAACGATTATGGATTTGAAATATACCACAGCCCCTGTCGGATCGCCTGAATTAGGAATGATTAATGCGGGTGTGGCCAAATTAGCCCAATATTACTTGTTACCGAGCTGGGTAGCCGGCGGATAGGCAGATAGTAAAGTACCCGATGCTCAAGCTGCCCACGAAAAAACCATAACGGGATTAATGGCTGCTCTAGGTGGAGCAAACTTAATCTATGGTTTGGGTATGCTTGAACTCGGCATTACCTTTGATTTTGCTCAGTTAGTCATGGACAATGAAATGGCTAAAATGATTAAAAAAGCTGTCTCGGGAATTTCGGTAACTGAAGAGACTTTGGCGGTGGATGTCATTAAGCAGGTAGGTGCCGGCGGTGAGTTCGTGACCAGTGATCATACGTTCCAACATTTTAAGACAGCACACTCTCAGACAAAATTAATCGACAGAAGAATGCGCGACACGTGGTTAGGCCTGGGCGGCAAGGATTTTACTGAAAGAGCATATGAAGTAGCAATTTCTATCCTAGAAAACCATAAGCCAGACCCGTTGCCGGCTGGAGCAGCAGAGAAAATTCGGGAGATTGTGGAACAAGCAGAAAAAGAGTACGGAATTAATAAATAACCTCGAGCAATCTAGCCCCCCACTTCTAGCAGTGGGGGTGGGTTCTTCGGACACTGAATAGGGGGCTTTAGGAATGGCAAATGAAGAACTTCTCAAGAATATTACCGAAGCAGTGGTTGAGGGAGAACCTGAACTGGTGGTGGAATTGACGGAAACTGCCATCAGTGAAGGGATCGAACCCATAATGATTCTTAATGAAGCACTAACGAAAGGGATTACAATCGTTGGTGACTATTTTGGTTCTGGACATTATTATTTGCCGGATCTTCTATTAGGAGCTAAAGCTATGGATGCAGGTGTCAAGAAACTAGAACCTTTGTTGGTAGGAACGGTACGTGAGTTTTATGGCAAGGTTTTAATGGGGACAGTTCAAGGGGACTTACATGAGATTGGCAAAAATATTGTCGGGATGATGCTTAAAACCTCGGGTTTTGAAGTCATAGATCTGGGAACTGATGTACCAGCCAGCAAATTTGTTGAAAAGGTAAAGGAGCTCAAACCTGACATCCTAGGCATTTCGGCCTTACTAACAACAACCATTGGCAGGCAAAAGGAGATCATTGAGCTTTTACTCGAAGAGGGGCTAAGGGATCAGGTTAAAGTGATCATTGGTGGAGCTCCGATCAATGGAGCTTGGGCAGATAAGATTGGGGCTGACGGTTATGCAGAGGATGCTTTAAGTTCTGTTGTAATCGCTAAAAAACTTGTCGGTAGAGCTTAAATCAATAGGAGGAAAGAGATGAGATTCGAGCTTTTAGCGGAATATGAATTATCTCAAATACATGAAGCGAGCTTGAAAGTCCTAGAGACAATAGGAATTCATACTACATCTGAGCGCTTTAAGAAGTTACTACTGGATAATGGTTGTAAAGAGGAAAAAGGTAGAATCCTTTTTCCACGCCATGTTATTAGTAACGCCCTTAAAACAGTTCCGAGGGAATTTAAACTCTATGGCAGGAACAACTCACCTGTTTTGGAAATTGGGAAAGAGAAAGCTTATTGCCAAACCTGTGTAGGCACTCCATCGATGATGGATCTCGAAACGGGCGAAAAGCGGGATGCCACAGTAAAAGATCTTGAAGAGTATACAAGGTTGGCGGATTCATTAGAGTTTATCAATATTATTTCTCCTATTTTCCCAAGAGATGTCCCCCAAGAAATAATCTTAACATTTGAAACGGCAACCCTTCTGAGAAATACTTCGAAACCATTAAGTATTTGTATTGAGTCTTCGCGTGAATTGCCCTACATTCTTGAATTATTAGCCTTAGCTGCAGGAGGAAAAGAGGCTTTGAGGGAAAAGCCGATTGCAATGCTTCCTGTATCTCCTTTGAGTCCACTCGAATATGGCTATGATCCAGCGGAGGCTCTAATAGACGTTGTTGAAGCGGGATTACCTTTAGGAGTCGAACCTTGTCCAATGATGGGCTCAACTGCACCAATGACAGTGGCTGGTATTGCGGTTCAGCATAATGCCGAGATTTTAGCAGGGGTTATTGCAAGTCAACTGATAAAGCCTGGAGCTCTTGTAACAATGTCCTCCAGAGCAACGTTTATGGAAATGCGTTCTGGAGTTGGTTTATGGGCTATGCCAGAAATGGGCTTGGCAGGAGCAGTCATGAATCAACTGGCTAAGTTCTATGGTATTCCCTCTGCGCCAGGCGGATTCTGCGGCGCTTCAAAGATTGCCGATTCGCAGAGCGGATACGAACATTTATATAATGCACTAATGGAAGCTTTAATAGGGAGTGATATCATTGGTTCGGCTGGATCGTTAGACAATGCCCTAACTTCGTGCTACGCCATGTTAGTTATTGATAATGAATTGTCATCCGTGGTTCAAAGGACGATAAAGGGAGTTGAAGTGACGGAGGAAAAGCTAGCAGTCAATGTTATAGCCGAGGTCATCGAAACTCAGAGTAATTTCTTAGAACATAAACACACTCGAAAACATTTAAGGGCTGGTGAACTATGGGTTCCATCCCTTGGTGATAGGCAAACTTACGAAAAGTGGGCGGACAAAGGGGAAAGAATTGAAGATAAAGCTCGTAGAATCGCTAAAGAGTTAATTTCGAACCATCCAGGTTTAACGACCAGTGCTGAAGTAGATGCTCAATTCGAAAGAGTACTTGAACGGGCCCGTAAAACAGAAATAGGAAGTTAATAAAGCTTATTAAAAGGGGGTGAAGCTAGTGAAGTTTGAATTATTCTCAGATGGCCAACTCGAGAAGGTCCATGAAGCAAGCCTGGAAATTTTAAAGTTACTTGGCATTCATACCAGTTCAAAACGGCTAAAGGAATTATTGTTAGAGCGTGGATGCCGGGAGAAAAACGGGAGAATTGTTTTTTCTCAAGATGTTGTTGACACGGCTCTTAAAACGGTTCCTTCCAGATGTCAAATTTACGGCCGCAGTGATAAATATACCGTTGAGATGGGTTCCAATAAGGCTTATTCCCAAACCTGTGTGGGAACCCCTTCAATTATTGATATTGACACAGGGGAAAAAAGAGATGCTAACCTTAAGGATTTAGAAGACTTTACTAGATTGGCAGACGCTTTAGAATTTATTAATATTGTCTCGCCAATTTTTCCTAGGGACGTTCCCCAGGAAGCCATCGTCTCGGTTGAGACTGCAGCTATGCTGCGTAATACAACTAAACCTCTTCGAATTACGGCAGAATCTTCCCACGAAATGAAATACATTCTTGAGCTGTTGAGTGCGGTCGCTGGAGGGAGAGAGAATTTAAGAAAGAGGCCCCTAGCTTATATTGAAGTATCTCCGATTAGTCCGCTAGAATACGGTTTTGACCCTGCTGAAGCAATGATCGATATTCTAGAAGCCGGATTGCCCTTGGGAATTGTACCCTGTCCCATGATGGGTTCAACAGGACCAATGACCTTAGTTGGCACCGTGGCCCAACATAATGCCGAAATTTTGGCTGGAGTTGTTGCCAGTCAACTCTTAAAACCGGGTAGCCCAGTGATTATGTCACCGCGTGTTACATTCATGGATATGCGTTCGGGAGTAGGCCTTTGGGCAATGCCAGAAATGGGTCTTGCCGCCGCCGCGTCGGTCCAACTTGCGCGTTTTTACGGGATACCTTCTACGGCAACCGGTTTCTCGGGTGCATCTAAAATTGCCGATGCCCAGAGCGGTTACGAACACTTATATAATGCCCTGATGCCCGCTTTAATTGGGACAGACATTCTCGCCGCTGCGGGTTCTTTAGAAAATGTCCTGACATCATGTTTTGCTATGTTGGTTATTGACAATGAGCTTGCTTCAGTTATTCAGCGGACGGTTAGAGGAATCGAAGTTTCTGAAGACAAATTGGCTGTTAATGTTATTGCCGAAGTTATCAACTCCCAAAGTAATTTTCTTGAACATAAGCATACCCGAAAACATCTGAGAGCTGGCGAACTGTGGACACCGGTCCTTAGTGACAGGCAAACCTATGAGAAATGGGCCTTAAGCAAAGAAACGATCGAAGAAAAAGCTAGGGTTAAGGCTAAAGAATTACTTGCAACCCACCAGGCTGAGCCTATAAGTCAGGAAGTAAATGCTGAAATTGATAAAATCTTAAAAAGAGCTCAAGAACATAATCCGCATTAGAAGGACTAATCTCGATTTTCTCGAGAGCCTAATATGAGGAGGGATTTCCTAGTGAGTAAGTTTAACGAATTAGCAGATGCAGTGATTAACGGTAATTCCGCAAAGGTTAAAGAAATTACCATAGAAATGATCAACAACAAGGTAGACCCCCTGCGTATCATTAACGAGGGTCTTATATCCGGAATGAATGTGGTCGGTGTCAGGTTTAAGGCTGAAGATATGTACGTTCCGGAAGTGATGATGTCAGCAAAATCCATGGCTATTGGCATGGAGTTGATTAAGCCACTTATCTCAGAAACGGATATGCCCTCGGCAGGGACCATCGTCATAGGAACGGTTAAAGGGGATCTACACGACATTGGCAAGAGCCTAGTTTGTATGATCCTGGAAAGTGGCGGTTTTAAAGTGATTAATCTTGGAACGGACATATCACCTGAAATGTTTGTTCAAGCGGTTAGGGAGCATAAGCCACATATTGTTGGTTTGTCAGCTCTTTTGACGACAACTATGTTAAATATGAAAAGTACCATTGAACTATTAATAGAAGAGGGTTTAAGAGATGGACTAAAAGTGATAATAGGGGGAGCACCCGTATCCCAGAGTTTTGCTGACGAAATTGGAGCAGATGGTTACGGAGCAGATGCCATGGCAGCTAAGGAGTTATGTTTACAGCTTGTTGGATAATATTTCAGTGGTTAACTGTGACCTAGAACATTAAGAGGAGGACTGAACGTGTTAATAATCGGGGAATTAATTAATACTAGTAGGAAGTTAATCAGCGAAGCGGTTGAGAAAAAGGATGCTGACTATATTAAAAAAATTGCTATTGATCAAGTTGAGGCCGGGGCAAATTATATTGATGTCAACTGTGGCACAATGATTTTCGATGAAGTAGAGACCATGGAATGGCTGGTTAATACTGTTCAAGAAGTTGTTCAAGTGCCTTTATGCATAGACAGCCCCAATCCCAAAGCAATAGAAGCAGGATTAAAAATCGCGCGTAACAGTAACGGGAAACCCCTTATTAACTCTATTACTGGTGAAAACGAACGTTATTCAGAGATTCTCCCATTAGTACTAAACTATAAGACCAAGGTTGTAGCTCTTTGTATGGACGATAACGGGATGCCTGAGACGGCCGAGGACAGGATGGCTGTAGCCCAAAACCTCTATCAAAGACTAATAGAGGCTGGAGTTTCTGAAGACGATATTTATTTTGATCCCCTTGTCAAACCAGTAAGTACGGGGGATAAAGCAGGGCTGGAAGTCCTTGATACAATAAAGCTAATAAAAGAAAACTATCCAAACGTTCACATGGTTTGTGGGTTAAGTAACGTTTCCTTCGGTCTTCCGAACCGAAAAGTTCTTAATCAATTGTTTATGATTCAAACCATGACAATGGGGATGGATAGTTATATATTAAACCCACTTGACAAAAGTATGATGGGCGCTGTTCAGGGTTCACAGACTTTGTTGGGAAAAGATTCATATTGTACAGGTTATCTTAATGCCCATCGCAAGAGGCTCTATGAATAAGGCACTGTTCAAATAATTGTTGTTCTCGGTTACGTGTTAGTAACACATTTTGTTTTTTGCATTCTATTCCCGCTATGAAAATCACATAGAGAAATAGACCTGCTAATTAATATCTGATAATTATGAATAATAAAATAATAACTAAGATTAATCGCTTGTTGCTACAGGTAACTATCAGAATGAAATGAGAAATGGAATGGGGTGATTAAGTAGAGAGGTAACATAACAAAAAGCTTATATGTAAAATAGCTAAACAAATTAGCTTATAAGGAGGAAGATTAATGGGAAAACCACAACTGGACCATAAAGTATTTTGGCCTGCTTTTATCGTGATTTTTGGTATATCATTAGCCATTATTACAAATCGCGAAGCTGGTACGGAAATTGTAAATGCAGCTTTAGCCTGGGCGACCTATAAACTAGACTGGCTCTTCCAGACAGGGACCTTTTTGGTATTTGTTTTCCTAATGTGGGTGGCGTTTGGTCGATATGGCAACGTGAAATTAGGTGGACCTGACGACAAGCCCGAATTTTCTACGATAACCTGGATAGGAATGCTATTTTGTGCCGGAGTGGGCTCCAGTCTGATTTATTGGTCAGTAGCTGAGCCGCTCTACTATCTGCAAGGGCCACCTTTTGGTATAGCCGTAGGTTCGCCAGAGGCAGCCCAATGGGCCATTACCTATGGTATGTTCCACTGGGGATTTAGTGCATGGGCCTTGTATGCTATCCCAGCTTTGCCAATCGCCTATGCCTATTACGTTCGTAAGGATACAATACTTAGGGCCAGTACTGCATGCAGGCCTATCCTAGGCAATAAAGTAGATGGCTGGCTGGGTAAGGTCATCGATATTTTAGTTATGTTTGGTATCGTTGGTGGTTTTGGCACCTCTTTGGGCCTTGGGGTTCCCTTGTTGGCGGAAGCAGCTTCTAGTTTGTTTGGTTTGCAACAGTCCATGGGCTTAAATATGGCAATCCTAGCAATTTGGACGTTGATCTTTGGTTTTAGCGTTTATACCGGACTTTATAAAGGAATCAAGGTGTTAAGCAATATCAATGTTTATCTTGCTTTGGCTATGTTAGTTTTAATTCTATTAGCTGGACCAACTGTTTTTATCTTGTCAGTATTCACAGATAGCATAGGGGTGTTATTCAATAACTTCTTCCGCATGAGTTTTTATACCGACCCCATTGCTAAGAGTGGATTCCCCCAGTCATGGACTGTCTTTTATTGGGCATGGTGGGTTGCCCTAGCACCTTATATGGGCTTATTCGTCGCAAGAATTTCTAAGGGACGAACTTTAAAACAATTAATCGTTGCAGAGCTGCTTTGGGGGACTTTAGGCTGCTGGGCTTTCTTTGGAGTCGTAGGTGGTTATACTTTGCACCTTGAATTTAACAAAATATTACCATTATCCACTCTTTTGTCAGAGAGCGGAGGGCCTGCAACCATTATAGCGGTTCTTAATACACTACCCATGCCTCAGGTGGTTTTAGTTTTATTCCTGTTGTTGGAATTTGTGTTCCTAGCTACCTGTTTGGATTCCTCGGCCTATGTGTGTGCTTCAATGGCGACTAAGAATCTGGCAGAAAATGAACAACCTGCTCGCTGGAACAGGATCGTCTGGGCATTAGCTTTAGCGGCTGTAGGTATTGCCATTCTTTCTCTAGGTGGTTTAAGTGCCATTCAAACATCCTCTGTAGTCGCAGCAGTTCCCCTAATACTAGTTCTCGTGATTTTAACCATGTCCTTTATGAAAATGCTTCATGAAGACCATGGAGTTGAATGTAAACCTAAAGAAATAACCTTCAAATCTTCAGGAAGAAATAATAATATATCCGCTAAATAGTAGATAAAAGCATCTAAACAGGCGTACTTTAGAAGCCTGCCAGTTTCCTGGCAGGCTTCTAAAAATACTGTTAAAATAAAAAGTGTATTCTTTACATCTCTAACGTGGAACTAATCTTCACTATTGGTTTCACAAAACATTGTGCAAATTTTCTAGAAAACAAACAAAAGTAGAAATAGAAGGGTAGGAGGAATTCGACAGTGGATCTTAATTCGCTTGAGTCAGCAAACGTATGGAGATACCTTGGTATAAAAATTATGCATGATTCTGAGGGTCGCGCTGGTGTTCATGTGAAAGATTCAGAAAACTTGCGCCAGGTATATGGGGCCATGCATGGGGGAATCATCTCAACCGCCGTGGATGCAGCGGCAGGAGTGGTTGTTAATAAGTGCATTGGCAGGGATTATGCAGCTTCAACAGTAGAATTGAAAGTTAATTATTTGTTACCTGTAGTTAACTCAGACATATTTGCCTATGCCAAGATTGTAAAAAGAGGAAAGCAGCTCATTGTGACAACAGTGGAAGTCTTTGACGATCTGTCTAATGTTGTGGCTATCGGGATTGTTACATATATGGTAAAGTCGAAAGGCTAGTTACTACACCACATGTTAGGGTAACTAAAAGATTTGTAAAACTACTGCCTGATAAGTGGAGGGGTAATTTGTGCCAAAAGAATTAACACACTGGCATATCGCTCGCGAAGCTTTGCAAAGAGGAATCCCTATAGAGGTTGGGGGGATCATAGCCAGCAATCCTGCACTTTATTATATTGGTGCCGTTGCTCACGACATTGGGTTTTATGATTTATCCAAACCCTCTGAAGCCAACATTGAGCGTCTGGCAAACCATTTACATGGGGTTAATGGTGAGGACACGTTAGTCCCGCTTATTGAAATCTTAGAGTCGGCACTTCGTCAGAGTAATAAACAGGCCTCTTTAGCCTTTATACTAGGCATGTTAACACATTTTGTCGTGGATAGTATCTTTCACCCAATGGTTTACTATATGAGCGGAAATTATTTTGCGGATAACCCTGAAGAACGAGGTAAAGCGGTTTTTCGGCATCGCTTGTTGGAGACAGCTATTGATCTTTGGTTACAGACTTTCGATCCTATAGAATATCCAGTAGATTTGAACCATTTATGGAGTGAGGCAGGCGAACAAGGGCCTCAAGTTATTAAACTACTAGTCACATACTACACTCATCAAGGAGATAAAAGCACACAAGTCCATTTTAAGAAAGCATGGCGCAATCATCGCTTTCTGCAGAATGCTTTTAGTTGGTCATTCCCTTGTCGGATATTAGCTCATTATCGTCGTCATGGGTATCCAGCGGTTGAAAAACTAGAAGCTTTATTTTACTCACAGCCATTAAATTTATCCTATTTGAATGAAACTCTATATTGGAGGCACCCTGTAACCGGCGAAGGGAATAAAATGACCTTAAAGGAGCTTTATAATTTAAGTATTAAGAAGGTCATTAAACTATTTAAACTACTTGGGGTGCATTCAGTCGAAGATTGGCCGGTTCTCCTCCAAGAGCTGCCACCACTATCCCTTGACAGCGGATTATCGTATGTACCAGTCAAGAATATGAAGTATTTCGCCACGGAGCCCATTGAACACAAATTAAGGGTATGATATAACAATAGGAAACTCCGAGAATTATCTCGGAGTTTCCGTTTTGGTTCATGTCGTTAAAATGATATACTAGAAGAAAACAGACCATAGATTAAGGTTAGAGAACTATAGACAATCTTATTGAGGATAGGTACTGCTTGGTGTGGGATCGTTCATTATATCCATCTCGTCTTCGTCCTCATAGCAATCACACCCGCGTGATACAATAGTAAAACCATACCTTTCTGATTTGCGTCCAAGTAAAAAGGCTATAACAAGACTAAGCAGAAACAACATTCCATGGCCGTGATAGTGTCTTTGATGAAAAAACATTTAAATCCCTCCTTCAGTTTTAGAATTACCGTTGTAGATAAGATTCATCCCGGAAATTTTAGGGAAAAATTAGGGGGTTAAACAGTCGTTATGCGTTACGATATCATATTGTGGGATCTTGACGGAACCCTGACAGATCCAAAGGAAGGGATTACCCGCTCAGTTCAATTCGCTCTAAAACAGTTGAATTATCCTATTCCAGAAGCAGATGACCTCGATTGGGTCATTGGACCACCTTTGAAAGAGAGTTTTAAACTATTACTTCAAAGTACAGATGACAAACTGTTAACCCAAGCGGTCCTGTTGTATAGGGAGAGATTTCAGGATTTAGGACTCTATGAAAATTTTGTGTACCCGGGAATTTCAGAATTACTCTTTAAGTTAAAACAACAAGGTTGTAAAAATTTGTTAGCGACTTCAAAACCTAGAGTCTTTGCAGAGAAGATCCTCCAGCATTTTTCGTTGCAAGAGTATTTTGATGTTATTATGGGAAGTGAGTTAAGTGGCCAATTTGTGGAGAAAGACGCTTTAATAGGGGAAGTTTTGAAGAAAGCTCCCACTAATTTGCGGTCTAGAACCGTTATGGTAGGAGACCGCAAGTATGATGTTGAAGGCGCTAGGGCCAACCATATTGATGTTATTTCTGTGGGATATGGATATGGGACCATTGAAGAGTTACAGGATGCTAAACCAGATTTTATAGTGTCCAGTGTACAGGATTTAGAGAAATTACTTTTCAGTTAACATAGGTTGGCTACAGGGGCACTTGGCCATCACGGCGCCTTGCCATCCATGGCGGCGCTTCTAACCTCAACCGTCCTTGGTTGAGTCATGGCCTGAGGATACCGGACTGCGGCATCTAAATATACATAATTTTCGTCTCTTTCTTGACGTACCATACCTACGATACCGTTATCCTTTGCTTTTTCTAGGTATTGATGGACAACGTATTGATATGCACGTTCATCCCAGGGATCCATGAAATCAGAAACTGTATTGAAATAGGTTTCTATGGGGATTTTAAGATAATGGTGATAAATTTGTAAGGTGATATCCTGTGAATGCATAAGAATTCCTCCCTTTAGGGTTAGTCTAGGAAAAAAACCAGAGAAATATGTGTACAAACCCGAGGAAGAAGGTGAGTGGCTATGGAGAAGCTAGAGATAAATGTAGAAAATAGTGAGAGTCCACCACCAAATAGACGATTAAACTGGGTGGATTTAGCGTTGGTTTTGGGCGGAGTCGTGGGCATATATTTAGTTTTGGCTTTTGGAACGCTCTGGTTAATGGAGCAGTGGCCCCATGAACGTGTCTTATTGTATTTAAATGCGTTTATGACGCAGTTAGCGTTTGGGTTATTGATCTGGACACTAAAAATAGTCCGTCATTGGAAATGGGCGGATTTTGGCTGGCAGGGTGTACCACTCAAGACGATTGTGGGCAAGGTCTTGTCCTTATACGTAATTACTTGGGTCATTAATATAGTTTATGCCCTTGCCCTTTTTAACTATGGATTGACCCCTCCAGAAACGGATGTTTACTCGAAGTTATTGGGACAGGTGACCTGGTACACATTAATCCTTAATTTACTATTAGCAGGTGTTTTAGCCCCCATTGTGGAAGAAACATTATTCCGGGGAGTTATCTTCGGCAGCTTACAAGCCTACTTTGGTAAATGGACAGCAGCTGTTATTAGTGCCGCAATCTTTTCTGCTCTTCATTTTCAAGCATATGGGTTTTTCCCGCGCTTTGTTTTAGGAATGGTTCTTGTCTATCTTTATGATAGATATAAATCCCTCTATCCCTCGGTTGCCTTACATGCATTAAATAATATTGTGGCTACATTGATTGCGGCTAGCGTAATAATTGAATAAAAGGAGCAGTATAAGATGAAGAAGAGGCAACATCAAGCATTACAGATTGCTCTAGATGGTCCTGCAGGCGCAGGGAAAAGCACCGTTGCCAAGATTGTAGCAAACCGACTACAGCTATTTTATGTAGATACAGGGGCGATGTACCGGGCAATCGCTTATAAAGCCCTTAAAAAGGGAGCCTCAATGGATGATGAGGCCACAGTAAGCCAAATTGCGAAGCGAACAGAGGTTGTTCTAGATCATTCTGAAGCACGGCGCATCTGGTGTGATGGAGAAGATGTTACCCAGGAAATTCGGTGTCCAGAAGTATCCCGGGCTGTTCCTGTCGTGGCAGCCTATCCTAAGATTAGAGAACGTTTAGTGGAACTTCAACGTATGGAGGCTAAACGCGGTGGAGTCGTTATGGATGGACGAGATATTGGCACGCATGTATTGCCGGAAGCGGATCTAAAAATTTTCTTAACAGCCACTCCTGAGGAACGCGCAAAGCGACGGTGGATAGAGCTAAAAAAGGCAGGAAAAGATATTAGCTTTCAAGAAGTAGCTCAAGATATGATACAACGTGACCGTGTTGATACAGAGCGTGAAGTTTCTCCCCTTAAGCCTGCTAAAGATGCAATCATTCTTGACACGACGGGGTTAAGTGTAGAAGAGTTGGTAGCTAAAATTTTAGTCTTGGCGGAGGAGGTTATTAAGGATGACACTATATAGTTTTTTAAAAAAAGTATTTCGTTTACAATTTCGTTTGATGAAATGGACGGTTATTGGCGAAGAGAATATGCCGACAACGGGCCCGGTTATTCTAGCTATTAACCATGTCAGTATTTGGGATCCTGTTGTGGCAGCTTGTAGTGTTCCGCGCCAGGTCTCCTTTATGGCTAAAGAAGAACTGTTTTCAATACCTGTTTTAGGGGGGGTTTTTTCTAAGCTTGGAGCATTTCCTGTGAAACGTGGACAGGGGGATATGAATGCAATTCGGCAATCTTTGACAATATTAAAGGGAGGAGGCGTACTAGGGCTTTTTCCGGAAGGAACACGCTCCAAGACCGGTGAAATTCAGAAGGGTATGCCGGGAATGGTTTTGCTTATGGAAAAAAGCCAAGCCTCTATCGTCCCAGTTAAGGTGAGGGGAACTTCGAACATGTTCACAAAAGGCTGGGGGAGAATTTCTGTTGTCGTTGGCAAACCACTAACCAATCAAATGCTTAAGCCTCCTGAAGGTGTGGAAAAACGTCGAGAATGGATTGCTGATCGAATTATGCAGGCTATGATTGAATTACCAGAAGCTAAGTAACCTTTAGCTTTAGTTAAATAATTGCACTTGAGACATTCCTACTTCGTTCCTAAATTAACTCAACATATTGCAGGAATTTTAGAGGACAACAGAGAATTAGTTCTTTACAATTTTTAGGGAGGTCCTAGGTTTTGAAAGTCAAACGCGCAGCAAAAGCTGGGTTTTGCTTTGGCGTAAAGCGCGCTCTTGATATGGCTGAACGAACGTCGGAAACGTCACATGCTGTATCACTTGGGCCGCTCATCCACAATCAACAGGTTGTGAAACGCTTAGCAGAACGTGGAATTCAAGTTGTTGAAGATTTGGACGAGCTAACAAGCCAACAAGCCTTAATTATCCGGTCCCATGGTGTAGCACCGAAGGTCTATCAAGGGGCTGAAAATAAAGGTATTCAAGTGGTAGATGCTACTTGTCCTTTTGTACAGAAAGCTCAACGATTGGCAGCTGAGTCTGCTAAGAAGGGGCAACAGGTCATCGTAATGGGAGACAAGCATCATCCTGAGGTGCAGGGAATCCTCGGGTGGGCTGGTGAACAGGCAATACCGATCCAGACAGTTGAGGAAGCCAAACAACTACCGTTTTATCCTCATTTAGCTGTTTTGGCCCAGACAACACAACTAGCCGAGAATTTTGCAGGGATTGTCAATGAATTGAAATCACATACAGACAACCTAATCGTCCATAATACCATTTGTAATGCGACGGCGGAACGACAAAAAGTTGCCCGTGAATTAGCTGAAACGGTAGATGTTATGGTGGTTGTTGGTGGGCGAAATAGTGCTAATACCCGGAAACTAGCAAGTATCTGTGCAGAACGCACAAAAACATATTTAATTGAGACCGCAGATGAATTAGAAAGCGTTTGGTTTAAAGAAGCTAACAGTGCTGGCTTGACCGCAGGTGCTTCTACGCCAGATTGGATAATCGAGGAGGTTTTTAACAAAATGACAGAAATGAATGAGCAAGAAATGGATATGGCAACTTGGTTTGATAGTTGTCCAGAACTTCATCAGGGCACTAAGGTTACTGGTACTGTAGTGAAAATTACAAGGGAAGAAGTCTTTGTAGATATTGGTTGGAAATGTGAAGGTGTTATTCCCATCAACGAGTTGGCAGTGTCAAGAAAAACACGCCCTGAGGACGCAGTTGAGATTGGGGACGAAATTAGTGCTGTCGTTATTCGAGTGGAGAATGAGGAAGGGCATACAGTTCTTTCAAAACGAAAAGCTGATGAAGAAGGCGCTAAGGATCGACTGGAAAAAATAGCAGAGACTAAGGAAGAAATACAGGCCCAAGTTGTCGAGGTTGTAAAGGGCGGTCTAGTGGTGGATGTGGGTTTACGTGGTTTTGTTCCGGCATCCCAAATTCAACCGGGATATGTTGAAAATCTAGATCAGTTTTTAGGACAGACCCTGCGCTTACGGATGATTGATTATGATCCTGCCAAGCGGAAAGTGGTTCTTTCTCAAAAAGTTATTTTAGAAGAAGAAAGAGCGATTAAGCGAACACAATTACTAGAAACCCTTAAAGAGGGTGACGTGGTCGCCGGAACCGTCCGACGCATGGCTGACTTCGGCGTTTTTGTTGATATTGGCGGGCTTGATGGGCTGCTTCACATTTCAGATATGGCCTATACTCGACTTAAGCATCCCTCGGACATGCTTAAGATTGGGGATGAAGTGGAAGTTCAAGTATTAAAGCTCGACCAACAAACCGGGAAAGTTTCCTTAGGACTGAAACAACTAAAAGAAAGTCCCTGGGAAAAAGCCGCTGTAAACTTTTCGGTTGGCAGTATTGTGAATGGTAAAGTGGTGCGCATCACTCCCTTTGGTGCCTTTGTAGGACTCGGAGAAGGAGTTGATGGGCTGGTTCATATTTCCCAATTAGCGGATCATCGAGTTAATAAGGTGGAAGATGTGGTTAAAGTTGGAGATATGGTTTCTGCTAAAGTTATTGATTGTAAGCCAGAGGAAAAACGAATCAGTTTAAGTATTCGTGAGGCTATTGCCGAATCAACTAAAGAAATTGATCAGGAAGCCCTGGCTTCCCAATCAGACATTAAACCAGTGACCATCGGAGATGCAGTAGGAAACGACCTCCCTACAGAAACCCGTGAATAGTATTCACTAAAAGTGAAGCCCCTTGTAGTTGCGCTACAAAAAGTTAAGAAATGACTTCCTGTTAAAGACACAGGGAGTCATTTTACTGGCCTATAAGGGGAGGTGTCTTTGTTAGTGCCGAATGTTTGCCAACCTTGGATTCGATTTTAAAGGAAGGAGATTCCAGATGGCTAAACGACAACCGACGCAGCCTATTGATTTCCCCATACTATATATTACCTTAGCACTTTTAGCCTTTGGGTTAATTATGGTTTTGAGTGCCGGGGCAGTACGTGGCTTTAATGCAACCCAAAATTCATATTTTTATTTCTCCCAGCAGCTAAAATGGACACTCGTAGGTTCTTTTTTTGCCCTTATAGCTATTAAATTCCCCTTTAAGTTAATTCGGAAATTTGCGGGGATTGGGGTCTTTGTTAGTATAGGATTGCTCATGGCAGTAATGTTTACGGACGCGGGAATTACGGCAGGCGGTTCTGCTCGTTGGATCGAAATTGCCGGAATCACAATCCAACCTTCAGAAATCGCCAAACTGGCCATGGTTCTCTTTTACGCACATATCCTAGATCGTTATCCCATCAAACAGGGCTGTGATCAGCGTATCCCTTTGGGAATACTCTTATCCACGACAGCTCTTGTCCTGGCTCTTGTTTATAAACAACCGGATTTAGGGACGACCATGGTTATTGCTCTAACCTGTGCAGTAATGCTGTTACAGACGGAAATTCGTACCATCTGGTTCGTTGCGGCTGTTCCGACCTTGGGTCTACCCCTGCTATATTTCATTCATTCAACAGAGTACCAATGGAAGAGGATTTTAGTTTGGCTGGATCCTTGGAAATACGCAATGGATTTAGGTTACCAAATTACTAATGCTGAGATTGCCTTTGGCTCAGGTGGATTCTTTGGAGTCGGGTTGGGAAGAAGTCTGCAAAAATATGGTTTCTTGCCAGAAAACCACACTGATACTATTTACGCAATTGTTGGCGAAGAATTGGGCTTAATGGGAACCCTGCTCTTGTTATTTCTCTTCGTGGCTTTGTACGCCCGAGCCTATCATATCATCCGGGAATGCCCTGATCGCTTTGGCAGGCTGGTAGGCTATGGCCTAACCTCCTCTTTGGCAATCCAGACGACCATTAATTTGGCCGTCGTGACCGGAGTATTACCGGTGACAGGGATTACCCTTCCACTAATCTCCTATGGCGGAGCTTCCCTAGTGATAACCTTAGTAAAACTTGGATTGATCTTAAATCTTTCTAGATATCGAAAAAAAGTTCCCAAAGGGCAAATTTCAAAAAACCTCTCAAACATTTCTGTGTAAACCCCTTCTAAACGGGGATAATATGGAAAAGACCCGTTTTAGGAGGGGTAATTATGATGTTTCCGTATGGAGAGTGGGTTCTTTTATTCTTAACCCTATTAGCTTGGACTGAAAAACGAACCTCCCGGCGCTTTTTCCTCATTTTGACCATAGCTTGGCTTATAGGTAAATCTTTAGAAATAGCTTTCACTGCAACCATGCCGTGGAACTGGCACTTTGCACGTATAGCTGTTATGTTGGTCTTTTGGGTTTGGGCGCTGCAGCGAGCTAAACACCGATTACTACCATTGCTTTTTACCAGCTTGATTGTGTTTGTGGAGACCTTATTTATTGTCAATGAACCGGGAGTTTTTCCATATGTATCCTGGTTGTTTGCCATTGTGTTAGTCTTAGTAGCCTGGTTAAGCGCTAAGTCCTATTGGGGAACTGCGGCTGCCCTCGTTGGAAGCGCTCTTTTGAACCTAGCTTTCGTGCGTTTTACCTATGATGGCATTATCAGATATATAGACTTACCTAATGATTATGTTTGGAATGTGGGCGTGGGCTTGTTTACGGCTTGGGCAGGCCTAAGTCTGGTCTGGCAAAGTTATGCTGGAAGGGAGCAAATTAAAACAGATGCTGAGCTGATACCGTCAAATGGCCTTGCAACTTATGAAGCCTCGGAAGAACGAAAGCCTCGGCAGTAACCGAAGACCGGCGTTCAGCCCTAGCTCAACGAGTTCACTTGTAGTATACTTGTAAACGATTAAGGCTGAGAGGATAGGCCCTTGATCTAAATGTCAGGAGGATGGAATATTTTGTCTAAAGGGCTTGTGGTCGCAGCGGTCCATTCAGGGAGTATCGCTGAAGAAATGGAGATAGAAGTCGGGGATCGTGTTCTGGAAGTTAACGAAGAAGAACTTAATGATCTCATTGACTTTCAGTTTGGAATATCCGAAGAAGATTTTACCTTGCTAGTTGAAAAACCAGATGGGGAACTATGGGAGCTTGAGATAGAGAAGGGACCAGAAGAGTTCTTAGGCTTAGAGGTGGAGACGGTCAGTGCTAAGGGTCTGAAAAAATGTTGTAATAATTGCACCTTTTGTTTTGTGGCCCAAATGCCCAAAGGAATGCGACCTTCGCTTTACGATAAAGATGATGATTACCGCTTATCTCTCACCCAAGGAAGTTTTATCACCTTGTCGAATCTGAGTGAAGAAGATTTATCGAGGATTACGTCGCTGCATCTTACTCCAATGTATGTATCCGTCCATGCCTGGAACCCGGAAGTGCGCTCTCAACTTATGAAAAATCCGCAAGCTGGAAAACTGCCTGAGCAATTTCGACGCTTTGCAGAGGCTGGAATTGTGGTACATGCCCAGATTGTCTTGGTTCCAGAACATAACGATGGAGAGGTTTTGAAAGAAACCATCGAGCGGTTGGGTGAACTCTATCCCTCCGTCCAATCCATTGCAGTTGTACCCGTAGGCTTGACTCGCTATCGAGAAAAACTGACTCGACTGCGTGGATTCACAAACGAAGAAGCAGGTCAGATTCTAGATCAAGCAGAAATCTGGCAGAAGAACTTTTTTAACCGGACGGGGCGGCATCTAGTGTATTTTTCGGATGAATTTTACGTATTAGCAGGTAGAGAGTTTCCGGAAATCTCGGTCTACGATGATTTTCCGCAATTAGAAAACGGTGTAGGTATGGCTCGAAAATTTATTAACGAGATTGAATCCGGTTGGGACTTATTACCGAAGGAGGTTCCAGAACGCTCTCTGCATATTATCACAGGAACAGCAGCCCAGGGTCTTTTTGAAACCTGGCGCAAGCGCTTGATGGAGCGGATCAAAGGTTTAAGTCTTACTTTACATATAATACGTAATGATTTTTTTGGATTAACAGTCACCGCTGCAGGACTTCTGACAGCACAAGATATCGCTCAGCAATTAGGGGATTTACAAGGAGAAGAGTTTCTTATTCCTCGCACAATGCTCAAAGCGGATGAAGATATCTTTCTGGATGATCTAAGCGTGGAATGGTTAGAGAAGAAGGTTAATGGCAAGGCCAGCATTGTTGAGAACGATGGACTTGCATTTTTAGAGCATGTGATTGGATATTCTTTGGAGGTGGAACGCTTTGAGTAAACCTATTGTAGCTATAGTTGGTCGGCCGAATGTTGGCAAGTCGACGTTATTTAACCGCATTACAGGCGGACTGGTAGCTATTGTGGAAAATATGCCAGGAGTGACAAGGGATCGTCTGTATCGTGATGCAGAATGGCTCGGACGGAAGTTTGCCTTAATCGACACTGGTGGAATTGAGTTTAAAGATGAAGGTACGCCAATTTCGTCTCAAATGAGAAGACAGGCAGAAATTGCCATGGAGGAAGCGTCTGTTATTATCTTTGTAGTGGACGCCCAAATCTCTCCGACCCCCGATGATGATTTGATCGCCCGAACCTTGCGTCGTTCAGGTAAACCCATCTTGCTTGTAGCCAATAAGGTTGAAGATTTTACTAAAGCAGAAGGTCAGCTCTATGAACTCTTAAGTTTGGGGCTAGGAGAAGCTATTCCTGTTTCTGCAGTTCATGGCATGAATACGGGAGACCTGCTTGACCTAGTGATTTCAAAGCTGCCGGAGGATGATGAAGAAGAATACGATCCTGATGTCATCCGAATTTCGGTGATAGGACGTCCAAATGTCGGGAAATCGTCCTTGGTCAACACAATGCTGGGAAGAGAACGAGTCATCGTCAGTAATGTTCCTGGAACCACCCGAGATGCTATCGATACTCCCTTTGAACACGAAGGCAGGCATTACATACTGATTGATACGGCTGGAATGCGTCGTAAAGCACGCATAGAAGAACTAACAGAGCAATATAGTGTTGTACGTTCTCTGCGCGCCGTTGATCGCTCAGACGCAATCCTCATGCTAATCGATGCTGTTGATGGGGTTACTGAACAAGACAAAAAAATTGCGGGTTATGCCGATGAAGCAGGTAAAGCGATTATTTTAGTTGTTAACAAATGGGACCTGGTCGAAAAAGATGAGAAGACCATTAACAAGTTTGAAAAGTCGATTCGCGAAGAATTAGGGTTTATGCAATATGCACCGACTATGTTTATTTCCGCAAAAACAGGACAACGGGTCAATAAAATTCTGGACTTGGTGGATTTCGTCGTCGAACAAAATTCAACTCGTGTGACGACAGCGACGTTGAACACCCTGCTGAGAGAATGGGTTCATCTTAATCCTCCTCCTTCTGACAAGGGACGGCGCTTAAAGGTGAGGTACCTGACTCAAGTAGGCGTTAAGCCGCCGACCTTCGTTTTCTTTGTCAATGATCCGGAACTTATGCACTTTTCCTATAAACGATATTTAGAGAATCAAATGCGGAAACACTTTGGGTTTGAGGGAACTCCAATCCGAATTGTCGTTCGACAAAAAGACGAAGAGAAGGAGTAGGTTATGTCACGTTACCTAATTTTTATCTTGGCGTATTTCTTGGGTGCCATTCCTTTTGCCTACTTAGCAGGCCTTTTTAAAGGAATTGACGTACGTCGGCATGGTAGCGGAAATATCGGCACAACTAACGCCTTTCGCCTTCTAGGAGCCAAACTGGGAATCCTGGTGCTTTTAGGAGATTTCCTGAAAGGAGCGTTGTCCGCCTACCTGGGTTTATGGGCTTTTGGCTTTGAACCTTGGGGGGGAATTGTTGGCGGGTTACTAGCAATGGCAGGTCATAGCTGGAATCCGCTCTTTGGCTTTCGACCCAGCGGGAAAGGGGTTGCAGCTGGATTTGGAATTGTTACGGTCTTGATGCCCAAAGTCACGTTAATTGCAATCTCGGTGTTTGTACTGGTTGTATGGCTTACACGTTATGTTTCCATGGGTTCGGTTACTGGTGCACTCACAGTTTTGATTATGGTCTTCGTCTTCCCTCAACCCTTTGCCTATCGAGTTTTCGCAGTAGTGGCCGTCTTAGCAGTTCTAGTTCTTCATCGGGCCAACTTTAAGCGAGTATTACAAGGAACCGAGCATAAATTTGGGACTAAGAAGTAAGGCGAGGCTCGAAGTTCGAGGTTCGAGGTTTGAGATCTGAATTCTAAGTTTAAGCTTAAGTTAGAGGTTCGTGCCTCGTGCCTCGTGCATCGAGCATCGTGCCTCGAGTATAGGGGGTATTAAATGTCGAAGGTAGCGGTATATGGTGCGGGGAGCTGGGGCAGCGCTTTAGCGGTTCTTCTGGCGAAAGCCGGGCATCAGGTTGCACTGATCGGGCGTCATGCTGATGAAATGGAGCAAATGAAACGGCAACGGGAAAATTCGCATTATTTGCCTGGTGTTATTTTGCCTCCAAATCTGATGCCTACAACAGATCTCACCCTCTTAAAAGCAGATTTGGTGGTTTTCAGTGTGCCTTCCCATAGTGTTCGAGAAGCTGCACGTTTGGTCAAGCCTTATCTAGGGGAAGGGTGTATTGTTGTCAATACGGCTAAAGGAATGGAAGAAGGAACTCATCTCCGCCTCTCTGAAGTTCTGACTGAGGAGCTTCCCCAAAACCCGATTGCCGTCTTGTCGGGTCCCAGCCATGCAGAAGAGGTCGGTCGGGATATGCCGACAACTGTCGTTGTGGCCTCGGAAGTCGGAACGGCAAAAGCAGTTCAAGACATGATGATGACACCTAAATTCAGGGTCTATACGAATCCAGATATCATCGGCGTTGAACTGGGAGGAGCCTTAAAGAATGTTATCGCCATATGCACCGGCATTGCGGAGGGCTTAGGGTTTGGAGATAATACAAAAGCAGCCCTCATGACTAGGGGATTAGCAGAAATTGCGCGTTTAGGCGTTTCCTTAGGAGGAAATCCACTGACCTTTGCCGGATTATCAGGAGTTGGGGACCTCATTGTTACTTGTACCAGTCTTCATAGCCGTAACCGACGGGCGGGTGTCGCTCTCGGACAAGGCAAACCTTTAGAAACAGTACTGAAAGAGGTTGGGATGGTCGTTGAAGGGGTAAGGGCTACGCGTATCGCTCACAACCTTGGAATTAAAAAAAATATTCCTATGCCAATCACTGAGCAAGCCTATAAAGTTTTATTTGAAGGCGCTGATCCCAAAATTGCCGTCGCAGACCTGATGTTACGCGGGAAACGCCACGAACTTGAAGAAGTTGTCGAGATGAGTTGGTTAAGATAACATACATATTTTTAGGTTAAGGAACATAGACGTAGAAGAGGTTGTTTAAATGCCTTTTCTGCGTTTTTTGTTGTTGTGTCATATTTACCCCAATCAGTCAATATACTTATACTGCTTAATGTGCTAGTCCAGCGATTGGGAATCCACGTGTTACAGGGAGGTGGAAGGGGAGATAAGGTGGAGGCCCTTCCCCAAATTTTGGGACAGCACTCAAAAGGGAGGGAAATTACTAATGGAAAAATTAGACATTTTCAGGGATATCGCAGAGAGAACTGGGGGCGATATCTACCTCGGTGTCGTTGGGCCGGTCCGTACGGGAAAGTCCACCTTTATCAAACGATTCATGGACCTCCTAGTCTTGCCCAACATCCAAGATGCATTCGAACGGGAGCGGGCCAAAGATGAGCTTCCTCAAAGTGGGACGGGAAGAAT
This sequence comes from Desulfosporosinus sp., assembly GCA_003513495.1. Taxonomy (GTDB): domain Bacteria; phylum Bacillota; class Desulfitobacteriia; order Desulfitobacteriales; family Desulfitobacteriaceae; genus Desulfosporosinus. The sequence goes on from DOPM01000058.1 coordinate 317,743, forward strand.
GATCACGACGACGGAACCCAAATTTATTCCTTCAGAATCCGTAGAAATCGTAGTAAAAGAGACAATTCATATGAATGTTCGGTTGGTTGACTGTGTAGGTTACAGTGTAGAAGGCGCCTTAGGGTACGAAGCAGAAGATGGTGAAGAGCCACGCATGATGAAAACTTCCTGGAGTGACGATCCCATGTCCTTCCAGGATGCAGCCGAAATGGGTACTCGTAAAGTCATTTCAGATCATGCCACAATTGGTGTTGTAGTAACGACTGATGGGTCAATTACAGATATCCCTAGAGAAGCTTACCTAGAGGCTGAGGAACGGGTCATTTCCGAGCTTCGTCAATTAGGAAAGCCCTTCGTAGTCGTTCTCAATACCACGCGTCCCTATGCAGAAAATACACTCGAATTAAGCCGTTCACTTGAGGAAAAATATGCTATACCCGTTATTCCGGTGAACTGTCTAGAGATGGTACAAGAAGATATCACGCAAATTCTTGAAGAAGTACTTTATGAATTCCCTGTAGCTGAAGTAAATATTGACCTTCCAAAATGGGTTGAGGAACTTGACCCCTCCCATGCTGTCCGGGCTGCCTTTGAGGAAACTGTTCGTAAAGCTATCGATGGGGTACGGCGTCTGCGCGATATTGATCAGGCCTTAGATGCCTTAGCAGAATGCCAATACGCTCAAGATGTTCTCCTTAAAGAGATGGACTTAGGTACTGGCGTTGCTAATGTCGAAATCACTGCAGTCGAGGGACTCTTTAAGACAGTCCTGCAAGATCTTACGGGGATTGAAATTGAGGGAGATCATTCCTTACTTCGTTTGGTCTTAGACTATAGTAAGGGCAAGAAGGAATGGGATAAACTGGCGGAGGCCATTGAAGAAGTTCGAGTCAACGGCTATGGCGTGGTCACACCTCAACTCGAGGAGATGTTCCTTGATGAGCCGGAGCTTGTAAAGCAAGGCGGACATTATGGAATTAAACTCAAGGCAAGTGCTCCATCGCTGCACATCATCAGAGCTGACGTCACTACAGAAATTACTCCTCTGATTGGCACAGAAAAGCAAGCAGAAGAGCTCGTTAAGTATATGCTCGATGAGTTTGAAAGTGATCCCAAAAAGGTCTGGCAATCGAATATTTTTGGCAAATCCTTGCATGACTTAGTTCGTGAAGGAATCCAGAATAAACTCTATCGTATGCCAGAAAACGCCCAAAATAAGCTCCAAGACACGTTACAGCGGATTGTCAATGATGGCAGCGGAGGACTTATCTGCATAATTATTTAGTTGATTAGATAAACAAAGCATAAAGGTTTTAAAAAGGACGTATGGACGCAATACTGCATCCTGCGTTCTTTTTTCTATCGGATTAGAGTCAAAATTTCCTCACCCGCTTAAAATATCTAATTGCTTATTACACCGAAATAATTGGGTATTTTTTAAAATAATTACATTGTTTGTAGGGATATAACTATTAACCAGTTGTATGGAAAACACAACATACTTGCCGGACCTTGAAAACAATTGAGTAATGATTTGGTCTAAAGGATGTTAGCGAGAACAAAAAATCTTTATATAGACATCTTTTTAATAGCTTATAAGACTTGGTATAGTTCTTGCAATAAATAGGGAATACGGAAAATTAATGAGTTCCATATGATATAATAAAACGATTGCGGAGGAGGTAACAGTAATGGCTAGATTGCCAGTGCTATCATTGGAGGAAATGCCGGATAAGACCCGGAATATGATTACAGGCGGAAAATCTCAACTAAGTGGTTTAAACATTAACAGAATGATGGCTCATGCGGAAAATAGTGTACGCCATTTTATGCGTTTAGGAAATTCATTGCTAACCCAAGCAAAGCTTGACCCTCGCCTGAGGGAACTAGTTATTCTTCGTATAGCTAAGTTATGCAGTTCGAAATATGAGTGGCATCAGCACGTAATTATTGCCAGGCAGGTTGGAGTGCCGGAAGAGCAAATTGCCTCTTTAAGCCAAGACCAGGATCCTTCAGTCTTTGATCCTCAAGAACTAGCGATTCTAAGATACACTGAAGAAGTTATTACTAAGGTTAAATCCAGTGCCGAAGCTTTTAAGGAACTATCCGAATTCCTCAGCCACCAAGAAATAGTAGAGCTAACCCTTACTATTGGTTTTTATAACATGGTTGCTCAATTCCTTGAAAACACAGAAGTAGAAATTGAAGGAATGTAATAGGGCCCACAGTAATTAATCAATGGAGATGAGAAGATGGAGAAACAGATCAATGCCATGTATTTTAGCGCCACCGACACTACAAGAAAGGTTGTTTCTGGAATTGCAGAGGGCATTGCTACGAGTATTGGCGAGGGGTTAACCGTTAATACAATAGACTTTACCCTGCCTGATGCTCGCAAAGACCCTATGCCTTTTTGTAAAGATGACGTCGTAGTTTTAGGAGTTCCAGTCTATGCGGGAAGAGTCCCTAATGTATTATTAAAATATCTAAACTCTATTACAGGTAACGGTGCATTAGCAATTCCTATCGTAGTCTACGGGAACAGGAATTATGATGATGCTTTAATCGAATTAAAAGATATTCTCGAATTAAACGGTTTTAAAGTTATTGCTGGTGGAGCATTTGTTGGTGAACATTCATTTTCTAGAATTCTCGGCAAAGACAGACCCGATGAAAAAGACATCACAGTAGCCAGGGAGTTTGCAAAACAAATAGCCCAAAAAATAACAAGTCCAGATTACCGGACAAGTATTTCGGTAAAAGGAAATACCCCTTATCGAAAGTATTATATGCCTAAAAATGTCGATGGCAGCCCTGTCGACATTAGAAAAGTGACCCCAAAAACAAATAGTGATTGTATAAATTGTAAACTTTGTGTAGAAGTCTGTCCAATGGGTTCTATTGATTATGAAGATGTCTCTAAATTAAATGGTATTTGTATCAAATGTGGTGCTTGTATCAAAAAATGTCCTGCTCAGGCAAAGTATTACGATAGTGAAGACTACTTAAGACATAAATATGAATTGGAAATTGAATTTGACTCTAGAAGAGAACCCGAATTATTCATCTAATCCTCAAGAACTGGGACGCGGAATGATAACAACAGGATAATATGATATAATCTTTTAAGTTTGTTATTAGGAGATGATACATAGTGGTTCGAGTCGCCGACCTAGAAACAGGCAACTATTGGAAGCACATGGGTATGACGACAGTTGTCGGGGACGATGGAATAATTCGAGTTCAATTAACCATCAACGAGAACCTGTTGCAGTTCTATGGGAATGTGCATGGAGGGGTAATTGCTTCTTTAATTGATACAGCGATTGCTGTGGCGGTCAATCAACAGTTAGACCCGGACGAAGGCGCTTCGACTGTGGAACTGAAAATCAATTATCTGCGTCCAATAAGTAAGGGAACTCTGTGGGGGGAAGGCAAGGTCGTTCAAAAAGGCAAGAGTATTGTGGTTGCCCAAGGTGAAATCAAGGATGAAGCAGGTCAACTACTGGCTATAGGTACCGCGACCTTTATGGTCAGGCAGCTAGCTCGTTAGTTGCAGCTGGGTGGGACTAATAAGGGGTGAAGTTAATGACTCTACGGGATGCAGTGTTACAGGCATTAAAAGAAAATAAAAATGGAGAATGGCTTTCGGGAGAAACATTGAGTGAAAGTCTGCAAGTATCTCGAACGACGGTCTGGAATCAAATCAAGGCGCTGCTTGCCGAAGGATATAAGGTAGAATCATCCCCGAAAAAAGGTTATCGGCTTAGTTCTCCTCCGGATATTCTGTCCTCTGCTGAAGTGTGTCCAGGATTGGCATCTGAGGTATTTGGCCGGAAGGAGTATATATATTATCAAGAAACCGATTCTACGAATAGCCGCGCCCGAGACTTGGCAGCCAAGGGATACCCTGAGGGAACCGTAGTCGTGGCGGATATGCAGACTTCTGGGCGAGGACGTCGTGGTCGGAATTGGTACTCACCGAGCAACCAAGGGATATATATGTCCGTCATTCTTCGACCTGTTTTGCCCTTAAAGGAAATTTCAAGAATTTCTCTTGTAACCGCAGTAGCAGCAGCAGAAACCTTCCAGGAGGAGCTAAACCTGCCGGCCCGCATTAAGTGGCCTAACGATATTTTAATAAACAACAAGAAGATAGCTGGTATTCTAGCGGAAGTTGTTACTGACATGGACGGCATCGAATACATCGTTGTGGGAATCGGTTTGAATATTAACAACCGGCTTCACGATTTTCCCAGCGACCTGCGTACCCTCGCTACCTCAGCCCAGGTTGAAGATGAGCACCTTGTTTCCCGAGTCAAGGTGTTGCAAGGCTTACTGGCACGGTTAGAGAACCACTATTTCGACTTGCTGGCAGGTAAGTTTGCAAATACCCTTGAAAAGGGCAGAAACCTATCAGTGGTCATCGGGAAAGAGCTAAGCCTGGATACCATCAATGGTGTTCTCGTCGGTCAGGCAGTTGATATTGATGATAACGGATTTCTGCTGCTTCGCGACAAGTCCGGTAATGTACACACTATAATTTCGGGTGAAATAACAATCATACCCTCATCTCCATCCGTCGAAGAGTATTGTTAAGTATATTTTTATTTTTAGGTTGACAATAAAATTGGCTAATATTATAATGGCAGCAGAACACCGTTACTATAACTACATAGTAGTAAAGTGACTGGGGACTTGCGAGAGGGATAGTTTCCTGTCGCAAGTCCCTTGTCAGGTTTTGATCAGCTTTTGGCGAATGCTCAAGCCCTTCAAACATACTTGACAAGTGAACTCGTTCAACTAAAGATAAAAATGAGAGGGAGTTTAACAGATGGTTAAGACAAATAATCCCTTGCGGCGGATGGTTTACGCAGGTATGTTCGGAGCCTTGACTGCCATCGGTTCCTTAATAGTCATCCCCATGCAGCCGGTGCCCATGACTCTGCAAACCCTTTTTACAAGTTTGGCAGGAATCCTTTTGGGCGGAGTTACGGGAGCAATGAGCCAAATTGTCTACGTGCTTTTGGGGGTTATCGGTCTGCCGGTCTTTGCAGGCGGCAAAGCAGGTCTAGGGACTCTAATGGGTCCTACAGGGGGTTATCTCATTGGTTTTATTGTCGGAGCCTACATTATAGGAAAAATTGTTGAAAGCCGGAAGAAACCTGGCTTAGCCTGGTTCGGGTTTTCTCTAGTCGTAGGAAATCTAGTCATTTATACCCTGGGAGTAGCACAGCTTTCTTTAGTGGCTCACTTATCCTTAACAAAAGCTCTGTTAGTAGGTGTTGTTCCCTTTCTATTGGGCGATCTGATTAAGCTGGTGACTGCAGCCTTAATTGCCCGTAAATTGAGCAAGACAATTAAAATAGGGAAGGATCCTGAAGACTATGATCAGGGTTTATAACCTGACTTATACCTATGAAAAGGGACGGTCACCTGCTGTCAAAGGTCTTAATCTAGAAATAGATGAGGGTGAGTATATTGCTATTATCGGTCCCAACGGTTGTGGTAAGACTACGCTGATTCGGCATTTTAATGCCTTACTTATTCCGTCTGTAGGTGAAGTGCAGGTGGCTGAACTTAATACCCGTGATTCCAAAAGCCTTCTGGAAATTCGGCGCCGGGTGGGTATGGCCTTTCAGAATGCGGATAATCAGATCGTAGGCATGAGCGTCGAAGAGGACGTGGCCTTCGGTCCAGGCAATCTCGGGTTACCAGCGGCTGAGGTACGCCGACGAGTAGATCAGGCTCTGGAGATGGTAGGTCTGACCGGGTTGCAAACCCATTCTCCACATACCCTTTCCGGAGGTCAGAAACAGCTTCTAGCTTTGGCCGGCTTACTGGCCATGGAACCAAAAATTATTGTGCTCGATGAACCTACCGCCTCACTGGATCCGGAAGGGAAAAAGAAGGTACTAACCTTATTGAAAACCTTGAACCTCCAGGGGATAGGCATTATACATGTCACTCACAGCATGGAGGAGGCCGCTTTAGCCAGTAGGATACTGGTGATGAATCAAGGTGAAGTGGTTGCAGATGGAAGTCCCGGCGATATATTAAGAAGGGTGGAATGGCTTAAGTCCCTCGGCTTAGCCCCACCCCAGATCACTGAGTTGATGTGGCAACTGCAACAACGTGGAGAAGATGTAGGGACTAGTATTTTCACCGTTGACGCTGCAGTTGAGGAAATAAGCAACCTGCTAGAGCGCCTGAAGAGTGCTAGAAAGGCTTAAATGTTCCGGAAGGCGGATGGTTATGTATAAGCTTGGATACATTTTTCTGGAATCCCCTGTGCATAAAAAAGATCCCCGGATTAAACTGATCGCAGTAATAGCACTTAGCATAATCATTCTTCACGTAGGCTTTGTGGGCCTCTTGATAGCCAGCGCAGCGGCTCTAGTAATCGCGCTGCTTGCCCGGATCCCCCTAGGCTCATTGCTAAGAACACTGCACCCAGTCCTGCCTTTTTTTGGCTTATTATTCTTGCTGTATCTCTTTTTTACTCCAGGGCGCCCACTGCCGCTGTTTCCCATCGGACCCCTGCTGATAAGTCACGAGGGGTTAACCCTTGGAGTCCTACAGGTCTGGAAGTTCTTATTATTGGTGGTGGCTGCCTCGATTTTGACCATGACAACCTCGCAATCTGAACTCACTATGGGCTTGGAACAATTGCTGCGGCCCATTAGAATTACTGGAGTATCCTCTCATGATGTAGCTATGATGGTGTCCCTAGCCTTAAGGTTTATGCCCACCCTAATGGATGAACTTGAACTCATCAGGCAAGCCCAATTAGCTCGTGGCGCAAATTTAAATCCGCCCCGAATGAGTGGGAAAATTAGGGCGATGAGTCATCTGGCTGTGCCCTTAGCAGTAAATATCTTCCGCCGTTGTGATGAGCTGATAGAAGCCATGGAAGCTCGGGGATATCAGCAGGGCCACCGTACCTACCTGCGTGAGCTGGTCCTATCTCGTAGTGATTATTGCCTCATAGCGGGGATCCTTCTATTATTAATAACGGTAATAGTCACATAAAGGCCAAAAACGTCCCATAATCAGGACGTTTTGGCCTTTTATCTTTATGTTGAAAGAGTATATTTTTAAGATAAATTGTATTTGCCCAGTTTTTCATAAAATGCGGAGCGGCTCATTTTAAGTAGACGAGCTGCTGCACTCTTGTTACCCTTTGCTTTTTTTAGAGCAACCATAAGCATTTCTTTATCAACATCGCTCAACACCGCGCGATAGGAGGAGGGTTCATAAGTTTCCTGGCCGAATTGAAAGATCTGAGCAGAGAGATGTTCTATGCCTATTTCTCCCTCCCAAACATAATTTGCAGCTCGCTCGATGGCATTTTCAAGTTCTCTGATATTACCGGGCCAGGAATATACTAGTAAAGCTTCCTGGGCCGCTTGGTTTATACCAACAACATTTGCCCCTAGAATTTCGTTGTATTTATTTATAAAGACCTTAGCTAAAGGCAATATGTCCTCGGAACGTTCACGAAGTGAAGGTAGATTGAACTGGATTACATTTAGACGATAATATAGGTCTAATCGAAAAGCTCCCTCTTTTATAGCGTCCCGCAAATCTTTATTTGTAGCGGCAATAATACGAACATCCACTTTTTCTGGGGAGACTCCGCCGACCTGCATAAATTCTTTGTCTTGCAATACCTGTAATATCTTAACTTGTATAGAAAGAGGCATATCTCCAATTTCATCAAGAAATACTGTTCCCCCATGAGCTTGGGTAAAATACCCTGCTTTACCTTTTCGAGAGGCTCCTGTAAAAGATCCTGGGGCGTAGCCAAAGAGTTCGGACTCTAATAAAGATTCCGGAATAGCAGCACAATTCACTTTTACGAAGGGATGCTTTGCTCGGGGGCTGGCAGCGTGAATTGCATGGGCAAACATGTCTTTACCTACGCCGCTTTCTCCAGTCAGAAGTACAGTTGAAGTGCTGCGAGCAATCCTATGGGCGTCCCTCTTCATCTTTATAAATCCGGGATTTTTAGAGATTAAATTATCAAAGCTATTTCCACGCATTTCAAGCTCATCGCGATAGTACTGAACTTGTTGTCTTAAAGAGAGCCATTTTCGGGCTATCTCTTCAGTAAGTCTATTATCATGAAGATAGACAGTACTGATGACCCCTGCAGTTTGAGTCACATTGGATATATCCTTGTGTATGGGTATATGAGAAACAATACAATTTCTACCTTTAATACTGCAAACTTCTACTTCCGCAATGCCAGTTTTATTGACCTCAGCAGGAATTCCGCTTGATAAAAGTTTTTTGATAGGCATTCCCGTCATTGTTTCTGCTGTAGCTGCAATAAGCCGACAGCCACTTTCATTAACATATTTTACATAACCAGAAGCATCAGAAACAAAAACACCATCAGAGGAAGCATTTAGAACTCCGTCAAGATTAGTCTGCAAGTCCTTAATGATTTCTAATTCTCGAGCCATTTCTTCCATATCCGATATATCGACAAAAGCAATTTTTGTGCCAATTTGAACATTATCCGCTATAATTGGCATTTGGCTGACAATGACTGGGAGTGACTGTATGGTCTGCTTAATTCCTCGGTTTCCTTTACTAAATATCTTAAGATCTGGGAGGACGTGTTCCAGATGTGAATGCTTGATCTTCGAGGCCTTTAGTCCAAACATTTTTTCAGCGATAGGATTTATCCTCAAAATCTTGTTCTTATTATCTATAACGATAATGCCTTCATAATTCGCATTGAATATCGACTCAAGCAGAACGTGTGACGTCATTATTACCTTTTGACTTCCCCGGAGATATTCTGCTGTTCCAATCATACCAACGGGCTTACTATCATGGTCAACCACCACCACATAATCAACAAGGCTGTTGCTTGAACGCACTACCATAGAGATTTCGTCATAACATAGGTCCCAGGATACAGAAATGGGTTTATTCACAATGTAAGGAGTGCAGGGATCGTCTAGGCTAGAACCATCGAGCAGGGCCTTATATAATCTTTTTTTGGGGAAAACTCCAATTAATTTATCATTATTATCAACAACTGGAAGAGTATCCAGCCTGGAATCCTGGTAATACTGGATTACAGTCCGTAGCGAATCACCTGGACGAATAACAATAAAATGCTTATTCATCATCTGTTTAACGGTTAGCCATGAAGTGTAATTTAAATTCTCGGGAACCATCATTATGCTATTCTCCTCCCTCTCGTTGCTCAATACTTATAGCCTGTTTATATTTTCAGAATAATTATACTATATTTTTAAGTATTATAAAATGGATATTATGTAAGTCTTATCTAGGCTGATTTGGAATAATTACTTATCACTTTTTCTCAAACTGACATCCTCAGCAAGGTACTCTTGGAGTGATCCATCAGATAAACGCACAATTAGCCCACCCTTTTCGCTTATATCTAGGGCCAGTCCATTAATGGAATAATTGCCCTTGTTAACAGTGACACTTTTTCCTAAGGTTACGTTGTTTTCAATCCATTTACTGCGAAGATAGGGGTGCCCAGCTTTTAAAAAGCCTTGGATATGTTCATCCCAGCTGATAATAAACTGTTTGAGCAACTTAATACGGGAAACATATTGGCCTAGTTCTAAGCTTAATGAAGTGCTGGTTTCCTGGCAATCAGGGGGAAGATGATGGCTGTCTAGGTTTACATTTATGCCTAAGCCGATGATTAAGTACTCAATATTAGCTCTTGAAAAACTACTCTCTGCGAGTATACCGCAGACCTTTTTACCGTTTAGATAAATATCGTTAGGCCATTTGATTCCGGCTGCACAGCCAGTAACTAAGTTAATTGTTTCGGCGACAACTACGGCGGTTAAAAGGGTAAACTGAGGAACAAATTGCACGCTAATTTCGGGTTTTAAGATCATGGACAGTAAAAGCCCTTTACCAGGTGGGCAGGACCAGTGGCGTTGCATTCTGCCGCGCCCGGAGGATTGGGATCTGCTCATAACTATAGTGCCCTCGCCAGCCCCGGACTTAGCCATGTGTTTTGCGATACTGTTGGTTGAAGTGACCTCCCGATATAGATATATTTCCTTGCCCAACAGGCTGATATGCTTATGTGGCAAGTAAGTCTCTTCATTTACGGATCTATAGTTCATAAGATTAATCCCCCTTTTTGAACACATTAATAATTGGGATTAAAATACCACCTACTATGCTCGGAGTCAAATTGTTTAATAACACTAAAGCAAATGTGTTCGTAAAACCGGAAAGCTGTCTTCCTAACCATACAATCTATCCAATGACAATGAGTATACCTCATTCAAGAATAATAAGAAATAATTCAAATTTTGGGGATGAATAGAGGGTTTTATCTAGTGCCTATTGAACTAAATCACAATTGGCATAATTATTGCAATATTCACTAAATAGAGTAACTGCGATTCGTGTACCCAATTATTTAGAACCCAGTGGCGCAGGTATCTTTATTTTGAAACAGCTAGAATACTTACACGGCAAACGCAGATCAACAAATACAAGGAGGTGAAATTTAAAACATAAATCTAAGCATTTAGTTCCTGCGTCACGTCTGAAAGCAATAACTCAAGGGATAAAAAAGCGTAATTAAGAGGTGACAAACCATGGATTTCGGATTAACTGAAGATCAACAAATGATTCAAGATATGGCTCGTAATTTCGCGCAAAAGGAAATTGCTCCTTTCGTTGAAGAGGATGAAGAAAACCATTACTACCGAAGAGAGAT
>DOPM01000035.1 GCA_003513495.1 Desulfosporosinus sp.
CGCCTCCGCATCCGCTTTCGCTCGCGCTTCGGCCTCCGCTTTATGGGCAGCATTATCTGGGGGAGCAGAATCGGTAACAGACTCCATCCTTTCAGAAAGAGTGACTTTCGATATTCCCTCTTGTATCATTCTGTTCATAATAGTATGGAATTCAGGAAAATTATTAACAACACGCGAGTCAGGAAGCTGTTGTTCAATAAGTTGTTTAACACCATCTGCTAAGACGTCTGAGGAGAGAGTTGGGATTTCTTCTAATACAGATGTAAGTTTCATGACAATTTGACAACCCTTTTGAAATTCTTCATCTGAATCAACCCCCGTTAAAATGCAGATCGTGAAGATTCTTTCAATAATCTGATTAACCCATTCTCTAATTCGGGGATCATTATGAAAATAAGTCTCCAAGTTATCCACCTCCTGTTAATACCTTGTAAATAACCTATGCTTGTCAATTCGCAATGATTACACTATGAAAGACCAAAAAATCAGTATTGACTTCGAATGTAATACACGAAGGCAATACTGATTCATAACATTAATAACCACCTGCTTAGCAGGCGGTTAGAGACTTAATTGGCTATCATTCATAATGTGACTTAAAATCCTTTTTTAATTAATAGTTTTTCGTAATTTATACTTTAAAGCAGAAATATTAAACTCAAATGACGTCACCAAGAAAAAAGCATACAACTCAAACTGGTTCTACACTGATCCAAATCTTCATTATTTCCGTAAGTATTAGTCTGTCGACTTTTAATTTATATTCCTTATCATCGATCTTAAAAATTCTTTTATCTACTACTTCAATAATTAGATCAGGATCTATTTTCTTAACTTCTTTACCCAATAATGTAGCATATTTATCTTTAATATTCTTTTCAACTTGAATCTTATCAATTTCATCTCCATCAAAAGCTAAAACTACTTCGATACCTTTGATTATAAGACTCCAAGTGTTAATATTCTTTTCAAACTTCTCTAGTACGATATTTTTATCTTGAATAGTTTGCTCAAGATAAGCAACTTTTTTATATAATTGGTCCATTCTATAACTTACCATAACACTAAAACCAGCGATTCCAATGATTATTCCAATGATTATTCCAGAAACGAAACAAACTTTTAAGCCTTTTTTATATTGTTGGCTCATTCGCTGCACCTTTGGATTAGCTTAATAGCATTATATCCTGTATTGGCTCCCAATAAAGCAGCTAAAACATAAATCGCCTGTTTTACTATAGATTTAAATTCACCTTCAAATAAGCCTTTCTCTATGGCAGCAAAAGAATCAAATGTGCCACCAAGTGTTACCGCCACGGCCCATATCTTGATAGAACTTGCTATATCGAGCATTGCTCTAAGCGGAGGGTCGTTGGTTATGACGGCGCCAACCCCGCTAAAAATACTTGCTCCAACTACAACCCCAAAAGATATCAAGAAATTGTTAACTATACTATTAAAAATAGCCGACAACACTATCACCATACAAAGCACCTCTTTAAATTAGTATGATGCCTGTCTAGCCTTTATGAAATCTCGCCTAAGTTAAAATCCAGAACGCACTATATTTTTAAACGTTCTGGATGGAAACTTAATAATGATTTAAATTTAACCCTTTTTACGATACCCGATGCCGATAAAATTCTCAGACCATGTCCATGATTCTTCTTTTATGAAACCCGTGGAAAGTGCCCAATCGTCCAATTGTTGTATTGACAATCGGTGTTCGAGAGGCGGACCTATTTGCGTAGAAACCTTAGCCCACTCGATTACTACTAATCTACCATCCGATTGAAGAATCCTATTTAGTTCACGGAAGAATTCAATGGGTTGATCTACTTCGTGCAAAACAAGAGAAGTTAATACTCCGTCTATCATCTGATCCTCTATGGGAAAATGGTTTTCTTCCGATTGAATTACCTTTACATTATGGATTTCTAGTGGAACAAGACTTTCAGTGAGATCACCAAGCATTTCAGCACGGATATCGAGTGCATACACTTGCTGAGCCTCACGAGCAAGCGGTATTGTGAAAAAACCTGTGCCACAGCCAATATCCGCCCATACAGTATGAGCTCCAATCCCAATATCCATCAAAACCTGATCCGGGGGCAATATTTTCCGACGCTCTTTACTATTAAGCTTTTTGCGATTTTCTGGATTAAATTTATGTGCTGACAATAACAGCATCCTCCTTTAGACTCCATATCTTGGGTTCCCTCTATTCTAAATCACCCTTTTTTATCTTGCAAGGTACTAATGGATCATGAGGATTGGTAGAAGGATCTCGAAAGGCCACGTAGAATTATAAATTAACACACACATTAATAACCGTCAGGGGGGTTTAGGTGAAAAACTATGTTTTAGTGCTGGGGATAGCTTTCCTACTGCTTTTTTCTCCCAGCAACACGTTTGCAGCTGATGCTCTTTACAGAATGTTACATGCAGATGAAGTTGAACAATTTAAAGAAGACCAAGACGCCATGATCGTTGGTCAGCTCATCAGTAACCAAGGACGCAATTTTAAGGTAATGGTTATTAAAGTTCTAAGTGGTGAAGTTTCATCTGACGATATTCTTGTAGCAGATGATTTTACGTATGGTTGGGCTGAAAAAAGACCGTCAGTCAATGATTTTTGTGTTTTCTCTCTTAAGAAAACAGGACGGGTTTATAAAAAAGCATGGGGTATTTTTGAGGCTACAAGCGGTGATTACAAGACATTAATCTTAACCTCTCTCAACGCTCCTCCTAAATCCGGGTTACTGGGAGACCTGGCAGCCATTCAATGGTATGTAAACAGTGGAGGTACAGAAAAGGAATTTTCATTTGCTAACAGTACCGCCTATGTAAAACGTTCAAGTGGTCAAGTTGTTCAAATATATCCGGTTCCGAATAAAGATGAGGACATCAACGTTTATAAAGATGCTCTAAACGCAGCACAAAATAGCCTATCTGAGGATGAAACCTTACCGTCAAATACTTTTTCCTATGTTTTACTAGGCACTGTTGGACTTATTGGAATAGGTACATTAATAGTTAAATTGCGAAAATAACTCCAAAAACCACCGGCTTCCAACCCACGGGTAAAATAAAAAAACCTCAAAGTCCTTACTTAAGTACTTCAAGATTTCAAAATTTTATAGTTGGTGCCTCAGGACGGAATCGAACCGCCGACACGAGGATTTTCAGTCCTCTGCTCTACCGACTGAGCTACCGAGGCATATAATTGATGGCGGAGGGGGTGAGATTCGAACTCACGGCCCCTTGCGGAGTCACTGGTTTTCAAGACCAGCTCCATAAACCACTCGGACACCCCTCCATATTTATGGCGACCCCGATCGGACTTGAACCGACGATCTCCTGCGTGACAGGCAGGCATGTTAACCACTACACCACGGGGCCCTATCTTCAAAGCCTTATCCGAGGATCTATCGAATCTCGAATTACGAACTTCGAATATCGAGTTGGTGGGCGATGACAGGCTCGAACTGCCGACATCCTGCTTG
>DOPM01000033.1:0-6632 GCA_003513495.1 Desulfosporosinus sp.
AGGTTTCAGTATAAATCAATAGCATCTTCATCGATCGGCAGGTTATTGATGTCTTTGACTATCTTTTTGGGAAAAAAGTAAGGTAAGCGACCACTTCTAAATTGTGTTTTCTAGAAATCCAAGAACTATATGTAAATTGCGTTTCATTTTCAATTTGATATAGCAAATGTAAACCCCTATAGGTAAACACAATTGATGTTGTGTCTACATTCCTAGATATTGTTGCTCCCGAGATAATACCTATACGTCAGTTGACAAAAACAAGGATAACGCTTATTATAAGTATGTAAAAAATAAGTACTTGCAATAAACATTATGGAGGTATTAAAATGCGGTCTAATGGCACTTATGATTTTGGGGATTTTTTAAACCTAAATCCAATTTATAAGAAATATGAGCATAATCCGATGGCACGTGAAATTTATGATAGGCTGTCAGAAGCCGAATATGTTCAAAAAATGATATGGGCTATTAAGAGTGGCAAGGTTGCATTAAGTGGATGTATTACAGATATTGAGTCGGAGTTTAAAGATCAATCTATGTTCGACTTAAAAGACAGGTTTACCAAAACATGTCTTGGTGCAATGGTAAAAACAGTTTTAGCACCTTTTGGATATACAAAAGTCGATGAAAAAAGAATACCAAAGGGTATTTCGATTCTAGTTCAATCTGCCTCAACCTATGCTCTAACACAACAACCAACTGTAGAGCTTAAACAAGTTCTAACGATCGAAAGACTATAGAGAAGATGATAGCTCACTGATAACTTCTAAATTAACAAATCAGAAGGCTGAGAAGCAAGGTTAATCGCCTTGCTTTTTTGTCGGACTACTTAAAGAATGAGATAATCCTTCTTTCTTGGTGTAGGTGGAGGTAGTTTACAACAGTGGAAATTTATTTTAATAAGCCAAACGTATGTAGTATATATTCGTGGAGAGGCAAGTTGTTGACAAACTGGCTTGCCGAATTACATTCTGTCTTTCTACAACTAATTGTATTTAAAGGAATATTTGGGTAACTTGTTGAATTTTGAATGAGGGAAATGCTTAAAACCGAAAATGAAAGGTGTTTTTATGGAGAATCAGTACTTTTATACCAAGTTAATAAAACTATATCCTGATAAAACAATACAGAATTTAAATTATTACCCAAGCTTGTATAGTAAGTTGTGTAGCCTTTCAAGAGAAAAAGAGATGTCTTTAAAAGAGTTACTTGAAAGTATGGGATTCAAATACAAACTTAAACGTGGCATAACTTCTAGCTTTGATTTTTTTACTGCAAAACGACTGATCTCGGAATTTAGAATAAATCAAACAGAGCTAGCTAGATACCTAGGGACAACAAGGCAAGCAGTAAGTAACAAAATAACGCGGGGTACATCTGGAGGCAATTGGAAGAGTAATGAATTAAATGAAGAGGAAATAGAACTCATAGTTGAAATGGTCAAAAATAATAAATTTAATCTTAGTGAGGAAGGATTATTTGTTTCGATTAGGAATAACTTTCATGATGTTTGTGTCATCTTTGCAAGAGATAATGAAATGAAAGTAGTTTTTGACCTGCCAGGAGATATTGATTTTTTATTGAAAAAAAGCAAGTATCACATTTTTTCAGAAATAGACTTTGATATTAAAGCCAATTTGATTGCCGTTAGCGTTTTTGGAATTCCAATGGCTAAAGTAAGGGGACATGCAACGCAGATAAAAATTGATAAGCAATGTGAACTGCGAAATATTACACATAATGATTATTTTAGGCTTCATGGATATGAGGGGCATTGTGATAGTCGTATGAAGACAGACAAAGAGATTGAACATATTATTAAAAAATATGTAACAAGAGATAACTTTGTATTTTTGCCGCATACTTCTGAGGACTATTTTAGCTTGGTAAATAGAGCGTCTAGATCAAATATGACTATTGATGAATTTATTGAGTTTTTTGGATTTATTAAGGTTGATAGTAGGAGGGAATCTAGTTACATAATTAAAATAGAACAGTATGCACAGGAAATCAGGGAGTTGGTAATTGGAGACGGAAATCAAGTATATATAAAAACTGATTCGAACCTGTACCGTAAACTTTACTCTTTCGCTAAGCGAAGGGAGATTTCATTTGATAGGTTATTAATGGAGATGGGATTTGAGAGAGTATATAATCCCAATGATATTGTTGAGTTTGAAAATTTTAGTAGGAATTTTGATAAGAACCATCCAGATATTGACGCTTTAATTAAAGAACTTGAGGATATTCAAGGGGATTTGGAGAGAACGATTTCTTCTGTAGAGAGGATTAATAGATGTACGACTTTAGTAAGTAAGCTTAAAAAGTTATATAGATTTAAGTGCCAATTATGTAGCGAAGAAAGTGGGTTCCCACTTATTGAGAAGTTAGATGGGAGTTATTATGTTGAAGTACACCATATTGCCCCTTTGTCACTTATAAACACTTCTAGCAAGCTAGAAATTGATGATGAGACTCTTGATACTTTTAAGAATGCAATTGTTGTATGTCCATTTCATCATAAGATGCTACATTACCACCATGGTGGATTTGAAAAATTCACCAAACAAGAAGATGGTATTTATTTTATTTCTACCAAAGGGTCTACAATTAAAGTTCAACTCAATTATCATCTATAGAAAAATATTGACGATGGGTGACATTACCTGATGTGATAATTACCCTTAAATTTTTAAATTGGGGTAGGGTTACATTCGTTAGACCTTTTTGGGAACCAATAACGTCATTGCAATAAAACAATAGGAGACATCGAGATATCCGAACGAAAAGGTAGAATGAAGGTCAATTAGCAAAGGGATCAAAGAAAGTCTAACAGCTTAATAAAGAGGTTAAAGAAGCAATAGAAGAGTATCTTCTAGTTAAAGTTAAAAAGTGATTGTTTCTTCGTCCGGTGGTTTAACCAGAAATGGGCTCTTTAAATCTATTATAAAGTACAAAGACAGAATAGGAATAGAGGCTAGACCTCATACATTAATGCCCTAATAGTTGTTACGAATCATTATTTTTATCATTCAGGTAAAGAATTAGCATAGTCTAATGGAATTATTCTAAGGACAGAAAGATGTTGGAGCATAAATAACGGAAGTTTTTAAAGGATAAGGTTCATTCAAAATCAGGTAGACATGAAGCTAGAGAGGGAATTTAGGGAAGTTAGATATGTTGAAAAGTATTGGAACTGAATTTACACAATATGTGTCAGGACGTAGAGTTCTGGCATTTTTGTTGGATTAATTTAACTATCTTGCAGGAAAAAAGAAAAAAGTGTTGAAAGCTTGACTATAAGGTAAAAATTATTGTATTTCAGGAAATATATGGGGGGTATTTTCATTGGGTGAAAAGTTTCAATTCTTAATACCTAAGAAAGAAACACAAATAGAAAAAGATCCTGAATCCATATTTAGGGATTTGCAAATCCCTAATGTTAAAGGTTTGTGGTCTCAACAGGCAGATGTATTAAGAGAATATTACTCAAATTACAGAAACAAGCATAATATTGCAATTGAACTGCCTACTGGTACTGGTAAGACATTAGTAGGATTATTAATTGCCGAATATAGAAGAAAATGCAAGGAAGAAAGAGTTGTTTATCTATGTCCTACCAAACAATTGGCTAACCAAGTTTATTCTAAGGCTGTTGAGTACGGGTTGCCTGCTTGCTTATTAATTGGATCACAATCTAGATATCCAGAAAAAGAATATGGTGATTATCTAACGGGTAAATCAATTGCAATAACAACCTATAGTGCTGTTTTTAATACAAATCCAAAGATAGATGATGCAAATATCATAATCTTTGATGATGCTCATTCGGCTGAAAATTATATCTCTTCTCTATGGAATTTAAGTATTAAGAGGAAAGACAATAAGGAAGTTTTCGAAAGTATAATCGAGCTATTTCGCGATGATATTTCAGATTACCATTATAATCGAATAATGAATAATGATTATGAATATTATATTCCCATTTACGATTTAGTTCCTTATCCGAAATATCTCGCAAAGAAGACGGAGCTTATCCAACTTTTAGAGTCTAACGTAGATAAATGTGGAAGTGCAAAATATCCGTGGTCAATAATTAGTAGTCATATTGAAGCATGTCAATTGTTTTTTTCATGGGGAGAAGTTAATCTTCGCCCTTTTATACCACCAACATTAACGCATGAGGCTTTTTCCGGAGTAAATCAAAGGATTTTTATGTCTGCTACTCTTGGAAACGGTGGTGAGTTAGAACGGATTTTTGGTCTAAGGAAAATCCATAAGATACCCATACCTAAGGGTTGGGATAAATACAGTAACGGAAGAAGATTGATCCTATTCCCAGATAGAAGATTTCCCCAGGATGAAACATTAGCTATAGCATTTCAAGCAATTACTAATCAGGGTAGAGCGTTAGTTTTATGCCCAGATAATCGGAAAGCTCAGTTTTTCAAAGAAAGAATTAGTAAGGTATTACCTGAATTCTTAATATTGGAATCAAAAGATATTGAAGAAAATTTAGATCTTTTCGCCAAATGCAAAAAAGCCGTGCTAATATTAACAAATAGATATGATGGGATTGATCTTTCGGGGGAAATTTGTAGGCTTTTAATTATTTATGGTATGCCACAAGCTACAAATTTACAGGAAGGTTTTCTATGGAATAGGCTAGGAGCGAATCTAACGCTTAATGAGTTAGTGAAAACAAGAGTTACGCAAGCCTTAGGGAGATGCACGAGATCAAGTGATGATTATACCAATATTTTAATGATTGATTCGGATCTACTAAAGTTCTGTGCAAAAAAAGAAAACTTAGTTGGGTTTCACCCAGAAATTCAAGCTGAAATAGAGTTTGGGTTAACGAACTCGGAGAAAATGGATTCCGTTCAGACTATGATAGATTTTATGAACGATTTTATTAACGATAAAAATTATTACTCGGCTATAAACGAGGCAATCAACAGAATTCGTGAGGAGTACGAAAAAAAGGTTAAAAAAGAGACGGAAAAATTGGTCTTGAGTGTAGAGAGTGAGGTTGATTTTATATATGCACTTTGGAGTAATGAATTAGAGAGTGCCCTTGACAAGGTTAAAACTGTTATTGATTCCTTGAGTGGGGGTCGGGAACTAGATGGCTATAGAGCATGGTGGTTCTATATGGCAGGAAATTGTGCCTATCTTGCTCAAGGTAAAATTATGGTTGAGGAAAAGTTAGCGAGGTCTTATTACTCGTTAGCTCTAAAAGTATCAAACGCAATTACATGGTTAGCTGAGTTAGTAAGACATGTTCCCTCTGAAAGTGAAGTTAAAAGAATTGACTTATATTTAGCAATTCAATCAGAGAATATTGAAATAATTATTAACCAATTAGGACTTCAAGGAATAAAGTTCGAAAAAGCGATGACACAATTAATAGAATATATTAATTGTGATGAAGCAAATTCTTTCGAAAAAGGACTTAAATTATTAGGGGAATATCTTGGTTTTGATTCTACAAATCCAAACGGTGATGGAACTCCTGACGGTATTTGGCAATTGAGTGATATTTTCTTTGGTTTTGAAGCAAAAACTGATGAAAATAAAGATACACCTATATCAATACAAAATTGCAGGCAGGCTTTTGGACATAGACAATGGATTAAAGAAAAGAAAGGTTTGTCTGATGAACAACGGATTTCAATCATTTTAATTAGTCCTAAAACAAAACTTCATAAAGAAGCTTTGCCACATTCTAGAGAACTTTATTATAAAAAAACAGAAGAGATACGTAAGTTAGCTTTAAAGACAACTCAAGTTCTTAGGAAAATCAGAAGTGTTATGGTTAAAGATGAAGGCTCAACATTATTTACTAAAGAACAAATATGCTCAATTATATCTCAGGAAGGAGTTTCATATAATTCTATTATTGAAGAGCTTAAATACTTTCCGTTGGATAATGTTGAATTTGCAAATTCTAATTAAACTGGAATATATTTTTAATAGACGAACTCAAAATTCCAAGACAATATCACTCGACTAATGGGAGGGGGATTTAACATCTCTGATCCTCTAATAATAAGTGAGCCTTCATAGGTACAGTGACCGCGATTGAATCATTTAATATAAAACCACGGCTCATACATTTGGAAGATTCTCCTAGCATTTTAAACATAATTAAGGGAGTGTCCCATGGACGCTCCCTTTAAATCTTAAAATTCGCTATTGTCTAATGGACTATATTTTTGAAACTCCTCTAAATTATCATGGATGACCAATAAAGATATTTGCTCAACAGTTTCTATAAGTTCGATTCCCTAATTGCTCCCTGAGTGATGCGTAGAGCCACTATTCTTGAGATAATTGATTGCTAGGTATGGAGGCTTATATATGCTTTTGCAATATTTACATCAAAGGGAATAGATAGAGAGGGTATGTCTTATATTTCTCTCTTGTAACCTGTTATGCTAAGACCACTAGATATAAGGTTGACTTTACCTAAAATATGGAGCATAATTAGTTTGATTAATCCAATAAACTATTAAATCAATACCTATAAACAGTGAAGTGAAAGAGTGTTTTAGCGAACACAACTTAATGGTTAGGACATCGCTAAAAAGTTTAGTACTGGGTCTTAATCTTCATGTCG
The DNA here is from genome assembly GCA_003513495.1 of Desulfosporosinus sp. Taxonomy (GTDB): domain Bacteria; phylum Bacillota; class Desulfitobacteriia; order Desulfitobacteriales; family Desulfitobacteriaceae; genus Desulfosporosinus. The sequence goes on from DOPM01000033.1 coordinate 6,626, forward strand.
AAGTAAC
>DOPM01000033.1:6673-142022 GCA_003513495.1 Desulfosporosinus sp.
AAATTGAGAGTTATGAGTAAGGTTAGCTAAAGGAAAAAGCAACAATCTTTTTTCACTAAACACCTTTAAACGTTTGCCTATGACTTTGATTCGACATGTGGTACTGGTAAATTCAGACGAACTGCACAGGATAAATAAACTAAAGGGGTGTGACTAAGAATCACATCCCTTTGCTGTTACATGAGATTTTAGGCTAATAATGAAATAAGTAAAGCACCTCCATTGTTTAAGGAAATGCGAGGTGCTTTAGAGTTATATCCAAATGTATTAGCAAGTATTAGCAAGTATTATGTTGAAATTGTTGTTGAAATGTCGTTTTGTTGATAGACTATGTAAGTAAAATTACTTTACGGGCAGTAATTCAAAGAATAATACCTCCAAACTTTCAGATTTGACACGCGGATAAAAAGGAGACGGTTATCTTGAAGGGTAAGTTAATAGTAATCGAAGCAGGGGATGGTTGTGGTAAGGCTACCCAAACAAAACTATTGTTTGATAAACTTGCCTCTAATAACTATAGGGTTAAGAAGGTTGAATTTCCTGACTATGAGAGTAATTCCTCAGCTCTCATCAAGATGTATTTAAATGGAGAATTTGGGGTCGATCCGAATGACGTCAATCCTTATGCAGCATCGACATTCTATGCCGCTGATCGATATGCCTCCTATAAGAGGGGGTGGGAAGATTTCTACCAGAGCGGCGGAATTATTTTGGCAGATAGATATACCACATCAAACATGGTTCATCAGGCAGCAAAAATAATTAATCCTGCTGATAGAGAGGAATATCTCAAGTGGTTATGGGATTTGGAATTTGTAAAGTTTAAGCTTCCGGTACCCGATTGCGTAATTTTCCTGGATATGCACCCGAAATTTAGTCAAATATTAATAAGCAATCGATCGAACAAATATGGCAGTGCTGAAAAAGACATACATGAGCGAAATTATAATTATTTACTAAACTCCTATAACAATGCGACAGAGATCAAGATTTCCTATGGATGGACAATGGTGAATTGTATACATAATGGTGAATTAAGGAGTAAGGAAGATATCCATAATGAGATTTATGAAATAGTAAAGAATTCAATTGATTAGGGAAAATGTTAAAGGTATTAAGGGATTATTGTAGAACTATATATTGCTTGTAGCAGACAACTCTTACCTTATTGAAATTGAGGCCGTATATACAAAAAGAAAGATGTTAGGAAATTGGGAGGAGAAAAAATGCTTAATAGTAAACGATATCCTTCACTTGTTATTGCTATTATAGTATCTGCAGCTTTAATTCTGACAGGTTGTGGACTAACTACTGAGCCTACGAAAAATACCACACTAAGTGCTTCAATTCCTGTTGATGGTGGATTGTTTCGTTTTGGAATGATTTCCAGTCCGACTGCCCTTGACCCCGCATTTTTAGTTGAAGTCAATGGGATTGAAATTGCGAAAGAACTCTACGATGGGCTGATAAGATACGATCCTAATACTCTAGAAGTAAAACCTGCTATAGCGGAGAAATGGGATTATTCAGCCGATAAAAAAGTACTTACCTTCCATATCCGGAAGGATGTTAAGTTTCATGATGGTACGGGTGTGAATGCTCAAGATATTCTCGATGTTTGGAACCGCTTAGCAGCTAAAGCCACAGTCTCCCCGGTAGCTTTTCCGCTGGAACCCATTGTAGGCTTTGCTGAGGTGAACAGTGGAGCGGCTCAAACAATTTCTGGGTTAAAAAAGATTGATGACTATACCATCGAGGTGACTTTAAAGGAAAAGAATGCAGCTTTCCTCACCTCTTTAGGTCATCCAACGGTCAGTATTTATAAGCTCGAGGCTGCTAAAAAAGCTGGCCAAGACTTTGGTACCCCTGCTTCCACTCCTGAAACCATAGTGGGAACAGGAGCGTTTAAGTTTGTAAAGTGGAATTCCGATCAAGATATAACCATTGAAAAATTCAAGGATTACTATGGGACAAAGGCTCATGTGGATCAAGTGGTTTACAGAATCTTTAAAGATGAATCCACTGCTTTAAATGAGTTTCGGGCAGGAACCTTAGATTATGTCGATTTATTACCTCCTGGTCAAAGCCAAGCAATCATCCAGGAATTTCCTGATCAGACTATTAAGACAATTACGTTCACAAATGAGTTCATTGGATTTAATCTAAGTAAGGCGCCTTTTAAGGATAATGTATACTTGCGTAAAGCTATCGCTTATGCCATTGATCCACAGAGTGTTGTCGATAGTATACTTAGCGGTCTATCGACAGTTTCCAACGGTCCATTACCAATAACAATGCCTGGTTATGATAAAGACCTTATATGTCCATCCTTTGACCAGACAAAAGCCAAAGAGTACTTAGCTAAAGCAGGGTACCCTGAAGGTAAAGGACTTGCACCGATTCAATATGCCTATAACTTTAACCAAACTAATCAAATAATTGCAGAAGCCTTTCAAAGTCAGCTCAAAGAGGTTGGAATCCCAACGGAATTAAAATCCATGGAATGGGGCTCCTACATTAATGCTGTACAGCAGGGCGATACACAAATGTTCCGACTAGCTTGGGGTGCTGACTATCCGGACCCTGATAATTCTTTACGGGTTCTCTATACAAAATCTCAATGGGGTATGAATAATAATACGTTTTATTCAAATCCACAAGTCGAGACGTTGATGACTCAAGGGCTGGAAGAAAATGATACATTAAAACGAATGGCCATCTACAAAACCATCCAAGAAAAGCTTGTAGAGGATCAACCGGCGATATGGACATTTAACACTACCTATTTGCGCTTATTTGGAAAAAATGTTCATGACTTAACCATTAGTGCTCTCGACCAAAAAGATATGCGTACTGTATGGTTATCAAAGTAGTTTGTTGCAAAAATACTATGCAGTTTATGCAATCACTTGCATAAACTGCATTTAATTCATTTATCTTTAGTTAAATTTTACGGATCTACTATGAGAGTCTGCTGATTCATGGGAGGAAGTATAGTCGTGGCACGTTTTATCATTTGGCGTATTTTCCAATTGATACCTGTCATCTTAGGAATATCAATCCTCACGTTTTTAATGATGTCCTTTGTCCCTGGTGATCCAGTTGTATTGATGTTAGGGAAACATATTTCACCCCAAACCTTGGAAAATGCTCGCCAAGGCTTGGGACTGGATCAACCGCTGTTAACACGTTATCTTCAGTATTTATGGAATGCTCTTCAGGGAGATTTTGGGCGTTCTTATATACAACATCAAGAAGTTTCCCAGATGCTTTACGACAAGATTCCGGTTACCTTTTGTCTCGTGGTTGTAGCTCAAACAATGGCCCTAACTTTGGGGGTCCTGATCGGAGTTTTGGCATCAGTTAAGCGATACAGCTTTTGGGATAGGTTTACAACCTTTTCTGCTTTGATTGGGGTTTCCATGCCTACCTTTTGGCTGGGCATGATGTTGCAATTAGTATTTGGTGTTTTGCTCCACATACTCCCTGTTAGTGGTACAGGTGGAGAAGGATTTCATCTGCAAAACTATATCTTACCTGGATTTACACTCGGATTTGCTTCAATGGCTATGTATGCACAATTAATTCGTTCTAACATGATAGACGTTCTACACATGGATTATATTCGAACTGCACGAGCTAAAGGGCTCTCCAGTCGTATAGTTGTTTTTAAGCATGCCATGAGAAATGCCCTTATTCCTGTGACAACTCAGGCAGGTGTAGATTTCGGAAGCCTGATGGGTGGTGCCATTTTAACTGAAACTATATTTTCCCTTCCTGGAATTGGCACTATGCTTTTCAATGCTATCTCTAGACGAGACTATCCTGTCGTTCAGGGCGTAACCCTCTTTTTAGCTCTGGTCTTTGTGCTGATTAACTTACTAGTGGATATTTCCTATGCTCTTTTAGATCCTCGGATCCGATATGACTAATGATTGAAAGTTGAGGAGAGGAGAAACTATCGAATGTGGGCTCGCTTGAGAACTGATTGGGTTGCAATTTTCGGTCTTTTCCTCGTTTTATTAGCAGTAATTTTTGCCTTTTGTGCAGAGATTATTGCTCCTTATGATCCGCTGCAGGTTGCTATGTACGAATCTCTAGAAGCACCTAGCTTCGATCACATTATGGGTACGGATATTCTTGGGCGAGACGTATTTAGCAGAATTATTTACGGAGCAAGGCCATCCTTAATAATTGGAGTGGTGGCGACAAGTATTTCACTCTTGATCGGATTAATCATTGGTGCTATTGCAGGATATTATGGTGGTTGGCTAGATTCTTTACTAATGAGAATCACGGATGTTTTCTTGGCATTTCCGTTTTTTTTGTTGGCCATAGCAATCCTAACATTTTTAGGCACAAATCTTGTAAATATCTTTATTGCCTTAAGTATGGTTGGCTGGACAAATTATGCTAGACTCGTTCGTGGACAGGTCATATCGCTTAGACACCGTGACTATGTAAAAGCCGCTCGTTCTATAGGTGCAAACGATTCAAGAATTATCCTGAGACATGTCCTTCCAAATATATTAGCACCAGTGATTATCTATACAACCATGAACGTTGGGGTTATTATCTTAGCAGAGGCTGGTTTGAGTTTTTTAGGACTTGGTGTTCAACCTCCCCATCCGAGTTGGGGCTTAATGTTAGCTGAAGGTAAAGACTATTTTTTTGCGGCTTCTTGGACAGTCATTTGGCCTGGGATAGCCATCTTCTTGACTGTACTGGGTTATAACTTATTAGGGGATGGCCTACGCAGTGCGTTAGATCCGCGCCAGTAATGTTTGGATTTTAAGATCCTTCGCTGTCGCTCAGTATGACACTGCACTATGTATACTGAACGCAGTGAAGGACCTTGACCCAATACTGTTTTTTCATTCATCAGGGGTGGGACTAAGCTGCATGGAAGTTTTTATACGTAAAAAAAGCCACAACAGAGTTGTGGCTTGGTTTGTCATGGTGCGCCCGGCGGGATTTGAACCTGCGACCTCCGGCTTCGGAAACCGTCACTCTATCCACTGAGCTACGAGCGCTTATTGGGAACACTTCAATACTTTAACCTAAGTATATATCGTTTGTCAAGGGTTGGTTAAGCTAGGTGGTTAAGCTTAAGTTAGGATTTGTCTCTAGGCAGACTCTAGGATATAATCTAAAGATGAATAAATGCGTTTTAAGAAACAAGGACGGGGGATTCTCTATTGCCTAGACCTTTTCGTGACTACTTTACCTGGCAATTATTTAAGCACTTTATTGGCATCGTAATCGGAGCAACTATTGTAAGTATCAGTATCAATACATTGATTATTCCGAATGAAATTGCAGATGGAGGAGCTACTGGTATTTCCATAATTCTCTATTACTTATTTAATTGGCCTGTCAGTTGGACAGTGCTGCTCATAAATCTCCCGCTTTTTTTTCTAGGGCTGCGTATGGTAGGGAGAGATTTCTTAGTGTTTAGTGTTGTTGGTGTCGGACTCCTCTCCGCCACCCTTTCCCTGACTGCGCACCTTCCAGTATTAACGGACGATAGATTGTTAGCCGCGATATCCGGAGGGGTTCTTACTGGAATTGGAATGGGGATTATCTTTCGATCTAGAGGGTCACTTGGCGGAACGGATATTTTAGCAGTATTGCTTGCGAGAACAACTTCATTTAGTGTTGGACAAATCCTGCTTGGGATTGATGCTCTCATTTTTCTCGGTGCTGCTATCTTGTTTAGACCAGAGATGGCCATGTATGCTATGATTTATATGTTCATTGCAACTCGAGTTGTGGATCTTGTTCAGGAAGGCTTAAGTTTATCAAAATCAGTCATGGTGGTTACAACAGAGCCCCAGAAAATATCTGAGGAAATCATGGCCAAGCTTGAGCGAGGGGTAACACTTTTTCAAGCAATCGGAGCTTTCTCAGGAGAAAATAAGCAAGTTGTTTATTGTGTTATCAATCGCTCAGAATTGTCTCAGATAAAAGAAATTGTTCGTAATCAGGACCCTCTTGCTTTTGTAGCTATTTCAGAAGTGCCAGAAGTTGTAGGGGAAGGCTTTTCAACCTGGAAAGGGCACTGACAAAACAGAGATGTATAATTTAAGGGATAAGGGATTAGAGATTCGCCTTAGAATCATGAAAGGGCTTTAGAAACGAGGGAAAATATTGTTAAAACGACGTAAACGAGGTCGAAGAAATCGTCGGAAGACGATCTTCTTGCTACTTTTGACTATTGTTTTTATGTTAACAGCTGGACCCTTCGTTTGGCGTTTAGAGAAAATACGGCAGGCAAAAGATAATTATGATGTTCAAAAAGTGCAAGAAGAACTACATTGGTTTGAGAGAAATGCAGGCTTGTTAAATAAGCTAGGAATTATAAGAGATACACAACTATGGCTGGAACTCAATATGGGAGGTAAAGACTTAGAATCTAAGTTAGCCTCATATACAGACGAAAAGCACCAGTTTTGGTTATTGGTGCTTTATCTACAAGATGGGAAGTTAATAACTGCACAGAATGTCTTGGACATAATGAGTGAAAGCAATCTAAAATTGGTGGGAGAGGGGTTGTTGTCTCTCTCTAATGGAGATGTGCAACAAGCTCGGCGTTTACTCACTGCAACCGAAATAAACTGGAAGTCATTATCGATTGATGAGCAGACAATCAGGCATTTAACCTTAGCTCATGCGGCCTTGGCCCAGGAAGATCTTCAAGCTGCACAATCTGAGCTCGCAGCGGCACAGCAACTAAGCCCGAATAACCCAGCTTGTTTATCCATGGCTTTCGATGTGGCCCTAGAGGAAGAGCAATGGACAAAAGCTTTTGAGCTTAGTCAATCCATTGATGCACAAACATGGCGGCCTAAAAATAGGCTATATGAGACGAAGAAAGCGATCCTCTCAATTCATCATGGAAATCTAAACGGGTTAACGGATAGCTTGGTCTCTTTGCAGGAACTGCCTAAGGGGGAAGTGTATATAACCTATGTGAAAGGAATCCAGGCCTTAGCAAAAGGACAGGTCGAAATTGGGGAAAACTTACTTAAAAGCGCCCTTGATAGCGGACTCCAGGGCGAATTAAACCAGGATGCAAAAAATGCTTTAAATCAAGTAATTGATCGACAAAAGGCAGATTTCAAATTACGCTCTATTGTGGCTGAAACAAGCTGAGCAGGTCTTTACTTAGCTGGGAGCGGCTCTTCTTTTAAGTTGCTTTCAGGCGGCCAGGTACTGCTTGCCTCAGATAGTAACGTTCCGACGGGGACAAGGGTGTACCCTTTACTCTTAAGGTTCTGTATAACTATGGGTAAGGCTTGAATAGTATCAGGTGCAGAATCTGAGGCGTGAAATAGGATGATGTCTCCGGGTTTGGCACCACCTCCTGCCCGGGACCCATTGAGTACGTTGTTAACAACGGCACTAGGACCGGGCCGTTTCCAGTCCAGAGAATCAACACTCCACTGAATCACACGATAGCCTAATTGATCGGCGGTTGCGATTACCTTATTATTATACGCACCATTAGGAGTACGTATCAGCCGGACTTTCTTACTGGTTATTTGTTCTAGAACTTGTTGTGCTGTAATAATTTCTTTTTCTATTTCCGCTGCCCCTAAAGTATTAAGATCGATATGACGGTTTCCATGGGAACCGATTTCATGCCCTTCGGCTACCATTCGTTTCACTAGTTCTTGGTGTTTTTCAGCCCAAGGACTAGAGAGAAAAAAAGTGGCCCTAATTCCTTCTTTGTTTAGAGTATCTAAGATGGGTTCGGCCGTTTTTTCTCCCCAACTGATATCGAAGGTCAGACCAATAGCCTTGGAATTGACATTGACTGAATAGATTGGTTTTAACTTTCCAGAGAAAACCGATGTAACATTTTCTCGATAAGCAAGCATGACGAATAATAGAATTCCCCAGAGAGCAACATTTCGCCATGTGGGACGTTTGAAAATAATAATCCGCATTTGGCACTCCTCCTTCGACTAAAGAATATTCATTTGGTAGCAGGATCATGAGGATTAAAACAAAAAAACGCCTTGAAAAGGCGTTTTAATTATGTCGAGAAACAACTTATATATTGGAGTCAAGGAAAGAATTAATAGGTTCTGCGTCGAATGAATTGTTTACCGGAATCAAGTAAATTAATTCTAAATAGAAGTTTTAGGAAAAAATGAAGCACTACAAATGAAACAGCTACAAAAACAAGTATACGAACCAGGAAGAAGGTAACCGCAAATACCAATGAGAACACTTTAATTAAGACTAAGGCTGAGAGGTAAAGTCCCAGAATGAGAATGATAAATTTGAGTGCAAGCATCCAATAATTCGAAGTCTGTGAAGGACGATAAGTATTCAAAGCTAAACACTCCCTTCTTGAGATTTAGATTATCATATTTCGACTTTTATGTCTAGGTTACAAGTTCCTTCGCCTAAAAACTTCTTCCAGTTCTTTACCAATCAAGTCTCTGGCCATTCTTAGTAGCAGTAATTTTAAAATATATCTTTATAATATGCCCAATAATTCGACTCGTGCATATGATGGAGCAGACACGGAGGGGATTGATATGTACGATAGCGAATTATTAGTTTGGCGGAACCTTATGGAAGATGGAACACAGTGCCTTGGAGATGAACAGTATCTTAAAGCAGAAAGCTATTTTGTTCAGGGCCTATTAAAAGCGTATGAATTAACTGTTCCAGAAATCGTGGCATTTACATTACGCCTCCTCGCGACCGTAAGGGTGCGCCTGGGCAATTTAGAATTTGCAGAAGCAGGGTTTAACGAAGCCTTACAGATTTGTCAAGAAATCCAGAATGCTAAGGGTATGGCCGAAGCCTGGGCAGGGTTAGCAAGTATCTCGGTGAAAAAGGGCAGGCTAAAAGAAGCCGCTGAAGATTATGAGCGAGCAATAGCAATCTACCCAACTGCATCTCCTCAGTTAAGGCTCAGTATGCTCTATGCCGATCTTGGGCAAGTTTATGCTGTACTTGAAGAATGGACGAGTGCAAAGAGGGCATACTCACAAGCAGTAGAGCTCTGTCGTTCCTACGGCTTTCCCAAAGGGGAGGCAGAGTTAGATGTCCTTTCTGGAGAATTGTGTTTTCGATTAGGGCAAAAAACTGAAGCTCTAGTAAATTTAAAACACGCTTGTCAACTATTTGCTCAAATACAAGATATGGCCGCTCTATCAACAGCCCTTCAATATTTAGCTTTACTTTACTTCGACCAAAATGAAATATATTTGGCTTTCGAAAATCAGCAAAGGGCGGTAGCCCTTTGTTTACAGTTCGAAACGCAAGAGATTATTAGTGAGAGTTGCTATTTCTTAAGTAAAATTGAGCAAAATTTAGAAAATTTCAAGGAAGCTAAATATTATCTTGAATTGTCAATTCAGAATTATCCTAAGCAGAATTTAGACCTGGCTATGCGATACCTAAGTCTTGGAAACTTACTATTTATTTCTATGGATTTTGCCAAATCTGAATTATACTATTTAAAAGCCCTAAATCTCTTTGAAGCATGTCATGATGAGCAGCGTGTTAGCGAAGTATATGAGGCTTTGGGCCTCCTAAAAGGAATGCAGCAAACAGATAGTTCGCTATACGTTTATGATAAATCTGAAGACCGATCTCAACTCCATGGGGAGTTTACAATAGAAGCACTCATACATTTAGCAGAGTTCTACGAAAGGCGTCGTAACGATCGGGATGCCTTAGAGTGCTACTGGAAGGCGCTAAAAAGGGGACGGGAAGCGGAAATGTCAACAGATTGGATAGAATATAGAGTCCAGCAGGTTTCGAAACGTCTTCGGAGGAAGAAGTAGTTGGGATATTTCCAAAATATTATATGAATTAGCTTTATAAATCATAAGAATTAAGTTAGAATACAACTATAGATGTTGCTACTGATAGGGGACGGGGGGGATATCAAGAGATGAGAGAGGAAGATTCGATCCTTCTCGAATGCTTGGAAGACGTGTATCTCATTTTCGAAAAAGCCTTAAAGAAGGCCTATCAAGTTCGTTCAATTCATGTTCAGAAATTTGATCAACTACTTGTTGAAATTAGAAGCGAGCGACGGATTTTTGAGGACATTTCAATACCCGCTCGGCTAATAGTCGAGCAACTCTTAGAATCCCAGTTCAAAGTTGGACAGGTTGCCATTGAAGCAGAACGTCTTAAACAATCCTTTGCCAGCGTTGCTCATGTTAAAGTTGAAGAGTTCGGAATAATATGTGTAAAATTGGGAGAGTTGGAAGTATCTTGGCGAGATGGAAACTATTCCCACTACCTTTACCCAGATAAAGTTGAGCTAAGAGCTAACGATGAGAAATCATCGATTAAGCTGTTTTTTTCTATATCCTTTAACCGTCAAACCCTGGAACGGTTTCCAGAAATACTAACATCTCCAAACGTTGTCTATATCCATCCTCAACTTGAAAAATGGATACGGAAGGTGTAATATGTCAAATCTAACTCAAGGACTCGTCCAGATTTATACAGGAAATGGTAAGGGGAAATCAACAGCGGCCTTTGGTTTAGCCTTACGGGCAGTTGGGCATGGTTTTAAGGTTTATATTATTCAGTTCATGAAGGGAAACGATAGCTACGGTGAGCTCGATGGAGTGAAGCGTTTAAGTCCTGAATGTCAGCTTGAAAACTTTGGTGGGCCGGGATGGGTACACAAAGGAGAATATCTTGAAGAGAATATTCAAGAAGCCGAAAAAGCCTTTTTAAGAGCTCAAGAAGTTGTTCTTTCAGGGAAGTGGGATCTTGTTATTTTAGATGAACTAGTGAATGCTATTTGGTTTGAACTAATTCCAGAAAATAAAGTTATGGAACTGCTGAGTAGTAAACCATCCCATGTAGAACTGATCATGACCGGGCGAAATGCTTCCCAGGCATTAATTGAAAGAGCTGATTTAGTGACAGAAATGGTTCAAAGAAAGCATCCCTATGAAAAAGGTATTATGGCGCGAAAAGGAATCGAGTATTAATTCCATAGTTTCACGCATTAACGATAAAGGAAAAACATCTCTTAGGAGGTGTTTTTTGTTTTCGTGCTCCATGCATGGCGATTAATAAGTATACATATATGATCAATGACTTATCTTCTTCGACAAAGCATATATATTAAGTATTATCCCGACAAGTCTTGCTGATGTTAGAGAAGGGAGGGCTACTATGGAAGTCATTAAGTGGCTGCGTGAGTATCGTGAAGTAGAGGCTGCACTGGTTTGGAGTGGTACATTTGCTGACTATTTGCAAATGGTTACTAAAAATCCCAACTTAGCGCTGCATGCCCATGCTCGAATCTATGAGATGATTAAAGCGGCCGGGGTTGAAACAATTGGAGATCAAAAAAAGTACAAATTCTTTGACAAAGAACTTTTTGGGTTGGATAAAACGTTGGAGCGCCTAATCGAAGAGTATTTCCATAGTGCAGCTAAACGTTTAGACGTCCGTAAACGGATCTTATTGTTGATGGGGCCGGTAAGTGGTGGAAAATCGACTATTGTAAGCCTACTGAAACGAGGACTTGAAGAATTTACACGTACTGAAGAAGGAGCAGTCTATGCCATCGATGGATGCCCGATGCATGAAGATCCTCTGCATTTATTGCCAGTGTCCTTACGTCAACAATTTGAAGAAATGTACGGAATCCGTATCGAAGGGAATCTTTGTCCCGTATGTCGCTTGCGTTTGGATGAAGAGTTTGGTAGTGAAGTGGAACGTTTTCCAATAAGAAGAATCCTGTTTTCTGAGGAGCAACGGGTAGGGGTTGGAACATTTACTCCTTCAGACCCAAAATCACAAGATATTGCCGACTTAACAGGATCCATTGATTTTTCTTCGATTACAGAATATGGATCTGAATCCGATCCGCGTGCTTACCGATTCGATGGAGAGCTTAACAAAGCAAATAGAGGCTTAATGGAGTTCCAGGAAATGCTAAAATCTGATGAGAAGTTTCTCTGGAATCTGCTTAGTCTCTCTCAGGAAGGGAATTTTAAAGCAGGTCGCTTTGCCCTAATTTCCGCCGATGAATTAGTTATCGCTCACACCAATGAAAATGAATATAGAGCCTTTATTGGGAATAAAAAGAATGAAGCATTGCAGTCCAGAATTATAGTAATGCCAATTCCTTATAATCTTCGTGTCAGTGATGAAATAAAGATTTACGAAAAATTGATTAGTCAAAGTGACATTCGTAATGTACACTTGGCTCCTCATAGTCTTTGGGCGACCTCTGTCTTTAGTGTTCTTTCCCGTTTAAAACCCTCAAAAAAGCAAGGAATGGATTTAGTCAAGAAGTTGCGAATCTATGATGGGGAAGATGTGGAGGGATTTAATCAAAAGGATATCAAAGAGTTGGCTATGGAAGGAGAAGAACAAGGGGAAGGTATGAGCGGTGTGGATCCGCGATATGTAATCAACCGAATATCAACAGCCTTAATCCGAGATGAGCATGCTTGTATCAATGCCTTAGATATTTTAAGGGCTTTAAAAGACGGGTTATCTCAGCATACATCGATTATGAAAGAAGAAAAGGAAAATCTGCTCAATCTGATTGCAGTGGCCCGACGAGAATATGACGAAATGGCTAAGAAAGAAGTTCAGAAGGCTTTTGTCTATGCCTACGAAGAATCTGCTAAGTCATTGCTGAATAATTACCTAGATAATGTAGAGGCCTTCTGTAACTCTACAAAAATCTACGATTCAATTACGGGTGAGGAATTAGCCCCTGACGAACAACTCATGCGCAGCATTGAAGAGCAGATTGGTGTTTCGGAAAATGCTAAGAAAACCTTCCGAGAGGAAATTCTAATTCGGATCTCCATGTATGCTCGGAAAGGCAAAACCTTTGGCTATGAATCCCATGAACGCTTGAAAGAAGCGATTGAGAAGAAGTTGTTCGCAGATCTTAAGGATATTGTAAAGATCACTACATCAGTCTCTCATCCAGATCAGGAGCAACTGAGACGAATTAATAATGTTATGGATCGACTCGTAAAAGAGCATGGATATTGCCCAATCTGTGCCAATGAGATTGTGAAGTATGTTGGGGCCCTCCTTAACCGGTAGAGAGAAGGGGATTAGTATGGCGGATGATATCATCGTGAATCGTGATGATTGGACTTTGCATCGCAAAGGGCATCTTGACCAGACCAGGCATAAAGAAAAGGTCGAAGAAGTCATTAAGCAACAAATGGGAGATCTGATTGTCGATGAGAGTATCATCTTAACCGATGGTAAAAAAAGCACGAAGATTCCCATGCGTTCTCTTGAAGAATTTCGCTTTCGCTATGATTTTAATAAGCAGAATCATACGGGGCAAGGAACCAAAAAAATGTCGCCAGGAGATATCCTTGGGCGGGATCAAGGTAAAGGGAAAGGTAAAGGAGGTGCAGGGAGCGGAGCTGGTGAAGAGCCGGGCCAGGATATTTATGAAGCTGAAGTTACTTATGAAGATCTAGCAAATATCCTCTTTGAAGAATTAAAGCTGCCCAACTTGGATGATAAAAAAAGACCACTCATTGCTCATGATCGTCCTGAGTTTAACGATGTACGTAAAAAAGGTCTAATGGCTAATGTGGACAAAAAACGTACGTTGCTCGAAAGTATCAAAAGGCAGGCCTTCTCCAGGAAGCAAGATAAAGATGCCAAATTGAAAATATCACCTGAAGACCTACGTTTTAAGACTTGGGAAACTCGACCAAATTTTGAAACTAACGCGGTCATTCTGGCAATGATGGATACCTCAGGCTCCATGGGGCAATTTGAAAAATATATCTCCCGAACATTCTTCTTTTGGATGGTACGGTTCTTGCGCTTAAAATACGAAAACGTGGAAATGCGTTTCTTAGCGCATCACACTGAGGCAAAAGAGGTGACCGAGGAGGAGTTCTTTACTCGCGGAGAAAGTGGAGGTACCCGCTGTTCCTCAGTTTATAGATATGCCTTGGATTTAATTGAGAGAGAGTATCCACCGGCCCATTATAATATCTATCCTGTTCATTTTACAGATGGAGATAATATTGGTTCGGATAATACCCGAGCCTTAACACTGATGAAAAACTTGGTCGAAGTAAGTCAGATTGTGGGCTATGGTGAAATTTTAAGGACACATTACTCCAGTACTTTAATGTCAACGTTAAAGCGCATTTCCGATCCCAAATTACGTCTTGTAACCATCAGAGATCGTAATGAGGTATATGATGCGCTTAAAACGGTATTCTCTTGAGATTAGGATGAAGAGGGGTAAAGCTAGGAGGGAGTCATGGACAATGAGATGCGAGCCTTAAATACTATGGCGCAAGATATCGCGCAAGTGGCCCGTGGCATGGGACTTGATTTCTATCCTGTGAATTTTGAAATCGTTCCGGCGGAGGCCTTATATACCTTTGGTGCCTATGGAATGCCGGTACGATTTACGCATTGGAGCTTCGGTAAAGCTTTTTACAGGATGAAGTTACAGTATGATCTTAATTTAAGTCGAATTTATGAATTGGTCATTAATACCAACCCAGCCTATGCTTTTCTGTTGGAGGGGAATCGATTAATACAAAACAAACTTGTGATTGGGCATGTATACGCACATGTTGATTTCTTTAAGAATAATCACTACTTCTCACGTACTCCTAAAGATATGGTTGAACGCATGAGTGCCCATGCTGACAGAATCCATGCCTATGAAATCCGTTATGGTCGGGATAAAGTCGAGCAAGTCATGGATGCGGTCCTAGCAATTCAAGAGCATGTGGATTATCGTTCTCATATCGGACCTGTCCAGGAGTCTGATAATCAACCTAAGTTTATTGTTCGAGACAAGGAGGAAAGGCATAGTTGTCAAGGTAATGCTTGTACTGGCAAATGCCCCGGAAACTCTGCCAGCCAATCTAAAGGCAGTCGGCAGAAGACTAGACAGAATAGCATATCTTCGCCCTACGAAGATTTATGGGAAGATCTGTTAGACGATGAATGTGAATCACCATCCCAGCAAGAATTCGAAGATCTGTTGCTATATATTATTAAGTTTGCCCCTGGATTGGAGGAATGGCAAAAAGATATTGTCAGTATTGTGCGTGAAGAATCCTTGTATTTTTATCCGCAGATTGAAACAAAAATTATCAATGAAGGATGGGCCACCTTTTGGCATGCTAAAATTATGAGAGAACTAGATCTAACGGATGCAGAATCTCTAGAATTTGCTGTTATGCACAGCCAAGTCGTTCAACCGTCCCGATTAGGATTAAATCCTTATTACTTGGGAGTCAAGATATGGGATTATCTGGCTAAAGAAAAAACGATAGATGAACTATTCGAACTACGGGAGACCGAAAATGACCTTTCCTTTATTCGTAATCACCTTAGCAAGAAATTAGTTGAGGATCTAAACTTATTCAATTTTAGAAAGGTTGGTGCCCACTGGCAGGTTACAGAAAATGAATGGGAGAAAGTACGGGATAATTTAGTAAAACAATTAGTTAATGGGGGGCATCCACGGATTGTCGTTCTTGAGGGGGACTACGAAGGCAAAGGAGGACTATATCTTAAACATTGTCATGAAGGAACTGATCTAGATATTGTATATCTGGAGAAAACCCTAACTCTTGTTCAGTCGCTTTGGGGAAAGTCCGTCGCCCTGGAGACTATAGTCGATGGCAAGAAATATATCTACGAATCGTCGAACCGAATAGTAAGTCGTCGTCTTGCAGGCAAAACTCAAGGAAATGATGAAACGTAAGAGGGGATACCACTAGTTCAAAACAGATGCTAGAAATAGCATCTGTTTTGAACATTAAATAGAGGATTTTAGGTAATCAGGGTAGAATTTATAATATTAGGTCGAAGTTATTCTATGCCCTGGTTTTGCACCAGGTGTAATAGGGGTATTAAGGAAGGCAGGCAGGGCATGCAAGGACTAGAGCAGTATTTAACAGACATAATTTATCAGTTTAGGTATGTCGGCTTATTTAGTTTACTTACATGCGGCCTGGTTGGTATACCAGTGCCGGATGAATTTCTAATGACGTTTAGCGGATTTCAAACGTCATTAGGAAGAATGGATTTTGGTAAAACGCTTATGGTTGCAACCTTAGGGAGTTTTTTGGGAATGAACTTGAGTTATTGGATTGGAAGAAGGCTGGGAATTCCTTTCTTGCACAAAGCTGCACCCTATCTTCATCTTAATGAAAAAAAGATTGCGCGGGCTGAGCATTGGTTTCAGTGTTACGGGGACCGGCTGATTGTCATTGGATACTTTTTTCCTGGATTTCGTCATTTTACAGCGTACTTTTCTGGGATGAGTAAGTTGTCTTATGGACGCTATGTTGTGTTGGCAGGGATTGGTGCTTTTATTTGGGCCTTAACATTTATAACACTCGGACGAATCCTTGGAGAACACTGGCAAAAAATTACCCATATCTTGCACCATTACTTGGCTCGGAGTGGTGTTGTTCTGGCCATTATTGTATTTTTTATCTATCTCTATACTGCAAAAACAAGGCAGGATAACTCCTGCTAATTATATCTAATTTATATCTTATAAAAATATTTTCCATACATTAGGGAAAGTTCAATTCCAGTGGTATAATATTAGGGATAAAAAACCCAACATAAAGGAGGTCACTCAGGTGACAAATGAAACGACTCAGAACCAGGACATAAAACAAAACCCAATAGTACTTATTGAAATGGAAAACGGGAATACGATTAAAATCGAGCTTTATCCGTCAATAGCACCCGAAACAGTTCAAAATTTCGTGTCGCTTGTTTCTGAAGGCTTTTATGATGGTCTCATATTCCATCGCTGTATCCCAGGCTTTATGATTCAAGGTGGAGATCCCAACGGAACAGGAATGGGTGGAAGTAAACAAACAATCCGAGGCGAGTTTACAGCCAACGGATTTAAAAATGATTTAAAACATGATCGCGGTGTAATATCCATGGCTCGGACCTCAGCGCCTAATTCTGCTAGTTCTCAATTTTTTATTGTTGTCAAAGCTTCAAGTCACTTAGATGGTCAATACGCTTCCTTTGGTAAAGTGCTCGAAGGCATGGAAGAGGTCGATCGAATTGTAAGTGTACCGAAAGATCGGGGAGATAAGCCCTTAGAAGATCAGAGGATGAAGAAAGTTACCCTTCAATCCTAGTTATAATTTAGACGTTTTAAGGTATTCTATAGCAGAAGAGGAGGGCCATGCCCTCTTCTTCTGCATATATATCATAAATAGATAGAGGTGCCATATGTTAGATCTCATGCGGTTATTTGGCCAGGTGGTCGAGGAACAGAGTTTTACAGTAGTTGCTCGAACGTTAGGAATCAGTCAACCTGCAGTTTCAAACCAAATACGTGCTTTTGAAGAAAAACTAGGGGTCAAGTTACTTTATCGTAAAGGAAAAGGGTTTGCCCTTACCCCCGAAGGGGAGATAGTGTATAAGCACACCTTGCATATACTAGATCAATGGTCAGAGCTTATGCGTGAAATTGGAGATTCGGAAAAGTTAATGAGCGGGAAAGTCCATATTGGAGCTTCCCATATTCCAGGGGAATATTTGTTGCCTATGTACTTAGGGGCCTTTCGTAAATTATATCCGGAAATAATATTCAAACTCTCTATAGGGGATAGCCTTGAAATGGCAGAAAAGGTACTCGCTCATGAAGTGGATTTTGCAGTTGTTGGAGCAGTTTTTGATACCGAAAAACTAACCTCTGAATTCTGGCTCAAGGATGAACTAGGATTTGTAATTTCGAATAATCATCCTTTAAGCGGGAGTCAAAGTCTTGATATCAACTCCATAAGAGAAGATCCAATGATTATTCGCGAGACCGGGTCGGGGCATCGTAGAGCCTTTGAGGAGGCCCTCGCAAAACTTGGGCTCGACCTAAATGACTTTAATATAGCCTTAGAAGTTGGAAGTACAGAAGCAGTAAAAAATGCTGTTCGTTCTGGCATTGGGTATTCATTTCTCTCAAAACATACTTCTGAATCCTGTGAGAAACAAGGGTTAGTATGGTCAAACGTGAAAGACTTTCATATCGAACGAGGGTTTTACCTTTTAACCCGTAGAAATAAGCCTTTAACCATCATTGCAGATGAGTGTTACCGATATCTAGTTAGTCAGACGTCGGAGGGCAGAGGCCAACCAATCTAATATAGCGCCCATCAGACGATCGGGAAAAAGATGTATATGGGCATCACATAGTTTTTGAGCATTATGGAAACTATCTTCATAATTGCTATTACTTACTGCTTGCTTAAAACCCATGGATATAATTTTCCCTTCAATAGGACAAACGACCATTTTCGAATATTTCGACACCTTGGACTAAATTCCTCTACTGTTATATGCGATAATACTATTGTGCTAATGTATTAAGATGGTTACTAGATGTTAAAAGGGGAGGCACTTTTGTACTGGTTTATAAGTGAATTCAACATACGGGCATGCAGACTAGTTAAATATTATAAAACTGAGAATGCTCCTGAGGTAACGTTAATATACGGACCCAGGGGGGTAGGTAAATCAGCGCTATTACATTATCTGTATGAAAAATTTGAACCACAGAAACAGGGGCTTATTACGGATGCCTTGGCTTTTGCACGCCAGTATGCATATTCTGCACAGGAGAACAATTTACATTTGTTTCGTAAGCGATACCGCTCGTCTCGGCTGTTAATCATCGATGATCTTCATTTCTTGTCAGGTAAAGCCAAAACAATTGAGGAACTTCATTATACTTACGAATATATCATCGAAAGTGGGGGCAAGATGGTGATCAGCATTGAAGCGGATACACCGGCCTTAGACTTTCTAGGAGATCGGCTTGCTTCGCGGTTTTTAAGTGGTGTCGTGATCCCAATCGATCGACCTTCAAACGATGAATTAGAGCGCTTTCTGGAGGACTATATTCGTGAGAATCGTCTTTACATGGACCAATCGATCTTAAGCCTGATTGCGGAGAGCACGGGTAATTTGACCGATGCTATTAGATGTATCAAGAAGTTTATTCAATTTGCTGAGTTACATGACGATGAATTAAGTATCCTATGTTTTAAGAACTATTGGGACAATGAAGAAAACCAAAAGCACAAGGTAGTTGATCCCATGAACATTATAAGCCGTGTTGGTCAGACTATGGGGATTTCGGTGGAGGAATTACAAAGTACAAGCCGAAAGCCTAAAGTAAATGAAGCTAGAGAAATGGCGATTTATATAGTACGGTCACTTTGTCATAGTTCTTATCCGGAGATCGCGCGGTTTTTCAATCGAAATCATAATACCATCATGATGTCATATAAAAAAATGCAAAAGAAGCTGCTTAATGATCTAGAATTGCATCAAAAATATGAAATTATTATAAGTAATTTTAAACACTAGGATGGTTTGAATAAATGTTAATAGTTTGACTAAAAACTTGAAATAGCAAGATAATGAAAAGGGGTGATCCAATGTCAAGAGAAATGCAGCGGATTGGAGTGCTTACCAGTGGAGGAGATGCTCCAGGAATGAATGCAGCTCTGCGCGCAGTGGTCCGGAAAGGAATTTACCATGGGCTAAAGGTTTATGGTATTAATCGTGGCTATGAAGGCCTGATCCACGGGGAAATCCAAGAAATGAGTATAGGATCCGTGGCTGATATTGTACTTCGCGGAGGAACTATGTTAAAGACCGCCCGGTCCGCAGAAATGATGACACTAGAAGGCCAGGAGAAGGCCCTAGATCAGCTGCACAAGCACCAAATAGATGCCTTGGTAGTGATTGGTGGAGATGGGTCCTTTCGAGGGGCGCAAACGCTGGCGAGGGGGATTCAAATTGTAGGGATTCCAGGCACTATTGACAACGACATTTCTGGCACAGATTTGACCATAGGTTTTGATACGGCTGTTAACACAGTCATTGATGCCGTGGGCAAAATTCGAGATACGGCGACCTCCCACGAACGCACCTTTGTCGTGGAAGTTATGGGCAGAGATTGTGGAAATATTGCTCTTCAGGCAGGAATTGCTTGTGGAGCTGAATCTATTTTAGTGCCTGAAATCCCCTTTGATTATGATGAAATCTGCGATAAGTTGAAACGCGGACATCAACGTGGTAAAAATCACAGTATTATCATTGTCTCAGAAGGTGCCGGAAGTGCTTATAAGATCGGAGAGGAATTGCGTACCCGTTCCGGGTTTGAGACACGAATCACCATTCTAGGTCATTTGCAGCGTGGCGGGAACCCCAGCGCTCTCGATGCTGTCATTGCCGCATCTATGGGTGGAAAAGCGGTTGAGATTCTACTGGCCAAAGAGACTAATAAGATGACTGCCTATGTCAATCAAGAGGTTGTTTCAAAACCCCTTGATGTCGCCTATGAAGATAGGCGTCCATTTAACAGAAAACTTTATGATTTGGCGAATCAGTTGTCAATTTAGCCATTTAGAATACTCACTAACAAAGTACATCCTCTGAATAGGGCAAGGGGTTGAACATAAAACGTCCGGCAACCGGGCGTTTTATTTTTTACTGTTCAATTCGTTTGTGAGCTAGAATATATACATCATCATCAGCTCTTGCAGAAACTTGCCCACGCTATTGAAAGTCGCTTAATGTCCTCAAGTGATTCCTATTGGTCAGTTCTTAGACTGCATATTCAACGAGAAGGATTTTACCTAAATAAAGCGAATTTACGTAGAGAGAGGTGAGACAAGTGGAACCAATTTTTGCGCTGGATATTGGAACCCGTATGGTCATGGGACTAGTGATGACTAAAAGCGAAGAACAGGGTTATGTAATCATAGCGAGTGCTCAAACAGAACATCGCCAACGTGCCATGTATGATGGGCAAGTTCATGATGTTGAAGAAGTAGCTCGAGCTGTTGCTAAGGTTAAAGGACAGTTAGAAAAAAAATTGGATACCTCCTTAAGACAGGTTGCCGTGGCAGCGGCAGGTCGTGCATTAAAAACAGAAGTTGCAGTGGCTGAACATAAGGAACTGCTTCCGGTACGCTGGGAACGGGAGAATGTATTAGCTTTAGAAATCGAAGCAGTTCATCAGGCGCTGCGACAATTGCAATCTTCCGCTGATGACGATTTACAAAGTTATCATTGTGTAGGTTATAACACCATTGCCTCGTGGAACGAGGGAGAAGAAATTTCGAATCTGATCGGGCAGCGAGGAAGAGTGGCTAAAGTGTCTGTAATAGCCACTTTCTTACCCCGAACGGTTGTGGATGGGTTAGTGGCTGTATTGGGACGGGTAGGCTTAGAAATGACGAGCCTAACGTTGGAACCGATTGCAGCAGGGCAGGCGGCTATTCCCCCAAATATGAGACGGCTTAATCTTGCTTTGGTGGACGTTGGGGCTGGCACGGCGGATATAGCCCTAACTCGCAGTGGTTCCTTTTTCGCTTATGGCATGGTTCCCATGGCTGGAGATGAGGTTACAGAGGAAATCTGCTCACATTATCTACTGGATTTTAAAGTAGGCGAAAAAGTAAAGCGAGAATTATGTAAGAAACAAAGAGTCAGTTTTACTGATTTTCTGGGGGCCAAAGTCGTCGTAGATAAGTCGGAAATTTTAGAAGTCATTCGCTCAGTGGTTGGAAAACTGGCAGAGAAAATAGCAAAGGAGCTTTTAGAACTCAATAATGGGGTTCCCCATGCCATTATCCTCATAGGAGGAGGAAGCTTAACCCCTTTGCTTTGTGAACTATTGTCAGAGACTTTAGAAATCCCCCGGAATAGAGTGGGCATACAGGTTAGGGATAGGATCGGGGAGATTATTGGCGAGAAAAGCTTAAAAGGACCAGAAACAATTACTCCCATCGGAATTGGAATTGCTGCACTTGAAGGAAATGGACTTCAATATTATACCGTATTAGTGAATGGCGGAGCTGTTCCAATCTTTGCCTTACAATTAGCAACGGTTGCAGAAGCTCTGCTTGCTGCAGGAATACAGCCACGTTCCTTTTTGGGTAAGCCTGGTGCAGCCTTAACCTTTGAGATTAACAATGAAATGCAAGTTATTAAGGGAACTTTGGGAAACCCTGCTCAATTATTGGTCAATGGGAAGCCCAGCAAACTTGATCAATCCCTCAACGCGGGGGATGAAATTAGTTTTACTCCCGGTGAGGTTGGTCGAGATGCTCAGGTATGTTTTAAAGATGTGTTGCCATCGACTAAATCGAAAGAGATCATTTGGAATGGACAAAAAGAGAGGTTTTCTCCTCAAATCTATGTCGATAGCCAGTTGGTTTCTGAAACAGACCCAATACTTGATGGATATAAAGTCTACTACCTTCCTAATGATGATCTTAACGATCTGCTCAAGCAAAAAAATTATGACCTAAAACAAAAAGAAGAGTTGGAAATTCGTATTAACGGAGAATTTCGCAAGTTTGAATTAGATCGAGAAGTTTTCGTTAACGGCATCCTGGTAGAAGGTAACAGAATAATTTATGACGGAGATTCTATCGAGGCTCGTACTGTCCAGCTCACGATTGGTGATCTGAAGCTAAAGCCAGAGCCTATTATTTTTCAGGTCAATGGGGAAAAGGTGGAATACCCTATTCAAGAAATCCTTATTTCGGCGCAAGGTCGACCTGTGTCCCAAGCAGAGCTTCTAAAAGATGGAATGGAGCTAAGGGTTAAGGGATACAAGCAAATGCCTATACTTTCGGATCTTTTACCTTATGTTAAGTTTCCAGATGCGGTTCGTTCCGGCGCTTCGTTAAGCCTAATGGTCAATGGTCAACCTGCCGAATTCACAACAGTGTTACATCCGGGTGATCGTTTGACAGCAAATTGGAATTAATGCTTGACAATCGCGCTGTAGAACATAAAATAAGAATGGAGGTGTTGTGAAGTGTTATTTCAATGGTTGCTCGCACTTATTGTAATTGCTGCCTTAGTTATTGCCTTATATTCCGATGCGGGATCAGCAAAAAAGAAACATTCCGACTATTTTCAAAGAGTTCAAAAGCCAACTGGGAAATCAGAACGTGATGCAGCGATGGGTGACCCAAATAAATACGATTCTTTTTATGCAAAACTAAATAGTTTTTAAGAACAAAAAAACAGACTTGATACTAAATCTTGTCTGTTTTTTAATTTATTAGCCTTAGTTCACTTTAGCTATACTATTTCATTTATGGGGGTAAGTGTTGAGAAACTTGTGATCACTTCTTATTCAAGATATAATGGAAAATAAATGAAACATAACTATTACATAGACGTAAAAAATATGGCTTCGTATTTGATTCGTATTTAAGGAGGACAAGGTATCAATGCATCAGTATTGGTTTTTCATTGGAGATTTTCCGATTAGGGCTTATGGGACAATTTTTGCGTTGGCTTTCATCATCGGCGTTGGTGTTACCTTATACTTTGCCAAAGCCGAAGGTCGACCGGAGTTAATGGATGTCTTCATGGATTTAGCACCTCTATTACTTATATCTGGTATAGTAGGCGCTCGCTTCTGGCAAGTGTTCTTTTTTGATTGGGGTTTCTACCGTGAACACCCAGGGGAGATTTTGGCAGTTTGGCACGGAGGGCTTTCAATTCAAGGAGGCGTGGTTGGGGCGTTAATAGCAGGTGGAATATACGTTTGGCGCAAGAAGTTATCCTTTTGGGAACTTGCGGATATTGCCGCTCCTGGGCTAATATTAGCTCAGTCCGTTGGTCGAAATGCCAATCTTATGAATGGGGATGCCTTTGGAGGACCTACGGGAGGAGACTTTGGCATTCTTTATCCTGAGGGTACAATTGCTCGAGACACCTTTGGTACCCAACCTTTGTGGCCGGCAGAAGTGTGGGAAGGGCAAGTCGATGTGATTATTTTTGCGCTGCTTGTAATCCTCAAACTGAAAAAATGGCCATCGGGTATGATCTTTTTGTTATACATGGCGCTATATAATTTTGCAAGATTTTTCCTTGAAAATTTGCGGGGAGACAGCCCAAGATTTTTATTCAACTGGACCGCTGCACAATGGAGTAGTATGGCAGCGGTCGGAATTGCCCTAGCACTTCTAGCTTGGAGAATATGGCGAGATAAAAAAAGTGATGTCGTATCTTAAGGTGCCTTGCGAGTTATCCTCTTTGAATGGTGCAAAAGAGTGTTTCTTCTGTACTAAGAATCATACGGATAGCCTCTAAGGTTCTATTTTGCTTCTCACGGGTGCTTAAATGTTCTTCCGTGCTTACGAGTTGTTCTAGTATTTCAGATCGCAAGGAGATCTGTAGTTCTTCAGGCAGACCTTTTTTTTGAAAGTGATAGACATGAAGTTTCTTTTCTTCAACCTGTAAATTGCCCCGGCCGTAGGTGGCGCGGTTGATTATTTGAAAGGCGTCAAGTGCACAAGAATGTGTATCTGCAGTGACTATTACCTCTGGCTCTAGTCCAGGTTGAATTCCTAATTCACGTTTCGCAATTTGGGCGATACGATAACCTAAAGCAATTTCAGGGCATGTATGCCCATGAAAATCAATAACTTGTTCCCATGGTGTTTTTTCTATACACATAGATTACTTCTCTCCTTTACGAAAGCTTTTAAATTATTGTATATCCTTAGAGTAAAAAGTTCCATAGTCTTTCTTTTTAACGCGACAATTTGCAGGATTTTTTATTGTATCAGTAGAAAATATTAGATGTAAGTAAAAAATTTAAATGAGAAGAGGGGAATCTCATTGCGAGATTTCCCTCTTCTCTCAAGGCTGTTATTAACTTATTGTTTTTACTAAGATTGAGGAAATAGCACTCCGACGATTCCGCCAACTCCACCTGAAACAAGTGCAACGATGGTTTTTTCGGCTAACTTTAACCAAACTGGAGAGTTTGACCAGAAAATTGCAGATAGGATTAGGACTAAAAGAATGAATCCTATACCTACAGACAATCCATAGTACAAACCCCTTGTGCCTGCTTGGTAAGCCGTGACAAAAGCCGCGATGAAGACACTTACACCAAAGATAATGTTAATCGATAGTTCAGATTCGGGAAGTGATGTGTAGGAGAGCAAAACACCAAATACTAGAGACAATAACATTGCTAAGATGGACGCTAAGATAATCCCTTTTAGAATTAAGCTAAATTGAAAGGATTTTGACATGGGTAATCCCTCCTTTGACTGATAAGTACCTATGCCAAAATTTCCAAGAGTATGACTAGTTGTTTAAAATGTTATTAGGGAGGAATTACAGAATGAAAAAGATGATTCCTGATTTTGAAAAGATGAAACAAGTTGGAGAAAAAATAAGTATGTTAACCGCCTATGATTACCCTTCTGCTCAGTTTGTTGAAGAGGCTGGTGTAGATATTATCTTGGTGGGCGATTCTTTGGGAATGGTAGTCTTAGGATATGATTCAACGGTTCCAGTCACCATGGAAGAGATCCTCCATCATACCAAAGCGGTTCGCAGAGGAGCTGCACAAACCTTTGTAGTCGCCGACATGCCATTTATGAGCTATGCTACCACTGATTTAGCGATTATGAATGCTGGGAGGCTTATTAAAGAAGGAGGAGCAGATGCTGTCAAGCTGGAAGGAGGCTTGGATATTGCTCCTATTGTTCAAATTCTAACTCGTGCAGGAATACCTGTCGTTGGGCATATCGGATTAACCCCTCAAACTGCCAATCAGCTCGGAGGTTTTAAGGTTCAGGGACGAGATCTGGAGAGCGCAAAACAGTTAATCAAAGATGCTCAAGCCTTAGAGCAGGCAGGGGCTTTTTTATTAACTTTGGAGGCAATACCGAGGCAGGTGGCAAAGCAGATTTCCACTGAGCTAACCATACCAACCATCGGAATCGGGGCAGGGGCGGATTGTGATGGGCAAGTTCTTGTATATCACGATATTTTGGGTCTTTTTAAACGGTTTAGACCAAAGTTTGTTAAACAATATGCAGAATTAAGGTCCACTAGCGTACAAGCTATACAAGAATACCATAAAGAAGTAAAGGACGGGGTTTTCCCATCGGAAGAACATACCTTTGCCATGTCAGACGAGGTTATACAAAAGCTATATGGAGATTAATAATGTAATCATACAGGTGAGATTTTCCATTAGAGGGAGTTTCGCAAACGTAGAAAATGAATTTTAGTCTAAATAGTTTGATTAAAGTTAAATATTAGCAATATTCAGTATAGCAATTTTCCATAAATTTGATATAATATAGATGAATTTTTAATTTATATTATTCTCGTTATGGAAGGATGGAGCTAGCATTGAGATTAAAAGAAAAAACTCATCGAAAATTTGTCGAATTTTTCGAGAAGATTTCTACAATGTATCAAGGTAAAGATTTCGAATTAGCATATTCAGATATTCAACGTGAAACAGGTGCCGCAAGTGTTACTTTAAAACGAGCTATTCAGGCTTTGGCTGAGGATGGTGTCATTGAAGTTCAGCCTGGACGTAACTCAAGATATGCACGGTTTCGCTATTTATTAGCAACACCTGATCTTAAGGACAATTCTCCAAATGCTCCATCGACAGAAATACATGAACCTGAGGATTTAAGTAACCATGAATCGACACGTTATGGAGGAGTCCCCGAATCCATGACGGAGGAAGTTAGTGAACTAATTCAGTTAGTAGATCATCTTAAGCGACGTGTACGTAATCAGGAAATGGCAATTGCCTTGCTTCAAGATCGTTTAGCGGAAATAGAGGATAAACTACGAAAACGATAATTTCCAAGGATTTGCTAGAGATTTTTTAGTAGAGCAGTGCTATAATATAAACATATCCTAGCTTGTGCGTATAGACTACCATGGTTTTGATCCTATTATGTGACAAGGGAGCCAAATGCCAGACAACTACAACAGGCCCTTTTCTTTAGAGACCAGGGAAGTTGGAACGTATGGACTAGGCACCCACCTGCGAGAGCGGGGTCAGAAACCTGGAGTCTTACGGCAAGTCGGGGAAGGGTAGGGAGTATTCCCTACCCTTTTAAATAGTGGACCGAGATTAGAACTTATCGTTCTATACATTTATATAAGAGGTGTACTTATGACAAGAATCATTCTGACCCGTCATGGGCAAACAGTATGGAACACGGAAGGGAGAGTTCAGGGGAGCTTGGATTCTCCACTCACGGAAAAGGGAATACTTCAGGCGCGTTCCTTAGCTTTAAGACTGAAAGACGAAAAAATTGACTATATCTATTCAAGTGATTCCCCCCGAGCGGTTAACACTGCTGAGGAGATTCGACGTGAACTGGGACTTGAAAAAATATTCTTGAGTCCAGCCCTTCGCGAGTTTTCCTTTGGAGAATGGGAAGGCTATATTTGGCAAGAGCTCAGAGAAAGCTACCCAGATATCTTTAAACAATGGGACTCAGTACCGCACCTAGTCACTACACCAGGCGGGGAAAACATGGATCTCGTTCTCAAAAGGGCATGGGATTTCTTGCAGCAGATTATTCAAACCCATAGAGGAGAAACAGTTTGTCTTGTAACCCATGGCATAACTCTAAAATTGCTCGTAACCAAAGCATTAGGGCTTGAAGTTCATGAATGGGCTCAAACACCTTGGCAACATAATACGGCACTAAATATTATCGAGATTGACGGCGATAAATGGACTCCTTGTATCCTTGGGGACTGTAAGCATTTAGATGCTTTAGAGGGATAGGTTGAAATGTATAGTAAAGGGACAGATGCTTTTTCGGCATCTGTCCCTTTACTATACGCAAATCAAGTATCATTGCCTTATCATGCTTTAGGTTCTTGTGATTGTGTGATCTTATTACTCAGTACTTTTTTCCCAATCTTGAGTATACATCTCGACTAATCTGCTGGAAGCCTTCGGGGAGGGAACTGTAATAGAAAATTCATGGTTAGCGACAAATGAATAACGAGTCCAACCAGAACTACTTAGAAGAAAGGATGAGTTATCAAAGATTGCTAAGTTCAATCCTAGTGGAGGCTGGCTTGGGTAAAAGCGAATATGAACCCCATTAGTTGATAGCTTCTCAAGGGTGACGGGCGTTTTAGTCGTGGCAGATTGATCAAGAATAAGGCGAACATCACACCCTTTTTCGGCAGCTTCAATAAGGGCCTGAATCAAATCAGGTTCTGTAATTTCCGAGTTTGCTATCCAGATAGATTTTGTACTTGTCGATATACGATCGATAAGTTGCTGTCTAACATTAGCATTCGTAGCTAAAATGATATTATCTTCCGGTAGGGTGGAGGTCTTTTCCACATCCAATGGGAACGTTGTGGTGAATGCCCAATCCTTTGAAAACAGAGAAGCTGCTTTCCAGGCAGATTTACCGGATAACTCTACGGCTATATCATGGGCCTTAAATCCCTCCTCTGTCCAAGGAGGACCATAAATTAGGGCGCGTTTTTGGTCGATAATCAGGTATTTTGTATGATTGATTTGTCCCTTTTGGGCTGGATAAAACTGCACTGAAACATTTTGACTTTTAAGTTGATCTAAGGTTATTCGATTTGCTTTTTGCCATTGGTCTAAAAGAACTCGAACATCAACACCTGAGCGTGATTTAGAAATGAGAAGCTGAATCAGATTTGGGTCATCAAACACTGCCTGCTCTACATAGATTGAGGTTTGAGCAGATTCAATCATAGCTACAGTTTGGTTATAAATAGCATCTTTATCAATAAAAATTGCTTTAGCAGGTAAGTTAGAAATTGGGACTTCTTTAGGGAAAAGTTCAGGAATTTTAAGGGTGCAACCGCTTATAAATAAAACGCATAGCGAGAGTAGAATAACAATTGATAAGATAGAGCTTCGTTTTGACATGCGCATACTTCTCCCAAGCTTAATTTAGTGGCTATATTATATCATATACCTTATAGAGGTAAAACCATAGTTAGGCATAACCATTAGAAGTTTTTCATACTAATCAAAAAGTATAACTTCGTTGATATTGCAAGAAGGGCTAATACGTGCGAAAGCAGTGCTGCAAGAATGTTTAACCCGTGCGAAGACGGTGCTGCAAGAGGTTTAACCCGTGCGAAGACGGTGTCTTCGTCGTCGTCGTCTGAAAGCATAAGTGATTTTTGAAGGGGCAATCGCTATGAAGAATACTAAGATTATGGGGATCATTTTAATGGTTGTCTTTGGTTTGTTCACAATTTCGTGGTTCGTTTCTTCAAAGTCTTATGTAACACCGGTTCTTAACGGTTCAATGTCGAATTTTTCAGGACAAAAAGCGTATCAGCATATCGAGCATCTTGTACAAAAAATTGGACCACGACCTGCAGGAAGTAAGGCAGAGTTGAAGGCTGCTCAGTATATTGATTATGTATTAAGGCAAAATGGTTGGAAGGTACGAGAACAACCCTTTAGCAAGGTTGTCCTTCGAGAACCCTCTCTGTCTCAAAAGGAACAACAAGTCGAGTTAATAAACAGCCAAAACATTATTGCAGAATTACCAGGAACCCGTCCCGATACAATAATAATAGGGGCTCATTATGATTCTGCAACCTTCAACGTTCCAGGGGCTGTAGACAATGCCTCTGGCGTAGGAGTTTTATTAGAACTGGCTAGAGTCCTTAGTAAAGAGCCCCATGAAGAAACCTATCAACTTGTGTTTTTTGGAGCAGAGGAGTATGGGCTTGTCGGCTCTCAGTTCTATACCTCTCAGGCAGACTTGTCGGCTGTACAATGGATGCTTAATATCGACATGGTAGGAAGTCCTATGGAAATAGATGTAGCAGGAAAAAAATCGACTCCTCCGGAATTAATTAAGCAGGTAACTGCCTTAGCGCGTGAAAGTCAAATACCCTTTAACGTCAGTCGAGATTTTATTCTAATGACTCGTGAAAGTTCGCAAGGAGGTACAAGCGACTATAGCTCTTTTCTGGATCAAGGAATACCCGCGGTTGGGCTAGGCATTTACGGACGGCCAGAGGGATATTTTCATCGACCCGAAGATCGAATTGAGCGGGTTTCACTTGAAGATGTTCAAAGGGTAGGGAATTTTGCTCATCTCCTCCTTACCTCTGTAAAAATAGGCAAGACGGATCTTAATGAATGGGATGTACTATACTTACCTTTTCAAATTGGGAAACACATATTTATACTACCGAGTTATGGAGTCCGTATCTTCGCTTTCATAACCTTCTTGCTAACGGGTTTAATTCTGATTAAGTTTCATAAAGCAAGGACTATGCAAAAAGGTGAATGGAAAGCTGTTTTAGGGATACTAGGTTTTTCTATAGTGCTTAGTGTGACTATCATGGGGATCAGTGGAATTGGAGAAGTACTTTGGGGTTGGATTAAACAGGTGCAATTATTATACTTCGCTCACCCCACAATTTTTGTCATAGCTCGTTTGGGGATTGCTTTAGGGGTCCTGATAACCCTGGCAAGTTTTATGAATAAGCTTCCCATGGTACGTGATCCCCAACTCTATTGGGTTCTGGCAGAGATCTTGTTGTTAGGAATTACCTTGGTTCTAGCCCTTACTCGAATCGACCTTGCTTTTCCATTTGTTTTTTGGTTGCTATGTCTAAATTTACAATTCTTCTTTCCAAACATCATTTTGGTTTTAATCGGTCCCACGTTCCTCTACTCGATTCATTTAGAACTTTTGAATTCACATCAATGGCTTAGTTATTATCAAGCAATTCACAAATACTTCTTTATCTTTCTCGGAGTATACAGCTTTCTCCTGATTCCATTCTTATTAGCACTAATGCACGTGGGAAGTATTAAGACAAAGCTTCTTAAAAAAATATTGAGTTACACACGAAAACCAGCCTTAGGAACCACTGTCTTCCTGATTCTAGCACTTGGTTTAGTACCGGTCTATACAAGAGACTATCCACAGGTAATCACTGTTCAGGAAGAGTGGTTCGGAACGAAGGATGGAAAGGTACATATTTTCTCTGATGAACCATTACCTCGCAATGTAGTGAAAGACTTAAGCGGGGAGGAAGGGAAAAGTTTATATGTGCCTATCATAAATGAAAAACCACCAGTAATTGTTGAAGCCTCAGTAATGGAGACCGTCAAAAACTCCCAGAGAACTCTTAATATTACGTTTAACCTCAATTACACCAGGGAACCGTACTTAACCCGTCTAAGATTTGAAAGTAAACAGCCTTTTGAAATTCAAACGGATGAATTCTTACCCATGTCTAAACTTCCGCGGAAGTTAGAACTAAAAGGGACACAACAACCTTCGGGCATTTATTCCATTATTCTTCAGAGAACTCCTCCCCAAAAAAATTCTATTAAGATGTCGGTAGAAACTCAGGGTTTAATAACCTGTTCAGTTGAGGCGATCTTTCCTGATCCATCTCCGCGAATCCAAATTCAACATCTACGTTCATCAATAGACTATCAAATCTTTTTCAAGCAGACTTATAATTTTTAAGGAAAAGAATCTCAGTATAGGTTAAAGAGATTAGGGAATTATAAAGATAATTTGGAGGAGGGTGAAAACAATGTATACAACGATTGCCGTTGAAGATGGACTCGCAAATGTTATTCAGGCCCTTCATAATGCGGGATTTAAAACGACTCCCCTAGAAGGTACGGAATTAAAGAACGTTCGGGCCGCCGTGGTTAAAGGGGATGGAACGGATTATTTTGCCCCAGAATGGCCTGTGAAAATGCCTGTGATCAATGCAGCAGGACGTAGTGCCGATGAAATAGTCGATGTTCTTAGAGATCGCCTCTCCTAATATAATGAACAGAAAGAAAAACTAATTCTTCAACCACCTCGTCTTTGAAAAAGGACGAGGCTTTTTGCACGTATCAGACCCCTATGCCACTTCGCGGCACCACTTATGAATGAAAACCAGTGCGTTTTTGTCATTCTGAACGAAGTGAAGAATCTTTAAGCCCTAGATCCTTCAGTCGTACCTCCTTCAGGATGACACAAACCTTGAGTTGCTTTCATAGCAAAGAGATCTGTGAATAGACGAGCGGCGTAACCATAAGGGATAATTTTCCATACACTAGAGTAGATTCTGTATCTGGTTCAGGAAGGAGTGGCTCTTATGTTCTTTGGTCTAATTCCCTTTGCCTTGGGTTTTGGTTTAGGAAGGTATACCGCACCACGTTATGTCCCATACCGGGCTGCCTATCCGTATCCTTATTCCCCTTATCCGTATAGTTGGTAGTGAACTTGTTCGACTGAAGTTGAACAGCGGGACCTCGATAAATAGTTGATTTTTCGGTTGGAACCGAAGAAAAGGGAGCGAAAGCTTCCTTTTCTTCAAGTTTTCGGGTATATTTTGAAGGACGTACATCTCATATTAATGGTAGAATGAAAGTGAGGGGAAATAATATGACGGTTCCAAAAGCGTTTCTTAAGAAAAATCGCAAAAAAAGACTCGAACAAGGACATCCTTGGGTTTTTCCTGGCGAAATTGAAAAAATCGAGGGGAATCCTCAGGGTGGAGATGTTATACATATTGTAAACCATGTCGGACATTTTTTGGCTCAGGGTTTTTACAATCCAAAATCCCAACTTATCCTAAGAGTTCTAACTTATTCAGAAGATGATACAATCAACGAATCCTTATTTCAAAAGAAAATAGAGGAAGCTTGGAAGCGCCGACGATGGTTAGTTCCAAACGCCAGTTCCTGTCGAGTTGTTCATGGGGAAGCAGATTTTCTACCTGGCTTAATCATCGATAAATATGAAGATGTGTTAGTTGTACAAATACTTTCCTTGGGGATTGAAGTGCGACGTCAATGGGTCTATGATGCAATTACTAAAATCTTTAACCCTCGTGGAATCTACGAACGAAGCGATGTCCCAGTAAGAAGGCTTGAAGGACTTGAAGAGAGAGAGGGATTCGTAGACAAGCCTTTTGACACCAAAGTAACAGTCTATGAAAACGAAATTAAAATTTTGGTGGACGTTGCCGAAGGACAAAAAACAGGATATTTCTTTGATCAGCGCGAAAACAGAGCAGCCTTAAAGCCTTTGATGACTGGATGGGGAGCAGGGCGAGGCATTAAAGTAATGGAGAATGCCCTACCTGTCGATGCCAAAGGGAAAGAAATCAAAAATCCTTTTTGGGATGGCGCGGAGGTATTGGATTGTTTTTCCCACACGGGCTCTTTTATGTTACACGCCTGTCTGTATGGGGCCAAAAAAGTAACCTGTGTGGACATCTCAGAAAAAGCAATTGAGATGGCTAAGGGGAATGCTCTTCTTAATGGCTTTTTGCATCGCACGGAATTTATGGCAGCCAATGCTTTCGATTACTTAAGAGAACAAGTAAAAGAGAAAAAAACTTGGGATGTTGTAATTTTAGACCCGCCTGCCTTCACTAAAAATCGCCAAGCAATCGAAGGGGCAGTACGAGGGTATAAAGAAATCAATCTACAAGGGATGAAATTAGTCCGTAACGGAGGAATTTTAGTAACTGCATCTTGTTCGTATCATTTGAGCTCCGTCCGGTTCTTAAGCATGCTTCAAGAGGCAGCTGCAGACGCTCATAAAGTGTTAAGGCTCATCGAATTCAGGCGTGCTGGCATTGATCATCCTGTCCTGCTCGGTAGCGAGGAAACGGATTATTTAAAATTTGCTGTATTTGAAGTGTTTAATCGCTAAATTAACAAGAAAATCTCTTGCAAAGGAGTGTCATTATCATATAATAGGTAATATATGGAGGAGGGCTTGGGATGGAGGATGTAAAAACCTTTGAAAGTATTTGCAATTTATTACGCAACCGCTCCTATAAGTTAACCCCTCAGCGTCAGACGATCTTACAAACGTTTCTAGAGCAAGCTGATCGTCATTTGAGCGCTGAAGAGGTGTACATGCTTGTAAAACACCAAAATCCAGAGATTGGTTTAGCAACCGTTTATCGTACCTTGGATATTTTGGCCGAAATTGGAATTTTACTCAAAAATGATTTTGGCGATGGTCGAAGCAGATATGAATTTAGCAGAAAAGATGAGCATCATCATCACCATCATCTAATTTGTTTAGGTTGTGGGAATGTCTCAGAATTTGATGATGACTTATTAGAATCTCTTGAAGCAGTAATTATCAAACGAAACAAGTTTAAAATCTTGGATCATGATCTAAAATTTTATGGATATTGTCACGAATGTGGAGAGGGGCATTAAAATGCGCCTCTCCTACTAATTTATGGAAAAAATATTATGAACAATAACAAAGAATCAGAGTTGGAATTATCAGAATTGTGGCGAGAGCCGACATTTTTATAGGGTTTAAATGCGAATTGCCACGCATTTGAAAGGGATTTGACGTGCGATTTATGGTCTATTTTGAAGGGTAAATAGACAGGGAAGGAGAACGTAATAATGGAAAAATAAGTAAAATAAAGGAGCGAAAAACATGGCTCTACCTATGGCTTCAAATAGCAAACAAAGAAGACCTTCTCTTCAAAGCTCTTATCTGTGGCATTCTCTGCAAGCCAGATGGCATCATCGGGTAGGTAAAACAGATGAAGCTATCCGAAATTGGGTAGATTTATTAAACCGAGACTCATCGAAACCGCGATTTAAGGAAGTAGGCTATTTAATAGAAGTCCAAGCACTTCAAGAAGCAAGGGACTATTTAGAACGCTTGGAAAGTGAACAAACTGAGAACTCTCCGGAAATTAGTTATTATTTAGCACGGTGTTATCTTGGACAAGCCCTAATACCTCAAGCTAAAGAAAAGGTTGAACTGGCAATACACATTCAACCCCAAAATGCGAAATATTGGGACTTGCTTGCTGATTGTCACTTAGAAATGGGAGATTGGCGTGAGGCTATTAGTGCGTTAAATAACTCCATGAGAGCAGCACCCCAAAATGCAGAAACCAATTATCGTTTGGGGATCATTTACGCTCATCATGAAGAATTCCTCGAGGCCTTAAGGTGTTTTCAGGGATGTTGCCAGCTTAAACCCCGGGAATCAATATATTGGGAAATGAAAGCTGAGATGCATTTGCAATTAGATCAGTTGAACGATGCTTGTCATAGTTTCGAAAAGGCATTTCGGTATGG
Organism: Desulfosporosinus sp.; assembly: GCA_003513495.1. Lineage (GTDB taxonomy): Bacteria > Bacillota > Desulfitobacteriia > Desulfitobacteriales > Desulfitobacteriaceae > Desulfosporosinus. The sequence continues at coordinate 41,613 of DOPM01000033.1, forward strand.
GGGGACTCCGGAGTTAGCAGCGCGTCTCGCCTACTGTTATATCCAGAAAGATGAGGTTAAAAAAGGCATTCAATATTACAAATACACCTTGAAATATGAACCTGATCACTATGACAGCTTGAGTAATCTCGCCGCTGTCTATCAAAATCAGGGACGTTCCCAAGAAGCCTTGGTATTATTGGAAAGAGCAAAAAATATCTACCCCAAGGATCCGATCTTGCTAAACAACTTAGCTTTTACCTTGGTCCATCAGGGACGGACCAGAAAAGCAACGGAATATTATCGCGAAGCGTTGGAGTTAACACCGGACCATCCGCTGATTCTTTATAATCTAAGTGTTTGCCTGACCCGGAAAGGGAATTGGCAAGAAGGCATTGATTCACTAAATCAGCTCATAAAAATCGACCCAAATCATTCGGCGGGATGGGCCTTGCTGGGAAATATATATGATCAAATCGATCAGGCGGATGTGGCGATTGACTGTTTTAATAAAGCATTGAAACTTGCGTAAAGGAGAAGGGTGAACCCTTCTCCTTTGTTTTAACTCAGATTTTTTGATATTTCATTTTCTTTTGTAAATAATAATGGTAAAATAAAATGTAATTTGTCTAATAAGGAGCTAAAAATGTTTCAGGTATGTGTACGAGCACATTTCGATGCTGCTCATTTTATCCGGGATTATGAGGGCGATTGTTCTAATTTACATGGTCATCGCTGGGATATCGAAGTTTGTATTGAAGGTCCTCAATTAGATGGTTTGGGAATGTTGATTGATTTTAAGGAAGTAAAGCAAACTATACGAAAATCATTAAAGTTGTTGGATCATAGATTGCTTAACGATCTACTTCCTTTTGGTTCCCAAGGAGTAAATCCTACTGCTGAAAATCTCGCTCATTTTTTGTTTATGGAATTCAAAAGGGAGTTAAGGCTTGGGGAAAAGCACTTAGCATGGGTTAAAGTTTTTGAATCACCGGACACCTGGGCCATTTTTAAGGAGGATTAGTAATGGAATTATCCATGCACCTTGGGGTTCCAAGAGGTTTCAAGTTCGAGGGGTCTAATAATGCTTAAGTTACCGGTTACTGAAATATTCTCGTCAATTCAGGGAGAAGGTCCTTACGTTGGTGTCAGACAGATTTTTCTTCGCTTGCCAAACTGCAACTTAAAGTGTCCCTATTGCGATACGGCTACAGCTTTACCAGAACAGTTAAGAATAGAGTCGACACCGGGTTCGGGAATCTTTAATAAGATTAGAAATCCAATGCTTATTGATGAACTTATTGAGCTATTACAAGCCTATGATTTTTCGGTTCATCACTCTTTGAGTATCACTGGAGGGGAACCCCTTTTGTGGGACAACGAACTACGAGCTTTTTTACCTTTTTTAAAAGAGAAGGGTATAAAGATATACCTTGAAACGAATGGAACCTTGCCTGAACAACTGCTTCGTGTTTTACCTTGGATTGACATAATTAGTATGGACATCAAACTGCCCTTTAACGGCCAAACCTTCTGGGATGCTCATGAAGCTTTTCTGCGCATAAGTCTTCAAAAAGAAGTCTTTGTCAAAATAGTCGTTCATGAGGAAACTGATCAACAAGAACTCCGGAACGCTCGCGACTTAATTGCAGGAGTTGATCCACTTATCCAAACAATACTACAACCTGTAACTACAACACGAGGGATCAATACTCCTAAACCTTCTCAACTAATCGAATGGCAACGTTTTTTCCTTAGTAAACTTAAGAACACTCGAGTTATTCCACAAACTCACGTATTTATGGGACAATTATAGTAGTTTTAATTATAGCTGGACCAGGAGAAAAGGAGATAGAGTTATGGGGATGGATTTAGAAAAGATTGAACAAGCTGTTTACATGATGTTGGAAGCCATAGGTGAGGATCCTGACCGTGAAGGTTTAAGGGATACACCAAAACGTGTGGCTAGAATGTATGCCGAAGTCTTTCATGGGTTACATGAAGACCCGGGGGAGCATTTAAACGTCCAATTTTCAGAAGAGCATGAAGAGATGGTAATCGTTAAAGATATACCAGTGTATTCTATGTGTGAACATCACCTTGTACCCTTTTACGGGAAGGCTCATATAGCTTACATCCCCAGAAAAGGTAAGATCACTGGGTTGTCAAAATTTGCGCGGGTCATTGAAGGGTATGCACGCAGGCCGCAACTTCAAGAACGTTTAACCTCGGAGGTAGCGGATGCTATTATGGCCAAACTTACCCCCTTAGGCGTTTTAGTGGTTATTGAAGCAGAGCATATGTGTATGACAATGCGTGGAGTTAAGAAAGCCGGGTCCCAGACATTAACCTCTGCTGTTAGGGGAATCTTTAAAACAAACCCCATCACAAGATCTGAAGCTTTTTCATTGATTCAGGGACACAGACGCTAAGAAAGAGGTAATTTTGGGTGGACGAGAAAATAAATCCGTCGGAAAGCAAAGGAAAGATAGAACTAATTGCATCCCAACGGGTTGGTTTAAATGGAGAACTTTATAAAGTGGTAGATTTTCTAAATAAAAATTTAAAGGGACATCATCTAATGTTTGGATTGAAAAAGAAAGAGGATCAGATGATTATTTCCGTCTACGAAGTAGAGTGATCGGGGGAATAGCATGCATATATTACTGACGAACGATGATGGCTACGATGCCTCAGGAATACAAACCTTGCATCGTACACTTCGATCTATGACGAACCACCACATCAGCATTGTTGCCCCAGAAGGTCAGCGTTCAGCAATGGGGCATTCTATAACCTTGTTCCAGCCTTTATTTGTAACGGAACATGAGCTTGATGGAGACCAAAAGGGGTTTGCTATAAGTGGTACTCCTTCAGATTGCGTTAAAATTGCTATCCAAGGAGGGCTTATTAGTAAGCCTGATCTAGTTATTTCTGGTATTAACCAAGGTGCTAATCTAGGAACAGATGTTTTTTATTCCGGCACGGTATCAGCTGCTATGGAAGGAGTTATTCTAGGAGTCCCTTCCTTGGCTGTTTCCCTCGCAAGCTACGACTTCCTTGATTTTGAACCGTCAGCAGCCTATTTGGCTGAGCATTTAGATGAAATTGTACTGTCTCACCAACAAGGATTAATGAATATTAATTTTCCGGGTAAACCTCAGTCTGAGTGGGCTGGAGTTAAGGTGACGAAACTTGGTAAGACTATATATGATAATGTATTCGAGCGAAGAGTCAATCCTCGCGGAAGAGTCTATTATTGGCAGTGTGGGGATAGAATACAAGATCTGGAGGAGGATACTGATTTACGAGCCATCCAAGAAGATTTTATTTCGATCACTCCTATGCACAGTGATTTGACAGATTTTAAGTGCCTAGAATCCTGGAAACCTTTGTTCAATAAATCAGGCGGTTTAACGTCTAATGGGGTATAATGAAAGGAGTACAGAATGATGATTCTGTACTCCTTTATTCCTTAAAGAGATGGATTGTTTAAGGATTCTTTGGCTCGTCTGATCATAGTTTTAACCATACTTCCACCAATACGACCACCCACATGTCCACATTCGCGAGAGGTCATATTTTCCCAACCTTGGCTTTTGATTTTCGAACTTAAGCCTAATTCTTCAGCAACTTCCCATTTGAAATCTTCCAAGACAGATTGGGGCAACACACTATTATTTCTATTGTTTTTTCGGCTCACTACTAAACATCTCCTCTCAACTCTATCTACTTGCAACAATTCTAGTATTCACAAATAATCGGTGGTTTATGGTGCATAAATAATGGATAGTTGATGTGTTTTTACTATTGGAGGAAGTTTAATGATAATTGGAACGTTTATTTTCTATTTTGTATTGTTTGCAGTGGTTTTCTCTTATCCGGGCTTTAGAAGTAAGGAAAACTCAACGTCGATTTTTAAGTTATTAACAATTCCGGCACTCCTAGGGTTAGGTATGGTTTTTCTAACCGTAATAAAGGTATATTTTGTATATAAGATCTTAGCTATTCTAGTGGTCCTCGTAACGTTTGTCTTATCCTACTGGCATTGGGGCGAGCAAATCCGACGATGGTGGAAGTGATTTTTAAGGTGGCAGAAATTTTCCGATCCAAGGAAGACGTCTCAAATCAGCTAAGGTGACGCCGCCATTTAGGAGGAGAATAATACTGTAAAGTGCTATTCCAATTATAAATTCACCTAAATAACCTATGATATGACGATTAAATATGGGGTCTAAGAATTGAAAAACAATAAGCATCCCAACTCCTCCAAACAGGGGTTGAAGAACAAATCGTTGAAGGTCCAAAGGCATGCCGGTGTATCTTGATATAGCCATGAGATTAAGAACTGCCATGATAAAGAAACCTAGTGTAAATGCCCAAGCTGTTCCTCTCAAACCCCACTGAGGAAGACCCGTAAGGTAAATTAGAACTGGAATGCGAATGATGGCCGCAATGATGGAATGGAGGACTGGAAGGTGAACTTTGCCAAGTCCCTGTAAGATTCCCGTTGTGGTTTGTTGTATATAGGAGAAGATGCCGCCTAAGGCTAGCACACGTAATATGGGAGCAATATCTTCACTCTTAAAAAACGCAGTCAGTGGTCGCGAAAAGTAGAACAAGATAATAAGGCAGGGTATCCCCAGCAGAACTGTTAATCGTATAGCTTCAGCGCTGCGTGCTCGGACAACATTTAATTGGCGTTTTGCTGCTGCTTCAGATATGGCTGGGACTAGTGAAGTTGCTAAGGCAAAGGTAAAGACACTGGGAAAGGTGAGTAATGTAAAGGCGGAACCACCCAGCTGTCCAAACAAGGTCACTGCCTCACGAGCGGAATATCCAGCAACTTGAAGACGAAGAGGGATGAGGATAGCATCTAAAGAGGACAATCCTGTGGCAAGTAGTCTTCCCGCCGTCACCGGGGAGGCTAATTGCCATAATCTACTTAGTATTTGGCGTGAGGAATACGCCTTTGCTGTAATCTCATTGAGAATTTTAGGTTTAGTTCTATGGTACTGAAGCATAATAGCCATTAAACCGACGAATTCTCCAGCTAGCATACCTAAGGCTAATCCAGCGGCTGCCCATTCTACGCCCTTATCTAAGAGACGAAGGGCTATGGTATAACCAACCCCCACTCTAATAATCTGTTCACAAATTTGACTAATTGCTGTGGGGATCATGTTTTGCAAACCCTGAAAATAGCCGCGGAAAACCGAAGACACAGAGACGATAAAGATAGCTGGAGTGCAGATGAGAAAGACATTGATCACCCGGGGATCAGAAAAAACCCTATGTGCTATATAAGGAGAAAGGAAATAGAGGGCAATTGATACAATAGCCCCTGAAATACTAAGAAGCCAAAAGGATAAGCGGAAGATAGATTGTGCATTGGAAAGACGTCCAAGAGATACTTCTTCTGAGACCATCTTGGCAATGGCGAGAGGGATTCCCGCTGTAGTAATAACAAGAGCCAGCATGTACATAGGGAAAACCATGTTAAACAAACCATAGGCTTCACCGCCAATATTAATCATTATTAAATATTGGTAGGCGAAGCCTAGCAGGCGGTTTATCAGATTTGCGCCTAGCAGTATTGTCGCACCATAAACAAAGGTCCTTTTTGACATGTAACCCTCCATAATCTGAATTATATATAACCATATGCTTGTGGAAAAAAAGAAATGCTTAGGAAATTTCTAAGCATCTCTCTAGGCATAAAGGATTTTTGCTCAGAATAGAGAAATAATACTTAGTGGAATATTGATCCAGGATTGGGGTATTATACCTCATGAAGGGAGAGCTTAGTGTGTGGGTACTTCTTAAAAATGCAAAACTCTATTGCCCTGAATATACTGAGAATTCAGACATCGTAGTAGTAGGAACGACTATTGCTGCTATCGGGAAAAATCTGAGCCTGCCTGATTTTGTGGAGGGGGAAATAATTGACCTCCAAGGCAAAACCCTAGTGCCAGGTTTTATCGATGCTCATGTACATATATGCGGCGGAGGCGGGGAAGCAGGACCAGCTTCCCGGACTCCAGAACTTCAACTTTCCCAGATAACTAGGTCAGGAATAACGACAGTGGTCGGTTGCCTGGGGACGGATTCCGTATCACGGTCACTAGCAGAGCTTTTAGTTAAAGCGAATGCTCTTCAGGAAGAGGGAATAAGCACCTATATTTATAGTGGAGCTTATAGAGTTCCCATGAAAACCCTCTTGCCAACGTTAGAGCAAGACTTGGTTTTAATTGAAAAGGTTATTGGTGCTGGAGAAATAGCTATTTCAGATCATCGATCTGCCCATCCTCAAATCAGTCAGCTAGAGCAATTAGCGTCAGAAGCTCGAGTCGGCGGAATGCTGGGAGGAAAAGCGGGGATCGTTCATGTTCATCTTGGAGAAGGTAAACGCGGCTTACAACCTATCTGGACTCTCCTTGAACAAAGCGATATTCCGATTACCCAATTCGTCCCAACCCATATGAATCGAAGTCGTACCTTACTGGAACAAGGGATTAAGTTTCTTTTAGCAGGGGGTCATATGGATCTTACGGCAGGATGTGACGATTTCCCAGAAGACCTACAGGTTCCGTCAGTTCTGATTAGATTAAATCAATCGCAACTCCTTAATGATAGAATTACGGTGTCCTCAGATGGGAATGGGAGTATGCCGCAATATAACGAAGCTGGGGTACTTACCGGTATGGGTGTTGGTTCGGTAGAGGTTTTGTGGCGCGATATTAGAAAAACAGTTATACAAGGCAACGTCCCCTTGGAAGTTGCCTTACGTACCATCACTTCGAATGTAGCAAATGTGCTTCGGTTAAGAAATAAAGGAATGCTTCGTGTAGGTTACGATGCTGATCTAGTCGTTCTAGATGAAGATTTACAGGTGCAAGATGTCTGGGCAAAAGGAAAATGTATGGTTCGCAGCAAGGAAACACTGGTCTGGGGGACTTACGAAGGAAACTCATTAGCTAAAAGTGAGTGGTTTAGCTAAAAAAGTAAGAAATGATTCAGCTGCAGTTAGCGTAATGACAAGGGGTTTCTGCAGCAGAATCAAGAAATAAATTAATTAGAAAATTAATCTTCAAAGCTAAGAATACTTGACCCGCTCTTATCTATAAATAAGTACTAAGCTAGGATATTTAGAGATAGAACTCCGCTTATCTGTTGCAAGTAAAAAGGCATGAGTCCTTTTTCTTAAATAACAAATCAAGGAGGAAAATATCTTGAAAACCTATGACACTGAACGTCTGCGCAATGTCTGTTTAGTTGGGCATGGTGGAGCAGGAAAGACATCCCTTGCGGAAACCTTTCTGTTTAATTCAGGTGCAATTAGTCGTATCGGTAAGGTTACTGAAGGAAACACAGTTTCAGACTATCTACCCGAAGAAGTAAAGCACAAAGTGTCGATTAGTACGAGTCTTATTCCTATGGAGTGGCAAGAAGTTAAAGTCAATGTTCTCGATAGTCCAGGATATTTAGATTTTTTGGGAGAGGTTAAGAGTGCCTTGCGCGTGGTTGAATGTGGAGTGCTAGTACTATGCGGTGTAGCAGGGCTTGAGGTTCAGTCAGAAACAACTTGGGGTCTTATGGAAGAACAGAAGTTGCCCAAGATTATCTTTATTAATAAACTCGATCGCAAGAATGCCAATTTTGGCAAAGTGATGGAACAACTAAAAGGTATTTATCCCCAGGCAAGGTTCGCTCCTTTACAATTACCCATTGGTCAAGAGTCAAGTTTCAAAGGACTCATTGATATTGTCGAGAACAAAGTGTATGAATATGCAGAGGATGGCAGCGGAAGGTATTCAACCAAAGAAGTTCCGGCAGAGTACGAGGAAGAGACCAAAGGCTTAAGAGAGCAATTAGCCGAAGCAGTTGCTGAAGCGGATGATGATCTATTAATGAAGTATCTTGAAGGGGAAGAATTAAATAAGGCGGATTTACAAACTGCCTTACGGGAGGCATTAAAACAAAACCTTGTAATACCCGTGCTGTGTGGTTCGGCTGCGAAAAATATCGGGATAACGAAGATGATGGATTTCTTGGTGGATTTTGCCCCGCCTCCTCAAGTGATTTTAGAAAAGGCAGCCTTAGTCTTTAAAACTCTCACGGATCCTTATGTTGGTAAGATGTCCTTCTTCCGAGTTTATGGCGGGAAATTTTCAGCTGAAACTATGGTCTACAATTCAAGTCGTGAAGTTGAGGAGAAAATAGGGCAGCCTTTTTATCTAAGAGGGAAAATCCAGGAACCTATTCCTTCAGTGCCTGCCGGAGATATAGCGGTCGTTGCCAAATTACAAGAGGTTAAAACAGGGGATACACTGTGTGGCAAAGAACAAACGATAGCGCTTCCTGGAATTGATTTTCCAGTGCCTTCTTTATCTGTGGCTATTGGACCAAAGACTAAAGGAGATGAGGATAAGCTAGGCAACGCTTTAGCACGGTTGATGGAAGAAGATCCAACGGTTACCATAAATAAAAACCTAGAGACAAAAGAATTGATTTTAACAGGGCTAGGGGAAATGCAGCTTGAGATTCTTCAGGAAAAGCTAAACCGAAAATTTGGAGTTGACGTGACCTTAAGTGTCCCTCGAGTGCCATATCGTGAGACCATCCGTAAGGCAGTTAAAGTCGAAGGCAAGCATAAGAAACAAACGGGCGGGCATGGTCAGTATGGGCATGTGTGGATTAACTTAGAGCCTACCGATGGAAGCGAATTTGAGTTTGCTGAGTCGATTTTTGGAGGAGCAGTACCGAAGCAATACATTCCAGCTGTAGAGAAGGGAATTCGAGAAGCTATGCGGGAAGGAACTATGGTAGGATATCCGGTGACAGACATTAAAGTCACCTTGTGTGACGGATCTTATCATGCCGTAGATTCGTCAGAGATGGCCTTTAAGCTTGCGGCTATCATAGCCTTTCGCAAAGGAGTTGAGTTAGCTAAACCCACGTTGCTCGAGCCAGTTGTTGAGATCGAAGTGTGTGTCCCTGAAGTTTTCATGGGAGATGTCATTGCTGACCTTAATGGAAAACGTGGTAAGGTCTTAGGCATGGATGCCAGTGAAAAAAATCCAACGATCCGTGCCCATGTACCACAAGCTGAGATGATGCGTTATGCCATTGATTTAAGGAGCCTCACTCAAGGAAGGGGCTCATTTACTATGAAGTTTTTGCGTTACGAAGAAGTTCCCAGTAAACTTAGTGAAACCTTGATAAGTCAATTAAGAACCGCTAATAATTAATCAAATTTAGAGCTGTAACAAAAATTAGTTTCTTTTTGTTACAGCTCTACGTTTTTAACATATCCTAATTATTGGGATGCAAATAAAGGCAATTGTCCCATGATGTTTGATTGAAGTTAGGTAAAGAGAATGATAAAATAGATAATGTTAGTAAGAACTAACATCAAGGATAGAACGTGATTGGAGAAGGACTATGAGTACATTGACTACTGAAGACAAGATTATTAATGCTTCAATTGTCCTCTTCTCTCAAAAGGGGTATACTGCGGTTACAACTAAGGAGATAGCCAAAAAAGCGGGCGTAAGTGAGATGACTCTCTTTAGACACTTTGAAAGTAAGCATAATTTATTCGAACGGGCTTTTGATCAATTTGTTTGTTCTCCAAAGTTCAGGGCTTTATTTGACAGCTTGGAATGGGACTTAGAAAAAGATTTGAATAAGGTGGGTTTTTTCTACCAAGATGTATTGTATAAAAATCGGAAGATTATTTTAATGCATTTAAAGAATGAAGAAGAAAACGCTAACTTTGAAGCGGAATTATTTAAGCTTCCAAATGAGTTTAAGAAACACTTGTGCTCTTATTTCGAAGAAATGAGAAATAGGGGGGCAATCAGTGAAAATCCAGATACCTTGGCTGCTAGTTTTTTAGCAACTAATTTTGGCTTATTTTTAACATCTTTAGTTATGAACGAGCTTACTTTTGAAACCGATATTCAAACATGTATTACAAATCATGTTAAAATATTTACAAAAGGAATTGCCAGTTATAAATGACTTCAAAAATGAATTTTTTTTGAATGTTATGCATAGTGGAGGAAGAAAATGAGTAGTAGAATTTTAAATATCGGTTTGGACGTAGGTTCTACGACAGTAAAGATCGTTATTTTAGATAACAATAAAAATATTGTTTATAAGAAGTATTTAAGACATTTTTCAAATATCAGAAATACGGTTATTTCAGTGCTTAATGATGCCAAAGCAATTATGCAGGGGCATTTAGTGACTCTAATGGTCACAGGCTCTGGTGGCTACAATATTTCTCAAACTTTAGAAGTACCCTTTATTCAAGAAGTTATTGCTTGCACAAATGCCATAAGAGTTGTCATTCCAGATACGCACACGGCTATAGAACTTGGCGGCGAAGATGCCAAGATCACATATTTGGGTGAATCCGTCGAACAACGAATGAATGGAACCTGTGCCGGAGGGACAGGTGCTTTTATTGATCAGATGGCTTCCTTATTGCAAACGGATGCCATGGGATTAAATGAGCTTGCTAAAAGTTATGATCACATTTACCCAATTGCTTCTAGGTGTGGAGTTTTTGCCAAGACCGATGTACAGCCATTATTAAATGAAGGAGCGGCCAAGGAAGATATTGCGGTGTCTGTTCTTCAAGCTGTTGTCAATCAGACGATTAGCGGGTTGGCGCAGGGACGACCGATCAATGGAAATGTAGCATTTTTAGGTGGACCTTTACATTTTATGTCTGAGCTAAGACGACGCTTTATTGAAACTCTAAAGTTGGAGTCTAAGAATGTTATATTTCCTGAGAACTCTCAGTTCTTCGTCGCTATCGGGGCTGCATTGTCTTCAGGAGATATGTCACCGATAACCCTTAAATATTTATTTGAAAAAGTACCAGAGATTTTAAAGGTAGACAATTCTGAAAACGAAGAATTAGAGATTTTATTTGCCAACGATGAGGAATATAAACTGTTTAAGCAGAGACATTCCTTGCATAAGGTTAGCCGAGTAGAACTAGATGATTATCAAGGTAATGCCTATCTTGGTATTGATGCTGGGTCAACAACTACTAAGGTCGCCCTAGTCGATGAAAAGGGAAGCTTGTTGTATTCCTATTATGGGAGCAATCTGGGCAAACCTTTAGAATCCACAGTCGAAGCCCTAAAGGGTTTATATGAAAAATTAAACCATCGTACTAAAATTGTGAATTCAGCTGTTACAGGATACGGAGAACATCTTATAAAAGCCGCGCTTAAAGTGGATATTGGAGAAATTGAAACTGTTGCCCATTACACTGCAGCTAACTTTTTTCAACCGGGCGTGGACTTTGTTCTAGATATCGGTGGACAGGACATGAAAAGTTTGGTGGTTCGAGATGGGGTTATTGAGTCCATAACCTTAAATGAAGCCTGTTCGTCAGGGTGTGGGTCCTTTGTGGAAACCTTTGCAAACTCTTTAAATCTGGATGTCCAAGAATTTGCTCAATTAAGCCAAGGATCTAGACATCCTGTGGATCTTGGTACTCGATGTACTGTCTTCATGAACTCTAAAGTAAAACAAGCCCAGAAAGAAGGTGCTGAGATTAGCGATATCTCGGCGGGGATATCCATTTCAGTCATCAAGAATGCGTTGTATAAAGTGATCCGTTTAAGAAGTGTTGAAGAACTTGGCCAGAAAATTGTCGTTCAAGGGGGAACCTTTTATAATGAGGCTGTCCTTCGCGCCTTTGAGAAAATCACCAATAAAGAGGTGGTTCGACCTGATATTGCCGGTATAATGGGGGCCTTTGGAGCTGCTTTAATTGCCAGAAATCAATACGAAACCGGTTATCAAACAAGTCTTGTGCAAGGGGATGATTTATTCAACTTCATGACGAATACCAAGATGAAGCGTTGTGGATTGTGTGGCAATAATTGTCTCATAAGTATCAAGCATTTCTCAGGTGGTCATAATTATGTTTCAGGTAACCGGTGTGAACGAGGAGCTGGTAAGGAGCTTGTTAAACGTCAAATCCCTAACCTTTACGAATACAAGTACAGAAGGGTCTTTAATTATAAGCCTTTAAGCCGAGATCAGGCATCAAGAGGTACGATTGGAATTCCGAGAGTCTTAAATATTTATGAGGACTATCCATTCTGGTTAACCTTCTTTACAGAACTTGGGTATCAAGTTGTGATTTCTGGGCGATCCTCAAATCAGATTTATGAGCTTGGCATGGAAACAATTCCTTCTGATTCTGCTTGTTATCCTGCTAAATTAGTTCATGGTCATATTGCTGACTTAATTAAAAAAGGGGTAACTAAGCTTTTTTATCCCTGTATTCCTTATACTCGCCAAGAAGATCCAAACGCTGACAATCATTACAATTGTCCTATAGTTACGTCTTACCCCGAGACGATAAATGCTAATATGGATTGTCTTCGGGAACCAAATGTCAGATTCTACCACCCTTTTTTACCCATTGATCTGCCGCGAAGAATGTTAAAGCGCCTGGTCGAAGAGTTAAAACCTGAAGGTATACCCAAGCATGAGTTGGCTCGTGCTATGGATAAGGCTTATACTGAGCTAGATCGTTACAAGGAAGAAGTAAGATTAAAAGGGGAAGAAACTCTCAAATATATTCGAGAGAACAAGATCAAGGGAATCGTCCTTGTAGGCAGACCTTATCATATTGATCCAGAAGTTAACCACGGTATCCCGGAGATGATAAGTTCCTATGGATTTGCCGTGCTGTCCGAAGATTCCATTCAGCACTTAGGTAATGTCCAAAGACCTTTACGTGTGGTTGATCAATGGGTGTACCATTCTAGAGAGTATAATGCGGCCAGCTATGTTGCCCAGGAAAAAGACCTAGAGTTGATTCAATTGAACTCCTTTGGATGCGGACTTGATGCAGTAACCACGGATCAGATTAAAGAGATACTTGATGCCTACGGAAAGATATATACAGTTTTGAAAATTGATGAGATTAATAATTTAGGTGCTGCAAGAATACGTGTGCGTTCCTTAATTGCAGCTATCAAAGAACGAGATAAACGAGAGTTCGTTCCTAGTAAACGTTATGATCTGCCGAAGAGGGCCGTATTTACTTGGGAAATGAAAAAAACACATACAATTTTAGCCCCCCAAATGTCACCGATTCATTTCCAATTCTTTAAAACAGCCTTTGAGGATGCGGGCTACAGAGTCGAATTCCTGCCATCTGTTGACAAATCTGCCATCGATGAGGGATTAAGGTATGTGCATAATGATGCTTGCTATCCTGCGATTATCGTTGTTGGTCAACTGATGAAAGCATTGAAATCTGGTAAGTATGATATAAACAACACTTCAGTAATAATGACTCAAACGGGTGGTGGATGTCGAGCAACAAACTATATCGCTTTTATTAGAAAAGCATTAAGAGATGCGAATATGGAACATGTTCCGGTGATTGCCTTAAATACAGGAAATTCATCTAACTTGGAAACGAATCCCGGTTTTAAATTTACAATTCCTATGTTTAATAAGATCATGCGAGGCTTAATTTATGGGGATCTGCTAATGCGAGTTTTATATAGAGTTCGACCTTATGAAAAATTCCCAGGGTCTGCCAATCTTCTATATGACTATTGGGTCAAGCGGTGTCAAGTCTCGTTGAAGAGTGGAAGCGGAAAAGAGCATTCAGAGAATATTCGTCAAATCGTGGCGGATTTTGATAGCTTGGAACTTTACGAAGATTTAGTTAAACCGAAGGTAGGAGTTGTAGGTGAAATTCTTGTCAAGTTCCATCCTACAGCCAATAACAATATTGTAGAGTTATTAGAGGCTGAAGGGGCGGAAGCGGTGGTTCCGGACCTCACCGACTTTCTCTTATATGGCGCTTTTGATAACCGCATTAAGTATCGGAAACTTTCAGGTGGTTTCTGGGAGATGGTTTCTGGGTATTTGTCGATTAATAGAATTGAATCTTATCGAAAAGAGATGAAAAAGGCGCTTAAGGCTAGCAAACGTTTTCAGGCCCCGAAACCTATTGAAGAGATCGCTAAGTATGCGGAAAATCATCTCTCTCTCGCCAATCAGTGCGGCGAAGGCTGGTTTCTAACCGGAGAAATGATCGAGTTGATTCGGAGCGGGGTCAGTAACATCGTCTGTCTGCAACCCTTCGCTTGCTTACCGAACCATATAACGGGTAAGGGTATGATTAGAGAGATTAGGCGTTCCTACCCCAAAGCAAACATTGCTGCCATAGATTATGACCCTGGGGCAAGTGAAGTTAATCAACTTAATCGGATTAAGCTCATGCTCTCAGTAGCACTGGATGATCTCGGTGGGAAGTCGGTTGAAGCTAAACCAACCTTGTTGGATTTGGGGGCTAATTCGGAAGATTGTACTTTGGCGATGGTTTTGAATGGAGACTCGAATATAATCGAGTGCAAATTGGATTAAGGGATAAACAGTGCGATTTCTTTAAATAGGGATAATAGACTCTGCAGAATCATAAAGCCCTCTTCAGTGCAACCAATGGACTGAAGAGGGCTTTGATTTAGTAATTCTCTTTCATTCTGAACGAAGTAAAGAACCTTGTCATCGGTATGAAAGCAACTCAACCGCTATGTCATCCTGAAGGAGGAACGACTGAAGCTTCGCTGCGCTCAGTATGACAAGTAACTAGATTAACTTAGATAGTAAGGGGGAACCCTAAACTTATGCTTTCTATACGTAAGAAAAACACCGCAATTCCTTGCGGTGTTTATTTTTTTCTTGGCAGGGGATGAGAGAGTCGAACTCCCACCGACGGTTTTGGAGACCGCTGTTCTACCATTAAACTAATCCCCTGTAATTTCAGCAACGAAATGAATTATATCGGAAAAAGATAAATGTGTCAATAAGTAAATTCAAGTATTTAAGTTTTTGGAATGTAACCCATTCTGCTAGGCAGGATTTTTAGAGAAAAAACAGAATAGGCTACTATAAACGAACTAATCTCTGATCTCTTTGTTCTATATAGAACTGTACTATTCAAAGATGGGGGAGGGGTGTTCTTTGAGGTCCGATTTACACGTTCATACGCATGAATCTGATGGCTTACTTTCGGTAGAAGAGGTCATTAAGCTTGCACATAAAAATAACGTTCAAACTTTAGCTATTACGGACCATGAAAGTACCCAAGCAGTTAGTGAAGCTGAAAGTCTGGCAAAAGAATTTAATATTAAAGTTATTCCAGGTGTAGAACTGTTAACCAGCTATCAAGGCCATGAGGTTCATCTCCTCGGATATTTCAATAACGTAAATCATCCAGTTTTACAAGACCGCTTGAAAGAGATTCGGGCTCAGCGCACTGATTTGGCTCATGATATGGTCGAGTGTTTAAAGAGTGGCGGGATTTCGTTAGGTTGGGAAGATGTTGAGAAAGAAGTCGGAGCGACCGGAGCCGTAACTAAAGGGCATATTATGAGAGCAATTTATCACCAGAAAAATGGGAGTGGTCAGAAAAATTGGCGAGAAATTGCAGCTCATTTTCGTCCTGGCGGAGTTGCCCACTTACCCTATCTAAATCATACGTTCGAAGATGCCGTCGATCTTATTTTTTCTTGCGGTGGACTACCTGTTGTTGCTCATCCTGGGCTACTTTGGGATCCGCAAATGGTATTCTCTCTCTTAGCCTATCGTCCAATCGGACTTGAAGTATACTATGGATACTGGGAGAGACAATCAGAACTTATTCAATACTATACTGAAGTCGCCAAGAAATTTGCCATTTTATCAACCGGAGGCAGTGATTATCACGGCCCCTCTGGGTATGTAAAGCTCGGTCAAATAGATGTCCCCTATGATAGTGTACAGAAACTAAGATCCTACTTATCAATTTAGTTTTAGTGCGATTAATTATTTTAGGCTTAAGAGATCAATTACATCGTTTAGAAAAACTTGCGGCATGCAAATTGTAAATCTTAACAATCATAGTGCAGAGTAAAAGACAATGACTTGGGATAAAATACCCTCTAAGTGAAAAGAGTTTTCATGTGGAGGGAGAATTTATGCATAATTCACGAGCGGAAATAGATGTTCTGCGGGACATCAAAAACCTTATTCATACACATTTTGGGGAAAGTGCCCAAGGAATTCACGTGAAGGTTAAAGGGGATAAAGCAATTATTTGGGGCATTGTTGATAGTCTCGTTGAAAAGGATTTCTTTGGGAGTAGAATTGGACGAATAGATGGAGTTAGAGAATTAGATAATTCCTTAACAGTGGCTGATGATGGGAATATCAAAGATAAAGACATTGAAAAGGGGATTATAGAACGATTTCAAGGGTCAAATTTTGACGAGATTATGCATTTGGGCTGTCGAGTAAGCAAAGGTATTGCCACTCTCCTCGGGCATGTTGAAACCCAGAGCACGGAACGCTTGGCTAAACGCTTAGCTTCTCAAGTTCGTGGTGTAAAAGAGATTCGTAGTGAAATTCAGTTCTTAGAAAAAGCTGTGGACGATGCAACTCTTGTTAATCGTGTAGAAAATGCGCTAGTTGCCTCTCCCTGGGTAGATGCACATGAGATTAAGACAGAGGCTCGCAATGGTTTGATCACTTTATCTGGACTTGTTGATACACAAGAAGCTATGGAGTGGGCGGTAGAGACCGCTTATCAGGCCCCAGGTGTAAAAGCCGTGGTCAGTGAGATATTGACCCGTCACAGATCACAAGGAGAAGACCTATGGTTAACAGAGCAACTGGTTGCTAAGCTTGGTCAACATCGTTTAAATTCTGGTCAAATTCGTGCCTTCGTTCAAAATGGTATTGCCTTCTTAACCGGGGAAGTATACTCTGAAGAAGATCGAGAATGGGCGGAGAAAATAATTCAACATATCCCAGAGATTCATAATGTCAATAACTCAATCAAGGTAGCAGCACACTCCATTAAATAGCCCAGTTTGCCTATAAACTTTTACTAAATAATAAGCTCGAAGAGCCTTTTCATCTGAGATGAAGGGCTCTTTTTTCTTGACATCTATTTATAAGCTTGGGCATAACAGACATATCCAGGAAGTTAGCATAACATAAAATGGTAAATTAGGAAGTTGAAACATGGCTCTATTATTAGAGAGTCATGCTATAATGGGGATTGCTTAACATAGCAGCTCCAGCACAAAAAATTTGGGGGTGAGTTATATTGGATCCTATTACACATGGCTTAATTGGAATTGCTCTAAGTACTCTTTCTGGCCATTCTATGCAGCTAAATGATCCTGTTTTTTTAGGCTGTACTTTAGGTGCAATGTTGCCTGATCTAGACATTATAGCTCACGTAAAAGGTCGTTTGAACTATCTATTAAAGCATAGAGGAGCAAGTCATTCCCTGATTGCTTTAACTGCCTCAGCTCTAGGTCTTGGCACAGCATTGCATTTTCTTTTTCCAACGACTTCCTGGGCCACAGTTATTCTTTGGACTCTAATTGGAACCATGTCTCACGGAGTAATGGATTTATTAAACTCTTATGGGGCGGAGCTTCTATGGCCATTTTCACGCAAAAAAATTACGGTTGATATGATTATGCTAACTGACCCTGTAGTTTTTGGTTTATTATTAGTGTCTTTAATAATTTCACTGACTAATCCTACATTAGCAAGTATCTCTTCGCAAACTGCTTTATTGTTAAGTCTACTCTATCTAGGATATCGTCACTTAGGACGAATTGAGATAAGAGATCGATTGATAAATATCTATCAAATAACTGATAAAGATCAAGTAAAAGTTATTCCTGCCATGTATCATCCTTTTACGTGGAATTTTATCCTTTTTCAAGAGGAGCATGTCAGCTTTGGGATTATCCGTAATCAAAAGCCTTCAATCTGCCGTGTTCTGCCGAAGTTTAACCAAGATCATCCTTCGGTTGCTAATGCTCTAGAAGGAAATCTGGCTGAAATATTTAGTCATTTTACTCCCTATTATCATGTTATTACTCATTTTTCAGATACTGAAGAATGTATCGTTGAATTTTTAGACTTGCGTTATTGGGCAAAAGGAGATTTTTTATACACTGGTAGAGTCTACGTCACCTTAGATGGAGAAATATCTCAAGAAATATTCCATCCTTTACCTAATCAAAAAGGTGTACTGTTAAGTTATTAGGTGATCCTATGGAAAAAATCTTTTGACATTCACCTAGCTCATCTACCATAATGAATAAAGTGAGGAGGTAGAGGTATGTCGAAAGGAAGAAATAAAGGTAGTTCTTTTTGGCTGAAACTTATTAGTGTTCTTTTAATGGTGTTAGCGCTTACTGGACTACTGGGCGCTTTCGATTTTTCCATAGGAGCACCGGTTAGTTCTATGTTTAAGAGGTTTATGGGAGGATTAGCCTGGGCAGGACCCTTCTTATGTTTTGTTTTAGCTCTTTTACTATGGCTTAATTCATCTATATTTAGCTCTATATCGGTGGAAAACTCAGACATGAAGTCTGTGAAGAATTCACGTACACCTATAAATAAGCGCCATAAGCGCTCTGCAGAAGGAACGATGGATCAATTCCCTAACTCTAAGGATATTCCTCTTCCTTCAGGAAAACTTGTGAGTTTAAAGGGGTTCAATCAATACTTTTCTTCGCCAAATTGGGTAGAAATGAAGGACAAAGATATGGAAAAGGCCGAAGAAATGAAAGAAATGGGTAAGGATTTTCCTTCTTACTTTGGAACCGGGAAATCCATCAGACTAAAAAAGCAACCAAATATGACAGTGTTAAAAGGGCTTAAACATTATTTTAATGAAGTTGATCAAGAGGAACGATTAGACCTTGCCAGGGAAGAGAGAAAAAAACCTGTGACGAATGTAAGGCCGGTAGAATCGCCAGTGAAAGCAATGCACTTACCTTCAGTCTTTAAGTCTAAAACGGAACAGGAAGAGTTCTTAGCTCAATTCAAGGAAGACGAAAGCTCCCGTGAGCAGAGAATTGAAAAAGATTCAATTAGCAAGACTGAAGAAATGGAATTAAACCTTCAATCCATATCAAATCTCAAGTCTTTGGACATAATGGAGACGGAATCTGTATCAGGGCCAGAATCAGAATCAGAACTAGATCCAGAATCAGAGCCAGCACCAAAATCAGAACCAGTGGCAGTACTAGAAGCTAATTGTGTTCTTCTATCTGAACCGAATCCTAAAGGGGATATGAATGAGCCGAATAGCCTAGATGTCGACTTAGGATTAGAGTTTAATCCTGAGATTGTGCTCGAGCTTGAAGCTCCTGTGGCGGCTGCTGCCTCCTTGAAATCGGACTTTGTTGAGCAAGTCATTAAATTAGAGACAGTTAAGCCGGTGGTTCCTCAGTCCCTTGAAAAGGTTAAACACTGGGAATTCCCTGCTTTAAACCTATTAGAACCAATACCGCAAAGGACCCTAATACAGGATCCAGAAACAACAAGGCAACTTGAAAAGGTGCTTTTAGATTTTGGAGTTAAAGCTAGAGTAATTCGTGTGACTAGAGGCCCGGTCATTACACGTTATGAGTTAGCACCTGCACCTGGCGTTAAAATCAGTAAGATTGTAAATTTATCCGATGATATTGCTCTAGGGCTTGCTGCTCGGGATGTGCGCATTGAGGCACCTATCCCTGGGAAAGCGGCTATCGGAATTGAAGTCCCGAATAAACAGGCCCACTCTGTACCCTTTCGGGAAGTTCTGGAAACCTCACATTTTGGAGAATACCCATCCAAACTTAAAGTTGCTTTAGGTAAAGATATTGCAGATCAACCTATTATTGCAGATTTAATAAAAATGCCGCATCTCCTTGTCGCAGGGGCTACGGGTTCGGGTAAAAGTGTATGCATTACTACGATCATTAATTCAATCCTCTTTAATGCAACCCCAGATGAAGTAAAATTTCTACTTGTAGACCCTAAAATGGTGGAGCTTAGTCAGTATAACGGCATCCCCCACCTATTGGCTCCAGTTGTGGTCGACCCGAAAAAAGCTGCAAGTGCTTTAAAATGGATCGTTAAAGAAATGGAAAATAGGTATGAATTATTTGCGGCTTCCGGGGTTCGAGATATTGATCGTTACAATAAATTGAAAGCGGGGGGAACTTCCAGAGATACACCTGCAATGCCATTGGTCGTTGTAATTATTGATGAATTAGCAGACTTAATGATGGTTGCGGCTGGGGAAGTTGAAGAAGCCATATGTCGGTTAGCTCAAATGGCTCGAGCAGCAGGGATTCATCTAGTCATCGCGACTCAACGGCCATCAGTCGATGTTATTACTGGTGTGATCAAGGCTAATATTCCCAGCAGAATTTCCTTTGCTGTTTCGTCTCAAATTGATTCTCGCACAATTCTCGATGCAACTGGCGCAGAAAAGTTACTTGGACGAGGGGATATGCTATATTCTCCCCTTGGTGTGAATAAGGCACTTCGTGTCCAAGGTTGTTTGGTTACGGATGACGAAGTTCAACGAGTCATTATGCATTGGAAAGGATTGGGGAAACCAGAATACCTTGATCCAGAACGACTTTTTGCGGAAGCGACGGTCAAAAGCGAAGAGGGAAATGGACCTGATGACGCGTTGTTCATAGACGCAGGACAATTATTTATCAAGACGGGCATAGCATCAGTATCTTATCTTCAGCGCAGGTTGAAATTAGGCTATACTAGAGCAGCTCGATTAATGGATATGCTTGAAGAACAAGGGATTGTTGGAGCTTACGAAGGTAGTAAGCCGAGGCAGGTTCTCTTAACTCTCGAAGAATTTAATGAACGATTCGGATGATGATTATGACCAAACACCCTTGCCATACTGGTAAGGGTGTTTCTTATTGATGAATGAAGTAAGGGGAAATGGGAATAATGCATAAATGATGTTTTAGTAAAAAAAATATGACGGAGACTGAGAATGAAGTTTTTCACACGATCTACAAACACGAATAAACCCTATAAAGATATTGTACTTCATGGGGAAGATTTGCTTAGTCATGCTGAAGAGATTGCTCGTTCGAGTGTTAATCAGGGAAAAGGTCAGCTGAAACGATCCTTACTGCCTAGGGTAAAAGAAAATATGAAATTTTTAGAGCAGGCCTACGGTGAGATTGTCGATTATTCTACAAAAACCCAGGACATTGTACCTGCTACCGAATGGTTACTGGATAACTTTTATAGTCTCAAAGACCTAAAGCTTGAGATTCAAAACAGCCTCCCTGAGAAGTTTGAGCTCGAATTAACCCCAAGTGCAAGTGGTGATTATCAAGGTTACCCGCGAATTTACGGGTTATTAATTGAACTGATCGAACACACAGATAGTCAATTGCAAAGTGATACACTCAAAGCATTTATTAACACATACCAGGTTCAAGTACCGCTATCCAGCGGTGAACTCTGGGCGATTCCAATTATGCTGTGCATTATCCTATTAGAAAATATTCGTAGGTTGACCGAACAAATTCTCTTTACTCAAACAGAAAGAGAAGCCGCAGACCGTTGGGTTAAGCCCTTATTAGAATCAGAACATGGGCTAGAAGAGTGGGATTCTATTCTAAAATCCCTTAATCCACAAGAAAACTTTTCCTCCGCTTACGCGGAGCAAATCTTAAAACGCATACGGGAGCTCGGTTCAGATGTTGTACCCTTATTACAGTGGGTAGATCGTGCTATAGCAAAACAAGGTACTACGATTGAAGAACTGGCAAAACTTGAACGGCAACATCAGACAATGTGCCAAGTGTCCATGGGACACGCAATTATGAGCATTCATTTTATAAATGCTGAAGATTGGCCGCGCTTTTTTGAAGAGGTTAGTTTAGTTGAACGTATCTTCAAAAAGGATCCCAGCAAGGTTTATCCAGAAATGGACTTTCAATCAAGGGATTCCTACCGGCATTCCGTGGAGAAAATAGCAAGAAACTTCAGAGTGTCTGAACTCGTTGTTGCTCGTAAGGTAGTATCGAGAGCACAAAAAGCACATGAACAGGGAGATTTTATTTCCTCACATGTAGGTTATTATTTGACAGCTCAGGGCCGGGAAGATCTAGAACAAGAATTAGAAGAGGACTTTGGAAAACCCAGGGACGTTTGGACTAAGTTGCGTCGTGGGATTCTCAAGCAACCTGAATCATACTATTTTGGTAGTCTGTTCGTAGGAGTAATCTGCCTATTTGGCTTTTTATTACCTTACGCAATTCTAGAGACCCCTCTCTCCCTAAGTTATATACTATTGTTCATCGGCTTATTGATTTGGGCAAGTAGTATTGTAATCCCTTTAGTGAACTGGATGGCTTCGGAATTCGTTCGTCCATCGTTTCTGCCAAAACTAGAATTAAGAGATGGAATCCCTGCACAATTACGCACTATGGTTGTTATTCCAACCTTACTAACCAGCGTTGGTAGGGTTAATGAACTTGTCAATGAGATTGAAGTCTATTTTCATGCTAATCGGGATGAGAATTTACATTTTGCCGTGTTGGGTGATTTTACTGATGCGAAGACAGAGGTTGTAGAAACAGATAACGAAATCGTTTCTGCCGCAACAGTTGCTATAAATCGATTAAATGCTAAATATGGAGATAATCGCTTTTACTTTTTCCATCGAAAAAGGCTATTCAACGATTCTGAAGGTGTATGGATGGGCTGGGAGAGAAAACGAGGTAAACTCGTTGAATTCAACCGACTTTTGAGACAAGAAGGAGCAACTAGTTTTAATATTCAAATTGGAGAACTCTCACTTTTGCCTACCTTTCGTTATATTATAACTCTTGATGCTGATACCCAATTGCCACGGGGAATAGCAAAAAGGTTGATTGGAACCATCGCTCATCCGTTACATGCGCCTCAACTTAGTGCAGATGGCGAGCGAGTCATACACGGTTACGCAATTTTACAGCCCCGAGTGGGAGTATCTATTCTAAAAGCCGGTGCCTCGAAATTTGCTCGAATCTTTTCTGGCAGAGTGGGAGTCGACCCCTATACTACTGCTATATCAGATGTGTATCAGGATTTATTTGGAGAAGGCATCTTTACCGGGAAAGGAATCTATGATATTGAGGTATTCCATAAAGTAACAAATCAAAGGTTTCCTGAAAATACCATTTTGAGCCATGACTTAATTGAAGGATTATATGCCAGGGCCGGTCTTGTATCAGACGTAGAGTTGGTGGATGGTTTTCCAGCCAACTACCTTGCCTATATGTGTCGACAGCATCGATGGGTAAGGGGAGATTGGCAGCTGATTCCGTGGTTATCCAAGCCTATTCCCTTTTTAGCCCGTTGGAAGATTTTTGATAATTTGAGAAGAAGCTTAGAAGCTCCTGCTCTGTTATTACTCATTATGTTAGGGTTTACAGTTCTTTCAGTAGACCCCTTGGTCTGGCTTGGTATCCTCTCCTTGAGTTTGCTTTTACCTATTGTCCTATATCTTCTTACCCAACTTTTCAATGAACGTGCTGAAAAAGGCAATCTTGTCCCTGATCTAGGGACCTTGGCTTTGCAGTCAATACTTCAATTCTTGTTTCTTCCCTTTCAGGCTTGGATCATGCTCGATGCGATCATAAGAAGCCTGTACCGACAGT
The DNA here is from genome assembly GCA_003513495.1 of Desulfosporosinus sp. Taxonomy (GTDB): domain Bacteria; phylum Bacillota; class Desulfitobacteriia; order Desulfitobacteriales; family Desulfitobacteriaceae; genus Desulfosporosinus. The sequence goes on from DOPM01000033.1 coordinate 65,123, forward strand.
TTGTTTCACATCGACACCTGTTAGAGTGGGAAACTGCCTTAGATGCCGAGAAACGCTTAGATGCAAGCCTAAAAACCATGTTCATAAAAATGTGGCCAGTTACTCTCTTTGTCTTGTGTGCAGTTTTGATCCTCGGTTATGCTTTCCCTGCAAAGTTAGGTTCTTTTGGGCCGGTGGGGATTGCTTGGGTAGTCTCAATTTGGTTTGCTTATCGCCTAAGCATACCAATTCAACATAAAAAAATAACCCTCTCGATTTCAGAAGAGCTTGTATTGCGCCGCTTCAGTCGAAAAATATGGGCATTTTTTGAAGACTATGTTTGCCAGGAGGATCACTGGCTTCCGCCAGACAATGTGCAAATTGATCCCCCTAACGGAGTGGCTCATAGAACGTCTCCTACGAACATAGGACTAGCCCTGCTGACCAATTTGGCGGCTAGGGATTTTGGATATATTCCCTTGGCCAAGGTCTATGAAATTATTGAAAAAACCCTTGGAACTCTTCATGAACTAGAACATTGGCAAGGGCATCTTTACAATTGGTACGATACTCAGACCCTTAAGCCCTTGGAACCTAGGTATATCTCGACAGTTGACAGTGGAAACTTTGTAATGTATTTGATGACTCTAAAGTCCGGGTTAGTTGAGATATTAGAAAAACCGGTGCTTAATTTGTTGCAACAGGCTAATGGGCTTAAGGATACCTATACCCTCCTGAATGAAGCGGTCGGACAAGGTGACTATGAAGAGCTTAATCAATTTGGTAGGGAATTGGATCGAATTCTAAATTCTGAAGAGGAATTGAGTTTACAAACCTGGGGGAATCTCCTATCCTTATGGCCGATGCATGTTTTAGAGCAACAATTAGGCAAAGAGGGCTTATACTGGGCAAGTAGTTTGGATAGGATGGTTCGAGGGTTTCAGCAAGAGTTGCTGGAGCTATACCCTTGGATTAGCAATCAAAACTGCTTAGAGGCCCAAACAATCCTCAATGATCAGGGGTTAAATCATCTTAGTCTCCAGGAATTAGCAAAGTTCTATGGAGACAAACTGGAGAACGGCCGTTTTTCCTCTGAGTTTAGTAAGATCATCGAACCAGCGATGCTTAAGACCAGGGAGTATATTAATAAATCTGAAGAGTTAAAGTTACGCATAGAAGAGATAGCCTTAGCTACAGATTTTCAACCGTTGTTTGACGAATCACGTCAACTTTTCTCGATTGGTTATAATGTCTCGGAAGGCAAACTTGATAGGTCATATTATGATTTGTTAGCATCCGAAGCGCGTCAAGCAAGTTTTTTTGCAATTGCCAAAGGAGATGTGCCACCGAGCCATTGGTTTAAACTTGGACGTTCATTAACAATGACGAAGGGAAAGCGAAGTTTAGTTTCCTGGAGTGGCACGATGTTTGAATTCTTAATGCCGCTTATTGTCATGAAAAACTATGAAGGAACTCTTCTCGATGAAACCTATCGCTCTGTTGTGGATGTTCAGAGAAAGTATGGCCAGGAACATAATGTACCTTGGGGTATATCCGAATCAGGATTTCACGCGTTTGATCCTCAACTTAATTATCAGTATAAAGCGTTTGGGGTTCCCGGGTTGGGACTAAAACGAGGTTTAATTCAAGACCTTGTAATTGCTCCCTATGCCAGTTTTTTAGCCCTTATGGTTTCTCCTAGTGAGTGGATTTCAAATATTTCGACGATGGACCAGAGAGGTTTTGGGGGTCGCTATGGGTTATATGAAGCCATCGATTTTACAAGTGAACGAGTTCAGGTAGGGCGTTCGTTCAAGCTGGTTCAGAGTTTTATGGCCCATCACCAAGGAATGAGTCTTTTAGCTATTGATAACGTATTAAATAAAAATGTCATGCAGCAGCGCTTACATAATGAAGCCTTGATCAAGTCTACAGAGCTTTTGTTACAGGAACGTTTGCCGGAGGCTGTCCCTATCATTCCTCAACCCGAAGACAAACATCAGGTTACCAAGCAACAAACCGACGATCTCGAACTAGAGAAAAATCAATTTACACTAATAAATACTGTTAATAGCCCAATTCCTGTTGCGCACTGCATTTCCAATGGACAGTATTCTGTGATGATGACGAATTCGGGAGCAGGATTTAGTCGTTTTAAGACTATTTGTGTCTCGAGATGGAGGGAAGATGTTACCCAGGATGACTGGGGCATGTACTTCTATATTCAAAATTTAAATTCCGGTGATGTTTGGTCAGCTGCTTATCAACCTTGTCGGGATTCGGGTGAGGATTACAAGGTAACTTATGCCCCGGATCAAGTGGAGTTTTGTCGGAAGGATGGGAACATAACAACCCATACCGAAATTGTCGTTTCTCCGGAAGATCAAGCAGAGATGCGCCGGATTTCCTTGACAAATCATAGTAACCATGATCGAACGATCGAAGTGACAAGCTATTTTGAAGTGGTCTTAGCAAGGCAGAGTGAGGATCTTGCCCACCCTGCGTTTGGCAATCTCTTTATTCAAACTGAATTTACCCATGAGGCCCTTTTAGCGTCTAGACGACCCCGGAGTGAAAATCAAAAAAGATTATGGCTTATGCACACAGTAGCTATCGAGGGCGAAGGAGTTGGCTCACTTCAATATGAGACGGATCGGGCACGTTTTATTGGACGAGGCAGGAGTCTCGCCAAGCCGCAAGCCTTAGATGCCAATCATCCTTTATCGAATACGGTGGGAGCAGTACTAGATCCTATTATGAGCCTACGCCAGCGAGTAAGAATCAGTCCAGGGAAAACTGCTAGGATCTCCTTTTCTGTTGGATATGCGGAAAGCCGTGAGGAGGCCCTACGTATTGCTGAGAAATATCAGGATCCTCTCTCAGTTAATAGAGCTTTTGAGTTAGCATGGACACATAGCAAAATGGAACTTCGCCATTTAAACTTGACAGCAGCCCAGGCTAATGAGGCTTTAAGCCTTGGAGGTCATTTGCTTTATCTTAGTCCTTGTCGCAGGGATGTAGCGGAATGCATTAAACAAAATCGTAAAGGGCAGTCAGCCTTATGGCCTTATGCGATTTCAGGGGATCTGCCAATTGTTTTGGTTCGAGTTGACAAGGCTGAGCATCTAGATTTAGTGCGTAAACTTTTGACAATCCATGAATATTGGAGACTTAAAGGATTGTTTGCTGATCTAGTTATCCTTAATGAAGATGAGAGCGGGTATGTTCAGACATTCCAAGATAACCTGCGAGATTTCATCTCAATGGGACATGCGAGGGATCTGTTGAATCAACCTAGTGGTGTATTTGTACTGCAAAAAGGGCATGTACAGCCAGAGGTGATCAATCTTATTTGTACAGTTGCCCGAATGACCTTTAGTGGAGAGGGAGGATCCTGCACTGTTCAAGTTCGCAAGAAAGCTAAACTTAGCAGCAAGGAACCAATGCTTCTTGAAGCATCTAATCTGGATCAACCTCAAAAATCACTTAATTATGAGACTAAGCCCCAAGAGATGCCCGGAGAAGATTTCAGAAGCCAGATGCTTTTTGCCAATGGATACGGCGGATTTAGCGAAGATGGAAAAGAGTATATCATCGAATTACAGGAAGGTAGGAACACTCCCTTACCCTGGATTAACGTCATTGCCAATTCAACGTTTGGGTTTCAAGTATCCGAAGTTGGTGCTGGTTATACATGGTCTCAAAACAGTAGGGAATATAAGCTTACTCCTTGGTCAAATGATCCTATTCTAGATCCCGTTGGGGAGGCACTTTATCTGCGGGATGAAGATACGGGCCATTCCTGGTCCGTAACAGCTAAACCAAAACGGGAAAATGGTTCATATGTCATTCGACATGGTCAAGGGTACTCTAATTATGAGCATTCCAGTGGTGGAGTGAAGCAGAATCTTCGCCTTTTTGTTCCCATGGATAAACCTGTCAAGATTATCGAATTGTCGTTATCTAATACGACGGATCAGGAAAGACACCTAAGTGTATTCTACTACGTTGAATGGGTATTAGGAGTTGTACGTGATCAAACTGCACCTTATTTAGTGACAGAGTATGATCAAGACCGTAACACGTTTTTTGTTCAAAACACTTATCAAGAAGACTATCACGGCAGAATCGGTTTTCTAAATGCATCTGGAGCCACTGTAACAAGTTACACAGGAGATCGTTCAGAGTTTATTGGTCGGAACGGTAGTTTAGAAGATCCCTTGGGTTTAAAGCTAGATGCCTTTTCGGAATCCGTAGGAGCAGGGCTAGACCCATGTTCTGCTATGCAACTCGAAGTTACCATACCGGCCGGGCAGAATCGTAAAATTACATTCTTGTTAGGCGAAACTGAAAATCGTCAGATGGCGGAGCAAATCATCTCTGAGTATGTACAACCTGAAAAGATCAGTGAGGCATTTAACCAAGTACTACAACATTGGGATAAGTTGCTGGGAAATATTCAAGTACAAACCCCAGATTTGTCCATGAATTTGCTGCTAAATCGTTGGCTCCTATATCAAACCATCGTATGTCGGTTATGGGCACGTTCTGCGTTTTATCAATCAGGGGGAGCCTATGGTTATAGGGATCAGTTGCAGGACGTTATGTCCCTTGTCTATACAGATCCCATGGTCACTCGCAATCAAATCCTTATCCATTGCAGACATCAGTTCATCGAAGGGGATGTACAGCATTGGTGGCATCAAGAAAAGGGGAAAGGAATCCGAACCAAATTCTCAGATGATTTATTGTGGTTACCCTTTGTTACCTGTCATTATATTGAACGTACAGGAGACATGGGTGTTTTGGACGAAGTGACAGAGTTCTTAGAAGATGAACCTCTAGGAGAGGACGAGGATGAGCGATACTCAGTTCCCAGGATTTCCGCTGAACAAGGCACTGTGTATGAGCATTGTTGGCGTGCTATTGAAAGAGGAATGCGCTTTGGGGAACATGGTTTACCTCTGATCGGCTCTGGGGATTGGAATGACGGCTTCAGCCGGATCGGACACCAAGGTAAAGGAGAAAGTGTTTGGCTTGGATGGTTTCTGTACCTAACGTTGGTCCGCTTTGCAAGTATATGTGATGAGCGTCAGGATCTTGAGCGAGGAGTTCGGTATCGTCGTCTTGCGGAAGAACTTCAAGGTAATATTGAAGTGCATGGTTGGGATGGAGGATGGTATCGAAGGGCATATTTCGATGATGGAACACCCTTAGGGTCTTCTCGGAATACGGAATGTCAAATTGATGCTCTCGCCCAGTCCTGGTCAGTTCTTTCTGGGGCAGCACGATCCACTCGAGCAAAGGATGCCATGTTGGCTTTGGAACACTATTTATGGCGTAAAGAAGACGGCCTTCTCCTCTTGTTAACTCCGGCTTTTGACGAATTTTTACCTGACCCCGGGTATATTAAAGGGTATGTTCCTGGTGTTCGCGAAAACGGTGGACAGTACACTCACGGAGCAATTTGGTCAATTTTAGCTTATGCAACCTTGGGAGATGGGGATAAGGCGGCTGAACTCTTTCAAATGTTAAGTCCTATTCACCATGCTCGCACGGAACACGAAGTTCATCGCTATAAAGTTGAACCCTATGTTATGGCAGCTGATGTTTATGCTACTCCTTCACATGTAGGCCGAGGAGGATGGACGTGGTATACTGGAGCTGCAGGGTGGATGTATCAAGCGGGACTAGAAGGAATTCTTGGATTTACACGTCAAGGAGACAGATTAGTCTTAAAACCGTGTATTCCCAGCCGCTGGCCGGGCTTTAGCTTAACTTATCAGTATCAAAGCACAACCTATAAAATCTTGATAGAGAATCCTAACTCAAAGATGTCGGGATGTGTAAAAATAACCTTAGACAAAGAAGAGTTACTTGACCCTGTCATTAATTTAAAGGACGACGGCCAAACTCATACGGTTCGTTTAATCATGTAACCTTAATTGAGGCATATGAGTCGGTTTAGGAAGAGAATTCGCCTTGGCATATGAGAGAGGATGGGATACTTAGATGGATTTTTATCGCGCCTTATCCGAACATTATGATGAAATATTTCCTCTAAAAGCACCTCAGAAGAAATTTTTGCACGATTACCTAGAACAGGAGAAACTAACGTCAATACTGGATATAGGATGTGGTACTGGCACCTTTGCATTGGAAATGTGTCGAACGGGTGTACGGGTGCTAGGTGTGGACTTAAGTGATGAGATGATTGAGATATCTAAGAAAAAGGGCGAAGAGCTAGGGAGTTGTTGTTCGTTTGCTACCGCAGATATGCGGGACCTTAGCGATATCCCTGGGGAATTTGGGGGGATTGTGTGTTTAGGAAATACTTTAGCCCACGTGTCCGGAGAAACAGAGCTTAATCAGGTCTTGGCTCAGTTCGGGCAGAAGGGAACGCATCTGCTATTGCAAACTGTAAACTACGATCGGATCTTGGCCAATCAAGTCAGAGAATTGCCCACGATCAAGACGTCTCATCTCGCATTTTATCGTTTCTATAATTACAGATCCGATGGGAAACTCGATTTTTCCATGAAAATCGAGTTTCCAGACACTAGTCAAGCTATATCTGGAGTTAATATTTTGTTTCCAGTTACATCGATACACTTAAAAAAAGCCCTGCAAGAGACCGGCTGGGAAGTATCCGGTCTGTGGGGAAACTTTGAAAAAGCCCCTTGGACGGAAAATTCTCCAGCAACTATTGTTGCTGCTAGGCGAATAACCCGGTAAGATTAGGTTCGAAAAAAATGTATAGCACAATAAACCAGTACCTTTGTATAGTAGTAAAGGTACTGGTTTTATATTTGTTTAAAAGCAATACTTGTTTAAGTTGAGTTTTTATATAAAAAATATATAAATTTGAAATGGTTATAAAGGAATTTGAAAAAATTTGGTGAATAAATAAAAAGGTAAATATATTTAGAGTTCGTAAATACCCAATCAGTGCTCACTCTTAGAGAAGAAGCAGAACACTTGTAAGGCAAATTGTTGAAAAAGGAGATAGTACTATGAAAAGCATAGGGGAAGTATTGAACATCTTTTCTAAGAAACCACCATGTGAGGAAACGACCGCTATTTTTAACTACGTAGAAGAGAGATCTCAGGGTATAGAAGCTGTGGAGCCTAAAATTGACTATCCAATTCATAAAAGGATGGTAAGTTATTTTGTTAAACTATTCGATAATGAACGGCAAATGGGTTCTTCTACGAAAAAACTGTTAAAAATTGCAGCGACTTTAAGCAGTTTTGATGTTAATATGTCTCATATAGCTCATCAATTGATTGATTTTGCAAAGAAAATGGCTCTTCTAAGTGAATCCAATTTAGCTGTTGTTGAACAAACAAACGCAGGAATGAGCGAGGTGAATTCAACGGTAGAAAAAACCTCCGCAACATTATCTCAACTGTCTGATGCCTCGGAGGATTTGGTTCAAAATAATCAAGTTAGTTTAGACCAATTACGAGAGGTTAATGAATTAAAGAACAATGTTATGCTCGATGCCAATATCATGGGAGAAAAAATAGCTCAATTGGTGGAAATGGCTAATAGAGTTAATGATATAGTTAAGGGTGTTGGGGAGATAGCAGAGCAGACGAATCTACTTGCTCTGAATGCATCTATTGAGGCAGCGAGGGCAGGGGAGAATGGTCGCGGCTTTTCGGTAGTTGCCGAAGAGATCAGGAAATTAGCGGATGATACTAAGAGAAACCTCGAAAGTATGAAATCTTTTGTCGGCAATATTCAAACTGCCGCAAAAGAGGGAAAACAAAGTATGGATAATACTATGTCTCTAACCGAGAAGATGAGTTCCAAAATCGATACTATAACAAATACAATGGAACGAAATGTTGATATGCTGAAAACAACCATCTGTGATGTTCAACTCATTAATCACTCCATGGAAGGAATAAAAATTGCTACTAATGAGATTAATCAGGCAATGGAAGTATCAAGCCGTGATGCAGAAGAGCTGACTTTAATGACCCAAATAATTCATAGAGATGCTTTAGCCAGTGCTGAATCTGCCAAGGAAATTGCAAAAATTGATGATGAAATTTCAACCATTGTAAAAGAACAAATGAGTTCACTACAGGGCAGTGGCAATGCCTTGAATAATCAAGAATTCTTAGCAACCATTATAGACGCAAAAAAGGCTCATGCCAGTTGGTTAAATAATTTCAAACAAATGGTCGATGAAATGACTATATATCCGCTACAGACTGATTCCAGTAAATGTGCTTTCGGTCATTTTTATCATACAGTCCATGTTTCTTATGGCTTAATCGCCGATGAATGGAGAAAGATATCGGCTATACATGATGAATTCCACAAAATTGGGCAAATCGGTATTGATGCAGTGAAAGCAGGTCAACAAGAAAAGGCTCAGGATTCCTATCGTAATGCGGAAGAACTTTCGAGAAGCATTTTTGGACAGTTAGATAAAGTGGCCTTAGCAGTTGAAGATATGTCAACTAAGGGGATTAAGCTATTTGGAAGCAACCGAAATGGTTCTTCCTGCGAATGTGCAGAATGCTAGCACCGAAGTTTCGATGTTCAACTTTAAGTTGAATGAGCACAGTACTAACTAATTATTGTCATAAAATATAGAAGGAAGCCCGACTACTATATTGGCTTCCTTCTATATTAGGATAGCTTTTACTTTGTTTTCTTTAGAAAACAATTCAAATTCGAACATCGAACTTCGAACCTCGAACATCGATTACGCTATTCCATTAAGCCGATCATAGATGGATTTGCGTGCTCCAACAGTCAGTATAACAATGAGTTTTTCTGGTTCGAAAATCGTGTAAACAACACGGCATTCCTTAGTTCCACACCGAAAAGAAGCACGATAAGTCTCATAATACGGCCCTCGTAGTTTCTTAAAAACGCAGGGGTCTTGTTCTAAGCTTTCAAATACTGATATAATTTCTTTGAGCTCTTCTTTACGAAGGACTACTAGATCGTGAATGCCGCTCGTAGTAATTCTTACATCATATGTCCCTTTAGGGACGTTTTCAATGCCTAAAGATGTTAAAGCTTGCGCCTCCCAGCATTTGATGGCTTGACCGTTCTTATGTGCCCTATAAGCTTCTTCTGACATTCGGTCGAGTATGGTACTTAGTTTTAGTTTACGTTCTAAAAGTTTATTTTTAAGACAATCCCCGCTACACCCTTTGGCAAGTAAGTCACTTACAATTAAATCCTCGAAAAAATCTGAAAGCGGCCGAACAGATCGCTCAGCGGTGCGTACAAAGACTTTACCTTCTGAGCCAACACATAGATCTAAAGTATCCTCTTCAACAAGTCCAAAGAGCTCTCTTAATTGTATAGGCAAGACGAGTTCTCCTTCGGTACCAACCTTTACCCGATAAGTTTCCATAGATACTCCTCCTTCAACATTCATTTTTACAATAGGGTTAAGGTCGGAATTATATTCTATAATTATATAGTTTCTACAATATTCCGAATATTCCTTCTATTCTGAGTATATGCACAGAATTTTATTTTGAGATATAGATTTAGTAAAATTACCTCGGGGATTTATCGATCATTCCATTTAACATTTTAATCGAAAAAGATTATAATTAGTGTTTAAACAATGGGGATTAGATAAGGGCCACAATATGTTAGGGGGACAGACTTTGAGTAAGAAAAATTTCTACATAGTAAAGAAAGGACATAAGACTGGGATTTTTACGAATTGGTCGGAATGTGAGGCGTCGGTTAAAGGATTTAAAGGAGCTCTCTACAAAGGGTTTGAAACGAAAGCGGAAGCACTTGAGTGGTTGAATGGAGCAGAGAAACCTAGTGAATATCAGGAGTGTTGCAATGGAGATTCCCAAGCCAAAACACCAATGGATATTGATTATGAAGTTTATACTGATGGAAGTTATGTAAATGGCAAGTACTCTTATGGCTATGCCTTTGTTAAGGATGGCGAGGTCATTTATGAGAACAAAGGAGTTGGGGAAGACCTTGAAGCTGCAAGTATGAGAAATGTAGCAGGAGAAATCGCAGCTGTACGCCATGCGGTGGAAAAAGCTAAATCCCTGAATGTTCGTATCCGTATCTATCACGATTATTCGGGAATTTCTTTATGGGTTACCGGAGATTGGCAAGCAAAGAATAAGTTTACACAAGCCTATGTTGCGTTCATGAGAGCTCATCATGGACTGTACGAATTTAAAAAGGTAACCGGTCATAGCGGAGATCGGTTTAACGATTACGTAGACCGGCTGGCCAAAGAAGCCCTAGGGATAAGGACAAAAACTAAATAAAGAGCTGCATGTCTGATTCAAGAGCATCAGCTAAGTATTCTTTAGCGGTGATGATTTGGACTTCCGGCAGCAGCTCGTCTTCTTTAAAACCCATAACATCAACGGATAGTTTACACCCGTAAAATTTAACCCCTTTTTTTCTGGCTCCGTTCAGAAAGTCTGTTAAAGAGGGAGCTTTGTCGTCTTCCATCATTTCTAGGAGCATTTGTTTTCCCAATCCAACCATGTTCATTCGAGAGAGGGGCAACTCTTCTGGTCCCTTAGGTGTAACCATTCCAAACATCTTTTCGTAAATAGTTTTATCCTCTGAAGTCGATTTTTCAGGATCACGAACGAGACAAAGTCCCCAAAATGCAAAGAACATAGTCACATCGACATCTAGCTCTCGAGCAGAATTGGCAAGTATTAGCGCTGCTAAGGCTTTATCATAGTCGCCACTAAACATGAGCAAGTTCATTTTCTTGTTCAATTTTCGCACCCCTTTATGATCAGTATATAAACCCTATTATAAGTAGAAATAGGTGTTTATATAAGCTTCTTAAATGTAAGATGTTGGGTGCTTAGCGATCCTTTCTAAAAATCTAATTAAGACATCGATTTCACTAAAGTCATTGTATAATCCAAAACTAAGCCGAACTACCCCTGGCCGAGGTGCATCTCTGCGTTTTCTATAAAACTCCATTTGTTTTGGCGAAATTGATAGCAGCCTTTGAATATAGGGTTGGGTACAGAAACAACCCGTTCGTACGGCAATACCCGCTTGGTTTGATAAAATAGTAGCGACCTTTTCATGTTCAATCCCTTTAATATTAAAGGGAATAACCCCAATTCGAGGTTCACCTGGAGCTGTATGTGAATACAGAGTGATTCCTGGAATTAGTTTTAGCTTTGAATTAGCATAGTTTGTAAGCTGATTTTCATAATGATCAATTGTCTTCATGCCTAATGAACTCAAGGTTCTAATCGCTGCTACCAGCGCGACGACTCCCATGACATTGGGAGAACCGGCTTCTTCATTATGAGGAGGTTTTTCCCAGACAATCCAATCATGAGTGACAGTTTCTGCAGTTCCGCCTCCAACTAATTCAGAGACCCCTTTTTGAAACGTTTCTTGCGGGCCAATAAGAACCCCAATACCAAAAGGAGCATACATTTTATGAGCAGAAAACGTGAGATAATCGATACGTTGAAGTGGATTGTTTGGGTTCATATTGACTGAGTTATGGGGGACCAATTGTGCACCATCTACTAAAATTTTTGCCTTGTAGCGGTGGGCCAGTTCAGCAATTTTATGTATTGGGTTTACATATCCAGTGACATTTGAGGCCCCAGTAACAGTAACTAGCTTTACATTGCCCTTATGCTTGATTAAGCGACTCTCTAAATCTTCTAAACTTAATTTCCCCGAAGAATCTGTCTGAACATAATCCACTTGAAATTTGCTTCTCCAGGGGAGATCATTCGAATGGTGTTCCATCCAGGTGGATAGGATAACACTCTTCTTGTTACCATCCCATAAACGATAAGATAATTTGTTGATTGCTTCCGTAGTATTTTTTACGAATATGACAGTATCTCTAAAAGGATCAGCATTAACAAATTTAAGGACGACTGACCTGGCGTCTTCAAAAAATTTGGAAGAGACCTGAGATTTGTAACCTGTGCCACGATGGATAGAAGAATACATACTCGCAAACTGATTAATCTCTTCCATAACAGAAACAAACGGGGGAGTTGAAGCAGCGTTATCAAAATTAATGGCTGTGGTATATCGTCCGTTTGGGAGAGGAATTTTTGTATCAGCGCCAACAACTAAATGTCTGTAACTCGATTTGGCTAATTTAAAGCTTAAATTCATCTAATCACCTCTAGCTTGTCGATATTATGCGGCTTATTACTCTGATAGCATGATATTTATATGTAGATAAAAAGGTGACAGAAATACTTAAGCTACATGATATTCCTGTTACTGAAACATAATAATCATGTTGATTAAATTATGATGTTGGAGGAATAGACATGAAAAAGACAGGCGAGATACAAAAGCATACAAAGGGGTACACTAGTGCGAAGTATGATTCTAGAAGTGCTGAATTTAAACAGGAACAAAAAAAGGCAAAAGATGAATTAGTGAATGACAAGTCTTAACTTCTTTGGCTCTGGCAGGTGAAATAGGGCAGTTAACAAACTATGGAGTTTGTTAACTGCCCTATGATGTCGTATGTCGTAATTTAGTTTCAGGCCTAGATTCGATCTTTGGGTTTATTGGTAGGATTTGTTGGGAACTTTTTCTTATCATCGTCTGAGTTTTGGCGATGATCATCAAGATTGGCAGCATGAGTTCTCGATTTGTCAGTTTTCTTATTGCTCATTTGAGTTTGCGCTCCTTTCGTTAGGCTATGAGGAATAAGTTAGGGACTGAAACGAGTCACTATAATAGTTCCCAGAATTATTTAATCTAATGCTTAATCTATATAGTAGAAAAGGATAACTTGACTAATTATTTCCTATATGATTACTTAATGATAAGGAGTTAGAATATTAGAATAATGCCAGGGCTAACCTAGAAGAGCAAAGGAAGGAGATTACTAAAATGCCGTACATTACTATCCAGGGAAACAAAACGCATTATTACCAGAAATACAATTTTCAGGATGATCTGCCTACATTACTATTTGTACATGGAGCTGGCGGATCAGGAAAAAATTGGTCTTATCAGTTAGCAGGAATACCAGGATATAATTTGATTGCCCTTGATCTACCAGGCCATGGACATTCAGAGGGATCAGTCGCTGAAAACATTACAGAGTATTGTCAATTTGTTAGGAGCTTTGCTCAAGCGTTAGAGCTAAAGCAGTTTACTATTGCTGGTCATTCTATGGGCGGGGCAATAGCATTAGAGTTAGCTTTAGGCTATCCCGAGGTAATAACGGGGATAATTATTGTCGATAGTGGAGCAAGGTTACGTGTGAACCCAACAGTCCTAGATAAGTTGTCTAGGGGGGAACATCCTTTAGAGAACATTAAATACAGTTACTCTCCAAATAGTTCCCCAGATATCATAGCAAAAGCAACTGAAGAAATGAAACGGGTTCCAACGGATATTTATCTAGCGGATTTTAAGGCTTGTAACGAATTTAATGTTATGGATCGCGTCCATACCATCATAAAACCAACTTTAATCATCTGTGGACAAAATGATCAAATGACTCCATTAAAATACTCGGAATACCTTCACAAGGAATTACCTCATTCAACTCTAGCACTGATAAGTGACGCAGGGCATATGGCAATGTTAGAACAGCCGGATCAAGTGAATAGTGCTATCAACAACTTCTTAACTCAAACCTTTTCACATTCCATAAAAACAATAAGTGCCTACGTGAATGTTGCCCTAGTTGATTATGATGATTCAGTTCGGAACCATGTGGTCGAATTAATGAAAGAATCCTTAAGGGAAAAAACAAATGAAACTATTCTTGAAACTACATGGAATGTGGAGGAAAGTAAGCGAACATTATTTAAGAATGAGGAAGGAGTATGGGAAACCCAGCCCTTTGATTCTACGCCTTCAGAGGAGATTCTGACAAGGGAGATGCTAGAAGTCATGACAGTGAGGCTATTTGTAGATATCGTAAGTATTAGCTGAGACTGGGAAATACTTGGTGGATAGAGACGAGAAGAGGTGTGAAATTGGGAGTAGAAGAGAAGGTCCTCCATAGGGTTCGAGCATTACTGAATCTGGCTAGAAATGGAGGAGACCCAGAGAGTAATGAAGCAAAATCGGCACTTCTTATGGCTCAACGTATCATGGCTGAAAATGGAATCAATGAAGTTGAATTTCAAGCCTCCTCTGAAGATACTCAACAAAAAGAGGTTCTTGATGAGTATGCCACTGAATTTGAGAAACTGTCTTGGTGGAAAAAGAGCCTGGGCAGAGTAATCGCACAGAATTTTAGGTGTTACTCTTATCTCAATAAATGCAATGGATATACTAGATTAGCATTCATGGGACTGAAACAAGATGCAGAAATTGCCATTGTTGTATTTTCATTTGCCACTGACTACATACGGTTTGGCGCAGACTTATTTATGAAGGCATATCGCAAGGAATACATATCAAAAAATGGGCATCGCCCAAGTATTTCTCAACAAAGAGGGGTTAGAAACAATTATGTAGAGGGGTGGATATCTGGGTTAGAGGCTCAATATGCTGAGCAAGTAAGCAAAGAGGGATGGGGACTTGTTCTCGCTAAGGATGCTTTAGTTACTCAGTCTTATAAAGAGTTGAACTTGGGTCGTGGAAAGTCATCTCAGTATACTAGAAAAGAGAGTCTAGCGGGACAAGTAGCCTACACTAAAGGATATAGTGATGGCAAGGGCTTCAGTTCAGGGACTCATGGCAGGTTAAAGTAGTTTCCTAGTAAACTTGCCATTTTGATGAACACAACTTATGATAGTAAAAGAATTATAACTTGATGCAGGGTAAAGAAAAGTCTTTCCCGTTCGAATTAAGAAAGGTTGATCCAGAATGGCAAAAATAGAGCTGATCGCAACTGCCGCCTTTGGTTTAGAATCTATCGTTGCTCGCGAACTAAAACAACTTGGTTATGATCAATTAGTAGTTGAAAATGGGAAAGTTACGTTTACAACGGATGAATTGGGTATTTGTCGATCAAACATCTGGTTACGAAGTTCTGATCGTGTCTTACTAAAAATGGGTTCATTTGAAGCTAGAACATTTGAAGAACTATTCCAGCAAACGAAATCCCTCCCTTGGGAAAATTGGTTACCAGAGGATGCAAACTTCCCGGTTCAAGGCAAATCAATAAAATCTCAGCTATTTAGTGTTTCAGATTGTCAAGCGATTGTAAAGAAGGCGATTGTGGAACGTCTCAAGGAAACCTACGGTCGAAGCTGGTTCGAAGAGACCGGACCCCGTTACCAGATCGAAGTAGCCCTTCTCAATGATAAGGTGACATTAACCATAGACACTTCTGGATTGGGTCTACATAAACGTGGATACAGACAACTGGCAGGTCAAGCACCACTAAAAGAAACCTTAGCCGCAGCTATGATTCAGCTAAGTTTTTGGAAGAAAGATCGAGCCCTAATCGATCCTTTTTGCGGCACAGGGACTATTCCCATTGAAGCAGCCTGGATAGCACAAAATCGGGCTCCAGGCCTTAAAAGAAGCTTCGCATCCGAGAAGTGGGTTAATATCCCTAAAGAACTTTGGCAAGAAGCTTATCAAGAGGGGTTAGATCTATGGCAGCCTAATACTCCTCTGCAGGTCTTCGGTTCTGATATTGACCCTAACGCTCTAGCCTTAGCACGTACCCATGCTATCGAGGCAGGCGTCGAAGGTGTCGTACACTTTCAGAAACTACCTGTTGCAGAAGTGAGGTCTCGGTTCAAATATGGACACATGATAGCTAATCCACCCTATGGTGAACGACTTGGAGATGTAAAAGCTGTGGAAGGACTCTATCTTGAACTTGGTAAAACCTTTGATCGTTTAGAAAACTGGTCACTTCATATGCTGACAACTCATCAGTCTCCCGAAAAGTTGATTGGACGACGCTGGGATAAGAGCCGTAAGCTGTATAATGGACGATTAGAATGTCACTATTATCAGTTTTTTGGTCAACGACCGCCTAGAGAACCAAAATTGCTCTAGGAACCGAAACGTGTGATATTGCATTAAAAGAGAATTAAACAAAGAGATAACAGGGTCTGTCGTATTAATCAAAATTAATTCGAAAGACCCTGTCTAGCTTCTTAAGTTAATGAAGTTATAAATAGCCTTAGTGGACTATAACAGGTGGTTCACCTTTTAGTGACTTTATATCTTCCATTGCCCGCTGAACTTCTTCATCAAGCCCTTCGATAGCAATCGTAACTGAGCCTTCGGAACCGTCCACTCCGCCGGCAGCAATACAACGGGCTTCTACATCATAGAGAGTTTCAAGGGCGGTCAATTCGGTGACAACAGTTGCCCCTAACATGGGAATAAGGCCTACCTTATGTCCAATGGCTTCATCAACAGCTGATTTTGTCATAAATTCAATTGCAACTCGAACATCAGGAATCATTTTTTCCAGCCCAATAGGTACAATCAATTCTACCCCTCTGGCATAGAGGATGCCTTGAGCCGCCCCAATCGTCCCTCCCATGGAATTAGAAACCATGACAGCTGCTAAGCCAGTGTGGTCAACTGCGTTACCACCTTTGATAAAAATGTCTCCCCTTTGTAACTTAGGTAAGTATTCTTGCCAAGAAACATCTAAAGCTTGCCCTTTACAGATAACGTAGGGAGGCGTCTTTTTAGAGGATTGGCTGACTCCTAACTCGCCCTTAGTGACAATACCCATGGTATAGCCAGATTTATCCTCAATCTGAAGACTAAGTAACTCTTCCGCAACAAAGGCATTGGAGGTGCCCCCGGCTACAATAATAGTATGTTTTTTTTGGGCATTTTGTACACTGGGCATTGCCTTTACCCCTCTTGCTATAAGTCGCTTTGATTCACTAGAAGTTAACGTTATTAGCGCTTTCATTAAGCTCCTCCTTCATTAATTTTCAATGTTTCATTTTTCCATCTTGACATATTACCTCTAGGCTTGTTTATTGTCTAAAAAGTCAATACATATGTTATACCAAAAGTATAGAATAATAAAGCTTCCTGGAGGAACTTAAGAACTAAAGGGGCCTAACCACAGATCATTGGCAGAAAATAAAATAGTTGTGAAATCACTCAAATTGTAACAAAATGGAAATAGTCTCATAGAATGGATTAGAAAACACCATATATTACTTGAAATGGAGGAAACTGACATGAAATTTGGTGGAGTTGTTGATGGAGCATGTGGACCTAACTGGTTGTCGGGTATTGCTGTTGTAGTTGTTATCATTCTTCTGCTCATTGCGATGGGTATTGTATTCTAGTAATATTATTAGCTTAAATTTTGTTGGTTATTTGAAAGGAGGAACTTTCATGTACGGATATGGAGCTTGTGGTACCGGAAATTATGTCGGTGCTGGAATTATTGCAATTGCAATTCTTATTCTTATCGCACTAGGAGTAATATTCTAATTCAAAAGGTGATTAAAAATAAGGAGCATTTCTGTAAGGTAATCCTTCGGAGATGCTCTTTATACTTTCTTTATATTTACTAAACTTTCTTTATATATTTCTTTATATTTTCGATAAATTTCGAATAAATATACAATTATTCTTTGCTGTTTTGTAGAAAAATGCAAGATAGATAGTCATCAATTTCTGCGATAGTATAATGAGAAATGATAATTTTACAAGCCCTTCAAACTCCCTTAAACTAAAATGTGCATAGATAACAAGAAGAGGAGGTTAGGATTGTGATTCTTAGTATTATTGCTTATCTCTCTATAGTTCTTTTCGTAGGAATATCTGTTTACAAAGCGTATCAATTCGCAAACATGCCCTTTCATGGACGTATGGATCTTTATCCCGTCCCCAAAGAAAAAGGGTATGAACATGGAGGTTCATACTACGAAGAGATAGCTTGGTGGAGCAAACCCCATGAAGTCTCTCACGTGAGAGAGATTATTGAAATGCTCAAAGAAATCATCTTTATTAAAAAATTATTTGAAAACCAACGCCCTTTCTGGTGGATTTCTTACGCTTTACATTTGGGAATTTATTTACTAATGGCTTGGACAATCTTATTGGTCATTGGAGCGATGTTTGAACTTAATGGGATTATAGTTGCAGCGAACAGTTCGAGTATATGGGGGCTGTTGCTTTTTTACGTGTCCCTAGTAACGGGATATTTGGGACTAGCTTTTGGTGCTTTAGGTTCA
This sequence comes from Desulfosporosinus sp., assembly GCA_003513495.1. GTDB lineage: Bacteria > Bacillota > Desulfitobacteriia > Desulfitobacteriales > Desulfitobacteriaceae > Desulfosporosinus. Next base: position 83,231 of record DOPM01000033.1, read on the forward strand.
GGATTACTATTCCTACGCCGACTGTTTGACAATACCCTAAAAAAATACACAACTCCTCAGGAGTACTTTAATCTTTTACTGATTTTTGCAGCACTTATGACTGGAATTTTAACATGGAGTAGGGATTTGTCCTTTGGGTTTGCAAGAGAAGTGACTGGGAATCTTGTTACTTTTACGCCTTTTGCGGCAGATGGTTTATTAACGTTACATGTTATCCTAGTGGGTATTATGTTAATTTATATCCCTATCAGCAAAATGAGTCACTATGTTGGAAAGTATTTTACCTTCCATAAGGTTTTGTGGGATAACAATCCTAATCTTAAGGGGAGCGATATCGAACAGCAAGTCATAAAGGCTTCATCGTTCCGTCCGACCACATCTTGGTCTGCCCCTCATATTAAACCACCCGCTGCACCAGAGAAGTAGTTTTTGATTCCTTGAATTGTAACTTTATGGAAAAAAGGAGACAAAACATGATAAATCAAAGAGATTTGCGTCCGAAGGATATGGGCCGATCAGATGATCAACTCATTAAACTGGATAATCTTATGCCTCTATTAGCACCATTCGATAAACCGGGAATGGAACCCCCTTTGACGGATCCAAAACCTGCATGGAAAGAGAAATACTGTACATCGTTAGATGGCTATGTGGGAATAGATACTTTGACTCGTCCGAAATCTAAAGAGGATGAAGACGAATTTGTTCGCAAGTTCCTCAGTGGCTTAGAAAAAATATTTTCTGATGCCAATAACGGAGTTCTGCAACCTCTTTTATTGTCCTTTGAATACTGTGCTAAATGTAATACCTGTTCTGATGCCTGTCATATCTACACTGCAACAGGAGACAATGAATTATATCGCCCAATATATCGATCAGAGGTTTTACGCAAAATTCTTAAGAAGTATTTTACGACGAGTGGGAAACTTCTTGGTGGTTTCGTCGGAGCAGATATCGATGTCAATTGGGAAACGATTGCTCGGTTGGGGGAATTAGCCTATCGCTGTAATCTCTGCCGACGCTGTGCCCAAACCTGTCCTTTAGGGTTAGATAATGCCATCCTCACAAAAGAAATTCGCAAGATCTTTAGTCAAGAAATGGGAATTGCACCGACTCCTCTTCATACGAAAGGGACAATGCTGCAAATAAAAACTGGCTCGTCAACTGGATTAAGCAAACCCGCTTTTTTAGACACCCTCGAGTTTTTAGAAGAAGATACCGAGGAAAAATTTGGCATTAAGCTGAAGTTTCCAGTAGATAAAAAAGGTGCCGATATCTTAGTGTTGCATAATGCGGGAGAGTTTATGGCTTGGCCGGAGAATCCTGTTGCTTTTGCCATTCTCTTTGATGCAGCCGGCTTGAACTGGACCCTGAGTAGTGAGATTATGGGATATGATAGTGTAAACTACGGTTTGTGGTATGATGATACACAAGCTAAAAAGATCGCTATGATGCAAATGAAAGTTGCTAAGGATTTTGGAGTAAATAGGGTAGTGGTAGCAGAGTGTGGACATGCTCATAAAGCTTCTATGATATCAAGTGATCGTATGGCTTCGGATAGAATTCCTGTAGAGAGTTGTTTCCCGCTGCTTTGGGATATGGTTAAGAGTAAACGTTTAATACTTGACCCTAGTAAGAACAATTTTCCAGTGACTCTTCATGATCCTTGTAATGTAGTACGACAAATGGGAATTGTTGAGCCTCAACGAAGTATTCTAAAAGCTATAGCTCCTCAGTTTAGAGAAATGACACCTCATGGTGTTGATAACTATTGTTGTGGCGGAGGAAGTGGCTTTGCCATCATGAATTCTGCCAACTTCCCTGAGTTTAGAACTCAAGTTGCCTCCCGAATGAAATTCAACCAAATTCTTGGAGCCTTTAAGGGGACTATGGAAAACACCTCTCTGCCTAAGTATATTTGCGCACCATGTTCTAACTGCAAAGGTGCTATGCGCGGTATATTAGAACATTATGATGCAACCGAGAAGTTCAATCTTCAGTATGGTGGTATAGTTGAACTTATGGTAAATGCTCTTGTAAGTATGAAGAAACCATTCCTGGAGTTTTTAGAATAGTATATGTTAGTGCTATAAATTTTGAGTTTCGATTTTAATGGACCATTTCAGAACATCTGAAATGGTCCATTCTTCCAGGATTTATCTGTGTTCCAAGAACTTCGTTAAGGGGAGAGTAAAGCGGCTTAATGTTTTAGCGACTGCCCATTTATTTAGGTGCTAAAGCTATCACCTAATCGATCTGGATTAGCCTATGCACAGCCCTTTGCCACCGCTATTACGTGCTTATTCATGGGGCTACGACACTAGAAAACAAGGGCTTAGGGTTAGTCAAAGGGATCACATATGAAACCGTTCATAATGGCCTGCAAGCAGGAAAATAACGGTTTATTCTTGATTTCCGAGAATCTGACGAAATTTGAAGCAAGTCAGTCACCCATAGAGAGGAATCTAGTCCATAATTAGTTTTCGATATAGTACAATCTGTATTATATATTGTACGAAAGGAACACAAAATGTTAAATTAAGTACATGGACTAGTGTTAATTTACACAAGTGAAAAGTTTCCCAGTGTCCAATGTTTGTTTGTTCTCTTTAATAGTTTAAGGAGGTGTAATTTGTGTTTATTGTATCAATCGACGAAGATCTGTGCTCAGGTTGTGACTCTTGTACAGAAGGATGCCCGGCTCACCTGCTTGGCTTTAGTGAGGACAAGGCTCATGTAACTGGTGATGAATCAGAATGCATGGGCTGTGAAAGTTGTACATCAGTTTGTCCAACTGGTGCTATCACTATTACTGAAATGTAATAAACCCCATAAACTAGAAGACGGAGGGTGTGCCATGACAGAAAAGAAAACGCCACTACTGGACGAACTGGAAACAGGTAAATGGCCCAGTTTTGTGACGGAAATTAAGCGCGCTGCAGTGAAGAGTGAAGCTGCAGGCGAATTGCTCCAAGTCTTGGAAAAGTCCTATGTTCAACGCAGAGGTCACTGGAAACACGGTGGAATTGTTGGAGTTAGAGGTTACGGCGGTGGAGTAATCGGCCGTTATGTGGATGAGCCTCAAAATTTCCCTAATATTGCAGAGTTCCATACAGTTCGCTTACTTCAACCTTCTGGCTGGTTCTACAATACTAAAGCATTACGTACTGTCTGTGATATTTGGGAAAAGTACGGTAGTGGTTTAACTAACATGCATGGTTCCACAGGAGATATTATTCTTCTCGGATGTAAAACTGAGCATATTCAACCAATTTTCGACGAGTTTAGTGAAGCTGGGTTTGACCTCGGTGGTTCAGGTTCTTGCTTAAGAACTCCTAACTGTTGCGTTGGACCAGGACGTTGCGAACATGCTTGCTATGATACTCTTGAAGCATGTTATAATGTTACGAACGAATTCATGGATGAGCTTCATCGTCCTATGTGGCCATATAAGAGCAAAATTAAGTTCTCCGGTTGTGCAAATGACTGTACTTCTTCTATTGCTCGTTCTGACTGCTCTGTAATTGGTACTTGGCGCGATACTTTAAGAATTGACCAAGATGCTGTAAAAGAGTATGTTGCAAATAAATTTGATGTTCAAGGAATTGTTTGTGACAAGTGCCCAACAAAATGCCTCACCTTCAATGCAGAGACTCAAGAACTCAGCGTAGTCGGAGAAGACTGCACACGTTGCATGCATTGTATTAACATGATGCCTAAAGCAATTGCACCTGGAAAAGAGAAGGGTGCTACCATATTGATCGGTGGGAAATCCACAATCGTTCAGTCCGCTTTCATGTCTTGGGTTATTGTGCCATTCATGAAAATGGAATCAGAAGACGATTTTGCAGAGTTTAAAGATCTTATGCGCCGTATTTGGGAGTGGTGGGATGAGTTCGGTAAATCCCGCGAGCGGATTGGTGAAACAATTTACCGCTTAGGAATGACAAAATTCCTCAAAGGAATTGAAGTTGAGCCTGTACCGCAAATGGTCTTCCGCCCACGTGCTAACCCATATGTGTTCTGGAATCAAGATGATCTTGACAGAAGCGGAACAGCACTCGACGGATCGAAGCTCTAATTTTAAAATAATAAGTAGCTAACGAGAGGTGGATAACGATGGCAATTTTAGATCAAGGACCTCCGCATTATAAAAAGATGCTTCCTCCGATTGTACAAGAAAACTATGGGCAATGGAAATATCACGAGATTCCTAGTCCCGGTGTACTCAAACACGTTGCTGAAAGCGGTGCAGCATTATATAGTGTCCGTGTAGGTTCCCCGCGTTTAGTCAGTGTTGATTTTGTTCGTGATTTATGTGTAATAGCTGACGATTACTGTGATGGATTCCTTCGCTTTACAACCCGCAACAATGTTGAATTCTTAGTTTCTGATGAGGCTAAACTCCAACCATTACTCGACCATTTAGATTCTAAAGGCTATTGTGTTGGTGGAACAGGGGCATCCGTTAGTAATATAGTTCATACCCAAGGATGGGTTCACTGCCATACACCGGCTACTGATGCTTCAGGTGTCGTTAAAGCCGTTATGGATGACTTATATGAGTATTTCAATACCATGAAGCTCCCAGCTAAACTAAAAATGGGCTTAGCTTGTTGCTTAAATATGTGTGGAGCCGCTCACTGCAGTGACATCGCTATTGTTGGTGTTCATAGAACTCCACCTCGTATTAACCACGATATAATTCGTAAAGGGACTGAGATTCCAAGTTTGGTAGCTAGCTGCCCAACTGGAGCTATTCGTCCAGACCCGAAAAACAAGAGCGTTATCGTTAATGAAGACAAATGTATGTATTGCGGTAACTGCTACACAATGTCTCCTGCTATGGAAATCTATGATCCTAAGAACGATGGTATTGCGATTCTTATTGGTGGTAAAACCTCCAATGCTCGTACAGCACCTAGCTTCTCACGGATGGTAATTCCATTCCTTCCAAACACTGCACCTCGTTGGCCTGAGACAACAGAAGCAATTCGTAAAATTGTTGAACTCTGGATTGCTAATGCACGTCAAGGAGAGCGCGTGGGTGAGTGGGTTGAGAGGATTGGCTGGGAGAAATTCTTCTCCATGGCTGAGCTTCCTTTCTCAGATATGTTGATTGACGATTATATCTTCTCCAGAGAAACTTTCCGTACTTCAGCACAATTCAAGTTCTAAACCTAAGGAATAATGTAGAAAGTTGGTATTTTAAAATGGCAAGAGGACCAGCGGATCCCGTAGTCAAAGCGAAAGTTCTAGAATATCTTGGCAAAGTTCAAAAAGCTAAGAGTAGAGACGTAGCAGTTGCTATTGGGGCTTCAAAAAGCGATGTTGATAACGCAGTAAAAGAACTTACTGCAGAAGACCTCGTTGAGTATCTCTACATTACGACCACATTTATCTGCTTAAAAGGCAAGGTACAAACCCCAGATTAAGAATATCTGATCTTTTTATAGTACAGATATAGCTAAAACAATCATAACGTATATAGACCATCCTAAATGCTCGATGTCCCTGTTTCTGCTGATTCATATCCGCATTATTGGGACGGGTTTTAGGATGGTCAATTTTATCCGATGACTACCAGCCGTAAGACTCCCATCATCTATAAGTACGAAAGTATCCAGTGACGAAACTCGGGTGAGGGTTTCGCCTAAGCCGCCTGCTCCAAAGAAAAACGGCGCAGGTTGCTTTCGCCGAACCGCAAACTACACAGAACAGCAAACTCCATCTGAAGCTAAGAATCACTTGATCGCTCCTGACCAAATTCTCCAAGAAAGGTGTGGGTATTATGCTAACACTACCTCAAAATGAACAAATTGCCAAAAATGTCCCTCGCTTAGTAATTGGAGCACCTCAGGGGCGAAGTGGAAAAACAACGTTTACCTTGGGACTACTTAGGGCTTTTGCACGGCATGGGATGTCAGTACAACCCTTTAAAAAGGGACCAGATTATATCGATGCCAGTTGGCATACTGCTGCCGCAGGGCATACTTGTCGCAATTTAGACTCCTTTTTCATGAAGAAAAGAGAAATATGTCGTTCGATATTCGATCAATCCATTGATAAAAACATGACTATTATAGAAGGCGCAATGGGACTTTACGATGGCTTAGACTTACAAGGAAGCAGCTCTACTGCTGAAATAGCCAAAGTAACTCAATCCCCAGTGCTATTAGTAATCGATGCAACCCGCATGACTCGTAGTATTGCTGCGATGGTTATGGGTTACCAACATTTTGACCCAGATGTTCAAATCGTTGGTGTCATTCTTAATAAGGTGGCACGGGCTCGTCATGAAAAGATGGCTCGTGAGGCTATAGAAGAGTTCTGCAAAATTCCTGTTGTTGGAGCAATTCCGAAAGATGTTAACTTATGCATCCCTGACCGTCACCTAGGACTTGTTACAAATGGTGAAATGCATGAAACGGACAAGTTACTAGATTATTTTGCGGATGTTATCAGTGAACATGTCGACTTAAACACAATTATCACCTTAGCTCAAAGTGCGCCTGAACTTCCAAGATATTCAGAATCTATGGTATCTAACCTAGGAGAATACTCCCTACGAAACAATGGGTTAAAGCCTAAAATTGGAATTATTCAGGATGCCTCATTTAGTTTTTATTATCCAGAAAATATCGAAGCACTAGAAGCTTTAGGAGCGGAATTAGCTCCCATTAGTGCTCTTTATGATATACAACTTCCCCATGATCTTGACGCTCTTTACATTGGTGGAGGTTTTCCTGAGGTCTTTGCTGCTCAGCTTGAAGAAAACCTATTGCTGCGCAGAGATATAAGATTAGCAGGTGAAAAAGGATTGCCGATTTATGCAGAGTGTGGTGGGCTTATGTATCTAGGTCGCAGCATAAGGACTTCTTCTCAAAACTACGAAATGGTTGGATTGCTTCCACTGGATACTCAGATGGAAAGCAAACCACAAGGTCATGGATATACGATTATGGAAGCGAATCCTGGTCAACTCTGGTTTGCAGAAAAGACTGAGATTAGGGGGCATGAATTTCATAATTCCCGAGTTGTTAACTTAGCACCTGATGTCAAGTTTGGCCTAAAGGTTAAACGAGGGCACGGGATGGACGGTCAACATGATGGAATCTGTTATAAGAATACCTTTGCTTCCTATAACCACATTCATGCTCTGGGCTGTCCTGAATGGGCTGAAAGCATGATAAAATTAGCGTTAGATTACAACCCTTCAAAGTGGGTACAAATCAAAAAAGTGTCAGGCTAATATGTATTGTATAACAGTCAACTAATGAGTGTTATGTATTAAAAATGATTATACTGAATGATAGTAAGAAACTTTTCGGAGGAGGAGCTTCTAACTATCATTCTTAATTTTTTGGTATACTTATACAACCTTTTTTGTAAAAAGATGAGTAACCATCTGGCTAATAAATCCTTTGGATGATATTATAGTAATAACATGTTCTAATCTTAAATATTTGCTTTTTAAATCAAACCATAGGAGAATAGTTATATCTGGTCATTGCATTATTTTATGATCAAAGTCTTATTATCCTTTGAAGCACTATGAATAGGAGAGCTATTATATATAGGATCTAGGAAGGGGATACATCATCATGGAACAACACCTTCTTGTCTTCAAAGAGGTGGCAGAAACTAGAAACATTACATTAGCAGCTAAAAAGCTTCACATGAGCCAACCCAGTATAAGTTTGCAGATTCAAAACTTAGAAAATCAGTATGGTGCACGTTTTTTTGACCGCACCAACAAAGGTGTCACTCTAACTAAAGAGGGTAAAATTTTCTACGCTCATGTGCGCAGTGTATTGGATATTCTGTCGAACGCCAAAGAGCAGATAAGTGCTTTAGCGAAGGATCAGAGAGGGCTTATTTATCTAGGTGCAACTCTTACAATTGGAGAATATATTCTTCCCAATATCCTAGCGTTCTTGTTTAAGACTCATCCGGACGTGGATTTTAAAGTGAAAATTGCTAACACAGAGTCAATTTCTCAAGATGTACTTGAGAAAAAGCTGCACATTGGATTGATTGAAGGACCAGTGCCTCAGCATAAAGACCTAAACGTCGAGAATTTCTGGGAAGATGAATTGGTTGTTGTCATTTCAAATTTCCATCCTTGGGCCTCAAGAAAAAGCATCACCCTTGCTGAACTTCCCAATGAGCGCCTTGTGACTCGAGAAGATGGTTCAGGAACTCGTAAGGTTATGGAGATGGCACTACAAGAGAGAGGTCTCGATCCAGATCAATTAAATGTTTCAATGGAATTAGGTAGTACTCAGGCCATTAAACAGCTGGTCTCGGCGGGGCTTGGGATTACCATCATATCTTCATTAACTGTCAGTCGAGAAGGGGATCAAAAACTATTTAAAACTCTAAAAATTCAAGATGCGCCTATTTATCGACCACTTAGTATCCTTACCAATGCTCGGACCACACAAACTAAGGATGAACGTATATTAATTAACCTACTCCATGATCATAGGTTACTTTCGGATGTTCTAAGCAGGGATTATAACGAAATTTTAGATCTCGAATAAGATCGCACTCACAAGTTAGTGAAGTACTAGGAAGGACCAGGACAAGTTTATGGAAAAGGATTGCCGAATTGGACTCGTTCAGATGGAATCTAGGGTAGGGGACACTGAATATAATTTCAAGAACATTGCTAGTTTGGCTATGCTAGCAAAGAAGCAGGATATCTCCATATTATGCTTTCCGGAATGTGTATTGGATGGTTATTCACCCCAGGATGCGGCAGAAATCGGGAATACCATCGATAGTCTCTGGATTAATCGCTTAAAAGAGTGCTCTGAAGACCTGGGAATGACTCTTTTGGTCGGTATGGTGGAAAAAAGACCAGATTCTAACAAGCCCTTTATATCACAAGTTATTTTATCTCCAAGTGAAGATCCTAAAGTTTATCGCAAAGTTCATTTGGGTCGAAGTGAACTGGATTATTTTACACCAGGAGATAGCTTTCCGGTTTTCTCTGCCCATGGTGCGACATTCGCCGTGGGAATCTGTTGGGACTGGCATTTTCCAGAAACGGCTGCTATCTATTCCCTCAAAGGTGCCGAGATTCTATTTGCTCCCCACGCTTCTCCTATGGTAGCTGGAGATCGAAAACAAATCTGGTTGCGTTATTTAGGCGCTCGTGCCTATGATAATTCTGTCTACCTTGGCGCTTGTAATTTAATGGGAAGTAATGGAAGATCTAAAGAATTCAGCGGGGGAGCTTTAGTCATAGGCCCAAAGGGAGACCTGTTTGATCAGTCACAAATGAGTAAAGAAGGAATACTAGCAGCAACTCTTTCCGCAGATCGAATTAACCATATAAGACGCCCTGAACGCTCATCTATGCGAGATAGCTTCTTTTTAGCGGATCGACGCAAGGAACTTTATCATGAACTAATTGAACTGGATGTTATGACTAAATAAGAATATATAAAAACCCTTCCCATTATTAAGCTGGGAAGGGTTTTTGGCTTCTTTATACTAGTCAGAAAGTATAAACTTGCGTTATATACTTTGCTAGTAAAGTGCAACAACTAGGGAGTTCTCTTTATATTACCAGTTGTTGCGTGAACGAGGCTGGTAGCAGTCTCTGCAATAAACTGGACGTTCACCTGATGGTTGGAAAGGTACAGTGGTTTCTTTTCCACAGGTAGCACAAATAGCTGGGAACATTTCACGTGGCTGGCGAGAAAAACCGCCGCCATTATCTCTATTCTGCGCTTTTCGAGCAGCACGACATTCTGGGCAACGTCCAGGCTCATTCGTGAACCCTTTTTCCGCATAGAATTCTTGTTCTGAAGCTGTAAATTCGAAATCACGACCGCACTCTTTGCATACTAGAATTTTGTCACTAAACATTAAAAAACCTCCGCCTATTTATTACCCGCGACATGGGAAGTTCAGCATCTTCCCAGAGCCTTAGGCAATCGAGAAGCTTTATGGAAATCCTCAAGTACTTCGAGCATCTTCATTATAACGAAGTACAAAATATTAGTCAATGCTTCCCACCTTAATTTTGTCCTACATATTACCAAATTAGGATGATAGAAGGTGATAAATCTGGGGATTTGTGGGCATTATTAGGTTATAATTTGCACTATTTTGACATGCTAAAATTTTATAAATAATGCTCAGCGTCATAATTGGTGTCTTCTTGAATAACAATAAACCTATAGCCATCAAATTCAAAAGACAGGGGATGACCGCTTTGGAGAACGGTGTTATTGAGATACTCCCGGAACGAATTCTTGGCATGCAGAGACTTGAGGCCTTATTCAAGGAAAAAGGCTATTTGATATGTCAGTCGAGTGGAGAAAAGATCTATGACTTTGAAGAGATAGTAGCGGTCTTTTTACCACTTAGTTCATCGACTGATCAGGTTATGACTGTACGTAATGATATGGCAACAGAATTTATGCATAAATGTCTTTTAAGCATTCCTTAATTGAATAGTAAGTAATTAAAGAGGTATTAGTTCAAGTATGTTTAGTCATAAGAAGTGTGCTTATTTATAAGAAGGTTGGGCTGTTTATTAGCTCAACCTTCAAACATTTTAAAAAAACTAACTCAAGAATCATTCATTTACACAATGCAAAAGGCTTATACTTGTTTAAACTTTTAAAGTTAGGACTAAAGACTAGGACTATGTGGTCTTCAATTACGACTATTGCCTCATGGCTTCATAAACGCTGTCAGCCTATAATAAAATTAAGAAAAACTACTATGGTAGATAATAAAGGAGGATAATGAGATGAAAGCAAAAATAATGGGGCTTCTCAGAGATGAAGAGGGCCAGGGAATGGTTGAGTATGGACTTATTATTGGGCTGATTTCAGTTGTTGCTATAACAGCAATTGTTGCAATTGGTCCAAAAGTTGCGGATTATTTTAACGATGCTAATACTGATATGCCAGCAGTCGATTAATATTTCGCAATTATATTAATGATTTATAAATCTGTGTTGTAAACCGTACCGTTTCATTTATAAATTTGCTGACCAACATAACTCCAGAACCCTACTGTTTCAGTAGGGTTCTTTATTCAAAGAAAGGGGATAGGATATGGGAGTGAATGAGCTTACTCTAGGATTAACTTTAGGAATAGCTGCTTTTACCGATTGGAGAGAGCACAAGATTTATAACAAATTGTTACTTCCTGCCTTCACAATTGCACTTTTACTTAATACCTTACAAGATGGGGTATCAGGATTGACTAGTAGTCTATTAGGTGCAGTTATGGGTTTTGCCTTACTCCTTATCCCGTATCTTATGGGGGGGATGGGCGCAGGGGATGTAAAGTTGCTTGCAGTCATCGGAGCTTTTGGTGGTATAATGTTTGTTCTTACTAGTTTTCTTTACGGAGCCGTCATAGGCGGAGTCATTTCGCTCTATTTACTTGTTCGACGTCAAACTCTGGGAAATACACTTAAGTATTTCTTGCTCTTTTTTTTAATACTCAGAAAACCTCAACAGTTTTCTAATGCTATAAACAACACTAACAAAGAAAAATTTCCCTATGGTATAGCAATTGTTATAGGGACATTCATAGCTTTTTTCTTACCTTTAGGAGGATGGTCGCTATGATAAGGAAGCTGTATAAAGGAGAGAGAGGTCAAGCGATGGTGGAAATGGCCCTTGTCTTGCCCCTTTTATTTCTGTTACTTTTTGGAGTGATTGAGATGGGGCGCATCGGTTACTCCTATATCACTGTAAGTAATGCCGCAAGGGCGGGGGTTCGAGTCGCAACTGTCGGAGCAACTGACTCCGAGATTACTAGTTCTGTTATAGGTGCTGCACCCTCACTCAACTCAGCGAGTCTGTCGATTAGCATCACACCGATTGAATCTCTACGGTTATCTGGTCAAGGGGTAACTGTCCAAGTCAGTTATCCTGTACAACTTGTTATTCCGATCATCAGCAATGTATTACCTAATCCAGTTGTCGTAAGTGCCGCTACAGTTATGCGCATTGAATAGAAAGATACCATCCATTTCAAATAAGACGGAGGAGTGGTTATGGTTCAGATAAAATCTCCATTGGCTGAACGATGGAAACTACGGTTAAAAGAATGCAAACAACTATATTCCAAGAGCATGGCAGATCAATATGTACATTCTCACGACCGTGGGAGTGTCATCATATTAGTGGCCCTAGCTTTAACCGCCCTACTTGGCTTTTGCGCTATCGTAACAGATGTCGGTTTGATATACGCCCATAAAGCACATCTTCAAAACTCAGTAGATGCAGCAGCGCTTGCTGGTGCCCAGGAGCTTCCGAGCAATCCGAGCCTTGCGGAACAAACAGCCAGGTCTTATGCGACCCAAAACGGGACGCCAGATGTAAATGTTACCTTTGATGCTGATAATGCAAAAATTGTAGTTCAAGCAACTAAACAAGTTCCTACTTACTTTGCCCGAATTTGGGGGATAACCGAAGAACAGATTTCAGTTTCGGCTGCGGCCATGATGGTTCCTCCAATAACACTATCAGGTTCAGTACCTCTTAGTATCCAAGAACAGAACCTGGTTTATGGACAAAAATATGTTCTTAAATCAGGAGGAGGGTCCGGAACTTCCGAGTGGTACCTTGACGATGACAAAAATAATAGTGTAATAAAATACGGAGAAGTTTCGGGAACCTCCGGGTGGTACGGTGCCTTGGAACTAACTGGTACTGGGGCCAGCTCCTATGAAACGGATTTAGCAAATGGGTATCAGGGAGAGCTACATGTAGGGCAGATTCTCGAGGTCAAACACGGAAATATGAGCGGGCCGACAGCAGAAGGGATCAACACTCGCTTAAATCGTGACACTCGCGTGCCTAAGAATACTATCGATGATTATGATAGGAGTGCTCCTCAAATCGTGTATATTCCTATTGTCAGAATTATTTCGGAAAGCGGCAATTCCATTCATGAAGTGCAAATCGTTGGATTTGCAGCTTTCTTTCTTGAAGGGGTTGCCGGAAACGGCAACAACTCCGTCGTAACTGGTTGGTTCATAGAGACCCTTGTCCCTAACGGACAGACATCGGGCAACCTAGCAGATCTATTAAGAACGGAACAGGATATGGAGAATGGGGTAGCAAGTAACAATTTCGGTTTATACACACCAAAACTCATCGCAAATTAAACCTTCTTTTAGTACATTTCAAGGTTTCATTATCTTAATATTAAGCTTATTACATTTTTGATCAAGTTACTCATTTGAGGGGGGATTACGTTGCAACGTAAAGGTTTTTTTCTTCTGGCGCTGATTTGTGGTCTTATCGCTTCTGGATCAATGTATATCTATCTGAACCAAGCGACACGAAAGCAACCCTCCGCACTTAAACCGTTAGTTATTGTTAAAAAGGCTATTTCCGCTCGTACGATCATTGAGTCTAGTCAGCTGGAAGTTAAAGACGTTCCTATGGAAGCTTATCCCCAAGGAGGGTTTACCTCGATAAAAGATGTTCAGGGGTCTGTAGCTTTGCTGAATTTATCCGCAGGTGACTTAATCGTCGAGGCTATGCTTGAACGTAAAACGTTACAAAACCCTGGGGGTGAGATTTCTGCAGGAGGTACAACTGCCCTCACGGTTCCGAATGGGAAAAGGGCTGTAGCGATTCCGATAGGTCTGGTCAGTGGGGTGGGTTATACAATAGAACCTGGAGATTATGTCGATGTTCTAGTTACATTAGACATTAAACATTCTGCAGATTCACAGGATGTAACCGTGACGACACTCGCTGCTCAGGATGTCTTAGTTTTAAGCGTGGGGAAAAGTCTCGTCGATGAGAAAGCTAAAGTTGAATCAAAATCCTACACATTAGCCCTCAGTGTCCCACAAGCAATGGCGGTTACCCTAGGCAGTGAAAAAGGAAGTCTTCGTTTATTATTGCGTAATCCGGCTAATAAGGAAATTCGTCAAGATCCCCCGTTCACTGGCGATATATTTCTTGATGCAAACTATTTTAACAACTATAAGTAAGGAGGAGCGACTATGAAGCGCATTAATGTGTTAATTGTGGATGATATTAGTGACACTCGAGATAGTATCAGGCGGCTTCTCCAGTTCGAGGATGATATTGACGTTGTGGGTGAAGTTGGATCTGGTTCCGAAGCCATCTTATTTTCAGAACGAAATCGACCGGATATCATTTTAATGGATATTAATATGCCTGAAATGGATGGTATAAGGACCACCGAACTCATTGCCCAACGTGCTCCAGAATGTTCCGTGATTATCATGTCAGTTCAAGGAGAGCAAGCATATCTACGTCGAGCCATGATGGCTGGAGCTCGAGAATACATTGTCAAACCCTTTACAGGGGATGAACTGGCAAGTGTTATCGCTAAAGTCTATGAAATGGATCAACGCAAAAGAGATGTCTTTGTAAATCTAACTAAGGTTGCTTGTGAAACAAATACCAGAAATGCAGAAATCATCACTTTCTTCAGTACCAAAGGTGGGGTCGGAAACACGACAATAGCAACAAATTTAGCGGTGCAATTAGCGAGTACAGGCAAATGGAGGGTTCTGTTAATTGATTTTAATCTTCAATTCGGTGATGTAGCAGTCTTTTTAAACCTTATTCCTAAACGATCCATTGCCGATCTAGCCCAATCCGGAACTATTAAGTACTCTGAAATTCAGCCCTACTTCCTGACCCATTCTTCTGGGCTTCAGGTTTTGGCTGCCCCTACCCGCCCGGAATATGCTGAACTGGTCACTGCAGAGCATGTCGAACAACTATTCAATGAGGTAAGAGATAAGTTTGATTATATAATCTGCGACAACGCCAGCCGATTCGATGACATTAGCCTGGTTAGCCTTGATGCTGCAACTCAGATTTGGTTAGTTTTAGCAATGGATGTGCCGACTCTTAAAAATGCCAAACTTAGCCTTGAGGTTTTAGAAGGGCTTCATTATACTTCAAAAGTTCAAGTTGTTCTTAATCGGTCAAGTAAAGAAATGGGGATGAACCCCCAAGATGTTGAGAAAAGCCTCAACGTCAAAATTAATTATGACATTCCAAGTGATGGGCGAGCTCTGGTTGCTGCCCTTAATCAGGGTGTGCCATTTGTAACCTCTCATCTACAGAGTAAAGCGTCTGAAGGAATTCGGAACATGGCAAGAAAACTTACATCTTCGCAAGAAGCTTCGACTAAGAACGAGGTTAAGGAGCAGGAACATAAAAATCGAGGTACTTTAAAGGGACTTATTAGAGTGTTCGGATTTTAAAGGAGGGCTACGAGCATGTCTTTGCTAAAACGCTTAGAAAAAGAGAAGGTTCATATACCTGAAGAGCCTAGGAACGAGCATAGGGCAGTTCGCCCTATTCCCCAAGCTGATCCATGGCGTGAGTTTAAAAGCAGCGTCCATCATGAAGTCATCAACGCTTTAGATAAAATTAACAATCAAGATCTTAATACCGAGACCTTGCAACCGATAGTTGAGCACACCCTTGATATTCGAGCTGATGCCTTAGGGCTAACTCCTCCTAGAACGGAACGTCAGCGCCTGACCCAAGAGGTTATGGATGAAATACTGGGCTTAGGTCCGATTGAACCTTTGCTTCAAGATCCTTCTATTAATGAAATTATGGTAAATGGTCCTCGACAAGTATACGTTGAAAGAAAAGGAAAGCTTGAACTGACTGGGGTGACGTTTTACGACGATGCTCACGTTTTGCATATAATGGAAAAAATTGTTGCGCCTTTAGGTCGGCGTATTGATGAAAGCCAACCTATGGTGGATGCTCGATTACCTGATGGTTCCAGGGTTAATGCGATAATACCCCCACTGGCTTTATATGGACCCGTATTGACCATTCGAAAGTTTTCTAAAATACCCTTTGGTATAGAAGATTTGGTAGGCTTCGGTACGTTGACTCAGGAAATGGCAGAATTCATCGATGCCTGTGTTAAAGCACGATTAAATATCATTGTCTCCGGAGGAACAGGGTCAGGGAAGACAACCACCCTGGGAGTGATCTCAGCGTTCATTCCGGAAGATGAACGTATTATTACTATTGAAGATGCCGCAGAACTTCAACTTCGACAAACCCATGTTGTCGCACTGGAAACTCGCCCGGCGAACATTGAAGGTAAAGGTGCAATCGTAATCAGAGATCTCGTACGTAACGCTTTACGGATGAGACCAGAACGAATTATCGTGGGAGAAGTTCGAAGCGGAGAAGCCTTAGATATGTTGCAGGCTATGAATACCGGTCATGATGGCTCACTTACTACCGGCCACGCCAATACTCCTCGGGATATGCTCTCTCGTCTAGAAACCATGGTCTTAATGGCAGGTATGGATCTACCTGTAAGAGCAATTCGTGAGCAAATTTCAAGTGCTATAGATGTGATTGTTCAACAGAGTCGCTTGCGGGACGGTAGCCGGAAAATTACTCATATTACTGAAGTCATGGGGATGGAGGGAGATGTTATTGTACTACAAGACATTTTCCGTTATGAGCAAATCGGTATCGAGAAGCAGGGGAAAGTTCAGGGGCATTTCCGGGCTACTGGGATTCGACCGCATTTTATAGATAAACTGATTACTGCTGGACAAATCCTTCCTGATAATATTTTTTCAAATTAGTCGTATCCTTTCACTTCCTTGAGAAAGGGGGACATCTATGCTAAAGGGGATGCCTCAAACTCTGTTACTGATTTCAGTAAGCGCAACGTTTCTAACGATTTACCTCGGAATTCTCGCCCTTGTTCATCGAGGCGAAACCCTCGAAGTAAAGCTTCAACGGTTTACTGCCTTGCGAGCACCAATAAACATTGAGACTGATAAACGAGATTTAAAATACTTACTCAAACGATTAGGGCGTTTCGCTCCACGTCGTTGGAGTGAAGGTTTAGACCTTGAATTGATACGTGGGAATATACCAATTAATGGTGGAGAGTTTTTGATTCTCCAAGGCTTTTTAACCATGTTATTCTTTCTGCTGGGATTTGCCTTGACACAAAAAATCTATGGTGGGATTCTGTTTTCCATCGTTGGCTGGTTGCTTCCCCGATTATGGCTAAAATCTGCCCAAAACAAGAAACGTCGTCAATTTAATAGTCAACTTGCAGATGCGTTGTTAGTTTTAGCCAACTCTCTAAGGGCCGGTTTTAGCCTCCTGCAAGCTATGGAAATGGTTAGCCAAGAAATGCCTAACCCTATATCAGGAGAGTTCCAGCTTGCCTTGCGAGAAATGACCTACGGTACTGCCACGGAAACTGCACTGGTCCATCTATCTGAACGAGTGGGCAGTGATGTCTTAGACCTTCTCGTGACTGCCATGCTGATTCAGCGTCAGGCGGGAGGAAATTTAGCAGAGGTACTTCTAAATATCCATGCCACTATCCAGGATCGTTTACGTATCCAGCAAGAAATTAAGACCCTTACCGCCCAAGGACGAATGTCAGGATATATTATTGCCGCCCTGCCCTTCGCCATAGCAGCTGTTCTAAGTGTACTTAATCCCAACTATCTTTTCGTACTATTTAGTCATCCCATTGGCTGGGCCCTGCTTGCTGGGGGACTTATCTCACAATTGATTGGCTTTATACTAATTAGAAAGATAATTACCATCGAGGTTTAATAAGACAAACTAAGATGGAACGTTCTTTAAAAGGGGGTAGCTTTATGGAATTGCCAATTATAGTACTAAGCGTTTTTGGCACTGTTTGTTTTACTTTTCTTGCTGTCCTTTCTAATAGCCAAGAAAAGAAGAAACAAGAGCGTATTTCAAGGGCATTAGGACAAAGAGAAATGATAATTGAAGTGGATGTACGTCCTTTAAGTGAACGTGTACTGCGTCCTCTGCTCCATAAATTTGCGCACCGTCTAACGAGTTTAACTCCCAAAGGAGACAAAGAGCGCACAACTACTAAGCTCAGTGCAGCTGGATTATCAGGTCAATGGGAAGAGGTGGAGTGGAAAGGTTTACAATATGCCTTGAGTGTCCTACTTTGTCTTTTGCTTTTTGGGATGTTTTCCTTAATGAAGGTTGGGTTGCTGATAAGAATAGGCATGGGGATAAACGGGCTATTGCTTGGCTATATTCTGCCAAATTATTGGTTGAAGGTTAAAGTCAGACAACGCCAAAGGGAAATCGAAAAGACGTTGCCTGATGTCCTAGATCTTTTAACAGTTAGCGTGGAGGCAGGCCTTGGATTTGATGCAGCGTTACTGAAAGTTGTAGAGAAACAAAAAGGGGTGCTTGCAGAGGAATTCCTAAGGGTTCTTCAAGAAATCAAAATGGGACGACCTCGGCGGGAGACGTTAAGGGCGCTGGCAAAACGTAACAAACCTGCTGAAGACCTTAGTAATGTGGTTGCATCCCTTGTTCAAGCAGATCAACTGGGGATATCAATTGGTGGTGTTTTGCGTAATCAAGCTAAACAAATCAGGCAGAAACAACGGCAGCGAGCAGAAGAAAAAGCTCAAAAAGCTCCGGTAAAAATGATGATTCCCTTAGTTTTTTTCGTCTTTCCCTGCATCTTTATCGTTGTGCTGGGACCTGCAGTGATTCAAATAATTGAGATACTGAAGTAGCTAGAGGGAGATGTCGCTGTGAACTATGGACAAATGCGTAATTTACGAACAGGCCAGGTTATTGCTGAGCAAGTATGGATAGCAGACTCGTATTGGACCAGATTACTTGGTCTTCTCGGTCGTTCCGAGCTAGCCCCTAGTAAAGGGCTTTGGATTAAGCCCTGCCGGCAAGTTCATATGATTGGTATGAGGTTCTCAATTTCAGTATGGTATTTAGATAAATCGGGGCAAGTATGTGGAATCATTGATGAGCTGCATCCATGGAAAGTATCTCCATACATGAGAAAGGCCTTAAGTATTCTTGAATTACCAGTGGGCTGGGGAGAAGCAACTAATACTGTACTTGGAGATAAGCTGGTTTGGGAAGAAAACCCTGTGGGTAACCCTTAGTTTTAATCTGTCTCAAAAAATGCCGATATAAGATTAGCTATTGCCAAGTGGTCTTTAACTCCTCCAAGTTCGCGCAAGGAGTGCATCCCTAGGATTGGGTTTCCAATATCCACTGAACGAATATCGAGGTGGGTGCTGGAGATTGGGCCAATGGTGGAGCCCCCTCGTTCATCAGAACGATTGACAAACGTTTGGACGGGAACTTTTGCTAATTGACAGAGCGCAGTAACGATTGCCGAAGATTCTGCATCTGTTGTGTAATTCTGATTGGCACTTAGTTTGATTACTGGACCGCCATTAAGGATGGGTCGGTTAGTGGGATCGTGTTTTTCACTTGAGTTAGGATGTAAAGCATGGGCCATATCAGCAGATATAAGAAAAGAATGCTCTAAGGCTTGGAAGTAGTTTTCTCGGTCTTTTTTTTGTGCAAGCATAATTCGTTCTAGAACATGATAGAGAAGAGGAGAAGCAGCACCTTGTCTTGAAGTGCTGCCGCACTCTTCATGGTCAAAGCAAACTAGAACTTGGGTAGCTAAAGATGGTTTTGCCTGGGTAATTGCATACATACCTGCATGAATCATTGCTAGATCATCAAGACGAGAACTGGAGATAAATTCTTGTTGCAGCCCGACAAAACACCCTTTTTCAGATTCACAGAGGAACAAATCAAAATCTAGAATATCCTCAGGCAGACAATTTAGGGTTTCGGCGAGAAGATTAATTAGTACACCACCTTTTTCCAGACCCTCCGTGATTTGAGCCAATAAGGGGAGCATATCCTTTTGTTTGTTCAATTCTAAGCCTTCATTAACTTTTCGGTTCATATGAATCGCAAGATTGGGTATTACCAGTAAAGGACGATCACTATGGAATAACTTTATTTGAGGAGAAAAGGGAGATTCTCCGCGCAGGATAATTCGACCCGCCAACGAAAGCGGACGGTCTAGCCATGTATTTAGGATGGGACCTCCATAGGTTTCGACATTTAATTTAAGATAATGTCCTTCTACAGAAATCTCCGGTAAGGTTTTAACTCGAAAACTGGGGCTGTCTGTATGTGCGGCAAGGAGACGAAACCCATGTTGTTCTGGCTCGCCTTGGCCGACTATAAAAGCAATTAGAGCAGAATTATTTCGAGTCACAAAGAACTTTCCTCCAGACGTTAATGACCATTTCTCGTTCATGGATAACTCACGAAATCCTTGAGGAACGAGGAACTGCTTAATGCATTCCACCGCATGAAAAGCAGAAGGGCTTTCCTCGATGAAATCTAGAAGTGCTTGAGCAAAGTTTCGTTCTGTAACGTTGATATAGTTTTTCATACATTCGACCACCTTTCATTGGGTTTCTTCGAATATTTTCTGTCAGCTATTGAAGGTGCAGGACATTAGACATATTATATAGAAAGATTTCGAAAGATCAACTTTAATGATGAAGAATTGTGGGATGAAAATGGAAATAGATATGAGGGATGTTCATTTCCAAACATTTGAACATATTAACTTAGAAAAGATCACAGAAGTGTGGAATAGATGCTGGCGCGGGTACTACTACGATATGTCCTATTCACATGAACTTATGAAAGTGTGGCTTGATTTAAGTCACGTCTCTTTATCACATTCGATTGCTGTACTAATCAATCATCAAGTTGTTGGCTTTGCTTTGTTATCAATAGATGGCAGTGATGGCTGGATTGCTGGAGCATGTATAGATCCTAATTACCGAAGAAACGGTCTTTTTAGCGTCCTAATGCGTTCTCAACTAAATTTGGCGGGTTCTATCCATCTAAAACGAGTTTATTTGGAGGTCCTTGAACAAAATCCTGCACGATTAGTATATCAAGCTGTTGGTTTTACGTGTGTACGACAGCTTAATGTCTATCGTAATCAACCCCAAATAGATCTAGAGAGGAGAGCAGGTAAGGTTCATTCCGTTGGAATTATACCCCTAGAGCAATACTTTAATTGCCGAAGCCTTGCTTGTTTTAATCCAGCCTGGCAACGCAGAGAAGGATATTTGAGACGTCATAATAACATTTTGGCGTTCATAAGCTCAACAGGAACAGCGGGTGCCTTATTCGCCAGAGACCTAAGGGGTCCGTTACTGGATATCTGGAGTGCTGATTCAGCGGGAGCAGAAGAGGTACTCCCCACGATACTTCAATGGTCAGGCGAATCATTGTCACTTATCAATCAACCGAATGATTTCATTTCTAACTATCTTAAAGACTATGGTATTAACCCCAGTTTAAAGCAAATCGAAATGTGTGCGGAACTGTCATAACTGCCATTCTATAAACATAAGTTAGTATAGTCCGGATGAATTGACGTGAAAAGAGGGTCGCTTTTTGGTAATTTCTATCGGGCAAGAATGTAGACAATTTATATTTTTTGAAAAAACTTGTATTTTTAGAAAGAAAGGTATATACTTAATAAGTTAACCGAGAAACTTTGAAAGGAGATTTTATGAAACAAAAAGAAAAAATTATGATTAATGCGATTTTAGAATCAATCGGTCTCGAATCCATTAAGTCAACTCAAACTGAAAAGGCAAGTTCATAATGTAAGGATAAGTAGTTACAGAAAGGGAGCGGTATTTTGACCCGGATTCTAATCCTAAAGTGTAACCTAAGCAACTTAAACCCATTCGGAAATAGCCAAGTATAAAAGCGAGATTCTTATTTTTAAGAACCTCGCTTTTATACTTGACAACAATAAAGGTATTTATGTTAAGACTAAAGAAATGTAGATGAAGAAAAAACAAGAATAGATGGGTAACGTACGGATAATTTAATTTTATGGAGGGGTTTAAATGGCATTATCAGTACTGGGAATTGCATGCAGTCCGCGGCGCAATGGTAACACAACGAGATTACTATTAGAAGGAATGAAAATTGCTCAGACTGAAGGACACAGGACTGAATTGGTTTTTCTTTCAGACCTGAGAATGAATCCCTGCCTAGGATGTGGTGCTTGCTCAGCTGAAGGAGTTTGTGTCATTAAGGATGATATCCCAAAGCTTCAAGAAAAACTAACGAATGTTGACCGCTTAATTCTTGCTGCACCAATCTATTTTATGGGTGTAAATGCCCAAACGAAAATAATGATCGATCGTATGCAAACCTTCTGGGCGCGTAAATACCTTCTAAATCAAACACTTGTCAGGCCATCTGGGCCGGAACGAAGTGGTATTTTTATTTCAACAGCGGGCACACAACTACCGAATTTATTTGATTGCGCGGAACGTTCTGTCAAGACATTTTTTCATATGTTAGACATTAAGTATGCTCAATCCTGCCTTTATAGTAATGTAGATAAGGCAGGAGATATTGAAAAATCTCAGTCATCATTTATTGAAGTTCGTGAGGCTGCCCAAGCTCTCTTAATTCCCTAATTTCAAACTAGTTCAAAAAATCTTGCTAGTCGAATCCTTGCCTATTATGGTATACTAATTGACAGTATTATAGTAAATGATGGAAAGGAACCGTGTCTCATGCAACAAACCTCTAATCCTATGAACTTGCCTAAAATTGCGATTGTAACTGACAGTACAAGTGATCTTGATTCTAAGATGACTAAGGAGTTTGGAATTGAGATTCTGCCTTTGCATGTGGTGTACAAGGATCGAGAGTATCTTGATGGAGTTAATATCCAACCTAATGAAGTTTATGACAATATGGATATTGAAGTTCCTACGACATCATTACCTTCGCCTGCGGAAGTATCTAATTTATTAAATCGACTTAGAGACGACAACTATACACATGTTATCTCTATGCACATCTCAAGCGGCTTAAGCGGAACTTATGAAACAGTTTGTCAGGTAGCCAATGAATATAAAGACATGAAGATTGAAGTGTTGGATTCAAAAGCACTTTCCATGGGTCTCGGTTTTCCTGTTTTGGAGGCGGCTCGTGAACTTCGCAAATCGATGGATTTTCAAGCTGCGATTAAGGTGGCTAAGACCGTTTCTCAGCAGACTAAACTCTATTTTGTCTTATCAACCTTAGAATATCTTAAACGGGGTGGACGTATCGGATATGTTTCGGGTACTGTTGGTGAGCTGCTTAATATAAAACCCATCATTTCTATTAATTCCGAAGGAAAATACATAACTCATGCAAAAGTCCGGGGGAGAGATCAATCCCTAAAAAAATTGTTTGATATACTTACCGAAGGTACTGGGAATGGCCTGTTCAATGTAGCTATTGTTCATGGTGGAGCAGAACAGGAAGCTCGTAAACTCTGGCAAAAGGCTAAAGAACTTCCCAATATTAAGGAATTATTATTTAATCAGATTAGCCCAGTTATGGGGGTTCATACAGGTCCGGGACTTGTTGGTGTTATTATATCTCCAGTTATTACAGCTCAGTCTTAGACTGAGCTTATTTCTTTGGCATGATCAAAACAAGGGGACAGTTACTTGTTTCTCTCGAAACAAGGGGACAGGTTACTTGTTTCTCTGAAACAAGGGGACAGATTACCTGTCTCTCTAATTAAGCCTTCTTGTTCAGCTATTACAGAACTAGTTCTCTTGTTTAATTTAAGCGGAATATGCTATACTCACTCTAAAAGGGAAGATTATCCAATAGTCAACTAAAACATTGACGATATTAAGGAGGTATGCTGGTTTGAGCATCATCGAAGATCGCTATCGCTTGTGGTCAGAAAACCCCTATTTTGAGGAAGAAATTCGGCAAGAACTAAGTCAAATCACCGATCCACAAGAAATTGAGGACCGTTTTTATACTGATTTGGAATTCGGCACGGGCGGATTAAGAGGAATTATTGCTGCTGGCACAAATCGCATGAATAAATATGTTATTCGAAAGGTAACCCAGGGGTTGGCAGAATGTGTTTGTGATCATGGGGAAGAAGGCAAGCAACGCGGGGTTGTGATTGCTTACGACTCACGCAGGTACTCACCGGAATTTGCCCTCGAAGCAGCCTTGGTTCTGGCAAAGAATAACATTAAAGTCTACCTCTTTGATGCCCTTCGACCGACGCCGGAACTTTCGTTTGCGGTTCGCCATTTGCATGCTTTAGCAGGGATTGTTGTGACGGCAAGTCATAATCCTAAAACGTATAACGGGTACAAGGTATATTGGGATGACGGCGGACAAGTTCCTCCTGTAAAAGCCGATCAAATTCTGGCCCGCATTAATGCTAGGGAGAGCTGGTTAGGAATCGAACCTATGCCGTTAGAAGAAGCTAAGAGCTGCGGTCTTCTTCAAATCATTGGTGAAGAAATCGATCAACCATATCTTGCTCGTGTCCAGGAACTAGCCTTACACCCGGATCTCGATGCCGAAAAGGGGAAGGAACTTAAAATCGTCTATACTCCTCTGCATGGGGCAGGGAATGTACTGGTCCGAAGGGCGTTATCTGAACTCGGTTTTAGTTCTGTCAACGTCGTACTCGAACAAGAGCTTCCTGATCCAGACTTCACGACCGTTCCTTATCCTAATCCGGAAATCCCGGCAACCTTTGAACTGGCGAGAAAATACGGATACGAGATGAACGCCGATCTGCTCTTAGCAACAGATCCAGATGCTGATCGTTTAGGAGTAGCTTTACGTACGCCTCAAGGTGACTATATACAGCTTACAGGTAATCAGATTGGGGTATTATTAACCTACTATATCTTGTCTCAGAAAAAGGCCTTAGGAACACTTCCGGAAAATTCAACAATTATTAAGACGGTTGCCTCAACGGATTTGGCAGATGATGTTGCCCGATATTTCAATGTACACGTTGAGAACGTGCTGACAGGGTTTAAATTCATTGCTGAAAAAGAACGAGAAATGGAAGAGGCTGGTTGGGGGACGTTTCAATTTGGTTTCGAAGAAAGTTACGGATACCTAGCCGGGGATTTTGTACGAGATAAAGATGCAGTGATTGCTTCAGTCTTGTTAGCTGAAGCTGCCCTTTATTACCAACAAGTTGAGGGTCGCAGTTTCTTTGATGTTCTTGAAAGTATCTATCAACAATTTGGTTATTTCCTTGAGGATCAGGAGTCTCTTGCTCTTGAAGGTAAACGTGGCAAAGAGGAAATGGCCTTAATTATGAATTCATTTCGTCAAGAGGAGATTCTCGAACTGTCTGGAATGCCTATTAAGAGATTTGATGACTATGAGCATCGACTTAGTAAAGATTTAAGCACAGGTCAGACCTATCCTCTTAAACTTCCTCGTTCGAATGTTTTAAGGTATTCTTTCACAGCGGGAGGATTTGTCATGGTACGACCTTCTGGGACGGAACCTAAAATTAAATTTTACTTTTCAGTTAAAGCGGATACTCTAGCAGATGCGACGGATCGTCTTCGTAAACTAAAGGAAGAGCTAATGCATCGTATCACGCAAATTAGGTCTGTCTAGTGAAGGATTTTTGTTCTATTCGTCGAATAATCCCGAGATAGGTAGATGTAGGTGTGCCTTAACTCCTTGGCTTTTTGCCAGTTGCTTGGTGCAGTGATTTTCTAAAACGTGTCTGCCGAAAAGGGAGAGTTTCTCAAATGCAAATTAGGGACCATTGGTTCGCCGTTGTTAATCCGCACTCTGCTAATGGCAGCACCCGAAAACGATGGCCGCTTTATCTGAAACGACTTAGAGATGAAGGCTTTAATATTGACT
This sequence comes from Desulfosporosinus sp., assembly GCA_003513495.1. Taxonomy (GTDB): domain Bacteria; phylum Bacillota; class Desulfitobacteriia; order Desulfitobacteriales; family Desulfitobacteriaceae; genus Desulfosporosinus. The sequence goes on from DOPM01000033.1 coordinate 108,817, forward strand.
TTGAATACACGTCCAGGCCTGGAGATGCAATTCTGATCACACAAAAAGCACTGTTGAGCGGATGTACTCATATCATCTCTGCCGGTGGAGATGGGACAATGAACGAAGTGGTTAATGGCTTCTTCTTAGAGGGTCAACTTATTAATCCACAGGCTGAACTTGCCGTTTTTTCACATGGTACGGGATGCGACTTTATTCGCACATTACAAATCCCCAAAGGAATTGAGGGGTTTGTTAACGTCCTGAAACAAGGTCGCATAAAGAAGGTTGACGTGGGAGAAGTCCAGTTCTATGATGATAATGGTCTGAAGCTTCATCGTTATTTTCTTAATGTCGCAGACGTTGGTTTAGGTGGAGAGACAGTCGCACGGGTTAATCGGCAAAGTAAGTTTCTAGGAGGTAAACTATCCTTTCTTATCGGATCAATCCTAAGTATTCTTCGCTATCGCAATAAAGTTATGAGTTGTGAAATTGACGGAAAACTTAGCTGCAATGGCAGGCTCAACAGCATTATGGTTGCCAACGGTCGGTATATTGGTGGAGGCATGATGATCGCTCCCCATGCCGAGCTTAATGATGGATTCTTTGATGTGGTTGTCTTGGGCAACTTTTCAACTTGGACCATCTTACGGCATATTCCAAAGATCTATCGAGGCACTCATCTTAAAATTCCTGGGGTTAGTGTACAGCGTGGTCGTTCTGTTGTTATCACTTCAGCTGAAAAGATTCTACTTGATATTGATGGAGAACAACCGGGTCAAGGACCCATCCAATTTAAACTTAATCCTAGTATCTTGCGTTTGTGGGGATAGGGAAACCCAGGAATTTGCATTAAATCAGGGATAGATAGTCATAGGTGTTCTATGACTATCTATCCCTGATTTCAGTTATAAGCCTCAAGCGACCTTACATACTGGGAGAAACAGCATTTTCATAACAAAACAAAATTAATCAAAGGTCAATATTGGTCAAAATAATCCCTGACCAATATTGACCTTTGATTTAAAAAGGACTATAATTTTGATAACAAGGAAAAATACTCTAGTATAACTATAAAAATAATAGCAAGATAATAATCTATAAAGGTTATTAAACCAAAAATAATAATGCTGATGGGGTGATAAGCATGGATTTTAAAGATTATTACGTCAGCCTAGGTGTTTCACCTGATGCCGACGAAAAAACCATAAAGAAAGCTTACCAGAAACTAGCCAAAAAATATCATCCGGATGTTAATCCCGGTGATAAAGCCTCTGAAGAAAAATTTAAAGAGGCAACTGAAGCATACCAAGCTATTAGTGATCCGGAAAAACGCCGTAAGTATGATGAATTACGACAAGATTATCAACAATGGAAAGCTCGTGGAGGGCGCGGAGATTATAATTGGGATCGATGGCAGTCTAATCCTGGTGGAGGCGGAGGGCATACTTATACCATGTCTCCTGAAGATTTTGCAGAAATGTTTGGCGGCGCTGGGAGGACAGGTGGGTTTAACTTTGGAGGGGAAGGATACTCAGACTTCTTCTCAACTCTTTTTGGAGGAATGGGAGGACAGAGCCGCGGGTTCGGTGGAGGTCCTAATGTAGCGCGCCCCCGTCAAGGTCAGAACGTTGAAGTTGAAGTTCAAGTGACTCTTGAAGAATCTTATACCGGAACGACTAGAGTCATTCGAACCGGGGAAAAACAAATCGAGGCCAAGATCCCTAAAGGGGTTAGGACAGGTTCCAAGGTACGACTTTCAGGGCAAGGGGGTCCTGGTATTAATGGTGGATTAGCGGGGAATCTCTATTTAATCATAACTGTTAGCCCTCATTCTTATTTTGTTCGTGAGGGAGATGATTTGAGAGCAGAGATTCCCATTGACTTCTACCGTGCCTTAATAGGTGGAGAGGTTAGTGTTCGGACTCTTTGCGGTGAGGTGCTGCTCAAAATACCACCACAAACCCAAAGTGGGAAAAAATTTCGCTTAAAAGGAAAAGGGATGCCAAGTTTAGAAAAGCCCTCGCAACACGGGGATCTCTTGGTCGTTGTTTCAATTGTTCTACCAGAAAACATGAGCGAGCAAGAGCTCACTGCCCTTCGTGATCTGGCGGATAAACGAGGAATTACAGTGCAATGTAGGTAAAAATGTAGCTAATTGATAACAAGCTTGAAAAGGAGTGAAAGATTATGTCTTTTGATACTAACCGTTTTACCCAGAAATCTCAGGAAGCGATTGCAAGTGCTCAAACAATGGCGGAACGCAACGGTAACAGTATGGTTGAACCCGAACATCTTTTGCTCTCCCTATTAGAGCAAGGAGATGGCGTCGTTCCTCAAGTACTGACTAAAATAGGAATAGCAGTTGGAGCGCTCATTCAAACAATTCGTCAAGAAATAAATCGTTTTCCCCGCATTAGCGGAGGAAATGTGCAATTGAGTATCTCTCCCCGCTTAAGGACGGTCTTAGTAGCTGCTCATGATGAGATGGCGCCCTTTGGAGATGAGTACGTCAGTACTGAGCATTTACTGCTTGGGATTTTAAGTAAGGCTGGAGGGGCTGCTGAACAAACCCTAAAGCAAGTTGGGTTAACTCGGGAAAAATTGCTTCAAGCTTTACGTGAGGTGAGAGGCACCCAACGAGTCACTAGTCCTAATCCTGAAGGTACCTATGCTGCCCTTGAGCAGTATGGACTTAACTTAGTCCAACAGGCACGGCGCGGAAAGCTTGATCCAGTGATTGGTCGTGACGAGGAAATCCGCAGAGTGATTCAAACTCTATCCAGGCGGACTAAAAATAATCCTGTCCTGATTGGTGAACCAGGGGTTGGTAAAACAGCCATAGTCGAAGGATTAGCTCAGCGGATTGTCAGGGGAGACGTTCCAGAGGCAATTAAAGATAAACAAGTGATTGCTCTCGATTTAGGAACCTTAATTGCGGGAGCTAAGTACCGTGGAGAGTTTGAAGAACGCTTAAAAGCTGTTCTTAAAGAAATCCAAGACCGCGATGATGTAATTTTATTTATTGACGAGCTGCATACAGTTGTTGGGGCCGGAGCTGCAGAAGGGGCGATGGATGCCAGTAATATGCTTAAGCCGATGCTTGCTCGAGGAGAGCTTAGTATGCTTGGGGCGACAACTCTCGCAGAGTATCGGAAGCATATCGAGAAAGATGCTGCTCTCGAACGTCGTTTCCAACCTATTATGGTGGAAGCGCCTACGGTAGAAGATACAATTTCCATTTTGCGTGGTCTTAAAGAACGTTACGAAACTCACCATGGAGTCCGAATAACCGATGGGGCAATTATTGCTGCTGCTGTACTTTCAGATCGATATATTAGTGATCGTTTCCTTCCGGATAAGGCAATTGATTTAATCGATGAAGCTGGAGCGCGCATGCGAATGGAGATTACAAGTGATCCTTATGAGTTGGATCAAATTAAACGTCGAATATTGCAACTGGAGATTGAACGAGAAGCCTTGAAAAAGGAAAAGGATGATGCTAGTAAAGAACGCTTAGCAAAAATTGAGGAAGAGTTAGGAAATCTTAAGGAAGAACGGTCTGGAATGGAGGCACAGTTGCAAGGGGAACGCGAAATATTGGTTCGGATTCAACAACTTAAAGAAGAAGTTGATCGTTCCCGTACGTTGATGGAGCAAGCTCAACAGCAATTAGATTATAATAAGGCTGCAGAACTTCAATACGGCATTATCCCAGGTTTAGAAAAAGAACTAAAAGCGACGGAAGAAAAACTGCAAGTCAAGCAGAATAGTCTATTAAAGCAAGAAGTCTTAGAACAAGATATCGCTGAGATTGTAGCAACCTGGACTCATGTTCCAGTTTCCAAACTTATGGAAAGTGAAATGCAAAAGCTTGTTCACATGGAAGAGCGAATTCATCAAAGGGTCATCGGTCAAGAGGAAGCTGTTAAAGCTGTTGCTGATGCTGTACGAAGAGCACGTGCTGGGCTTCAAGACCCAAACCGCCCCTTGGGATCCTTCCTGTTCTTAGGTCCTACGGGTGTCGGGAAAACTGAGCTTACAAGGGCATTAGCAGAGTTCCTCTTTGATGATGAACAGGCTATGGTTAGGATTGATATGTCCGAATATATGGAAAAGCATACGGTGTCACGTTTGATTGGAGCCCCTCCCGGTTACGTAGGTTATGAAGAGGGAGGACAACTCACTGAAGCTGTTCGGCGTAAACCCTATAGTGTCATTCTCTTTGACGAAGTAGAGAAGGCCCATAGTGATGTTTCTAATGTTTTGCTGCAATTGCTTGATGATGGAAGGTTAACGGATGGTCAGGGTCGCATAGTAAACTTTAAAAATACGGTAGTCATTCTAACCAGCAACATTGCGAGTCCGACGATTCAGGATCTGACTCAACGCAACGCCTCCAAGCAAGAAGTACGAGCCTCGATCAATGAGGAACTACGCCATTATTTTCGACCAGAATTTCTGAACCGTCTTGATGAAACGATTGTCTTCCATCCTCTAGGACGAGAGCATATCGGACGAATCGTTGAAATTCAGTTAGGACAGTTACGTAAACGTTTGAGTGAAAGTAAGCTGACGCTAGAATTGACAGAAAAGGCGAAAGAACAACTGACGAATGAAGGGTATGACCCCATCTACGGAGCCAGACCGCTCAAACGAGTCATTCAACAGCGACTGCAGAATCCTTTAGCCCTCAAACTATTGCAAGGAGATTTTAAAGCTGGACAGGAGATTCTTGTTGACGTTGATCAAACGGGTAATTATGGGTTTTCTACCAGGAAAGAGTCAGTGATTCTCTAGAAGGATTGGCCCTTTAACGTTTTATCCCAATTAGTTGACTTGAGAGATTAGAAAAAGAAGAGAGTCGGGGAGCATAACACAACAGTTAAGCCTCGGCCCTTTTCTTTTTATTACGAAACACTAATATAAATCAAAGGCTCAAAGGATCTCCTCGAAAACTTGGCTTCTTTTGAAGACTAAATGTATAATGTAGTTAGCTAAGTTGAAAAGTAAAGTGAGGAGAATTATGTGCCCCATACAATACCGATTAACTTCCCCATTTGGCAAGGACAAGAAGGGGAAGGACGTTGTCAGATTTCATTAATCCTCCAAGACACTGGGGATGGTCTAAATGCACTTCTGATCGGTGGGGAAAAACCCCATGTCGGTGGAGTCGTCCTGGCTCTTCCGCGTCCGAGCCTGCGAGGGGAAGGATGGAGTGCAGATGTTTATATCACACCGGTGCCCGGCCACAAAGATGTGGAAGTTGCAAAGACGCTTGGCGCATCCTTGGCGCGTGAACTCCAATGCACTGTTGTGGTGACTGCCGGAATTCACTCGGACAACCTTCGTCCTGAGGAACTGAGCCAAATCATTGGACACTGTGAGAAACTAACTCAAGCTGCCTTAGCTGCCCTGAAGCAGGGGTAATATTTGTTATGAGGTGACACTGTGCACGCAAATTTACGAAATTTTATTGAAACCCTACGACGAGAAAAGCAGATTGTGGATATAGAGGCAGAGGTTGACCCGAACCTTGAATTGGCAGAAATCCATCGTCGTGTCATCGAGGAAGAGGGGCCAGCTTTGCTCTTTAAACGTGTTAAAGGAAGCGCGTTTCCAGTGGTTACAAATCTATTTGGAACCCGTGGACGTGTAGACCTTGCTGTTGGACCAAAGCCTGAGGTTACAGTACAACGAGCGGTAGCCGCATTGGATAGGTTGCTGCCACCGAAACCTTCGGTCCTTTGGCAAGAAAAGGATTGGATGCTTTCTCTAGCTAAAAGCGGGCTGCGAACTGTTAATCCGAAGCATGCTCCGGTCCTTGAGATACGAGAAAGCCAAGTGGATTTGACAAGACTTCCAGTGCTGACGAGTTGGCCTGAAGATGGAGGTCCATTTGTCACGTTACCCTTAGTCTATACAGAACATCCGTTGACGAGAGACCACAATTTAGGTATGTATCGCATTCAAATTTATGGAGCATCTCAAACGGGTATCCACTGGCAGATTCATAAAGGAGGAGGGTTTCACTATCATGAAGCGGAACGCTTAGGGCAAGATCTCCCCACAACTCTTTTTTTAGGAGGCCCACCGGCACTGATACTTTCGGCCATAGCTCCTCTTCCTGAAATGTTACCTGAGCTTATTTTCACCTCTTTTCTAATGGGGGAAAAACTGAACCAGGTTAGGGTGCCTAACCATCCCCATGCTTTGATTGCCGAAGCTGAGTTTGCTATATGTGGAACTGTGCCTGCTCATGTCCGGAAGCCAGAAGGCCCTTTTGGTGATCACTATGGTTATTACTCTCTAACCCATGACTTCCCAATTTTTGATATACATACTGTTTACCACCGACGAGATGCTATTTATCCGGCCACGGTGGTTGGAAAACCCCGCCAAGAAGACTACTATATTGGAGAATACTTGCAGTCGCTGTTGTCCCCGATGTTCCCTGTGGTTATGCCGGGAGTTAAAGCGCTTTGGACGTATGCTGAAACCGGTTTTCATGCTTTAGCAGCAGCCATAGTCCGGGAAAGTTATCACCGTGAAGCCTTGGCCCATGCTTTTCGAATCCTAGGAGAAGGGCAGCTTACCTTGACCAAGTTCTTAATCATTACGGATGTTCGGCTTGACTTACAAGATTTTAGAAACCTGCTAGAAACGGTATTGTCTCGCTTTGAACCAAAATCAGATCTTCTAATCTTAAACGAAACATCAATTGATACTTTAGATTACACGGGCAGACGTCTAAATCACGGAAGTAAAGCCATCATGCTAGGCTTGGGATCTCCTATTAGGGACTTACCTCGTGAGGCTCCTGTAGGAACTTTACCCGGAGTCTTTGGGATTAAACCGTTTTGTGCAGGCTGCTTACTCATTGAGTCTCCTTCATTTTCTAACTCTCCTGAACTTGCCAATGACCTGTTGCAGCATCTCCAAAAGGAACCGTTCCGGGATTGGCCTTTAGTGATTTTAGTGGATGACTTAAACCTTGCACTGGAACCCGCTGGTTTTCTCTGGCAAGTCTTTACTCGCTTTGATCCTGCCCATGATATCTATGCCTCCACAGAGCTGCTTAACCATCGTTTGGTATATCATGGTCCTATTTTAATTGATGCTCGGATGAAACCAGGATATCCAGGTGAAGTGATTCCTGCTGAAGCGACGGTAAACCTTGTCAATCGGCGCTGGAAAGAGTATGGACTAAATTTTTAAACGTCACTAAGTATGGAGGACAAAATTTTTAAAAGGCAGGTGTTTTGATCATATCGATCAAGACACTTGCCTTTTAATGTTTTATAAACTATAGTCTCACTTTATTAAGTCCTTTATCATATCTAAATAATGCATTGCTTGCTCAACAAGAATCTGGAGTTCTGATTTTTGCTCTGTTAATGCTTGTATCTGCTCTTCAAGTTGAACAATTTCCATTCGTTTTTCAATAAGTAGGGAATCTGCTTCTTGTTCCTTTAACTCTGAGAGTCGTGCTGCTTCACTTAGGATTGTTTCACTTTCTATACGTGCAGCTTGCATAAGTTCTTCGGCTTGTTTTGAGGCATCGTCTTTAACCTGGTTAGCGATCCTTTGGGCACTTACAAGGGCATCCCTGAGGTCTTTTTCGATTTGCTCATAATACTTGAGCCGATTTTCCCATTCCTGGTTTTGTTCCCTTAAGCTATTGATCTGTAAGCGGAGTTCTTTGTTGGCAGCATTTGCTTCGGATAATTGACGTTCATTTTCTGCCCAAGCTTGGTCAACTGCATCTGAATCATATCCACGAAAACCTCGCTTGAAGTCTGGTGTCTCCATTTTTTCTACCCCATTTCGCAACCTCTTATTATGTATTGTATATTACTATTTATCTTAGGCCATAGCTTTCTTTCAAGTTTAACTCATAGAGATCCTACCTGTCTAGCTAAATAACTAATTGATATACTTTTATCGATTTCATAAAATCAAGAATAATTTATGGTTTTTTTACACATCCTGAGACTGTTATGTAAATTATTTTTTTAAAGGAGGGATCTAGATGCAACTGAATGATATGGAAACAAAAAAAGTCCTTGACCAAGGAATGTTAACCAGAAGTGTCATTGAAAATGAAACCGCTATGAAAAAGTGTCAGATGTATACTGAAATGGCGAAAGACCCCGCTGTTAAGGGATTTTTTAAAGAGCAAGCAAAAGGGTTAGAAGACGTCCTAGGATATTTTAAAAAGGGTATGGTAGAGCTTCAATAGAAAGGAGGTTTATAAAATGACTCAATTTACAGATTTAGATATGCTTTACGATTATGAAAAAGATGCAGCGGCGGCTGCAACAGGATACATGACTCTAGCCACTCGTGCTCATCACGCTAATTTAAGAGATATATACTTACGCTTAGCTAACGAAGCAACTAATGCGCATAGTAAAGTCAGTAAATTGATTAGTCAAAGCGGCGGCATTGCCTAATTAAAGCAGTAAATAAAGAACCGGGAACAACCAAGTTCCCGGTTCTTTATTTTGATAGTGTAGGGGCAATTATGAATTTTGCCCCTACACTGCTGCTTGTTGAGACCGATAGAGCGACGTTTTATGACGAATCCGCTGAATAGCATTATCTAATGACTTGGGGTGAAGTCCTAAGTGCTCTGACACTTCGCGTTGTTTGAAACCTTGAATGAAATAGTGTTCGAACACCAAGCGTTCGAGATTTGACATCTGTTTACTCAAGTCTTGTATTATTGAATGGACTTCATCATTAGCCACCACCCGTGATGCTGGGTCTTCGGCATTAGGTATTAATTCTAAAAAACTGGTTTCCTCCGAATCAGAAATAACATTATTGAGAGAATAAGCCTCATTTAGATTCAGGTGCTTTTGGCGAGTATACTTGCGCAGACTATCAATGAGTTTGCGTTTAATCACCATTCTTAGAAAATGTAGGAACGGGATTCCTGAATGATCATCATAGGATATTATGGCCCGATAAATCGCAATTCGCCCTTCTTGCATCAGGTCATCATAGTCAGCCCTAGGTAGAAAATATTTAGACGCAATCATTCGGACTTCAGGTTCATAATATTGGATAATCTCATTTAAAGCATCATTATCACCTGAGCGCGCTGCTTCTAGCATGATAGTTTCCTTGTCTAGGTCTCTAATGTTCGAAGTCATAGCACTCAACTCCTTGTCAAATAATAGGCAAACCCTATTTGAGTTTAATAAAGATAATGCTCTTTGACAAGGAGTATTTAGTGGACAAACAACCTTAATTTTCCAATAAGCGTATTAATAAGGAGGTAGGGGAAAATCGTAAATTGCCCCTGCGGAGTAATAGCCCACGTTTAGAAGGATTTAAGCAAATTTGCGGTTTCAATGGCAGTCATAGCTGCGTCAAAGCCTTTGTTACCTGCCTTTGTACCTGCTCGTTCGATGGCTTGTTCAATACTATCAGTTGCAATGACACCAAAAATCACAGGCACTCCGGTTTGTAAGCCAACTTGAGCAATTCCCTTGCTTACCTCATTACTTACTAAGTCAAAATGAGGCGTGGCACCACGTATAACAGCTCCGAGGCAAATGACAGCATCATAGCGTTTAGAAAGGGCCATTCTTTGAGCAACTAAAGGAATTTCAAAGGCTCCTGGGACCCAGGCTAGTTCAATATCGTTTTCAAGAACCCCATGTCTGTGTAACGCATCAACAGCACCGCTCACCAGCTTACTTGTAATGAACTCATTAAAACGAGCAGCTATAATTCCAACCTTTAGCCCTTGTGCAATTAAATTACCTTCATACGTCTTCATATAATTATCATCCTTTCTTTCTTTCGAATACCGAATAACATAAGCTATTAAGAGATCACTGAATACCTGTTAAATAATGGCCCATCTTTTGTTTTTTAGTGCAAAGGTATTTGGTATTCTCAGGCTTGCATCCGATCTCTACGGGAACCCGTTCTACAACCTTTAAGCCGTAGCCTTCTAAACCTACGATTTTTCGAGGATTATTGGTCATTAAACGAACTTTAGAAATTCCGAGGTCCGCTAAGATCTGAGCACCAACACCATAGTCACGTAGGTCTTCCGGAAAACCTAAGGCTAGATTAGCTTCAACGGTGTCTTTTCCTTCTTCTTGAAGTTTATAAGCTCTTAGTTTATTTAACAAACCAATTCCACGGCCTTCTTGACGCATATAAAGTAACACTCCGCGTCCTTCTCGTTCAATTTCTTCCATGGCAGCACTAAGTTGGTCACCGCAATCACACCGTCGTGAATGGAAAACATCTCCCGTCAGACACTCCGAGTGAACACGAACTAGCACAGGTTCCCCATCATCGACTGACCCTTTAACCAATGCTACATGTTCTTTTTGATCGAGAACGCTGAGATAACCAACGGCTCTAAAGTCTCCGAAACCAGTAGGGAGTTGGATACTTTCTACCCTTTCGATAAGTTTCTCAGATTGACGACGATAGCTAATCAGATCTTTAAGAGTGATTAGTTTTAGATTGTGTTTTTCTACAAAAATCTGTAAATCAGGAACTCTGGCCATGGTTCCATCTTCGTTCATGATCTCACAAATAAGGCCTGCGGGCTGCAAACCTGCAAGACGAGCCAAATCGACAGAACCTTCCGTGTGACCAGCTCGAACCAGCACTCCACCGTCTCGAGCTTGAAGAGGGAAGATATGTCCTGGACGTTGTAAATCGGATGGTTTGCTTTGAGGATCCATCAAAACTTTAACCGTTTGTGCCCGTTCAAAAGCTGAAATTCCCGTAGTACTCGTAACCGCATCAACACTCACGGTGAAGGCTGTTCCATGAGGATCAGTATTGTTATTGACCATTTGTTGTAGTTCTAGGGCATGGATTCGCTCCCTAGTCATGGGAACGCAGATTAATCCTCGACCATAAGTAGCCATGAAATTAATGGCCTCTGGAGTTGCCATTTCGGCAGCCATCACCAGATCTCCTTCATTCTCACGGTCCTCATCATCTACCATGACGATCATTTTACCTTGTCGAATATCTTCCAAAGCTTCTTCTACAGTGTTAAATGGCATGTCTTTCACTCCTCGTATAAATTAATTGATTAGACTAATCGACTTAAACAAATCCATGTTCAGCTAAAAAGCCGAGAGAGAGATCTTGTTTACTTTTATCAGATGTCGTCTTTAGACCCATAAAGCGAGCAACGTATTTTCCAATAAGATCTGTTTCTAGGTTGACACTAGCACCGATACTCTTTAAGCCAAGTGTCGTTTCCTTAAATGTATGGGGTATTAAAGAAACTGTAAAATAGTCAGTTTCAACATCAATGATGGTTAGTGATATTCCGTCGATAGCAATTGAACCCTTTGGCAGCATATAGGAAAGAAGAGCCGCAGGCGCATTGATTTCATAGACTTGTGCAATACCCCAAGGGACAATTCGGCGGATACTGCCAACCCCATCGACATGACCGCTGACCAAGTGTCCGCCTAACCTAGTTTGAAGCTGTAACGCTCGTTCAAGGTTAACGCGGCTTCCAGCCTTAAGCTCAGCAAGGTTGGTTTTTGCTAATGTTTCAGCCATGACATCAACTGTGAATTCACGGTCACTTAGCCGAATTACAGTCAAGCAAACCCCGTTAACAGCGATGCTATCACCGATTTGGGTTCCATTAAGGACCTTTTTTCCCTCGAGTGTAAGGTGCCCTGATTCTGGCAAGATTCGAAGGGCATGAACCGTGCCTAATTCTTCTATAATTCCAGTAAACATAGATCTCCTCCCTAAGGCATCTTGGTACTATCCTAAGATTGCATTCATCTATTTTGAAATATATCCTGTTAAATGAAGGTCACCAGTATCCGTATCAAAGCTGAGATCATCCAGAGTTATAGCCTCAGACATGAGTTTGATATGCAAACCTGAAAGGGGAGAAGGGCCGTTTCCGCCAACAAGTTTAGGTGCAATAAAAAACTCAACTTTGTCTACATACTGTTCTTGAAGGAGTGTACCTGCCAGGCTGCCACCGCCTTCTAACAAAACACTATTCCAGCCACGGCCTACTAGATCACGCAACAAGTTTTCAAGGGGGACGTAACGGTCGGTATTGTATTGCCAGACTTCAACTTGTTTCAAACTCTGCAGTCGTTTAACCTTCTCGGGAGATGCAGCCAATGTGGTTGCTATAATGCAAGGACTGAGTTCAGAGGATGAAAGGATCTGAGCCTTCTCGTCTATGCGTAGTGTACCGTCTACAACCAGTCGAACAGGGTCTCTACCACCGGGATGACGGCAGGTAAGTGCGGGATTATCCTGAAGAACAGTTTCACTCCCTACGAGAATTACATCATAGGCATCTCGAAGTTGATGTACATAATAACGTGAGGCCTTATTGCTTACCCAACGCGAGTCACCTGTTTCAGTGGCAATTTTTCCGTCTAGGGTCATCGCGGTCTTATAAAGGATGAAAGGCAAGCCAGTGGTAATTGCTTTTATAAAGTCTTCATTAAGGCGTGAAGCTTCTTGTTCCAAAACACCTAAGTCAACGTGAATTCCTGCATCCCGCAATCGATCTAAACCGCGACCCGCGACCAATGGATTAGGATCCTTCATAGCAACGACAACTCGTTTAATTTCGGCACGGATTAGAGCATCTGCACAGGGAGGAGTTCGCCCAAAATGTGAACATGGCTCCAAGGTTACATAAGCCGTAGCACCACGTGCTAGATCTCCTGCGTCTGCAAGGGCGTGAACTTCTGCGTGAGGAGTTCCTGCTTTATGATGATACCCTTTTCCGACTATGGCGTTGTCTTTGACGATAACACACCCCACCAAAGGATTTGGACTAGTTCTGCCTAATGCCTTGGCCGCCAACTCAAGCGCACTTCTCATAAATTTTTCATCGATTTGATTTGAAGGACTTGATTTGTACATGATGGTTTCCTTTCTATTCATTATTTAGTGTCTCCCAATAACCAAAAAAAATAGAAATAAAAAAACACCCGTTTTACTCTGGGTGTTGGGTTAAAGACACAGCTTATAGAAAACTTAGCTATCGCCCACACGAAGACACTGTCTTTGCACGTAGTAACCCTTCTTACAGACATTGCCTTTACACGTATTAGCCCTTCTTGCAGACATTGTCATCGAACGTGTTAACATAGCTGAGAAGCCTTCATGCGCGACGCCAGCCATAGTTTCACTTGAACAAAGCGAAAAAATGCATGCGAACACAATAAATAGGCTGTTCCTCTTCTCATCCAGACTTTAACTGTCGGCCCTGGAATTTCACCAGATCTGCCAATAAAGGCTCGCGGGCTTTACCGCCGGTAGGGAATTACACCCAACCCCAGAGGAGTATTACGATTATTGAATTGTTTATAGTTTACTCCAGGCTATCGATTTTATCAACCCCATTAACAATATTCCTGATTTAAATGAGGTATTTTACTCATGACCTTTCACCGCTAAAGAAAACTTGGCTGGCGCCCGAAGACACTGTCTTGCACGTATTAGCCTTTTTGCAGTATATAACGCAAGTTTATACTTTCTGACAGTGGAAGCAAATCCCATGTAGGGCCAGGAATTCATCACGCAATAAACCCATGAGAATGGCATCATGATAGTTCCCTAATACGTAACGAGCTTCCCTTTGGCGGCCTTCAATCTTGAACCCGACTTTTTCATAGGATTTAATCGCTCTAGTGTTTTCATCCCAAGTATCTAATGAAATGCGGTGCAGATTCCATTGTGTAAAAAGGAAGCGTGCAAATACTATTAGAGCATCAGTTCCATAACCTTTTCCCCAATAAGATTTCTTGCCAATAACCACATAAATAGCCGCTGATCGAGCTGGTATATTGACTTCTTTGAAACCGATAGTGCCTATAAGCTGTTTGTTATCATCTAGAATAGAATAACGGTAAATATCCGGCGATTCATCAAGAAATTTAACAGCAATCTGATCTTTGCTGAGTAAACTATTTAACGGCCAAGCCCCGCTAGACCATAGATTAACATCGGGGTCATTGTACCATTCATATAATTCGTCAATATCATCCTCTTCAACAGGACGAATCGCTGTTTTTTGACCTTTCAGCATTAGGAAGAACTCCTTATGAAATTATTATTCTTATATTAACTAGATTTTATCACTATTTGTTAATTAAGACCACTTTTATAGTATGAAAAAACAGACTTAGAATGAAATCTAATTTTACAGAATGATTAAGACACAAGAAAAAAGGTGCCTATCTAAGATCACTTTAAAATAAGCGGTCTTAGATAGGCACCTTTAAAGACTTACATATCGTCGAAGTGGTCGGGGCGACGGGATTCGAACCCACGGCCTCTTGGTCCCGAACCAAAAATTCATAGGATAAGTGATTTACCCATTATGGGTAATTCATTACTCTCATGCGGTTCCTAGGGTTTTGTAAAAATTTATCAAAGATCTTATTTTGGCCTATATTCCTAAAAAAAGTAGGTCAAAAGGGGGTCAACTGCTTTTCCTTTTGAACTCGATTACCTTACCCATTTCTATAGGTTTTTTGTTTTTCTCTTCGTCAATCTTCATGAGTTTTTCATCTATTTTATCAAATACATTATCGATTGCATTTGCTGTCTCTTCAGATGAGTCATCGAACATATCTCCATAAATATCTAACGTTGTTGTAGATTCGTCATGGCCAAGGATATACTGTAAATCTTTTAAGGAAAGAGTTTTTCTGTTTAAAAATACAAACGTATGTCTTAAGCAGTGAGGGCTAGCCTTTATTTCAGCTTTTTCTGCAAATCTCATAACCATTTTGGTAAACGAATCAGCCCTGAGCATCGTTCCGTTTTCACTGGGGAATAAAAATCCTGTTTTTTTGAGGTCCTTATTGTGGAGGATCGGATTAGTTTCTTTTTTTAGCATCTTTCCTTGCTCACTCAGATACTCTATTGCTTTTTTGGATAAAGGTACGTAGTGAATTTTCGCTGACTTGTTGTCTCCGATACCATCCTTACTATCAGATTCGTCAATCACAATTCGGCGATTATCTAAATCAATATCATTATCCCGGAGAGCGAGTAATTCTCCGCGACGCATTCCGGTTACGAGTAGTAACCTCATTGCCCATATCCATCGGCTGTTTTTCATGGCCCCAAAAAGATCGTGCAACTCTTTAATCGATAATACTTTTCTAGGTTTTTTTTGTTTATTGGGAATCTCGATGTCCTTCACGGGGCTTTCTGGTATCTTTTTTTCCTTGACAGCTTTTGCAAATCCCCTGCGCATTACTCCGACTGTTTCCTTGATTGTCTTAGTTGAATAACCTTTTTGCTCGGGTTTTATTACAGTTCCATCTTCGCCAAGTACAGCTTTCTTTACAACCTTTGAATTCATCTTAGCAACTACAGTTTGAATATCTGTTGCTTCTACTCCAGGAAGCTTTCTGTGGCCCAATACAGGACTTACATGCTGTTCATATAGGGTTTTATACTGCTCGTACGTAGCAGTCTTTTTTATGGGCTTTATATAGATCTCCAGCCATTTCAAAAACCATTCATCGACTTTTAATTTATTTGACTCGGTAATAGGTAGATCTGCAACTTTTCTAACTTTTGCTTGTAGTTCCTTTAAAGTCTTACCATATAGTGTCCTGGGTTTCCCGTCCTTTTTTTGAGTCCATTGGACACGACCATCTTTACGAGTTTTATAACTTCCTAAGCCGTTTGGGTTACGTTGTTTGGCCATAATACTTACTCCTTATCGTCTTCCAGTTTTGCTTCAATCCTACCTATCAATTTCATTTGTTCATCTCGGGAAAGTTTTCTCCAGAGACTGATTAGGCGTTGCTCATCTGCATCAAACTCATTAATAAAAACTTTACCAAAATCTCGATTATCCTCATTTTCATTAGATAAATATTCCATTGATACATCGAAGAACTGAGCAAGCTTTTTTAGTGTCGGAAACCTAACGTTTTCGAAACCCTTTTTAAATAAGCCATCTAAAGTTGTATAAGGAATGCCAGCCCCTTTTGCAACATCAGATTTGTTCAGATCCCTCTCTTTCATCATCATTTCTATCTTTTCAATCATGTTCATTCAAACCAACAGCTCCCTACAAATATTTTACAAATATCATTATATCCAAAATCGACAAAATAACAATACATATTTTACCCCTTTGCGTAATATTTTATAAGTTACCCATTGACATATTACCCCAAGGGGTATTATATTTAACTTGTGATTACGAGAAGGGGTAATGAAAGGGGGTGCCAAAACATGTTTCCTAACTTAAATGCAGAAATGGCAAGAATCGGAATTAAGAAAAGACACATTGTAGAACTATTGGGATGCACACCAAAGACGCTAAGGAGTAAGTTTTCCGGAAACTCCGATTTTACTATCAAGGAAATGAAGAAAATTCGAGACAAATTCTTTCCTAAGCTTACTCTAGACTTTTTATTCATGGATGAAAGCACTGCTAACAATGAAAAAGATTTTGCTCGAGTTGTTTAAGTAAACGACTTGAGCAATGAACATACGTACTTAAAACGTTGGCTAATGGAGGGAGGTGAGACAAATGGACCAAACACCCATCGAGTCATGGATCGAACAATGGGGCACTAACCTGGACCGGGAGGCGAAGGCTGAGCTGCTTGAAGCTGTTCATAAAATGGTATCGGCTAAACCATTTCAACAAATTATTAATCTGTCGATCGATGCCAGTGAAGCTCTAGAAGTAATGGCAAAAGCAGAGCCCGAGGAAGTTTTAGCTCTGTACAAAGAAATAGCCGAGCTGAAAGGGCAAGTTTCAGTTCGGCAATCGATAACGATAGAAGAGTTTGCTGTGGAGTTGGAGGCTTATAGGTCTAAGGCCTTGCACAAAACGGGATAACCAAGTCGATAGCTTAGGAAGTGGGTGAGAAACGTGAAAGAGGGAGCAGAATTAAAATCTCCTCAAGAGTCTCATATCTGGAAAAGTGACCATCCAGCACATGAATCTCGTAAGGAGATTACGAAAGAGGTTATTCAGCTATTTGCCAGTAAAGGCATGACCTATGACGAGTGTTACAAAGCACTCGAAGACATCAACGAAGCACTAATGTACCAGTCTAGGTTTGTGACTCTTTAGGCGGCGTGAGCTTAAACTCAAATTCCCACTTAAGCTCGTACTGTTGATATTCCTTGATAAGATCTAGTAATTGATAGGCAACGTTGTCATTGAGCCTCGCATTGCAGGCTTGGCATCGGATAGCAAAATGACTTTGATGAGCTGCTCTAGATTGAAGGGCTTTAAAATCCAGAGTCATGGTTGATCCGCAATCACCACATTTTAACGTCAAATTCATTATTATCCCTCCTCTCATATCGACATAGTTAGTCTGGACAACTTACCATTTCGACGAGGATGGAGGGAAAACCTGTAAATATTTCAAGAAAGGAGGAAAAACCATGAAACGAAACTTAGCCGAACTCATGCTCATGAGCAGCATGATGCAGCCCTACGGTTCAAGCAATCTCTTGCCGATGCCGGCGGGGCGGATTATAAACGATGGGTTACCCGGCAAGGAACACGCTAAGCGAAAGGCCAGAAACAAGATGGCTAGGAAGTCCAGGAAACGGAATAGGAAGTGAGGTGGAGTGCGATGGAGACTATAGACGTATTCAGGAAACTCAGAGATATTTCGTGTGAGGTAGTCGAAGCCCTTGAAAAGGAAGATGCAGAAAAAGCGGAAACCGCCATGGGGAAATTCATGTACTTAATGATGCAGTTGAATGCATTGAAGTGAGGTGATACCGTGCTCAGAAAAATCCTCGAATCAAAGAAAGGTCCACTGACCGATGCTCAATTCGCCGAAATTATGGACCTTGCCACAACGGACATAAAAATTAACCGCGTCAACTTCGGCAAGCGGACGAGCCTAAGTGAAGCGGTGGAGATAGCGGCCGGATGTTTTGTTGCAATGGGCCGCGGGAATGTAGCCTAATAAGGGGGAGGTGATACCCGTGTCATACGAGATCATCCCGAAACGCGGTTATGTCGAGCTTTGGATAGACGGTATATTTGCGGGGAGCTTTGACTCCGAGGAAGAGGCGAAGGCCGAGGTAAATGCAGCTTAATTTAGGAGGGAGGTGCCTTGAAGAAAGTTATTAAGTTGATTCCCCTCTGCAAATGTGGACAACCTATGGTGTTTCCGGAGGGAAAAACAAAAGCTAGGTGCACGGTAAATGGGTGCGGTATGAGGTGGGAACTTGGGCCTGAAGGTTACTGGGCGAAGGGACTATTTACAATAGTATTTACCCCAATTTTCACAGAGCGACCTAAACCAAAGGTTAATCACTATCAAAAGTACATGCGATGGAGGGAAAGGTCTAAAGGGGGAAGGGTTCACTAATGACCTATGAACGCTTTTTCAAACGCCTGGAGACCTGTGGAGGTTGCGCTGGACCGCGAGATAAAACACACTGCAGTTTTACAGTAGTTTGCACCTACGTTGAAAAACTTGCTAAAAAAGGAGTGATTAGAAGTTCGAAGGATTTTTGTTATCCCACTACTACTGGCAGCGATCTTATGCTTAACACCGTCGAAAGCGGTTTGCCCGGAATTGCCTCAATCAATCCACCAACAAACGAGATCCCCCCAGGAATCGGTCCCTGCAACGCCGATTAGTCGAGGTACATCATCAAAGGTTGAACGACGAATCATGATCGTCACGGCCTACTCCGCCAACGACAAAGGAATGGATGGCAAGGGCATTACGGCCAGCGGGGAAACAGTCCAAGAAGGCCGAACTATAGCCGCCGATCCGAGCGTACCTTTCGGTACCCAAATCCATATTCCGAGGCTAGGGAATACATACACTGTCACGGACCGTGGTGGCGCGATCCGGGGGAATAGGATCGATCTTTACATGGAGAAACGGAGTGATGCTATAGAATTCGGTGTTTGGGAATTGGAAGTTTGGATTGGAAAGTAAGGAGGAGTTCAATTGGAAAAGCTCGATCAATTTGACTTAGAAGTTATTAACGCTCTCCGAGAATTAGAAATACCGGTTCATCTTAGGGGTTATGAGTACATTAAAACGACTATGAAGGTTATTAAATCAAATCCAAAGGCTATCCAGAGGGTTATTAAGTTGTACGAAACCATTGCGGAGATGGAAGACACAACCCCATCGAGAGTGGAGAGAGGAATAAGACACGCTTTAGAAAGCGCGGAATCAGATTTCCTCACTCAGAAAAAAGTTCTTGGTACGGATCGAAAACTTACAAATAGTGAATTCTTGGCAACGTTAGCCGAGGTCGTCCGAGTCAAACTGGCAGGTGTAGCATGAAGGACCTTACAATTGGTCAACTTCTAGACCTCCAGGGCCTTGCCAAAAACTTTAGACACCTAGTTTCTCAAGTGAGTATAGGTTTCCACGAAAACGGGCTTATGAGAGTAACCGTGATCTCGGTTCTAGATGCAGATCAGGATGATCTTAACGGAGTGCTAGGGGACATATTCCCTGGTATGGAGTACCGAGGCAATGTCGGCGTTGAGATTGATGGTGGCGAACTAGGTGAATTCCACTTTATCGACTATAACGGCGAAACTCTTATGCATCTGTGCATGAAAAAGACCCCCACTGCAATGGAGGTCCCAAGGGAAATATCTCAACTAGATTATACCGAAATTACGGAGGTGGCGCAATGAACGAGATAAGACTCGCAAGAATGGAGCTTAGAAATTTTAAAGGGATCAAGCAATTCACTCTCGATATTAACGGCCTGACCGCAAACGTTTTTGGTGAGAATGGGACTGGTAAGACAACGCTTTACGATGGGTTCCTATGGATTTTATTCAACAAAGATTCGGCGAACCGGGCCGACTTCTCGGTAAAGCCTCAGGGTAAGAATGGTAACGACATCAATTATCTTGAAACTGAGGTTGTGCTCCATCTTTTAATTGATGGTCGTCCCAAAATCCTCCGCAAAATGCTTGAAGAGGTCTGGACAAAAAAACGGGGTGAGGCTTCGAAGGAGTTTACGGGTCATC
The DNA here is from genome assembly GCA_003513495.1 of Desulfosporosinus sp. GTDB lineage: Bacteria > Bacillota > Desulfitobacteriia > Desulfitobacteriales > Desulfitobacteriaceae > Desulfosporosinus. The sequence goes on from DOPM01000033.1 coordinate 128,807, forward strand.
AAACCTCTTATTGGATTGACACGGTGCCAGTCAAAAAGAAGGAGTATACAGACCAAATCAATTCGATCATCGATGAAAATGCTTTCAAGCTCCTGACAAACCCTTTCTACTTTTGCACTCAGTTAAAGTGGGAGGATCGTAGGAAAACACTCATGGAGATCTGTGGCGATGTCTCGGATGCGGATGTAATTGCATCTGACAAGAGTCTTGCCGCTCTCACTGATATATTATCCGGTAGATCAATCAATGATCAAAGGAAGATTATTGCCGAAAGGATTAAGAAGCTGAATAAGGACATCGACGCGATCCCGATCAAGATTAACGAATTATCAAGGACACTACTTAGTGAAGATGTTAATTATCAGGTGGTCGAGGAGAATCTACTTGCACAGAAAGCAGTTCTAAGGAAGATCGAGCAAAGCATGACGGATGCAAGCCAGACGGCTGCCGAGTATCGCCAAAACCAACAAGACCTTTTCAAGCTCACTGCTGCCATGGATGAACGCAAGAAGGAACTGGATGCAGGTGCAATGGCTGGCCTTAATAGGGCTATTGATGAAAAATCGAAGCTCGAGGGCGAAAGGTACCGAGTAAGCGCGGAACTGAGTTCCAGCGAAGCTAATATCAAGTCAAGCAAAGCGAATATCTCAGATATGGAAAATGAGCTTGTAACCCTGCGTGCAAGATGGAACTCAGAAAATGAAAAGCAGTTTGTTGATCCTGATCCGGATATGTTTATCTGTCCAACGTGTCAGCAGTCGTTGCCGCAAGAAAAAAAGGAAACCCAAATAACTCAAATGAGAGCAAACTTTGAATCAACAAAGGCTCATGCCTTGGCTAAGATCAACGAAGATGGTAAAGCGATAGCTTCAAGGATAAACATTAGAAAAAATGAGTTGGAGGAGCTTGAGAGCAAACTTATTCTTACCGACTTGAAACGGTCTGAACTTGCCGAACGGCTCACCGAGCTTAACAAAGAAATCGAAGCCGAACGACAACGCACTTTCGGGGCCAACTATGAGGCAGATGCAAAATACTCAACCCTACAGGCTCAATTCCAGGCCCTCAAGACTGAACTCAATAAGCCGATCGAGGACCAGACTTCCGAGCTTATCCAGCGAAAGAACGAGGTCGCAGAGAAGATCAATGAGCTTAACAAGGTCCTCAATAACCGTGATGTACAGATAAGAACTCAAGAACGGATCGAAGAGTTGAAGGACGAAGAACGCTCATTAGCTGGTCAGTTAAGTGAGTTCGAGGGGCATAAGTATTTGATCGAACAGTTCGTTAAGGCAAAGGTTAATCTCCTTGAGGACACCATAAATAGCCGGTTCGAGATTGTAAAGTGGAAGCTCTTTAAGGTCAATATAAATGGCGGCATCGAAGAATGTTGTGAGGCCATGGCCGATGGCGTTACTTGGCCAAACGTGAACCATGCCGGGAAGGTTAACTCTGGCCTTGATATTATAAACGTCCTAGCGGGCCATTACGGATGCACAGCACCAATCTTTATCGACTTTAGGGAGTCGGTGTCGCGGATCATTGAGACTAAGAGTCAGGTTGTTAATTTGATTAAGAGCGAGCCGGATAAAGTGCTTAGAGTGGAGGTTGCTTGACGATGAACGGATATGATTCAAACTTGGCCAGAAAGAAACAAGCTGAATATTGTAGGGTCAATAAGGTTCCACACTTTGCCCCGGAAAGTGGACGTTGCTGGAGATGTCATCGAAATATTTATGATCCATGGACGAGAATGAATCCTGGTTATATAAAGACCGATACGGGTTATGTGTATGGTGATGTTGAGGTTACGACCGGGATAACGGTCGACAAAGCCGAGAAGGAACTTGTTACCGGGTGCCCACATTGCAATAGAAGTTATTGCGATTAATAAGAGAATTCGAGGAGGAATAAACCATGTCAAAAGATTTAACGGTTAAAAACGACCATGAACTAACCATGTCCGAAAGGTTTATGAATAAGGTCTTAGCTGAATTCCGAGGTGGAGTTGGCGAAGTTGTCCTAACTAATTTCCAAAAGCGTCTTGCTCAAAACTACTTCATGGTTGCCGATATGGCTTTGAGATCTGCAGAGGATAAGCGTAAAAAGAAAGCGGAGAAGTATCGCGATAAAGTCCCTGTTGTTTGGTCAAATGTGGACATGGAGAAGCTTGCTCAGAGTGTTGTTTCGGCTGCTAGGATCGGTTGGGACCCAACCCAAGACAACCACGTGAGCCTAATTCCTTTCAAGGATAACGCGACCCAGAAGTACAGCATGACGTTCATGCCTGGATACCGAGGGATCGAGCTTAAGGCAAAAAAATACGGACTAGATGTACCGGACGTTGCAGTCGAGTTGGTTTATTCTAACGACCGATTCAAATCTTTCAAAAAGGACCGAAATAATAAGGTTGAGACATACGAATTTGAGATCGTTAATGATTTTGACAGGGGTACCATAATTGGAGGTTTTTACTACCATTCATTCCCCGATAAGCCTGAGATGAACAAGCTTGTAGTTCTTACCTTAAAAGATATAGAGAAGCGTAAACCCAAGCACGCATCCGCTGAGTTTTGGGGTGGAGAGAAAGACGTTTGGGAAAATGGGCAAAAAGTAGGGAAGGAAACGGTCGAAGGATGGTATGACAAGATGTGTTATAAGACCATCTACAGAGCTGCCTACAAGGATATCACCATCGACTCACAAAAGATTGACGATGACTACATGAAGCTCAAGCAGATCGAGAACGAGTTTGCAGAGTCGGATGTTGAACGAACGATTGCCGAAAACGCGAACCAAAACGTGATCGATATTACTCCTCCAGAGAATGAGTCACCTGACTGCTTGCCTGAGCCTGAACAAGTCCACCATGAAGATCCACCAATTCGGCCAGTTCAGGAGAACACTCAAGCACCAGCTGGACCGGATTTCTAAGCCATGAAACTAAAAGTAATTGGCTCAAGCTCAAAAGGAAACTGTTACATCCTTGAAACACCAACAGGGAGCCTCCTGCTTGACGCAGGGGTTCCCTTCAAGGAGATACAAAAGGCGCTTGACTTTAATTTGTCTCGTGTCCGCGGGTGTTTGGTTACGCATGAACACCAGGACCACGCCAAGGCAGTTAAGGAACTTACCTTTTCCGGAATTGATTGCTATATGTCGATGGGTACCTTAAAGACCGTGGAAACCCTAAATACCCATAGGCTAATGCCAGTAATATCCGGGATGAGTTTTGATCTAGACGATTTCATAATACTGCCTTTTGACACTCAGCACGATTGTGCTCAGCCTCTTGGATACCTGATAGCCTACAAGCCGACAGGTGAAAAACTTCTCTTCGCAACAGATACCTATTATATCCGGTACCGGTTCAATGGCCTTAACTATATCCTAGTCGAATGTAATTACTGCCGTGATATTCTCGAAGAAAATATTCAGACGGGACGGGTACCTGAGTCGTTAAAGAACCGGCTACTAGAGAGTCATTTCAGCATGGACAATGTTAAGGACTTTTTGAGAGCTAACGACCTCACAAGAGTTAGAAAGATTGTATTGATTCATCTGAGTGATGGTAATTCCGACGCGGCCAGGATGGTTAGCGAGATCAGAGATTTGACGAGGAAAGAAGTAGAGGTTGCAGAGCCTGGTAAGGAAATCGAATTAGCTCTATGTCCATTTTAATCATGGAAAGGTGATTTATGGTCGACTGAGACCAAGGTAAGGGGAGGCGAGCTAGATGAGTAAATACCAAGTCTATTACTGCAGTCATTGCGAGGTCAAATTTGCGGTCGACCAGGACTTTGATGATCATGCGGTTATAGATTGCCCATTATGTCATGATGATCAATATTTAACCGATGCTGGAGAGGCGGTGGATGTGGAATGAAACATCTTCTTTGGCAGCTATTCGCCAGTAAGCGCAAGATCTGCATCACTCAACCTACAGGCCGGTAGTGATTCATCTTAGAATAGGCCTGACTGATCGATGGAAAGAGGAGCATTGCCCGGGCTGCGGGAGCGTGCTTTTGGTTGAGGTTTAAGAATCATGCTGTATAAGCAACGATTTCAAAAGATTCATGAGCTCCTTAAAGACCATGGGTGTAAGTCAACCTTTTCATTTCGTAAAGAATATGAATCGCCAACATTATTTGGAGAATCTGACTTTTACAAACCGGAACAAGACATGCACTCGGATCGTACTCAGAAAGAATGGCGTGAAAAAGTTGACGCTAACCTAGATGTTTGCGTGCCGACAAAAAAAGCGTTCTCCGAAAGAGAACAAATCAGATTCGACATCTACTGGAGCCAGAAGGCCAAGCTGTATCGCATGTATATTTCTTTACCAACGTCTGCAAGAAGTATCTCGTTGAGTCTCAAAAGATTTAAGACACAAGAAGAGTTGATTGCAGAAGGTGAAGTTTGGTTGGCCAAAGCAGGCTGTAAGAAAGTAAAGAAAATTGATTTTAGGGAACCTAAGGTCGAGAAGATTGAGCAAATGGCTCTATTTTAGGGTGAGGTGAGAAAGTGAGTAGGAAGGTTTACATCACAAGTGGCATGAGTATAGACGAACGGTTGCTTGATGTGGCAGAGCAAGACCAAGTCGCTGCACTCATATGGCCATGGATACTAACAACATTTGATGACTGGGGAAGGGCAGAAGCTAAATCTAGAAAACTCAAAATGAAGATTTTCCCTGGAAACGAAATAGTTTCAGCTGATTCGATCGATGCAGCGCTTCGCCTATATCACGAACACGGACTAATTCAGCTTTATGAAGTAGATGGACGTCCATATATGGCTATTCCTCACGAAAAGTGGTTCAAGTATCAGACTCATATTCGAAAAACCAAGCGCGAAGTTGATGAATCAAAGTATCCAGCTCCACCCATAGCGCTAGTGAACGCGCAAGTGCGCGATAAATCGCGGGAAAACACACCTTCACCTTCACCCTCCACCCTTCCACCCTTCACCTTCTGTAGTAACAACAATAACAACAACGCGCGCGAGGAAAATGAGCAAACCGTGAACGAATCGGTTGAAAGTGATACGAATCCCGATGAAATCGCGAACGATTTGCCGGAAACTCCGAACGACTTAGACGAGACTTTCTCAAAGGTCGTCGATGTAGAACGTCCTAAGGATTTGGGTACCAGAGCAGTTAACTGGGCCGAAAAGAATTGGGGGATACCCATCCCGGAGGGTACAGCTAACAATATCCTTGCCTGGTGTGATGAATTCTTGACAAGAGGAAGCACGGAACCTGACTTTGTTGTTATCGAAGCGCTTAAACGCTGTTTGGATGCCAATGTAAAAAACATGAACTATTTACGAGCTGTGCTTACGGACTGGCGTGATAATGGGATTCTAACCGTGTCCCAAGTCGAAGCCAGAGAGATTGAGCGTAAAAAGCAAAAAGGACACAAGCGAAATAACAAAGACCCAGGGGACAAGCCTCCTGAGCCGCCAAAGCCGGGTAAGTACGATGGTTTTTATCTGTAAAAACAGGAATCGGAGGGAAACAAGATGGGTTACGAAAAATCACCGCGGATCAGAGATATAGCCGAGGAACTAATTGACGATCATCATCCGCACCTCAAGGATGCCAAGGAAGTTATAGAGTATTTTACGCGGGATGATAGCGGGGTAGATTGGTTAGGCAAGTGCAAAAAGTGTACGAGCTTTGAAAGATTCTTAACTGGCAAGATGTTTCACATTTTTATTATTGAGCTAGCGCTTGAGGCGTGGCCAACAGAAAAACTCAAAGCCCTTATCGATCATGAGCTCTGCCACATTCAAAGAAAAACTGGCATGGAAGTCATTGAACCAGCAACAGGCAAAATCATCAGGAAGGAATGGGCCAAAAAAGATGATCCGGACAATTGGTATATCCGGGAGCATGATGTCGAAGAGTTTTCCGATGTTATTCACCGGCACGGGCTCTGGGAGCATGGTATTGAGAAATTCGCTGAGGCTGTTAGGGAAGCGGATTACCAAATGACGATTTACGATGCAGAACACGAGCAGGAGATGAGAAGGGCGCAATGAACCACAAAGAATCGGATGAACAAATCTCCCTCTTCCAGTGGGCAAAGATGGCTCAATGCCAATATCCTGAACTTAAACTCCTTCACGCCATCGGGAACGGAAACGCAAAAAGAAATATAGTCCAAGGGGCAAGGATGAAGCGAGAAGGAGTTTTGGCAGGGGTATCTGATGTCATGCTTCCTGTTGCCCGGGGTGGCTATCACGGACTATATATTGAGCTTAAGGTAAAGGGTAATAAGACGTCGGAAGCCCAGGAATGGTGGATAGAAGAGACTAAAAAGCAAGGTTATTACTCAACTGTCTGCTATGGATGGACTGAGGCAAGTAAGGTTATCCAGAAGTATCTTGCAAGGAGGAAAACCCATGAAAGCACTCGTGGTACTTAACGGCCAATATTTCGCAGGCAAAAACGAACTAGACAATAAGCTCATATTTGAGCCAGAAAGGACCAAGGCGATGCCGGTTGATGATAAGGACCTGAAATTTATCGTACAGACGGTTGCCGGATGGGTTGCGGATAATGAGATTGAGCTTCATCGGCTCGAAATACTTAGAGCAAAGAAACGCCAAAGTGAGGTGCCGTCATGAAGGCCTACGGAACCGTAGTGACAGCCAAGCTCATGCAGGCTAAGGATGTGCCGGAGGTCGGGCCGGTAAAGACTTACCGTCTTGAAGAAGAGTTTGAGACAAAGGTTGCTAGGAGCCTGCAGACCTTGATCAAAATCGGTAAACCGCAAATGAAAGTTGAAACAGAGGCCAAGCGTGAAGCGATACAGCAGATTATTATTGCGTGTATAAAGGAGTTGGATAGGGATGTGCAAATGCCGAAAGTGTAAGGCCTCTAAGTGTCAATGCAAGGATTGTGCGGAAAAGGATAAATGTGATTACTACCAAAAGATCGATGATTGCCGGTGGGTGAGGATCGGAGGGCGGAAGCGTGAGTAAATCAAAGATAGAGTGGTGCGACGCTGTATGGAATCCAACTACTGGTTGCAGTAAGGTTTCCGAAGGCTGCCGCAACTGCTATGCCGAACGATTATGGCCAAGGTTAAGAGCAATGGGCAATCCTGCTTATAAGGACCGAAATTTTAATGACGTAGCGTGTCATCCAGAGCGATTGGATCAGCCGATGCAGTGGAAGAAACCGCGAAGAATATTTGTTAATTCTATGAGCGATCTGTTTCATGATGATGTACCAGATGAGTTTATTTTTAAGGTGTTCAACGCAATGGCAAACGCTCAATGGATTAATGGACATACTTTTATGGTCCTTACGAAGCGCCCTGAACGCATGAAGCGAATAATGGAATTAATCAAGAAAGATTTAGAAGAACAGGCGAAACCGGAAAAGTTATCTAATGGGATGACTCGAAGGAAAATGACTTTTGGCTTTCCTCTAAAAAACGTTTGGCTTGGTGTCTCAGTAGAGAATCAAGCTGAAGCTGACGAAAGGATTCCATTGCTGTTACAGACACCGGCGTCAGTGCGGTTTATCAGTGCAGAGCCGTTGCTGGGTCCTGTTGATCTAAGTAGATATTTAGGCGGATTTTGTCATCCTGGTTGCATAAAGGATTTAACTTGCTCAAAGCATTGTGGGCACAGAAAAAAAGACGGTCTTGACTTGGTCATCGGCGGCGGAGAATCAGGACCAGGTGCAAGGCCAATGCATCCAGATTGGGTGCTGGGCTTGAGGGATCAGTGCCAAGATGCTAGTGTATCGTTTTTCTTTAAGCAGTGGGGAGAATGGAAAACGTTCTATGACAGAGAAAAGGATGATCCGGACTGGGGCAATATCCCGGAAGAAAAGAATGGAGTTCAGAGGTTGAATATCAATGGCGGACGCGGATTTCATGGAGATAGAGTTGTTTACCTCAAGAGAGTCGGCAAAAAGAAAGCTGGCCGCGAACTAGATGGTCGAACATGGGATGAAATGCCGATGATCGGAGGATCAACATGCTGAAGTGCGGGGATAGATTCTGCAGTAATCCGGAAAGAAAAACTGAACAGGATCTCCAGAATTGTAGCCTTGCTAAGAATCCAAAGATGAAAAATTGTTATTACCATAGGGTTGGTGAAGGTTGCAAAGAATGTGGGGGAAAGACCGTGAAGGTTGGCGCTGGTATACATTGTTTGGTTTGTGGAGCAAGTGGATAACCCTGTGGACAACCTGTTAATTAAATGTGAATAAAGGGGTGAACGAAAGGGGTGGCCAAGAGTGAAGGAGCTAATCAATGATTACAAAAATGCTTTGAGACAAGTCAATAGAGCAAAAAATTTGGCCACCGATCCAGAAGATAAAAAGTTACTAGGCAGCTGTGCCGACAGTCTGAGTTATTCAATTGAGTATATGGAGAACGGGAAACAACCTGGTAGTCGACGAGGGATTACTAGAAGAAGCTCCATACAGAGAGAAGTACCAGTGGATCCGCAAAACCTTGCTTTTGTTCGGGCAGCTGCTTTACAGAGTCAGCCGACTGAGGTTAGCGAAAAAATGCAACGAGCAATAGGCGATCTTAAGTATGCTTTTAGAGATTTGACAGTGAAGGAGAAGGAAGCTTACTCGTTAGTTAGGGCAAACGGTTATTCCTTTGGGGATGCTGCAGCGATCATGGGGATACAGAAGGGTACAGTCCAGACGCTGGTTAAAAGGGCTGAGGAAAAAATGTATTTGATGGTCGAGGATCTAACCGAGCAAGGAATTGTATTCAAGCAGGATATTCAGCTTGAAATGTTCTAGTTTTATATACGATTGCCACCTATATATGGGGTGCTCGTATTATTGAATAAAGCCAGAAGGTCTATAATCTCCTGGCTTTCATTCTCAAAGGCTTCTAAGGGTGGCCTTAATCCTCTAGAGTGCACAATATCTTGTAATAAGTTTAGAAGATTAAATTTTATTTATCTAATCTTGCACTGTTATAAACGAGGGATTGAGCATCTGTTTAATTGTTGATTTATCAAAATTGCCATCTCTTCTAAACACTTCATAGAACTGCTGTATTTCAAAATTTGTATCAATGAGCACATTATCAATAGAAGCTAATTCTTTTTGAGTTGAAAGCTTAATAATTATTTCATACATCAAAGAATCGACGTATGAATGTAAATGTTCTCCAATTGCTTTGATATTATTAGGCGTGTCACCGGAATGAACAATTCCGTTTCTTACTCTATAGATCCTGCGAATGTGCCAAGTAACACGTTCTTTATATTTCTCAGTTATTTGAAATATCGTTTTTTTGCTTTTTCCAGAATTAGAAATCTCATGTATTCTGCTTCGTAGTACTGGATAATTTGTTAGTTTCGAATAATAAGTGCTTCGCAACGGTTCATATTCTTGTAGTAACACAAAACATGCTATTTTTTCTTGTTCATCAAGATCTTGAGAAACAGATTTGAGTAATGTAAGATAATCTTCTTTTTCCAATACTTGTGAAATTTTTGCTCTTAAATCTGAAAATAGTGATACTAAATAATCTTTTTGAAGTATTGGGACAAGTATTTTGATTACTTCTTTGATTTTAGAATCATTTTGCATTGGAATACAAAGGACTTCAATTACCGACCAAAGATTAAGAAAACCTGTTTCATATTCTCGATTAGATAATGCTGTATTATGTAAATCAATAGCTTTTTGAAGGATTTTAAATTCTTTTTTTGCGTTAACCAATAAAGTAGTAACTAATGTTTCTGCAAAATCTCCAGCAGTAGGTATATCTAATTCTTCAATTGAGTTATAGCCCAGTGGAACTGCTGCCAAAACATTAAATGCTCCTTCATTAATCTCAAAGGTCATTCCTATTTTATAGATAAGGGACCTATTCTTATGACTAATGAATTTATAAAACTTTAGAAATAAATTAAATTTCTCATATGCTTTTCTAATCGCTGAGTAATAATCAAGAGCTTTAATTTTAATATAAACAGTCAAAAAGTCTTTAGGTAATTTAAGTCTGTTAAAATTTCCATCGTCCTCAAAATTTATCTTTAACATTTTTGTTAGAATATCCTTAAAATTAACGATTATGTCGGAGACTCCAAAATATACTTTAAAATCTTTATTTGTAAAGCTGAAATGTTCTAAAAAGACATTAAGAGAAGACATTGAGTCTACTTTATTCTTGAAAAAAAATCTTTGTGTATAAGTATAAACATATTCTGAAGTATATCCTCTGCAAATTAGTTCCGGTAAAAAACATTTTATTGCTTTTTCAATTTTCTTTTTTTCCTTTTGCTGAGGAATTATAAATTTCAAATATTCAACACACCATTGATAATATTTACCTCCTCCAAAAATGTGTTGAAGATAGTCCATAAGCTTTAATTGATCTACCTTCGTCGAAGTGTTTATAGCGCTTAATACACGTTCAATATTTTGTTGACCCCAATATTTTTTCAAGACAATATCATTTTGAAAAGTATCCTTAAACTCTTCTAAAATATAATCAAGATTTGACTCTTTAACTTTGCCTTGTTCTACTTTGTTACCTGTTTCAAGATACTCAATTATAAGTTGATTAGTATTAAGGATTGGAGCTTTATATATGTCGATGGAATAGTGAAACAGCATTTCTTCCAGTCTTTGAGCAAAATAGAGAAGTCCATCGTAATCAAAGTCCTTACTCCATTTATTGGGTGCTGAAAATTTCACCTTATTAGACCCCTTTCCGTAATTTATTTTCAGCAATAACTACCAAACTCTTTCTACAAGAACAATCCAAATCCTTTATTAAATGACAATAATTTCTTAAGACAGATTGGAAAGTAAGTTTTTTGATTTATACTGTTTGTTGGCATAAAGGATGCAAAGCCTTGGTGTTTAAAAACAGCAATAGCATCTAAAGTATAGCTGTAGTTGTTCTAGTTTTGTCATACGATTGCCACCTATATATAAGAGTACTTTCTTGCTAATTGAGGTCTTTGGGCCTCTTTCTTTTTGATTATGTTAGGAGGGGGAACATGGCCAAAAGAACTAGAATTGAGCCAGTTCTTTTTTTATGCCCAGTTTGTAAAAAGAATTATTTTTCGTTTCTTGAAAAAGTATGTTGCCCGGAGTGTGAAAAGAGGAAAGAAATTGAGGCTTTAAATAATGTATAGCAAAAAAAGATGATAGACGGAGTTAAAAATAAGTATCACGGGCATAAAAAAAGACCCTTTTACATGGTCCTCTCGAAATACGATTTATTATATTTGGCTTGTTGGCCTTTTTTTTATTTTTTCTTTTAAAACCACGAATTGCTACCAAAAGATAAATAATTGCAGTAATTAATTCTATTAACTTATTTAGATCTATTTCAATTAAATTCATCACAATAATCCCGCCCTTCTAACGTTTTAATATACACAACCAGTTCTAAAATATACTTTTTTGTTTAAGGGATTTGAAATTGAATATTAATAACCAGGATGAAGTCGGCCGATGGGTACAAAGCTTAATTGATGCTGACAACCTTCATGCCTTCTATGTTTCTGATCCCTGGATAAAGCTTAGAGTAGATGTGCTTGAAGAGCATAAGTATGAGTGCCAGCGCCACAAAGACCTAGGCTTTTACAAGCGAGCTAACACGGTCCACCATGTTCAGTATGTTAGGAAGTATCCTCACTTAGCATTGAGCAAGGTTTATGTTTTTGAGGGCAAAGAATACAAGAACCTTATACCCTTGTGCCATGCTTGCCATGAAGAAGCGCATGGGTACCGACAAAAGGAGAAGAAGAAACCGCTGACAGAGGAGAGATGGTAGTGTTCGTTTTATTTAAGTGTATGGAGTGCAGCCGGCTAATAGCTTGGACAGACAACAAGAGTGATGGTCACAGATGTGATTGTGGTGGGATACTTGATCCAATAGATAAAGGTAAAAGAGAAGACTTACGAGAAAAGTATTTTGTTCAAGGGGACATAGACTTTCACCCGAGGAAAGCGCTTTTTGCCATTACCTACAGAGAGCATGATGAAATCATGTATAACCTTTTATCTGAACGGTTTGCACAACTAAAAGCTACTCCGGATACTCGGAATGAAAAGAAGTATCAGCAGATAGAATACTTGCTTGGGTTGTATCGAAGAAAGATTGAGCAACACGATTTGAAAAGGTAATTGTATACCCCCGGTCAGAAAAAAACGCATTTTAATTAGGGGGAGCTTGACCGGTAAGGGTTATAGACAGTCTGCCTAGGCTTTCGCGCGTGAGGGGTGGTGGGGGGTGGTGATTTGGCTCCGAATGCAAAAACTAAGAAATATTTAAACTCCGAATTGTATGCCGAGGTTCAGAGGGGTTTATTAGAGCAGCTCAAGAAAAACGGCACTCTTGGGAAATATTATACCGATCTTGTTGGCGACTACATGGATATGTGGGTTACCAAATGCCTCCTCGTTGACGACATCCAAAGGCGCGGAGTAACCATCAAATATGATAATGGAGGCGGGCAAAAAGGCCTAAAAAAGAACGATAGTATTGAGCTGCGAATCAAAGTAAACGGTCAAATGCTTAGACTATTGACAGAATTGGGAATCAAGCCGGCGCAATCTGGCGGTGAAGGTGATGACCTCTAAGATCAATCAACATATCCTTCAATATATCGAAGCCGTAGAAAATGGAACAATAGAGGCTTGCGAAGAGCAACACTTATTAGTTGCCCATGTCAGGGCATGCTTCAATAGTGAGGATATATACACCGATGATGAACAGCTCGAAAACTATTTAAGCCTTACAAAGTACTTCCCATATGATCAACTATTTGACTGGGAAGAATTTGTTTTCACTTTACATTGTTGTACTTATAAAGCTAATGGTTTGCCGCGCTGGCCAGACTTATTTCTGCTTATTGGTCGTGGGGCGGGTAAAGATGGCTATATAGCTTTTGAAGGTTTTGCCCTATCCTCTCAATATAATGGTATCAAAAAGTATGACGTAGACATCTGCGCCAATAGTGAACTCCAAGCAAGGGCTCCATTTGATGATATCTATGGGGTATTAGAAGATCCTGAACATACTAAGAAACTGAAAAGGCATTTCTACTGGAACAAAGAAGAGATTGAAAATCTCAAAACAAAATCAAAGATAAAATACCGGACGAATAATCCAAAGGGGAAAGATGGATTACGGTCTGGTATTGTTGTTTTCAATGAGATTCACCAATACGAGGATTATGCAAACATCAATGTCTTCACAAC